>NZ_CP150265.1:1607500-2851666 GCF_037976325.1 Paenibacillus sp. FSL K6-3182
GGTGCCTCGGTAGGGTGAATAGCCCGAGGGGGCCGCAGTGAAAAGGCCCAAGCGACTGTTTAGCAAAAACACAGGTCTGTGCGAAGCCGTAAGGCGAAGTATACGGGCTGACGCCTGCCCGGTGCTGGAAGGTTAAGGGGAGCGGTTAGGGGTAACCCGAAGCTGTGAACCGAAGCCCCAGTAAACGGCGGCCGTAACTATAACGGTCCTAAGGTAGCGAAATTCCTTGTCAGGTAAATTCTGACCCGCACGAATGGCGTAACGACTTGGGCGCTGTCTCAACGAGAGATCCGGTGAAATTTTAATACCTGTGAAGATGCAGGTTACCCGCGACAAGACGGAAAGACCCCATGGAGCTTTACTGTAACTTGATATTGAACTTTGGTACGATCTGTACAGGATAGGTGGGAGCCTTTGAAGCATGAGCGCCAGCTTGTGTGGAGGCAACGTTGGGATACCACCCTGATCGTATCGGAGTTCTAACCTAGAACCGTGAAACCGGTTCGGGGACCGTGTCAGGTGGACAGTTTGACTGGGGCGGTCGCCTCCTAAAATGTAACGGAGGCGCCCAAAGGTTCCCTCAGAATGGTTGGAAATCATTCGAAGAGTGCAAAGGCATAAGGGAGCTTGACTGCGAGACCTACAAGTCGAGCAGGTACGAAAGTAGGGCTTAGTGATCCGGTGGTACCGAATGGAAGGGCCATCGCTCAACGGATAAAAGCTACCCTGGGGATAACAGGCTTATCTCCCCCAAGAGTCCACATCGACGGGGAGGTTTGGCACCTCGATGTCGGCTCATCGCATCCTGGGGCTGAAGTAGGTCCCAAGGGTTGGGCTGTTCGCCCATTAAAGCGGTACGCGAGCTGGGTTCAGAACGTCGTGAGACAGTTCGGTCCCTATCTGTCGCGGGCGCAGGAAATTTGAGAGGAGCTGTCCTTAGTACGAGAGGACCGGGATGGACGTACCGCTGGTGTACCAGTTGTTCCGCCAGGAGCACCGCTGGGTAGCCAAGTACGGACGGGATAAGCGCTGAAAGCATCTAAGCGTGAAGCCCCCCTCAAGATGAGATTTCCCAGTATGTAAGACCCCTTGAAGACGACGAGGTTGATAGGTTCGGGGTGGAAGCACAGCAATGTGTGTAGCTGACGAATACTAATCGGTCGAGGGCTTATCCTAAACACGTTTACTGTGACCCATACATCCAGTAGACAGCAGCTAAAAAGGCTTCAGCAAGCCTAATCTTTCGTATCCAGTTTTCAGAGCGCAATTTGCTTTGAATGCTTAATATTCCCTGATAGCTCAGTTGGTAGAGCACTCGACTGTTAATCGAGTTGTCACAGGTTCGAGTCCTGTTCGGGGAGCCATTGTAGAGAGGTGTCCGAGTGGTCGAAGGAGCACGATTGGAAATCGTGTAGGCTCTAACCGGGTCTCGAGGGTTCGAATCCCTTCCTCTCTGCCAGCAAGGCCCGTTGGTCAAGTGGTTAAGACACCTCCCTTTCACGGAGGTAACAGGGGTTCGAGTCCCCTACGGGTCACCAACTTTTCTTTTAAAAAAAGATTGACAAAAAAGAATGACCTATGATAAGATATAAAGGTCGCTCAACATGGAGGATTAGCTCAGCTGGGAGAGCATCTGCCTTACAAGCAGAGGGTCGGCGGTTCGATCCCGTCATCCTCCACCAATTAATCTATAATAATGACGCGGGGTGGAGCAGCCCGGTAGCTCGTCGGGCTCATAACCCGAAGGCCGCAGGTTCAAATCCTGCCCCCGCAACCAAATTCTTTACCTTTCGGAACTTTCCGAGAACATGATGTGGAGCTGTGGTGTAGTGGCCCAACATGCCTGCCTGTCACGCAGGAGACCGCGGGTTCGAATCCCGTCAGCTCCGCCACTTAAAAAAACAACATCAGGCTCGGTAGCTCAGTCGGTAGAGCAGAGGACTGAAAATCCTCGTGTCGGCGGTTCGATTCCGTCCCGAGCCACCATTGATGCAGTACAAGCAACACAAGTGAATATGCCGTTGTAGCTCAACTGGTAGAGCAACTGACTTGTAATCAGTAGGTTGGGGGTTCAAGTCCTCTCGACGGCACCACATGGAGGATTAGTGAAGTGGCTAAACACGGCAGACTGTAAATCTGCTCTCTCTGAGTTCGGTGGTTCGAATCCATCATCCTCCACCATTTTTTTACCTTAGGGGCATAGTTTAAAGGTAGAACAAAGGTCTCCAAAACCTTTGGTGTGGGTTCAATTCCTGCTGCCCCTGCCAATAAAACATTTGAATATGGCGGTCGTGGCGAAGTGGTTAACGCATCGGTTTGTGGATCCGACACTCGGGGGTTCAATTCCCCTCGATCGCCCCATTAATTCAAAAATTAGCATCACGTATTTTGTTGGGGATTAGCCAAGCGGTAAGGCAACGGACTTTGACTCCGTCATTCTCAGGTTCGATCCCTGAATCCCCAGCCATTTATATGCGGAAGTGGCTCAGCGGTAGAGCATCGCCTTGCCAAGGCGAGGGTCGCGGGTTCGATTCCCGTCTTCCGCTCCATTTATTTGGCGCCATAGCCAAGTGGTAAGGCAGAGCTCTGCAAAAGCTCTACCCCCAGTTCGAGTCTGGGTGGCGCCTCCACAGATTTCTCTTTGCAACAAATATGTGCCCTTAGCTCAGCTGGATAGAGCGTTTGACTACGAATCAAAAGGCCAGGAGTTCGAATCTCTTAGGGCACGCCATCTTTACTGAAATGCCGATGTGGCGGAATGGCAGACGCGCGCGACTCAAAATCGTGAGGGAAACCGTGGAGGTTCGAGTCCTCTCATCGGCACCAACTTTACTAACACAAACTCTTAAGATCATTATGATCTTAAGAGTTTTTTTGTGTTTAATTTCATAATAGGTAAAATCGACCTAAAAATTGCCCCTTTACATCTGCTTAGACCTAGTGTACTATTTAACTAGAACACTAAGACGATGGAGGTAAGGAAATGATGAAATCATCTTCTGAAATAAAGGGAACAATCCCCGTACTTTCTTTAAAAAATGTATCCAAACGTATTGGAGGCAAAGCAATCGTAGATCGAATGTCATTTGATATTCACAAGGGAGAAATCGTAGGGTTGCTTGGGCCAAATGGTGCAGGCAAAACAACGACAATCCGAATGATTGTTGGTTTGATTCAAATGTCCGAGGGTGATGTGCTTATTCAAGGAAAAAGCATACGTAATGATTTTACAGGAGCCATTAGGCATATCGGAGCTATTATAGAAAATCCCGAGTTTTATCCATATATGACGGGGTATGATAATCTAAAGCAATATCAGAGAATGTCATCAGACATTACGGAAGAACGGATAAAAGCAGTTACGGAGCTGGTAGGTTTAGAGGCAGCAATGAACAAGAAAGTAAAAGCGTACTCTCTAGGAATGAGGCAGCGTCTAGGCATTGCACAAGCACTGTTAGACAATCCATCGTTATTAATACTGGATGAACCAACTAATGGCTTAGATCCAGCAGGCATTCGTGAAATGAGACAATATTTGCAAAGAATAGCAGTCCAAGAAGGGATATCGATTCTTGTATCGAGTCATCTGCTCTCAGAAATGGAGCTCATGTGCAGCAGAGTCGTTGTTATTCAAGAAGGTAAATATGTGACTCATCGTTCACTAAGTGATAAGGAAGAGCAATTCAAGCAATTATCCGTTGTTGTTCGTGTAGATGATATTGAGCGAGCAGGCAAGATTTCTACAAGTATAGATGGGGTTGAGGTTATTCAGCTTTTAAAAGATAGCAGCGAGCTTGTACTAGCGCTTCAGAATGAACTTATTCCTCAGGTTGTAAACAAGCTAGGGGAAGAAAATATTAAAATTTATCGAATCACTGAAACGAAGATATCACTGGAAGACGAGTTTTTGAAATGGACTGGGGGTAGTCGCATTGCTTAATTTTAACGGACTAGTATTAAACGAATGGTTGAAAATGTCAAAGAAACGCAGCTTCTTCATTGCATACGCAGTAATGCTCCTTACGATTGTAGGTTTCACCTATTTAATCTGGAAAATGTCTGGCGATCAATATCCAACTATGCTAGAATTTGCTGGATCGATTATGACAACAAATGGAGTCGGACAGATTGTAACGATTGTAGCAATTATTTTCACAGCTGGTATCGTTGCAAAGGAACATCAATTAGGAACCGTTAAGTTTTTGCTCATACGAGCTCATGGTAGAAGCAAAATTTTAGCATCAAAATATACAGCCGTTATATTGTTTGTTTGTTCGCTCATTATTTTCACAGTAGCTGCTGCTCTCGCGGCAGGAGGAATCGCATTTGGATTTGAAGCGACAGGGGAAGTATCCTGGTTGGATGTTGCGAAATCAATGTTATTTCAAACGGTTTATACAACCATCTATGTAACTTTAACGTTTATGTTCGGCATTTTAACTAGATCATCTGGAGCGACAATAGGCATAGGCATGACTGCTGTCTTATTGGAAGGCTTAATGAAAATGTTATTATCAAGCTACGATTTCTCTAAATATCTACTATTTATGAATACAGATCTATCGTTATTTACAGGTAATGAATCGTCATCTGGCGGAATGATATTCCCGAGTGTTGTGTGTGCAGCATATGTGTGTTTGTTTTTGGTCATTAGCTTTGTTACGTTTAAAAAACGGGATATTGCCTAACATGCAACGTTTTCGAGTGGGCAGTTGAGGGGAGAAGGACATATTGTGAGCATAGAATTTGATAATAATTTGCCAATCTACTTGCAGATCATGAATTATATTAAGAAAGAAATTGTCATTGGCAAGTTGAAGGCTGGGGATAAAATACCGGCGGTACGAGAACTTGCATTAGAACTACAAATCAACCCGAATACGATACAACGAACCTTTCAGGAGCTTGAGCGAGAACAAATCGTCGAAACGAAGCGTGGGCTTGGCCGATATGTCACTAGTGAGGAGTCGAAAATAATGGATATCAAAAAAGAAATGGCAGGAGATTTGCTCGGTCGCTTTATTCAAGGGATGCAGGAGCTGGGCTTTGCAAATAACGATATCGTAACGATCGTTTCACAAGCGGTAAAAGAAGAAGATAAAGAAAAGGAGTGATAGGACTGTGGAAAGCATTTTGAAGCTGACTGAGGTATCAAAGTCATTCGCCGGCAAGAAGGCGCTAGACCAAGTATCACTCACGTTGGCGCATGGCAAGATTGTTGGTCTGTTAGGCAGCAATGGCAGTGGCAAAAGCACATTGATGAAAATAGCTGCAGGACTCATTCATCCAGGTTCGGGCACGGTAACGGTTAACGGGCATCTTGTAAGCAACGAGACAAAAGCAATTACATCTTTTATGCCAGATCAACCTCTCACAGAGAGCTGGATGCGCGTAGAGGATGCAATAGATTTTTATAAGGATTTTTATGCCGATTTTGATCATAAGAAAGCCAATGAAATGCTTGCTTTCATGAATCTGAATAAACGGGATCGGGTAAGCGCGTTATCTAAAGGGATGAATGAACGTCTTCAGCTTACACTCGTATTATCACGAAATGCGAGGTTGTATTTGCTTGATGAGCCAATCGGAGGCGTAGATCCAGTAGCAAGAACGAAAATTTTGGATGCGATTGTTAACTACTATAACGAAGAAAGCAGCTTAATCATTTCAACCCATCTTGTACGCGATATTGAGCGGATCTTCGATGAAGTTGTTTTCATACGCGAGGGTAAGATTGTATTGCAGGATGAGGTAGAAAATATAAGACTGGCTCACGGTAAAAGCGTTGATGAAATGTTTAAGGCGGTGTTTGGGGAATGATTAAGCTGTTGAAATACGATTGGAAGCGAAGCAACGATGGTATCCTCAGCACGCTTGCAATCTTTATCATACTAGAAGCAGCGTTCAGTATTACGGGATTGACGCGCAACTGGAATGAAGGTCTAATTACTGCGTTTAGTATTTTCGGCTATGTAATGGTCTTTATCTTGTTGTTCATCCATTGCTGCCGGACGTTTGAACGAAACATTAAATCCTACAGCCGGCGCTTACTGCCGCTGCACCCCATCAATGGAATAGGTGCTGCTATCCTTTTAGGCTGGATCATCATGCTGCTCGTTTTGATTATTGCAGCTATTCATATCTCGATCTTCATAGCTTTTTCGGATATGGATATTCAATATTTCAAAGAACATGTTTCTTTAGAGAACGGCGCTTTATTCGGAATGGTAATAAGCTATATTTGGATGTACACATCCTTTATGCTCTCGATTCTATGTTCGATTACAGTGGCTCGCAGCTTCCGAATGAAGCATTCTACATGGATCGGGATTGTCTTTTTCTTTGGAGTACAAAGCATTGCTTACTGGTTAACGAGTCAGTTGTTTGACGAAAGAGAAGGTATGATGGGTATAATTTCAATCAATGTACCTCAAGCGAATAGCGGATCAGTAACCTTTGGTTCATCATTTAATGTGGATTTTTTATTCGGACCATTTTTACTGGAGTTAGCGTTTACTTTAGGTTACTTGTTTCTAATGATTTATTTGTTAAAAAAGAAAGTCGAGATTTAAAAAAGAATGACGTTGGCGCATGTGGGGTGAAAATCCTATATGCGCTTTTTTATGCTTTAAATAGATTTGAAAAAAGGATCAGCATATCTTTTTTAAGTGATTTCAAGAAAACGCTTTAAATGGTAATATGATTATGATTCAATCGATATTAGGGGGAAGCGGAGCGTGAGGTTCGGTAAATCGATTAGAACTCGTCTTATTATTGGGTTTATGGCAGTTATGCTGCCGGTAGTTATTTATATGCTCATTAACAACAGTTACTCACGTGAGATCATTCGAGAGAAAGTATCTGAGACCTATCGAAACACACTCGATATTTACGTGGGTCAAACGGATCAAAATCTATTGCAGATTAATGATTATCTTTATAAAATGTCTGTGCTTGATACCGACGTAGGTTTGCTGATGTCCTTTCCGATGGATAGTGACGGTTATACGTTAACGAAAATAAGAATTGATGGGAAGCTAAATCGCGACGTTGGTGTTTATAATCTGATTGATGCTGTATTTCTATATCACGATAAAGATATTATTTTTGGAACAAAAAGCGTATATAACGATACAAAAAAAATAATAAAAACGCATATGGATTCAATGACAAAGGAAGAAAATCTGCTTATGAATGATCAACATTTATGGGAGGTCAGAGCAGATGAGCGGATGCCAGGGAAGTTTTTTTTGATCAATTTCATTAAGGTGTCAGATGATTTATACGTCGGCGCAATCATTAAAGTGCAGGATATAAATAGAATGTTATCGATTCAATGGAGTGACGGTGATATCGGCCATAACGGCATTTATTTACGCGCTGGCGATCAACTTGTTCAGTCATTGACGGAAAACTTAGCGCCGCTGGAACTCAGCTATAAAATATCGAAGAAACCGTATGAATCGCTGACTGATCGAAATACAGGCGAAACCTATCTTGTTATGAACAGAATGAGTGAAATGGTGGATATTGCTTATCGAGTCGTTATACCAGAGCGGACGCTGCTGCGTAATTTATTATTTTTTAGAAATGCGACGTTATTTGCTCCGATTGGGTTTCTAGCGATTTTGCTTATTTATTTGTTCTTTATGAGGAATATGCTGTTTAAGCCGCTGCATGAGCTTATTCTAGGAATGAAGAAAATCTCTTTAGGAATGCTGGATGTTAGATTGAAGAAAAACAAATCGCTTGAATTTGAGTTTCTAGGAAACACCTTCAACATCATGGCTGAACAAATTAAAACCTTGAAAATCGATGTTTACGAGGAGCAGCTCCGTGTGAAGCAAGGAGAGCTTAAGCAGCTCCAAGCGCAAATTAATCCGCATTTCTATATGAACAGCTTAAATATTATTTATAATTTAGCAGCATTAGGCGATACGGAATCGGTGAAAAAGATGTCGCTGCATCTCGCTGATTATTTCCGATTTATTATGAAAGCCAATCGCGACACGATCACACTTAAGGAAGAACTAATGCATATCGAGAACTATATGACGATTCAAAAGATCAGGTTCCCTGAGAAGCTGCAATGTACCTATGAGGGAATCGATGACATTTTGCATTATCCAATTGCTGCATTAACCATTCAGCCTTTTGTAGAAAACTCCATCATTCATGGGTTCAAAAACAGGAGGCAGCTTTTCCAAATCAAAATATGTGCGGAAATGGACTCCGAGCATGGATTTACGTTATCGATCAGCGACAATGGTACGGGCTTTAGTCCTGAGGTGCTGGAGAAGCTGCAAAACAAAGAACCGCTGCAGGAAGGTGAATCGAGCAGCTTAGGCATCATGAATGTCATTCATAGACTACAGCTGCTGTATGGCGAGCGGACATCAATTACTTTCCGCAATCAAGCGGAGGGCACCGGAGCAATTGTCGTTATCGTATTTCCTAAGCTTACGGAGGGAGTGAAAGCAGTTGTATAACTTATTGGTTGTAGATGATGAGGAGATAGCAATTCGAGGCATCGTGAATGGCATAGACTGGTCAACGCTGCCGATTGCGAGCATTTATACGGCTATAGATGCGGAAGAGGCCCAGGCGTTGCTGACTGCGCATACGATTCACATTATGATATCTGATATTGATATGCCAAATCAAAGCGGTATCGAATTGCTAGAGTGGGCGAATGAGCATTCCCCTTCAAGTGTAACAATCTTTCTGACCGGTCATGCGGATTTTAAATATGCGCAGCAGGCGGTTCAGCTTGACTGCTTCGATTATTTGCTCAAGCCGATTGATCATAACGCTCTAAAAGCATGTGTGAATGAGGCGCTGGAAAAAGCTCGTGATTTGGAGCAGCTGGCAAAAATTCGCGGGACGTACAACTTATTTTATGAGCAGTGGAGCAAGCAGCAGCCTATATTAATTGAGCGGTTCTGGCAGGATATCATTCATTACCGTTTATCAGCGGCATCGCAGCAGCTCAATTTCTCATTGCAAACCTATGGGTTACCGCTTGAATCGGACAGCTTGATTCGTGTCGTGCTTATTAGCATCGAGCAGTGGCGGGAGGAATGGTCGGCCCGTGATGAGGAGATCATGACATACGGTATTAAGAATGCAGCTGGAGAGATCGTGCTTCAAGGTGAATCTGGCCATATTGTTCAAGATGGCAGCGGGATTTTATATGCAATATTTTATAGTGGAGCGTTTGGTGACAAGCAAGGCAATAATGATCTGCATGACAGATGCAAAACATTTATTGATCAATGCAAAACGATGCTGAATTGCTCGTTATCCTGTTATATAAGCGAAGCAGCGGAAGTGAAGCAGCTCCGTACTACAATACAAACGCTGCTTACCTTAGAGAGAAGCAACGTCAGCAATACTTGTGCGATTATAATGGAGCGTGATCATACACAGAAGCAAGGACTGAATACACTTCAGCAAGCCCCCTTCGCTGACTGGGCACTATTGCTGGAATCCGGCAAGCAGACGGAGTTGTCCTTGCGAATAGATGAATGCTTCGACCAGATGTTAGAGTTGAAAGTTGATTATACCCATATGGCATCGTTTTATTATGGATATATGAATATGGTGTTCCAATGGTTGAATAAAAAGTCGGTTCAAATGACGGACGTGTTTGTACATAGAGAATGGGAGGTAGGCGAGAACATTCTCAAATCATTGCCGCGCATGCGAACATGGACACAGCAATTGAGCCAGCAGATAACGGACTATGCCAACCAAAACGGCAAGGACGTGTCACAAGTTGTGGAGAAGGTTCAGCGTTACATGGAAGAGCATATGGGAGAGGAATTCAGCCGTGAGCAAGCGGCAGAGTCTGTTTATTTGAATCCAGCTTATTTATCTCGTTTGTTCCGAAGGGAAACGGGTTACTCGTTAACGGATTATTTGGTTCGAATGCGTATAGCTAAGGCGAGAATCGAGCTTGAAAAAACAAATAACCGAATAAGCGATGTTGCCATAAACGTAGGATATAGTAATTTCTCGCACTTTTCTAAGCTGTTTAAGAAAACGACCGGGCTTACACCGCAAGAGTATCGTAAAAAATTTCAGGATGTATGATTGAAAAGTCACTGTACCGTTAATATGGTCACGGCGCCGACAGATGTCGGCGTCTTTTTTTTATACAATTATACCTAGATGGAACACAAGAGTTTTAGAAAGAGGAGGGGGAAGGCGTTGGCGAAACATACGTCGGAAGCGATAACAACAGCTGCCTATATTCCGAAGAGTTCAATGAAAAAAATGTCTCAACTCCGTATTTTTCGCAAGTATTGGATGTTCTACCTAATGATGCTGCCAGCCATCGTATTGCTGCTGCTGAACAATTACATTCCGATGTTCGGAATCATAATTGCTTTCAAAAACATTAATTACGCAGATGGAATATTTGGAAGCGCCTGGAGCGGGTTGAGAAATTTTGAGTATTTGTTCAAAACGTCAGACGCTTGGATCATTACAAGGAATACGCTGCTGTACAACTCAGGTTTTATCGTATTGAACTTGGTATTCCCGCTCTCTTTTGCAATCATGCTTAATGAAATCAGAAGCCGTTTTCTCGCTAAGCTTCATCAAACGATTATGTTCCTGCCCTACTTTTTATCGATGGTCGTCATTAGTTATTTGGTCTATGGCTTCTTGAGCGATCAGCATGGGTATCTGAACACTTCGCTGCTGCCGGCGCTTGGACTTGAACAGGTTCAATGGTATTTCACGCAGGAGGTATGGCCTTACATTTTGCCTATCGTTAACACCTGGAAAAGCATGGGGTATTTTACCGTCATTTATATGGCAGCCATCATTGGCATAGATGATGAGTATTATGAAGCCGCAACTATAGACGGAGCAAGCAAGTGGAAGCAAATGACGAGTATTACGATCCCGCTCATCATGCCGATCATTACGATTATGACGCTGCTGCAGATCGGAAAAATATTTAACGCGGATTTCGGCTTGTTTTTCCAAGTGCCAAGAGAATCGGGTGTGTTATTCCCGGTAACAAATGTTATCGACACCTATGTTTATCGCACATTCCTAACGGTTGGTGATATTGGCTTATCCTCAGCGGCAGGATTGCTGCAATCTGTAATCGGCTTCGCATTAGTATTTTTCTCGAATTGGGTGGTCCGCCGAATTAACAAAGATAATGCGTTATTTTAGAGTCTTGCAATCGAAGTGTATTTACGAAAATTTTGTTTGGAGGTGATCCTATGGAAGCAGCTGAGATTGAGAAAATACCTTCCGGATCTAATATCAAAAACCAATTATCACTTCCGGCTTCTCTAGGCATCAATATATTTTTTATAGTGTATTCGTTGCTTTGTATCGTACCGCTCATTTTAATTATTATGGTTTCGATCTCCGATGAAAGTACAGTTGTCAGGGAAGGGTATCAATTTATTCCATCAAAGTTTGATTTGGCAGCGTACCAGTTCCTATTTAAGGATGCGACCCAAATTTTTCGATCCTATGGTATCTCTATCTTTGTAACGATTGTCGGAACATCACTTAGCTTAATGATCATGGCGCTGTACGCTTATCCAATATCCAGATCAGATTTTCCTCATGCCAAGTTTTTTACCTTCTTCGTGTTTTTTACGATGCTATTCTCAGGGGGCTTAGTTCCTTGGTATCTCGTATATGTTCAAATGCTCGATTTGAAGGATACGATAATGGCTCTTATTGTACCGCTTTTAGTTGCTGCGTTTTTTGTTCTAATCATTCGAACGTTTTTCCAAACGACCATTCCTGTTGCCATTCTGGAATCTGCAAAAATTGATGGAGCGGGAGAGCTGACGATCTTTTTCAAAATCGTTTTGCCGTTATCGCTTCCGGTACTTGCCACAGTAGCACTCTTCCAGACGTTAACGTATTGGAATGATTGGTTTCTCAGCCTTGTGTTCATAACGAAGGAATCGAACATTACTGTTCAATACCTCATGTATAAGACGATGCTGAACATTCAGTTTTTAGCTAATAACAGTACGGCGGCGGCAGCTATTATTGCGGCTGGAGGCACCTTTAAGTTTCCGAGCGAGACGGTTCGTATGGCAATGGTTGTTGTTGGAATCGGTCCTATCATTTTTGCATACCCGTTCTTTCAAAAATATTTTGTAAAAGGGCTGACTGTCGGCGCTGTAAAAGGTTGAGTTCATGACTATCAGCAATCATACGGCTGTAATCGGCAACGCCGATTTAGCATATAATCCAAATTTTTGAGGGAGGTCCACCCGCTATGAAGCAAGTTAAACAAAAAACATCGATGCTTCTTCTCATGCTGATGTCCATCGTACTGATTGTGTCCGCATGTTCAGGAAACAACGGGAAAAACAACGCAGAGCCAACAAAAGCGCCAGCTGCCGAAACGGATAAACCAGTCACTAAGGATGAAGAGCCGCCAGCATCAGATTTGAAGCCATATCAGATTTCTCTCGTATATCCTGGCACACCGCAAACGGATGAGAAAAAAGTAGAAGAAGCACTCAATAAGCTGCTTACTGAAAAAATCAACGCAACGATTGATCTCAGGCCGATTGATTGGGGTGCATGGGATGATAAAATCAATTTGATGGTTGCTTCGAGGGAAGAAGTGGACATCGTGTTCACGGCGCAATGGAATGGTCATGCTAAATATGTAGCCAAAGGCGCATTTCTGGATCTTGGTGACCTAATTGATAAATACGGTCAAGGCATTAAAGATTCATTAGATCCTGCGTTTCTGGAAGGGGCGAAAATTAGCGGCAAAAACTACGGTGTTCCAACGAACAAGGAACTAGCGGCTGCTGGTGGTATCGTCTACCGCAAAGATGTTACCGATGAGCTCGGCATTGATATGAGCAATGTGAAAACACCAGAAGATCTTGATGCTGTATATGCAGTCGTTAAGGAGAAAAAGCCGGAATTAATTCCGCTGTATACAACGGCAGGCGCTTTCAACTCGCACTTCTTCGCCAATTACGACTTCTTGGGCGATTCAACGATTCCTGGCGCCATTCTTAAAGATAAAGACGATACTAAAGTGATGCCTATGGAGCAGCTTGACCGCTACAAGCAATATTTAAATCTGACTCGTGACTATTTCAAGAAAGGCTACATTAACGCAGATGCTGCGACTACACAAGTTGCTTCAGCAGACGCTTGGAAGGCAGGCAATGTATTCTCTACGATTGAGCCAATGAAACCAGGCAAGGACGCAGAGATTGCAAGCGCTTCTAACCTGACTGGGAAGCTTGCTCAAATCATGATGACAGAAAAAACAGTCGCCACATCTGAAACTGCTGGTTCAATGCTAGGGATCTCTTCCACTTCTAAGGACCCAGACCGTGCGATGATGCTGATTAATTTGCTTCATACTGATAAGGAAATTAATAACTTGCTTAACTTCGGTATTGAAGGCGACCATTATACACGCAGTGGAGAAATCATAACAGCTACAGGAAATACAGCTAACTATAACCCAGGCTCGGCTTGGATGTTCGGCAGTCAGTTCTTGAACTATGTTTGGAATACAGAGGACCCAGATAAGTGGGCCAAATTTAAAGAGTTCAACCAAAATGCGAAGGTTTCTCCTGGCCTTGGTTTCGTATTCGACAGCGAACCAGTGAAATCAGAAGTTGGAGCATTGGCAAACGTAATCCGTCAATATCAAAGAGCGCTTGAAACAGGCTCGGTAGACGTCGATAAAACATTAGCTGAATATGATAAGAAATTGAAGGAAGCAGGCGTGGATAAAGTAGTTGCGGAGAAACAAAAGCAATTTGATGCGTTCCTAGCCAGCAAGTAAACAGCCTGTTGTTACGATCAATGAAACCCGCGCCTTCTAAAGGCGCGGGTTTTTCTTGCTTGCAATTTTTTGTGTATTCCTTACAATTAAGCTAACAAATGCAATTCATCCATGCAGTAGGGGGCTATACGGGTATGACTCGATCGATGTACCATTTGATGCGTGCAAGGATGCTCCTGCTGACCTGCTTCTTTCTAGTCATAGCTTGTTCAAATGAGTCAGGCACAGAACCGGCATGGAGCAACAGTGAAGCCAAGAGCCAACTTGAAATCAATAATGAAAGCGTTTCAATGATTTCAGGAGAAATGGATGAAGCTGATAACTCTGACATTCATCAACTAAAAGCGTATACGCTTAAGTTTGTATATACAGGTGCACCGCAGAAAGATGAAGAAGAAATAGAAACGGCCATGAATGACTACTTATTAACAAAAATAAATGCAAAAATAGATCTTATTCCAATTGACTGGGGACCATGGGACGATAAAGTCAATTTGATGATCGCATCACGTGAAAAGATTGATATTTTATTTACAGCGCAATGGAATAAACATGCGATTAATGTGTCAAAAGGTGCTTTTTTAGCCGTTGATGAGCTTCTAGATCAGTATGGCCAAGGCATTTTGCAATCGCTTGATCCTGTATTTCTGGCAGGCGCCAAGATTGAGGGACATAATTATGCCGTTCCAACAAACAAGGAGCTTGCTGCGCAGGGAGGCATTATCTATCGCGCGGATATAGCCGAAGAGCTTGGAATAGATATGACTAAAGTGAAAAGTATAGAAGACTTAGATGAGGTTTATCAGATTGTTCGAGAGAAAAAGCCGGAGATCACACCCCTTTATCTGAAGATGGGGGAATCGTTTAATACACATTATATTGGAAATTTTGATGCATTAGGAGATACATCCATTCCTGGGGTTATTTTAAAGGATGAAGAAAGCACTAAGGTTTTGCCTGCCTATGAAGTGGGACGCTATATAGATACACTGCACATTACACGCAAGTTTTTTCAAAAAGGGTACATTAATAAAGATGCGGCTACGAATCAGACGATGAACAGCGAGGCGCTGAGATCCGGCGATGTTTTTTCAATAACTGGTGCATTGAAGCCTGGCAAAAGTGAAGAGCTGGCAATTCAGACGGGGATGATTGGAAAGCTTGCACAGCTGCCGTTAAATGTGAAGACGATAGCAACGTCAGAGACCGCGGGCTCCATGCTGGCCATATCCTCGACCTCACAAGATCCAGCGCGAGCAATGATGTTTATTAATCTGCTGCATACAGATGTTTATTTAAACAATTTATTGAATTACGGGATTGAAGGCAAACATTATGTAAAGGTTAGTGCGAATGTGATCAGGCCGACGGAATATACGCAAAATTATAATCCAGGAACCACTTGGATGTTCGGCAATCAGTTTTTAAATTATGTATGGGAAAGTGAAGACCCAATGAAGTGGAATAGCTTCAAGCAATTTAACCAAGAGGCAAAAATTTCACCAGGTCTTGGCTTTGTATTTAATGGAGATACGGTAAGGGCTGAAGTAGCTGCGGTCGGCAATGTGGATAGGCAGTACCAAACTGCGCTTGAAACAGGATCTGTAGATGTTGATAAAGTACTGCCTGAGTATATCGAGAGGCTGAAAGCGGCAGGTATCGAGAAAATAATAGCGGAGAAGCAAAAGCAATTCGATCAATTTCTTGCAAGCAAATAAGCCTCAAAGCTTATAAGTTGTGCCGGCCATGCGCTTTCGTTGCTGGACCGGCACTTTTTAATGATAAGAAAACGGCTAGAGCGCGCTTCCGCCAAAAACAAAACGGTACTCCCAATGCGTATTGTCGATGTTGTCGATTCGTACGCCGCCGCTTTCCTTCGAATAAGTATCGAGCATTTTTCCATTGCCTAAATAAACGCCTACATGAGTGATCGTTTGTTTTGACTTTGTTAAACGCGAATAACCTGCCGTACTGCTGCCGTGATAGGACATAAAGAACATGAGGTCACCGCGCTTTAGGTTTTTCCAGTCAGTTTGAATCGCTGAATTTTTCTTAATATAAGCTGCTTGCAGAGCAGAGGTAGAAGGAAGCGTTACGCCCGCTGCTTTTTCAAATATGTGTTTGGTGAAATCTGAACAATCAAATGTTTTCGTTGTGCTTCGATTAGAGCCGAACTCATAGGGTGTCCCTAAGTATTTCATTCCTGTTGCAATTATTTTCTCCACCGATGATGATGCTGCATAGACATGTCCATTTGTTTGGAAAGGAATGGTCCCAGTATTTAATAATACGGTAGTCAAAAAGCCAGCTACAATGAGTTTCTTAATGGAATAGTTTTTCATTGGCAGCGTATACACCTCCTGTGTGATAATAACGTAACACAGGGATATTAGTAGTTTAAGCTGTAAAATATGGGTATTAACCCGTATTTGACCCTAGAGGCGGGCTGCCCACTCGACCTAAGTCTAGTGAGAAAACCGCCGAAAGTCCGTTTTATAAAAGGAGAAATTGATCTAAACTAAGTACATAAGCAAGAGCAACACACGTAAGGCAAGAAAAGAAAAATGAATAAATTCTAATAGTCGAAAGGAGTTGGAAATGGAGATGAATGGAAAAAGCGCTTTGGGCGTGTTGCTTGTCATCGTCGGCAGTATCGCGGTACTTAATTTTGTCGGAGTTCATTTCGGTGCAATATTCGGATTTTTGCTCCCGTTCATACTAATCGGATTGGGGGTTGTCGGTTGGTCGAACAATAAGAAATGGATTGGCGGAATACTTATTGCAATCGGCGGCATGATGATTTTCGGTAAACTCGGCGGTATCATCTTACTGCTTCTAGCAATCGGCTTAATCGTTGCTGGTGTGAGCCTCTTTAAGAAAGACAAACGCAGAGCATTCTAGTTGCTGCGAATCATTATAAAATGTAAAGATAGATGAAGCTGGTTTTGCACCGCAAAACGTTAAGGAGGACATTGAATGAGCATTATGAAGCGAGTTCGCGACATTACTGTCGCTACATTAAATGAACGGCTTGAGAAATCAGAGGATCCAGTACGGTTGATTGATCAATTCCTCTGGTCGACAAGAGAAGATATTATCCAAGCTGAGAAGTTGTATCAGCAGTATGCAGGACATAGCAATCACCTGAAAGCACAATGGCTGCAAGCTGAAGAGCAAAAGGAACGCCGTGAGAATCAAGCGTTGACAGCTCTGAAGGCTGGCGAGGAGCAAATGGCAAGAATCGCATTGCATGAGAAAGCTAGCTGCGAAGAGCGTTCAATTCAATATCGTGAGCTGTTCGAGCAAAGCCGTCAAAACACGCTTGATCTTGAAGAACAACTGCGCGAGATGCGCAGTGAATACCAATCGGTATATGACAAGCGTGAATATTATGCAGCACGTATGGAATCACTAAGGCTTCAACAAAGAATGAACGCTAGATATACGAGCGGCTTCGGTGATCAAGGCATTCAATCGGGTTCTGTGTTTAGAAAGCTGGAGGATCGTATAAGCGGTATGGAGCATGAAGCAAAGAGTCTTCGCGACATTCGCAAAATGGGTCAAGAATTCGTATCCGAAGCGGGCAACACATTGCAATCGGTTATTGAACGAGAGCTTGAGCAGCTGAAACGTAAGCTTGAGAAAGAGGGATGGTCGTCTTGAAAAAACTGTATCGATCTTCTCGAGACAAAAAATTATTCGGTCTTTGCGGTGGATTAGCAGAAATGTTAAATGTTGATGCGACGCTGCTGCGGATTCTACTTGTAGTCGTTACGATCTTCACAAGCGGAGCTGTTATTCTGATCTATATTATTGCAGGCTTGGTTGTTCCTAAAGAACCGCCGGTCTACTCCGGCTTTGGTCCAAACGGCTTTGGTAACGGAAACGTGAACGGTTATGGCGGAGGTTATAACCCTGGATTCGATCAACATACAAATTCGCCTTTCGGCGGTCCTTACAAAAACCCGCCGCAAGCGCCAGGCTCTTGGAGTGCACCGGCACCTTCATCCCAGCCTACAACATCGTCACAGTTCGATAGCATGATGGACGATTTGGAGAAAAAAGCACTACGTCGTGAAATTGAAGAATTGAAAGCCAAAATTGCTAAATACGAGAAGGGGGATTTTTAATATGGGAATTTTCAAACGCATGAAAGACATGACTAAGGCATCGGTAAATGAGGCATTGGACAAAATTGAAGATCCGATTATTATGTTAAATCAATACTTGCGTGACATGGAATCTGAAATTCATCAAGCTGAGGTTACAGTAGCTAAACAAATGGCGAATGAGCGCCGGATGAAGCAGCGCTTGGAAGAAACAGTACGCAGCGCGGCAGATCGTGAATCAAAAGCAGAAGCGGCTCTAAGAGCTGGACAAGAAGAACATACGCGCAAGCTGCTTGAAGAGAAGCTTTATTTTGATCAAAAGGTAACAGAATATACTGATTTGCACGCACAATCGAAGACTCAGGCTGAGGAATTGATGCAACAGCTGCACGCAATGAAAGAAGAGTTCTACCAGCTTCGCAACAAGCGCAATGAGCTTGCTTCCCGTGCACAAGTAGCAAAAGCTCAAAAGCAAATGGCGCAATTGACTACAAACAACACGATTGATAGCGGTTCGGCATCACGCGGCTTCTACCGGATGGAAGAGAAAATTATGCAGCTAGAGGCTGAAGCAGATGTTTTGCGCACGCCTTACTCCTATAACAGCTCTTCGAACAGCTTTAATGCAGCAGATGCTGAGAAAAAAAATAAAGTGGATGAGCAGCTGCAAGCACTTAAAAACAAACTAAACCCAACAACTTCATTAACAAAGGCTCCGACTGAAGAATAAGACTATAGGCTATGAAGGAAGCGGACCGTTTTGCGGTCTGCTCTTTCATATGTTTTTTGCTTCATCGTGGTTAAAATAGCGAAGAGAAGGAAGTGAGCCGTATGGAGCAAGGCAATAAGAGCGACCATTCGAATCATGCGGCCCGCAAGCGTCTGGTAACGGAAACGATATTGTGGCTGCTGATCATTGTCAGCTTGGTTGTTATCATATTGCAAGGAATCGGTTATGTTGATCTCTTCACGCTTCAAGGGAAATGGGCAATTATCGGACTAGCTTTCGTTGGCGCAGGTTTAGCGGCTGCTACATTAAACGGTTATTTGCAAAACTCCAAGCTAAAGGAATCGCTGAAGCGGCTGACCGAGCAGCAAAAGAAACGTCGATTTACGGTTACGCTAAGCAATGGGGAGACGACGGAAAACGAAATTTCAGAACAAGAGCAGGTTGATCCTAACTGGGCGAAGAAGGTTAAGTTCACCGCAGTAATCGAAGAGCGCCAACGGCTTGCGCGCGAGCTGCATGATGCAGTAAGCCAGCAGTTATTCGCCATATCGATGACAGCGACTGCTGTTAGTCGAACGATTGAGCGAGATTGGGAGCGAGCCAAACGTCAGGTTCAGCTTATTGAGGAAATGGCTGCCGTTGCTCAATCAGAAATGCGTGCGTTGCTGCTACATCTTCGGCCCGTCCACTTGGACGGAAAAAATCTGGGGCAGGCGCTTACTGTTCTAGTGGATGAGCTGAAGCAGAAAGTACCGATGAAGATTACACTTGAGGTTGATGATACGATCCTGCTTCCTCCTAATGCTGAGGATCATTTATTCCGCATCGCTCAGGAGGCATTATCGAATACGCTCAGGCATTCGAAAGCGGAAAGCATGGATATCAAATTGCTTCAATTCGGCAATCAAGTACACATGAGTCTAAAGGACAGCGGCGTTGGATTCGATCTTGAGGCGAAGAAGCAAACGTCCTATGGCTTACTGACTATGGAAGAGCGGGTAATTGAAATTGGCGGCTCCTTGCAGATGATTTCGAGACCTGGCGAGGGAACTGTTATTGAAATTTGGGTGCCCACTGATGTTTCATAAGAGAATGTAATATAATTAGAGATAATGATGAGCTTTACGAAAAAATGAGGGCGGTGTAAGGTGTGGAAGCAACCCAGCAATTGAGTCGGCCTATAAAGGTTCTGCTTGTAGATGATCATGAAATGGTGCGCATCGGACTTGCAGCGGTGCTTGATACCGAGGATGGAATTGAGGTTGTCGGTGAAGCGAGCAACGGCATGGACGGCATTCGATTAGCACAGGCATACAGACCGGACGTTGTACTTATGGATTTAGTTATGGATGGCATGGATGGTGTCGAGACGACAGCAAAACTGCTCGAGCTGTACCCGGAATGCAAGGTAATTGTATTGACGAGCTATTTGGATGATAGCAAGCTCTACCCTGTTATTGAAGCAGGCGCATTCAGTTATTTGCTGAAGACGTCCCGAGCGACCGAGATCGCGGATGCGATAAGGGCCGCTGCTCGCGGACAATCGGTACTGGAGTCCCAGGTAGCAGCTAAAATGATGAATCGCTTCCGGCAGCCAAAGCAGCAGGAGCAAGCTCCGCTGCATGATGAGCTGACTGAGCGCGAGATGGATGTATTGAAGCGGGTTGCACAGGGACGCTCCAATCAAGAAATTGCCGATGAGCTGTTCATTGGTGTGAAAACAGTAAAATTTCATATTACAAATATTTTTAATAAGCTTGATGTGGATGATCGCACGCAAGCAGCCATTTATGCACATAGACAAGGAATTGCCGAATAAGTGTAGGGCTATGGCTTAGCGGATATTGATAATACTTTTTGGTATAGCTGCTCGATATCATCTACATCGATTACTGGGATGGACTGGGGAACGATTGTTACAAGGTTGGCATCATTCCAAACCGCGGCTGCAAGAGGGTTGGGTACGCTGTTGAGCAGCTCGGAATCAACCGCAGTTCGAATCATAATGATTTTTGGGTATGAGGCATCTTTGAAACCTTCGATAAGAATAACGTCGGCCTCGGTCATTTGTAAAAGTAACAGCTGAAGCGGTTCAGCATGCTGTTTCAAAATTGCTGTGCGCTTTGAGGATGTGATAGCTGTTATATCAGCCCCTGCCTCTTGATGTCTCCATGTATCCGTTCCTGGTGTATCGATCTGAAAATCATGCGCGTCGCGTTTGATTGTCCCAACTTTATATCCTGCTTGTTTGAAGCGTTCTGTTAGCCGGCAAACCAATGTGGTTTTGCCGGTGTTTTTGTATCCAACGATTTGAACGATTAATGGCATAGGCTTCTCCTTCATGGCGCTTGATGACTGTAATTGCCAATAGTTTAACATACATTGTAAAATGGATGCTGAACAAGCTGCCGAATGTTAAAAGGCGGCGAGATGAGCGGAGGGTGAATATGACTGAGAGTGGCGAATCGAGCGGGAATATGGATATGGCTAATCGCGGTGAGGCGAGTGAGGGGATAGAGAAGGCTGATCGCGGTGAGGCGAATGAGGGGATAGAGAAGGCTGATCGCGGTGAAGCAAGCGAGGGCATAGATAAGACTGACCGCGGTGAGGCGAGTGAGAGGAAACAGATGAGCCGGTTCAAACGGCAGGCTGTGAAGGTGGAAGAAGCGCAGCAGCGGCTGCTTGCTGCTGCGGACGGGCTAGCCCTCGGCAGCGAGCTTGTGCCGCTGCGGGCTATCGGCGGCCGATGGCTTGCGCAGACGATAGCTGCGACAAGTGACTGGCCGCCCTTCGCGCGCTCGGGCCTCGACGGCTACGCCGTGCGCGCGGCAGATATCGCGTCAGCGTCGCCAGGTACGCCGGCGACGCTGCGCGTGGTTGATTCGGTTGCAGCGGGCGAGCTCGCCCTTGCGACCGTGCAGAAGGGCACTGCCGTGCGCATCATGACTGGCGCGGCTGTGCCTAAGGGGGCTGACGCGGTCGTCATGCTTGAGCAGACCGCGGAAGCAATGCTGGCCGATGGCTCGTCGGCGGTGCTGATTAAGCACGCCGCCGCGGCAGGCCAGCACATTGCGCCTCAAGGCGAGGAGTTTCGCCTTGGGGGCGCGTTGGCTTGTCCCGGTACGCTTGTGCGACCGGGACATGTTGCGCTGCTAGCCACCTTCGGCTATGCCGAGGTGGCGGTTGGCAAGCGCCCGCGCGTAGCGATCTTTGCGACCGGCAGCGAATTGCTGGCGGTCGAGGCTCCGCTGGCGCCGGGACAGATCCGCGACAGCAACAGCTATATGGTCGCTGCTATGGTGGAGCAGAGCGGCGGAGTAGCAGTTATGTGCGGATCATTGGAAGACAAGCCTGATGCCGTTGAGGCTGCTTTGGCGAGTGTATGGGATGATGTTGATTTGATTGTCACAACAGGCGGTGTATCTGTAGGGGACTTTGATGTCATGTCAGACATCATTAGGTCGATAAAGAACAATAGTGTATCTGGCAGCGAAGATGCAAACCGGGTGCTCTTTGACAAAGTTGCGATGAGACCGGGCAGTCCAACGTCAGCAGTAATGCTTAACGGCAAGCTGCTGCTCGCCTTGTCGGGCAATCCCGGTGCTTGTTTTGTCGGATTTGAATTATTCGTTCGTCCGGTGCTGCTGCGATTGCAGGGAGCAAGTGAAGCATTGCCTCGTAAAGTAAGAGCAAAACTGCGGACAGCTGTGAATAAGCCAAGTCCCCATGATCGTTTTGTGCGCACAACACTCATCAGCACGGAAGATGGAAGCTTGCATGCTGACCCGCTAGCCTACTCCAAATCGAGTATGATGGCTTCCATTGCGGATGCAGAAGGATTAGCAATCATTCCGTCAGGCTCGAGAGGAGCGGAAGCGGGTGATATGATTGAGGTCATTATTATCCCTTAACATAGAAGTTAGTGAAAATAAAGGTTTTTATTAAATAAAATGGGAGGATATAGTCGGTACGGAGCCGAATATATCACTTACATAGAATGGCAAGCAGCAGCTTTGCTAACGTAGCATGCCCTTTCGGATTTAACTTTAAAGGAATCGATTCAAGACTAATCCAACATATGGAATTGGTGAATAGGTTTGCATAGAACTGTAGTAAGCAGCGTAAGGAAGAGTTGATGTAAGAGGTGGCTGGAGCAGATCAACGGCCTTGTGCTGCTCGGCATAAGTAAGTGCATATTTTAAGCCAGTAAGCATACCTTCTGATCCAAGCATTAGCCTCTGCATACGGCTGGAAGAGTACGACAGCTTTTGTTTTTGCTCCATATGAATGGAAGTTGGCAGCTTGCTGATTTCGTTCTGAACAGAAAAAAGGCTAGCTGTTCGGTCTCTATTTTCTGAAGAAATGGTATAGGTAGAATCCGCAATCCACTTGCCGTCTGTTGTACTGCGTCGCAGTCCGATCTCCTCCGCTGCGGGATGCCTCAAAGCCAGCTCAATACTTTCCCACAGCTCTGGTTTCAAATCATCAGCATGTGCTCTGTAATGATCCTCCAACTGATTGAGCATCGTAGTAAGGCGATGCAAACTGCCTGCAATTGGCTTGTCCGTGTACAATTCGTTACTTAATTGCTTGTTAATCTGCTCGATGTCGTACTGCGCTTGTTTAGCCTTATTAAGCCAAGAAGCAGCACTGTTAGCAGCTTGCTGGAAATCACGTGTTAAGCTCTTGTTATATTCTGGGGCTTGCTGAGCTTCGCCATCCCGATAAGGATAATAAGCATAAGGGCTAATGGCTTGTACGGTGGAGTATGCGTAGGAACGTTCAATGCCTCGAATGGAACGTATCGATGTGCTCATTAGAAAACTCCTTTCTCACTCCATTGGTATGTTGTGTTAGCGTACTATACGGTGATTAAAAAGACTGGCGAAAGCTGTCAGCAGCATCAATAAAATAAATAAGCGGCGCATCTCTGCTGAGCTCGCCGCTTTGCCATTTACAGCAATAGAAACAAGAATGCGATTGAAGCCAAATCAAGAGCAAGCGCTTCGCCCCATGGATAATAAGGCCGTTCTCCATAATAGTAAGGATCATAAGGGTAAGCCTGCGTTTGAACTTGCGTTGAAGCGGATTTATGAGCCATCTCTTTTTTACCTTTACCGCCTTTTTTGTTTTTTGAAACTTGCGGCTTCGCATTTGCAGTCGCGGCTTCCGTTTCGCCGGAGCCTGCGTTTAAATGCAATCTGCCGCTCTCGCAGGAGCTAAGTATGCCAAAGTGGCGCATGCCGTCATTCATAATCACACATACTGGATACCCGCAAAAACGACTGACGACTTCTTCGTGCAATGGATAAATGCGTTCCATTTGCTGATGACACCTCCAAAGTGTAATTGGAATAAAGCGCTTGAGCGTGTTGTATTGGCATTTTGCTATGAGAGGTTAGACTCAAAGCATTTATTCCAGCATTCCTGCAACCAGTGTATTCACCTACAGGCAAACGTGTATGGATGTTTACCCATTTGGAAGAGGACAGGAGTGAATAATAATGTATATCCCGAAAAACACACCTCCCGCTCGCCACCGTATGTCTGCAAAGCAGCGAGCCAAACAAACGAAGGTTGGGATCATGCTAGCGATGCTCGTGATTTTGATATGTGCAGCATGGGCGATGTGGCAGGCAGACAGGGAACCAAAGGAATCAACTTCAGCGGAACAGCTTCTTCAGCATGATTTGGGAGAGCTGTGGTTATGGAGCGACGACCAAATGAAAAGCAGCTCTGAGGGAGCGCAGTGGTCGATTCGATGGAATGTAACGGGCAAGGAAGGAGCCATGGAGGAGCTTACTCAGCAAATGTTCTCAAAGGAACCGGGAAAGGCTAGCAGCATACTGGTGCAGAACCAGAATGAGGGCAAAACAGTCACTGGCGTTATCCCGTCATACGGCGGACAAATTTCAATTAGTCTCACGCAGATAGACAGCAATGGCGAGCAGCTTATGGTTATATTAGAAACTAAGCCAACAGAAATGACCAAAAAAAATAAGCTGCTGCAAGTGACAGCAGAAGTTTCCGCTCAGATCGCACGTATTTCCCCTGCGTTTACGACGAGTATGAAAGTACAAGGTTATACGAAAAATAGTCAAGCCATTGAGCGTTTGGTTAGGCTGACAGATGCCAAAGCAGTGGATCATTATGAAGATAAAGGCACGACCAGCGACATGTTTTATACCCGCATGCTGCATTCAGCCATCACTGTTGAAAATGGGAAAACAGCCAATCTTCAAATCGCTTTGCATAAAGAGACAAATTCAGATCAAACGGCATTGACGATCGGTGTGCCTGTCATTACGGGTGAATACAGTGCCAATGCGACGGAGAGCCCTTAGATGGGTATACTCTGATTAGAATTAGTAACGGATCTTATCAGTATTTTTTATGACATGTTGAATAGCGAATTAAAGTTGAATATGCTAAACTACATATCATGTAAAGTTGTATAAAAATACATAGGGAAAGAATGAGGCAAATGACATATAATAATAATCTTGAATCCGTCTCTGCAGAAGGTGCTGTATATTACCTCTTCGGAGCAACGGGCGATTTGGCTCGGCGCAAGCTGTTTCCAGCCCTTTTCAGTTTATATAAAGAAGGCAAGCTCACGGAAAACTTTGCCGTCGTTGGTCTAGCAAGACGTCCTCGTACGAATGAACAATTTCGTGCTGACCTTTATGAATCTATTGTAGAGTTTTGTCGTTACAAAGCGGACGATGCTGAGCTTTGGAATCGTTTTGCAGAACATTTCGTATATATGTCACTCGATATTAACGATGTAGAAGGCTTCCGAGAGCTTAGCAAATTGTCTGAGCAGCTTGATGTGAAGTTCAACATTCCCGGCAACCGTCTTTTTTACTTGGCCCTTGCGCCTTCACTTTTCGGTCCGGTATCATTCAATTTGCGCGACGGCGGATTGCTTGAATCAAATGGCTGGCATCGCGTCGTAATCGAGAAGCCATTTGGCTACGATCTTCCATCGGCTCAGAAGCTGAATGAACAGATTAACCAAGTGTTTAAGGAAGAAGAAATATACCGTATCGATCACTATCTAGGCAAGGAAATGGTTCAAAACATTCAAGTTATTCGTTTTGCTAATGCTTTTTTTGAGCCTTTGTGGAATAATAACCATATTGCCAATGTTCAAATTACATTATCCGAAACGGTTGGCGTTGAGGATCGCGGAGGCTATTACGACAAATCGGGAGCTTTGCGCGACATGGGTCAGAACCATATGCTGCAAATGCTTACGATGATTGCTATGGAGCCGCCAAGCCGCTTGCACGGAGAAGATATTCGTGACGAGAAGGTAAAGGTGCTTCGTTCACTGCGTAATTATACGTCCAGTGATGAGGTTCGCTCGCACGTCGTACGCGGTCAATACAGCGAAGGCAGCCATCATGGCAAAGAGCTTACGGGCTACCGCCAAGAGGATTCTGTTGGCGAGGACTCCACGACTGAAACTTATTTTGCTGCCAAAGTATTAGTGGACAACTTCCGCTGGGCTGGCGTGCCTTTCTATATTAGAACGGGCAAACGTCTACCTGTAAAAACAACGGAGGTCGTCATCGAGTTCAAATCGATGCCGCAAAATGTTCTATTTGCGCAGCGTCATGATTTGGCGCCGAATTTGCTCGTTATTCGCGTAAACCCGCTTGAGGGCATATATATTAAAGTAAACGCAAAGACACCTGGTCAAAACAATTCGGTACAGCCAGTTGCCATGGAGTTCTGCCAAAGCTGCCAAATCGGCTTAAATACGCCTGAAGCGTACGAACGCCTCATTCATGATGCGGCACGCGGCGACTCCACTTACTTCACGCGCTGGGATGAAGTATCCCAAGCTTGGGCTTTCGTAGATCGTATTGCGCAAGCTTGGCGTGAAGAGAAAAGTGATTTGAAGCTGTATCCAGCGGGATCATGGGGTCCAGAAGCTGCGGATGAAATGCTAAAAGAAGATGGTTTCCATTGGTGGCCGGTTAACGGACAAGAGGAAGATAACGTCATTTGGGTTTCGAACAGCGGAAAATAATCGCTGCCGCATACCTTACGTAATGAAGGGAAGACAAGCATGAGCCAATCGTTAAGTGAAGAAATTAAACAGGAAGTAGATAAGCGCCGTACATTCGCGATTATCTCTCACCCGGATGCAGGAAAAACGACCCTCACTGAGAAGCTCCTCCTATTCGGAGGAGCCATTCGGCTTGCAGGGTCAGTTAAGGCGCGCAAAGCGAGCCGTCATGCAACATCCGACTGGATGGAAATTGAGAAACAACGTGGTATCTCGGTAAC
The DNA here is from genome assembly GCF_037976325.1 of Paenibacillus sp. FSL K6-3182. NCBI lineage: Bacteria > Bacillati > Bacillota > Bacilli > Caryophanales > Paenibacillaceae > Paenibacillus > Paenibacillus sp. FSL K6-3182. Next base: position 1,634,457 of record NZ_CP150265.1, read on the forward strand.
GTCCAGCGTAATGCAGTTCGATTATCTAGGACATCGCGTTAACATTCTTGATACGCCTGGTCACCAAGATTTCAGTGAGGACACATATCGTACGCTTACCGCAGCCGACAGCGCCGTCATGCTTATTGACGTTGCCAAAGGTGTCGAGGCACAAACGATCAAGCTGTTCCAGGTTTGCCGCAAACGCGGCATTCCGATTTTTACTTTTATTAACAAGCTGGACCGTGAAGGGCAAAGTCCATTTGAATTAATGGAGGAGCTTGAGCGTGTCTTAGGCATTCGCGCTGTTCCAATGAACTGGCCAATCGGCATGGGACGTGAGCTTTGCGGTGTTTATGACCGAATGAAAACACAGGTCGAGCTTTTCCAAGGAAATGACCACTCGACAATCGAGGTTCGTCCCGTTAGCGATTATAATGATCCTGTCATTCGTGAGATGGCTGGAGATTATTTAACAGATCAGCTTATTGGTGATCTTGAGCTGCTGGATGTCGCTGGTGATCAATTTGATTTTGAGAAAGTGCAAGCGGGTGAACTGACGCCTCTTTTCTTCGGAAGCGCGGTTAATAACTTTGGCGTGCAAACTTTTCTAGAAAACTTCCTTCAGCTGGCTCCTAAGCCGACGTCGCGCAACAGCACGACAGGTCAGGTTGATCCGACGAATGAGAAATTTACGGGATATGTTTTCAAAATTCAAGCGAATATGAACCCAGCCCATCGTGACCGAATTGCTTTCCTTCGGATTTGCTCCGGCAAATTCGAGCGCGGAATGAGCGTTCGTCATGTGCGTAATGGCAAGGACATTAAGCTTGCGCAGCCTCAGCAGTTTCTAGCGCAAGACCGTGATATCGTGGATACGGCGTATCCGGGCGATATTATTGGTTTGTTTGATCCAGGCATTTTCCGAATCGGCGATTCATTATCACAAGGCGGAGAAGTTGTGTTCGATGAGCTACCAACGTTCTCGCCTGAAATTTTTGCTAAAGTAACCGTTAAAAATGCGTTGAAGCACAAGCAGTACCAAAAAGGCATTGATCAGCTTACGGAGGAAGGCACGATTCAAGTGTTCCACTCCACAGGCAACTTCGACGAGACAATTCTCGGCGTTGTTGGTCATTTGCAATTTGAGGTATTTGAGCATCGAATGAAAGCGGAGTACGGCGTAGATATTCAATTACACCGGATGCAGTTCCAATTTGCCCGCTGGATCGTTGATGATAATATTGACCCTAGCAAATTCCGAATCAATACGACGCTCGTAAAGGACAAGAAGGGCAACTATGTCGTCTTGTTCGAGAACGAATATGCGATGCGTACGGCAGTAGACAAGAATCCAACGTCTAAGTTTCTGGAAACTGCGCCTTAAGGGTAGGGATATAGGCACGTTTAAAGCATCCTCGGCCAATCGCGCAGCAGCGCTTGCGGCTGGGGATGCTTTTTATATCCATCTCCTTGAATTTCAGTGCTAAAACGAATCTTTACCCGTATAATAAATGGATAAAAAACGATAGGTGGCTAGTCATTCATGAAAACAATCATGTTCACCGGGGGAGGCTCAGCCGGACACGTTACCGTTAATATGGCCTTGATCCCGCATTTTTTGGAAGAGGGCTGGTCAGTCCAATATATCGGATCGGAGAGCGGTATTGAAAGGCAGCTTATCGCAACGATTCCAGAGGTTAAGTATTTTCCGATATCGACGGGAAAGCTGAGAAGGTACATGGATATTCAGAACATAAAGGACCCGTTCAAGGTAGTAAAGGGTCTTTATCAAGCTTATCGCCTCATTAAGCAAAATAAACCGAACGTCATCTTCTCCAAAGGCGGATTTGTATCTGTACCTGTCGTTATTGGCGCATGGCTAAACAAGGTGCCGCTGCTTATTCATGAATCCGATCTGACGCCAGGTCTCGCCAATCGGTTATCGATCCCTTTTGCTACAGGAGTATGTACGACTTTTCCTGAGACGGGCAGCATGCTGAAGGCTGATAAAAGCAGGCATGTAGGGGCAGTTATACGTGAGGAAGTGAAGCAGGGCAACGCGGATAGAGGCAGAACTTTTTGCGGATTTACCAAAAACAAGCCTGTCATCTTAATTATGGGTGGAAGCTTAGGTGCACGCAAAATTAATCAGGCAGTCAGACAGTCATTAACAAGCCTGACCAAAAGCTATCAAATCGTTCATCTCTGCGGTAAAAATCAAGTTGACCCGTCGCTTGCTATGCCTGGCTATAAGCAATTCGAATTTGTGAATGAGCAATTGCCGGATGTTTTGGCGATGACGGACCTTGTGATTTCACGAGCAGGCTCTAATTCCATATTTGAATTTTTATCCTTAAAGAAGCCGATGCTGCTTATTCCTCTAACACGGGAACAGAGCCGAGGCGATCAAATTTTGAATGCCCAGTCGTTTGAGAAATCGGGTTATGCCGAAGTATTGTATGAAGAGAAGCTGACGGCAAGCACGCTTGTTGAGAGTGTCGAGCGTTTGTACCAAAACCGTAAATCCTATATCGATAGGATGAACATGAGTGAGGAAGCAAATGCGCTGTCCGCTGTTTTTGAATGGATTAATGAAATAGCGAAGAAGTAAGTAACTGCAAGAGACAACGAGAAAAAACGATCTGGGACGCCGATGCAAGCGTTCTGGATCGTTTTTTTTGTAATGAGGGCAACGATAGAAAAATATGCAAAAAGTTTATTGACGCTAAAACGTTTTCATGCAATAATGTACGCGTGTACATTTAAATGAAATGACAACTTAGCATATTAGCTTTTCAGGAGGAAAATGATTATTAGCAGGAAAGAAGTTGCGAAACTAGCTGGTGTTTCAGAGGCGACTGTTTCGAGAGTGATGAACAGCGTCGGCCCTATCAAAGAGGAAACGCGTGAACGTGTATTACAAGCCGCGGCTGAGCTTGGATACGTACCGAATGCGCTTGCTCAGCAATTTGCTCGAAGGAAGAGCGGGAATATTGGCGTCATATTGCCATTCGTGCCAAAAGTTCATTTGTTTTCCACTTACTATTTTTCGGAAATATTAAGTGGAATCGGTGAAACAGCGAAGCGCTGCGGCTATGACCTGCTTCTTATTTTTAGAGAACCAGATGGGGAGAGAGATTACGCTAAACTATTTCGCATGCATAAGATTGATGCTTGCATCGTTTTAGGCTCACAAAATGTGCCTGAGGAAAGAGCCGCCCTTGCTGAGCTGAAGGCTGAAAACTTTCCTTTCTGCCTTGTGAATCAGCGGTTTGATGCGGAGCATTATCGTACTGTCGATGCTGACCATGTTTCAGGCAGCAAGGCGGCCGTATCGCATTTGTTGAGTCAGGGCAGCCGCAGAATTGCTTTTGTTAACGGTCCGCTGCAATATTCAAATAGTGCCGATAGGCAGGAAGGCTACAAAGCGGCTCTAATGGAAGCGGGACTTGCTTATGAGCTGAGTCTAATCTATCACGGTAATTACAGCCGAAAGAGCGGGGCGGAGCTCGCGGAGCAATTGGCGGAACAAATTAAAGAAGGCAATATCGATGCGGTATTTGCGGCTAATGATCGAATGGCAATCGGCCTGATGCAGCGCTTGCGGGAACTGGGAGTTGAAGCTGGCGAGCATTATGCGCTAGTTGGATATGATGACTCAGACGGCTCGCGCATCATTAGTCCAAGGCTTTCAACCGTTGCTGTTCCTTTCTATGAAATGGGTAAGCTTGCAGCTGCTAGATTGCTGGACCCGGATCAGAAAACGAAAACGACAGATTCACAAACAGATGTTTTACCAGTCAGCTTGATCACAAGAGAAACGTCAAGACTCAAGCGTTAAATCCTGAATACGAGTTTTTCTGCTCCATTCTATTTCAATTGCGGGACGCGATCTTATCGCTAGAGGCAGCATAAGGCGTTTACGCTTAAGAGAGGCGGATTATTATGGATAAAGTAAGAGTTGGCATGGTTGGTTATAAGTTTATGGGGAAGGCACATAGCAACGCATACCGCGCGCTTCCGATGTTTTTCCCGAATGCGATTAAGCCGGAGATGACGGCCATTTGTGGTCGCGATCCAGAAGGCGTTGAACAAGCACGGTCACAATTCGGCTGGGAAAGTGCTGAAACGGATTGGAATGCGCTCGTTAACCGCGAGGATATCGACTTAATCGATATTAATGCACCAAGTGATGCACATAAGGCTATCGCTCTAGCAGCAGCGGCAGCTGGCAAACATATCTTTTGTGAGAAGCCGCTGGCGCTTACGCTTGAAGACTCCCGTGAAATGCTTGATGCTACAGAAAAAGCAGGCGTGAAGCATATGGTAGGTTTTAACTATCGATTTGCACCTGCTGTACAGCTTGCCAAAAAATTGGTGTCAGATGGCAGGCTCGGTGAAATCTATCATTTCCGTGCTGTGTTTTTGCAAGATTGGATTATCGATCCGAGCTTCCCGCTCGTATGGCGTCTTCAGAAGGAAATTGCAGGCTCCGGCTCCCATGGTGATTTAGGAGCACATTTGATAGATATGGCGCGTTTTCTCGTTGGAGAATTCAATGAGGTTATCGGCATGAGCGAAACTTTCGTTAAAGAGCGACCGATTGCTTCAGCTATGACAGGCCTTAGCGCAAAGGGAAGCGAGGGTGGACCGCTCGGAGAAGTAACAGTGGATGATGCAACCATGTTTATGACACGCTTTGCTAACGGCGCGCTGGGCAGCTTTGAGGCGACTCGCTTCGCAGCCGGCCATCGCTGTACGAACGCTTTTGAAATTAACGGCAGTAAAGGAAGCATCAAGTTTGATTTTGAGCGGATGAATGAGCTTCAAGTTTATTTCACCGATGATGCTGAGGATGTTCAAGGCTTCCGCCGCGTACTTGCAACCGATCCATCGCATGCGTATATGGACGCTTGGTGGCCAGCTGGACATACCATTGGATACGAGCATACGTTTACACATGAAATGCATGAGCTGATGCAAGCTTTTGCTGAAGATCGTCAGCCCGTACCGAACTTTGTAGATGGCGTGAAATGCCAAGAGGTTCTGGAGGCGGTAGATCGTTCGATTGCAGAACGCCGCTGGGTAGCAATTAGCGAATTATCGTAAGCCATATAGGGTTATTAGTTAGGAGATTACTTAGCGCTTGGAGAGAGGCAGGAGAAGGTAATGAAAAAAGCACTAATCGTATGGGGCGGCTGGGATGGACATCAGCCGAAAGAAGTAGCAGAAATTTTTCGTGAGGTGCTTGCAGCTGAGGACTTTGAGGTTGAGGTGTCCGACACATTGGAAGCATTTGCGGATGCAGAAAAACTGTTGGGACTTGATCTTATCGTACCCGTATGGACGATGGCACGGATCGAGCAGAAGCTTGTCGATAATGTATCTGCAGCTGTTCAAAGCGGCGTAGGTTTGGCAGGATGCCATGGCGGAATGTGCGATGCGTTTCGTGAAAATGTAGACTGGCAGTTTATGACCGGCGGACAATGGGTAGCTCACCCAGGCAATGACGGTGTTGAATATACGGTTAATATTAATAATTCATCCAGTCAGCTGACAGAAGGCATTGAAGATTTTGTTGTCAGCTCTGAGCAATATTATTTGCATGTGGATCCGGCAGTTGAAGTGCTGGCGACAACACGTTTTCCGCTGACACCGGGACCGCATTCACTCAACAAGGCAGTTGATATGCCGGTTGTATGGACGAAGCGCTGGGGTGTTGGACGCGTATATTACAACTCGCTTGGTCATCAAGCTAATATTATAGAGATTGAAGCGGTGAAAGAGCTTATGAGACGCGGCTTCTTGTGGTGTGCGGAAGGTAAAGCAAATGCGCTGGCAGCAGGCAAAACAGCTTCTGCTTATAGCGGTATGGCAGATAATCAGTTGTAAATCGCAATTATAATAATCTTAGGATATGAGAAGAGGGACTAGAGATTATGGAAAAGATCAAAGCAGGCATTATAGGAACAGGCAATATTAGCGGCATCTATTTTGAAAACGGCAATCGTTTTGATGCCTTGCAGGTTGTAGCTTGCGCAGATTTAGATGTGGAGAGAGCCAAAGCAAAAGGCGAGCAGTTTGGCGTTCGCGGTTGTTCGGTTGAGGAGCTGCTTGCTGATCCGGAAGTTCAAATGATAATCAATTTGACGATCCCACAAGCGCATGCATCGGTATGCTTGCAAGCTCTTGAAGCAGGCAAACATGTTTATGTAGAGAAGCCGTTTGCAGTTACTCGTGAAGAGGCGCAGCAGGTACTTGAGCTTGCTGAGAAAAAAGGTCTTTACGTTGGAAGCGCGCCGGATACATTCCTTGGCGGCGGCATCCAAACGAGCATTAAGCTGCTTGAGGACGGCTGGATTGGTACGCCGATTGGCGCGACTGCATTCATGGTGTGCGGTGGGCATGAATCATGGCATCCGGCTCCAGAATTTTATTATCAAAAGGGCGGCGGCCCGATGTTTGATATGGGGCCATACTATTTAACCGCGCTTGTAGCGCTGCTTGGACCGATCACTCGTGTAACGGGTTCGGCACGTATCTCTTTCCCAGAGAGAACGATTACAAGCAAACCGAAATACGGTCAGCAGGTAGAGGTTGAAGTACCAACTCATATCGCTGGAGTGATGGACTTTGCATCTGGCCCAATTGGAACATTGCTCACGAGCTTTGATGTGAAAGGTGGCTCAACGCTTCCTCGTATCGAAATATACGGCAGCGCGGGCACACTTCTTGTCCCAGATCCTAACGGGTTTGGCGGACAAATTAAGATTTGGCGTGCGGGCTCAAATGAATGGTCAGATATTCCGCTCGCTTACGGATACACAGAGAACGCTCGTGGTGTCGGTGCAGCAGACATGGCCAAAGCAATTCAAACCGGTCGTAAGCATCGCGCTAATGGCGAGCTTGCTTATCATGTACTCGAAGCTATGCATGGCTTCCATGACGCGTCGGAACAAGGCGTACATTATGTTATGAAGAGCACTTGTGAGCGCCCAGCGCCATTGCCGCTTGGTTTGCAGCCTTTCTGCTTGGATTAATAAAGGTTGAAGAGCATTAACGGCTAGAATGTAAAGACATTAATAAACAACTTTAAAAAAGAGCTGTCCCAAAAGTAGATGTATCTACGATTGGAACAGCTCTTGCTTTTTTGATGAAACATAGTTCGGACGTTGTCCTCACTTTAACAATCTTATAGCTAACGAACCCAGCAGGTCTTATTCAAACTATTCGTAATGGATTTAAATTTTAACGAACTCCAGAATCGTTATTTTGAGAAAAATAGCTCGGAACACCATGTAAATCATGATATAACGTTTATCAGGTTCGTTAAAATGAAAGAAGAGTCGTTTTCTGCATAATAAGCATGATACGGTTCGTTAGAGAAATGATTAAGGTATTATGCAATGCCGGCGAGACCAATAATTGAATCCGCCGGGAATAGCCTTTGATGCGCTATTTTTTCATGCTCTCCAACATTTTGTCCAAAGTGAGCTATTGATCCATCGATCTGAATCCTTTTGAGACAGCTTCTTTCGAATGTTGGCTATTATTTTATCCAAGCGGCAACCTTGTCAGGATTTTGCTCAACCCATGCTTTGGCAGCTGCTTCTGGCGTCTCGCCTTCTTGGATTTTGATCATAACGGAAGCCATATCATCTGGCGTCCAATTAAACTGATCGAGGAATGCATAAGCTTCAGGCAGATCATCCTTTAGTCCTTGACGGGCGATTGTATGAATTTGTTCATCTCCGCCATATACATTTTTAGGATCTGCCAAATATTTCAGCTCCATCTTGGCGAACATCCAGTGCGGTGTCCAGCCTGTCACAACAATCGGCTCTTTGTTAGCATAAGCCTTCTCAAGCTGCTGAGTCATCGCTGCGGAGGAACTCTCAAGCAGCTTCCATTTATCTCGCAGATTATATTGATCTAATACTTTCTCTGTCGACATCATGAGACCAGCACCCGGCTCAATACCGATAATCGTATGATCTACTTCAGCGCCAACGGCATCGTTAAGCTCGTCAATGCTGTTAACATCCATATATTTAGGAACGACTAGACCAATTTTTGTTCCTTCCAGATTTGGTCCTAGATCATCAAATTTACCTTTATATTTTTCGATGTACGATGCATGTGTTGTAGGAAGCCATGCAGCTACCATCGCATCTGCACTGCCGTCAGAAATACCAGCCCACATAGGCCCTGCATCAACTTGCATCATATCAACTTTGTAATTGAGCTTCTGCTCAAGTACTTCCTTCACAACATACGTGCTCGCTATCTCAGAATCCCAAGCCACGTAAGCAAGCGTTACTTTTTTCTTTGCGCCTTCATTGTTCGAAGAGCATCCAGCGACTAAAGCCATGGTCATAACAGCAGCAACAATTACACTCATTTTATTAAATTTCAAAAAATCACTCCTTAAAGTTTGCGCAGCAAACTAACATCGAAAGCATACGCTTTAATTTTGCGCAGCAAAATACTTCGTAAGCATACGCTTAAAGTTTGCGCAGCAAACTAACATCGAAAGCATACGCTTTAATCTTGCGCAGCAAACTAGCATTGAGCATGCGCTTAACGTTTATAAATTAGTTTAAGTGGTTTTGCTTTTACGAATAATTTGTTGGGTCAGTCGGTCTAAAATAATGGCTAATATAACAATAGCAAGACCAGCTTCAAACCCAACGCCGGTATTTCCTTGCGTCACTGCACGATATACATAAGCACCTACACCTTGTGCACCAATCATGGATGCAATGACGACCATCGATAGTGACAACATAATGGTCTGGTTAATGCCGGCCATAATGGTTGGCATGGCAATAGGAAGCTGCAGCTTGAACAATTTTTGCGTTGGCGTAGATCCGAAGGCATCTGCTGCTTCTACTAATTCGGCAGGGACTTGGCGAATGCCAAGATTCGTTAATCGTATCGTTGGCGGGATTGCAAAAATAATCGAAGAGATCACGCCAGGAACAACACCCAAGGAGAAGAACGTTACAGCTGGAAGCAAATAAACGAAGGCTGGCATCGTCTGCATAAGATCAAGCAGTGGTGTAATGATTTTTTGGAAATTGGTGTAGCGAGCACACAAAATTCCAATAGGAACACCAATCAGCACGGATATGAAAGCTGCAGTCAAAACGAGCGCTAGTGTCTGCATCGTTTGGCTCCATAAGCCGAGATTTTCTATGATTAACAATCCGATAAGTGTGAATATTCCCATTTTCCACTTGCCGATAAGCCAAGCCAAAATAGTGAATATCAAAATAAGCACTAGCGCTGGAAACCAATTGAGAGCGACATCCAAGCCATTTACAGTTTCGCCGACAACTGTGCGTATTAATTTGAAAAAAGGGTCGAAATGAGCTTCAAACCAAGCTTCCAGCCATTCGATCCAGTCAGCTAATGGAATTTTAGGTAGATTCAATACGTTCACCAGCCTCTAATACGGAATTTCCAGCTAATGCGGCTAGAACCGCGCCCTTGATGACGATGCCTTTAAGGCGCCCGTTTGCATCAATAATGGAAATGGGGAATTTCGAATTACTCATTAATTCAAACAACTCATTAAGCAGCGTATCCGGCTGTGCGAATGGTGCATCTCGCTCCATTGCATCTTCAAGCTTTTGGCCGTTTTTAATTGCATTCGCTGCTTCTTCTGCCGTTATAACGCCAAGCAGGCGCATACCTTTGTCGACAACGTAAAGGCTCGATACTCCGCGGTCACGCATAAATTGCAAAGCAACACGCGGACCTTTCTCGATCGTTATCGTTTCAGGCTTAATCATGACATGTGATGCTGTAAATACTTTGGATAAATCAACGTCCTCGACGAAACGCTCAACATATTTGTTCGCTGGCTGCATCAATATTTCTTCAGGTGATCCAATTTGGACGATGCTTCCGTCCTTCATCAAAGCGATTTGATCACCGATCCGCAGTGCTTCGTTTAAGTCATGGGTAATGAAAACAATTGTTTTCTTCATTTTGGATTGAAGCTCAAGCAGTTCATCCTGCATATCCTTCCGAATTAAAGGATCGAGTGCGCCAAAGGCTTCATCCATAAGCAGAACATCCGGATCGTTAGCAAGTCCTCTTGCGAGCCCAACGCGCTGCTGCATACCGCCGCTTAATTGGTCAGGATAGCTGTCTGCCCATCCTTTCAATCCAACAAGCTCTAGCGAATGCATCGCCATTTCTCTGCGTTTTTTCTTATCGATGCCCTGAACCTCTAGTCCGTATTCAATGTTTTGAATAACGGTGCGATGCGGAAACAGTGCGAACTTCTGAAATACCATACCAACATTTTTTCTTCTAAATTGCCGCAGTTGCTCTGGTGACATCTTAAGCACATCTGTCCCGTTAAACAGGACTTGACCTAAAGTAGGTTCAATTAATCGATTGAGAAGACGTACAAGTGTCGACTTGCCGCTACCGGACAAGCCCATAATAACAAATATTTGTCCCTCTTCAATCGAGAAATTTGCTTGGTTCACCCCAACCGTAAGCTTTGTTTCTGCAAAAATTTTCTCTTTAGACCATCCTTTATCCAGCAGCGGGATCGCCTTTTTCGGATCTGTTCCGAAAATTTTGGTCAGCCTCTTGGCTTCTATAATCGCCATGTTGTGCCCCCTTTGGAATATTTCGACTCCCATAAGTTTAGTTGGTTATGTTTGTTATGGTCAAAAGGCGTGAGACTCTGTATACTACGTACAGTTATAACTTTACGAACTTTACATACTGTATACTCTGGATAACTCCCTTTTTCGTATCAAACGTGTTCTTTACATATGGATGGTCATTTGATTACAATAATTGATGTAAGAATGATAGGGGGAAAGACACTCCTCAGGAGGAACGACATGAATGAGCTTGCAGCATTAACAGATGAGCAGCTAACCAAGCTGCATAAAGCAAGGCGCCGCGTCATTGAATCAATTGGTGAAAACATGGATTTGTATGGCATTACGTTATCCATTGGTCATTTGTACGGCAATATGTACTTTAATCGTGAGCCAGTTACACTTGATGAGATGAGCCAGACGATGGGCATGAGCAAGACATCAATGAGTACTGGCATGCGTACGCTGCATGATCTGAAGATGATAAATAAAGTATGGGGTAAAGGCTCAAGAAAAGACTTATATGAAGTAGAGCCGAACTGGCATCAAAACTTTACGGACTACTTCTCCATTAAATGGAGAAAAGCTGTCGAGCAAAATATGAGTGCCCTAAACCGATCAATGAAGGAAATCGATGCTCTAAAGCTTCAATACGAAAGCGAACAAGCTTTCCTTGATGTGCTTGATAATGATACACAAAAGATTGATGAGGCTTTAAAATATTACAAATGGCTGGATCGTTTAATCGATTCTTTTGAAAATGGAGATATTTACAAGCTAATACCTCTTGAAGAATAAAATGAGAAACGAAAGGCAACGCTTCTTGCCTTTATTATGCTTCAAAGCCGCGAGGAATTATTCTTGCGGTTTTTTTGCTTGTTTCGAGCATAATATAGAAGCTTTGGAACTGTATAAAAGAGGAATTAATGTATTTTTTACAAATATCAAGGTTCTAACTCCTAGGTATGTTTTTCTAAGTAAAATATGGTAAAATCATTACAATCATTTTAGAGCGGGGGATGTATATATCGATGGATAATCGCTTAAGAGCTAGCACTGAGCCTATGATTATTACGAACGGAAAGATCGTTTTGCCTGGCCAAATGGCTGACGGGGCAATTGCTATTATCGATGGGCGAATAACTGCTGTGCTGCACGATGAATTGGCAATCAGCAATTGGATAAAGCTGCACCCCCAGTCTATAAACATAGATGCGAAGCAGCAATACATACTTCCAGGTCTCATTGACATTCATTGCGATGCGATTGAGAAAGAAGTGCAGCCGCGTCCCAATACATTGTTTCCTTTGGATATGGCATTGCTAGAGTTTGAACGGAAGCTGCCGGTGCATGGCATAACTACGATGTATCATTCATTATCACTTGGCGTAGGGCTTAGTTTACGAGGAGATCATTTGCTAACGGGGATGATTGAGCATATTAACAGCTACCGCAATAAACGATCGATGATTCGCAATCGTATACATTTGCGCTTTGAGGTATCACATTTGGCAGGTATGCCCATTATTGAAAGGTTTTTGAATGAGAAAGCGATTGATTATTTATCGTTTATGGATCATTCACCCGGGCAAGGCCAATATCGTGAGCCCGGCTCATTTGAGCGTTATGTAATGAAGAATCAGGGTGTAGGCGTTGTAGAGGTACGTGCAATTGTTGATAATCTCATTCAGCAAAGGCAACTGGTAAATGGTGATCATTTGAAGAATCTGAGCAAACTTGCAGCTGAAGCTGGCATAGCTGTTGCCTCACATGACGATGATTCGGTGGAGAAGGTAGATGAGTCGCTTGATTTTGGGGTTTCTGTCTGTGAGTTTCCAATTAATATGGTTACGGCAAAATATGCTTCTAAGCGAGGGCTTCATGTTTGTGTAGGTGCTCCTAATGTTGTTAGAGGCGCGTCTCATGACAACAATTTAAAGGCGGTCGACGCAATTGCTGCTGGTGCTGCCCATATTTTATGCTCAGACTATCATCCATCTTCTATGCTGGCAGCTGTGTTTAAGCTTGCAGATGAAGGGATTGCCGCTTTGCCAGCAGCGGTACGGATGGTCTCATTACATCCAGCGCAGGCATTGGGCGTGGATGGTGACATTGGTTCCATAGAGCTTGGCAAAGCAGCGGATTTAATTATTGTGGATCGTTATGATGGCCTGCCTTGGGTAACAGCTACCATTATCGGAGGCCAAATTGTTTATTCTGCAGCTGTGCGTTACTGAGACGGATTAGCATGCTCAGAATGATGAAGATGCCTATATAAGGAATCAACCATTCGCTCTTGCTCTAGCTCAGTGGATTGCTGCCAGATCATCTCAAACAGTACGCCTAGCCCCGGCAAAGCACGCTCATCCGCGCCAATTGAGTCTTCAATTACTTCCGATAGATCTTTCGCAGAGTTATCCTGCACACGCATAACGATTGCTTGACGCAGATCAATTTCTTTCAAACTAAACAGCCTCCTGCCCATTGGGATTTACTTATTTACTATGTCCAGTGCATGCTTCTTTCATCCGAATGAGCAAGCTATGGTATACTGTCTAAATAACTGCAGCAATCATCCGCGTAAGGAGGATTATGTATCGATGGCAAAGAAGCAATACGCAGTAATTGGAATGGGGCGTTTTGGCTCCAGCATTGCAAAAGCTTTGACAGATATGGGCTTTGAGGTATTAGCTATTGACTCGAACGAACAGCGAGTACAAGAAGTCGTTAATTTTGTAACTCATGCAGTATCCGCTGATTCAACGGATGAGGAAGCGCTTCGAGCGCTCGGTATTCGGAATTTTGATGTTGTCGTCGTTGCGATAGGACAAGACATTCAGTCCAGCATTTTGACGACGCTCATTTTGAAGGATTTAGGCGTAAAAACGTTAATCGTCAAAGCTCAAAACGAGCTTCATGGTAAAGTTGTAGGCAAAATTGGTGCCGATAAGGTCGTTTTTCCCGAACGGGATATGGGCCTGCGCGTTGCGCATCATCTTGTGTCGCCTAACATTCTCGATTATATCGAGATATCAGACGATTATAGCATCATTGAAATTAAAGCTCCCGAGCCAATGATTGGACAAAGCTTGAAGAAGCTCGATATAAGGGCGAAGTATAAATGTAATGTTATGGCTATCAAAACAGGCTCTACAATGAACATCGCTCCATATGCGGACGATTTAATTGGCAGGGACGATATTCTTGTTATTGTAGGTAAAAACTCAGATCTAACAAATTTAGAAATTGCATATTCGGAAGGTTAAATCAAACTATGAATGAAAATTTTGATTCTTTGCTATCATCTGTACAAAATGACAGAGTCAAGCAGTGGGCATCGCTGCTAGACAAAAAATACCGTGATCGCAGCGGCCAATTCCTAATTGAAGGCGTTCATCTCGTATTGGAAGCGCTGAGAGGAACAGCAAAAGTTACGACGATAGTTTATGATGCAGAACGCGGTATTCCCGCAGAGCTTAAGCTGGAGCGAGAAACGAATGATACGGAGGCAACACTCGGTTTAGAGTGGGTTCAAGCTTCACGATCGGTCATGTCAAAATGCACAGGAACGGATACGCCTCCACCTGTATTTGCTATTTTGTCAAAGCTGTCCGTACATAAAGAGGCATTATATCGCAAAAACGGGCTTGTCGTTGTGCTTGACGGCGTACGAGATCCTGGAAATGCGGGAACGATCATCCGCAGCGCGGATGCGGTTGGCGCAGATGCTGTTATTTTGGGCAAAGGCTGCGTGGACCTCTACAATCCGAAAACCGTAAGATCTACGATGGGTTCTTTATTCCATCTGCCTATTATAGAAGCGGATTTAAAAGAACTTCTGCCCGAAGCGAAAGAAAAAGGCATGAAGCTTATTGGGACAAGCCTACAAGCAGAGCATACCTGCTATGGCTACGACTGGACACAGTCAACATGGCTGCTGATGGGCAGCGAATCAGAAGGACTGTGTCCTGAAGTTCGCGCGCTCGTGGATGAATCGGTCATTATTCCGATGGTTGGACAAGCAGAGTCGTTAAATGTAGCGATGGCAGCAACGGTTTTGCTGTATGAAAGCTTGCGTCAGCGGGCTTATAACAAATAAATATCGAAATCAAAAAAAGGCTGTTACAAGGTTATTACCTTGTGACAGCCTCTCGTTTTTCACGCTAGCTTATTGGATAACTCCGCAAGCGATACGATTACCAGAATTTCCGGATGGATCGGTAACATAATCATCTTCTTTTTCATGGATGATAATGGATGTGCCGCCGTCCTTTAATAAGGAATTTGGTTTGCCTTTCAAGAGCGTCACATCGCTGCTTACGATATCAGCCTTCACTTTGCCATCGGCATCTACCGTAATATTGGGGAGGTCACCGTTATGGTAGCCTTTTGGATTGTTAAAGCCATGCTGCTTATTCACTGGATTGAAATGAGCTTCAGCCGTTTTGAAATCAGGAGTATCGCATTTGCCCACGCTGTGAAAGTGAATACCATGCTTGCCTGGAGCAAGCTTCTCCGCTTCAATGTGCAAATATACTTTGTCAGCTTTTTGGGTGAGCTGAGCTGATCCAATATGTTGGCCTTCGCTGTTAATTATAGTGACAAGTACTCCAGCAGGTTCAGCATTTGGATTTGGATGTGCTAATACAATTCCAAATGTTTGGGTCAGGAATAGCAAACAGACTAACATAGATATTTTTCTCATCGTATTCTCCCATTCATCTTGTTTTTGTTTTGACCGCATAGAAAACGGCAATATGCTTATAGTGTGCAAAACGATTACTTTTATACATAAAAATCCAGCTGGAGGAATGAGTATGAATATTAGAAGGTTCCTTGAAGAGGATATTAGTGAGGTTGTTTCCCTATTCTATGAAACGGTGCATGAAGTAAACAAACAACATTATTCAAAAGATCAGCTTAACGCTTGGGCTCCACAAGATGAGACAGACCAAAAAATCAAAGCTTGGAAGGAATCCATGGTTCGAAATATTACTTTTATCGCTGAGAACAGCGGTCAAATTGTAGGATTTGCTGACATGACCTATGGAGGGGAACTGGATCGAATGTATGTCCATAAGGATTATCAGAGAAGAGGCGTAGCTTCAGCCCTATTGAAAAAACTTGAAGCTGAAGCTGGTCGACTAGGGGTAAATGAGATAAAAACAGATGCGAGCATAACAGCAAAACCATTTTTTGAACGTCATGAGTACCGGGAAGTTGAGTCGCAAGTCGTGGAACGGAGAGGTGTGAAATTAAACAATTTTAAAATGATCAAAAAGCTTTAAAAATACTCATACGAAGAAGAATACTATGTAGCCGCTGTGTTTGTCGCTTCCTTCTGAATGCTATGAACACCCATCACAACTGCAATAAGCTCATAGTCTATACTTCCAGCAGAGGCTCCATTTGCATCCATAATCGTTGTTTCACCAGCATTAAAGAAGTTGTCTTTAAAATAAAGCTCCACTTGAATACCACCTTTCTGTTTAAGAATAAGAAATGTCCGGCTAGCCAAATATATTTTTTACAAACGGAGTTATGGGCATATCTATTAAATCACACATAGGAATCCACTTTGCGCCTAACGAGTCTTGACCATCGCCATCCGTTCTTAAATTAAATGTATCATCTACTAGTTTTACATCATAAATAATGCCGATATGGTGCATCTCTTCTAATTTATCCGCTTTAAATGGCCAGATCAGCGTATATGACATTGTCGTTTTGATGGTGCCAGTTAACGCTGTAATTCCTGTCTCTTCTTTAAACTCTCTAATGAGTGTTTGATAAGGCTCCTCTCCAAATTCAATCGACCCTCCTGGGAAATCCCACTTCCCTGTATGCGGCCCTCTGCCTTTTTTAATGAGCAATACTTTATCGTCTTTCTTCAAGATGCCGTACACCCCAAGATGTGTAAATCTATCCATATATAAGCCTCCTTCACAATGTCATCTTCGACATCATGTGCGCTTACTCCTTGTAAATACAAAATTTGGTTTGGCTATTGCAATAACACTTGCCCTTATGTTATTTTAAAAAGAATGAATGAAAGGGAGGTGAAGTAGGTGAATCACGAAATGGTCAATAACCGTATTAGCCAGCTGCCGATTGCTATGGCTGGCATTGTTCATACATTTTCCGCGAACGGGAGAGGTCTGTCCAATTATGCTCATACGATTAAACCATTCGCGAGAAGACGCCTACTTTAACCACTACGGATAGCTTTACCATCCGAAGGGTCGCAGGCTTGTTGCTGCGGCTCTTTTTTTGTTGTGTTTGAGAGTCAGGGTCTTCATCTAACAGGAGGCTCTTCACATGATTATTGTTAATATACAGGAAATAAAGAAATACCACGCTGCAAATCTGATATTTGATGGACTTACGCTGCAAATACAAGCAGGCGAGAAGATCGGGTTGATTGGCCGCAACGGAAGCGGAAAATCGACATTGCTTCGCCTAATTTCAGGTCATGATCAGGTAGATGAGGGAATGCTTACAGTACAGAAGGAGCTGGCAATCGGATATTTGCCGCAGACACCTGCCGAGTTTGATAAGCTGACCGTTTATGAAGTTTTGGCTTATGGCTATCAAGACTTAATGGCGTGCAAGCAACAGATGACGCAGATGGAAATAGAGATGTCGAGTCCGCAAATGCTTGCTGATTCAGCTGCTTTGGAGCGTTTGTTAAAAACATACTCGCTGGCTCAGGAAAGGTTCGAGAGAAGCGGCGGTTATGAGATGGATACGGCAATTGAGCAGGTCGCAACGGGCTTGCGTATCGACCGAGCTGTTTATTCACGAAGCTTTGGCAGCCTGTCCGGCGGTGAGAAAACGCGGATTGCACTTGCATCCCAGCTGATTGTCCGACCGGCTTTGCTGCTGCTTGATGAACCTACGAACCATCTGGATTTGCGGGGGATGGAGTGGCTGGAGCAATTTATTCAGCAATATGATGGCGCATGTGTCATCGTATCGCATGATCGTTATTTTCTTGATGAGGTGTGCTCCAAAATAATCGAGCTTGAGGACGGTACAGCACAAACCTTTCTTACAAACTATAGCGGATATGTGAAGGAGAAAGAGGAGCTTCTCTTGCTGCAGTTTGCGAATTTTCAAGAGCAGCAGAAGCAGATAAAGAAGATGAAGGAAACGATTAAGCGCTTGGAGGAATGGGGGCGTATCGGCGACAATGAGAAGTTTTTTAAACGCGCCGCTTCCATGCGCAAAGCTTTGGAAAAGCTGGAAATGATTAAACGACCGGTTCTTGATCCGAAGACCGCTGATTTCGAGCTTACAGCGCTTGATCGCTCTGGACGTAAGGCCATTACCTTTGAGAATGTAACTAAACAATTCGGTGATCGGGTTATTTTGGAAAAAGCTGAGGGCAGCTTGTTCTATGGTGAGAAGGTTGTGCTGGTCGGGGACAATGGGTCAGGCAAAACGACGCTGTTTAAGATGCTGCTTGGCGAGCTTCAACCAGATGATGGACAGCTAGTCTTAGGAGCCCGTCTTCATATCGGCTATTTGGCTCAAGAAGAGAAGGTTGACGATAAGCAGCTCAGCGTACTTGAATTTTTTAAAACGGAGGGCGGTTTAGAAGAAGGCGAGGCAAGGAATATACTGGCTAGCTATTTGTTTTACGGAACGGATGTATTTAAACCACTTCATTTGCTGTCAGGCGGGGAATGGTCACGCCTTCGCCTCGCGCTGCTTATTCGCAAAAAACCGAATTTATTGCTGTTGGATGAGCCAACGAATCATCTTGATGTCAGCTCCCGCGAGGCGCTGGAGGAAGCTTTGGAAAACTATGATGGAACGGTGCTGGCGATCTCGCATGATCGGTATTTTATCAATCGGCTGGCTAAACGAGTTTGGGAGCTTAATGAGGGAGCCATTCACACTTACTTGGGCAATTACGATGACTTTAAGTCAAAGCGGAAGCCTTATAAAACGAACGAGAACATTGTTACCATTAAAACGGAGCATGTTGTGCGAGATCCGAAGCAATTAGCTAACTATTCAAAGCCGAAACATGGTGGAAGAGTGGAGCGTACGAAGGAGCAGCTGGAACAAGAGATTGCGAGGCTTGAAGCAAGTCTGCTAGAGGGCAATATGGAAATGGAGCAAATCGCGACAATGGGTGATCCAGCTGCGCTTGAATCCATTTGGAATATGCAGGAGGAACGGCAAAAGCAGCTGGATCAGCTAATGGAAGTATGGTTGGAACTATAATTCATAAAATGCTGCTCAACTAAAGCGAATACAGATCAATATTTAATGTTTTATGCTGGATTTTAAGATAGCTGTACAGGACTTGATTCTGAAAAAGCCAACGGATTAGTCTTCCTAATCCGTTGGCTTTTTCTATATATTCTCATCTTTCTAATTTTAATAGACCCTTCCTAAATAAGATATGGTAAACTAAAAGTTGGAAACGTCAAGTCCGAGGGAGTGAAGTCATGGAACAGTTGATCGGGAAAAAAATGAAATATGATATTTTGAACGCTTATGGCGTTACGATTGTACCTGCTGACTCTGTTCTGACTCGTGAATCAATACAAATATTAATAAACCATCGGATAGATTTATCATCGATTGCCCTTGCTTATGAGGATAAGCCGATTCAGCAATCAAGCATTCAAATTGGTGAGCTTGTTCAGCAAACGGTGAATATCTCAAAAGAGCTCTTTGAATCGATATTAGTATCACGTAAGGTCCCGTTAATGGAGATTCGCAATGAGGTGCTGCCAGCTATTTTGCAGCTATCCAAAAATCAGGATATTTTCGAATTATTCGAAGCGGTGAAAGCCAAGGATGATTATGTATATGAGCATAACGTAGGAGTGGGCGTCATATCGACGCTTATCGGAAGATGGATGAATCTGGACAATTCAGAGCTTTCGATTTTGTCGCTTGCTGCTACCCTGCATGATGTTGGCAAAGTAAAGCTTCCGCTAGAGGTTTTAAACAAGCCGGGCAAGCTGAATGAGGTTGAATTCCAATTAATTAAGAAGCACACCATTTACGGTTATGAGCTGCTCAAGGGTACGACGGGCTTAAGCCTCCGAATCGCTCGTGTTGCGCTTCAGCATCATGAACGCGAGGACGGGAACGGCTATCCACTCGGACTGAAAAAGGAAAATATCGATTTATTCAGCTCTATCGTAGCAGTTGCGGATATTTTTCATGCGATGTCCTCCAAGCGTCCTTATCACGAGCCATTATCCTTTCATGAAATTGTTAATCAGATGACAGATGGGAAGTTTGGCGTTCTTAACCCGCAAATTATCTCGGTATTTATTGAAAACCTGATGAAGCGATTAGTCGGCAAACAAGTGCTTCTGACGGATGGCCGAGAAGGCGAGGTCGTGTACATCAATCCGCACAATATTGAGACGCCTCTTATCAAGCTGGCAGATTATTTCTTGGATTTAAGCCAGGAGAGAAATATACATATCAAATCTATTATCGCTTAAAATATACCATCCTAAGTGTTGCTAACCAACATCTGTTGACTAGCAGCATTTTTTTGTATGAAGTATGTGTATTTCTACGATTTTGCTCCATTGCCCTTTTTGAAAAGGGTAGATCTAGCCACTCTGTTTGGCTGTTTTTTTTGCTATAGTACAATTATTAACCGGAGGTGCCTGCATGCGATCGGGTCTTAGCAATCCTTTGACAAAATTGAACATAAAGCAGCAATTGATACTTTTGTTTCTCGTGATGGTGAGTCCGATTTTTCTACTGCATTGGTACGGCAATATGAAAGCAGAGCATTTGCTCAAAAACCATGTGACGAGCGCATATGTGGAGCTCATTAAACAAAACGATACCGTCATTAATCGTGACATGGATACGATCAGCAAAATAACGACGACGATTATTCAAAATCCAATTACGCAGCAGCTTGTCCCTACTGGGGCTGAGACGGTTATTGAGAGAGTACGGAAATACGATAAGGTCGACAAGCTGCTTGCGAGTAATTCGATTCCTCTTAATGGAGGAGAAGCCGTATATTATTCGCTGTATATTTATGACCCGAATGATTACTATTTTTTTGCACCGAAGCGTCAGTTGACACAAACCGGGGTTTATTTTTTCTCCGATGCAGAGAAGCCAAGCTGGTACGATGATGCGGTCAGTTATAAGAGTAAAGGGTACATGGAAATTATTGATTCAAATGTAGGGTTGTCGCAGATCAGCACGCTTGCTTATATTCGTGCCGTTAGCAATGTATCTATTGGAAACGGTATCATTGGCGTTTTGGTCGCAACAAAGATGGATATGAAAATTAGCGAATCGCTGAAATCCGTTTCATTGCCAGACGGCAAGATCATGTTTATGGATTGGTCGAACCGCGTGCTCGCAGCGACTGATTCAAGTCTGATGGGGAAGACGTATGTACTGCCGCCTGCAACAGAGATTAAAGATGGGATGGAAGCGGTGGGCACTTTTGATGTCATGACCTCTGATTACATCTATGTGGTCAATTATAACCGCAACTTGAACAATAAACTTGTCTATCAAATTCCGATCAGCTCGTTATTAAAGCAGCAAAGCGAGCTCAAGCATGTCATTCAGCTCATTTCTATTGCTTATATATTGTTCGGCTGCGTCGTTGTTGTTTATTTCTGGCGCTCGCTTATGACGCCGCTTCAGAAGCTGGCGCAATTTGTTCGCACCTATGAGCCAGGCAGGCTAGTACCGGAGACGCCGGGAAAAGGCCGGAATGACGAGGTCGGCGTACTCTTTGCTGCTTTGTATGACATGGCCCGCAGGCTGAATGTGCTTATTCATTATAAATATCATATGGACATCAAGCAGAAGGAGTCGCAGCTTCAGCTGCTTTACCAGCAAATTAATCCACATCTACTGTACAACACGCTTGAGAGTATTTACTGGAAGAGCTCGCTTGAAGGCAATACGGAATCGGCTGAAATGATTAAGGACTTATCGAAGCTGATGAAAATTGGCCTAAGCAGAGGGAGAGAGCTCATTCCGCTGGACGAGGAGCTTGAGCATGCATCCGCTTATGTCAGCTTGCAGCAGAAGCGGTACAAATATGAGTTTCAAGTGCATTGGAACATTTCCGATGCAGCAAGAATGATTATGATTCCGAAAATATCGCTGCAGCCGCTTATCGAAAATGCGATTATCCATGGCGTTAAATTTATGGGCGAGGATGGCGAAATCCAAATTTCGGCCGTAGTTGAGGGCGAGCGGGTTACGATCAAGGTGGAGGACAACGGACATAAGGAAGTTGATTATGCCTCAATTGAGCGTTTGTTAAGCAATGACAAGTCGGATCATAGTTTAGGTTATGGGATTCGTAACATTCAACAACGAATTCAGCTTCATTTTGGCAATGGATATGGAATGAGCTACAAGCGCGGGGACAACGGCGGTACGACGGTGACGATTATTTTGCCAACGAGCTATGATGAGACAAAGTGAGCATTGGAATGCAGACGGGGAGGAAGATAAATGTACAATATATTGATCGTAGATGACGAGCCTTTAATATGTGAGGGTTTATGCAGTTTATTGTCTGCTTCCGGCATTAGTTTAGCAAATGTTTATATGGCACACAGCGGATATGAAGCGCTCGATTATTTGAGAATTGAAGAAATTGACCTGCTGATCACAGATATTCAAATGGGTTCGATGAATGGAATTGAGCTAATGCATCAGGCTAAGCTGCTGAAGCCTTGGGTTCAGACGATCATCATTTCCGCTTATGAAACGTTTCAATATGCTCAAATGGCGATTCGACTCGGTGCAAAGGACTATATGATTAAACCGCTTAATAACGATCAATTTCTGGATTCCGTCCGAAATGTGCTGCTCAAAATGAATAAGCCTGCGGCAACGGAGGATCAGTTCTTATCCAAGCTGCAAGAGCATTTCCATATGGAGGAGCCGCTCCCGAAGCGAACGGAGCTGTTTAATCAGCTGCTGTCAAGCTCCGAGGAGACACCCGAGGAAATAGCGAAGAAGCTGTATGAGCGCTACGCAATCAAGCTGAACGGGCCTTATTATGCGGTCATTAAGCTGCGCCTGAATTTATCGGATAAGGATCGGCAGATCCAAAGTAGGGATGCACTGCTGCTGCAATATGCTGCATTGAACATTGCGAACGAGCTGCTTGATAAGGAATGGAATCATGTGGCCTTCTATTCCCCCAATCAGGAGATTAGTGTACTAATTCAATGGGACGAGAACGAGTTTGGAGAAGCTAGTGTCAACAAAATTAATCAATTGGATATGATCGGGCGCAGCCTCCATTACAACATTCATAAATTTATCGGGCTGCACTGTGTCATAGGCATTAGTCAAATTGTGCGGGGCATTGGTTTCGTGGGCATGCTCAGCGAACAAGCGCGCAAAGCGATCTTGTGGAACCATGAGCACCGTGATCATTATGTGTTTTATTACGGTGATTTTAATTGGAGCACCTATACGCAGGACCCTACTGCCGAAGAGCTAAGCGAACAGAATAGCCTCATTGTAGAGAAGTCGAAGGCATATATCGATCGCAACTTTGCTCAAAAGGGACTGACGCTGCATGAGGTCGCCCAAAAAAATCATGTCAGCCCGAATTACTTAAGCTATTTGTTCAAGAAGGATACGGGCTATAACTTATGGGAGTACGTAATAAAGCTTCGAATGGAGGAGAGTCGAAAGCTTATTTTGTTTACCGATTTGCGAAGATACGAGATTTCGGAGCGCGTCGGCTACGAATCTCCTGAGCATTTTAGCAAAATATTTAAAAAATATTATGGGATGAGCCCAAGCGAGCTTAAGAAGGACGACAAGAAATAAGATGAAGTAAAAATAGCTATCATTGTCTTAGATTTGCACATTACCAGTTAGCCGCCTTGCTTCTAGAATGGTATAGAGCAATAGAAAAGAAATGAGGGAAACTCAGATGGAACAATCCGTTGTAGTAGGCGAGCCGCTCGATAGCAAGGTGCAGAGAAAGGCTGGCAGGTGGAAAAGACATATTTCGGGCTATTTGTTTCTGCTGCCCGCAGCTATCATTTTTATTTTATTTTTGTGGGTGCCGATAACGAAAGGTATTATTTACAGCTTCTATACGATCGATTTTGTAAAGGGCAATACGTTCGTGGGGTTTGATAACTACAAGACGATTTTTAACGATCCTGATGTATGGATTGGTGTGAAAAATACGCTGTACTACATGTTTTTATGTATGGTTATCGGCTTTTGGGTTCCTATTCTGTTTGCAATCGCGATATCAGAGCTGCGTCGCTTTCAAGGCTTCGTTCGCGTGGCGGCATATTTGCCGAACGTCGTGCCTGCTGTTGTGTTATACGGCTTATGGAGATGGTTCTATGATCCGGTAGGTCCGATTAACGGATTGCTGACGGAAGCGGGGCTAGACCAAATAGCCTTCCTAACGAATAAAAGCTGGTCGATGATTTCGCTTGTCGTCATGGAAACATGGCAGCAGTTCGGTTCAGGCATGCTCATTTATTTGGCTGCTGTTCTTAGTATCCCGCGGGACTGGTATGAGGCAGCAGAAATTGATGGCGCAGGCATATTCCGCCGTATCTGGCATATTACGCTTCCGTCGATTCGCGGCTTGATTCTGCTTCTGTTCCTCTTGCAGTTGATTGCAACGACGCAAGGTTTCCAATCTCAGCTGGCCTTGCTTGACGGCGGTCCGAACAAAGCAACGCTCACTTACTCGCTGTTTATCGTCAAATATGCATTTACGAAGCTTGATTACGGGGTAGCTTCTGCACTGGGTGTACTTATGTTCGTCGTCCTTGGCGGTTTGGCACTTTTACAATTCAGGCTGAACAACAGGGGGGCGGGCAAGTGATGAAGAGCTTAGACAGAGGGATATTATCCAGTCACGATTTGCGCAGAAATAAAAACAAGGTAGGGTTTCTGCTTATTATCCTTGTCATAATTGCAATGGTTGCCTCGATGCTTTATCCCATTGCTACTGCATTGTTTAACGGTTTGAAAGCAAACACCGAAGTGAACTCGTTTCCGCCGCACTTTTTGCCATCGGAGTGGCATTTCGACAACTATCGAACAGGCTGGAATTTTATTAATCTGCCGCAGTTTTTGAAAAACACGCTTATGATTTTTGGCGGCAATATGATTATGACCATCGTCGTGCTCGGTTTAGCAGCCTTTAGCCTCTCCAAACTTAATGTTCCGTATCAGAAGGGAATCTACTTTTTTTTCATGATTACACTTTTCATACCGCCGAGCACTTATATCATTCCGAACTTTCTTAATCTGAAGGATCTTGGTTTGCTTAATACGTATGCGGCTTTCTGGCTGCCAGCCAGTGCGAGTGCATTCTATCTGCTGCTGCTTAAAAATTTCTTCGATGGTATCCATCATGAAATGATTGAAGCGGCTCGAATCGACGGTGCGTCAGACTGGAAATGCTTCAGCCTTATCGCGATTCCGCTTTCCATTCCTATTTTCTCCACGCTCGCAATATTTGTTTTCTCAACGGCATGGAACGATTGGTTCTGGCCTTCGCTTGTGATGCACAGCGATAAGAAATATCCGCTTGCGACAGCCGTATATAAATACGTCATCAGTGCGCAAAGGCTCAATCTGAACATTCGTTTCGCGATCCTTACGATGGTGATGCTGCCGCCGATTCTCGTGTTTCTGGCGTTCCAAAAGTTCATTATGCGCGGACTTCATCTTGGCGGGGTTAAGGGATAAGCAGTTCGTAGACATACACATGATCGGAATAAGAATACACCTCGCCCAAATGAAAACGTCTCCTTTATGATGAGGATGTAGTGAAAATACGAATGGTGAAGGGGAATATCGATGCTAAAGAAAAACGTGGCAGTGTTGATTTGTTTGGTCATGATATGCTCAATTCTTGCGGCTTGCAGCGGTGGCAGCAAGGAGACCAACGATCCAAAAGAAACCGATAAACCAACGAATGCAGCGACAAACAATGCAGGCAGCAAGGAAACAGATCCTCCGAAGGAAGATATTAAAGACAAGAAAATTACGATCAGCATTTATTATCCATTGCCAGATCAGGTTGAGAACCGCAAGCTGGAAGATGACAAAATCAAACGTTTTAACGAGGTTTATCCTAACGTGGAAATCGTAAAAAGCGACTGGCACTACAACCCAAGCGAAATCGGCATCAAAATGGCAGCAAACGAAGCGCCGACATTTTTCAACACTTGGGCAACAGAAGCTAAGTTTTTGCAGGAGCGCGGCTGGGTAGCCGACATTACGGAGCTGTGGGACAGTTATCCATTCAAGGATCAAATCAACCCTGTGCTGCAAAGCCAATTTATCATTGACGGCAAGGTGTTCGGGGTATCCCAGAAAGCCTATGTTACAACTACGGTTGTAAACAAGAAGCTGCTTGACGAGAAAGGTGTACCGATTCCATCGTATGACTGGACATGGGACGATATGTACAACACTGCGAAAGCAGTAGCTGATCCGAAGAAAGGCATTGCGGGTATTGCACCGATGGGCAAAGGTACAGAAGCAGGCTGGAACTGGACCAACTTCTTGTTTGAGGCAGGCGGCGATGTTCAGACGATCGCTGACGGCAAAGTAACAGCCGCCTTTAATTCTGCGGCAGGCTTGAAGGCGCTAGAGTTTTACAACAAGCTTAGATGGGAAGCAAATGCAATTCCGCAGGACTGGGCACTTGGATGGGGCGATGCTGTCGGCGCTTTCGGACAAAGCCGTACGGCTATGGTTATAGCGGGAGCTGAGGGTGTACTTGAGCAAGCACTCAACCAAGGCGGCTTGAAGCCAGAGGATGTACTGACATTCCCGATGCCGGCAGCAGAGAAAGGCGGCAAGCATACAGGCGTGCTTGGCGGCGATTACCTCGTGATCAATCCAAATGCAACGAAGGACGAACAAGAAATTGCTTTCCGCTATATTACATTCGATTACTTTACCGATAAAGGTCTAGAGTCTCTTGAAACCGATATCCAAAAACGCCAAACAGAAGGCAAATACTATATTCCGCCGCAAATGAACTACTACAGCCCTTCATCGGAATACGGTCAAAAAGCACAGGCTATATTTGATAAATACGATAACGTCTACAAATATAACGCTGAATCCGATTCTTTGCTTGACGGCAAACCTGAAGCGCAATACAACACGCAGGATTACTACGGCGAAGTAACGAATGTGCTGCAAGAGGTTTTCTCCAAAAAAGGTTCAGATCTTCAAGGCTTGCTCGACAAGTCTGCCAAGGTCGTGCAAGAGAAGTTTTTTGATTCTATTAAAGTCGAATAGCTAAACGGATTGATCGAAAGAAAGCCTCCCCAATTCATCTTTAAAGGGGAGGCTTTTTATTATTTTCTAGCTTTCTAAATCTT
This sequence comes from Paenibacillus sp. FSL K6-3182, assembly GCF_037976325.1. Taxonomy (NCBI): domain Bacteria; kingdom Bacillati; phylum Bacillota; class Bacilli; order Caryophanales; family Paenibacillaceae; genus Paenibacillus; species Paenibacillus sp. FSL K6-3182. The sequence goes on from NZ_CP150265.1 coordinate 1,661,446, forward strand.
CTGTTTTTGTATGCACGCTGTCTTCTTCATTATCTCGAATGGTCTTTTGCAAAACGAGGCAAGAAACGATTAAGAAAGCACCGGCAATCGCGTAGTAGCCTTTGACATAAAGCGGCTCCTCTAGCGTGTAAATACCTATATATTGAGCGAGAATAGCAATGATAAAGCCAGCCCAAGCCATGAACGAAAAAGCGGGTGTATTGCGGCTTCTGTAGCCCGGGTTGTAGTCTTTGAGAAACTTATCCTCGTCATTGTCGCGCGCAACCTTCTGCAGAAGAAATGAAGTGATAATTAAAAGTATGCCGGTTACAGCGTAATACCCTTGCACAGACATTGGCTGTTTAAGCGTGTAAATACCGATGAATTCGAAGCCACATGCTATAAGAAAAGCTGCCCAAGCCATGAAGGTATATGTTGGGGTATTGCGGCGGCGATAAAAATTTGCTGGTTTGCGTACTTGCATCGTTTCCATTTTTTCCATTTGAGAAAGCCTCCCGAGTCGATTTGTTGTTCATGTCTTTAGTTTACATCATATTCCAAAACGTAAAAGTACCAACTTATTGTAGTACCAGGTACTAGTAAGAAAGGAATTGACAATGAGAATGGTTATCATTAGAATGCTTGTTAATATGCTCTGCAAGGAACCATACATAAAAGGCTGAACCATCATGATCAAGTAGTCGGCTTTTCTTCGGTCGATCTGTGAGCAGCACAAAGTAAACGCTAGAGGAGCTGAACTCGGAAAGTGGAGTGGAATGATCTTATTAGGCTTTGGAACCACGCCTCAATTAAGGTGTTGGATGTTCGTCACCATAGGATGAAACTTGGCGATAGGCTGCAATCCTACCGTCTTCCAGCAAGCGGATTCTTATATACGACTATTGGCAGCGCAAATGTATGTTTGGACGGTCATCTATATAAGGCGGAGCGATTTCATGTACTGCATGGGGGCAAAGGAATGTGCTTGGATATAGACAGGCTGGAGGAGAATTTTGATTATTACTTAATCTTCTATAAAGCACTTATTCCGCATCCTTGCAGGCAAGAGATTTTATCACTTATTGAAAATAACAACCCGTTCCATATGCAATATGGCTTCGCCCCGCAATACCCGATCCCACTGTTTCGAATGGTTAACGTAATGGCACAAGAGTGGCAAATATCGCATTCTTTGGAGAGGTTTCATGTCAATACGTTATTTCATCAATTTGTTTATGAGGTATTCATTCAGCTGCAAAAGCAAGATGTATCTCTATCGAAGCCCGACCTAGCAGCACAAGCGCTTCGTTATATTCATGATCATTATATGGAGCCGATTACGCTTGAGCAGTTGGCGCAGGCCTTAAGCTATAGCGCCAAAAACTTGTCCAAGGTGTTTAAAAAGGAAACAGGGCATAGTCTCATTGATTATGTCATTCAGGTGAGAATTGATCATGCGAAGGAGCTAATGAAAAATACGAGCGCGACCATTCAGGAAATTGCGGAAAGCGTTGGTTATTCCGATCGCTTATATTTTACACGGATATTCAAAAAGGTTGCTGGCGTTTCTCCAGGTAGGTTTAAGGACAGTTTGAAAAATACTAGAAGCGGCGCAGATCGTCTATATAGATCGAGCCGATCGTCCATTGTTCCAGGGAGGCTCCGGCGTTACAATGTGTATCGTTATGATAATCATTATCAATACAAAGGAGAGAATCAATTGCCCATGTACAAAGGATTGAAATTATCAATGGCAGCAACCCTGTTGTTTTGTTTTGCTTTATTTATGAGTGCATGTTCTACGGGGACGTTAAATACAAATACGGCAACCGTGGAATCAAAATTAACGACGAAGGGGGAAGCAGCTCCTTCCAATAAGCCGCAAACGGAAGCTCAGACTAGAGTAATCACAACGATAAAAGGTGATATCGAAATTCCTTCGCATCCCGAACGGATCGTTGTTGATCTGTACTTGGGCAGCTTTATTGCACTAAATGTTAAACCAATCGGAACGCCAGAATTGAATTTGAAAAATCCGTATTTTTCAGAGGCGCTTGCAGGTGTGGAGAATATTGGAGAATACGAGAGTGTATCGCTAGAGAAAATAATAGATTTGCAGCCGGATATGATCGTTACAGGAAATGAAGCAGCTTATGAGCAGTATAGCAAAATTGCTCCGACGATCGTTGTTCCTTATGGCGAACTAAAAAATACGCATGAAGAATTGACCTATTTCGGCAAATTGTTAGGGAAAGAGGCAGAAGCGGAAGCATGGTTAGCTGATTACGACCAGCGTATTGCAGCAGCCAAAGCAAAGGTTGAAAGTATTATTCCAAGCGATGCTGTGTTTTCAGTCATGCAGGATTGGGGAGGGAATACGGGCGTATTCGGCGATAATTTCGGCAGGGGCGGACAAGCAGTCTATCAAGCACTTGGACTTAAGCCGCCAGCTAAAGTAGCGGAGCAGCTGATGAAGGAGCAAATTGTTGAGGTTTCTGGAGAGAAGCTGTCTGACTTTGCAGGGGATTATATTATATTAACGTCTGATACGCTAACGCTAGCAGATTTGAAAACCGAGCCGATCTGGAAGCTGATTGATGCAGTTAAAAATGATCGTGTCTATATTTGGAGTAAGGAACGCTCATGGTATTTTGATCCGATTGCTACGCTATCACAGACAGAGGAACTAGCTAATTGGCTCGCAGGTGCGAAATAAACGAATCGTTGAAAGCATTGATAGAGATAACAAAAGTCAGTTTTGTACAAAAAAATGGTGACTTTTGTCCATTGTCACAATGTGGATGGTATCCTAAACTTTAATAAGTGATAGTGATAATCAATATCAAAAATAAATTGATCATGACTGACGTTTGGAGGCAAACGATGAACGAACAATTGGAACTCTATGATGTAACGATAATTGGTGGTGGCCCAGGTGGGTTATATACCACTTTCTATAGCGGCATGCGCGATTTAAAAACGAAATTAATTGAAGCGCAGGATCAACTCGGCGGGCGAATGCTCACTTATCCTGAGAAAATTATTTGGGATGTAGGCGGGGTAACACCGATTCGCTGCGAACAATTAATTGCGCAATTGATCCAACAAGCCAAAACCTTTGATCCGACGATCGTGCTCGGACAGCAAATTACGGACTATGAACGATTGGCTGATGGAACATTTATGCTGACTTCATTAACCGGCGAGAAGCATCATACAAGAACGGTCATTATGGCAATCGGTTACGGAATAAAAAAATTAGCGAAGCTGGAGATTGAAGGGGCTGACCGCTATGAGGTAACGAACTTGTACTATACCGTACAGGAGCTGGAAAAATTCCGCGATAAGCGAGTGCTCATTTCCGGCGGCGGCGATTCCGCAGTAGACTGGGCTAATGAGCTGGAATCCATTGCAGCCAGCGTAACGGTCGTGCATCGCCGCGACAGCTTCGGCGGGCATGAAAGAAATGTTTCCAGGATGAAACAATCCTCAGTAAATGTTCTTACGCCTTATCAAGTGCTTGCGCTTCATAGCAGTAATGGGGAAAGTATCGAGAAGGTAACGATTGCACATATGGAAACGGAGGAAAGGAAGCAGATTGAAGTCGATGCTGTCATCGTCAATCATGGAATGAAGAGTGATTTTGGGCCTATCCGTGATTGGGGTCTTGATATGGGAGTATGGAATGCAAACGTTGGGGAGCGGATGGCTACTAATATTCCGGGCATCTTCGGCGCAGGCGATTTCGCTAGCTTTGGCAGCAAGGTTGGACTTATTGCAGGAACGTTCACGGACGGCGTCTTGGCACTCAACAGCGCGAAGCTGTATATGGATCCGGAAGCTCCAGAGATGGCTTATGTTTCTTCTCATAACGAGCGTTTTAAGGAGAAAAATCGGGAGCTTGGCGTAGTAGAAGAAGAATAGTATACCATTCGATTAGAAGGCGAGTGCTTCACAGCAATCAGCAGATTACCCATATAAGTATAGAAACCCTCTGTCTAAGACAGGGGGTTTTTGCATGCCTCTACACTTCGTAATATAACACCTATTATTTCTAGAAATGCACATCGATATGTAAGCGATTCCAAATTATGATGAAAGAGAATGAAGGATTTACATAAGCGAGTGCTTTCGAGATGCGTTTGCACTTGTATACCTTTGGGGAGGTTTGTGCAATGAAACGTGCAAGGTCTATATTGGCATTCATGCTGGCGCTGCTGCTTATGCTTATGGCGGTTCCGGTCTATGCGGACGAGACGGCGGTAGTATCGGAAGGCGGGGGGCAGCCCGAGGCGGCTGTGTCATCCGTAACGGATTCAACCTATGTTCGCATCCAGAACAAATGGCAAAGCAATTATTTGTATGAGGATGAAAATGGTATCGTACGGTACGGCTTTCCAAGCTATGAAGATGAGTCCTCGCAATGGCTCATCGAGGAGCATGATGGCAATAAGCGAATTCAAAACCGTGCAACCGGACATTACATTACGGTTTCAGAGGTTGGGAAGCGGCGCGATGCACTGATCAGCCGCGAGATAACGGAGAGTACGCTTGCAGACCAATGGACCATTCATGCGTCCAGCCGCGAGGGTTATGTGGTCATTAAAAGTGCAACTGTGCCGGAGAATGCCAATCTCGTTATTCATCAAGAGGATTTGCTCGGCTTTGCGGAAGTAAGCAATGACATCAATATAACGTTCGAGAGTCCGCAGTGGGCGCTCGAGCCAGTGGAGTCTGCTGCTCCAATTCGTCTTGCAAACAAGTTCCGAGCAGGACAATATTTGTACGAGGGAGCCAATGGTTTCGTTGACTTTGGCGAGGTGCCTGCTGCGGATCGCAAATCTCATTGGGTGCTTGTCCCGGGAGCAACGCCGGATTCCTATCGGATTAAAAACCGTGCAACCGGTCATTACATTACGCAAGGAATAGACTATGAGCCTATTAAAGCTATCGGACTGGACAACACGAATAAAAGCGAGTGGCTGGTAGCTGACACAGCGGGTGGAGATTTTATCACCTTCCAGAACGTTGCAGCTTATCAGGCGGTCCCATCGACCATTTACGTATTGAATACGCAGTTTTCTGATGACAAACATGTACGCTCGAACAGTTGGTCCGTTCTGGATCGAGACAATGCACACTGGCGAATAGAGCTGGCACCGGATACGCAGCCATACCGTATCGTGAATTTTACAAATGAGAAGGTAGGTACTGCGTATTTGTATGAAGATGCTGGGCTGGCAAAGGTTGGTGCGCTGACAACACAAGCAGGCCAGAAATCATTTTATCAGTGGGTAAGGGAAGATTTTAACGGCAAAAAACGGCTGCGCAACTTAGCAACTGGTCATTATGTTACGCGTGCAGGAGTTAATGAGATCAGTGATCCGCTTAAGGTATCTTCACTAACGGAAAGCTCTGCAGAGGATCAATGGTCCTTTAGCAAATCAGCCATTTATGATGACTATCAAAGCATTCAGAGCTATGTTGGTCAAGGCGAACATTTGCATATTCAAGACAATACGGGCGCAGCCCAAGCAAGTGCAATTCAGCCAAATGAGAATGCGGCGCAATGGTTGTTTGAAGACCCAGCATTTAGCGGGGATGGCTCGCCGCAATATATTCGAATTCAGAATGAATGGCAAAATTTCTTCTTATATGAGGATGCAGCAGGACAGCTGAAATACGGCAATGTCTCTGAAGGCGATTATAAGGGACAATGGTTAGTTGAACGTTTTAACGGTCGCAAACGCATCCAGAATAGAGCAACAGGCCACTACATTAATTTGCAAAATATGAAGGATGGACGCATGGATGTGTCTGAGGTGGCTGATGACTGGACGAGTGCGATTTGGGTCATCGAAGATGCCGGCGGCTCAAAGCTCATTCACAGCTTGCAGGATGCTAATGATGTTATTGGACAACAAAAGTATATTAGCTTGCAAAATCTGACGAAATACGCGGAATACGGCGTAATTAATCCAGGATGGGGAAGCCCTAAATGGAAGTTTATACCTGTGACAGACGCGGCGTTAACGAATGTAAGACTTAAGAACAAGCAAACCGGCAGTTATTTGTATGAAATGACCGCTGAGGGTGATGATCAAGGCAAGGTTAAGTATGGTGATCTTCCAGAAACGGATCTTAGCTCAGTTTGGTATTTGGAGCGCACGGGCGATGGACCAACCTCGGTGCGGTTGAAAAACCTCAAGACTGGCCACTATGTGTCAATGGAGCACGTAGGCGGGGATGTTGAAAAGGATGCCCCGACACAGCAAATTATCGCACAAGGCGGCATTCACGAGAGCTGGGGCAGCGTGAAGTGGAACATGGAACCTGGATCTTCTGATAAATTTGTAGTGCTGCGGAGTGGTTGGGCTCGTCATTTTCTATATTCAGATGGTGAGGGATATACGAAAGTAAGTAAGCTTGTTACTGATTCGGATAGCGCACAATATGCAGTTGAGCCGCTAGCACTTCCAGCGAAACCTTTGCCAGAGGCTCCGATTCGTATAAAAAATAAGGCAAACGGCCAATTTTTATATGAAAACAATGGAGGAATTGTTCTATATGGCAACTTGGCAGAGAACAACGGCTACAGTCATTGGATTATAGAGTCAGAGGGCGGGAAACAAAGGTTGAAAAACCGTGCTACAGGACATTACATGACAATGACCGGGGATTATGCTTTTATTGAGAGCAAGCAAGCCATTCAAGGCGATGCGTTCTTAGAGTGGGCAGTTGAAAGCACTCCGAGCGGTGCGGAATATATGATTCGCAGCTTGAATGGGAAATACGATGATGAGCTCATTCATGTTCAAAATAATGCAGGCTACGCAGAGCGTGGATTGTACCCAGCATCATTTGGATCGGTGCAGTGGACGTTTGAGAATGCGCCGGAGCAATTCGAGACGCCGTCAATGGGCGAGGAGAAGACGAATGACACGGCTACCCCAACATTTGACGACACGAACTATATTCGTATTAAAGAAAAGTCAGGCACAGGTTATTTATATGAAAACAGCGGCAAGGTGCTCAGCGGCTCAGTGAGGGCAGATAACGCGAGCTCCCAATGGCTGCTTCAGGATTTCAACGGCCGGAGGCTGTTGAAAAACAAAGCTACCGGACATCTATTGACGCTACAAGCAGATGGTCTGGCGGCAATCGCGGGTGAGGCTATAGGCATTGATGCGTCACAATGGACGATTGAGGATCGTACTGGCTATAAACGGATGATAAATGCTTCGCAGAAAGACGGATTGCTGCTGCTAACGGCTGGCAAGCTGCAATACGGTACGCCGAGTCAAGCGGATGAGGCGCTTTGGCAGTTTGAGCCCGTTGCCTCCAATCAGCGATATGAAGCAGAGAACGCTTTTATGTCTGGCGGCATGAAGGTAAGTAAGGAGTTAACAGGCTTTAAAGGTGCAAGGTATGCTGGGAACTTCACAGAAACGGGAGATAAAATCAGCTTTACTGTTCATGCTGGGGCAGCAGGCAGCTATTTAACGGAGCTTCGTTCCTTGAACGTCACCGATGTGCCAAGCCAGCTTAGCCTGTATGTGAATGGCATACGGATCAAACAAGTGGCGTTTAATGCAGCTGGAGAAAAACAAAGCTGGTCCGAAGCGGTTATTGAAATGCAGCTGCGCAGCGGAATTAATACGATTACGCTGCAAAAGGATTCAACGGATTCGGGGCAAGTATGGCTGGATAGCCTTCTAGTCAGACAAAGCATCGGCATTGCTTACCGCGGAGCGACAGTTCCATACATTACCTATGAAGCGGAACATGGATTAACGAACGGTGAGCTGATTGGACCGTCGCGCAGCTATCGCGAAATCGCTTCTGAGGCATCGGGCAGGCAGGCGGTTAAGCTGGTAGATGAAGGTGATTATGTACAATTTACATTAGCAAAGGCGGCTAATTCACTTGTGCTGCGTTATGTCATCCCAGACAGCGCAGACGGGGCTGGACGAAACGAAACGTTGGGCCTGTACGTAAACGGAGAATTTAAGCAAAATTTAGAGCTTAGCTCGAAGCATGGCTGGGAGTACGGCAGCTATCCATGGTCTAATGATCCAAAGCAGGGCAATGCACATCGTTTCTTCGATGAAATACATGCTTTGATCGGTGATATACCCGCAGGAGCTACGATCCGTCTGCAGAAGGATGCGGAGAATGCGGCAGATTATTATGTCATTGACCTTGTCGATATGGAGCAGGTGGAAGGTCCGTTTGCAAAGCCTGATGGATTCCTGTCAGTTGCCGAATACGGAGCTGTACCTGGTGATGGCATTGATGATTCGGCAGCGTTCCATTCTGCAATGAATGCAGCCAAAGAACAAGGGAAAGGCGTATGGTTCCCTCAAGGGGTATTTGAGCTTAAGGCTGATGTGATTGAATTGGATCAAATCACTATTCGCGGCGCAGGGATGTGGTATACGTCACTGATCGGTGCGAGGTTTATTGGCAAAGGCGCTAATATTGGCGTATATGATCTACTCATCGACGGCGACCTGAATATCCGTGATGATGAAGCGTTGACCCATGCTTTTTATGGCGGCTTCGGCAAAGGCTCGGTCATTCAGAATGTTTGGGTAGAACATTCAAAAACAGGGCTATGGCTGTCCAAGGTAAGGGGCAGCGACGAAATAACGGATGGCCTGCATATGGTTGGCCTTCGTTTGCGCAATTTGATGGCCGACGGCATCAACTTCTCCGTGGGCACGAGCAATAGTGTGATGGAGCAATCGGATATCCGATATCCAGGCGACGATGGTTTGGCGATGTGGTCGGCGGAAGGACGCGCAAGCATCAACAATACGGCGCGTTTTAATACGGTGGCTTTGCCTTGGCTGGCCGATAACTTCGTTATTTTTGGCGGGCAAGACAATAAGCTTCAAGATAACATCGGTACAGATACAATTACGAACGGAGCGGGCATTGCCGTATCGACACGCTTTAATCCTGTGGCATTCAGCGGCACAACGGTAGTGGAGCGCAATACACTGGTTCGTACGGGCAGCGCTGACTCTGCGTACAACATTAACTTAGGTGCGATCTGGATTTTTGCTGGCGAGAAGGATTTGAACGGCGAAGTCATTGTACGGGACAACGTCGCACTGGACAGTACGTATGCCGGTTTAATTGTACACGGCGGCGGATTCAGCATTAATCATGTGAAGCTTCATAATATCGTGCTCGACGGAATGGGTACAAACGGAATAGATGTGACAAGCGGGGTGTCGGGCAATATTCAGGTGGATAATGTCATTGTGCGTGGCGAGCGGATAGCGACACTGGCAAGCTCAAATGATCAATTATCGTTCACCGAGCAAAATGAGGGTTTTGCCAATCGTCCGAAGCCATTCCGCATAGCTCTAGAGAATGGCGATAGAGGACCGCTGTCGTTGACTGTGGGTGATACAAAAGCCATAAAGGTGTTTGATCAAGCAGGCGTCGATGTCACAGCGGATGCGATCATATCGATTGCGCAAGCAGACATTGCGGCTATTAGTGAAGATAGACAGCTTCGCGCACTAAAGATCGGCCAAACGGCACTTACCGTGTCTCATGGCTCGCAAAGCAGAGTGTATACGGTGGAAGTGAAGGCGGCCGTTTTGCCAGAGGAAGGTAATGAAGGCAGCACTGGCGGTTCAGGCTCAGGTCAAGGTCAAATCGGCGGTGCGATTAATACAGCGCAAAATGACAGCAAGCTAAAGACAGATGCCGCAAGCAAGCTTGAGCGGATCATCTTCGCCAAAGGTACGTTAACATCAAATGGAGAACTCTCCTTCTCCGCACAAGCTCTTCTTGACGCGCTTAAGAGCAGTCCAAATGCGATTGTCGTCATGGAGCAGGGTACAGCTTCGTATGAATTCCCGCTGGAGCTTGCAAACGGCGTTCTGGAGGAGGCAAAGCTTGCGAATAACGGTAAGCTAATTGTAACTTTCTCAATCAAGCCGGTTAGTCAACAAGTGCTTGATAACATTCGGGCGAAAGCCAAAGCAGCAGGTTTTGAGCTTGCAGGTGATCCTGTTGATTTTATTATTTCCGTCTCGGATGGAAGCACATCAGCAGAAGTACACAGCCTTGGCGGCAAATATGTGAAGCGTACGATGACAATAGACCGTGAACTGGATGCCAAAACAGCAACAGCGCTCGTATTTGATCCGGCAACGGGAGCTTTCCGTTACGTTCCGGCTTTGTTCCGATCAGATGAAGGGAAAACAACTGTCACCATTTTGAGTACTAGCAACAGCAGCTACGTAGTCGCTTTAAATCCCAAAACTTTTGCAGACATTAGCAGCCACTGGGCAAAATCGAATATTGAGCTGCTCGCTTCCAAACAAATTGTGAGCGGTGCAACGGCGTCGAGCTTTGCTCCTAACCGTACAGTTACGCGCGCTGAATTTGCGGCAATGCTTGTAAGAGCGCTTTGCCTCCAAAATAGTGGAGGCAAGCAGGCGTCGGCGTTCAGCGATGTTGCGCCGGGCGCTTGGTATGCGGATGCGATTGCAACAGCTGCAAGATTTGAACTGATTAAAGGCTTCGAGGACGGAACCTTCCGTCCGAATACGACCATTACGCGCGAGCAAATGGCAGTAATGGCAGCAAGCGCATTAAAATTTGCGGAAGCAGCAGGAGCTAACGTCAAGAAAGCAGTTAATGAGGCTGCCAGCTTTAAAGACGAAGCAGCTATACATGGCTGGGCGCTTGATGCGGTGACTCAGGTTGCAGCAGCAGGAATATTGGAGGGCAAAGGAAATCAATCATTCCTGCCTCTAGATCTAGCAAGCCGCGCCGAAGCAGCAACGATGATCACACGGTTATTGCAGTTCGTAGAGCTGCTGGATAAGTAATATGCAATGAAAAACGGTGTCTACCTGTCCCGCGAGGGCTAACAGGGCGACACCGTTTTTTTTGTATAACCTAGCGTTTTCTAAGTAGAAAAAACTCGCATTCTTTTCGGTTATGATAGGCAATATCGCTTACCCCCGATTGGGTCACAATCGTGCTATCATCAAACCGCACAACCAGCGAGCTGGCATCGATGAGCTGATTGTCTTGAAACACGCGAATGCGCTGCTGCAGTTCGATAACCTCTTCAAAATCCTGATCGGTGCTGAGTCGTCGATTAATGGCCATATATACTCCTTTAATACGGAAAATGATTTCTTATAGTCTATCCCATGTTAGATCGTGTTGCAAAGTTGTCTTTGTTTCTCTTTGTCTCCTCAGGCAACCTATGTTACATTGTATTCACGAAAAACGAATTGTCAAAAAGGAGAAGGAGATACGAGTATGTCCATCCGCGTTCGGCTGCTATTGTCCTACAGCTGTATTCTTATCGTTACGATCGTATTGTTTCTTGCCGCTGCTCTGCTCTTTGTAGTAGCGATAACAGGCGATGTGCGAAGCGTAAAGGACTTTTACAATATTCATTATTCCGTTAATCCATTGTCTGAGCAGGAGGAAACGATTTTCCTTGATCTAAAGTATTTGGCGAAAAATGAACCCGACTCGCTTCTTGATCATACACTGCTCGATCAATATAATTACAAGCTTCGTTCGGTACAAGCGGAACTGGTTATAAGAAAAGGCGACGAGGCGATATATTCGTCTTTGTCCGTAAAACAGCCCCAATTCATCACGTTTTTGCCTGACTATGAGATGGAAAACAATGCAATCCGCAACACCCTGCAAATAGGGGACCATTTTTATGCTTATGCGAAATTTGATTTTCGTTTTCCAGATCAATCCAAGGGAAGCGTACTCGTTGTAAGGGAGCGCAGTCCATTTGCAGAGGTTGTTCGTACACTCTTGCCTATTATATTAGGCGTGCTGTTTATCGTGCTTTTGCTCATGAATATGCTGCTTTATTATTTTTTGACGCGTAGTATTATTAAGCCGCTTGATTTGCTTCGGAAGTCGACAGAGCGTATTAAGGAAGGCGATTTGGAGTTTGAGCTGCAAGCGGTAGGCAGCGATGAGATTGCAAGGTTAAGCGAAGCCTTTGAAGATATGAGAATGAAGCTGAAGCAATCGGTAGAGAAGCAGCTGCAATATGAGCAAAATCGCAAGGAGCTTGTCGCGAACATTACGCATGATCTGAAAACGCCGATTACTTCAATTAAAGCAAGCATCGAAGGCATTCGGGACGGTGTACCGGATACGAAGCAAAAGATGGAGCGTTATGTGAACACGATTTTGACGAAGGCCGAGCATATGGATCAACTGATTGACGAGCTATTTCTTTACTCGAAGCTTGATTTGAAGCAGCTGCCGTTTACATTTGAGGAAATCAGCTTGGGGCAATTCATAGAGGACTATGCCGAGGATTTGCAATTTGATTTGCAAGACAAAGGCGTTGCGCTGACGTGGGACATTGTTCATTCGGAATCTACCAATGTGCTTGCCGACCGAGATAAGCTGAAGCGGGTTCTAACCAACATTATGGACAACGCCATGAAATTTATGTTGGACGAGCCAAAGCAAATAGCGATATCGCTTAGTGTGGAGACTGATTTTGTTAGATTAATGATTAGCGACAGCGGCGCAGGAATATCGGAGGAAGCTCTCCCGTTTATTTTTGAACGTTTTTTCCGCGAGGATCTCTCACGCAGCCAGCAGACTGGTGGAAGCGGCCTAGGGCTTGCGATTACGAAACAAATTATCGAAGGGCATAACGGCAGCATTTATGCTGAGAGCAAGCTTGGAGCAGGAACTAACATGATCATCAAGCTGCCGCTCGCGAGGAGCATAGGAGGACGAACATGACGAGAATTCTCATTATTGAAGATGAAGTGTCGATAGCTGAGGTGGAAAAGGATTATTTTGAGCTGCATGGTTTTTCTGCGGACATATGCTTAACAGGAACAGAGGGGCTGCGCGCTGCTGTAGAAGGTGAATATGATTTGATCGTACTAGATTTGCAGCTGCCAGGCATGGATGGGTATGAGATTTGTCGTCAAATCCGTGCGGTAAAGGAGGTTCCTATCCTTATCGTATCTGCCAAAAAAGAAGAGATCGATAAAATTCGCGGGTTAAGCTTAGGGGCGGATGATTATATCACGAAGCCGTTTAGTCCAAGTGAGCTGGTCGCCCGGGCGAAAGCACATTTGCAGCGCTACAAGCGATTGATGGGAAACCGCGATACCAAAGCCTCAAATAAGATCCAAATACGCGGCTTGCAGATTGATACCTCCTCCCGGCGCGTGTACGTCAACGACCACGAGGTGCAGTTCACGACAAAGGAATTTGATCTGCTGTCCTTTCTAGCGTTGAACCCCAATCATGTATTCAGCAAGCAAGAGCTGTTTGAGCAGCTGTGGGGGATGGATTCACTTGGCGAGATTGCGACGGTAACCGTTCATATACGCAGGTTAAGAGAAAAAATAGAAGCGGATCCTTCGAATCCGCAATATATTGAAACCATTTGGGGCGCAGGGTATCGGCTAACGATTTAGGCGGATTAAATAGACTATTCCGGTACGCTATAGTTATTTAACCAGTGGAAGGCTTGCTCAGCATCGCTAAAAAATTGTACAGACGGTTTGGTATTGGTTTGCTGCAAGTGATTCAGAATTTCACCATCTTCCAATAGGAATGCGATGGCTTTGCTATGACTCAAAATGCTTTCATTAAAAAATTTATCTTTCCATGCTTTTTGAACCGAATAATGGTCGGGTGTATAGCCTTTTCGATCTACTAACAAACGGTAATTTCGCCCCTCTGCCATGAATGGCTGAAACGCCTGCTCGAAACCATTAAACCAGTCATTAACATCATCTGTGCTTATTTTTCCAATCAGACGAGTAACAATTAAATCTCCTGAAACGGTTGTGCTAATATTGCGTTCACTCAACTAGATTCATCTCCCTTAGTTACAATTATGTATATCGTTTCCATAATGTCAATAAGGCTGCAACTTGCTGAGGTCGTCTTCTTTTTTGACCAAGTTCTGCATAAGTATGGGTAATAAAGAGTGTGCAGCTTGGTGCGGGAGGGGATCGGATTGGCGAAATGGGGAAGGCGAGGCTGGCATTTTCGAGGATTTGGCGGCAGCCGTATGCAGCTTTGGTCTGGCCGTCCATTCTCTAAAGTAAAATCAGTCACTTGGGGCAGTCGAGGAAGCTCAGCTTCATCAAGGCCAGCACCAAAGAAATGGGGTTCGGGAGCTCGTACAAGTGCAAGCAGCGGAAAATGGGGCATTAGGCGTCCAGCCGTAAAATACAGCAGCAGCCGAAGCAGCGGCAATGGCGGATCAGGCGGCACTTGGGGCTCTCTCCCTGCTAAGCCTCGTATAAGACGCCGCACAATCTTTATTATAGCCCTGCTTGTCTTTATGGTTTTTTCGATCCAATCCTTCGTCTATATTGAGAAAAATTTACGGCCGCCGCTGATGAATATAGCGAAAATCAGAGTAAAGCAAATCGCCACGCAGGCTATCAATAAAGCGATAACCGAGCAGGTAGCGAGCCGATCGGACAGCAGCAACCTTATTGACTGGAAGATGAACAGCAATGGGAAAATATCTGGCTTCATGCTTAATTACGCGGAGCATATGAAGATCACCTCGCAAACGATAAACACCGTCCAAAACACCTTAAATGAAATGAAGGATATACCGGAGCATATCCCGATTGGGCATGCGCTGGGTAGTGCGATCATCTCCTCATATGGCCCAAGAGTTCCAGTGAAATTCGAGCCGGTTGGGGCTGTTAAGGTAGATCTTAGCACGCGTCAGAAGGATGCCGGCATCAATATGATTTTGGTTGAGGTATACATTCGCATAATAGCGGAGGTTACGATCATTATTCCGTTTGATACCGAGCCGGAGCTGGTCGAAACGGATATTCCGATTTCATATTTGCTAGTAGTCGGCGACGTGCCGATGTACTATTACGACAATACGGGCAAACCTGTAGGCGAGTCGGCTGCGCAGGCGCCAAACATCTCGGTTCCGCTCGGCGAAGGTGCGGGAGGCGGAGTTACATCCAGTCCACAAAACAACAATAATGGAGAGTCTTCAGGCACTGGAGCAACTAATGCAGGACCGTCAACAGAAGCAACGAACGAAGGCTCTAATCATTCTAAAGGTTCTAACCAAGGATCAAATAGTTCGGGAAATTCATCTTCTGAATAGCATACATATAAAAACGACTTTATTGTCTTCTGCAAAGAGGACGATAAAGTCGTTTTATATTTTTTGATTTAATTTCCGGAACGCATTCGTTTACGCTCTGCTTGCTCCCAGCGGCGCAGCATCGGATATGGATCAAACGACCATTCAATTAATCCGCGGTCGCTGTATACGCCATAATGCAGGTGAGGAGGAAACTTTCCCTGCGTCCCGGGTTTGCCGTAACCAGAGCTTCCTACCCATCCAACAACCTGTCCAGGCTTTACGACATCGCCTATATTAACGGTTTTGTCAAAGCCGGACAAATGTGCGTAATAGTGGTAAAAATTGTTTAGATCACGAATGCCAATTCTCCAGCCGCCGTAGGGATTCCAGCCCTGCACCTCAACAATGCCATAACAGGTGCTCCGAACAGGGACGCCATGCCTTACGAAAATGTCGGTACCTTCATGGGTACGCCTGCCGCCCCAGCTTCGCCCGGTTCCCCAGGTGCTGTTATAGGCATAATGAGTGCTGATTGGCAGCGGGAATGCATGCTCGAACAAATCAAGCTGGCCAAATGCTTCATAGATTCGGGCGAACTGCTGGATGCGCTGCACTGAACGATTATTTTGATAATACTCCCAAAGTCCGATTGCGAAATCATCATTGGAGATACCGTACGCGGCAACGCGGCTAACAAGTGAATAGAGAAGATCGATGTCGCTTGTTCGTTCCGCTTGTCCATTCCCGTCACCATCGCGGCCAATCCCGTTAAAAAAGTTGATCGATACCGGCGAGCTGTCATCCGTATTCGGATTGAGCGGGCCGACCCAGCGTTCCTGGTCGATAAACACGCCAACGGTGTTCCCAAGCATTGGACGAGCCTTTGGACGTGCTTTAGACATGGATCGCTCATACTGATCGATGGCTGCAATCCAGAACCAAGGCACTTCGGTAAATAAGCTTAATTTGTCATACAAGCCTCTTCTAACGGAAAAGGGATCGGTCTCAGCATCGACTGTTTGCTCATGGGCCTTATCAGTTTTTTGCTTGACAGCAGGAGCTGCTTTTACAGAACTGACGGGCGTGACAATGAACAGAGAAGCTGCGGTTATTGCTGCAACAATAGGAATAGTCAGTTTCAAACGTCTCACCCTTCCAAAAGCATGACGGTTATAACGTTATGTTTTGCAAATCATTGGTTTTTATACGAAACATGTTATCATATTTGAAATTTATAGTCCGTTGTACAGGCAATGTAAGGGTTTGGAGGATGATATCGACAATAAAGTCACATAAAAAATCACAATACTGTCACTAAAATTTATTTGAGTTCTAGTATTTCACCAAAATGAATTCTAATGTGTGTGGCGAAAAATATGGGGTGTTGCGTTCTTCTTTATGCTTGTCCTTCTTATAATTCGTTGCATGCGGATATAAATCATACGTTGTGTATAAGGATGACCATTAATTCGTGAGATTACAAAATTAGAATCAACACATTTAATACCTTGGCTGATTGCCGAATTTTTGGCTTCGATTTGTTTTAATTTATGTGCTTTGATTAGTGCAATCACACTTCCATCAATATCGAATGTCCTAGTGGAACCTTTTGTTTTAGATGGGGTTAACTTGTACTCGCGCATATTGCCCCTTGGAGTGTAGAGAGTTTTGTTAATACGTATATCATTAGTTTCAAAATTAATGTCATTCCATTGTAAGGCACATAATTCACCCGAACGCATACCTGAAAAAATGAATAAATAGAACATTTCAAGATCATTGAAACGACCAAATAATTTTACAACATTCAAAAACTCAGCAATTTCGTTTTTCTCTAAATATTTATTATCTAGACTTTCATTTTCTAAATCCTTCATTGTTTTTTTCTTTTTTGGTCCTCAACACGTTCTTTTGTTTCTTTTTTTGTGTCTGCTCTCCTGGATATTTGTCTTCTTTCACCAGTAATAGGATCGGGTGGTCCATCGGCAACACAAATCCATTTATAACCTTGTTTGTTTTTAGCTTTTACCTTTTACCTTAGTAAAAGAAGCCATAATAACTCTCCTTCTTTCTAAAATTAACTCCCCCGAATTAATCTCGCATTGCATAATTTCCTCAATATCTTGAATTCGCAATAATAGACGACGAATATCTTGTATCTCTATGTTTTCAGATTCCTTTTTAATTTTTGTATATATGTAATCCTTAAGTGTAGGTAAATGAATGTCGAGTGACTCTTGGTGACGGCTAAAGCGGTCACGGGACTAAAGTACCTGTGTAATTTAAATTGAATAATAAATTAGCTTTAGTTGAGATCCTAGCATTTGAGTGTGCGGATAACGGCGGTAAGTTTGATACAGCATTATGATCAGTACGATTATCGGAATTTGCATATTACGCATCCAAGATGCATGTTAAGCAAAAGAATTTACTGAAAAAAGAAGTTATCAAGCGTAGTGCAGATATTCGTTATATGCGTGACGCTGCAAATATTGGTGACACCGTCCGTGTGCCGATGCTTCGTGAAAATCCGCTCTTAGGTGGTTATATCCGTGATGGGCGGAAGCTTGTCGAAGGAGTGATCATTAATAAGGAATTAATAGCCCCAGCTGGCGATATACAATCCGCAGGACAGAAAACGGACAGATTCAAAAAGGCAATGGTCATATGATTAAAGAGATTGTTGTCAGAAGTTGCGATGTAATTCAGTGAATATTGATTACTATAGAACCCGTATTTAATGTACGGGACCTCTGGAATTAGATTGTCATTCTCTTAACGTTTGATGATAGCACAAATATAACATAACTTTCTTCTTCCTTTTATAAGCTTTAAGTTTTCACAATATGCACATTTCATAGGCACTCACCTCCTGAGTTATTATGTCCGAAGGTCGTTAAGGAGTATACAGGTAAGTTGAACGTTGAAGATTACGGGAGTAGCAAACTTGTTACATTAATCTCTAAGTAGTTTGAAAGGGAAATTTGTAGGAGGATTAAAAAACCTGCCCAATGGGCAGGTTGGGCAACTTATTTTTATGCGTTAACAGTCTCTGGTCTTTTAACTTGAAGTGGAGGAGGTATAAGCCAACCTTTTTCTTTGCTCAGTTCAAGTATTTTAACGCCAAGTGCTGTTTTAGTAAGATGATATTTCGCAAATAAAGCTCCAATATCTTCTCTAATAGACTGACCCATAACTTGGCTACAAGCAACTAGTCCAAGTGATGTGTCATTGGCAATTTTAGCAGCAATTTCGGGATCAGAGAATCTTGCGCCTACAGGGATGTCTTCGAGTTTAACAGGGGGTCTCTCAGGCATCATAGGTGCGGAAGCAATTCCGTTATCAGTAAGCAATGTATCACATTCTTTAATTTCCATCTTTGCTTGATCAATGAGAGCATCCAGTATTTTTTTTAAGTCTTTGTCTCCAGCGTGATTTAAGTATGCTTGGTAACAGGATACAGCGCCTTTTGCTACAGTTGAAGCCTGCCAAACACTAAATATTTCACCGTAGTGCATTGGTTCATCCTTTGGATTACCGCTTAAAATTCCCATTTGATTTGCTCCTTTTGATTCATTAATTTTTTGAACTGACTTAATATGCTTAACTACACAGAAATAATACGAATAAGGGTGAAATTCACAAAAATACTTGGAAACACTTCGAATTAGGCAGAAAAAATGAACGAAGCTATTTTGCACTCAAATGAACCCCCCATTAAATGCAGGGGTTCATGAAAAACGATTCTCTATTCTTGCTTAAGTACGTTCCCGATCTCGGCTTCTTAATCCGATTAAGCCCGTTAAGCCAAGCAAACCAAGCCAGCCCCAATTATTTCTTCTATCGTCTGTTGTCGCATTTGTCCGATAGTTGTTTGCATTCATACCCGTGTTATTTGCTCCATAGCCATCGCCATAGCCATTCATTTGATTAGTGGTTGTGTTGTTTGTTCCATAACTGTTCATGCGATTGTTATCTGTTGTCATCCTATCTACTTGATTTGATTGTTCCGCGAAGGCAGGGAAACACAGTGCGGATGATAGGATTGTAAAGGCAAATAGCAACGAGTAAATTTTTTTCATTTTCACTAATTCTCCTTGTATTCAAATTTATTACGTTTATAAGTTTCCCTTACTGAAAATAAAATATTCTGCTTTTATGTATCTCAATGAATATTGAAGTACTTAAAAAAATCCTCGGCTTATATAACCGAGGCAATGAGGATTATTTAACTGTTTAAAACAATTCACATTCCATTAGAAAGATTCGAGTGATGGGCAGCATTGAACATAGATGAAATTCATCAAATCCATGGCAGTTGTACCTAGGATAGGGGGGATTTCATTAAGAGTATATACTGGAGTGACAAAAGTTGTTACCGAGCCATAATAATAGCGCAAATGTAGCAGGTATGCTTAAGACCTTTTAGCTTTTTTAGATTTTCACAGTTTAAGCATTTCACGTCTCAAAACTCACCTCCGAGGTTATTATGCCCGTTGGTCAAAAATGTATTTTAGAAATGTATGAGTTTAGAAGTTGAATCGTTGAATACAGAAGTACATGGGAGGTGGATCGATGGGAGCACCGAGAATCTTGCACTATCCAGGTAGCCAGTGGAACATGGCTGGATGGATTATTGAGCATATGCCATCGCATTCTGTTTATCTGGAACCATTCTTTGGATCTGGCGCGGTTTTGTTTAACAAACAACCTTCTGGGTTGGAAACTATCAATGATATCGACGGTGATGTAATTAATCTCTTTAAAGTAATTCGAGATTACCAAGATCAAAATGCTGACGCAGTTCATTGGACACCGTACTCATGGCAAGAATATTTAGTTTCTCACAAGCTTTCTGAAAATGAAATTGAACGGGCGAGGCGATTCCTAGTTCGCTGCTGGCAGTCGATCAGGGTAAAGACTGGATCGATATCGGGTTGGAAGTGTAGAGGAACCGCAGATGATTCTTATCGGGTAAAGCAGTGGAACAATCTACCTGTAAAAATCATTGATGTGGCTGAGTGAATGAAAGACGTTCAGATTGAGAATAGACCAGCGCTGCAGGTCGTTAATAGATATAATCGATCAGACGTTTTGATTTACGCAGATCCACCATATTTGATGGATACACGAAATGGAAAGCTTTATGAAAACGAAATGTCCGATGAGGATCACACTGAACTTTTACATGCACTCTTGCAGCACTCTGGTCCAGCAATTTTATCAGGCTAAAATCATCCTCTTTATGAATCTATGCTTTCTGGCTGGATGCGTGAGGAGCAAAAACAAATTATCGAAAATGGATCCGCGCGAACCGAAGTTCTCTGGATCAACACAATAGTTGCTGAAGCAATTGGCGGACAACTGAAGCTTTTTTAATGGACAGGTTTGAATATTGAGGAACTTGGAGGGTGAATATGCAGCATAATCTTAAAACTTTGCCAAAATGGTACAAGGATGTCGTTAGTGGGGCGAAGACATTTGAGGTACGGCGAAAAGATCGTAATTTTAAAGTAGGAGATACACTGAGTTGCAGGAGTGGAGTCCGGAGACAGGGTATAGCGGCAATGCCGCCAAAGTCTATGTCTTTTATATTCTTGATGATTTCGAATATTTGAAAGACGGATATATCATAATGGGATTCGCATGAATAAAGAAATACATGGGAAGTGCGAGATATGATAGTATTTCTTGATTTATCCATAGCCAGTCAGGTATTAGCAACCGTAATGTATAGTTATTTGATTTTATCTAACTAATACCGACTGAATAAGGAATAAATATGAAAAGGGAAATAACCCGATGATTCAATAGATTAAGCTGGTTTACCTGTCAGACTATTTTCAAACATATCAATTATAACGAGGAAATGTTCTGCTTCTCGAAATACATGATCCGCCAATAAAGGATGAATGATACTTTTTATTCGGCAGGCTTCAATTAGGTCTCGAGCTGTTCTCTTAAAATCACGAAGCGATTTAACTGATACTCTATTTTGATCAAGAAATTGGTCAAGTAGCGGAACAGTTTGCGATTGAGGACGCATAGATTCCAAATCCTTTGCTTGAAATAGTAATGTATCAAATTCTTGACTAAAGTTATTTGCTTGTTCAACTAATTGCCGCTCGGATGGATCAAGCAAGTGACTAATGAATTTGGCGTGGTCAGCCATGATTCTTAGAAAGAAAACATTCTCGTCGATAATAGCGTCGGGCAGCGGCTCCAACCGACCTAAATTTAATTCCGACAAACGATTTCTGAAATAATTAGCTTCTCTACTCACATGATCAACTAACAATGGAAAGTTGTTTGCACCTGGAAGTTGGCACGTCAGTATTAAACCGAGCACTTTTCTTTTGAAAGCCCAAATATAAGATACAGCAGTATGCACCTCTTCATTAAATCTTTTAATTACAGAGGGATCTGTTCCAAATGTAAATGCATTTGATCTATTTTCGATTGCTTCAAAGACGGCATAGAATTGATTTGCTTCATTAATTAATTGGGTATCCTCACAACGGAAACCCAATTTAAGAAATAGAGAATGCTCTTTCATAATTCGAGACCAAAACCTAACTTCTTCTAAAGAACGAGCTACAAATGACTGATCTAACAATGGCAGCATCTCCCTTGTAATATTAATCATCAGAAGAAATGTATGTAAGGAGAACTTGTTCTATTCCTTAACCAGAATTACAAAAATGGCATTAGAAGATTAATACCTGGGCTAAATAAGGGATTTATTCTTTCAGAATGATGATTTCGTGAGTAAGTCAAAACAAAGACTGCAGGCAGTGCAAACAGCATTATTTTAATGAACATTCGCTGAATATTAAGTAGTTTGCGAGGTTATCGAATTGTATTTGAAAGAACTGAATTTATAAACACCGTCTGATTACTGAAATGAAAGCTATAATCACCAACAAAGTGAACAATACCAGGATAATAACGATATTAGAACCACCAACAAATTCACCCATCAAATATTCACCTCCCAATATTTAATACGCTATGCAGATTATATGCGATTGACAATTTGGGATTGGGCGTTTGCTCTGCAGTGATGAGTGACCAGATTGAATATTGAAGATTTTGATATGAATTATTAGAACGCAAAAGACCCATAGAATGGGCCTTCTGAATAGATCTTGTTCGAATAATTCTATATTTTGTAAGAAGGTAAAAGTTGAAATCGAGCTGCAAAATTAATAGTCTCAGCAGTTGCAGCCTATGTTGATACCTTCAACTCTTCTTTCATCTTTTCTTTCTTCTCTTCTTTCTTCTCTTCTCTCGTTGCGGCCGAGGACGCCACAACTACAAGCGATAATCACTAATAGAATGAAAAGCACCAGAATCGTACCAAGGCTATTGTGCATTATTCAATTCACCCCCTTGTGTTTTGACTACCATGTAGAATATGTATTGATAGAATTTAATGATTGGATGTTTGTTCCTGAATGATACTAGCCTTATTTAAAAGGATAGGACAATAAGTGCGAACGATTTACTGAGACAATGTTGAATGAATATTGAATAACTTTAAAGGTGATTTAATATGTCAGCTCCGTTAGGGCCAAAAGCAATGCAAATGATTAACGAAGCACTTAAACCAGTAATTAAATCAGGCAAGAGGATTGATAGGATTAAACTTGTGGTGTGTCCAATATCGCCAATCACCCAAACAGCAGTAGTAGATACAATGTATGGATTATTGTTAGTGGTAATTCGCGATATACGTAAGGTTGAGGCGATTAAACATTATTTAAGAATTCGTAATGAACGTGATTATGTATTGTTTATGATTGGTATTAACACTGGCTTCCGTATATCAGACATACGGTGGTTAACCGTTAAGGACGTTAAGGGAACACACATCGAAATCATTGAAGGCAAGACTAAAAAGATTAAGAAAATAAAGATTCGTAAAACACTCAGGAAGGCATTAGACGATTTTATAAAGGGCAAACAGGATTACGAATATTTGTTTACAGGTCGTAGTAAGAAACATACAGGTAATGCAGGTGAACCGATTGATAGCAGCACAGCATACAAAATATTAAGCAAGGCAGCTCGCGCTAATGGAGTAGAAGAGATTGGGACGTATTCCATGAGGAAAACGTTTGGTTATCATTTTTACCTTTAAACAAAGGACATAGCGTTACTAATGGAGCTCTTTAATCATAGTGAACAATCCATAACTTTACGTTACATTGGGATCAAACAAGCGTGAGCGGTTGGTGCATGACTTAGGTGCTGAGCTTATCTTCTGTGATGTTAGTAGAGAGGAATGTTTACGGCGATTAGAGTTGGATGAGGACAGGCGATACCGTCAGGATGAATGGTCAGAGTACATTAACAAATGGTTTGACAGTTATGTTTCATAATTCGAAGCAATTGTGAATTTCAAAAAACAGATAATATTTTTATTAGAGACGTTGATAATTGCCTAGCACATTCATTTGGTTACCTTAATAGAATGTTGTGAATCACATAATCAGTTATGGGTCACGTAATCATTAGGAGGTAAGCAACGTATGAAGATGAAAAAAGCTAGTATAGTGAAGAAAGCTAGATCTTGTAAAAAGGTACAGCGGCACGTTCACGAGTTTGAAGGAAGTACTAAACTTGCTGAAGAGGGCAATGATCGACATAATCATCGCTTTGCAGGAGTTACCGGACAAGCGATTCGAGTGGGAAAAAGTCATGTCCATGAAATTGATCTTACGAACACAGATTTCTTAAACCATTTTCATAAATTGAAAAAGATTGTAACTGGACCGGCCATTCCAGTCGGAAATGGCAAACACGTACATTTTGTAACAGGCCAAACGACATTAAATGATGGTCATGTTCACCAATTTAAATTCGCAACATTGATTCAAGCACCTCTAGTTTAACTAATAAATTATGCAGAAATAAATGAATGGTCATGAAGAAACTATTTTAAGCACAACATTCGACTTAAAATCAAAAAACATTATTACGTATTCTAATATAGACAACGAATTTAAGACGAAATCGCAGAAGGAATTGACAAAAACTATAATAAAATTAAATTATGTGATTCCGTAATTAATAAAGGGGAACAGAGAAGATGGATCTATGTTAAAAATCTAGGGAATATTATCAAAGTGCCATTTATGGATATAATGAAAGTAGAAAGCCCTGCTTAAATAGCAGGGCTTTTTATTTAGAATTAATCACAAGAAAATCACATTGTTTACGTTATCGAGTGAATGTGAACGGTAAAAATGTTCTTCGTATTTGTGAAGTTAAGAGGAACATATAGGATAAACGATTAAATATGAATTTAAATGAAAGTCTGTTTTTTGTGCGAAACATGTTATAATAAACGCATGAGTTTAGGAATTATAAATGAACTTGAAAGCAGGTAATCCCTAATGAAACAACAAGAAACACTCAAAAAGCCTGATTGGCTTCGAATAAAATTAGCGACAGACGGTAACTTTGCCGAAATTAAAAATATGATGCGCTCAAAAACGCTACATACGGTTTGTGAGGAAGCACGTTGCCCAAACATTTATGAATGCTGGTCGAATCGAACAGCCACATTTATGATATTGGGTGATATTTGCACGCGCGCTTGCCGTTTTTGTGCTGTTAAGACAGGTATGCCGACTGAACTGGATTTGGACGAACCAGAACGGGTAGCAGAGGCAGCAGAGCAAATGAATCTTCAGCACTGTGTTGTTACATCGGTTGCTCGCGATGATCTTAAGGATGGCGGCGCATCCATATTTGCAGCTACTGTACATGCGATTCGCAAACGTATGCCGTTTTGCCGAGTTGAAGTGCTTATTCCTGACTTCTTGGGAAATAAAGATGCGCTTCAAATTGTAATGGATGCAAATCCGGATATTCTAAATCATAACGTCGAAACGGTGGAGCGGCTTTCGGATCGTGTTCGTGCCAAAGCCAAATACAGCCGTACGATGGAGCTGTTGAAGCGTGCCAAAGAAATGAAGCCTAAGATTCCAACCAAATCGAGCATTATGCTTGGCGTGGGTGAGGAATGGGATGAAATTTTGCAGACTATGGATGATCTTCGCGCAAACGATGTGAATATTTTGACATTAGGTCAATACTTGCAGCCAACGCCAAAACATTTAAAGGTCGTACGTTATGTCCACCCAGACGAATTTGCAAAACTAAAAGAAGAAGGGCTGAAGCGCGGTTTTAGGCATGTAGAATCCGCACCATTAGTACGCAGCTCTTATCATGCACATGAGCAGACCGATTCGGCACACGCAGCAATGGCAGCGGAAGCCGAAGCGAGCCGTGAGATTTCTTCCGGTGCTTGCTCGAGCAGCTTGTAACTGACGCTCAAGATGAGGTGGAAAATATGGCTTTGATTCATATCGGCGGAAAATCTTATGAAATTGTGCTTGAAAATAGGAATGGCTGGAATCCTGAAGCGTTTCGTGATCGATATAGCGAAGTACTTGAGCGCTACGATTATATTGTTGGCGACTGGGGCTATAGTCAGCTGCGGCTGAAAGGTTTTTTTCGTGACAGCCATCAGAAAGCTACGAAGGAAAGCAATCTATCTGGCATGCCGGATTACATCAATGAGTATTGCAACTTTGGCTGCGCTTATTTTATTTTAGAAAAAACAAACAGTACCGTTCGTGAGCCAGACGACTATGACTTGGATGCAGACGATGAGCGTCCGCGTATAGAAGCAGCTGATCTTCTTGCAGCAGCTGCCGGTTTTGTGGATATTTCTGAAGGTCTTGAACATGATGAGGTTGCGAGTGCAAAGGAAGAAAGCGCCGCTCCAACACATGAAAGGCATACTCGCAATCACACAAGGGAAAATCGCCATAGAAGCTCCAATCGCAATAAAAACGAAGCGGATAAAGGCAACGACAGCGCGAATAGTGCTGGCGAAGGTAAAAATAGCAGCGAGCAGCAGCAGGGCAGCGGGAAACGTGAGCAGCAACAGCAGCGTAAAGGCGGCTATAAAGGCAATAACGATAACCGCTCCAAGAAACCGTTCCGCCTTGCAGCCAATGAAACTGCGGCTTCATCTGTAGAAACGAATCGACCAAACAAAAAAGACACAGAGCGCGTATAATACGCTCTGTGTCTTTTTTTTGGTTTTAGATGAATATAACAGATCTTATCGGACGTCGTAACCAAGGAATGCTTCACGTACTCGGTTCCAGAAAGGAAACGGCCGATATCGTGCAAAGCTTACTTTACGGCTGGATACACTGCAGCGGATGGAACGGATATCGCTGCTCATGATGCTGATATGATCAATTGCCAGCTGCAGCCGCTGCTCTTTCTTAGAGATAATATCACAGTGATGATGTTGCGGCAGCAGTACGGATGATCCAAGTGTACGATATACACGATTATTGATCGAAGCTATTTCCGCAATTTGCAGCGATTCTATCGATGGATGGACAATCGCTCCGCCTAAGCTTTTGTTATACGCGGTGCTTCCCGAAGGGGTCGAAATGACAATGCCGTCACCGCGGAACATTTCAAACATCTCATCATTTATATTGATTTGGGCGACGAGCGTTCCGTCAACGCCTTTTAGTGTGAATTCATTTAATGATAAGTAATGACGGGTCTCGCTTGGTGTCTCAACTTCAATCTCGGCAAGCGGATATCTAACGATTCGAGGTGTTTCCTCTGCCATCATTGCGACGAGATCTTCAAGCTCGTCTGCCTTCCAGTCGGCGTAAAATCCAAGATGGCCGGTGTGAATGCCAACAAATGCAACATTAGTAATTTGATCTACATATTTATGAAAAGCGAGGAGCAGTGTACCGTCCCCTCCGATGGAAATAACGATTTCCGGTGATTCATCATTCCGAGTGAAGCCTCGCTCCCCGGCTAATTTGTGAAATTTTTCTGCTAACGATTTAGATAGATCATCGCCTCGATCAATTACCGCATAATTCAAAAGTAAATCTCCTTCCGATCTCCATAGTACTTAAGATGATAAAGGAAATTGTGTTTAAATTCAATGAGCGGCTCTAATCATGGCCCAAGCCACCCCCATAACAAGTAAACGAGAGTCATTGCAATTAATCCATGAATCATTCTAGCTATAAAAAAAGGACGATAGCGCAAATCTGTTTTGCTGAGCAGGCTTGCTACTTGGGCATGGACTGATAAGCCGCCCCAAGAGAGCACCCAAGCAGCGATTGCAGCTTGATGCATAAGTCCTGTGCCAGCTGTACCTGCCGAACGAGAGCCTAAGGTAACCTCAAACAAACCGAATATCCCTGCGTCAGCAAGCGGCTTAGGCAGGCCGATTAAACCAAACAAAAATCGCAGAACTTCAGCCATCGCCTCGATAATACCTGCATGGGTCAGCATCTCCATTACGACGGAGAAAAAAACGACGAGTCCGCCAACGACGATCATTAGCCGCAGCGCCGATTGGATAGAATCCTGCAGCAGCCGTCCTAATCTGCGCCCATCCAGCAATCTAGCTTCATGCATCGCCTTGAGTGCTTCAGAGATCCGAGAGGGCCGTCGTTTTCTGAACCCATCCCTTGAAATCGCCGTTTTTTTGGTTCCAGATGAAGGGGCATGTCTATCGTGAAAACGCATGAGAAGACCGATAAGAAGACCGCCTCCGTAATGGGCAGCAGCGAGAATAGGAGCAATCGCTACATTTTGGAAGAAACCAACGGACACGGCACCAATTAGGAAAATAGGATCAGAAGTAGTCGTAAAGGCAACAAGCCGCTCACCCTCAGCTCGGTTGACGAGCCGCTGCTCAATGAGCTGTGCTGTAAGCTTTGCTCCTACCGGATAACCGGAAATGTAACCCATCGTCACTACAAAACCTCCGATGCCGGGAAGCCGGAATATAGGTCTCATGAGCGGATCAAGCAGCTTGCCGAAAAAATGTACAATACCGAAGCCGAGCAGCAATTCTGATATGACGAAGAAAGGGAACAACGCTGGGAATAGCACCTCCCACCAAATAGAAAGCCCGCGGAGCGAGGAGTGAAGGGTTTCTGTAGGAAAGACAGTCATTAAAAGCACGATTATAAATGCGCCAAGCGCGGTTATAGATAAGGGATGAATGATCGTTCGCAGCAGATAAACCGCCTCCTCAAATAATTAGAAAGGGGAGTCGAGCAGATGCCATAAGATGCTGTACAACCCCTCCTAAACGTATATGTAGGAATAAGGATATCCATCACTGGATATGCTTTAAAAATAAATAAGTTTGATAAAGAAAACGCTTGCAAAACGCTGGATTCCTGTTTTTTTTATGGTACAATGGAATTACCTTTGAAACGGTTGGAGTGATGGGTATGAGTATAATCGCTGGCATCTTGGTCTGTGCTTTCGTCTATGTCATTCGAGAATCTCTTACAGCACCAGGGGAAGAGGACTATGAAGGTTGATGGGTAATAAGCACTATATGATGAGCCCCGGATAAGCATGCCGCGGGCTTTTTTTTGTTAAGTCCGTACTTTTATTTGTGATATAATACTAAATACCTACACAATGGAGATGAATTTGACGATGAATAGGAATATAAGCCTTTATGAGGCTTTAGGTGGATCTGAGACTTTAAGGCTGATTGTTAACTCTTTTTATCCTAAGGTACAAGCTCATCCGTTAATTGGGCCTTTGTTCCCGCAAGATATTGATCCGGTTATAGAAAAACAATATTTATTTTTGACGCAATTTTTTGGCGGGCCTTCTTTATATTCTGATGAATATGGACATCCAATGATGAGAGCAAGACATATGCATTTTCCAATAACCCCTGAACATGCTGGCGCATGGCTTGACTGCATGCAAAGAGCATTGCAAGAGGTAGGCATAAATGACGAGCTGCAAGAGATCGTTATCAACAGACTATCCGGACCTGCACACCACTTTGTAAACACATCTGAAGAGGAGACGTGATTGTATGGAACCGCTCTACCTATCCAAAATCATATGCATTTGCTGTGAAAAGACTTTTATGACTTCGCGTGTTAGACCCAGCTTCAAAAGAGCAGCAAGAATGGATTCTGACTTTTGCGGATATTATAAAACGGACGTAAACCCTGATTTTTATGTTGTACGGGTTTGTCCTAATTGCGGCTTTGCCTCAACTGAGAACGGGATGGAGCGGTTGAATGATCGGCAAAAAAAGAAATATCATGATGAAATTGGAATGCATTGGAACAATCAAGATTATGGCGGGGAACGAGATCTGAAGAAGGCGATGGCCAGCTACAAGCTAGCACTTTTATCAGCCCAAGCTATTGACGAGAAGGATCGCGTGCTTGCTGGTATTTTGCATCACATTGCTTGGCTGTATCGTTATGAAGACAATCAGAAAGACGAGAAACGGTTTCTTACGTTTGCACTTCAAGCCTATATTCGTGTATATGAGGCAGAGGGTGTTGCGCTTAACAATGCGAAGCTAATGTTTTTAATAGGGGAGCTGAATCGTCGTATCGGAGAATTAAACGATGCTGTACGTTGGTTTTCCCGCGTGGTGAATGATAAAAAAATCGTGGATGCTGCAATGATTCGTGCGAGCCGCGAACAGTGGCAGCTTATACGCGAGGAGATGGAAGCCAGATCGAAACATGCATCCGGCAACACTTCTCCTGACGGCGGCACAGATTTATTGAAGCAGTCGGTCTCTTCTTCCGCTTAGCGGAGCGCCTTTTTTAGAACACGGTTTGTCAGCAAATAATCGCGGTCTGCATCAACAATAGTCACTTTATTATGGCAGCAAGGGAAAACGAGCAATCGTTTCGTACCGCCTTGTATGTCTTGGAGCTCTTCTGGTTTTACTGGAAGCAGCACGTTTTCTGCCTGGCAGAAGGGACAGCTCGATACATAAAGATCTCCCATAATAATGTCATAAGGCCAGGCTTTTTCGAACGGAATCATGATTTGTTTTCGCTCTCAGGTGTAGCGTTAGGCTTAGCAAGCTCGGCAAGCTTTTGCAATAATATATGGCGCGGCATATGCATTAAGTGCTCTATTGGGACGCCAAGCTGCTCGGAAAGCTTAACAGCTGTATCAGCAGAAATCTGCAACGGTTTAGACATGGTGTAATTCCTCCAATCTGGATATAATTAAGTTATACACTGCCGAGAAGGTTTGCGCAAATAAAAACGCGGCCGCATCTTGGCTTTTTTTATGGAAGAGAGGATGAGAGCAATGAATAAGGGATATCCGCAAAGTTGGGATTTAGAAGTTTTTTATGAGGGTGGCTCAAGCTCAGCAGCGTTCTTGCAGGAGCTGAAGGGCATGGATGAGGACATTGAGAAGCTTGATGCCGCACTTTTAACGGAAGCAAGCATTGGAGCTTCTGGAATTGCGACGATGACGGAGCTTCTGCAAAGCATCATCATTAGGCTGCGTGAAACAGAGTCGTTTGTTTCTTGCTTGTTGGCTCAGAATATGCGAGACACAGCCGCGAACTCACAAAGCGATCGCGTAAAGACGCTTGCTGCGAAGTTTCTAGGGGTGCTTACTCGCTTTGACAACGTACTGCGAGGTCTTGATGATAGTGAGTGGGAAAAGCTGCTGACGCACCCACAGCTCGCTGAGGTAGCGTTTAGCTTGACTGAACGCCGTGAGCTTGCGAAGCAAAAAATGGCTCCCGAGCTGGAAGCGCTGGCTGGAGATTTAGCGGTAGACGGTTACCATGGCTGGGGCGATTATTATAACGTCATTGTATCCAGAGCGAAATTTAACGATGTAGGAAAAGGCGGGGAGAAAAAAGTTTTATCCGCTGGTCAAATGCATAACCGCTTATCCGATGGAGACCGCGATGTTCGGAAGGCTGCATTCACAGAGTGGGAGCGGGAATGGGCAGAGCAGGCGGATTTATGTGCAGAGACGTTAAACCGAATTTCAGGCTTTCGTTTAAAGCTGTATGACAAGCGCGGCTGGGATTCGGTGCTGCAGGAGCCGCTGCAAATGAACCGGATGAGCGAAGCTACACTGCAAGCAATGTGGTCTGCAATCCAAGAAAGCAAACAGGTACTCGTTCGTTATTTAGATCGTAAAGCGAAGCTGCTCGGTGTGGAGAAGCTGGACTGGCATGATGTAGAAGCGCCAATCGGAGCTGCGACAAAAACAATTCCTTATGACGAAGCGGCAGCTTTTATAATCGAGCAGTTCAGGACGTTTAGTCCCGATCTGGCGGAATTCTCGGAGCTTGCCTTTAAAGATGGCTGGATTGAAGCTGAGGATCGTCCAGGGAAACGTCCAGGCGGCTTCTGCACCGCTTTTCCAAAGAGCGGTCAAACTCGTGTATTCATGACGTATTCAGGTACAGCTTCGAATATTTCGACGCTTGCGCATGAGCTGGGTCATGCTTACCACCAGCATGTCATGAACGATCTACCCGCGTTGTCGCAAGAATACGCAATGAATGTAGCTGAGACCGCTTCGACGTTTGCGGAGCTGATCGTTTCGGATCAAGCACTTAAAACAGCAACGGAGGACGAGGAGAAGCTTGGATTGCTTGAAGATAAAATTCAGCGGTCTGTTGCTTTTTTTATGAACATTCATGCGCGCTTTTTATTCGAAACTCGTTTCTATGCGCGTCGCAGCGAAGGTTTAGTATCCGTTGAAGAGCTTAATTCCTTAATGGAAGATGCACAGCGGGAAGCTTATTGCGATACGCTCGGTGAGGTGCATCCTCATTTCTGGGCATCGAAGCTGCATTTTTACTTAACGGATGTTCCTTTCTACAACTTCCCTTATACATTCGGCTATCTATTCAGCGCGGGTATTTATGCAAGGGCACTGAAGGAAGGTTCAGATTTCAAAGACAAGTATGTTGCATTGCTTCGTGACACTGGCCGCATGACCGTAGAGCAGCTTGCTAAAGAGCATCTTGGCGTAAATGTGGAAGAGATGGACTTCTGGCGCGAGGCGGTTGCATTGACAGCTGTTGATGTAGATCAGTTCATCGAAATGACAAACGAGTAAAGCGCTTCTTCAGAAGTGCTGTAGTAGCAATAGCATTAGCCGTAGGCATGGGAAACCATTGGTCTACGGCTTTTTTTATGGAATTGGGATGGATAGTATTCTAGCTACTGCAAAAACTTCTGCAAAAACAGGAGTGCATTTCTCTGATTTGTGGGAAGCGAGGCAGATTATATTATAATAAGATTATGTTCGACTATTGAGAAACATAGAGAGGCGGAATGGAATTGAAAGAGCAAGAAAACAAAAAAGTTGTCGGATTTATTGGAACGGGTATTATGGGCGCAAGCATGGCGGGCCATTTGCTTGATCACGGATATGAAGTGAATGTGTTCAACCGAACGAAGTCAAGAGCAGACCTCTTGGTATCAAAGGGTGCTGTTTGGCAGGATTCGCCGAAGTTGGTTGCGGAGCAATCGGATATTATTATTACGATGCTAGGTTATCCGGCCGACGTGGAAGAGGTTTATTTTGGAGCTGATGGTTTATTGCAAAATGCTAGGTCCAATGCGGTGCTTATTGATATGACTACCTCAAGCCCTGCCCTTGCCAAACGCATTGAAGCAGAGGCTGGCAACAGAGGGCTTAAGGCGCTGGATGCCCCAGTTTCTGGCGGCGATGTAGGTGCGAGGGAGGCTAGACTGTCAATCATGGTCGGAGGCTCGGAGCAAGCCTATAATGCGATATTGCCATTGTTTATGCTCATAGGTAAAAACATCGTTCATCAAGGTGAGGCAGGAGCGGGTCAATTTACTAAGATGTGTAATCAAATCGCGATTGCATCCAATATGATTGGTGTGAGTGAAGCTCTTGCCTATGCCAAAAAAGCGGGACTCGAGCCTAGCAAAGTATTGAAAAGCATTGAAGCCGGCGCTGCGGGAAGCTGGTCCTTATCCAATCTAGGACCTCGCATTATCAACGGAGATTTTGCTCCAGGCTTTTACGTAAAACATTTCGTGAAAGATATTAAAATCGCCATCGAGTCAGCTGATGAGATGGGTCTTCCTTTGCCAGGACTAGCATTAGCACGTTCTTTATATGAGCAACTTATTTCACTTGGTGAAGAAAATAGCGGTACACAAGCGTTATATAAAGTTATTTTTAAAGAGTAGGACGACCATATATTGTACATTATTTGTTAATATGATATATTATTTTTAAATAATAGTACTATATAATACAAGTATGACTCATATAGAGGACGGGGGAGAGTACGATTCAATTATCTTCGCGGCAATTGGAGCTTCTTGAGCTTGTGAAGAGGCATGCGCCGATTACCGGTGAGCAGTTGGCAGAATCTCTAGGTGTCAGCAGGCCCACACTGCGCTCGGACTTATCACTTCTCGTCATGCTTGGATTGCTTGATGCGAAGCCCAAAGTTGGTTATTTTCTAGGCAACACCTATCGCTCAAGCAGCGAGCCTTTGCAGCAATTGAACAATATGAAGGTGAGAGAAGTACAAGGTGTTCCCGTTAATGTTCCGGACTCGTTGTCCGTGCATGACGCTGTTATTACGTTATTTACTGAAAATGCAGATACTCTTCTAATCGTTAATGAGCAGAAACGTTTTGTTGGAATCGTAACACCGAAGGATTTGCTGAAAATAACGCTTGGCAACGCTGGTGCTGCATCTATTCCTATCAGTATGGTGATGACCCGTTATCCTAATATTGTGACGCTAATGCCCGACGAATCTGTGATGGAAGCGATTCGCAAAATGTCGCTTCATCAAGTAGATTGTTTACCAGTTATCGTTCCGCGAGAGGATCAGGTGACTGATCCAGAGGTTACTGGCTGGGTATCGAAGTCGAACATTATACGTCTTATGGCGGACATCGCGATGGATGGGAAATTGGGGGAGCCAGAGTTATGAAACAGCAGATCATTTATGTATGCTCCGATGCTGTTGGTGAAACGGCGGAAGCAGTTGCAAAGGCGACTTTACGTCAATTCTCCTCAGAACAAGTGAAAATAAAGCGTTACGGTCACATTAAATCCGAGGATGAAATTATCCGTATCGTGGCTGAGGCCGCTAGTACTGGCGGTTTTATAAGCTATACGCTCGTCCAGCCGGAGCTTCGGGAGCAAATGAAGGAAGAGGCTTTTAGAGCTGGAGTTAGAGCCGTTGATGTCATGGGACCGATGATGCAAGCATACGTTGATACGTTTGGGAGTTTCCCGAAGCGTGAGCCGGGGCTGCTGCACTCCATTGACGATGCTTACCATCGCCGGATGGATGCTATTGAGTTCGCTGTGAAATATGATGACGGCAAGGATGCTCGAGGTTTTGTACAAGCGCAGGTCGTCCTGATTGGCGTATCTCGAACGTCGAAGACGCCGCTGAGCATCTTTTTGTCCCATAAAGGAATTAAGACGGCTAACCTGCCGTTAATGCCCGAGGTTAATCCTCCCGAAGAATTGAAGCCTGCACCTGGCAGGCTCATTATAGGTTTAACGATGCAAGCTGAGCATCTTCTGGAGATCCGCTCTGAACGGCTTAAGACGCTGGGACTTCCGGCATCTGCGCAGTATGCGACAACCGAGCGCATTCAAGAAGAGCTTGATTATGCAGAGTCCGTCATGAAATCATTGAATTGTCCTGTTATAGATGTTACAAATCGTGCTATTGAAGAGACTGCAGGTATTATTACTGAATGGCTTAACAAATAAATGGCTATACCGATAGAGACAAAGGGGGATTCAACATGGATAAAACGTTTGTAATGGTTAAGCCAGATGGTTACGCGCGTGGTTTAGTAGGTCGTATTGTTGCTCGATTTGAAGAGAAGGGCTTTAAACTAGTAGATGCAAGGGTAATGCGCCTTTCAAGAGAGCAAGCCGAGACACATTATGAGCATTTGCGCTCAAAGGTGTTTTTTGACGAGTTGGTCGATTTTATCGTTTCGGGGCCTGTATTTGCTATGATATGGGAAGGCAAAGACGCTATTAAAAACGCAAGGAGTCTTATTGGTGCAACGAATCCATCTGAAGCCCTTGCAGGTACAATCCGCGGAGATTTTGCAATCGATGTAGCTAGCAATATTATTCATGGATCTGACTCTATCGAAAGCGCAGAGCGCGAGATCAAAAACTTTTTCCAATAGTCAACGGAATTGTAAGTTAAAGAAATAAGATAAACAGCAGAAAATTCCTTAGTTGACGAATGGAATATGGGTATGGTAAATTTTAAACAAAGTTAATGATCAAACACGGAAGCACCGTATAAGGACGCAGATATCTGCGCCTTCTACGGTGCTTTTTTTGTGTTTTCTAAGCGGAAGGAAGGTGAAAGGGCTGAACAAATATCAACTTGCTGTGGCGGTAAGGGAGCCGGAATACTTGAAGCGGCTGGCTGATTATATGCAAGGCAGCAAGCTTGGCGAGCAATGGCAGATTATCGCGTTCACGCACGCAGATTCTTGGAAGCTCTATGTGAAGCAAGGCTACAAGATTGACTTATTGGCTGCTCAGCCTGAGCTGCTTGCAGAAATGGATGCAGAGCAAGCGGGTATTCCTGTAATTGCTCTAGTGCTACAGCTGGGAGAGAGCAAGGAGAAGCATGAGCTTTTGCAATATCAACCCATTCCCCAGCTGCTGAAGCGTTTTTCGGAGATTCATTCCCAAGCGATAGGACATGCTGCCTCTTCGTCAGGCGCTTACGAGAGGCCGTCTGGCATGAATATTATATCTGTTTATTCGGCGTCGGGGGGAGTTGGGAAGACGGCTTTGGCGCTGCATTTGGTACATGCTGCAAGTGTGCATCAATGTCGTGCCTTTTATCTGAACCTTGAGCGGTGGAACTCTTCTGAAGCTTGGCTGCACAACCAGCAATATACAGATGGCCTCAGTGAAGG
Organism: Paenibacillus sp. FSL K6-3182; assembly: GCF_037976325.1. Lineage (NCBI taxonomy): Bacteria > Bacillati > Bacillota > Bacilli > Caryophanales > Paenibacillaceae > Paenibacillus > Paenibacillus sp. FSL K6-3182. The sequence goes on from NZ_CP150265.1 coordinate 1,697,362, forward strand.
AGAGGTGAAAGAGGAGGGTTTGTCAGAACTGCTTTATGGACTCAAGGCACAGCCGGGGCAGTCGGTCAATTGGCTTATGGAGCATCGAAAACGGGATTCGCAGCTTAAGGGTGATTATTTAGCCCCATGCACCAATTTGGAGGATCGATTGACGCTTAATGAGGAAGATGCGGCCGGAATAGTGAGTACGATTGCTCGAAGCGGGCAGTATGATCTCATTGTCGTTGATTTGGAGGGCGGTCTGGATGAGCTGCACCTTGCTATTTTTGAACGATCAAATCATGTGCTTTGGGTTGCAAGCGATAATCCGTCTGTGAGGGATAAACAAAAAATGGCCCTGCGTTATGGAGCGCAAAAGTGGAGTGATCGCTTTAGCTCTTTGTCCAATAAATTCAAATGCGTAAAAAACCATGTGGTTAATCCGAAGCATACCGTTGATAACGAGATTGATGGCATGGCATGCGCCAAGGTGGGGCTGCCGGAGATTCCAGAATGGCGAGGAGCAAGCCATCTTGCTCTGCTGTCATCGCCGTTATACCGAGCAGCTGCAGATCAATTATTCAAGCAGCTTTATTTGGAAGGAGGCGGATCAATTGCTGAGCGATGAAACGGTGCTTGAGCTGCGCAACAAGGTACGAGCCAAAATTGATTTTAGCGGATCACTGTCAGATGAAAGCTTGATGAGAATAGCAGAAGAAATCGTTTTCGAATGGTGCGATCTTCATCCTCTTACCGCAACCGAGAAAGTGAAGCTTGTACGGAGGCTGTTCCATTCGTTTAGAGGTCTTGATATTTTGCAGCCGCTGATGGAGGATGCCTCCATTAGTGAAATTATGATCAATCATCATGCAGAAATATTTGTGGAGCGAAGAGGGAGAATGACACTTTTGCCGGTTTCTTTCGAAAGTAGAGAACGGCTCGAGGATCTAATCCAGACCGTTGTTGCGAGTGTGAATCGTGTCGTTAACGAGTCTACGCCGATTGTTGACGCCCGTCTGAAAGATGGCTCTAGGGTGCATGTCGTATTGCCGCCGGTTGCGCTCAAAGGACCATGCATGACCATTCGGAAGTTTCCTGATCAGCCTCTAACGATGGAGGAGCTAGTAGCATTCCACTCGCTCTCGCAGGAAGCGGCATCGTTTTTGAAAGAGCTTGTCGGGGCTCAATACAATATGTTTATAAGCGGCGGAACAGGAACAGGCAAAACAACTTTTTTAAATGCATTGTCGCAGTTTATCCAGCCGGATGAGCGGATTGTTACGATCGAGGACTCCGCTGAACTGCAAATTCGCTCCATCCCTAACCTAGTAGCGATGGAAACTCGCAATGCGAATACAGAGGGGAAAGGGGAGATTACGATTCGCGACCTCATACGTGCCTCGCTTCGGATGCGTCCTAATCGCATTATCGTCGGTGAGGTGCGGGGAGGAGAGGCTCTTGATATGCTGCAGGCATTAAATACCGGCCATGCCGGAAGCATGTCAACGGGCCATAGTAATGGCGCGAAGGATATGATGGCTCGGCTGGAGTCGATGGTGCTAAGTGCAGCAGAATTGCCCGTGCTCGTTATTCGCCAGCAAATCGCCTCAGCCATCGATATTGTTATCCATCTATCAAGATTCCGTGATCGCACCCGCAAAGTGACGGAGATATGCGAGGTCATTGGCGTTGAAGATGGAGAAATATTGCTTAATCCACTGTTTATTTTTGAGGAGGAGGGAGAGCGGAATGGCAGAGTGCTTGGCGGGCTAAAACGTACAGCGAATCCGGTAATGAGAATGGACAAATTGACGCTTGCTGGAAAAAGAATGGTCGAAGGAGTGGCGATATGAACAATTCAAGCGGCGTGAATAAAAGCAGCAGCCTTCATCGTCAGCATGGGGGACGGATAGAGAGAATGCTCTTATGGTGCGGCTGGGAAAGCGATGCGACGCTAGCGAATCTTCGAGCTGGCCGAACCCTTACCAATTATGAACAATACCCGCTTAATCGAAACCAGTTTATTGCTACGTCCTTAATCGCAGCTGTGATTTTCTATGGTGCTGTCTTCTTATTTTATCATTCTGTGTTCCTTTCATTTGCAGCGGCAAGCTTGGGTATACTCGCTCCTAGAATTAGACGAAAATTTCTTCTGGAACAGCGCAAGGAGAGACTGAAGCTGCAATTTAAAGAAGCTTTATTTTCACTGACTTCCTCGCTTGCAGCAGGGCGCTCTCTTGAAAATGCATTTTTATCTACTCACGATGATTTGAAGCTAATTTACCCTGATGCTCGAACGGAGCTGCTGCTGGAGTTTCAAATCATTCGCTTTCGTCTAGATAACGGCGAGCCCATAGAATACGCGCTGCGCAACTTTGCTAATCGTGCAGGAATTGATGAGATTACTCAGTTCGTCGATGCACTAGCTGCTTGCAAGCGCTCTGGAGGAGATTTGCTTGAGGTGATGAAACAAACCTCGATCATTATTGGAGAGAAACTTGAAATTGAGCAGGAAATTGCAGTTATGGTTGCTCAAAAAAAATTCGAAGGTCGAATTATGATGGCGGTGCCTTTTGTTTTTTTAGCGTTTTTAAGCCTAGCTGCACCCGACTATATGGCTCCTTTATATGGAGGAATCGGATATTTGCTATTGACGGGAGCGCTGCTGCTTTTGCTTCTCTGCTTTTGGTTGATGGCAAAGATGATGAGTATCCGAATGTAGGATGAAAGGGGACAAAGCATGCTCGCGGCAATTGCACCGGTTACTTTAACGGTGATTTGGGTGTACTTGGCAGGAAAAGGAGCATTGTATGCCATATGGCGTCAGCTAATGGGTAGAAAACAAACGAATGACCAAACGCGGCAGCAGCTAATGCAGCTAAGTTTGATTGACCCTTTTATGCGTGTGCTAGAACGGTTCAAGCTATTTGATACGCTGCATCTGCCTATGGGCAGCTACCATATGAAGCTCCTCTTATTGAAGGATAGCAGCTGGTCAATCGAGCGGACAAAAGGTGAAGCAACTGCTGCTCTAGGTACGGGATATGCTGCTTTAACAGGTTGTGCTTGGATGAGTTTACTTGGACAGGAGCCTACACTGTTAGTCATGGGAGTAGTATTCGGCATCGTGCTAACGATACGCCCTTTCGTAGATGCAAGGCGGCAAGTTGAGGAACGAAAGCAGCAAATCATTATGGAGCTCCCCGTTATGCTCAGCAAGTTAATGCTGCTGGTCGGTGCCGGTGAGACGGTACAGCAAGCGCTAGCAAGATGCTTGGAGGGGAAGGAGGCTGTGCAGCATCCTCTCTACAAGGAATGGGGAGAGACGGTGTCTATGCTTCGCAACGGTCAATCGTTCAGTACGGTAATGGAGCGGTTTAATAGAAGATGCGCGGTGCAGGAGGTTTCGATCTTCACAACGGTGCTCTTATTGAATTATCGCCGCGGAGGAGAGCATTTTATTCTTGCATTGCGAGAGCTCTCTTACACTTTATGGGAGAAGCGCAAGGCAATCGCTAGATCGCGCGGGGAGAAAGCCTCCTCAAAGCTTGTATTTCCGCTTGTAGGTATTTTGCTAGTACTTATGATTTTGGTAGCAGCACCCGCAGTACTGCTCATGTCTTAACTTAAATTAGAGAGGAAGATGAAGATGAGAAAAATAGGCCAATCACTGCGTTCATTTTGGAAAGAGGAAGATGGTTTAGGGACACTCGAAATTATTTTGATTATTGCGGTTGTCATCATTATTGCACTGTTGTTTAAAGACTGGATTATTGAGCTGATTGAGCGTTTGATGGGCAAAGCAGATGACGAGGCGGACAAAATTTTCAGTTAGCGGGTGAGGCTTTTGAACAGATTGCGAATAAATGCAGGGCTGCTTCGCTTGCTTAAGAAGGAGCAAGGCAGTTTTACGCTGGAGTCTACGATCGTATTTCCGATGCTGTTCGGGCTTATATTGTTGTTTATTTTGTTTGGAATGTACATGTACGAGAAGATCATTGTCTATTATGCAGCGTCTTCAACAGCAGAGCGTGCGGCCTTCAGCTGGGATAACAGTAATCGAGATGCAAGGAGCGGCATGCTCAATGAGCCAAGTTATGATGGTTTATATTGGCGTATTGGCGAGGATGGCGTGCTCAGCAGCTTGTTTGGACTGAGAGGAGAAAATGATGCAGCGAAAGTCGTGCTCCCACTTGCAGAGACGGGTGATGGAGAAAAGAATGCTTTAGCTATTCGGAAAATAGAGCAGTCTGCTAGATGGTTGGGACAAGCAGGCCTAACATACGAAGGAGAAATCAGCTATTCAAGCAGCATTCTGAGAAGAGTGATCAAAGTCAAACTGAAGGAGCCTTTATCGGCTGAATCCATTGAGAAAAGCTGGTTGAAGCGTGAACCCAAAAGTGCAGCCTCTTCCACGGTAGTTGATCCAACTGAGTTTATTCGGAGTGTTGATCTCGTACGCTATTATTCATCAAGGTTTGCAAATCGGGCTGGAGGAGCGGGGCAAGCAAAGTCTCAGGCCGGTCAAGTGCTGGATACTTATAAAGGTCAGGGGAAGGCGACAAAGCCATAATGTAGCGGAACAAATAAGGCTTGTAAGGTAACGATGGAGGTGCAAGGCAGCAGTGAGCATAAAAAAAGATTCGAAGCATCGTTATCGGCAGTTTGTTTGCAAGCTTTTCTTTCGAGAAAATGGGGCAGTGACCGTGTTTTCGGTTATTGTTTTATCCTCGCTGCTTTTGTTTTTCTCTTTGCTTATTGATTATGCCCGAATTGCGGCTCTGCATAAGTTAACAGAGGATGCTGTAAGGTCAAGCGTAAGATCTGTACTCTCTGCTTATGATGATGCTCTTTATGAGCGATATGGTCTATTTGGCCGTGGTGGTACAGACGGTCAAATCATATTCGAGGAAATGATGAAGGCGAATACAGAAACAGCAGATGACTCGGGTCGATCAGGGATGAAGCTGGTTCGCGCTAAGTCAGATGCTGCAGCACTGCACGCAGCGACGTTTCTAGGCAGCCATAATGTATTCTCAAGACAGGTGCTCGAAGAAATGAAGTATAAGGCGCCAGTAGATTTCACATTGGATCTCGCAGCAAGGTTTGTACCAATGGCAGGTGCAATGAAGGAGGCGTCGATTGCAATAAGTTTGCTGGAGAGTATGCGGAAGCTTTATGAGAAACGGGAAATTCATCTAGCGAATGTACTTCAATTGCAAAAGCAGATGGCCTCGACGATAAGTGGAAGCAGTATTTCTATGTTAATTCCTGTCCAGCCAGATGTAGTAGCAATAAAGGGTAATTCTGCTCTGAGCATTGCAGGGGAATACAGCTCATATGCGGCCAAAGTTATATATAATCAATCGTTAACTACTGGGCAGAAAATAATGTATACAGCTGAAATAGAAGCATACGAGGAGAAAGTGAGAGCTTTTGCTATGGAGTTGCGCAAAGTGAGCGATGACATGCATAGACAGCATGTGAAGCTTCAGGGAGAAGCAATACAGGAGCTGGAAGCTGCAAGAGCTTTAAATGACGATATGCTGAGAATTGTTCAACAAGCCAATCAACAGCCTCAGCATAGTGGATATGATACGGTGTCCAAGCATAAGGCAACGAATACTGAACAGCATCAGGTTCCCGCTGATGCTGCTTCCGACATTGAGCAGGTAAGGAAAGCTGCGGATGAGCTTGTAAAGACGGATGGATGGTTCACGGAGTACCGTCAGGAGGTGGAGGCGCAGGGCTCGTCTGATGCTTCAATCGATATGGAAGCAGGGGCATATCAGTCCAGCAGCCTTGCCTCTATAGTTAAGCCGGTTAAGAGCATAACTGCTGATACATTGCTTGAAAGCGTCACAAGCCTGCGTCTTGCTTATGGGGCATATGAACAGAAATATATTCGACCTGCTAGTATCATCGTTGATCGACAGAAAGCACTCGATCAGGGTCAGATCTCGAAACAGCTTAAACAGCAAAAGGAGCAAGCCGGTTCTCTCTGGAATCAGGCACGCAGCTTGCTGCATGGACTGACAAGTATTCCGCAAATGGAAGAACATCAAAAGGTGTTCGAACAGGTACAGCTTCGTTATAACGATAACCTATTATTCAATGAGCAGACTGATGAAGCAATAGAGATTGTCGACATGGAGAAGGCAAGTGATGCGCATATGGCAGCTGAGCAGTCTAATACGCTTATGGGTGGATTGTTCTCAGGTATGGCCGGGATGCTGGAGAAAACGAGAGATTCATTATACTTTGGTGAATACGTTATTCAACGCTTCACTTCTTTTGCTCCTCAGCATTTACGTTCAATGATGACTGGAGGAGAAATATCAGAGTTGTCACATGCCATATCATTTCATAATCAGGAAGCGGAATATATTATTTATGGCTTCAACAATCCAGTAGGGAATATAGCTGCTGCATATGGTGAATTATTTGCGGCTCGACTGGCTGTGAGAACGATGGAGGGGCTGCTTGAAAGCAAAACATTAGGCCATCCATTGCTTATCTTATCAGCTGCGCTTATTTATGGATTAGAGAAATCGATCGAGGATATGCTTGCTTTCACTGAACGAGGGTCTGCCCCACTTTCCAAATACATAAAAGTAGAGCTTTCATATACGGATTATTTACGTCTTTTTATACTGATGCATGGTGCCGATGATGGGGCAAGTCTGGCCCGGATGATTGCAGCCATCGAACTAAACAGAGGGACGATTCTCTCTGCAGTCCCGAGCGGAGTGACAGGAGAAGCAGCCGTTTCGATGGAGCTTTGGTTCATACCCGGATTAATTCGGACGCTGGGAGCAGTCGGACTTCTGGAAGGAAAGGTTGTAGGCAACCGTTATGAAACGACACAAACGAAGGGCTGGTCTTATTAAATGTCGACGCCTTAAGCAGGAACAAGGTTCGATAGTCGTAGAAGCTGCATTAGTTATGCCTATGGTTATTGTTGTGCTGCTAGTCTTCGTCATGCTCATTCGTTTATGTGCGGTACAGTTGGCACTGCATTCTGCTGCTTCTCAGACGGTAAGGCAAATGGCGGCACATATCTATCCAGTAGAACTTGCCTGGCAGCAGGCATCAGCCGTCGTTCCGCTGCCTTCCAAAGGAAATATTCCTTTATCTTCATGGAGTGAGATTGCCGCAGAAGCGGCTGAATGGCTGCCTTCACCCGCAGGAGCTTTGGTTTCATCTACATTGCGAGGAGATTTTCGTCCGATTCAAAATATGGCCGCTACTGAAATAGGCAGATCTGTTATTGAGCCGTTAATAAGTGAACTTTCTGATGCAGCCATTATTGATCCCCAGAAGATAAGGCTGAGCTGGTTATCGCTTCCGGATCTAACTAAAGAGCATGAGCCGTATTTAGCTATCGAGGTGGAATATGACTTTCCGTTAAAGCTGCCTTTTTACGGTAAACCGATTGTCCTTAAAGAGCAAGCCTCCGAACGTGTTTGGATAAGTGACGCCGCACCAGCAAGATATGGTGAAAACAAAAATGATCAAGAAAACATTCCGATACAAATCGTTTCTATTGAGCCAAATCCGCTCCGGCCTGGCAGGAAAGCTGCCGTTACAGTAAAAACGCTGCCGGGTGCTGCGATTTCTTTGGGTGTTACTTATAAAAGCGGCTCAAGTAAAGCGAAGCACCTTGGTGAGGCAAATGCCGATGCAGATGGTTATATCAAATGGACCTGGCATGTGTCCGGAAATACAACTCCTGGCACATGGGAGCTTAAAGCTTCAGAGGTGAATAAGGAAAACAATCAAGTATCGATGCATTTTGTCGTAGAGAAGAGCAGCGATAGAAAGTAAGGAAAGACTTAGCCGCCTTGGAGGAGAGTCGCCATGGAGTTTATTGTGACAGCTGTAGTTGCAGTGTTTTTAATGATCGCTCTTTATACGGATTTAAAGGCTCAAATTATACCGAATTGGCTGACCGTGACTTTTTTCTCCGCTGCATTTATTTATCATACTGGTATCAGCGGTTTGGAAGGAGCTGCAATTGCAGCAGTTGGCGCCTTAGCTGGATTTATTCCTTTGCTGCTGCTTCATCTTGCCCGAGGAATAGGTGCTGGCGACGTAAAGCTGTTTGGCGCATTAGGAGCTTGGGTAGGAGTATGGTTGGTGCTGCAGGTGATGTTTTATGCCATTTTATATGCTGGTGCAATTGGCGTGTGTCTTGTCATTGTAAATCGTGCATTCGGGAAAAGAATGGCTGCTGACGTAACCGCATTTGTCGTGCCAGTGGCAGGGTATAGGAAACTTCAGTGGCTGCAATGGGCGGAATCAGGCAAAAAATTTCCGTTTATGCTGGCGGTTGCACCCGCTGCTGTTACGGTATGGTCCATTTTCAGCTAAGTTTTCATGTTACAAGGGGGGAATTTGAGAAATGAAAAGCTTTCGGATTGATTTTGCTATGGATCAGTCGCATGAGATGATTATTGATCGAGAGAGCGGCTTGTATAGAAGCGAACTTGATGAAATTGAGCTTCATATGCTCCATAGCGAGCGAATTCCCTATCTGCTGCCTATTGATTGGTTCGAGCTGGATAGCAAGGTTACATTCCGATACAAGCTTTCAGGAATGAGAATGCTTTTGCACAGGCTGCAGCAACAGCAGCTCTCGATGGAGCAATACTACACGCTAATATTAGGCGTAGCGGATGCGTTATTCGAATGCAGACATTATATGCTGCGGCCAGAGGGCTGTCTGCTTGATGAACAATATATTTTTATTGGAGAGAAGCTTCATGATATCCGGCTTGCTTATATTCCAATAATGGAAGGGACTGCTGAACAAACAAAAGGAGCAGGCGATCTCTTGGCGTTAATTGTGCGTTTCACCTCTTATGTAGACCGCATTGATGGGGAAGGATTAAAGCGTGTGCTTCAGCATTTCGGCAAGAGATGGCCTCTTGAAGAGCTGCGGGCGACGCTGTTGGAACTCATAGGGGAAGCTTCATCTTCATCGAACCAGCGATACGAGGCAATAGAGAAGCCGGAGATGCAGCAAGCAGCAAAACCTGCTCCAATGCAAAAAAATCCACTATTAGATTGGCAGCAGCGATCTGAGTTGACGAATAGCGATGAAAAAGGGCAGGTTCAAATACCAAACCCTTCATTGCGTTCATACTCCGCCCCGATAATGGAAGAGTTTAAGGATCATGAATTATTTTCAAAACAGTATGCTGACCCTTTGGATAGGGAAGAGGATGAGCCGGAAACAAAGAAAAAATGGATCGGAACAGCAATTATTGTCGTAGCACTTGCATGTGTTTGGCGATTTGTTTATTTTGAAGCAGCTGGTAGGCAGAGCTTATTGATCAGCTCGGGCATTTCCTTGCTGTTACTAGCAGCCGTTATGCTAGTTTGGAAAAAGAAAACAAATGACGAAGCAGACTACGACGAATCGGAAAAAATGATAGAAGAGGCATCGTTTCACTCTGGACTATTTCCCGGGCTTAATCGTGCTCATGCAAATTTTGATTCTGTCGAGGCGCAAGCTATTAAACCGCCAGAGGATCAGAGCGAATTATTCGAGTCTCAGTCGGCGGCTGCTCTGCATGTTGTTGCAGCAAATCCCGTTTCTCATATAGCAGAACCAACAGTATTGCTAGGAAATAATCAGTCATTGGAGGGTTTAGGTGAATCGTCAGTATGGCTCCAAAGGAGATGGAAGAGTCAGGAGAACAGGATAGAATTACATGAAGGAAGCTTTAAAATTGGGCGTTCGGGAGAGCAGGTGAGTTATGCAGAGGGGGCAAGCGGTATATCGCGGCTTCATTTGGAAATTGAAATCTTAGCGGGTGAATATAAAGCGAAAGACTTAGGTTCCCGTAATGGGAGCCTGCTAAATGGACAAATGATGATCCCTTATAAAAGCTATAAGCTATCGATAGGAGATGTCATCCATCTTGCAGGCGAGCAAGGACCAGCGTATGTGCTGAAATCGGAATAAGAAACGAAGCTAACCTTGTCCTACAAGTTCTTCCATTGCACTATTTACCGTTGGATAAAGGAACACGAACCCGTTTTCAAGCGCTCTGCTTGGCAAAGCTCGCTGTCCGTCTAATAGAAGTGTGGACATTTCACCAAATAATGTTCGCATCACAAAAGCTGGAACCGGGAACCAATGAGGCCGGCCCATTGCTTTGCCAATGGCTCGACCAAATGAATCATTTGTTACAGGTTCAGGTGAAGAAGCATTGATGGGTCCTTCAATAAAGTTGTTGTCCAAAATAAATAGGATTAGCCGAATCATATCCTCGAGATGGATCCAAGACAACCATTGTTTGCCGCTGCCGATCTTACCTCCGCCGAACAAGCGATAAGGCATAGCCATTAAAGGAAAAGCGCCTTCCTTTTTGTCTAGAACAACGCCAACACGAAGCTTAACAAGCCGCTCAGCTGGTATGCTGTCTGCGGCCTGTTCCCATTTCTGAACGACTTCGGATAAAAAATCGGTAACTTTAGTTGGGCTTGATTCATCAAAAATACCGTCTGCTGATATGCCATACGCAGAAATGCCGGATGCATTAATGACAAGCGGCGGCTTGTGCTCGAGCGATTGTACAAGCTTTGAGATGCGGGCGGCTGCTGTTAGTCTTGAGTCCATGACACGCTTCTTGGCAGCTTGATTCCATCTTTGATTAATGGATTCACCTGTGAGATTGACTATGGCATCTATGCCTTCCAGCAAAGCAGGAGCAGCTTCGAGTTCATCCCAAGTTAATTGGTTAAACCCGTTGCGATTGGATTGATTTTTAGAACTAGTTCTGGAAATAATCCATACCTCATCATTTCTCTCAAGCAAAGCCTTGGTAAGCGCACTTCCGATAAACCCAGTTCCTCCAGCTATTGCAACCCGCATCCTCGTTCGCTCCTTCAATTCACCCATTACTTCGGTTCATTGATTACTTTATTTCTTCAATTTTAACTAACCAATTTTGTTTGAGGGTCGCTTCACCTTCAATGGCTTTTTCCGAATACTCAAATTTCACTTTTGCATCGTCCGGCAATGCTTCTAACGTGCTTTTTTGGTCATCTGTTACTTGAAGTGCAATTGCACCGGCAGCTGTTTCTATTTCTATAGAGTGCGAGTCGCTTAGACCGCTATAAATACCTTCATTCACTTTGTTTGGCGCTGCTGGATCCTCGATCGTACCGTTATTGTTTGTTGCAGTATCTGTCGGTTCCGGTGAAGAAAGATCAGGATCAATGACACCATTATCTTCTGGCAACTGAGTAATAACTGGTCCGTCGGTTGGACTGCCTTGCTGTTCGTTTCCTGCATTAGTATTGCCACCGCCACATGCGGATGTTGCGAGCATAACAGCGAGAAGAACGGCTCCTGCTGTAGCTGCTTTTTTGTTTCTTCTTCGCTTCGATGAGTTCATCATGAGAACCACCTCCTGTAATTAATAACGAAATAGATGAGTATTAGGTTACATTTTTATATATAACCATAAAATACGAGTATGAAGCATGTATATAAGGGGGGTATTAATTGATGATTAAATATAAATAAGTTTAAGCCGCACTGATGCGGCTTAAACTTATTTATTAAGTAGATGCTTATAGGGAGTATAGTCGATTCCTTGACGGTCAAGAAAAGTAACAAGACTACGGTAATCACGTTTAGGAGTTGCTCGTATGTAACCTTCGATACAATGCTCGCGCGTAACGGATGATGCGCCATGTTCAATCGCCACTTGACCAATCTTGGCTGCGATAGAATGTTTAGCTATATCACGAAAAGCGCTTGGCACTGGGGAAACAAGCTCGTCCAGCAAACTTTTGGAATCATCATTCCACATGCTGCGACTGCGATCTACCCAGTAGTTTTGCCAATCGAGCTTAGACTTGCCGTCTCGCATCGGAAGCACCTTGAGAAATTTTCGAAACATGAAAAATCCGCCAATCGACATAGCCGCAACCATGACGACCGCCCAAAAAACGATAAAATACATAAACCAGTCGGGGGCAACTTTCATACGTGTCTTTCACCTCAATAATGAATTATACCGTATTCCTAGATTTATTTCGACATTCCTTGTAAAATAAGGTTTGATCAACCGAAAGGGGCGTAATATTTATGTTGAAAATAGGTTCCCATGTATCATTTTCGGACAAGGGGCTGCTCACTGCAGCACAAGAAGCAGTATCGTATGGCTCAAGTACATTTATGATCTACACCGGCGCACCTCAGAATACAAGAAGGAAGCCGATCGATTCGTTATATATTGAAGAAGGAAAAGCGCTTATGGAGCAATCCGGTATTAATGAGATCGTGGTTCACGCGCCTTATATTGTGAATCTTGGCTCATATAAGGATTCTACGTACGAGCTTGCGGTTTCTTTTTTACAAGAAGAAATTCGCCGTACCGATTACATCGGTGTACGTAATATTGTTCTTCATCCAGGTGCCTATACGGACAAGGATGCAGAATATGGCATCGCTCGTATAGCTGAAGGCTTGAATGAAGTGCTTGCAGGCACAAAAGAAACGAATGTTAACATCGCTCTTGAGACGATGGCAGGCAAAGGCACAGAAATTGGCCGCAGCTTCGAAGAGCTTGCGGCGATTATTGACAAAGTTCAGGATAACGAACGGTTAACTGTTTGTATGGATACTTGCCACATGCATGATGCTGGTTACGACCTTGTTCATGATCTGGACGGCGTTCTTGAGCAGTTCGATCGTGTTGTTGGATTAAACCGCGTTGCCGTTGTTCACGTGAACGATAGCAAGAACTCACGCGGTGCTGGTAAAGACAGACATGCTCCAGTTGGCGCAGGTTGGCTTGGTCACGATGCCATTCAAAGAATCGTTGAACATGAGGGCCTTAAGGGGCGTCCATTTATACTGGAAACGCCTTGGATTGGCAAGGAAGACAAGACTGAACGTCCGATGTATGAAGCGGAGATCGCTTTGCTCAGTGGCAATGGCAGAGCTCGCTTAGGTGAAAGCTTCTTTGAAGATGTGGAGCGCCTGCATCATTTCTTCGGCAAGCAAGAAATTGATTCCAGAGGTTTTGTACTCTCTACTTGGGATTTGCTAAAAAATGATGCAAAAGCAAAAAAAGCAGACCCGCGCGAGCCGATGGAGCGTCTGTTCGATCTTGTAATGGCAGGCGAAGCATTGCCGGCAGGACTAACAGAAGAACAAATCAATCAGCGTATTACGGCTTGGTTTGGCGGCAAAGAGCTGCTTGCTAGACTTTAATTAAAGTTAACATTAATTCATATAGATCATTGCGAAAGGAAGTTTGAAGTCCATGTCATCACCATCCACCCCATCTGAAATAACCGTTGAAGCAGGTGGAAAGAGCGGGCGTGCGCGCATGCTTATTTCTTGTCCGGACCGCCCGGGCATCGTAGCTGCTGTTTCTCATTTCTTATATGAGCACGGGGCTAACATCGTTCAATCGGATCAATATACGATGGACCCGGAAGGCGGAATGTTTTTCATCCGATTTGAATTTGATCTAGTTGATCTGGACAAGGAGCTTCCACTTCTCATGGAGGACTTCACCAGAGTAGCCGATCGGTTTGATATGAAATGGCATACATTCCGTGCCAGCCGCAAGAAACGTCTTGCTGTATTCGTTTCGAAAGAGGATCACTGCTTGCTAGAGCTGCTTTGGCAGTGGAAGGCAGGGGATCTTGATGCCGATATTTCAATGGTTATAAGCAACCACCCTGATATGCGCGAACTGGTCGAATCCTTTGGCATTCCGTATTACCATATCCCAGTTACAGCGACTACAAAAGAAGAAGCCGAGCGCAAGCAAATGGAAGTTGTTGCAGATAAAGCGGATATCATTGTATTGGCGCGGTACATGCAAATCATTTCGCCTAAGTTCATTGAACAATTTCCAAATCGGATTATTAATATTCACCACTCATTCCTACCCGCTTTCGTTGGAGGCAAGCCTTATGCGCAGGCTTATACACGCGGCGTAAAAATTATCGGCGCGACAGCGCATTATGTAACAGAAGAATTAGACGGCGGGCCGATTATCGAGCAAGATGTTCAACGCGTCAGCCACCGTGACAACGTCGATGATTTGAAAAGAATCGGTCGGACAATTGAACGGGTCGTTCTCGCAAGAGCTGTGAAATGGCATATTGAAGATCGTGTAATCGTGCATAATAATAAAACTGTTGTATTCAACTAACTGTATTTTTATGCGAATTATCTATTTTTTTTGATGGAAAACGAGCATGCAGAGTGATACAATATTCAAAGTTATTGCGTACTGGTATGACGCTGTATCGTTGTTTTTAGAAACCATATAACGAGATGAAATTAGACAAGCTTAGACCATAGGAGGAAATTGTAATGTCAGTCTCACAAAAGTCGGTTGAACAGCTTTCTATCGATACGATCCGTACACTTGCGATCGATTCCATCGAGAAAGCGAAATCAGGTCACCCTGGTATGCCAATGGGCGCTGCTCCAATGGGCTATCAATTATTTGCAAAAAACATGAAGCATAATCCATCGAACCCTACTTGGGTAAACCGTGATCGTTTTGTTTTGTCTGCGGGTCATGGCTCTATGCTGCTTTACAGCTTGCTTCACCTCTCCGGTTATGATCTGCCGATGGAGGAATTGAAAAACTTCCGTCAATGGGGCTCCCTAACACCAGGACACCCTGAGTTTGGCCATACGGCTGGAGTTGATGCAACAACGGGTCCACTTGGACAAGGTATCGCTATGGCGGTTGGTATGGCAATTGCGGAAGCACAGCTGGGCGCTACTTACAATAAAGAAGGCCACGAGCTTATTAACCACTTCACATACTCCATTTGCGGCGACGGCGACTTGATGGAAGGCGTCTCTCATGAGGCTGCATCCTTCGCAGGCCACCTGCAGCTCGGCAAATTGGTCGTTCTATATGATTCCAACGATATTTCGCTTGATGGCGAATTGAGCCTTTCTTATTCCGAGAGCGTTCAAAAACGTTTTGAAGGCTACGGCTGGCAAGTGCTTCGCGTAGAAGATGGAAACGATCTAGATGCTTTGTCCAAAGCCGTTGCTGAGGGGCAAGCAGATCTATCCAAACCAACTTTGATCGAAGTAAAAACAGTAATCGGCTACGGCAGCCCGAACAAAGGCGGCAAAGGCGGACATGCTGGTCCTCACGGATCACCGCTTGGTGCTGATGAGACAAAATTAACGAAACAAGCTTACGGTTGGTCTGAAGAGCTTCAGTTCCACGTGCCTGACGAAGTTCGCGCTCACTTTGCAGATGTGAAAAGCAGCGGCGAGCAAGCAAATGCACAATGGGATGCAAGCTTCGCAGCTTATAAAGAAGCTTTCCCTGAGCTTGCAGCTCAGTTCGAGCTTGCTATCTCTGGCGCAATGCCTGAGGGCTGGGATGCTGACCTTCCTGTGTACACAACTGCGGACAACGCGGTATCAACTCGTGTAGCTTCAGGAAATGCACTTAACGGTCTTGCGAAAAACGTTCCGACTATTTTCGGCGGATCGGCTGACCTTGAAAGCTCAACAATGACTCATTTGAAAGGTTTGACACAATTCAAACCAGGCAGCTACGATGGCCGCAATCTTTATTATGGCGTACGTGAATTCGGTATGGCTGCTGCCATGAACGGTATTGCTCTTCACAGTGGTTTGAAAGTATTCGGCGGTACGTTCTTCGTATTCACAGATTACCTTCGTCCTGCTGTTCGTCTTGCTGCATTGATGAAGCTGCCTGTCGTTTATGTATTGACGCATGACAGTATCGCAGTTGGCGAAGACGGCCCTACACATGAGCCGATTGAACAGCTTGCTTCGATCCGCATCATTCCTGATCTAACGGTTATCCGTCCAGCTGATGGCAACGAGACTTCCGCTGCATGGGCTTATGCTGTTGAGAACACTGGCAACCCAGTAGCACTTGTGCTTACTCGCCAAAACCTGCCGATTCTTGAAGGTACAGTGAACGGTGTTCATGAAAACCTGCGCCGCGGCGCATACGTTGTATCTGATGCAGCAAATGGCAAGCCGCAAGCACAAATTCTTGCAACGGGCTCCGAGGTTCAACTTGCTGTAGCAGCTCAAAAAGCTCTTGCAGAAGAGGGCATTCAAGTACGTGTTGTCAGCATGCCAAGCTGGGATTTGTTCGAGAAGCAATCGAAGGAATACAAAAATTCCGTCATTCTTCCTGAAGTTAAAGCCCGCCTTGCGATTGAAATGGCTCATCCATTTGGCTGGGAGCGTTACACAGGAGATCAAGGCGATATTCTTGCTATCGACCGTTTCGGCGCATCAGCACCTGGCGATCGCGTAATCAAAGAGTATGGCTTTACGGTCGAAAACGTTGTTAGCAAAGTGAAAGCATTGCTGTAATAGCTTGTTCAATAGATCATCAAAGCTTTAGCATCCGATATATAAGGGAGATTACGTCTACGATGTCTCAATTCGAAAATGTATCGATCGTCAAGAAGGCAAATGTTTACTTCGACGGTAAAGTAACAAGCCGCGCTGTACTGTTCGCTGACGGCACCAAAAAAACACTTGGCATCATGCTGCCAGGTGACTATGAGTTTGGAACAGACTGCGTTGAAATCATGGAAATTTTGGCTGGCGATTTGAAGGTGCTACTGCCTGGTGAAACCGAGTGGCTGCACATTCAAGGCGAAGGCGAATTCACTGTGCCTGCGAACACAAAATTCAAGCTTCAGGTTGCTGAAGTTTCGGATTATTGCTGCTCGTATATTTACGAGTAAGCACTAAATATTGAAAAAAAGGCTTCTTCGCTTCGGCGAAGAAGCCTTTTTAATGCCTGTTCGCAGCATTGACTTATAATATTCGTTATTTCGTGACAAAACGTGTTCAAAGCGAATTGTTTTGAGGTGTAGAATCGGATAAAGTTAATTTATATGCACCGTATTCCATGACTGGAGGATTTTTTGGATGAAGGAAAGAAACTATACACCGCTCATATCGATCTTAACAATCGTCCTTGTCGGGCTGATAGCTGTTTTGTTTTTTCTGCCGGCGTACGAGGGAGAAATTCACTTTGACGTAACGATTTTGCCATTGCTGAATGCGATTTTTAACTGCTTTACTTTTATTGCACTCTGCATAGCGCTAACGGCGATTATGAAAAAAAATGTTCGGATGCACCGTGCGTTCATCGGCGCTGCATTTGTCTCCACAACGCTGTTCCTAGTTTCCTATGTAGCGTATCATTATTTAACAGAATCAACGAAATACGGAGGAGAAGGCGTTCTTCGCTCGATTTATTTCTTCATCCTCATTACACACATCCTGCTAGCGATTGTTGTCGTTCCTCTTGCCTTAATATCGGTTGTACGCGGGCTGCAGATGAACGTGGAGAAGCATCGTAAAATCGCAAGATGGACGATGCCGATTTGGCTGTATGTAAGTCTTACTGGCGTAATTGTTTACTTAATGATCTCGCCATATTATTAAGCAGTATTTCAAAGAAAAAGGGGTTGTCCACAGTGATTCATACACGCGGACAACCCCTTCTTAAATTAATCCCGTCCGCTAAGCTTGCGGCCGATCCATTGCTCGTAAGCTTGGCCTACGCTAGACATATCAAGCTGGCTAAGTCCCATTGCATCACCAATTTGGAATAGGCTCTTCGTTGCTTCCAGCAGAGGAGTCGGCACATGCAGACTGTCCGAGAGGGCAGAGGATAACCTTAAATCCTTTAACATCAGCTCGAGCGAAAATTGAACGTCGTAATTGCCTTCAAGCAGCTTTGGTCCCTTCATTTCAGCTGCCCTGCTCGCTGCACCGCCAGATTGAACGAGCTCGACGAACGAGCTGCCGTCAATGCCGCCGCTTGCTGCTATCGCCATGCCTTCTGCAAGTGCCACAACGTTGATGCCAACAATCGTATTGTGGGCGAGCTTGGCAATGGAGCCGCTGCCGCTTGGGCCCATTGGAATGACTTTACGTCCCATAGCGAGCAAAACGTCTTGGACTTCTTCAATCTTGCCTGCATCGCCGCCAGCCATAAATACGAGTGTACCGCCTTCAGCGGCTGGCTTGCTGCCTGTAACCGGCGCATCTAGGAATACTGCTCCAATAGTATCCGCCGCTGCGGCAAGCTCCTTAGCAAGCGTTGGAGATATCGTGCTGCTGTCAATTAGCGTAATGCCTGCGCGAGCACCTGCAAAAATACCGTTTTCACCAAAGTATACTTCACGGATTGCAGCATCATTACTAATCATTGTAATGACGATTTGTGCAGCACGCGCAACGTCAGCCGGTGATTCAAGCTCGGAGGCACCTAAGGCGAGCAAGGACTCTGCTTTGCCAGGAGTCCGATTATAAACGACAACTTCAAATCCTTTGCGCAATAAATTAGCAGCCATTCCCATTCCCATTACGCCTAACCCGATAAATCCGATCTTCTTCATAATCATATCCTCCACTTTGAATCGATTTTTGTTTAATTATACAGACACTTCATTAATTTTTCATCGTTTGTTGCTTGTTTTTATAAGGCAAATCCGATATTGTAGATGCTAAGTTGAAAAGCATTTTCAGGTGTAGAAGCCACATTGGTTTACAACATTCTAGGAGGTTTCCATTTACATGAGCAAAACAGTTCAGTTTGACTACAGCAAGGCTTTAGCATTCGTTGGCCAGCATGAAATCGATTATTTGACAGAATCCGTTCGTCTCGCACACGAGCAATTACATAACGGAACAGGTACAGGATCAGATTACCTTGGTTGGATCGATCTTCCGACTAACTACGATAAAGAAGAGTTCGCTCGCATTCAAAAGGCTGCTGAGAAGATCAAATCGGATTCCGAAGTTCTAATCGTTATCGGTATCGGTGGATCTTACCTTGGTGCACGTGCAGCTATTGAGGCGCTGTCGCACTCGTTCTATAATATTTTGCCAAAAGAACAACGTAAAACACCGCAAGTTTTGTTTGCCGGCAACAACATCAGCTCGACTTATGTAACTCACCTTTTGCAATTGGTTGAAGGCCGCGACTGGTCGATTAATGTAATTTCGAAGTCAGGCACGACAACTGAGCCTGCGATTGCATTCCGCGTATTCCGTGCTGCACTTGAGAAACAATACGGCAAAGAAGAAGCGCGCAAACGCATTTACGCAACGACAGACAGCGAGAAGGGCGCACTGAAGAAGCTTTCCTCTGAGGAAGGTTATGAATCGTTTATTATTCCTGACGATGTTGGCGGTCGCTACTCCGTGCTTACAGCAGTAGGCTTGCTGCCAATTGCAGCTGCAGGCATCAATATCGAATCCATTATGCAAGGTGCAGCAGACGCATCCAAAGAATACAGCAACCCTAATCTTGCAGAAAACGAAGCTTACCAATATGCAGCAGCACGCAACGCGCTGTACCGCAAAGGTAAAGTGACTGAAATTCTCGTTAACTACGAGCCATCGCTTCACTTCGTTTCCGAGTGGTGGAAACAACTGTTTGGCGAAAGCGAAGGCAAAGACTTTAAAGGAATCTTCCCAGCAGCTGTAGATTTCTCGACAGATCTGCACTCGATGGGTCAGTTTATCCAAGAGGGTAACCGCAATATTTTTGAAACTGTTATTCAAGTTCAAGAAGTGTCTGAGCATATCGCTATCGAACACGATGCAGCGGATCTTGATGGCCTCAACTTCTTGACCGGCAAAACGATGGATTTCGTTAACAAGAAGGCTTTTGAAGGAACGCTTCTTGCTCATACGGATGGACAAGTTCCGAACTTTATCGTCAACATCAAAGACATGACGCCATACACATTCGGCTATCTTGTGTATTTCTTCGAAAAAGCATGCGGAATCAGCGGTTACCTGATGGGTGTTAATCCATTTGACCAACCGGGTGTTGAAGCATACAAAAAGAACATGTTCGCTTTGCTTGGCAAACCGGGCTTCGAGAAAGAAAAAGCCGAGCTGGAAGCAAGGCTGTAATCAACCGGCTTGAACGGTATACGGGAGTCATAGCCTATGCTTGAGAAGTATAGAACAGTCAGGTCGCAGGCTTGCGCAGAGATCGTCATCAAAAAATCGCGTTTCATCGGGTTTGCGAAGCCAGTGGAATCCGAAGAGGAAGCTGTTGCCTTCATCAATGAGATTAAGCAGCTGCATAAGCAGGCGACCCATAACTGCTCGGCTTATATGGTGGGTGAGCGAGACCAGTTCCAGAAGGCATCGGATGATGGAGAGCCAAGCGGTACAGCAGGCAAGCCGATTCTCGAGGTTATCAAGCATAAGGGGCTTAAAAATGTCGCTGTCGTTGTGACGCGATATTTTGGAGGCATTATGCTCGGAGCAGGCGGTCTCGTTAGAGCTTATACGGATGGTGCTGTAGCTGGCATTGAAGCAGCAGATGAAATCGTCAATGTGCTTCACCGCGAAGTATTTGTTGATGTGGACTACACTTGGTATGGCAAGCTGGAAAATGAGCTGCATACGAAAGGTACACGCGTTGGCGGGACGGATTTTACCGATCGTGTCATCGTGCGCTGCCTGCCGGAAGAGCCTAAAGCAGATGCTTTTATCGCTTGGGTAACCGATCTAACACAAGGACAAGCGATCCTCTCCGAAGGAGAAAAGGTCTATTATATTGAAGGCGAATAAGAAGAAGAGGAGTATCGGCTTAGGCTGATACTCCTCTTCTTTGTACTCAGAGGCATGCGTAACGAACAATCATAAGAAAAAGCTATAAAAGCAATAAGAATTTCCAAATTTATTATTGACTTAATCCCAGTTTGGATGCTACATTATCAATACCTAGTATCTTAATAGGAATTGTGTTTTTAATTGTTTTGCTACACCTACGGCACGAGCCGATGGTCTGGAGGTAAAGTCACAGTGAATGCTTTGTTTCGTGGTAAAGGGTGGAGTTTTGGTTTTCGAAGCACCATAATGCTTTATTTTGTCATCTTAATTATTTTACCAATCGTTGGCATTTACACGCAATCATTTTCGCTTGGATGGACCCCTTTCTGGGAAAGCGTATCCGATCCACTGGCTTGGAAAGCGGTGCTGCTTACAGTAAAGTTGGCGGTTATCGCAACGATACTCAATATGTTTTTGGGGACGATGATCGGATGGGTGCTTATTCGTTACCGTTTTCCCGGACGTCGTTTGCTTAACAGTCTAGTTGACCTGCCGTTTGCATTACCTACAGCAGTAGGCGGACTAATGATCTTGCTTCTGCTAGGGCCTAATAGTTTAGTAGGCGGCCTAGCCCAAAAGATTGGCATCGAAATCGTGTTCCATGAGCCGGCAATTGTTGTCGCTATGCTGTTCGTTACCTTTCCTTTTGTTATTCGTGCCATTCAGCCTTTGCTTGAGGAAATGGATAAATCAGAGGAAGAAGCAGCCTATACGCTAGGCGCAACGCGCGCGAAAACGTTTTTTAGCGTTATTTTTCCTACGATGCTGCCAGGAATTTTGAGCGGCGCTATGCTGGCTTTCTCCCGCGGAATTGCGGAGTTTGGCGCAGTTGTGCTCGTTGCAGGCAATATTCCAGGCAAGACGTTAATTGCCTCCGTTTATATTTTTGGAGAAATTGAAAGCAGTAATCCGCAGGGAGCCGCCGCTGTATCGGTGCTGCTGCTCACGCTGTCCTTCCTCATCTTATGGACGGTCAACCTCATTCAAGGCAGGAGGGGCGACCTATGATGAGAAGATTGTGGATTACATTAACTTATATTATTTTTGGATTGCTGCTCATCGCGCCATTGATCAAAATCTTTACAGGCTCTTGGGCAGATGGCTGGAGCGGCTTTGTAGAAGGCATTACTAGGCCGCAGTCGCTGCATGCTCTTATGATGACGGGAATTATCGTTGTTGTCGTTACAGCCTTAAATACGTTGTTTGGCATTATGCTAGCGATGTATCTCGTCCGGGCCGAATGGATTGGGAAAAGGATGAAGCGGCTGCTTAACAGCTTAGTCGATTTGCCCTTTGCGGTATCACCAGTTATCGGCGGTTTAATGATCGTTCTTATTTTGGGACCTAATACAATTATCGGTGCATTGTTTGAGGATGCGGGCTTCAAAATCGTCTATGCGCTGCCAGGGATGATCTTAGCGACATTGTTCGTCACATTCCCGCTAATGGTACGCGAGGTTATGCCCGTGCTGCAGGAGATTGGAGCACAGCAGGAGGAAGCGGCATCAACGCTCGGCGCTTATTCCTGGTACACGTTCTGGAAAGTAACTTGGCCATCGATTCGGTGGGGGGTTATCTACGGCGTAGTATTGACTGTTGCACGGTCACTGGGTGAATTCGGAGCTGTACTCGTCGTCTCCGGCAATATTATGAATAAAACACAAACAGCCACTACACTCGTTTATCAAGATGTTGAAAATTTTAACGTTGTTGCCGCCAATGGCGTGGCTCTAGTTCTTGCGGCATTTTCAGTTGGACTGCTGCTGCTAATGGAATGGGCGAAAAAACGAAAGGAAGTGCATTAAGCCATGCATATTGAAGTACGGAACTTAAATAAAAACTTTGGCGATTTTCATGCAGTGAAGGATGTTAGCTTTGAAATCGAAAAAGGTCATCTGATCGGCTTGCTCGGACCGAGCGGCGGTGGTAAAACGTCCATACTTCGAATGCTGGCGGGGCTCGAGTCTCCTTCCTCAGGCGATATTCTGTTCCACGGCAAACGTGTGAATGATCTTCCGCCGCAGGAGCGCGGCATCGGTTTCGTATTTCAAAACTATGCGCTCTTTAAGCATATGACCGTATATGACAATATCGCATTTGGCTTAAAGGTGAAGAAGCAATCGAAGGAGCAAATTCGCGAGCGCGTTATGTACTTGGTAGAGCTTACGGGGCTAAAGGGTTTCGAGCATCGTTACGCCCATCAGCTGTCAGGAGGCCAACGCCAACGTGTTGCTTTCGCTAGAGCGCTCGCGCCTGAGCCGCAGCTGCTGCTCCTCGATGAGCCGTTTGCTGCTATCGATGCGAAGATCCGGACCGAGCTTCGCACATGGCTTAAAGAAATGATTGAGCGTGTCGGCATCACATCGATTTTCGTTACGCATGATCAAGAGGAAGCGATTGAAGTTGCCGATGAGATCATGATTATAAGCAAAGGCAAGCTAGAGCAAAAAGGCAGCCCATGGGACATTTACAAAAATCCAGAAACACCGTTTGTAGCAAGCTTTATTGGCGAATCTACTATTGTAGACAATATCGCGGAGCTTAAAGGTTTTGAGGATGCAGCGAGCCGTCCGGGCACCAAAGCGCTTATCCGGCCTGAATATATCGAGATTGGCAAACCGGGCGAGATCAAGCTGGCTTCAGCTACGCTTGCCGGTAAAGTAAAACAGCTGCATTTCCGCGGCAGCGAGTGGATGGTTGAGCTGCTTGTTGGCGATACGAAGCTGATTACGTACCGTTCGCTGGAGCAAGAAGTGCTCCATCCCGGAGATGAGGTAAGGGTACTCGTCCATCGGGCTTATTTATTCAATGACAACGAAAGCTGGATTGCG
Source organism: Paenibacillus sp. FSL K6-3182 (assembly GCF_037976325.1). NCBI lineage: Bacteria > Bacillati > Bacillota > Bacilli > Caryophanales > Paenibacillaceae > Paenibacillus > Paenibacillus sp. FSL K6-3182. The sequence continues at coordinate 1,720,837 of NZ_CP150265.1, forward strand.
GAAAATAAGTTGAAGGTTGACCCCATGCCTATTCATATTTAACCAATATGCTACGTAGAAAGAGTTGTATGCGAATATGAAAATCAATCTGGTAACAAGTCAGCGCATACTCGTGCTGCTGCTTGCTGCGGTTATGCTGATCGTATCGGCAGGCTGCAGTAAAGAGGAGCAAACGAGTAACCATGCGGCTGGGTCTACCGTACAGGACGGCGATGTTACACTTGTAATCGGTGCGTATTCGGTAGTGAAGGATGCTTTCGCGGATTTGCTGCCTGCATTCCAAAAATATTGGCTGCAGGAGACAGGGCAAAAGGTCGTATTTCAGGAATCGTATGAGGCTTCAGGAACGCAGGCAAGGGCGATCGCTGGAGGTTTTGAAGCCGACGTTGCCGTGTTAGCTATGGAAGGTGATCTCGACAAAATAGCGAAGGCGGGTTTCATTACGCATGACTGGAAGGCACAGAGCAATAATGGTATGATCACGAACTCCATCGTAGTATTGGGGACTCGTACCGGTAATCCGCTCGGAATTAAGGATTGGAATGACTTAACACGCGAGGGTGTGAAGGTGCTGTATCCGAATCCGAAAACTTCCGGCGGCGCTCAGTGGGACATTAATGCCGTATATGGCGCTGGCCTTAAGCAGTCAGAGGAGCAGACGGGTACAAAGGATGCCGAATATGCGAAGCATTTTCTAAAAGCAGTCCATGCCAATGTGGAATCGCTTGATAAGAGCGGTCGCGCATCGATGGCAGCCTTCGAATATGGTGTAGGAGATGTCATCGTCACTTACGAGAATGAGTTGCTCGCTCGAATTAAGAAAGGCGTTAAGTATGACATCGTTGTTCCAAAAGACACGATATTGATCGAGAATCCAGCAGCGATCGTGGATAAAAATGCAGATAAGCATGGCGTTCGTAAGGTAGCCGAGGCTTTTATTGCCTTTTTGCAAACGGAGCAGGCGCAGCGCCTTTTTGTGGATCATGGATTCCGCTCCGTAGACAAGAAGGTAGCTGAGGATACGAAAGACCGTTATGTGGTGCCGGAAGGATTGTTTGACATTTCATACCTAGGCGGCTGGTCTGAGGTTAGAGAAAACCTTTATTCCAAAAAAGGTGTCTGGTATCAAGTGCTCGCTGATCTTTAATACGATGTGTGAGGAAAGTTCTTAATAAACCTCTGTGCTCTATGTCTCTCGTTTAAACGAGAGACATAGAGCACAGAGGTTTTTTTGATGAAAGCATGATGCTGCCATCGACAAAACGAAATATGAGCGATTTGTTTACGATTGTTAAAATAAGTCTAAAAGATGCTGGGGAGCAGGCATAGTTTCCGGGCTTCTTTTTGTGCGTAAAGGCACTTCATGGGCCGAACGTACTAAAAATGATACTCCGCTGCGAATGATGTAGAACCGAGAGAAGCAAGGGCAAGGGGGAGAAATGATGAAGACGAATAAAACGTCGAATAAGAAAATGAAAAGGATAAAATACATTTTGATCATAGGTACAGCTTTGTTGATCATCGTTGCTTTGGGCGGATGGGGGGCATTTCGTTTCCTGATCGGCAAGCAGGATATTGGACAGCTTGAGGTGCCGCTGCCGGCAGCTACGATTTTGTATGATCAGCACGGAACGGAAGCCACCCGTATTTCTTTCAATAAAATTGATGAGATTGCCTATGAAGACATACCAAAACATATGGTTGATGCCGTTGTTGCGGTAGAGGACAGACGTTACTTCGAGCACGAAGGAATGGATATGCGGGCAATTAGCCGAGCGATTTGGACAAATATTACATCAGGCGGGACAGTACAGGGCGGAAGCACGATAACACAGCAGCTCGCGAAAAATGTCTTTTTGTCGCAGGAGAGAACCTGGTCGCGGAAGTGGGATGAGCTGCTTTTGGCGAAAAAGATTGAGGAAAGCTACAGCAAAGAGGATATTATGGAGAAGTACCTCAACCAGATCTACTATGGTGATGGAGCATGGGGAATCGATAGAGCGGCGCATACGTATTTTGGCAAGCAGCCAAATCAGCTTAGCGTAGCGGAGGCAGCGCTGCTTGCTGGTCTAATCAAGGCGCCATCCGCCCTAACTCCTTATAAACATCTAGAAAAAGCGATTGATCGAAGAAATGTGGTTCTTCAGCTTATGAAGGATCAAGCACTAATTAGCGAGGATATATATAATAAGGCCATTCATGAGCCTGTGAAATTACTGAGCGCAAAGCCTAATCGAGTAGATGATATCAACTATCCTTATTATGTGGACCAGATCATTCGTGAGGCGATGACGCAATATGGGTTATCGGAAAATGAAGTGCTGCAGGGCGGACTTCGAATCTATACCGCTTTGGATACGAAAATGCAGCAGTCGGCGGAACAGGTATATGCGAAGGAATCTCTATTCCCAAATAGTGCTGCAGACCAGCTCATTCAAAGCGGTGCTGTTCTGATTGATCCGCGTGACGGCGGAATTCGGGCGATGGTTGGCGGCAGAGGGGAGCAGCCATTTCGCGGCTTTAACCGAGCGACGCAGCTAAGCCGTCAGCCAGGCTCAACGATCAAGCCCATCGCGGTATACACGCCTGCGCTGGAGCTTGGCTATAAGCCAAGCGATGATCTTGTTGATGAACCGATCAATATTAACGGCTATGAGCCAAAAAACGCAGACGGCTCCTTTCATGGCAGAGTGTCACTTTATGAAGCGCTTATTAACTCTTACAACATACCAGCTGTGAAGCTGCTTAACGAAATGGGTATTGAAAAAGGAATGGATGCGGCGGCACGTTTCGGCATTCCTCTGACAGATGAGGATCGCTCGCTGGGGCTTGCGCTCGGCGGTCTTCATGAGGGTGTATCGCCGCTTCAGATGGCCGAAGCTTTTGGCGTATTCGCAAGTGACGGCGTTCGTAATCATGCGCATACCATTACTCGCATCGAATCGGCAGACGGCAGCGTACTGGCTGAATTCAAGCAGAGTGAAGGCAGTGTGAAAGTAACGGAGCCAGAAATTGCCCGAACAATGACAGCTATGTTAGAGGGAGTCATAAAGGATGGGACGGGTGCTGCTGCAATGCTTGAAGGCCGCCCAGTTGCAGGGAAATCTGGAACGACACAAATGTTAGGCACGACAGGCTACGGCGCAAAGGACAATTGGTTCGTTGGCTACACTCCGCAGCTTGTAGGCGCGGTGTGGCTTGGGTACGATCAAAGTGACAGCAGCCATTATTTGTCGACGAGCTCAAAGGCTGCGGCTGTTGTCTTTCAAGCTTTATTCGCAGATGCATTAAAGGATGAGCCGGTTATACCTTTTCCTAAGGCACCAGATCTTTTGCCGAAGAAGAAGGATAAGGAAAAAGAAAAAAATAATATATCGAACAAAGATGATGATTCTGATAAGAAACGGGATTGGAAAAAGGACAGGGAAGAAAGAAAAAAACAGAAGGAAAAAGAAAAAGAACAAGAAAAAGAGAGAAAGAAAGAGAGGCACAAGGATAAAGATAAGGATAAGGATAAAAACTGAGGAATAGGGCGTGATAATGTAAAAGGGAATTGGTGGAATAATAACACCAACTAAGGAGGATCAAGTTATTAATAATAGAAGTTTATTCAGGAAAAATGCAATTGTCGGACAACCATTGTATAATGAATAGGCTATTAACTATTTTTTCTATGGTTAATTAATTTTCGAATGAAAAAGGGGAGTATTATCCTATGTCAACAATGAATGTATTTGTTACAAACTGGTTGAATCATCGTAAAGTATTGCTTGCTATGCTTGATACTGTACAAAATGAAAACCTCCAATATAAGCCTTGGGAAAAGGCAATGTCGTTGTCAACTCTTGTTCTCCATATCAATGGATCAATGGACATGTTCGCACAAACGGTAAAAAACGGTTTGTTCACGCCTCCTTCAACAGCTAAACAAGCTGAAACGATTGAAGAGCTGAAAGCGATCGTAGCAGCGGATACCGCTTCAACGAAAGCATTGCTAGAATCTTTAACGGATGAGCAATTAGAAAAAGAGATCGACTTCCATGGCATGAAAATGGCTGGAATCGTTTTGCTCGAGAATGGCAAGGATCATGAAATTCATCATAAAGGTCAATTGTTCATTTATCTGCGCTTGCTGGGCGTCGAAACATTGCCTTTTTTCGTAAGCAGATAATAGGAATTGTATTATAAGGGGAGGAGTTCATACATCAGGCCTTTGGTCTCATGAAGCAACTCCTCCTTTTTATTAACTCCTCCTATCTGGCAACTCCTATCAAATTTATAGAATAGGAATGAAGAGACGATGATCAGAATAAACAGTTCAGAATTGAACGCTGCTTTTCAAGCATTTATTGGCAAGGAAGTTTATATTCATAGTGAAGCGACCTCTTTCGTCTTTGTCCGAAATTTCAAGGTTAGCCTCACTGAAGCTCATATTGCTGGGGAGGGTTCATACCGGATAGCTCTTCGCTTTGATGAGCTTGGCTGGCTGCGTACAGAAGCACTCACCCATTATGAAGCAACGGTGGATGGGAAGCTATTACTGGCGGGTTACGATGATAAAGGCAGAATGAACGTTGCTCTGCAGCTTGGAAAGGAGCCGTTTCCGGAATGAGTGAAAAAGCAGTTAAAAAGCTATTAGCTGTGTTTGCGCATCCTGATGATGAGTCTTTTATTTGCGGAGGAACATTGGCAAAGTATGCAAGCATGGGAGTTGAAATTACTCTCGTAAGTGCGACAAAAGGCGAAATGGGACGTCGAATGGGAAATCCGCCTTATGTGAATCGAGAGACTATGCCTGATATTCGGGAAAAAGAGCTGCGGAACGCTTGCGAGGCACTTGGCATACAAAATCTTATTTTTTTTGGTATCCGTGACAAGATGGTTGAATTTTACGATTCAGAGAGCCTCATCTCAAAAATAGGCGTACTCATGGATGAGATCAATCCGGATGTAGTCCTTACTTTCCATGAAGTTTTAGGCGGACATCCTGATCACTGTGCAATTGGAAAAGCAACAACTACCGCTTTCCACCGCAGCAAGCAGCCAGGGTCGCTCTATTTCATCAGTTTCGGCGATATGATGAATGCTCCGGAACGATTTGGTTACACGAAGCAGGACATTGTCAAAATAGATGTTCGTCATAAGTTAGAAGCTAAGCTTGCTGCGTTTCGTGCGCATCGCTGTCAAACCGAAATGGACGAATGGGTATGGGAAGCAGACAGCGCGGCATTGGCGCATTTTGGCAAGTATGAGTATTTTATAAAAGGAAATCAAACAATGATCTCAAAAACTGCGGATGATCTTTTTTAAAAAACGTACATACGAAACAGGCAGTCTCCAAGCAGCTTAATCTGCTGAAAGACTGCCTGTTTTTATTTTGTTTAAAACATTGGAAATACATATCGAACAAGAAAGTAGAGAGCCCCGAAGAAGATGATAATGTAGGCAGCGTATTTAATGAATGTAGACGCCACTAAACTTGAATCTGATTTCTTTTCAACATGTCTTTCTTCAATCTCTAAATTTTGTTGCCTTGTCGTCATTTGAATCACTCCCTCAGTGAGTTTGATAATATTGAATACCCTGCTGTGGTAATGATGAATCAATAGCATGCAGAAAATTGTTTATATATCGATGTTTTTCGATCATTTCTTGGGAAATAGTCGAGATAGGTAAATGGTAACCTAATCATTTTGTACCATTGAATCTGTCATGAGGAAGATGGATAATAACGGAAATGGCATTTCTTTTTTTACAGCGAGTAAAAGGGGTTTACCCTTTTTTTGAGAATTGAGGTTCTTTTTTACGAAGTTCTGAATATCTTAGTTAACGAAGCCCTATTGTTGCAGGTACACCTTTATTTTGCAAAACAATAGAATAGGGCAACAGGAGGCATATAAGTTGAACGAAGCAAGGAAGCCTTTACAGCTAAGTACACAGATGAGCCATAGCCACAGGGACATCCTACTTGAAATTGAGGAAACGATTGCGGAATTGGAAATCTACTTGGAGACAAACCCGGATGATGAGATCGCTTTGGTGCAATATGAGCAGTTTTTGAATAAACGCGAGGATTTCACTTATTTTTTGGCGGAGCCGTATGGGAAATCATCTCAATCTGTCATGCAGGCGTAATCAAATAGAGCAAGGATGTCAATAACATGGACATGCATGGCTCGGAAGAGCTGCTTGATTGAAGCTAGGCTATGGGGAAATTAAGATTAGATCTGGCAATAGGAGTCAAAAGCATGCCAAGGAGCGAACAGCTGCCCTTGGCATTTTTTTATTTTGATCAGCGTATGATGAGACGAATGTACGTAGGATTTTATTCGATATTTTTATCTTTAGCATGGGAATCAAAAGAGGATGTCTGATGGGGGGATGGGGAAATAACCACACAATTAAATAAATAAAAGTTTAGCGAAAATACTAATTGAAAATGATTTTCATTCGCTGTATAATGAGAAACGGTATCAATATAATGATACTAATTATCATTATCATACAGGAGGAAATAAAGTGAAACTAGCAGGATGGAAGATTGGTATTATGACTTTATTATTAGCGACTACGGTAGCATGCGGAAACAATGTAAATAAGCCAGAACAGGTGACTGGAAACACAGAAACAGAGCAGCCAAGCCCGGCTGCAACGGAAACTCCTGTGTCTGATTCAAAAATAGAAGTAGATGAAACAAAAGCAGCGGAACTGATTGCACAGTTCAATAACCAAGTGCCATCATCAACGGTAACCATATCAGTAGCTATTGCTGAGCTTTTAAATGAGCTTGGAATTGAGACAGCAGGTGTTCCAACGACGAAGAACAAATTGCCAGAAGCTTTCGTTAACCTGCCTCGCATCGGCTCATCTCATCAGCCGGATCTAGAGCAAATTGCGAAGCTGCAGCCTGGTGTCATTCTTGGACCAAGCTCTATTAAGGATAGTTTGGATAAGTCCTTTAAACCAGCGAATTTACCTACAGCTTATTTACCTGCGGACTCCTTAGACGAGTTGAAACTCAGCACGGTAGTTCTAGGTCGAGTGTACGGGAAAGAAGATAAAGCGAATGAAGTATTGCGGAAGCTGAGCGAACAAGAAGCGGAAGCTGTTAAGCTTTCCGAAGGCAAAGATGCTCCAAGCGTAATGGTTCTATTCGGTTCTGCTGAATCATTAATGTTCATGAACGATAGTACTTTTGTAGGCAGCTTGGCGAAGAAGCTAGGAGCAAAAAACGTATTATCAGAAGTATTGAAAAAAGAAGATGCTTATGTACCACTTGATATGGAAAGCATCGTAACGGCTAATCCAGATATTATTTTACTAGTTGCTCATGGTGATCCTTCTGCTGTTACGAAGCAGCTTGAAGATGATGTGAAGAAGAACGGAGCTTGGGAGAAGCTGAACGCATTCAAAAACGGCAAGCTGATTGCACTTGATTATAGCTTATATGGAGTAGCTTCGTTAGTAAATGCACCAAATGCATACCAAGATATGGCGAAAATTTTGTATAACTAATGAAAGGGAGCTTAGAGGTGACGGATAATAAAAAAATGAGAACGGCCACGCTTCTAGCTCTCTCATTTTTGTTGTTGATTGTGGCTATTTTGTTCTCAGTTGCGCTTGGTAGTGCAAGATTCGATCTAGCTTCTACTTTTCAAGCGATACTTGGCAATGGGAATGAAGCGGCAAATTCTGTGCTTTGGGATATTCGAATCCCTAGAGTATTTCTTGCTTTGATTATCGGCGCGAACCTTGCTGCATCAGGAGCTTTGCTGCAAGCGGTTATGCTAAATCCACTGGCAGACCCGGGGCTAACTGGTGTTTCTTCCGGGGCAGCGGTTACCGTATTATTCATTATGCTAGTCATGCCTAGCTATTCATCGTTTATTCCGTTAGCTGCAATTATTGGCGGCGGTATTGCTGCCGGAATGGTTTATACTTGGGCATGGAACAAGCAAACAGGTTTTACACCTGTTCGTATCATTCTTTCGGGTGTTGCCGTAAATGCGGTATTTGGAGGAATGATCGGCCTGCTCTCTATCAAATACAGCGATAAGCTGCCTGGCGCACTTGCATGGATGAACGGAAGTTTGGCAGGCAAAGGAATGGGCGATGTGCTCATGATATTGCCCTATTCGATTATTGGATGGATTGCGGCGATTCTATGTATTCGGCAAGCGAATATATTACGTTTAGGCGAGCAAGTAGCACATAACTTGGGGCAAAACCTTAATCGGAGCCGCTTGATTTTGTCTTTTGTGGCGGTGTACTTAGCTGCTGTTTCAGTGTCGACAGTAGGTCTTGTTGGGTTTATTGGTTTAATCGTGCCACATATGGCTCGTTTATTAATTGGCACAAATTATCGCCACACGTTGCCGCTTAGCTTAATACTTGGGGCACTGCTTCTCTTAGTCGCAGATACGATTGGGCGGACTGCCTTCGGGTCTGTAGGGGTGCCTGCAGGTATCGTCATGGCATTGGCAGGAGGTCCGTACTTCCTCTATTTGATGCGAAAAGGAGGGGTCTAAGTTGTTAAAGGTCCAATCGTTGAATATTCGTTACGCGGATCGTACAATAGTGAGCGACTTTTCTCTTGATGTGAATGAGGGAGAAGTGGTGTCCATTATTGGACCGAACGGCTCGGGAAAGTCGACTATTTTGAAGGCTGTATCTCGAATGATTCCTTGCGAAAGCGGACGCGTCTGTATTGCCAATCAAGAGATTCGCTCGCTTAGTACGAAGCAAGTATCGCAAATGCTGTGCATGCTTTGTCAGAAGAACGTCAGTCCTTCAGACATGACAGTAGAGGAATTGGTTGGTTATGGGCGAATTCCTCATAAGAAATGGTATGAGCGTCTGGATGCCGAAGATTATAAGGTCGTACATTGGGCGCTTGAACAAACGGGCATGATGGAGTTTAAAGACAGGCTGATTGTATCCCTCTCTGGTGGAGAAGCACAGAAGGCATGGCTTGCTATGGCGCTCGCTCAAAGACCTAAGGTGCTTCTACTCGATGAGCCGACTACTTATTTGGACATCGCACATCAACTGGAAGTGCTTGAACTTGTGCGACGACTAAATCGAGAATTGAAGCTGACGGTTATAATGGTGCTGCATGATTTGAACCATGCATCCGCTTATAGCGATAGGGTTTGTGTGATTAAGAATGGGGATAAACATGTATTTGGCAAGCCGAAGGATGTTTTTACGATGGAGCTGATTCGTAGTGTCTACGGTGTGGAAACAGAAATTCAGCAAATGCCCGAAAACGCTAGTCCACGAATTCACGTATTAAAAAAAGTCTTATAAAAAGCGAGGGATGACGAATGAAGGCGATGGATATTGAAATGATTAAGGTGAATTATTTAAACTTTACGGAAAGCTTGAAATCTGTCGTGCTCGGTACAATTGACGATGAGGGAAAACCTTTTGTTTCCTATGCTCCCTTTGTGAAGTTCAACGGAAAGCTCTACATTTATATTAGCAGAATCGCTCATCATTTCCGGTACATGGAAGCCAATCCATCAGTGGACGTTATGCTGCTGGAGGATGAGTCACAGACTACAAATTTATTTGCTAGGCAGCGCGCGCGCTTCGTGTGTAGTGCCGTTAATATCGGCAATGAAGGGCATATTGAGATATTTGAACGGTTTGAGCAAACCTTTGGCAAAAACATGATTGGCATGCTTCGCGGCCTTGATTTCTCTTTGTTTGAGCTGACGGCTTCGGAAGGCCGTTATGTAGCAGGCTTTGGCCAGGCTTACGATATCGACTTGTCAGGCGAGAAATTTGAGCATGTAGCAAGAGATGGGCATGCACAAGCGAAGAAAGCTTAATAAGAGCAGAGGAGCGGACTCTATTATGACGATCACAACAGTACTGCCTATTTGGCGTGCTATTCAAGAAAGATTCCATAAAACGGTCAAAGCATTGCCGGATCAGGATTTGTCTTTACAGCTTGGAGCATCCTCCATTGGCTATATGCTTCGACATAACGCTGAGGTTGAATATATGTTCGCAGACTGGTTCTTCGGGAAAAAGATGCCGGAGGGATTGCAGATCTCGACAAGCAGAGGTGCTGCTGGGAGCAAAGCAACCTATGATAATCTACAGGAGCTTATTGAGCTGCTTGAATCCTCCAACAATCATCTTATGGATGCAATGAAAGAGCTTCCAGAGGAGAAATGGCATCAAATCGTGGACTGTCCGATCGGCCCCTCCACGCCGCTTGAGGCTGTTGGCCGTTTGATGTATCATACCGGCATTCATGCAGGCCAAATCTCGCTTATTCAAAAATGCGCTCCTAAAGAGGAGCCAGCTACTTAGGGATACGATTGAAGTCTCAGAGACCACTCTCTGGGGCTTTTTTTTATGAAATAACAGTCAAATATAAATGTCGGATCATGACGGAAAATACGGATTAAGAGCAAAGGTCGCAGGTGATTTCGGTAAATGATGCCGCAATTTAAGGGGGAAGAATCGATTATATTGAACTCTCTCTGAAAATTACGGATCACATGGAGCGATTAGACAGTTTGGAAAACAAGATATTCTATCATTTGATTTACTCTTTGCCTTATTTGCAGTACCACTTATAATATATACATAACATCTTAATTAGGATTGCTAGGCTATTGCTAAAACTAGATTTAACAAGGAGTTGCTATCATGATATTAGAGGTTGCTTCATTGCAGGTTAAGGCAGGGCTGTCCGAACAATTTGAAAGCAATTTCAAAGCCGCATCAAAAATTATCTCAAGCATGAACGGTTACGTCAGTCATGAACTTCAGAAATGCTTAGAAGAGGATAATAAATATATATTGCTTGTACGATGGGAAACGCTGGAGGATCATACCGTTGGCTTTCGCGGATCGGCGGAATATTTGGAGTGGAAGAGTCTTCTGCATCATTTTTATGATCCATTTCCAGCGGTGGAGCATTATACGAATGTGGATATTAGCTAGAGTGAATGGTAAGAGCCATCACTGAAAATAAATATAGAGGTGAGAAGCATTCAAGATTTTATTCCGTTACATCTTTGCTTCGATGGTGTAGGTCAAGAGGTCGAGATACTGGACGTTGTACAACTGGGTGATGACCTGTATCGCATTGAGGAGAATCCTGTATTTACTGAAAATGTTGCCTTTGGAGACGTTATTCGCGTGAGAGCATTCAAGGATGTATCCATGTACATAGAAACGATAGAGAAATCAACGTTCACCAGGCATAATTGGCTGCTAAGCAAAGAAGTTATTTATTCATTAGAGCTTAAACTATTAAAAAATAAAATTCGAGAGTGCCAAGGCAAGTCGCAGCAAGTGTTTGGCGGTATTTTTATTGTAAATTTACCTGCTCATTCAGAAATTGATATAAACCATGAGGTGCAAAAGGTAATCAAAGCAGTTGGGAAGTAAAGTTTAAACGATAAAGCAGCAGAGAAGGAGGAGTTATAGATGGAGCTTGGGCTAAAAGGAAAAATCGCACTCATTACAGGCGGGAGCAAAGGAATTGGACTTGCAACAGCATTGCTGCTGGCAGAGGAAGGTGCTGAGGTAGCCATTGTTGCACGGGAGGAGCAGTCTCTGCGCAGCGCGGCAGCACTTATAAAGGAACGAACAGGCAAAGAAGCGTTGGCAATCAGCGCGGATGTAAGTCGGCCGGAAGATGCCGCAAGAGCGGTTGAGCAAACGGCAGCACACTTTGGCGGTGTCAACATTCTTGTGAATAACGCAGGGGTTTCTGCGGCGCAGCCTTTTGAGAAGGTGGAGACTGATGCATGGACAGCGGACCTCGATTTGAAGCTGCTCGGAGCGGTTCATTTTGCGCGTGCGGTACTTCCCTATATGCGTAAAGCAGGTGGAGGAGCTATCGTCAACGTGACAGCTATAGGCGGGAAAACGCCAGGTGCTTCCTCTCTCCCAACCTCTGTTAGCCGCGCGGCAGGCCTTGCACTGACCAAAGCGATGAGCAAGGATCTGGCTGTGGATCAAATTCGTGTAAATGCAGTTTGCATCGGGCTGATTCGCAGCGCACAAATCGAGCGGATGTGGCAAGCTGCGAGCCCTGAGCTTAGCTGGGATGAATTCTCAGCGGACAAGCGCCATGGGATACCTTTGGGTCGAATTGGCAGGGCGTCGGAAGCAGCAAATGTTATCGGTTTTCTCGTTTCGGAAGCCGCATCTTTCGTAACGGGTACGTCTGTAAATATTGATGGCGGCATTTCTGCGGTGCTGTAGTCTGTCTGCTGAAATAAGAAACGAAAGAAGCTCCTTACAGATTGCCGTATTGAACGGTTCTGTTTGGAGCTATTATTATTACTAATTTTTTATTTCTTTTGTTGGAATCGTTGGTTGAAGCGGTCAACTCGTCCGCCTTTATCGGTATTGCGTTGTTTGCCTGTATAAAAAGGATGCGAAGCGGAGCTTGTATCTACGCGAATGACAGGGTAGCTATTACCATCTTCCCATTCCATTTTTTCATTGGACGATTTGGTTGAGCCCGTCAAAAATTTGTAGCCGCTGCTCACATCAAAAAATAATACTTGATGGTAAACGGGATGGATGCCACTTTTCATTTTGTTCTCTCCTTCTATTTGTAATTATTACGAATAACTATTTTGTATCATACTCGAAATACGATTTTTGTGTCAAGGAGTATGGTTAAACACTTATTAATATATGGTATTTGCTAATTTCGCAAAAGTATACTACCATTAAATTATAATCATTCTAAAAGTAAGCCTTTACATAAAGTGGAATGCATTCATGTACTGGCTTTTCAATAAAAGGAGGTAGCTTTGCATGTTAAACATCACAGCAGAAACGGATCGAATAAATCGACATTTGATGGCGAACGGATATAAACTGACAACTCAGCGTGAGATTATATTGCGAGTGCTGCTTGAGAACGAAATGGATCACTTGAGTGCAGAAGGTGTCTTCATGCTCGTAAAGCAGAAAAACTCTGATATCGGTCTAGCGACTGTATATCGGACACTCGAACTGCTCGCTGAGCTTCATGTTGTTGAGAAAATGAATTTCGGGGATGGTGTAGCCCGCTATGATCTTCGCGGTGAGGATCATGAGCATATGCATCATCATCTAATATGCGATGAATGCGGCTCACTGACAGAAATTAAAGAGGATTGGCTGCTCGAGCTAGAGCAGCGAATTGAACGGGAGTATGGCTTTAAAGTGACGGATCATCGGCTTGATTTTACAGGCAACTATAAGTCATGCAGCAAGGGTCAATGCAAACGGAGAAATAAAGCTGTATCTTAACTTCATAAAAGTTATAAGAAGGGCTTCTCCACTATGTGGGAGAGGCTCTTTTTTGTTTGGTTATGCGGTCGTTGCATGTCTAGCCATCATCGAAATTTTCAAAAATGTTTCAAAACATTATTGTATAATATAAGAATGCTCTCGCAGATAAACATCTTACATAGAATAGAGGGGATTTAATGGAGCATGTTCATGGAACCTATGATAGTTTATTAGTTATTTTCTCTTATATTATAGCAGTCATGGCTTCATATACAGCACTGGATCTTGCAGGAAGAGTGAGCACCTCCAAAGGAAGCACAAAGCTAAGCTGGCTTATGTTTGGAGCGGCTTCTAAGGGGATGGGAATCTGGTCAATGCATTTTGTCGGCATGCTCGCGTTAAAGCTTCCTTTCCCTATAAAATATGATTTGGTTATCGTGCTTATCTCGGTAATTGCAGCGATTGGAGCGGCTTTTACTGCGCTGTATGTTGTCGGTCGTAGTGAACTTTCGAGATCGCAATTGCTAGCTGGCGGATTGTTGCTTGCCACAGGCATTACGATCATGCACTATGTTGGCATGTCTGCAATGCTTATACATATAACCTATAATCCGATTATCGTTATGCTCTCTATTCTTATTGCGTTTGTCGCATCCATTGCAGCTCTTTGGCTATCGTTTTATTTCCGTAAGGATAGACGACAGAAAGGACAATGGTGGAAAAAGCTTGGAAGCGGCGCTATTATGGGAGCTGCGATAGTTGGCATGCATTATACGGGAATGGTCGCAGCTAATTTTCATTCCAGCAATAAGACTGCTTTGTTTTTTGGCGTTATTTTGGATCAAACGTGGCTGGCCTACATTATTGCGTTAGGTATATTTTTTACACTTGGATTATCCTTGTTTGGGATCTATATATCGAAGCGATTTGCCCATAAGGACTCAGAAATTGAACAAAATGAAAAATGGTACAAGTCCTTATATGAAAATAGCCAGGATGGCATCGTGTCTGTTGATTTGCATTACCGTGTGACTAGCCATAATACGAATGCTTTGAAGATAACAGGTTTCAGCAGCAAGCAGGTTATGCATCAATCGATATCCACGTTAAGCGGGATTATTGTTCATGAGGATCAAGAACGTGTGAAACAAATGTTTCAAAGATCCTTTGCGGGGGAGACTGTGAATCACGAAACCACCATCATCCGTGCTGACGGCATGAGAATTGAGCTCAACGTAGCTAATGTACCGGTTGTTGTGGATGGTGAAGTCGTAGGCAGCTATATTATTTTTAAAGATATAACCGCTGAGAAGCGGGCGCAGCTGAAAGTCAATCATTTAGCCTTTCATGATGAATTGACAGGTTTGCCGAATCGTCGCAAATTTAATCAAGCGATTGCTGAGACCATTGAACAGAGCAGTACAAGCGATTCGCATTTTGCTGTAATGGTACTCGATATCGACCGTTTTAAAATTATAAATGATTCACTCGGGCATATGGTCGGTGATCAGTTTTTGCAGGAAGTTAGCGGACGCATTCAACAAGCTATTGCAGGGCAAGACGTTATGCTTGCTCGCATAGGCGGAGACGAGTTTACGCTGCTGTGCCGCAATTATGAAACGCAAGACACGATTAAGCGGTTAGCGGAACAGATCATCAGCTGCATCCAAGCGCCGTATCGATTAAAGGACAGTGATTTTTATGTGTCCGCAAGTATCGGAATTGCCCTGTTCCCTAGCCATGGACAGGATGCTGTACAGCTGCTTAAAAATGCCGATACAGCGATGTATGAGGTGAAGAAAAAAGGTAAAAACGATTATCAATTTTTCACTGGCGAGCTCGACCGAGTGCTGCAAGAAAAAATCGAATTAGAGGGCGATCTTCGAAAAGCGATTGAACGAGGGGAGCTGCTGCTCCATTACCAGCCGCAAATCCGAACAGAGGATCGTGCGATGATTGGGATGGAGGCGCTAGTACGCTGGCAGCATCCAACTAGGGGGCTTCTAAGTCCAGACGTCTTTATACCGCTTGCGGAGGAGACCGGTCTCATTTATGAAATGGGAACATGGGTACTGCGCGAAGCCTGCAAACAAATGCGGATGTGGCATGTACAGGGAGGGCCGCTTATCCCTATATCCGTCAACTTGTCTTCGCAACAATTCCATCAGCCTAAACTTGCGGATTATATTATGGCTATACTGCAGGAAACGGGATTGGAGCCGAAATATTTAGAGCTGGAAATAACAGAGAGCATGATGATGGACGCTGCATTGTCCAGCAGCATTTTGAATCAATTGAATGAATATGGTATTCGCATTAGCTTAGATGATTTTGGAACAGGCTACAGCTCGCTCAGTTATTTGAAAATGTTCCCGATTCAAAAAGTTAAAATAGATCGCTCCTTCATCCGTGATATTACAAATAACAGTGATGATAGAGCGATCGTTTCAACCATCATTGCGATGGCTATGCATTTGAACATGGAAGTTATTGCGGAGGGAATTGAAACGAAGGATCAGCTGGATATTTTAACGGACAATTCATGCAGAAAGATTCAGGGCTATTATTTTAGCAAGCCGTTGTCTGCAAGTGCTGTGGAAGAACGTTTTTTTGTGCCAGCGCGATAAGCAAGCTTAAAAAAAGAAGCTGTTTCTAAAAGGTGATTACCTTCCAGAGACAGCTTCTTAATTTTGTTCTTCCACTACTTTGCTTAAGCAATTTCGGCAGATGCAGGCTTTGTTTTTGAGCTCTTCAGGAACGGCCTCTAGAAGCGTGCTGGGAAATGATTTCTGGAAGCACCAGCAATCTTTCGCTGCATTGTTTTCTTCCATGGCACAATCGTTTGGCCCATTGCAAAGGGGACAATTCATGAATGCAGTCGCCTCCTTGCTTGTTATTCAGTGACGTTAAGCACAAATTTCTCAATAACGTGGCGAACGCCTTCCTCGTTATTTGACAACGTTACATAGTCTGCAATGTCCTTCAGAGATTGAATGGCGTTGCCCATTGCTACACCAAGTCCGGCAGCGATAATCATTTCATTATCATTCCATGCATCGCCAAGGGCGATTGTTTGGTCCATTGTACAGCCAAGATGCTCGGCCATAAATTTCAGTGCATGCCCTTTAGTGCCTTCCTTATGCATGAACTCTAAATAGTGCGCTTTGGATTTAGTAATATGCACGCGATCACCGATTAGAGGCTTAAGCTGCTCAGCGATTTCATCGAGGCGAGCCGGATCATCGATAATAAGCATTTTGTTCATCGGAAAGTCGAGCAATTTGTTGAAGTCAGGCTCTATTTTGTAAGGGATATTGGCAAGCTTAGAATAAGCTTTGATTTTGTCATTGTCATGAGTGCTGTAAAGCTCATCGTCAACGTAAAGCTGCAGGTGCAAGCCGTTCTCTTCAGCGAAAGCGTGAAGCTCTTTAGCCGCATCAATCGGTACGTTTCTTTCATACAGGACTTGTCCATCAAGCAGTGTTTTGACGAGTGCCCCTTGATAGGTAATAATAGGAACATTGAGTTCAATTTGCTTAGCAATTTTTTGAGCGGAAGCAAACATGCGGCCTGTTGCCAGTGTAACCGTTACACCTTGGGCAATAGCAGCTTCCATGGCACGCTTCGTGCCTTCCGTTACGGTTAGGTCATCCGTTAATAACGTGTCGTCAACATCAATCGCGATAAGTTTATACATACTAGCGGTAAAGCTCCTCTCCAGCTCTCTATATTTAAATATAAGAAGTTATAAGTTCTACATGTATAACTAGGCTTATATTTCGCTGCGAAACGATTGCAGACGCCGCCAAAGACGGCGTTGGCCGTTTGCGCTTTGATTAGGTTGATTGTAGCTAAAATGATCCAGACATTCAAGACTAGGCTTATGCTTTCGAAGTAAGTTTTACTTCGTAAAACTAGGTTTATGCTTACGAAGTAAGTTTTACTTCGTAAAACTTTTGAGGAGATGAACAGATGAACTATTTTACATCAGCGGCAGCAAAACAAAGATTTCTGACTCTCTGCGTCATGGGAGCTGTATTATTTACTGCTCTTGGCTTTGCAATAGGGTTTTTCTGGATGGGGAATCAGTATCCGATGATCAAGGAGCCGACCTTTAAGCAATTTACGGTTTCATACAACAAAATTATGAATGACTATTTAAACGGAGCTGAGCCGAAGAAGCTGATTAATGGCGCAATTGCAGGCATGGTTAGCTCGCTTGAGGACCCGTATTCCCGATATTTGGCTGAGGAAAAGGGCAGTGCCTATACCCAGTCCTATGAGGGCGAAATATATGGAATTGGTGCTGAATTGCGCGAAGAGGAAGGCATGTTCATCATTACCGGGCTCACGAAGGGAGCTCCAGCCGAGCGAGGAGGCTTACTGACGGGCGATATCATTCTCTCGGTAGATAATCAGAAGCTGGCTGGAAAGACGTTTGAGGAGCTGCTTGGCCTTGTTAGAGGCAAGGAAGGAACATCAGTTTCGCTGCAGATTCAGCGCCCGAATCAAGTTGAGCCGATAACATTAAAGCTGAAGCGGGAAGCTATTCCAGTGCATACGGTAACGTCTGAGCTTCTTGAAGGCGGTATCGGGCATGTTACGATTAGCCGTTTCGCTGAGAAAACTGCGGATGAATTTGAAGCTGCAATTACGGAGCTGCAGGCGAAGCAGCCGCTTAAAGGATTGCTGCTGGATATGCGATCCAATCCCGGGGGATTGCTGCAGCCAACTATTAAGATTGCGAGCAAGCTTATACCAAAAAACAAGGTTATTTTGAATGTCGTGTACAAAAATGAGCGGCAAACGATTTCGTATAAGTCTGATCAGAAGAAGGAATGGAAAGTGCCGATTGTAGTACTCGTGAATGGACAATCTGCAAGCGCGAGCGAGGTGCTGACGGCTGCGTTAAAGGAATCAGCGGGAGCAACAGTTGTCGGTGAAAAAACGTATGGCAAAGGTGTTGTACAAGCTTTTAATCAGTTTAAGGACGGTTCTGTCTTAAGCTTAACGGAAGCGCAGTGGAAGACGCCGGGCGGCACTTGGATTAACAAAACAGGCGTTTCACCGGATTTTGCAGTAGCCCTTCCCGAATATACGAAACTAAGACCGCTTGCGATTGGTACACATATGAAGATAGGCAGCTATGGCGAGGATGTAAAGACGCTGCAGATGATGCTGAAGGAGCTCGGTTATTCTCTTACAGGACAAGAAGGCATGTTCGATAAACAAACAGCAGCAGCATTAACTAAGTTCCAAAAAGCCGAGAAGCTGGAGGCTACGGGCAGTTTCAATGACAAAACGGGGTATAAGCTGCTGGAGCGTCTACGCGAGAAGCTTGGACGCGAGGACAGTCAGCTGATTAAAGGGTTAGAGGTTCTCAAAAACGGCAGTTGACAACGGGGATGATAATCATTATCATTAAATAGGAAGCAAATCCTTCGTTGCGCTGCGGGGTGTATCTTATGAAGAAGATTAAGTATTGCAAACGGAATCTCAAGAACGGTTTGGAGCCGGTTTATAAGGCGATGAAAAATCGATATCCGGATATTAAGCAGAAAAAAAGTGATTGCCTTGGCGATTGCAAAACCTGCAAGCTAGAGTGCTTCGTCGTGGTCAAGTCGAAGACGGTTAGCGCGCCGTCCGCAGAGAAGCTCTATAAGCGATTGAAAAAAATGATCGGGTAGCTTAAATTTCAATAAATTAACAAGAACGGCATTTGCCGTTCTTTATTTTTATGTTAGAATAAGTACAATCTAGGAAAGCTGAGGTGCATAAGCATGAATGATGGATTAGCAGAAGCATTAAATGAACAGATGAATTTTGAATTTTATTCAGCGCATGTGTATCTGGCAATGGCGGCTTACTGTTCAGGTGAAAGTCTTGATGGTTTCGCTAACTTCTTCATTGTACAGGCTGAGGAAGAACGGTTTCATGCAATGAAAATATACAAGTTTCTGAATGACCGTGGTCGTCGTGCTACGCTGTCTGCTCTTGGAGAGCCGAATAACGAATACTCTTCCATTTTGGACACTTTCGAGCAAGGTTACGGACATGAGCAGCAAAATACAAAACGTTTCTATAATTTATCTGACCTTGCGATCAACGATCGCGAGCATGCAACGATCAACTTCCTCAAATGGTTTATCGATGAGCAGGTTGAAGAAGAGGCGTTGTTTGATAACATTATCCATAAGCTGAAACGCATCGACAAGGATAGCAATGCATTCTATATGCTTGATGCTGAGTTCGCTGGACGTTCCTTCACTCCTCCAGCAGTTTAAGCTGGACACCGCAATAATGAATAATAAGGGGATGTGCCGGAAGTAGAGAAATCTACTTTCGATACATCCCCTTTTTTCGATTGAGTGGTTATTCAGCCTTTAAGCAATTGCTCCACTATTCGATTGGCTGCTGCTGCGGTAGAAATCCCATGTTCGTCAGCTGCTTGAAATACGTTCATCAGTGTACCATTTATTTTCTCAACCTTCTGCTGTGCTGTCGCAGCATCCCCGCCAATAAGCTCAACAGAGGTTACGATGATGCCGCCTGCGTTAATCACATAATCTGGTGCATACAAAATGCCAAGCTCATGAAGCTTCTCGCCATGGCGGCTTTCGGCTAATTGATTGTTCGCTGCCCCAGCAACAATGCTGCAGTCTAGCTGGCCTAATGTAAAATCATTTAGGATGCCACCTAAGGCACATGGCGAGAAGACATCGCAAGGTATGCGCATAATGACGTTTGGCTTGCAAGGAATTGCCCCAAACTCCTCGACAACCTTCTTCACTCGTTTTGAATCAACGTCCGTTACAACGAGCTCTGCGCCCGCATGCTTTAAATAGCGGCATAGCTGATAGCCTACTTTTCCTAATCCTTGAACGGCAATGATTTTTTGCTGCATATTTTCGGAACCGTAAACCGTTTTGAGAGAGGCCTGAATGCCAAGGAAAACGCCGTATGCGGTCATTTTAGCTGTGAAATCATTTACTGCACCGAGCGATCCTGATACATCAGTTACATAGGGTGTCTCGAGGCGAACCCAGTCCATATCCGAAACATCTGTACCCAGATCCATACCGGTAATATAGCTTCCTTGCAGGTTTTGAATATGCTGGCCTAGCGCCCGAAACAATATTTCCCGCGAGCTTTGACCGGGTTGGCTTAGAATGACAGCTTTGCCGCCGCCAAATGGCAAACCTGAGATCGCTGATTTATAGGTCATTCCCTGCGCTAACCGCAGCGCATCGAGGACAGCAGCTTCATCGCTGGCATATTGCCAAAACCGGCAACCGCCGAGGGAAGGACCAAGCTTTGTGCTGTCTATTGCAATAATTGCCTTTAAACCGATAGAACGATCCTGGAGGAAGATGAGCTGCTCATAGCTTTGATTCCATACATCCAAGTGGATTCCTCCTTTGAGGTCTGCTTGTCGCGCTTCTTGTATGTAGTGTATTCATTGCTGCTATCATGAGCTACGTCATGTGTCTCAAGCCGCACCAATAAAGCGGGCAAAATTAATCATAGTAATTCTCTACCAGATCGGGCACAAATAATTTGTTATAGTGGAATGGAATAGATTCATCATTTGCAAACAGCTAGGATGGTTTCAAGATATAAAATAGATAATGAAAAAGGATGAGATACCCTTGCAATTATTTCCTGTAGCATACTCGCTATTATCAACCGAAGCTTTATTGTCGCATATTAAAGCCCACTATGGCATTCATGAACCCGCTCGTCTGCACTATTTTCTGAGAGGGATGAACGATACTTATATTTTAGAGACGGAGCAAGGCAAATACATATTTAGAGTGTACCGAGCCGACCGGAGAAACCAATCAGAGATTGCTTTTGAATTAGATTTATTAAACGATCTTCATGCAAAAGGGATAAGCGTGTCCGTACCGATTGAGAAAAATGACGGCACATTTATTAATGAGTTTTTGGTCCCTGAGGGTATGAAGTACGGAGTAATGTTTAGTTTTGCTGATGGTCAAGAAAAGCGTATGCAGCATCCAGAAGACAGTCGTCTATTTGGCGCATCCGTTGCTCAAATTCATCAAGCTGCTGACGATTTCACCTCTGAGCACACAAGGGGAGAGCTCGATTTGGAGCATTTGATAGACAAACCGCTTCGCATAATTAAGAAACATATGGAAAATCGGAAAGAGGATTATCAATTTCTATATGAGCTGGTTATGCGCTTAAAAGATCAGCTTAACATTCATCTGAAAGCAGGGCTGGACTTTGGAATTTGTCATGGGGATTTGCATGGCAATACGAATGTCGCTTTTACGGAGAATGGGACATTGACGCATTATGATTTTGATATTTGCGGTTATGGCTGGCGAGCTTATGACATTGCAGAATTTAGACTGGCAAGAGAAATTCATAGCAGGCACGATAAAGATGAGGTTGAACGTCTTTGGGATGCATTTATTTGCGGATACAGAGAAATCAGATCTATAGGCGAAAATGATATTCAAGCTGTTCCGATATTCGTAGCGCTTAGGCAGCTTTGGCTCTTTAGCTTATGCTTCAGTGAATCTGAGTTGATCGGAGCAGCTGATTTTGATGACGGATTTATCGACAGCAAGATGGAGTATTTTAGAAATTTAGTGTAGATGTCACAAAAAAACTCATCTTATCGTTATATGTGCAAACATGCACAGGAGCTGATGGAGATGAAAGAGAAAAAGGAAATAACATGTGTCATTATTGGCGGCGGTTATGCAGGCATTAACGCCCTCAAGACAATACGAAAAACATTGCAGCCGGAATTAGGAGCTGGGAAGCTCCGTTTAATTCTGATTGATAAGCAGCCATACCATCTTCGGAAGGTATTGCTGTTCAAGCCGGCTGTTAATGATGATAATATTGTTGTTCCTTTTGGCAGCTTGTTTCCGGATGGCGTGGAATTTATTCAAGGAATGGTAATGACCATAGAAAAAAGGGATAAGCGGTTATTGTATCAAGATGAGAGCGGGCAGGAGCAGCATTTAAAATACGATATTCTCATTTTGGCAGCTGGAAGCGTTATTCGTCAGCCCGATGCCGATCAGGGCGGTATTGCCTTGACTGGACTCGCAAGCGCAGCTCATATTCGAGAGCTTTGGCATGAAAACTTGAGAAAAGCGGTAAAGGAAACAAGCCGTGCGGAGCGTCAAAGATGGATGACTGTTGCCGTTGCAGGGGCGGGGATAAGCGGAATCGAATCATCTGCTGAGCTTGTCTATGCTTTGCGTAAGGAAGCAAGTGCACTCGGACTTGATCCGTCAGAGGTGATTCTCTACTTGCTAAATGCGCAGGATAGATTATTTCAGGAGGGACCGGCAAAGGTTGGCATGAAGCTGGAGCGCTTGCTTAAGGGCAGCGGAGTGACCGTTCTGCATGGACGCAAAGCTATTCGTGAGAGGGAAGGGGATCTTCTCTTATCGGATGGTGAGATTTTAAAGGTCGGCTTATGTATTTGGACGCTTGGCTTGCTGCCTAATCCGATGCTCAGAAGCATGGGGCTGCCGCTTACCGCACATGGTCGAGTCATTGTGGACGCTAATTACCGTGTGAAAGAAGCACCTGGGATATACAGCATTGGCGACTGTGCTCAAATTGTTGACCCTGTGAGCGGGCTAACGGATGGGATGACGTGCAAGGAAGCGACTGCACAAGCAGATAGGCTGGGGAAGGTCATAACGGCAGATGTAATGGGTCATTCTGCACCTGTTCACAAGAGCTATATTGATTTTTTCTGTTTTGGTCTCGGGCCAGAGCGGGGAATGGTATGGACAAGGCAATGGGGCCTCGACATTGTCATAACGGGGAAGCTTGGATGGAAGGTACGGAAAATGACTTGGGATTATGCGAGTCTCATAAAATGATAAAAGCAGCATTTGTTATGAAACGAGGGATGGTGAAATGAAAGAGCTTTACCTGCAATATAAAGCGCTTTTGTTCAAAATCGCATACCAGCTTACGGGTTCGGCTGCTGACGCTGAGGATATCGTGCAGGATGTTTTCGTGAAGGCATATGATATAGATCCAGAGAGCATAGCCGAGCCGAAAGCTTATTTGTGCAAAATGGCGACAAACCGCAGCTTGGATTTGCTAAAGTCTGCCCGAAAGCAGCGAGAGCGGTACGTTGGGCCGTGGCTCCCAGAACCCATTATTACAGAAGAGACGGATGCACTGGATGCCGTTATTCACCACGATTTGTTGTCTTATGCAATGCTGGTTTTGCTTGAACGGTTAACCCCCTCGGAGCGTGCCGTATTTGTGCTTCGTGAAGCGCTGGGCTTCGATTATTCGGATATTGCAAAGCTAATAGAAAAAAGCGAAGTCAATTGTCGAAAGCTGCTGAGCCGTGCGCGAGACAAAATGGGGATTTCCGAGGCTGAACCTGTTCATGCGCAGCCTGCAGGTGAAGAATGGGTTCGTCGTTTTGTATTGGAGCTTGCGGAGGGCAATGTGAAGGAGGTCCTTTCTCTGCTTGCAGAGGAGGTTGTACTCCTTTCAGATGGCGGAGGTAAAGTGTCTGCTGCTATTCATCCTATTAAAACACGCGAAAACGTTTCTCGGTTTCTATTCGGTTTGGTTCAAAAAGGACCACTTGCTGATGGCAGTGTGAAAGCCGAGCTTAGAATTCTGAACGGTCAGACGGGACTTGTTTTACGATCAGATAAAGGAATCGAGGGGGTTACTCTTTTCCATGTGGTGCAGGGGGGCGCACTCCATCTATACATTGTAAGAAATCCGGATAAGCTGAAACTGTTGAAATTGTATACTGGCGGATCATCATGAGGGAGGTGTCTTCATTTGAAGTTAATTGACGAGACCGTTGTAAAATTAGCAGAAGCCTTTCAACTGCCTGAACGCATATTTAAAATAGATGATTTGCCATGGGTTCCTTTTGATAAAAATCATACCTGTTATTTCAAACCTTTACGTTTTGATCTGAGCACGGGAACATGGATTTATTTATTCAAAATAAAAAGCAATCAAGTGTTAGGCAAGCATAGGCATACCGGCGGATCTGTGATCGGGTATAACATTCAAGGGAAATGGCGATATGAGGGGCGCGATTGGGCAGCCACCCCGGGAACCTTTATTTATGAGCCGCCCGGAGATATTCATACGCTCACAACGGAAGACGAGGAAGTGCTGACGCTCTTTATATTAGGGGGAGCGCTCCAATACTTCGATGACAACGATGAGATTACCGGACAAGATGATATTTTCACTGTACTACAGAAGTATAAGGATTTTTGCGCACAAAATAATATACAGGAAAATCATGAGTTGATTTATTAATGCTGAGAGTAAAAATAGGAGAGATTATTGTGATGACACAACATGCAAAACACATCATTGAGGGAAATTCGGTATTATTGCGTCCAGCAAAGGAGTCCGATATAGAGGCTTATTTAACTTTTTTACAAGATACGGAGATGAACCTGCTGACAGGGTCACAAAAAGCTTTTACACGTGAGGAAATCGAAGCTTGGATTCGCAAAATTAGCGTCATAAACGAAGACCGATTTGATTCCATGATTATATTGAAGGAAACAGGAGAGCTGCTCGGCGAGGTTGTACTAAATGATATGGATACGATCAATCGCAGCGCGAATATACGTATCGGTATTCAAGGGACGCAGCATCGCGGCAAAGGTTATGGTACAGAAGCGCTGCTTCTCATGCTTAGATACGGCTTTCAAAAGTTGAATTTGCACCGAATCCATCTCGGCGTTTACGCTTTTAATCCGCGCGCCATCCATGTATATGAGAAGATCGGATTTCACCGCGAGGGAGTAGAGAGGGACGCTTTGTTTATGGATGGGAAGTTTCATGATCTCATTACAATGTCTATATTAGAGGATGAGTTCGACGCGCTATATGGAGCATAAAACAAACAAATAAAGCGCCAATCGAGGACACGGTTCATTCCATGTACGGGATTGGCGCTTTTTTTTGTAGCTACATCTCGTTAGAATGGAGCGCAAGGAAGGAGTCAACGAGCTCAGGGTCAAAATGCAGCCCGCGCTGTTCACTAATATATTCCAGCGCCCGTTCTTCGGACCATTTTTCTTTGTAGGGACGAGTGCTGGTCAATGCATCATAAACATCAACGACGCTGACGATACGTGCTTCAATAGGAATGTTTTCTCCGACAAGCTGATGCGGGTAGCCGGTGCCGTCCCATTTTTCATGATGGTATAAAATAATATTTTTACCCATTTCGAGCTCAAGCTTAAATAAATCATCTGTAAGCTCAGCATAAATTTTATCAATGATATCAACGCCAATTTGGGTGTGCATCTCAACAATGTTTCGTTCGTAATAAGCGAGAGGACCCGGCTTATATAGAATGCCCTCCGGAATTCCTGATTTGCCGATATCGTGCAAAATGCTCGCATGCGAAATGCGGTTCACTGCTTCCTCCGTCCAGCATAATTGCATGCGTTCATTATGGAAGTGAGTGAGCCGTTCCGTTAAATCCCGCACACGGACGAGATGCTGCTCGATGCCCGGATCACGAATTTCACAAGAAATGGCGAGCACCTTAAGCATCGAGCTTTGAATGGAGCCGATGCGCTCCTCTGGTAAATAGAAGCCGCTCTTTAACTTCTCCAGCTCACGAAAAATACCGATATAATAGGTTACCCCTTCGATTTGCAGAGGTGTTATGGTAATGGAGGAATGCCAAATGCTGCTGTCTCTTCGCCGATTTGTTAGTACGCCTGACCATGGCAAGCCTTGTTTAAGAGCTTGCTTCATCTGATCATGCGTTTCCTTTGGTGTATAGGATGTTCGCAGGATGCCAGCCTTTTTCCCTGCTATATCTTGTGATGAGTAGCCCGTAACCTTCTCGTAGGACGGATTGACTGCAAGAATATGATGTTCTATATCTGTGATGATCACAGCATCAGCTAGTTTAAGGTAATGGACTAGGTGTTCATTCATGTTGCAAATCGTTTCTCCTCACTTCTTTTTCTTCGGCAATATCTTTGTGCCTTGCTCCATTGGAGACTGGCATAATGGGCAAGCACGAGTCTCTGATTGTGAATCCTCGTACGTAATAATACGCTGCCATACCTCGCAGGAATCGCTAGTACATAACCATGCAAGAGCAGATTCTGTATCACCGTCCTCTTCTTCACCAGACATAAAGGCAGAGCGGATGAACCTTGATAGTTCAGCTGGTTTTCCCCGGTACAGAGCAGGGGAGCTGATATACAACTCCTCTTGGGCTCTAGTAACAGCAACATAGGCGAGTCTTCTTTCTTCCTCCAGCGCTTCTGCCAGTGCGTTGTCGCCTGTTTGAATGGAGCTCCGGTCACTATGCTTATCCGCAGCTAATGCAGAGCTATGCGGTAAAATGCCTTCTGAGGCACCGATGACGAATACAACAGGAAATTCAAGTCCTTTGGATCTATGAATGGACATCAAAGATATCGCACTGCGGTTATGATTATGCTTCTGAAGCTGCTGCACGGCAGCATGCTTGTCCGTAATATCATCAATGTAGGCCAGAAAAGCTTCGATGGTATCATATGTGCTCGCCGCAGACTCGAACTCATCAAGCACTTCCTTTAGACCTTCCTTATGCTCCGTCATTTCATGACGCTTGCTCGTTTCAAGAAATTGGTCATAAAAGGATTGGCGAAGCTGCATAATAGCTTCAGCAGGCTTTAATTCGGCCAGCGCTTTAATAAGCTTGATGCGTTCTTTGATTTTGTCTTTCTGAAATTCTTTGATCTGCGGAAATTCAAGCAGATGTATGAGCGGCCATTTCTTAGCACGCTGCTTATCTTGGTTCCATATGAATGCCATAGCCTGTTCCCGATTGACATAAAGCGAGGGCAGCAAAATTTCCATCGCATCGAAATTGCGGCGATCCATTGCAAGCCTCAGATGGGCAACTAGCGGCTTTATTGCCCACTGGTCATAAAAGAGCTGGCCGTCGCCGAAGTCGATAAATGGAAGCTCTTTTGTAAGAAGCAGCTCGACGAGTGCCCTGCTGCTGCTCGCAGTACGGAATAAAACAGCAAAATCGCCAAAGGAGCGATTGCCTTGAGCAATTTGCATGCTAATCGTGTCCGTAATGAGCTTTGCCTCGTCTTGCGTCGTCTTGAGCCGTGCATAGGAGGGGCTAACTCCTTTGGGCTTGACAGCAAAGAGCGATTTCTCTTTGCGGAGCTTATTATATTGAATGATAGCATTGCCAAGTCCGACGATCGTGCTCGTTGAGCGGTAGTTAATATCCAGTACATAAGTTGCGGCACCTGGATATTGATGCTCGAAGTTCAATATATAATCGTTTTTTGCACCGTTGAAGGAATAGATCGTCTGATCGTCATCGCCGACGACCATAAGATTGCGATGCTTGTCGGCAAGCATTTGGACGAGCACGTATTGCACCTGATTCGTATCTTGGAATTCATCGATCATGATGTACTGAAAGCGCTGCTGAAGGGTAGCAAGCAGCGCCTTGTCGTCCCTCAGAAGCTTGTACGCTTCAAGCAGCAGATCATCGTAATCGAATTTATCCATCTCTTTCTTCCACTGCTCATAACGGGTGAAAAGCAGCTTTAGCTCTCTTTCCTCCGTTGTAGAAGCGGGAAGGTCTTCGATGTTGATCATCTGCAGCTTAATGGCGGAGAGCTGTGCAAGAATGGTTTCGGGCTCATATTCGTTTTGCAGCAAAAGCTCCCGCATCAGACGTTTGAAAAAAATATGCTTTTGTCCGGTTTCACCCAAAATGCCTTGGCGATAGCCGCGCCCTCGCAGCAGTTGAAGGCAGAAGGAATGAAAGGTACGAGCCTCTACGCCGCTTGCTGCTTGCGGATTAAGCACAGGAAGAGCGCGAATTCGGCTTCGCATTTCATCGGCTGCTTTTTTGGAAAAAGTCATTAATAAAATATGCTGCGGCAAGGCGCCTTGCACAGCAAGCAGATAAGCTGTTCGGCATACGAGTACCGACGTCTTGCCCGATCCTGCTCCTGCCAGCGTTAGCGCTGCTCCTTTGTTATGGCGAACTGCGGCAATTTGAGGCCTATTGAGCGATATGCCGAATTGCTCTAAAGATCGGAAGAAGCCGGCATCCTTCTGGCTTGGATCAACAAGCTGAAGGCTCGTTTCGGCTTCTGCTTGCTCGGCAAAAGGAACCTGACTGTTCCGAATGCCTATGGGAAATGTATAATAGACATGACTCACTACTTCATCACCTTTAAGAATAATATTCACTTATTATAACAGAACATTAAAAGAATGAGGGATGACATCATGATTGAACAAGCTGTGAAAGAAGACTTAAAAGAAGTAATGCCGCTGCTGCTATCTGCGATCGGCCATATTGCCTACACATTGGCAGGAACTGAGGATGATTCTGAAGTAGAGCGCATCCTTGGCGATTTTTATGTTCGCGAGGACAATCGGATTAGCTATAAGCATGTACTTGTCGATAGGAGAGAAGATGGCATTGCAGGAATGCTTCTTAGCTATTCAGGCGATGGAGCTGCAGAGCTGGATGTGCCATTTGTTACACGTCCTGGGCGAGATGAAGGTGTGCGTGCGGATGAAACGATTGCCGTTGAGGCACAAGAAGGTGACTTTTACTTGGATTCCATCGCAGTCGCCGCACGTTATCAGGGGCAGGGCATAGCTAAGGCGCTAATTAGCGCTTTTGAACAGAAGGGTGAAGAGGCTGGATGCAGCAGGCTGTCGCTGATTGTAGAGCCAGAAAATACGAGAGCTTATGCGATTTACAAAAAGCTTGGTTTTACTGAGGATGGTACGATTTTAGTGAGCGGAAGTCCTTATATCCGAATGGTGAAAATGAAGTAATTGTTCAATAAGTTAATTATGGAATAAAAAGGGTTTGTGCGGTAAGATGAGAGAGTTATATGTAATTTATAATAGACTTTCATCGTAACCGGGGGCGTTTTATTTATGGCTATGGCAAGCTTCAAATCGAAATTAGCTTACAGCTCGGGAAATTTATCAGTCAACTTAATTGCACAGGCCTTCGCATCCTACATCGTTTTTTATTATGTGGATGTGCTTGGAGTAAAACCGACTTTAATCAGTCTGGCCATGGTGATTCACGGCATCGTCAATGCGGTGCTAAACCCGTTGTTCGGACACATTTCCGACCGTACGAGCTCCCGTTTTGGCAGGCGCATTCCGTACATGCTGTTTGGCATGGTACCGCTGGTGGCCTTGTTTACTGCGATTTGGTTTCCAGTTGGCACCGGATCAGCGCTGTTCTGGTACTTCTTAACGATCGTGCTCCTCTATGACATTATGTTCGTTATGGTTGTATTGAACTATTCTGCACTTTTCCCTGAAATGTTTACAACCATGAAAGAGCGGGCAACGGTGTCCTCATGGCGTCAAATGTTCGGTATCTTGGGGATGATTATTGGTGTGGCTCTTCCTCCCCTCGTTTATGCGAATATGGGCTGGGGACCGATGGGAGCGATTTTTGCCGGGATCGCGCTTATTTTCTTTATAGTTATGGTATCGGCGAGCAAGGAGAAAATGGTTGTTTCGCGTGAAGAGGTCGGTTTCGTTCAATCCTTGAAATTCACATTCTCGAATAAGGCGTTTGTTTTATTCGTTATCGGCAGCTTTTTCGTCCAGTTTACCTTTGCCATGCTGCCCGCGGCGATCCCTTTCTTCACCAAATACGTTCTCGGAGCTGAAGATAGCAGCAATACGATTTTGCTTGGCGCTATTTTTGTCGCTGCCATCCCGTGCGTCTACATATGGGGGAAATTACTGCAGAGATGGGGCCCGCGCAAGACCGTTATGATTGCCGTTAGTATTTACGCATTTGCAACGATTCCATTTTTATTCGTATCCAGCGTTGCAACTGCGGCCATGGCGGCGGTCGTGATCGGCATCGGTTTAGCGGGTTTGCTCGTTTTGCTGGATGTTCTGTTGTCTGAGATTATTGATGAGGATGAGAAGCAGACAAACGTACGCAGAGAGGGCATGTACTTTGGGATGAACGGCTTTATCGTCAAATGGGGAATTTCACTGCAGGCTGTTGTTCTGGGTGTTGTGCTGGAGGCTACCGGTTATGTGAAGGACGCGGTTCAAGCGGAAGCGGCTGTATGGGGCATTCGTTCAATGCTCAGCTTCATTCCGTTCATAGCTTTGCTTGTAGCTCTTCTATTTTTCTATTTATACCCTATTCGTCCTACGAATATGATTACAAAAAGCGGAGCGGTGACCCATAGTAATGACTAGTTTTATAGATTGGGTAAAAAAGAACCCATTATTGCTGCTTCTGTTTCTAGTTGGGGCTGCGGTGAGAGTGGTATATGCGGGCGCCGTACCAGGCGGCTTGAATCAGGATGAGGCATCGATCGGCTATGAGGCTTATTCTATTCTGCATTATGGCATTGATCGCAATGGCATATCGCTGCCGGTTCATCTTATTGCATGGGGAAGCGGTCAGAACGCGCTTTATGCTTACCTGTCTATGCCTTTTATCTATTTATTCGGACTAAATGAACTGTCAGTTCGAATGGTTAGCATCTTATTTGGCCTACTGAGCATGGTGCTATTCTATCGGATTGCAAATCAGCTATTTAAAAGAAAGCATGCAGCTGCGGCTGCAGCTTTTTTTATCGTCATATGCCCTTGGCATATTATGATGTCACGATGGGCGCTGGAGTCGAATATTTTTCCTACTCTAGTGCTGATCGCAGTGTTTTTTTTGTTCAAAGCGCTGCAGCAGCCGAAATGGCTGATTGGCTTTACATTAACACTAGCCGCTTCACTTTATGCTTATGGAACGGCTTATTTTTTTGTACCTGTTTTTGGAGTAGGCGTATTGGCTCTGCTCGTTGTTAAAAAGATGTTCAAGCTTCGAGTTCTGCTTTGGAATTGCGCGGTTCTCGTTATATTAGCAGCACCTATCGGACTGTTTCTTCTTATTAATCGATATGGCATGGCGACCATACAATTTCTGTTTTCTATTCCTAAGCTAACTGTTCCTCGTGTAGAGCAAATCTCTACCGCATTTGGAGGTCATATTTTTTCAACAGTTGCGGACAATTTTAAATCATTTTTGCAAATGTATTTGACTCAAAATGATGGTTTGCTGTGGAATGCCATGCCTAAATTTGGGTATATGTATCCGTTAGCATTACCGCTGATCGGAATTGGCATCTTATATGGTGTAATGAAACTGATTAATAATTTCCGCATAGAGACAGCAGTCATTACTATCTGGTTCGGAACGGCAATTCTAATGACATTGATTACAGATGTGAATATCAATCGTATTAATATTATTTTTTATCCTACGGTATACTTGGCAGTTGCAGGATTTATGTGGCTGCACAAGCGGATTAAGTATTCTTTCCCTATCGTTATAGCCGCATTCTCCATTTTCTTTGTTTTCTTCTGTGCTAACTATTTCACTATTTATGCGAAGCAAATAAGCCCGCTTT
The DNA here is from genome assembly GCF_037976325.1 of Paenibacillus sp. FSL K6-3182. NCBI lineage: Bacteria > Bacillati > Bacillota > Bacilli > Caryophanales > Paenibacillaceae > Paenibacillus > Paenibacillus sp. FSL K6-3182. The sequence continues at coordinate 1,752,564 of NZ_CP150265.1, forward strand.
TCTATGAGTCCTTTGGAGAAGCTGTACAGTACGCATCGGATGAAACGGAAGGCAATATTTATGTGACGGATCAAGTGATGATGCCTTATATTTATGTATTGTTTTATGAACAAATTGATCCGAAGCAGTTTATAAGCACAGTCGACTATATCAATCCGGGTGAGCCCTTTCAGTTTGTTCGGGCATTCGGCAGATACCATTTTGGGCAGCCAGAGCTAAGGCCAAATGAGGAAGCGGCTTATATTTTCAAAAATAGCGACTCTATTCCGGGTGAGGATTCAGGCTATAAGATTAAAAGATTTAAACATTATACGGTCATGAGCGGTACAGGAACAGTGGTGGCTCTGAAGGTTCATGAATCATTTCAGAACGGCGGCTTTGAGGAAGGGCAGCAGTATTGGTCATTTACTTCCGGCACGGGGATAGGCTCAAACCGTCCTTACAGCGGTTCCAGCTTAATGTATGTTGACCCAGGCAACGGTCGTGTCGTTTCCCAGACCTTCTCGGCTGCTGATGACGGTGACTATATTCTTTCTGCTAAAGTGAGTACGAGCGCTGCTGGTGGAATGATTGGGGTTTCCATCAATGGAGCAAAGGTTGAAGATCTTTCGATTAACGCACAAGAGCAATATGTAGAAGTTAAGCTGCCTGCAGTATCCGTGAACATGGGGGACACCGTTTCTATCTATTTTACCGGAGGGGCGGGCTGGTTAAATGTCGATGATGTGGCGTGGAGCAAGCAATAGTGACCGTATTATTCTGCAAGCTAGAGTAATGTTGGTTATTTTGATTCTTCTATTTGTTATTGTCTTAATAGGCTGCTCAAATAAGCAAATGGGAATGAAGGAAACAATCACCGCGTATTACGACCACATGCTTAATGGAAAGATGGAGGAGTCTCAAAACCTTTTGGATTGGGACTCCGGGGAGTGGGACATTGTTGATTATTACGTTACAATGCCTCTCATGAATAAAGACTATGGTCTGATTTCGTTAGAAACTTTTGAAATTAGTTCATCCAAGAATGATGATGCTTCAGGAGAAGCCGTAGTTAAAATTACTTATAAGGATAAAGCTGATAAAAATCGAATTGAAATCAACACGTTAGAGTTACATACAGATTCCAACGATAACTGGAAAATAACGTCCATCACACGAAAGATGGAATGAGGTTATTCCGATACGGCTTCACCGTTAATATAATAGCTGTCCTCACGATAGGCATGAAACACGATTTCAATTTCAGATAGGCCAATCTGGCTGACGTATTTGGTAACTGCCTGTGCAAATCGATTTCTTACTTGCTGTCCCCGCTCGAACCAGCCGACCTCGATAAATGCAAACCCTTGATCATCTGTCTCACTGCCAAAAACGCTGGTCGTATTCAGACAAGCCATTGTAAAATTATCGGTACCGCACTCGCAAATAGCGGCAAGCTCAGCAGCAAGCGGTGCCGAAACAGATTTTAACTGCTCGGACGGTACTCCGCGGAATAATAAATGTGGCATTACACTGTTCCTCCTGCATAGATAGATTAAATATCCATAGTAGTATAACAAAAAAAAGCATCAGCCGCTTTATACTAGGGAATGCCGCCTGATTCACAATCAGTGGGCATTCCTGTATAACGACTGGTGCTTGTTTGTTTGCTGCTGCTTACTCCGTCACATGAAACGGCTTAAGAAACAGCTTAGGAATTTCAGTTTCAAACTTGACCAGCTTGCCGGTTATCGGATGCGTGAAGGACAATACGCGGGCATGCAAGCCAAGGCGGCCAATGATGCGTGTGCGTGCGCCGTATTTTTTGTCGCCAACAACGGGATGGCCGATGTCTTCCATATGAACGCGAATTTGATTTTTTCGGCCTGTCTCGAGATTCACTTCGAGTAGCGAGAAGTTTTTATTGGAACGAAGCACCTTATAATGGGTAACGGCGTGCAGACCATCGTTCGGATAGGAGCTGGAATACATTTTGAGCGTTTTGCTTTCCTTCAGCCACGAACTGATTGTACCTTGCTCCTTCTTAACCAATCCTTCTACAAGCGCGATATAGCTGCGTTCTTGAACCGAATCCTGCCAGCTGTTTTGCAGCTGCTGCTGAACCGCCTCGCTCTTTGCAAACATCATGACACCTGACGTATCACGATCCAGACGATGCACAACGTAAATCCGGTTTTTCGTATTTTCGACCCGTACATGCGCCATAAGCTGACGATAGGCGGTCACTTCATTTTCTGGCGCAGAATCAGATGATATGGACAGAAGCCCCGATTCCTTCTTTATAACGATAATATGCTCATCCTCAAAAAGGATCGCGAGCCCTTCCAACGGTATTTTATCCTGCGGCCGGTCTCTGCCTACCGTAACGGTTTGACCGGGCTGAAGCGGATAGTTGTAAGCGGTCGTTGATTTTCCGCCTACAGATACTTGTCCGTTCGCTAATATGGATTTCACTACATTGCGTCCAGCACCTGAAATATTTTTTATGAGAAAGGGAAGCAGTTCCATCGGTTCGTTAACCGGGTAGGATTTGCTCTTATCTGCTTGTGATTGAGGAGCTCCGCGCTTTTTTCCCCTATGCATGCCAAAAAACCTCCTAGATTCAATGCTCCTACTATACCATGAGTATGGGCTTCAGTTCTAATCTTCTGTTTGGCAGTTTAACAACGCTCTATGAATCTCGATCTAATAGACAAAGAGTTAAGAGGAGTGGTAGGATTAATGATAGATTTACCAAATGGTGAAAAAGGAAAAGTTTGGAGGAAATGATCGCGTGAAAACAAAAATTATAAAGACTATGCTAAGTCCTATGCTCATTGCCGGGTTATTGCTTGCCCCTTTGTCAACTCTTGGCGTAGATTCTGTAGCGGCAGCCAGCGCTGCAAGCAAGACGGTTGCCGTATCGACGCAACAACTGCAGGTGTTTGTAGATGGCAAGAAATTAGCTCTATCAGCCGGCGCGTTTGCAGAGAAAGGCGTCACATTCGTTCCGATGCGCGATATTTTTACAGCACTGGGCGCTACCGTAACTTGGGAAGGCAAGACGGAGACGATTATTGGACGTAAAGGCAATCGTTCTATTTCTCTTAAAGTAGGCATGAAGCAAGCGGTCATTAACGGTAAAACAGTGAAGCTCGATTCACCTGCTGTCGTTCGCAAAGGCGTTACGTTTGTACCCGTTCGGTTCATCTCGGAAGCTCTTAACGCAAATGTGAAATGGGATAAAGCCGCTAACGCGGTTCGAATCACATCGCAAGAGGCTGCCGAGCAAGCAGAATACAACGAGTGGCTTGAGCAGCAGAAAAACATTCCTAGACTTACTCCTAAAGAAATCGTAGATAAATATGATGAGAGCGTTGTTCTCATTATGACCAATCGCGCTCAAGGCAGCGGCGTTGTTATTGGTGATAACCTGATTCTTACTAATTATCATGTTATCGGAGATGCAGCCTCTGCTACTATGCTGGATGTTTATGGTGATGAGCTGAAGATTACAGGCGTCGTTCATTATGATAAGGCAGCAGATCTAGCTATTGTTAAAACAGAAAAATCAATTGACATTCCGGCGGTCGTTCTAGGTTACGGGTTAAACTCGTATAAAGGCGGCAAAGTCGTTGCCATTGGAAGTCCGCTTGGACTGCAAAATACAGTTTCAGACGGTCTGATTAGCAACATCACCTATGAAGACGGTATCCGATACATTCAGACAAGTGCTCCTATCGATCACGGCAGCTCAGGCGGGGCATTGTTTAATGAGTTCGGAGATCTTATTGGTATCACCACGCTTGGATACTCTGGGACGAGCGCGGATTTGAATTTTGCTGTATCCGTTATTCATGCTGCTAGTTTGAATAGCGAAGTGACAGAGGAGAAAATAAAAAACGCCAAGTTTTTACCTTCAAGCTTGCCGGATACGCTCGTTGGCGCTCCTTTGGCTGATATCGAGAAGGTGCTGAAAGATCAATTCTCTTCTGTATCTACTACAGAAGGCGAGGCTAAGTTTACGAAGTGGGAAGCCAAACGTGATTCCGCTGGCTGGCTCGTACTGACAGCAGATATTGATCCTAGGTTTTATATGTTATACGGGGCGTCGATGTCTCAGGAGCTCAGGCTTTGGGCAATTAATCTAGGGAATGAGTTCCATAAGATGCTGCCGGATGAGAAAATTCAAGTGCTCATTTCCTTCGAGCGCGATTATGGTTTCGAGCCGCGCGGCTTTGAATCGGGCGAGGTCACAGCACTTGGCGGCGACAAATGGCGTGTTCGTTATCCAATTATCGATATGCAGCTCAAAAATGAACTTTATATTAAAGTAAGAGTGTAAAAAAATGGAGGCATCTGCTGCTGCGATCTGCGGCAAGGGATGCCTCTTCTTTTTTTTGATTTTTTTCTGTACAATAGAAGGCATCTTGCTATAAGCACTGAAGGCTTTCGCAAACGTGCTTTATAGGCAAATGCTTAAGTTAGAGAGGTTATTACTTATGAAAGTGGTACTGTCCACATTAAATGCCAAGTTTATACACACATCACTGGCGCTGCGCTGTTTGAAGGCGTTTAGCGGCGATCGATTCGATATTGAAATTGCAGAGTACACCATCAAAGATCCAGTGATGAACATCGTGTCTGATATTTTTTCGAGAAAACCTGATGTAGTCGGATTCTCCTGCTACATTTGGAACATCGAAGAAACGATTACGGTTATTAATATGCTGCGCAAAATCATGCCTGAAATCAAAATTATTTTAGGCGGTCCTGAGGTCAGCTATGATATGGACTATTGGATGGAGCGTGTGCAAGAGGTTGATTTTATCGTGGTGGGCGAAGGCGAAGAGACCTTCCATCATTTGCTTACTGAGATTGAAGGCGATGGCAAATACCATATGGTATTTGGAATTACGTATCGGAAGCAGCGCGAGGATCGCGTCGAGGTGCTGATTAATCCGCCGCGTCCCAAGCTGAATCTGAATGAGCTGCCATCCCCGCATCGCTTTGAGGAGGATATTCCTCATTTGGGAAGCCGTGTCGTTTATTTTGAGACAAGCCGAGGCTGCCCGTTCAGCTGCCAGTTTTGCCTATCCAGTATCGAGGTTGGCGTTCGTTATTATGATATGGAGCGGACGAAAGTGGATATTTTGTATTTGATCGAAAAAGGCGCCAAGCTTATTAAATTCGTCGATCGAACATTTAATATTAAACGGGATTACGCGCTTGAAATTTTTGAGTTTTTGATCAAAAACCATCAGGGCTGTGTTTTTCAATTTGAAATAACAGCAGATATCATGAGACCTGAGGTGCTTGATTATTTGGCTGAAAATGCTCCTCCAGGCATATTCCGCTTTGAAATTGGCGTACAATCTACAAATGATCCAACAAATGAAGCGGTTCAGCGTCGTCAGAACTGGATGAAGCTGGTGCGTACCGTTATGAAAGTGAAAAATTCTCAAAAAATCGATCAGCATCTTGATTTGATTGCCGGTCTGCCGCTTGAAAACTATGATACGTTCCGCGGAACGTTTAATGATGTATTCGAGCTGCGTCCCGAGGAGCTGCAGCTAGGCTTTCTCAAAATGCTGCGCGGTACGGGTCTCCGCCGTGAAGCAGATAAATGGGGCTATATTTATATGGACAGATCGCCTTATGAAATGCTAGGCAATGATCTGATGCCATTTGGCGATATCGTTCGCATTAAGCGGGTAGAGGATGTATTGGAGAAATATTGGAATGCGCACCGAATGGATCATACGCTGCTTTATTTAGTTGATCGTGTGTTTCCATCGCCATTCGACTTCTTCCAGGCGTTCGGCGATTTCTGGGAACGAAGCGGCTGGCAAAAGATCGGCCATCAGCTGGAGGATCTGTTCTCGCGGCTCTCGGCATTTCTTGGATCGCTGCCTATCTCAGCAGAGAAGAACTTCGAGCATGTGCCAGCACTGCAAGAGGATACGAAGAGAGTTTCTGCTTCACCAGAAGAGATACTCGCAATAGCAGGCGAACGCCTAGATAAGGACGTTGTGCTGGGGCTAATGAAATACGATTATTTCCTTAATCATAATTATAAGCCTCGCAAAATCTGGTGGGAGTTTACGATGGACAAGTCGCTGTGGAGCGGCTGGATGCGCCACTTAGCGGATCGCCCAGAGGATGTATCTCCTGAATTCGCAGCACTGCGATTTGGCGAGAAGGAGCTTCACAAACATGCGGTTATTGAGAAGCTGCCGTTTGATCTTGCAGCATTCCTTGCTACAGGAGAGGTTGATCGCGAGCATCATACCCTGCTTGTAGTTCTATATGCACTTGAAGCGGGCAGCAGCAAACCGAAGCCGCGTCCTTTCACTTTAAAGATTAAAGCTGGTCAAGAAGCGATGATTAAGTAGTCCTGATTGAAATGAAAAGAACCTCCAAACCCATGAAGCAAACGGGTTTGGAGGTTCTTTGTTATTGGTTTGAAAATATGAAATTAAACAGAAGCAGGTACAATGCTGCGAAGTACAGTCATGCTGCCGGAGAGCTCATAGTCGCCAAGGTTAGCTGGAAGGAGGAAGCACTCGCCAGCTTTAACGGATTGCTCGCCATCTGCCCATTTCACTTGTCCCTCACCATCGGCAACTACAAGGATAACGAAGCTATCAAGCGATGTGGACAGCTTCCAAGGCGCGGCTACGATACCTTTCTCCACGATGAAGTAAGGAGAAGAAGCGATGGTCAGCCACTGGCCAGCTACTGCGCTGTCTGTTTTCATCCGCTCAGCGCCTGCGCCTTCATAGGCAATGACATTAAGGGAATCTTCGATATGAAGCTCGCGGAGCTGACCATCAAGCCCAAGGCGATTGTAGTCATGCAAGCGATAAGTAGTGTCGGAGTTTTGTTGAATCTCAGCGACAACAACGCCAGAGCAGAGAGCATGAACGGTTCCTGCGGGAATGTAAAATGCATCACCGGCTTCAACAGTTACTTCTTGAAGCGCGTCCATAATGCGGCCTTCTGTGATTGCTGCTTCCATCTCCGCACGGTCAATGCCGTCTTTTAGGCCATAGATAATTTTTGCGCCTGGCTTAGCGTCGAGGATGTACCACATTTCTGTTTTGCCAAGTTCGCCTTCAGGCAGCCCTTCGTATGCATCCGTTGGATGGACTTGAATGGATAGGTCATCATTGCAATCTAGCAGCTTGATAAGGAGCGGGAAACGTCCGTTTTTCTCGGAAAAGCCTTGTGAGCCAAACCATACAGGTCCGTAAGTTTCACGAATTTGGTCAAGTCCAACGCCAGCAAGCTCGCCGTTCATTACTTTTGTAATGCCGTTAGGGTGATCACTGATCATCCAGCCTTCGCCAATTGAGCCTTCAGGCATTTCAAGGCCAAAACCTTCGAGTGCGCGTCCTCCCCAAATGCGTTCTTTCATTTCTGCTTTAAATTGTAATGGATAAGGTTTTACTGTCATTATTTATCTCTCCCATATCGGTAGTATGTCGTTCTACTTCAGTTAAAAATAACATTCAGAGCAATTGGCTTTAAAGAGCTGTAAGGTGAGCGCGTTGCAAAAGATTAACGAGCAGTTGGACGTTTCTCGGCCGCTATAAGGTAAGGGGCTGCCTTTCGCTGAGTCTGCCTGTAAATAACGGTCTGCGCTAGGTTTTGAGGCAGCTGCTCTGCCCATAATTCCACGGAGGCGGCTTCCTCAGCACCGCCAGGATGTCCTGGATACAATACGCAGGTCACGATACCTCCAGGACGCAGCAGCATGATAGCTGCATCGAGCGCAGCCAGTGTTGTTGCAGGCTCGGTTATGATCGTGAGATCATCGCTTCCCGGCAAATAACCGAGATTGAACATTACGGCTGAGACTTGTCCGATAATAGAAGGATCAACAGTCTCAGCCATACTTGCGTGATTGCTCAGCACAAGTTTAATATCGGGAAGCTTATTATTATTTTGAAGGGAAGAAAGGCGCTCTTGCGTGCGATCAAGCGCCTCCTGCTGGATATCAAAGGCATATACGGTGCCGTTAGGTCCAACAAGCTCGGCAAGCGCAAGTGTATCTACACCGCCGCCGGCAGTAGCATCAATGACAATGTCACCCGGTGAGGTACGCTCGTTGATCCATTTGTGAGCCATGCTTAGGACTGATAGAAAACCCATATCTCGCTAAACCTCCTGCTGCCATAACTTGCCTTGCCACGTATTGCGGCGCTTCAACTCGTCGTCGAAGGCATTCAGCACTGACCATTTATTCATGCTCCACATCGGACCAATCAACAGGTCACGCGGCGCATCTCCCGTAAGGCGATGCACGATCATTTCCGGCGGCAGAAACTCAAGTGTATCAACAATTAATTTCACATATTCATCCTGCTCAAGAAATTGAAGCAGACCAGCCTCGTACTGACGTACCATCGGCGTCTTGCGCATGAGATGAAGCAAATGAATTTTAATGCCTTGCACGTCCATCTTGGCGACGGCGCGACCTGTATCAAGCATCATTTCATGCGTTTCCTGAGGAAGACCGTAAATGATATGCGCACATACGCGAATGCCGCGTTCCCGAAGACGCTTAACAGCATCGAGATAGCAGGCCGTATCATGTGCCCGGTTGATGAGCTCTGAAGTAGATTCGTGCACGGTTTGAAGTCCCATCTCCACCCAAAGGTAGGTTCGTTCATTCAGCTCAGCCAAATAATCGACTACATCATCGGGCAAGCAATCAGGACGTGTTGCAATGGACAAACCAACAACGCCAGGCTGCTGCAAAATGACTTCATAATATTCCCTCAGCTCTTCAACGGGCGCATACGTATTTGTATAAGCTTGGAAATATCCAATATACTGCGCATTTTGCCATTTCTGATGCTGACGGTCCCGTATTTTATTGAATTGTGTAACGAGGTCGTCCCGCCTGCTGCCCGCGAAATCACCAGAGCCGCGAGCGCTGCAAAATGTACAGCCGCCCTTTGCAATGGACCCGTCACGGTTTGGGCAAGTGAAGCCGGCATCAAGCGTAACCTTGAATACCTTGCCTCCCAACTGCTCATGCATTTCATAATTCCATGTATGAAATCGTTTATCGCCCCAAAGCAGTGGCTGCTGCTGTTGCGATGTTGATAATTTAATCATCGTTTTCCCCTTCATTCAAGACCTACACCCTATATTTTAGCGAAAAACGAGTGGAAAAGCCACGTTTGTCATGTGAATAGATATTGAATGTTCGGAAAACGCTTTAATTGGAAATATTTTTTGAAATGGGTGTTTTTAGACTTGCGTAACCTTACATGAAGTGTTATATTAAAAGTGCGACAAAACAACAAATAAACCTAACATAGCCCATATGCACCTGCATTCATGAAACGTCGATTAAATGGAAATACTCTTACTAATAAATCGATGAGGTGATTAGAGATGAATAATGTAACCAAAATCCCGCACGGCGACGATACTGTAACTGTTGAGCTGACTGTAAAAGAATTGATGGCGCTTACAGGCGTCCGCTTTCACAATAATCATGGTGTAGAAATTTCCGCTCGCAAGAAGTTGAATGAAGTATTAGTGGGAACATACGAGCGTGAGCAAAAAGAGAACGCTCCGATTCCGTATCAGCTTTTGCTGTAACGACTATACATCCAATGACACGATAAGCAAGCCGCATCGCCGATAATTGGCTGCGGCTTTTTTCTATCCTCTTTACAATGCTCAATTTCTTGGGCACAATAAGGACTAGTCTATTCGTTGCATCGTCTACGATAAATGGAGGAATCACTGCATATGCGTTTAAGAGGAAGAAAAGGTATTCGTGAAAGTTTAGAGGGTCAGCCGGAGCTAGTCGTGCTTGATGCTGCGCCGCACAAAGGCAAGTGGCGTGAGTTTTTTGGCAACGACCAGCCTATATATGTAGAGCTTGGCATGGGCAAGGGTCGTTTTATTAGTCAAATGAGTGCGCGCTACCCGCACATCAATTTTATTGGTGTCGACATGTATGATGAGCTTCTTCGCCGCGCAAGCGAGAAGGCACGCATCGTATGGGAGCAAAAAGGGGAGTCTCATCCGCCCAATCTTGCGCTGCTTCGCGCTAATATTGAAGGAATCGAGACGATGTTTGCTCCGGGTGAGCTTGAGCGCGTCCATCTGAATTTTAGCGATCCATGGCCAAAGGCTAAGCATGCGCGCAGAAGACTAACGCATCCAAGACTTGTTGCGAAGTATATTGAACTGCTCAACGAGCGCGGCGAGATCCACTTTAAGACGGATTCACAATCTCTGTTTGAGTTTTCATTGAACAGCTTCGCGGAAATGGAGCTTATCATGCGCAATATTTCGCTTCATTTACACAAAGAAGGCCCTCGAGAGGACCTTGTGTTTACGGAATATGAGATGAAGTTTATGGAAAAAGGACAAAATATTTATCGTGTTGAAGCGGTTATCGGCTCCGAGGCTATTCGGAAGCATCGTGAAGCGAAACATGAGAAGTCGCTTAAAGAGGAAGCTGAGGCATCAGAATCCGTATCGAATGATTCGGATGACGAGGATAATTAATTTAGTCCTACTGCAGACGATACCCAAGAATAATTGACTGCCAAAGCTGTTATCGTTCCGATCAGTGCGCCAGCTGCAACATCAGATGGGTAATGCAGCCCTAGATACATTCTTGACCATCCAACGGATAGTCCAATTATTAACGCAAGCGGCACCAGCAGAGTCATCCATATCCCGCTAGTCAGCAATATAGGGACTAGCCATGCAAAGATCGCTGTTGTGTGTCCGGATGGAAATGAAGAATCGACAAGCGGCTTATGACATGTATTTACATCAGGCAGCGCTTGATAAGGTCGAAGCCGTTTGAATTTACGCTTTACAATTGCTACTGGCAAATGGCTTATGACGACCGCAGTCAAGCATTGCCACCCAGTAAGGCTCCAAGGAGCAGGTGCAAGTAATGCATATAGAAGGGCGGTTGCGAGCGTAAAGGTTGCGCCGCCCATATGTGTGACCGTGCTTAACCATTTCCCCAGAATTCGATGTCTTTTTCTCCCTGAAGGTCTCCGGTTTGCCCAAATTAATAATCTTTGCTCACTCGTTTTCAGCCAGCCTATCATTCGTTCCATCGCTGTCATCCTCCTAACGGTGGCTTACTTCTATAACATTTATCAATTCCAGACTTAATTTTAGCATGTTTTTGTTCGCTGAGCGTAAACTATTTCTTGTCCCTATATTAAGGATAAGTAAGTATTATAGCACTAACTTGCTTTTCATGGGTGCTGCCTGATGAGAATGCGCTGTCATTCGTCTATCGGTATCCTATTTCCACTCCAAATACAGGGAATAAATATTGATTTCAAATTACTGTTTAATAATGTGCATTTGATGGTAAAACTGTAATGGACAAATTCCACGCGGTTGTGACAGGGTCTGTCGAAACCGCAAAAGATGTCGGAACGGAACTTTCTCGTTCACTTGTTCGTCACATAGACCTATTTCGATTTAAGAAACATTTTCACACATTTTAACGTAAATAAGGACGTTAGTGCTAAAAACTTAGCAATTGGTTGAAAATAAGGCTGAGTCGTCGTAAAAGGAGGTAATGTATTCATCCGTGTGCAATGCAAGCGTTTTTCTGCCGAGATTAAGCGCAATGAAGACTAATTCAACTTTTGACAAAGAAGTTGTTTCTGTGGAGAATCAATTAAGGTCCGAGAGTGTTTGCAGAGAAACACTCATACAAAGAGAAAATATATAATAAAAAGCTTACGGCAGCCACGGGTGGATGCTGAAAAAAAGCAAAAAAAATGGGGTCTAAAGGGGTAATGCCGCATGTTCAATACGATTATGTTTGTGGTTCAAATTCTATTTGCGTTGCTAGGTGTGTATCAGCTGTTTTTAACGTTTTTCGGATGGCGGCGTAAAAAAGAAGATCTTTCTCATGCACCGAAAAAGACATTCGCATTGCTGATAGCAGCTCATAACGAAGAGCAGGTTGTTGGCGCACTGATTGAAAACTTGCAAAAAATGAAATATCCACGGGAGCTTTATGATATTTTTGTAATTTGCGATAATTGCACCGATGGTACAGTCGATGTTGTAAATAGTTATGATGGAGTATATGCATGTGTTCGTGAAAATCCAAATCAACGCGGCAAGGGCTTTGCGGTTGAGTGGATGCTTAAAGAGCTGTGGGCTATGCCAAAGAGCTACGACGGCGTAGCAATCTTTGATGCCGATAACCTTGTAGCGACTGATTTCTTGCAGTACATGAACAATGATTTGAGCAATGGATTCCGAGTTATTCAAGGTTACCTGGATACAAAAAATCCAAATGATTCTTGGGTCAGCTCAGCAAATGCAATTAACTACTGGTTCTGCAACCGGCTTTGGCAGCTTCCGCGTACAAATCTTGGCCTTGCCAACTTTCTAGGTGGAACAGGCATGTGCTTTGATTCAAAGCTGCTTCAGGAAATGGGCTGGGGAGCTACAAGCTTGGTTGAAGATTTAGAATTTACAGTCCGCTGCATTAAACGCGGAATTTATCCGAAGTTCAACTTTGAGGCAAAGGTGTTCGACGAGAAGCCGATTACGTTCCAAGCATCAGCTCGCCAAAGGCTTCGCTGGATGCAAGGACACTTTGATGTTACTCGTAAACATATGCTTCCTCTGCTTTGGCAGGGAATCAAGGATCGCAGCATGACGAAGATTGATGCGGCCCTTTATGTGTTCAATGCTTATAATTATTTGGCTGGATTTTTTATTGCAGCGATCATTTGGGGAGACATCCTGCTGTCAGGCGGAGATAACGTCACCTCCGTGTACAACCTGCTTCCAATTTGGCTGAGCATTCCGTACATGGCATATATTTTTGTGCAAATACCTTTATCCATGTATATGGCTAAAGTTTCGTGGAAGCTATATTTGCGGATTCCGACCTTTCTATTGTTCACCTTGTCATGGTGGCCGATAACGGTGCATGCATTCTTCACGCAAAACAACAAAAAGTGGAGTCATACCCAGCATACACGTGTCATCCGTCTTGAAGAAGTTCAAAGCAAACAAGTGTAATCGCTTGTTGACAAGGCTTTGTAGGCCATGGTATAGTAACACGGTAACATTTACAACTAACTTAATACGCACAAGCAGAAGCACCCGCTTCTCACCTTTCGGCTCAGGCTGGCTGGTTCGCGATAATCGATTAGTCATTCCATCATTTCAACTGAAGTGATGCTCTGACATACATGTACGGTTATGAGATGCGGGTTCGAGCGAACCCGCATTTTTTTATTGCGTGGAGACATGAACAAACCATTTTTGGAGGTGGCACGTTATTAGCAGAGAACATCAAATCAATGATGAAATCCGGGCCAGAGAAGTGCGTTTAGTAGGTGCTGAAGGCGAGCAAATCGGTATTAAATCCATTCGCGATGCTATGCAGCTTGCTATCGAGTTGAATTTGGACCTGGTGAACGTCGCACCGACGGCTAAACCGCCGGTATGCCGCATCATGGACTACGGAAAATTCCGTTATGAGCAGCAGAAGAAAGAAAAAGAAGCACGCAAAAACCAAAAGATTGTTGATCTTAAAGAAGTTTGGTTCCGTGCTAACATTGATGAAAATGACTACCAAACGAAGTTTCGTAACGTTGTTAAGTTTCTCAATGAAGGCGATAAAGTGAAAGCATCCGTAAGATTCCGCGGTCGTGAGATTGCTCATGCATCTCTAGGCCAAAAGATTTTGGATCGTCTTTCAAAAGAGGTTGCCGAATTATGCAGCGTTGAGCGCGCTCCTAAGCTGGAAGGCCGGAGCATGATTATGATTTTGGCACCCAAAACCAACAGCTAACAACTGATGAAGAACTTTAAGGAGGATAACTGATATGCCTAAGATGAAAACTCACAGCAGTCTGAAAGACCGCTTTAAAATTACTGGAACTGGTAAAGTAAAACGTTACAAAGCTTACCGTAACCACTTGCTTTCACACAAATCCGGTCGTCAAAAACGCGTACTTGCTGGCCAACCGCTTATGGCTGCTGGCGACGTTCGTCGTTTGAAACAAGGCCTTTCTAACTTGTAATAATAAGCTACACCAAATAAGCTAATTCAACCTACAGGAGGTTTCCACTCATGGCAAGAGTTAAAGGCGGTTTTGTCCGCACTCGTCGTCGCAAAAGAATTCTAAAGCTAGCTAAAGGTTATTTCGGTTCGAAACATCGTCTGTTTAAAACAGCGAAGGAGCAAGTTGGTAAGTCCCTAATGTACGCTTACCGTGACCGTCGCAACAAAAAACGTGACATCCGCAGACTGTGGATCGTTCGTATTAACGCGGCAGCTCGTATTAACGGACTTTCGTACAACAAATTCATGCACGGCTTGAAACTTGCGGGCGTAGAAGTAAACCGCAAAATCCTTGCTGACCTTGCAGTTAACGATATGACTTCGTTCAACTCGCTTGCTGGCATTGCAAAAGAAAAAATTAACGCTTAGGCGTTGACCTCATATAAGGGCTGTCCAAGTCATCTAATCGATGATTTTTGGACAGCCTTTTTTGCGGTTTTTTTTTTGCGAAAATGAACCGACATGCGCACATTTATTGGAGCAGAGGACAAATAAACAGACGGATGCCACCCTCCGCGAATATGCTGTAGGACAACGGGAAGGGAGGGATTTCGCATGCGTAACGTTTCCAAGCAGCAAGTACGGAAACTGGTCGGCAAATCCATTTATGCAGTACGTCCTGACGGCTCTGTCGTCACTGGCAAGCTCGTTCGGGTACACCAAAATAAACTGATCGTCGCTCCACTCGAAAAAGACAAAGGCAAGCTCGTGCAAACGAAAGCAATTTTGCCTCTCGTATTGTTTGACCTTCTTGCCATCGGCACGCTTCCTTTATGGGGCGGCGGCTTTGGTGGTGGCTACGGCGGCGGCAACTGCTGCAACAACAATTTTAACCAATACGGTAATGGCAACTATGGTGGCTATGGTGGCAATGCTGGTTATAACGGTAATGCTGGCTACGGCGGTTATGGAAACCAGGGCTACAACGGTTTTTAATGGCAATTAAGTAATCATAGCGGGGTGAGCGGTTTAAGTAATTCGTAGCAGCGCAGCTCAGGATAGTATTGGACGGTATAGTAACCAAGCTTACTATAGAGTTGATGTGCTTTACCATTAACCTGATCGACAAACAGCCTGGCAACTTTGCAATTCTGCGTTTTGCCGTAAGCTTCGCTATGAGCTATTAATTTTCTGCCCCAGTGTCTATTCCGGTGATCAGGATGCGTGACCATCATATCTAAATAAAGCACCTCACCCATCACTTCAAAATGGATGAAGGAGACTGGAGGGCTTTTTTTAGATAAGGATGCTACAAAAGTAACACCGCGACGGAAACGCTTTGGGAGCTCTCGAATCGTTTGCGCATCATGTTGGTGTACCGTATGGGATAAGGGAATAAGCTCATTGCGAATGAGGCGAACCACTTCGGCTTGATCATACCTTGGCTCATAAATACGAATCATGCTCATCATTCCATTTCTACCGCGCCAAATGGATCTGGGACGCAGCATGAATTTGCCGCATTAGGGCTAAACTAGTATATGTAGCGCGCTAAAGGATTGCGCCGAATACATTTTACAACAAGAGTTGTTTATGGTTCTTGACGAACTGAGATTCACGGCATATAATAAGGAAAGTCTTATCTACCACGTACTGGTATTCGTACCATGTGGTAAATACAAAATCAGCATTGATGAGGACGAAGTGCTTAGGGCCCTTTTGAACAGAGAGCGGATGGATTAGCTGCAACCATCGCCAAAATCCCTTTTCTACGAGCTCACCTCGGAGCTGTTTCCTTGAAAAGCAACCATGTGTTGCCTATTAGGGGGAATCGCAGGGCAAGCGTTACAGTGCCATTGGTAGAACGTATATGCATGACGTTCTTACTTGTAGAGGTTATACATCGGGAGATGTGTAACGAATTTGGGTGGTACCACGGAAGATATACCTTTCGTCCCTCGTTGCTTCGTATTGGAGCATGAGGAACGAGAGGTTTTTTTGTTTTTTCTGAGAGGAGGATGACTGATGATAACGCAAGGTGCAACACTGAAGTCAAAAGAGGAAATGAAGGAAAGAATTTCGAAACCTGAGGTTATTTCTGGTTCGGAAATTTTGCTAAGAAGTCTATTGCTTGAGGGTGTAGATTGTGTGTTCGGCTATCCAGGTGGAGCAGTGTTGTACATTTATGACGCGATGCACGGAAACCCCGATTTCAATCATTTACTAACACGGCATGAGCAAGGCGCGATTCACGCGGCAGACGGTTACGCCCGCGCAAGCGGCAAAGTAGGCGTATGTATCGCTACATCAGGTCCTGGTGCAACAAACCTCGTGACGGGAATTGCAACTGCATATATGGATTCCGTACCACTAGTTGTTATTACTGGTAATGTCATCTCCAGCCTGATTGGCAGCGATGCATTCCAAGAAGCAGACATTACGGGAATCACAATGCCAATCACTAAACACAGCTACTTGGTTCGCGACGTTGAGGATTTGCCTCGTATTATTCACGAAGCATTCCATATTGCCAATACCGGGCGCAAAGGTCCAGTATTGATCGATATTCCGAAGGACATCTCAGCGGCTAAGACATTGTTCAAGCCAGTAACAGAAGTTAGCATCCGTGGTTACAATCCAACGGTCACGCCTAACAAGAATCAAGTGGATAAACTGATTAAGGCGATTGAGCAAGCGGAGCGCCCGCTTATACTAGCAGGCGGCGGAGTCGTTTACTCTGGCGGACATGAAGAGCTGTTCGAATTCGTTACTAAAACGCAAATACCAATTACAACAACATTGCTTGGTTTGGGAGCTTTCCCAAGCGGCAATGATTTATTCCTAGGCATGCCAGGCATGCATGGCACATATACGGCAAATAAATCGATTCAAAGCGCAGACTTGCTAATTAATATTGGCGCTCGTTTCGATGACCGCGTAACCGGCAAGCTTGCGGGCTTTGCTCCACTGGCGAAAATCGTACACATCGATATCGATCCAGCGGAAATCGGCAAAAACGTACCAACAGACATCCCGATTGTCGGCGATGTGAAGACTGTTCTTGAGATTGTAAATAAGCTCGCGAAACGCGCAGATAAAGCGGATGATTGGCGTGCGAAGCTCAAAGCTTCATGTGAGCAATATCCGTTCAGCTATACGGATTCTGACGTTGAGCTTAAGCCGCAGTGGGTTGTAGAGCTGATCCATGAGACAACGAATGGAGATGCGATTGTAACAACTGACGTTGGTCAACATCAAATGTGGGCTGCTCAGTATTACAAGTTCAACAAGCCTCGTTCATGGGTTACTTCCGGAGGGCTAGGCACAATGGGCTTCGGATTCCCTTCTGCTATCGGCGCTCAAATGGCGAATCCGGATCGCGTAGTCGTTTCCATTAATGGGGACGGCGGGATGCAAATGTGTGCGCAAGAGCTTGCGATTTGCGCAATTAACAACATTCCGGTTAAGGTAGTAATTATCAATAATCAGGTGCTCGGTATGGTAAGACAGTGGCAGGAGCTTATCTATGACAACCGCTACAGTCATATTGATCTCTCAGGCAGCCCAGACTTTGTGAAGCTGTCAGAAGCTTACGGAGTTAAAGGCTTCCGCGCAACGAACAAAGAAGAAGCGCGTGCCGCATGGGAAGAAGCATTACGCCATCCTGGTCCGGCTGTTGTTGAGTTCGTCGTTCGGAAAGAAGAGAACGTGTACCCAATGGTAGCGCAAGGAAGCACCATCGACGAAATGATCATGGGGGATGCGGAATGAAAAAACACACGATCGCAGTAATCGTTAACGATCAGCCCGGCGTTCTACAGCGCGTATCTGGTTTGTTCGGACGCCGCGGCTTCAACATTGAAAGCATAACGGTTGGTTCCAGTGAAGAAGCAGGCTTGTCGCGTATGGTCATCGTCACTTCTGGTGATGATCATACGCTCGAGCAAGTAACGAAGCAGCTTTATAAGCTGATTGACGTTATTAAGGTCATTGATCTTAGCTCAAATCCAATGGTTGGCCGCGAGCTTGCACTCATTAAAGTGAATGCAGAGCCAGCATCTCGTCCGGAAATTTTAGGTGTTGTTGAAACTTTCCGCGCAGCGGTTGTGGACATTGGCACTCATTCGCTTATGGTACAAGTAGTAGGGGACACTGAAAAAATCGATGCTATGGTTGAATTGCTTAAACCGTATGGCATTCGTGAACTGTCGCGCACAGGAGTAACAGCATTAAACAGAGGCAATTCCAAGTAATAAGAGTTCATCATTCAACATCCCGCTTTGAGCGGGAGTTTAAGGGGAGAACCGCTGCTTAAGGGTCATTCTCTGCTTAAACACCCGCTCAAAAGGGTTAAACTAAAGGAGGCAATTATTAATATGGCAGTTACAATGTACTATGAAAAAGACGCTGATCAAGGCGTACTACAAGGTAAAACAATTGCAGTTATCGGTTACGGCAGCCAAGGTCACGCTCAAGCACAAAATCTTCGCGACAGCGGCTTGAAAGTTGTTATTGGTCTTCGTCCTGGTAAATCCGCAGACGTTGCTAAAAAAGATGGTTTCGAAGTACTTACAGTTGCTGAAGCAACTAAAGTGGCTGACGTTGTTCAAATTTTGCTTCCTGATGAAACACAAGCGAAAGTGTACAATGATGAAATCGCTCCTAACTTGAAAAAAGGCGCGGCTCTTATGTTCTCCCACGGCTTCAACATTCACTACGGACAAATCGTTCCAAACAAAGATACAGATGTATTCTTGGTAGCTCCGAAATCTCCTGGTCACATGGTTCGCCGTACGTACCAAGAAGGCTTTGGCGTTCCTGGACTAATCGCTATTGAGCAAGATGCTACTGGCAATGCTAAAGCTATCGGTCTTGCATATGCTAAAGGTATCGGCTGTACTCGTGCAGGCGTTATCGAAACTTCTTTCAAAGAAGAAACAGAAACAGATTTGTTCGGTGAGCAAGCTGTTCTTTGCGGTGGTGCTACTGCACTAGTTAAAGCTGGTTTTGAAACGCTTGTTGAAGCTGGCTACGCTCCAGAAATGGCTTACTTCGAGTGCTTGCACGAGCTTAAATTGATCGTTGATATGATGTATGAAGGCGGAATGGCGTCCATGCGCGATTCTATCTCCAACACAGCTGAATACGGCGATTATGTAACTGGTCCTCGCATTGTTACTGAAGAAACGAAAAAAGAAATGAAACGTGTATTGGAAGATATCCAATCCGGTCGTTTTGCTCGTGACTTCATCTTGGAAAACCAATCGAACCGTGCAATGCTTACAGCTACTCGCCGTAATGAAGCTGCTCACCCGATTGAAAAAACAGGCGCACAGCTTCGTGAATTGATGCACTGGATCAAGAAGTAATAAAAGATAGAATGTAGGAAAATATCCCGGTTCGCCGGATCGTTTGACGATGAGCACGTAGTATCGCCATGTGGTCCGAGCGCACCGGGATCATTTTGTTCACGGAGGTGCATTGCACAAATGCGGAAAATATATGTTTTCGATACAACGCTTCGTGATGGAGAGCAATCTCCTGGGGTTAACCTGAACACGAAGGAAAAGGTAGAGATTGCCCTTCAGCTTGAAAGGCTGGGAGTGGACCGCATGGAAGCTGGCTTCCCTGCTGCGTCTCCGGGAGACCTTGCTGCAGTTAATGCGGTAGCACGAGCAGTTAAAAATGCTACAGTTATCGGACTCTCTCGCTCGCGTGAGCAGGATATCGATGCTGTTCGTGAAGCGCTTATCGGCGCACAGGATCCGTGCATTCACGTATTTCTTGCTACAAGTCCGATTCACCGCAAGCATAAGCTGCGGATGGAGAAGGAGCAGGTGCTTGAAACGGCAGAGCGTGCCATTCGGTATGCAAAGCAATATTTTGACAAAGTTGAATTCTCAGCAGAGGATGCAGGACGTACAGAGCTGGACTTTCTGTGTCAGGTCGTTGAGATGGCCATTAAAGCGGGAGCAACGGTCGTAAACATTCCGGACACGGTCGGTTATATGAATCCGCAAGAATTCGGGAACATCTTCAAGGTGTTGAAGGAAAATGTACCGAATATCGAAAAAATTCAGCTGAGCGCACATTGTCACAATGATCTCGGCATGGCGACTGCAAATTCGCTGGCAGCGATCTTGAATGGTGCAGATCAAGTTGAGGGTACGATCAATGGTATTGGGGAGCGCGCTGGTAACACAGCGATCGAAGAGATTGCAATGGCGCTTGCTACGCGCCCGGACTACTTCGGAGCTCAAACGACGCTGAACCTGAAAGAAATTGCCAAGACGAGCCGCCTTGTCAGCAAGCTGACGGGCATGGTCGTTCCAGGCAACAAAGCAATTGTTGGTGCCAATGCATTCGCGCATGAATCTGGTATTCATCAGGATGGCATGCTGAAAGAAAAAACGACGTATGAAATCATTTCACCGGATACGATCGGACTGAAGGAATCCAAGCTGGTGCTTGGCAAGCATTCAGGACGCCATGCGTTCCGTGAGAAGCTGATCGACCTAGGTTATGAGCTTGAGGACGAAGCGGTTAATGCGGCATTTGCTAAATTTAAAGATTTGGCAGATCGCAAGAAAACCGTAAGTGATGAGGATATTCTTGCTCTGCTTGAAGAGAAGCTAATTGATACGCCGGAAGTATTTAAATTAGAAATGATTCAAGTCAGTTATGGCAATCAATCTACGCCAAGCGCATCCGTTCGGATTCGTAAAGCGGAGGGTGAGATCATAGATGAAGCGGCAATCGGCAACGGTTCCGTAGACGCCATCTATAACGCGATCGATAAGGTGACACAGGAAGTCGTGGAGCTTGAAGATTATTCGATCAAATCCGTATCGCAAGGCAAGGATGCGCAAGGTGAGGTTCATGTTGTACTAAAGCAGGATGATGTTTCTGCTCAAGGACGTGGACTTAGCACGGACATTCTTGAAGCTAGCGCGCGAGCATACATCGATGCACTTAATCGACTGATCGAGAAGCGCAAGACGCCAGGTCGCCGCGATAAGATGAGTCTAATCTAAAAAGAAAGCAGTTCGCCAGAGTATAACCTTTGGGCGGACTGTTTTTTTGTTCTTTGATAGATATAGCTTCAAAAAAGGGATAATCAAAGACCCTATAGTTACAGCCTATAGAGTAAATAGATTTTATATCTTGGTAATCAACTCGTTTTTATGGTACAAATGATAATAGAATGAGAATGAATGTGTAGACTTGCATTTTTCAACAGGATTCGCCAAGCCAAAACGCCTTTGGCGTCCTTTGGACGCTGAAGTAGCTTTGACGGTGAAATATAAGCCCTTTATAAGCTAACAAACTTATAAATTCTTATATTTTTGAAAACGTTGAATGGACAAGTTTAACTTAAAACGAGGAGTGTTACATTATTATGTCAGAAGTTAAGAAAATTGCAGTTATTGCCGGCGACGGTATCGGCCCCGAGGTAGTTGGCGAAGCTCTTAAAGTGCTCAAAAAAACCGAAGAGCTTTACGGCTACAAATTCGAAACAGAACACGGCTTGTTCGGCGGTATTGCAATCGACGAGAAAGGCACACCATTGCCGCAAGAAACACTTGACCTTTGCAAAGGTGCAGACGCGGTATTGCTTGGCGCAGTAGGCGGACCAAAATGGGACAACAACTCCAAGGAGCTTCGTCCAGAAACAGGCTTGCTAGGCATTCGCAAAGCACTTGGCCTTTTCTCAAACATTCGTCCAGCTACCGTATTCGATTGCTTGAAAGAAGCTTCAACTTTGAAGCCAGAAGTGCTTGAAGGCACGGATCTCATCGTTGTTCGTGAATTGACTGGCGGTATTTACTTTGGCGAGAAATTCCGTCGTGAAGGCGCTGGCGGCGAAGAAGCGGTTGATACATGCGTATACAACGTGCAAGAAATCGAGCGCATCGTTCGTCAAGCATTCGATATCGCTATGACTCGCGGCAAACGTCTTGCTTCTGTTGATAAAGCAAACGTACTAGAAACATCCCGTCTATGGCGCGAAGTGGTAAACCGGATTGCTCCTGAATACCCAGAGGTAGAGCTAGAGCACGTGCTTGTT
Organism: Paenibacillus sp. FSL K6-3182; assembly: GCF_037976325.1. Classification (NCBI taxonomy): domain Bacteria; kingdom Bacillati; phylum Bacillota; class Bacilli; order Caryophanales; family Paenibacillaceae; genus Paenibacillus; species Paenibacillus sp. FSL K6-3182. The sequence goes on from NZ_CP150265.1 coordinate 1,774,658, forward strand.
GACAACTGTGCAATGCAATTGCTTCGTCGTCCTTCGAGCTTTGATGTCATCGTAACAGAAAATATGTTCGGCGACATTCTTAGTGATGAAGCTGCAATGCTGACTGGCTCAATCGGAATGCTCTCATCTGCATCGCTTGGCGAAGGCAGCTTCGGCTTGTATGAGCCGGTACATGGCTCAGCACCTGACATCGCGGGTCAAGGCATCTCCAACCCAATTGCAACAATTCTTTCCGTAGCGCTTATGTTCCGCCTTACATTTGGTTACCACGAAGCTGCTGCAGCAATTGAAGCAGCGGTGAAAGAAGTTCTTGATGCAGGCCACCGTACAGGTGATATTGCTGTTGATAAGAGCACAGCAATCGGCACAACAGAAATGGGCGATTTGATCGTAGCTGCTCTTAGAAAATAACATCTAGATTGTAATCATTATAAATAAATATTGATTATAATATTGACTTGTTTATAAACTAGTGATACTATTTACTAGGTAAGTCACACAGACGAAGTGACATAAACAATAAAATTTATGGATAGGTCAAGGAGGTTTTCTATTATGGCAGAGCGTTTGGTAGGCCGTCAGGCCCCTGATTTTTCAATGGAAACGGCAACAGGTGATGGTAAAGATTTCGGTACAGCTTCACTTGCAGATTATAAAGGAAAATGGTTGGTATTGTTCTTCTACCCACTAGATTTCACATTCGTATGTCCAACTGAAATTACTGCACTCAGCATGGCTGCAGCTGAATTCAAAAGCTTGAACACAGAAATTCTTGGTGTCAGCATTGATAGCAAACATAGTCACCGTGCATGGATCAACACGCCGGTTAACGATAATGGTCTAGGTCAACTAGAATTCCCTCTTGCTGCTGATATTACGAAAAGCGTAGCTCGTGACTACGGTGTATTGATTGAAGAAGAAGGTATCGCTCTTCGCGGTCTATTCATCATCAATCCAGAAGGCGAAGTACAATATCAAGTTGTTAACCACAACAACGTTGGCCGCAGCGTAGACGAAACTCTTCGCGTATTGCAAGCTTTGCAATCCGGTGGTCTTTGCCCAATCAACTGGAAACCAGGTCAACAAACATTGGTATCGAAATAATATATTTCGAATAGCAGTAAAAACAAAACCCGTGCCATTTAATGGTACGGGTTTTGTTTTTGTCTACATAGCGATACGGATAATGTGAGGAGAAAGCAGGAATTTCGTCCATGCAGAGCGAATATGGTATACTTAGCAACAGATAATAAAAAATGATAGGTTTGTTAACGCAAACTTTAGATGATGGTTGTTAAGATAGGTTTACTACGTAAACCTAAGTTGATGCTTACGAAGATAGGTTTACTACGTAAACCTAAGATGATGCTTACGAAGATAGGTTTGCTGCGCAAACCTAAGTTGATGCTTACGAAGATAGGTTTGCTACGCAAACCTCTAAGGAGGAGTCGTCAATGAGTTTTTGCTGTGGAGCTAGTATGATTGGAACAAAAGGTACACTTAAGCATATTCGGACGCATATTCACAATGTGCCCATTATGTTTTGTCCTGTCTGTCACCGTGTAGATATTCATTATTTAATCGAAAATGAATATGAGATACTAGCCGAATATGCACATGGCGACGGTGCTGCTGAAGTTGATTTTCAGGAGTACGTAGAGCAAGAAGGCAAGGCGCTGCTTGAGAATTGTGTTAACCATGAGAATGAGGATCCAATGGATGTTGTCCACAGTCAAATCGATATGGCGCTTGATTTGCTAAGCTTTGCCAAGCAAATTGAGGATACGGAATGGCAGCTTGTTCTTAAGAAGCGTCTAGGGATGCTCAACAATAGAAGGAATAAGCTCCGTCAACGCCGTACTTCCGTTTAGTTTTTTAAACATGAATGGTGAGCCCTCCTTCACGGGGGCTTTTCTTTTTTTGAAAATATAAAAATGTATCATTTTGTAATTTTTTAAGTTCGTTTGTTTCTCAATCAACGGTTCTCTGGCGATATAAAGGACACTAAAGATGCTTTTTAATGTAAATTAAGATTTTCTCAGAATGTACCCCCCGAAACCGGGCAGACAGAAACGAATCATACTAATAGTGAGGTGGAGCGGTTGTTACTTGTTTTGTTCAAACGCTTTCTGCGGAAGTCTGTTTCTGCCAAAGTAGCAGAGGATGAGCAGAAGCTCACTCCAGAACAATGGGTTGCTCAAATTCGTGAAGGTGACGAGCTGCTGCGTGAGCAGTTCATAGCAGACTATAAGCCTTATATAATCAAAGTTACAAGTCGATTTTGTAAACGGTATATCGATCCGAGTCGAGATGATGAATTCAGCATAGCGCTGCTCGCATTTAATGAAGCCATCAATCAATTTTCCAGCAGTGCTGGAAAATCATTTCTCGGATTTGCTGAAACCGTCATTCGTCGTCGGCTTATTGACCATGTCCGAAAAGAACAGAGGCATTCTCAGGTTGTGCCTTACAGTATGTTCGACTCAGAGGATGAGGAGCAGCCTCAATATAATTCAGTCGAGACAAGACAAGCGATGACTGCATTTGAAATGAAGCGCACAGAGGACGAGAGAAGGCTTGAGATTACTGAGCTTAATCAAGAGCTTTTGCGATTTGGCATTTCCTTTGCAGAATTGGTAGACAATTCTCCCAAGCATACCGATTCAAGAAAGCTGTTGATTGGTATCGCGCAAACGCTTGTAAGTGAAACGGACTTATTAGATTCTTTAAGGCAAACGAATAAGCTGGCTGTAAAAGAGCTGACCGAAATGTGCGGTGTTTCTCGCAAAACGGTGGAAAGAAATCGAAAATACATTATTGCTATCGCACTAATCATTTCTGGAACATACCCTTACATGCATGATTATTTACATATATCCGATGAGCACATCGTTGAGAATAAGGAGGCAAGCAAATGAAACGTGGAGTCGTTATGAGCATTCATAAGCAGTATGCAGTTGTGATGACGGCAGACGGTCAATTTTTGCAGGCCCCTATTCAGGGAACTACACAAATCGGAGAAGAAGTCACATTCGAAGAAGAGTTTAAGAAGCGCGTCATCCAGAGGCCGATTTATTGGTATGGAAGTGCTGCCGCCCTTATTCTGATTCTCTTTGTTCCACTTTTATTTTTCATGCAAAGAGACTCACAATCCGTAGTTGCTTACGTGAGCATGGATATTAATCCAAGCGTAGAGCTGGGCGTCGATGAAAACGAGAAGGTACGTGAGCTTCGCGCACTTAATGAAGATGGAGAAGTCATTATTAAAGGTCTCAAATACGCAGGTATTCATGTGGAAGAGGTTGCTGCTTCAATATTGGAGAGGGCTAAAGGCTCACATTACCTGGATACGCCAAACAAAGATATTTTTATTACGAGTGTTTTATTAGACGACAATTTTGCGAGTAAAGGCGATTTTGAGAATATTTTGACGGGAAAAGTCGACGAGAAACTGAGAATGCTGCTCGCTCAGCTTGAGGCAGAAGCAGCAAGCGCTACAATTACAACGTTGTCGCTGCCTAATGAGGTGCGTGAGGAAGCAGCTATAAATGGTATTTCTTCAGGCAAGATGGCCGTATATTTAATGGCAAAGGATGAAGGCTACAGTATCGAATTGGAGCAATTGAAAAAGCAATCCATCGATCAGGCAACAGCGTCTATCGGCGGCGTGAAGACGATTGTAAGCAATGCGGGAGATACGAGCAAAGAAAAGCTCAAGAAGCTGGTAGCACTGGAAAAAGAGGATAAGGTTAAGCAGCAAAAGGAAGAAACAAAGACGAAACCGAAACCGATTAAACCGACTACGACTCCAACTGCAAACAAGCCAGTAAAAGTGGAAAAACCAACTAAACCTGTCGTTAGCGGAGTAAATAAAGGAAACGCAACTAATAAGCCCAATAAAAACGGGACATGGGGCAACAAGCCGGTAATTACGCCAGGGAAACCAACTAAGCCAGTTCAGCCTACAAAGCCGAGCGGCGGTAAAAACGATCATAAAGATGACGACAAAAATAATAACAATCATAATCATGATCGAAATAATGATGATTATGATGATGATGACAATGATCGAAATCGAGATCGCAATACTAATCGCAATAATAACGTAAACAGTCAACAAGGCAAACAAGAAAATGATAATTGGAAAAATCGATATGATGATAAAAAAGATAAGGAATGGAAGCACGATTGGGATAGATGGTATAAAGGTCGGGGGAGCAACAATAATGATTAGACTTCCGATATAAAAATGAACAAATAGCAGGAAATGAATGCAGTAGGCTAAAGTCCTAGATGACTTTCGGGCAGACTTTTTTCCTATTTACGGTGCATAATTCGACAGGATTTCCGATTGACAGCGATTGTAAACTCGCCCTATGATTAGTAGTAACTGTAACCGTTATTTATAGATGTTGCCGGGGAGGAGTACAAGATGTTGGCCATTCGAAAGCGCTATTTCCCGGCGCTTGCCGAGTATATTCGGAGTGGTAAGGAAGTATCATTATTCCATGCTAACGAGCTTGGCAAGGAGCTTTACGGAATAAACCCTGAAGAAATTATTGCCGTACATGAGGAATGCATACAGTCTTTGGCTGCAAATGTTGACTCGGAGGAGGCTGTGCGATTATATAATCGTTCCTTTGTTTTTTTAATGGAGATTATGGTTGCTTGCCGATTTCGTTTGCAGCCAGAGAGATCAACGGAGCAAAAATTCACTGAAATGCGAGAGATGCTTTTCAGGTCCAACCGCTCCTTTGAACGAGTCAAAAATAAGTATGAAAATGTTTTGCAGCACATGGACAGCGGAATTGCTTTGTTTGATAGTGATGGAATTTTATCGTTTATTAATGTGCAAATGGCCAAGCTGCTCGACATCCCTCGGAAAACATTAATTGGTTGTACGATAAAGGAAATATTAAGACATCGGCGGCTTACTAGCAGCACGAAGCGAACAGTTCTTAGACTCTACAAAGAAATGTTTCTCATGCATAGCAAGTATTATGAGTTCCAACACAAAGATGGTAAACATTTATTGGTAACGGTTACATACGGTGATCAGTTAGACGGTGATTTTTTAATTAGCGTGAAGGATGTTTCTGAATATAAGCAAATTGAGCAGACGGCATTGCAAAACGACAAGCTTGCCATGCTCGGGAAAATTGCTGCTGCAATTGCACATGAAATTCGTAATCCGTTGACAAGCATTCGCGGCTTTATTCAGCTATTGCGGCCATATTTACTGGAAGTGGGCAAAGAAGAATACGCTCGTATTATTTTAACGGAAATCGACCGGGCAAATGATATCATTTATGAATTTCTAAATTCGTCCAAGCCATCAGCACCAATGAAACAATTGGTGTCTATCGATCATTTAATAAAAGAGGTTGTGCTTCTGACCGAAAGTGAAGCTTTGATGCGGAATTGCGAAATTAAAGCGGAGTGTTACTGCTCAGAGCATCTCGTCTCGATTGATGTTAAACAAGTGAAGCAGGTTATTTTGAACATTATTAAAAATTCACTCGATGCGATTGAAGAAGTTCAGAGCGAGCGTAGAGGCCTTATTGATATTATTACGCGTGGAAATGGACAATTTGCCGAAATTATTATTAAGGATAATGGAAAAGGCATGGACAAAGCAACGATGAGCAGATTGTTTGACCCCTTCTTTACGACGAAGCAGTCGGGTACAGGGTTAGGCTTATCAGTAAGCTACAGAATTGTTCGCAATCATAATGGTACGATTAGAGTGGATAGTCAATTAGGGGTAGGGACTGAATTTATTCTGACACTGCCATTAGCTTAATGTTCACTGCAAATGGATTGGCTTAGCTGAATTGAATCGGATGCTCTCCCCCAATCGTGGGCGGGGAGTATTTTGCTTTTTCATATCATGATAGCTAAGTGACAAGTCTGCAATTATAAACATGGCAAAGAGGAGAACGCTTAGGTATAATGAGTTTGAAAAAAGCGATTGAAACGATTCAAATGAAATGGATTCGGTTAGGTAAATCCATTTGGAGAGCGAGGGAATAATAATGAGTATTCAATTTACATACGGAGTTCGCGGTACAGAGCAAGCAAATTTAGATGCGGTTATTCGTTTTGTCAGTAAAAAAGAGTTGACGCAATCAGAAGCAGTTACCCCGATCGTACAGCCGCAAATCGATGAAGCGCTTAGAGGACGTTATGCTAAAGGATTGTTTAAAGCGGATTCGGAGCAAACGGAGATTGTGCCGACGCTTGGATTGTATCCTGCGTCTCATATCGTGTTTGTTGGCCTTGATCAGGATGGCGGAGCTACGAGCCTGCGGCTTGCAGCAGCGGCTGCAGCCAAAGCATTGAAAAAATTACAGGCGGTAAATGTGCAAGTACTACTGTCTGATGCACTTGTTGAAGGGCAAGTTGAAAACCTTGGAGCAGAGTCTACTGCACAAGCGCTGACTGAGGGCTTGCTGCTCGCACTTCATGATCGACAGCCGTTAAAACGGGAAAAAGCGGAGCGATTTTCGCTGAAAGAGGTTGCACTCGTACCACAGGGAGCAGCTGCATCAGCGGAGGAAGCCGCTTTATGGACACAAGGGATAACAAAAGGCCGATTGTATGTTGAAGGGGTCATTTTGGCGAGAGACCTTACGAATCTGCCTGGTAATGATCTTACGCCAGAACGGTTGGCGTATCATGCAGAGGAATTAGCGCGTGAGCTTGATTTGGAAATAGAAGTCATTGACGAGTGGAGCGCGGCTGAGCAGCGGATGGGCGGTCTATTAGGCGTTGGACAAGGCAGCATAAATCCACCGCGTATGATCGTTATTCACTATAAAGGCAATCCAAATTCAGAAGAGGCATGGGGACTAATCGGAAAAGGAATTACGTTTGATACGGGCGGTATTTCCTTGAAGAGAGCGGAAGGCATGCAGGATATGATTTCCGATATGGGCGGCGCAGCTGCTGTGCTGGGTGCTATTCGCGTCATTGGAGAGCTGAAACCAGCAATCAACGTTATCGCAGTCATTCCGACAGCTGAGAATATGCCTTCGGACCGAGCGATTAAACCTGGAGATGTGCTGCGCATGATGAGCGGCCATACCGTTGAAATTGTGAATACCGATGCTGAAGGCAGATTAGTGCTGGCAGATGGACTTACGACCGCAATTACAAGGGGAGCAACGAAGCTGATCGATGTGGCAACGTTAACTGGTGCCGTATCCGTAGCCTTGGGCACGCACGCAACAGGCGCTATTACAAACAATGACGAGCTCTACAAACAGGTGCAGCTTGCGTCAGAGAGAGCTGGCGAACGAATCTGGCAGCTTCCTTCTTATCCGGAATATAAGCGGCAGATTAGAAGCGATGCAGCAGATTTGAAAAATAGCGGCGGAAGATATGCCGGTACGATAACCGGCGGATTGTTCATTGGACATTTTGCCGAAGGATTGCCGTGGGTGCATCTCGATATTGCCGGAACTGCATGGCTGGATTCGAGCAGAGGCTGGGAGCCTAAGGGAGCTACCGGTGTCATGGTTAGAACTTTAGTTGAATTGATTGTACAGCAAGAATAAGCATTGAGATGTGATGATTTGGAGGTTCGCCGCGCATGGCGTACCTCCTTTATTTGCGAAGTAATACGTGGACTAAAATGGAGGGCTGACATATGACCTATGAAGAGATAATGAAGGAATTAGAGCGGCTAGGCAATGAGCAAACAAAAATGACCTTCATTCGTCATGGAGCGATGGAGCCGCTCTTTGGTGTGAAAATCGGTGATTTGAAGAAGCTTGTTAAATATGTGAAAAAAGACGAAGAGCTAGCGCTAAAGCTGTTTGCGTCCAGTAATAGCGATGCGATGTATTTGGCGGGACTTTCAGTTAATCCAAAAACGATTGCTAAAGAGACGCTGCAGCAATGGGTCAAACAAGCTTATTGGTACATGGCAGCAGAATATACGGTAGCAGGTGTCGCAGCGGAAAGCCCTTTTGCCCATGAGCTGGCATTAGAATGGATAGACTCCTCGGAAGAAATGGTGTCAACGTGCGGCTGGAGCACTTATGCGAATTACATCTCTATTACACCGGACGAGCAGCTGGATTTTGATGAAATTCGCTTTTTGTTAAACAGAATAAAGAAAACTATTCATACGGAGCAAAATCGTGTTCGTTATACGATGAACACCTTCGTTATGATTGTCGGTATTTATGTCTCGGAGCTGCGTGAAGAAGCAGAGGCCGTTGCAGCATTCATCGGCAAGGTACATGTAGATGTCGGAAATACAGCGTGCAAGGTCCCGTTAGCTAGTGATTACATCCAAAAAACAGTTTCTTTGGGCAAAGCAGGCGTTAAGAAAAAAACATGTATCTGCTAACTGTTAATGCCCTATGGTATATAATGAACAATTCATTTTCAAAAAAGGCTATTTTTGGTTTGGCTCAATGAGTTAAACTTGAGATAGCTTATTTTATTTATGCCTCAAAGAACAATTTCTTTGTGTGTCGGAACGAAAATACATAGTGGAATAGGGGTATACTTATATGCATGCAATAAATAGAAGGAAAAATGATTTATTAGCTTATCGGCCATCCGTAACGATGGATGTTGAAGAGTTAAATCAATACTGGGAAAATGTATTAAACAGCTATGCAGAGAGGCCGCTTGATGTGAGGAGACAAACGGTTGAAACTCCAATCACAACGGTGAGAACGGAGCGTTTAACTTTTAAAGGCGGAGATGATACGCCTATTCACGGGTTATACATCGTGCCTCAGCAAGGATTAATCGGTGCGAAGCTGCCTTGTGTCGTTATTTTTCAGGGTTATACAGGCGACAAGGGACTACCAGAGCGTTATGCTGCATGGCTGCTGCTGGGTTATGCCGTCTTTGCAGTTGATGCTAGAGGGCAAGGTGGCGAAACAGGCAACTTGTTAACCTCTGATGAAGGTTTCGTCAAAGGCTGGGTTTCACAGGGAATAACGAATACCGAGCGCAGCTACTACCAGGCGATTACAATGGATGCGGTTAGAGCGGTGGATACAGCTGCCCTACAGGATGAGGTGGACGAGTCGCGGATTGCGGTTGTTGGCGCTAGTCAGGGGGGCGGATTGTCATTGCTTGCTGCAGCGCTGAACTCCAAGGTAAGCGCGGTCGTTGCCGATATTCCGAACATGTGCCATATGGATTTTGGCCTAATGAATTCGACGAGCTCGCTTACGGAAATTGCTCAGTACATTAAAAGGTATCCTGATCGGCTCAACGCAGTGTTGTCTACGCTAGCTCATTTTGACCTGTTGAATTTGGCTGAACGCATTAAGGCGCCTGTGTTGATGTCGGTTGGCTGGAAAGATACCGTGTGTATGCCAGAGACCATCTACGCCGTATACAATCGGATACGATCGCTTAAGCAGCTAAATGATTATCCATTTTCAGGTCATGAGGTAAGCGAATACCAGAACCGAGAATCGATTTTGTTTTTACAGGAAGCGCTGAAAAACGGCCTAAAGCCTTCAATTGATGCAATCGAGCAGCAAGATCAGAATTAATGCTCAATTAGTTGTCCAAAAGAGACAATCAATGCTTCAAATGGATGATATCGATGCCAATATGGTTATGGATGGAGAGCGTACTATGTACTAGAATATATATGAGCTTTAAAACTGTGTCCCTGACACATGTTCATTTTTCTTACTTTTCCCTTTATATGTTAAGGGATTAGTGTTTGCTTGATTATTATTGAAAACGATTTAGGCAAGTGCAAGTTGGCGAGCATGTATGGCGAGCATCGCCTTAGAAAATAATAGGATGGCAATGAATAGAGAGGGTGGAATTTTCTGCAATGAGCAACCATGATGAGCGAAATTATTCGCCTTGGCAAAGCTACTATGGCCCCAACCTTGGGTATGTGCAGGAGCAATACGAGCGTTTCTTAACTGATCCAGACTCCGTGGAGTCTACAGTTCGTGAGCTTTTTGTACGTTTCGGGGAACCTCCGGCTACACTACAAGGAGAAGCTCCGAGCATTACGGCTAAGCCAAGCGAGCAAAAGGCTGCATCACATGCAGCAGCACCTGGTCCGATTGATTCAAATATGTTGAAAAAGGTTGTCGCTGCGCATCAGCTAATGCTGAACATTCGCAGATACGGCCATTTAGCTGCAGATATTGATCCGCTCGGCTTCAGCCCTGCTGCTGATACAAAGCTGCTTGAGCCAGAAACTTTCGGACTTACGCAAGCGGATTTAACTTCTATTCCAGCATCACTTATTTGGGATAATGCGCCAGCATCAATCTCGAATGGCTGGGAAGCAATCAACCGCTTGAGAGAGATTTATACCCGTTCAGCGGCGTATGAATTTACACATATTCATGATGAGAGTGAACGCAATTGGCTTAACAAACAGGCGGAGTCGGGAAGCTTCCCAGCACCGCTGTCTGCAAGAGAACGTTCAGCGCTGCTTGAGCGTCTAATGGAAGTTGAGTATTTCGAGAACTTCTTGCACCGGACATTCGTTGGACAAAAACGTTTCTCTATCGAGGGCGTAGATATGCTCGTGCCAGTGCTTGATGAAATCGTCCGCTCCGTAGCGCATGATGGAGCAAACCATATCCTTATGGGCATGGCGCATCGCGGTCGTCTCAACGTACTGACGCATGTACTTGGCAAGCCTTATGAGAAAATATTTTCTGAATTTCACCATGCTCCGAATAAAGAGCTTATTCCGTCTGAAGGATCAATGGGCCTTAATTATGGCTGGACCGGCGACGTAAAATATCATCTAGGTGCTGACAGAGCTGTGAAGGAAGGCGAAACGATTCGTGCGAATCTTACCCTTGCGAACAACCCGAGCCACTTGGAATTTGTTAATCCAGTAGTTGAAGGCTTCACACGCGCTGCTCAAGAAGATCGCAGCAAGCGGGGAATGCCTACACAAGATCCAGCGAAAGCAGTGACGATTGCCGTTCACGGCGACGCGGCTTTCATTGGTGAAGGAATTGTTGCGGAAACGCTCAATTTCAACAAGCTGCAAGGTTATCACAATGGCGGTACGATTCATATTATCGCAAATAATCGCCTCGGCTTTACGACGAACAGCATTGATTCACGTTCGACGCATTACGCAAGTGATCTTGCGAAAGGCTTCGACATTCCAATCGTACACGTAAATGCGGATGAGCCGGAAGCTTGCTTGGCAGCAGTACGCCTCGCTTGTGAATACCGTCTCCGCTACAATAAAGGTTTTGTTATTGATTTGATTGGTTACCGTCGTTTCGGCCATAATGAAATGGACGATCCAGAAGTAACACAACCGCTGATGTATGCAAAGGTTCGCAATCATCCGACCGTAAGCGTGCTTTACAGCGAACAGTTGAAGGGTGAGAAGGCGATTACGGAAGCGCAGGTTGAAGAATTGCGTCAACGTACGAACGGCAAGCTGCAAGCAGCCTATGATGCAATGAAAGCGAAGGAAGGCGAGCCGAAGCTTCGCGGTGAGCAAAACAAAACAACGCTACCTACAGGCGAAGAAGTACGCACTGCAGTTCCGCTTGAGACGCTTCGTGAAATCAACCTGGAGCTGCTTAACCGTCCAGAAGGCTTCACCGAATATACGAAGCTTCAACGTATTTTGCAGCGCAGAGCTTCAGCTTTGAACGATGGGGAAAAGGTTGACTGGGCACATGCCGAGACGCTTGCATTCGCAACGATTCTTGCAGACGGTACACCTATTCGTCTAAGCGGTCAGGATTCGGAGCGCGGAACGTTTGCACATCGTCACATCATGCTTAATGATAATGCGACGGCAGCTAAGTTCTCGCCGCTGCACATTTTGCCGCAAGCGAAAGCATCCTTTGCTGTTCATAACAGCCCATTGTCGGAAACGGCAGTACTCGGCTTTGAATATGGCTACAACGTATTTGCGCCTGAAACCTTTGTTATCTGGGAAGCGCAATATGGTGACTTTGCCAACGTTGCCCAAGTTATTTTTGACCAATTCATCTCAGCTGGCCGTGCGAAATGGTCGCAAAAATCAGGCATTACGATTCTGCTGCCGCATGGCTATGAAGGCCAAGGACCGGAGCATTCAAGCGCTAGACTTGAACGTTTCCTTCAGCTTTCAGCTGATAACAACTGGACCGTTGCGAACCTTTCAACGTCCGCTCAATATTTCCACTTGCTGCGCAAGCAAGCAGCGTCGCTTGGCACGGAGCATGTTCGTCCGCTCGTTCTAATGGCGCCTAAGAGCTTGATCCGAAACCCTCGTGTTGCGTCGCATGGTGTTGCGTTCAGCGAAGGCTCATTCAAGCCGGTGCTTCCGCAATTCAAGCTGACAGAGCCGAAGGAACAGAAGGATAAAGTAAAACGTTTGCTTCTTTGCACAGGTAAAGTAGCTATCGATATTGAAGAGGCGCTTGCATCGACAAATGCTGAAGATTATGAATGGCTGCGCGTTGCAAGAGTAGAGCAGTTGTATCCGTTCCCTCATGCAGAAATCGAACGCATTGTGAAGCAATTCGACAAGCTTGAAGAAATCGTATGGGTACAAGAAGAACCGCAAAACATGGGGTCATGGAGCTTCATGGAACCGCGTCTTCGCGCGTTAGCTCCTAAGAAAGCAGCTGTTCGCTACGTTGGCAGACCTGATCGCTCAAGTACTGCAAGCGGACACCAAGAAGTACATGCCGCAGAACAAAAATGGATTATTTCGACAGCATTGAACGGCAAACCAGTTGAAACAAGTTTGATTAGGGGGTAGTGACTAATGGCTGAAATTATTGTACCGGAACTAGGCGAGTCCATTTCTGAGGGCACAATTACCAAATGGTTCGTGAAGGAAGGCGACTCCGTCAATCAGGGAGATGTCCTACTAGAGCTTGAAACCGATAAGGTTAACATAGAAATTAGCGCTGACAATAGCGGTGTTGTATCTCGCATCGCTAAACAAGACGGAGAAGTTGTACTTGTAGGTGAAGCGATCGGTTCGATTGGAGAAGCAGCGGGCGGCGCAGCCGCACCTGCTGCTCCGGCAGCTGAGCCAGCTCCTGTTGCTGCTCCTGCCGCAGTAGCTGCACCAGCTGCTGCTCCAGCAGCGCCTGTTGCCTCTTCTGCAAATGAAAGTGCAGCAACGATTAATGCATCGCCAGCTGCTCGTAAACGTGCTCGTGAGCAAGGCATTGATCTTTCAGCGCAAGGACAAGCTCCTGCTGCTGCACCTGCACCAGCGGTTGCCACTCCGGTTAAATCTGCTCCGCTAACACAATCAGAACCTGCTAACGCAGGCAAAGATGTGAAGCCGACTGAACGCAAACGGATGTCTCGTCGCCGGGTTACGATTGCTAACCGCCTAGTTGAAGCACAACGCACAGCAGCGATGCTGACGACTTTCAATGAAGTGGATATGACTGCGATTCTTGATTTGCGCAAACGCCGCAAGCAAGCTTTCTTCGAGAAAAATGATGTAAACCTAGGTTTTATGTCATTCTTTACGAAAGCTGTAGTTGGTGCGCTTAAAGCATTCCCGCTGCTTAATGCTGAAATTGACGGCGAAGATATTGTTACGAAAAAATTCTATGATATCGGCATTGCAGTATCTGCAAAAGAAGGTCTTGTCGTTCCGGTCGTTCGTGACGCGGACCGTCTAAGCTTCGCTGAAATCGAGAAAAATATCGTTGAGCTTGCTGGTAAAGCAAGATCAAACACACTTGCCATTTCTGATTTGCAAGGCGGAAGCTTCACTATTACGAATGGCGGCGTATTTGGCTCCTTGCTGTCCACGCCAATTCTTAATGCACCGCAAGTTGGTATTCTCGGCATGCACAAAATTCAAATTCGTCCAGTAGCAATCGATGATGTTCGTATGGAAAACCGTCCGATGATGTATCTTGCATTGTCTTACGATCACCGTATCGTAGATGGCAGCGAAGCTGTTCGCTTCCTCGTAACCGTCAAAGCGCTTCTTGAAGATCCAGAATCACTTCTTCTCGAAGGCTAAATATAAAGCATCACATTAGAGACTGTCCTTTAAGTAGAGTGATCTACTCAAAGGACAGTCTCTTTTTTTTTTGCGATTAAGATGGCCGTTTTATTATGTTATGAAAAAAGATGTCGAAAAAAGATCTGAATATCGATTACAATAAACATAATATTGAACATGGAACCGGGCGTATTATCGGCTACAATTAAGATTTAAGAAGTATTCAATGGAGAGAGGCTGCATAATAGATGCGAGAATCCTTTACTAATCTCACAATGCTCCAGCGGTTCATCGCATTGTTTATTGCACTAGTCGTTATACCTGTTATTTTTATGGATTGGGTTGTCTCGCGCAATGTCGCAGAAATTACGGAACGGCAAGTGGGTTCGACGCTGGTGAAGTGGGTGGAATCGAGTCATGTAACGATTGATCGAACAATCATGCATATGGAAGAGACAATGAATTCGATCATGATGACCAAGGAAATTCAGGAAATGCTTAATATCCCGTTGTCTTCATCCTACGAGCGTTTTAGACGATTCACGTCTCTGGATGAGATGCTGCTCAAACAAACATCTCCTAAAATAGCGTATTCTTTTTTTATGCCGGATTCTGAAAGCCTTTACTCTTTTGTGCCTTCTTTGGATATGCAGACGCGAGGCATCTACTTCTCTACAAATGTGGATGCGCTTCCATGGTATAAGGAGGCTTATCGTGCACAGGGACGGGGAGTGCTGAAGGTACTGCATCAATTCGGAGATAATCCGTCCGATCTGGAGACGCTTGTTATGGTTAAACAAATGAACAGCATAACGAATGGGCGATCACCAGAAGCTGGGTACTTGATCGCGTCGGGACTTGAACGTGTGCTGGCAAGTGATCTTGATCCTGATAATGTGGCGAAGGATGGCGAATTATTGATTTTAAATGAAGATAATACGATCATCTCAACAACAAGCAACTACTCCATCGGAAAGATCCTCCCGTTGCCGGACTACGTATCGAATTCCAAAGGTGGATATATGCCATTCATCAACAATTGATTTTTTCACAAAAGGCATGTCCATGATCTCGATCGTTATTATGGAAACGTGGCAAAACTTTGGCGGAGCGGTGCTCATCTATTTGGCTTCAATCGTCGGCATACCGCGGGATCTGTATGAAGCTGCCGAAATCAACGGTGCAAGCGTATGGCAACGAATTAAGTTTATTACACTGCCTAATTTGCGCTCATTGCTGTTCCTGATGTTTTTACTTCAAATCATTAACACCTCGCAAAGCTTCCAAGCACAACTGGCTATGACTGCCGGAGGTCCGGACAACGCGACTTTAACTTATATGCTGCTTATGAACAGAAATGCATTTACTTATTTGGATTTTGGCAAAGCAACAGCAATGGGTACGATGATGTTCGCCGTTATGATGGTGCTCTCCTTCTTCTACCTGAAAGTGCAGAATAGGAGTGAAAAAGGATGAAAAATACCGAGCGTTCCATAATCTCGTCATTTGATTTCAAACGTTGGCAAGTAAAGCTTGGTTACGCTGTGATGGTGCTTCTCTTGCAACAGGTATTTTCAGATATGTGGTCTACTCCGGCTCTACGATTCAGTGGAACGTGAAGTTTGCGGTGCTCTCCATTACGATGGTTCCGCGGTTAATATTTTTCCTTATTTTCCAGCGTTACATTATGGGTGGACTTAATGTAGCTGGGGTGAAAGGTTAACATTTTATCAGCTAGAGTTTAGTGGCACGGCTTTATGAATGAGTAGAAAAACGGATTAAATGATTCTCTTATAGACATTGCCGCTAATCGATACACTTGCTGGCGGCAATGTTTTTTTGTATTTTAAAATCGAAGCGGAGCAGGAAGAAGGCTGGGGATGTTGAAAGTAATCAACAGGATGAAGCTGCTTGTTGAAATGAGATGAGATGAGGGGATTGAAATCGTCGAGGTTAACGAACAATTGAGGGAAAGCGAAGAGAGATATCGGCATTTAGTTCATATGCTTCCTGACGGGCTTATTGTTGTGTTAGAAGGTAATATTGTATTTGCTAACCATGCAATGCTAACCATGCTGGGCATTAGCAATTTCGATGATATTATTGGAGACCCCATAAACAAATTCATACATCCTGAATATTTAGAGCGGTTTCCAGCTATGATCAACTATTTAATTATAGAGGCTAATCCTTCTACGTTTACCTACTTCGAGCTGCTTCGTATGGATCAGCAAGCGATAGAGGTTGAAATGAGAGCAGTAGCTGTGAAATTTGATGGTAAAAATGCTGTCCAGCTTATTATTCATGATATAACCAAGCAGAAGCGAATGGAAGCCTCCTTGCATGAGAAGGATTATTTATATAAAAGCTTGATGGAAAATGTCGTAGCTGGTGTCTTTGTAGGACAATGCAATAAGATTGTTTATGCCAATCCTTATTTGGCGGAGATGTATGGCTACACATTAGAGGAGATGTATGAACTCAATTCAAGCGATTTGGTGTCAATGGATGAAATCAATCGTCACAAAAACGAGATAATGCATGGATCGGCGATTGGATTAAATCAATTTCCGCTTAAGTGTAAAGGCAGAAAAAAAGACGGCAGCATCATTTATTTGGAAGGCAACAGCTCCATCATTATGTTCAATGGACAGCTGTCCTTGCTCGGCACGATCCAAGATGTAACCTTTAAACGAGAAAAGGAAAATCTGCTAAGGGACAATGCGAACCTTTATCAGAAAATTATTAAGTTTGTTCCCGAGCCCATCGTTATTAGCGATCAAGGAATCGTTCTATATGCAAACAAATTAGCCCTGCATGCACTTGGGATTGAACCTGGAAAAGAGGTCATTGGAAGAAGTGTATTCGAATTTATTCATCCCAGCCATCATGCTTCTTCATTGGAGCAGATGGATTTAATCATGTCGTCGGATGAACCGACGTCATTTGTGGAACGAATCCTTGTACGTCCGGACGGACAGTTATTGGATGTAGAAATATCAAGCATTCGGATAAATAATTATTTAGGCAAGGATGTCATGCTCAGTGTGATTCGTGATTTGACCGACCGCAAACGCTCGGAGGAGGTTCTTATTCGTTCGGAGAAGCTGTCGGCAATTGGTCAGCTTGCCGCAGGAGTAGCGCATGAAATTCGAAATCCATTAACAGCGCTAAAGGGCTTTACACAACTTTTGAGCAGTAAATACCCGGAGAACCCGCATTATTTTTCAATTATGGCCAATGAAATTGACCGTATTACTTTAATCGTAAATGAGTTTATGACGTTAGCGAAGCCGCATTTCGCGAACTATCGCAGCGAGCCTCTAGAGCCGATACTGCGAAGTGTATTATCTTTGCTGGAAACACAAGCTATTCTTATAAATGTGGAGTTGAAGGTTTGTTTTGACCATACAAGGCCGAGTATATTTTGCAATGTGGACCAGCTTAAGCAGGTTTTTTTGAATATTATTAAAAACGCATTAGAAG
Organism: Paenibacillus sp. FSL K6-3182; assembly: GCF_037976325.1. NCBI lineage: Bacteria > Bacillati > Bacillota > Bacilli > Caryophanales > Paenibacillaceae > Paenibacillus > Paenibacillus sp. FSL K6-3182. The sequence goes on from NZ_CP150265.1 coordinate 1,792,101, forward strand.
CGATGCCGCAGGGCGGCGAAGTTGTTGTGACGGTTGCAAGCTTGGAGGATGGCTTCGTTCATATCCGAATTATAGATGGCGGTCCAGGTATACCGGAGGAGCTTATTTCAAAAATCGGCGAACCTTTTCTGACAACGAAAGAAAAAGGGACTGGGCTTGGCATAATGATCAGCAACCGCATTATTGAAGCGCACAAGGGTACGCTTCAAATTAGCAGTGTGATGAACGAAGGAACAGTCGTGGAAATTATGCTGCCTGTTGAGGATCAGCTTACGATAGGCCTAGGATGAGCTATAGGCGTTATCGACTGATGTCGCCAACAATCTTTTGCGTTTATGGTGAAGTGTGAAATAAATGACGGAAGATAAGGCAATTATAATGGCACAAAGTACATACATAACACTGTACCCGTAGCTTGAAGCCAAGGAGCCAAGCGTGTAGGAACCAATGCCATATCCAAGGTCGAACAGCAAATAAAATGTTGCTGTAGCGAGCCCTCTGCGATGTGCCGGAGCAGCAAGCACGGCTATGGTCTGAAAGCAAGGCAGCAGGGCGCCGTATCCGAGACCAATGACAGCACCGGAAACAAGCAGAATAACTGGCGAGCTTGCTTGGCTAAGCAGCAGCATGCCGATGGCAAATATAACGATGCTGGGATATACAATGACATGTTCTCCTACACGGTCAAGCAATTTACCGACAAGCGGACGAGGCAATACAATCATAATGCCGAAGCACACAAAGAAATAGCTGGCATATTGATCAATAGCCTGTTCATGAGCATAAACCGACATAAACGTTACGAGCCCGCTGTAGGCGAACGCGACTACAAACCCGCTAAGTGAAATGGGCACAGCTTTCTTCTCTACAAGATCGCGCCAATGCAGCTTGCTCTTCGTTTTTATGATCGGTTGATCAGCTTTGGCAGCGGCAGATTTCTTGGCTGTTGAAGCGCCTAGGATGAAGGAGATGAGCGCGCACACCGCGCATAATGCGAACATCGCTGTAAAGCCGCCATGCGTTGTTATCGTTAAGCCAACGAAAGGTCCGATGACCATCGCGAGGCTCATAAATAAGCTGAAGTAACTTATTCCCTCTCCTTTGCGATGCTCGGGTATGATTCCGATTGCAGTCGTATTCGTAGAGGTAGTTGCGATAGCGAACGTGCCGCCATGAAAAAAACGAACCAGCAGCAGCATCGCGTAGCCAAAAACACCTAAGTATGCAATCGAAAACAATAGAAACAGCAGCAACGAAATAATAACGATCTTCCGTTCCCCATAACGGGTCATCAATTGGCCAGCGAAGGGTCGAAGCAGTACTGAGGCGATAACAAAAACAGTCATCGATAATCCGGCCTGCGTATCAGATCCTCCAAGTCCATTGGTTACATAAACGGACAATGCTGTTGCTAATGTATAAAAAGCAAAAAATAGAAAAAAGCTACTTAAACATATTTTAATGAAGTCGGCGCTCCATAATTTATTCGTATTCATTATAGGTTCCCCTCTCAGATGTTCGCCGATCATTCACTCGTCTTTGTGTTTGATTCGTGGTTCAGTTCTGCGTTTTTAGTTATTTTGGCGATAAATTTTTTGAATGATTGAATTTCGTCTTCCGAAATATCGGTCAACAGCTGTGCAACAAATTTTTCTTCGATAGGTGCCAGTTCATTAGAACATGTTCTGCCATTAGCGGTTAAATAAAGCAGCTGCGATCGGCGGTCATTCGGATTGGCGACACGTCGGACAAGCTCTTTTCGTTCAAGCTGGTCAACAAGCCGTGTAATGTTGGCTGGGTCCTTGTCGGAGCGCTGTGCCAAATCTTTATGAGTCATGCCATCGTGCTCATCAAGATACATGAGCAGCGACCACTGTTCAGGCGTAACGTCATAATCTTGAAAAAGCTGATGCAGCCGAAGGTTTAGTTTACGGCCTGTATTGCTGAGCATATAGCCTACTGATTGTATAATTTCCATTGCTTTCACCTGCTATTTTCATTTAGTTGTTATGACAATAATACGCTTATCAACTAAATGGGTCAAGAGCTTCAATCCACAAATTTGGAATGAAGCGGTTTACAATTGATCGGAAGAGACATGATTTTGCTTGCGATATTGTTCGGGTGTAAGGTCGGTATGCAGCTTGAAAGCGCGGCTGAAATGAGAGGGATGCTTAAAACCAACATCATAACCAATGTCGGTAATGGGGTGAATGGTGTTGATAAGCTCGATTTTGGCCTGATAGATTCTACGCTGCATGAGAAACTGGAAGATTGTAAATCCAGTAACCTCTTTGAATGTTTTAGCCAAATAATATTTGCTTAAGTGCAGCTCTGCTTGAATCGCCTCTAGCGTAATATCATCATTATAATGGCACTCCAAATAGGAGATGATTGCTTGAACATGGCGTTCTTTGGAGGTTGGAAAGGTTGGTTTATCCTTCAGCGGCTTCTGGCAAAGCTGATTGATCTGAATAAGAAAATCAAGCATTAAAGCTTGAAATCGCTGAATGGAGAAGCTGTCCTGAAGTACGTAAAGCTGTTCAAGCTTATGAAGACTAGCTTCTATTTCCGCTTTCTCATTGCCCCTCAGCTGCAAACGTATATTTTGAAGCTTCTCGAAGGGCTCGAGCAGGTCCGCTGCAAATGAAGGCTGAATAAATTGCTTGAAGTAATACGGATCAAAATGTAGGATCGACCGGTGGTAAACTGCGCTTGGATCCACATGTGCCCGGTGCAGTGTCATCCCGTGCATAAGCAGCAAGTCGCCAGGCTCCAGAACATAGATGCGGTCATTAATAAGATAGTTTACTTTGCCGCCATGGAAATAATAGATTTCGTAATGAAAGTGACTATGATAGGGAATATGAGCATTAAAATCAGAGCTGGTTCCCATTGTGAACGGTAATTTGATTTGTTGCTGCTTGCTCATCCTTTCGCCTCCACTCATAAATACCATCATTATACACCAACCACAGTCAAATAAAAGCGTAAACAAGTTAATGCGAATGAAGCCCACTGCATCCCAAAATGCTACCATATAGGCAGGCAAAACGATTGTGAAAGCAGCTGCTATTATAACATTGTAAATAAAGGGGCGGTATTCGGATGCAGATCGTTCGTTTGGGAATTATCGGACTAGGAAATATGGGCAAGGGTCATATTGGCTACTTATTAAAAGGTGAAGTCAGTGGAGTTGAAATAACCGCAGTTAGTGATTGTGTACAAGCAAATCTTGCGTGGGCAAAAGAAAAGCTTGGCGATCAAGTCGGATTATATGAGGATCCTTATGAAATGATGGACTCTGGACTTGTTGACGGAGTGCTCATTGCGACGCCGCATTTCTCCCATCCAGAGCTTTCTATTGCTTGCTTTAAGCGTGGTCTGCATGTGCTTTGCGAGAAGCCGGCAGGTGTTTATACGAAGCAGGTTCGCGAGATGAATGACGCAGCCAGCCAAACAAATGTGAAATTCAGCATGATGTATAACCAACGGACAAACCCGATATACGTGAAGCTGAAAGAATTGATAGATAACGGTGAGCTAGGTGAAATAAGAAGAACCAATTGGATTATAACCAATTGGTATCGCTCTCAAAGCTATTATGATTCCGGTACTTGGCGTGCAACTTGGGCTGGTGAAGGCGGCGGAGTGCTGCTAAACCAAGATCCGCATCAACTCGATTTGTGGCAATGGACGATCAGTATGATGCCAAAGCGCGTCCGTGCTTTCTGCTACTTCGGCAAGCATCGTGACATCGAGGTTGAGGATGATGTAACCGCATTCGTAGAGTACGAGAACGGAGCTACTGGAGTGTTCGTGACTACGACTGGCGAAGCGCCAGGCACGAACAGACTGGAAGTGAGCGGTGATCGCGGTAAAATTGTAATTGAAAATAACCAATTAACATTCTGGCGTCTAACCGTTCCTGAGCCGGAATTCAACAAGCAGTTCAAAGGCGGCTTCGGTCAGCCGGAATGTTGGAAATGTGAAATTCCGATTCATGGCAGCAACCCTGATCATAAAGGCATTACACAAAACTGGGTGAATGCGATTCTCTTCAATGAACCATTGATTGCTCCAGGTGAGGAAGGCATCAAAGGGCTTATGCTCTCGAATGCGATGCTGCTATCGACATGGACGGATGGCTGGGTAGATTTGCCGATTGATGAGGAGTTGTTCTATAAGCATCTGCAAGAGAAAATCGCAAGCTCAGCCTATCAGAAGGAGGACTAGATCGATGAGTAATGCAGATGGCATGAAATATGCGCCAAAGGGAAAGCCGAATAGAGTAGTTGAGGATGGGCAATTCGTAATCGCCGCTGTTAGTCTTGATCACGGTCATATTTATGGCATGTGCAACGGACTTGTGGAAGCGGGCGCCACTTTAAAATGGGTATACGACGCTGACCACGCTAAGGTTGAAGCATTTATCCGTCAATATCCGCAGGTGCGGGCAGCGGAGTCGGAAGAGCAGGTGCTCTCCGATGATGAGGTGCAGCTGGTTGTAGCTGCAGCGGTAACATCGGAGCGCGGACCGCTAGGCGTTCGCGTCATGCAGAGCGGCAAACATTATTTTACCGATAAAGCGCCATTTACAACGCTTGAACAGCTCGCGGACGCTCGCGCTGCATACGCAGATACAGGAAAAAAATACGCAGTATATTACAGCGAGAGATTGCATGTGGAATGCGCAGTTTATGCGGGTCAATTGATCGAACAAGGTGCAATTGGACGTGTTGTTCAAGTCATTGGACTAGGGCCGCATCGTTTGAACGCTGCCTCCCGCCCGTCATGGTTTTTTGAGAAGGAAAAGTATGGCGGCATCATTTGTGATATCGGATCGCATCAAATTGAACAATTTCTATATTTTACAGGCAATCAGAATGCCAATGTTGTAAACAGCAAGGTGGCCAACTATGCCAATAAGGAGTATCCAGAACTTGAGGATTTTGGAGATATGACGCTTGTTGGCGAGAATGGGGCAACCGGCTACTTCCGTGTCGATTGGCTAACACCAAGCGGTCTTGGAACATGGGGCGACGGTCGTACTATGATTCTCGGAACTGAAGGCTACATTGAGATGAGGAAGTACATTGATATCGCTAAAGATAAGGACGGAGACCAGCTTTATTTAGTAAATGCAGATGGCGAGCAGCATATTCAGCTTCGCGGCAAAGTCGGCTTCCCTTATTTTGGCCAGCTCATTCTCGATTGCTTGAACGGTACTGAGCTTGCTATGACGCAGGAGCATGCATTCAAAGCTGCTGAGCTGTCGCTTCTTGCTCAGAAGCATGCGACAAAAGTGGAGTAGAAATGTTTGCTGCTAATAGGTAGTTGCTTTTTTGCTCGTACTCAGTATAAAATATGTGAGAATTAATAAATGGAAGGAGTGGGAATATGAGGATCAAGCGCAGGGTTACGTTTATCAATTGTATTTTTCATATTCCCATTTCACTTTTACACTAAAGCATCTATTGCTTTAGTGTTTTTTTTTATCCTATGGAGGTGTAACGGCGAATGAGGTACAAGAGAGTTCTTATTAAGCTTAGCGGCGGGGCAGTTGCAGGAAATGCTGAATTCGGTTTTGAGCCTGAACGGTTAAATTACATTGCGAATGAAATTATATCGGTGGTCCGTTTAGGTGTTGAGGTGTCGCTCGTTATTGGCGGGGGGAATATATTTCGCGGCAATATGGCAGAAAGCTGGGGAATCGAAAGGGCGGAAGCAGACAACATCGGCACACTTGCAACCGTCATTAATAGTTTGATGCTTCGCGGGGTTCTGAAAGCTAAAACAGACAAAGAAGTACGCGTCATGACAGCGATACCGATTACTTCGGTCGCCGAGCCATACATCAGACTGCGTGCAATCCACCATTTGGAGCAAGGCTATATCGTCATATTTGCCGGAGGCAACGGTCAACCCTACGTGACAACGGATTATCCTTCGGTACAAAGGGCCATTGAAGTGAATAGCGAGGCGCTTCTGGTTGCAAAACAAGGCGTAGATGGCATTTTTAATGCCGATCCTAAATACGATGCCGATGCGAAGCGGTTCAAATCTCTTCATTACAATGATGTTTTGCAATATAATTTGAAGGTAATGGATCAGTCAGCCTTTATATTGGCTAGAGACTATCATTTGCCTATGCATGTGTTCAACTTCGACAAGCCCGGATCCATGAAAGAAATTTGTGAAGGCGGAAACAATGGAACCATCATTAGTGGTGAATCTGTTCTTGCCTACTAATAACTGTTGAAATAAAAAGGACTGCTTATAAAGGTACTCCCGTTTAATGAAAGCCGGGAAATGTACTTTTTAAGCAGTCCTTTGATGTTTTTAGGAGTCGGGAATTTTATAAAGACCTTATTCAACATCATAACAGAGCTGTAATTATAAGTCTATATTTTTGAATGATAATATGTAAAAATTTGATTATCTTGGATGGGAGGTACAGCATGAACCTACAATCATTATTTTCTGAACCTATTATGTCACAGTCCACTCTGGGTGGCTTTGCTAGTGACGTGTTTCTAGTCATCACGGAAGCAGGGGAATACGTTGTTCGATCATCCGGCGTAGATGAGACCGTTGATGCTCCTTTTGTATGGGCATGCAGCAATTTGTTCGGGAAACAATTAAGCGAGACGTTTGATATGGAGATTATTAATCAATATCTTTCACGATTGACAAGCAATATCGCTATTCCCAGTGTGCTTGGCAAGGCCGTGATCGATGGAAGACAAGTGATTTCGGTTGAAAAAATAAACGGAATTCCATTGTCATTTCAAAATAAATCCGCGATGCTGATGGAGGATTTCGGCAGGTCGATTGCGGAGATCCATTCCCATAAAGTTAAGGAATGGGGTTCTCTAAATGGATCAGTTCGGCATGCATTGGCTGATTTCCCTCAGAAGCTAGCAGATGCATTAAGGGTGTTGGCCGCTCGTTATTACAAGGAAAATACGGCAATCTATGAATCTCTTAATTACTACTGTTCATTAGCTGAAAATATGCCGGTACCGGAGTATGCCGCATGCATCATGCTCGATATGGATCCGAGACAGTTTCTATCAAATGGAGAACGTGTTAGCGCAATCGTTGATACAGAAGCGTATGTGCTTGGTCCTCGTGAAATGGATTTAATAGCGATTGAATGTTCATTGGATGAAGCGGGAGCTCATTATTTCCGCAAAGGTTATGCTGAAGTGCTGCCTTTCCCTGATTTATTACAGGTGCGTGAATTGTACCGATATTTCTTCTGCTTACTCGAAATTAAGGGGCCGGCTTTTGACTATCACAAATGGATGTCCTTTCCTCAACTATTCGGGAACTTTAGGAACGCAGAAGGGTCTTCTTAATTAGAGAGGTGATGAGGTGGAGCTCGAATATGTGAAGTATTTGGCAAAAGGATTTGAAACGGATGCCGTATTGATTGATTTGATGAATGCACATGGCAACGACGTTTGGAATTTTGCATTCTTTTTAATTCGGAATGCCGATGCGGCAGATGACATTTGTCAGGATGTTTTTTTGACAGTATATGAGAAGCTGCATACATTTCGAGGCGAAGCCAGTATGAAGAGCTGGCTGCTTGCCATTACACGAAACAAAACGTATAAGTACAAAAGAAGTGCTTATTTTTCTAAGGTCATTGTGATGGATTTCGTAACAAGAAGGGAAACATCCAGATCAGCGGAAGCAGAAGTTTTTGACCTTATGGAAACCAAATATATTTGGAACACCGTTATGAAGCTTCCGCTGCGCTACCGAGAAGTCCTCATACTGGAAATTCATTATCAATTATCCATGCAAGAAATGGCAAGTTTGCTGCAAATAGCGGAAGGGACGGTTAAATCGAGGCTGCACCGCGCACGCAAAAAAATGACAAGTTTACTGCAAAGTGATTCAAAAGGAGGAAACATCATATGAAGGAGCCAGAACAGTGGGAAGAAGCGCTTAGCCGCTCCCCGTTTGTGAATCCTCGCTTCACTGAGCAATTGAAGGAGAAAATTGTTTATAGGGCCAATGATAAACCGAAGAAAAAGTCTTATATTGCTCGTCTGGGAGCACTGAGTGCAATCGCAGCCGTCCTTGTCTATATTCTGTTTGTCACAGATTTGAGCAAGCTGTTTACGAGCCCTTCACAAATCGTCGGAACAAATGGAAGCGGCAGGGTAGCGGAGATTCGAACGGAATACAGGAAGAACGGCCAAATGATATTTCAAATATTTCCTGAAGAGAATGTGGTTGCAGGTGTCATGCAAGGCTATGTTCTCCATTTCACGCAGCCCATTGATGTTTTTCTTGGCAAAAACATTTCTATTGAAGGTTATCATGCGCAATCGGGAAAACGGTTGACCGTTATGTCCCCTGTGACCATTACAGAGCCGAGCTCAGGGTATGAGACGTTGGAACGTTTTACAACCAGCTTTAGCCTGCCGCTGGGCGGAACATGGACATTCGAGGTCAAGCTGAATGAACAATTTTACGGTGACTTTGTTTTGGCAGTGCAGGAGCCTTCGCCATGGATAAGCACATCTACGTTCAAATTGCCTTATACAGGCAACGATGGAATGCCTCACAACTATGTGCTTGCTGGCGAGAAAGACAAGGTTGGATTTCTTGTAGGCCCTTATCAAAATGAGCAAGGATTGATCCTCGACGAGCAGCCGATTGTTGCGGGGAAAGGAAATAAGTACATGTGGTATTTCTGGGGGAGCAAGAAGGAACTCACGGGCAGCTTTAACGTTATGGGCGTAAAAGAAGGCACCACGCAGGAGATTGAAGTTTTCTCTGCGCGCAGTGTGGGCTCTCCGCTGAATGGGGCAGACGCTGTTATTCCATCATCGATGGTACTGCCCGAAGCCGGCATGTGGCGGCTAAACGTATACATTCAAGATAAGTTATTTAGCAGTATTACTATTCAGGTGGAATCGGCGAGCTGATATTCATTATTTTAAAACGAGAAGGCTGCCATTAGGCAGCCTTTTTAGTAAACTATTTACATAAGAACGTATGTGCGGTAAATTATGGGTATGAGATCTATGCCAGAATGGAGTGCATGCATGAAAGCGTTCATAGAGATAGAAGGAGCAAGGCTGCATAACCTCAAGGATATCGATGTTCGTATTCCAAGAAATAAGCTGACAGTCATAACAGGCGTATCGGGAAGCGGCAAATCGAGTCTTGCTTTCGATACGTTATATGAAGAAGGAAAGCGGCGCTATCTATTGTTCTCGGGTACGCAGTATATGGTTGATGCGGTATCTTCTTTTGATAAAATAACGGGTTTGTCCCCTGCGGTAGCAATTGAGCAGCGTATCGTCCGGCAATCCAATCCTAGAAGTACAGTAGGCACGCGGACAAAAATCGGGAATTTACTTGCCATTTTGTTTGCAACGTATGGCAAACGTGATCCTGCCTACAATGACGGGCTGCCGCTCTCCATGGAGTTGTTTCAGAGGAACTCACCTAAGGGAATGTGTGTGAAGTGTCTTGGTACGGGAAGCCATCAGATGATTCAAGAAGAAGCGATTCTTAATCCGGAAACACAAATAAAAAACGTGTTTGATGGTTTTTTGGTCAAGCATCGTTTTCATAGAGGAAACTTCAAAAAGTTTTGTGAAATATACAAGATTGATATAAATGACAAAATCGGTGTTTTGCCGGATGATGTTTTTCATTCCTTTAAGTATGGCTGCCGCAAGAGTGGATTTGCAGGTGCAGTTGTTGTTTTTACAGATATGATGAAACATATGGCCAGCAAAGTGAAGAGACATGGCAGCAAAGACAAAGAAGTGAATTTATGGGGGATTAATGCGGATTCGATCCCATGCCCCAAATGTAAAGGCACAGGTCTTGGCCTTCAGGCGATTCATACCACAATTGGTGAGAAAACGATTAAAGAGCTCGAGGATATGTACATCAACGAACTGCTTGGTTTTTTGCAAAAGCAGCAAGCCAATGTATCAAGCAAAAATTTGCTGGATGAAATGGTCATGAAACTTAAGTGTATGGTCGATGTAGGGCTTCATCATCTTTCTTTATCGCGTCCAGTTCCTACGCTCTCAGGCGGTGAAATCCAGCGTCTGTTTCTGGCGTCTTTTATTATTGCGGATATGGATTCTATTATTTTTATATTCGATGAGCCTACAATCGGATTGCATGAAGTAGAGAAGGAGATGCTGATAAGCATCATTCAAGGCTTAGTGGAGCGAGGAAACACAGTCGTTGCTGTAGAGCATGATCATAAATTTATGCAAGCTGCCGATTACATTGTCGATCTTGGACCCGAAGCGGGAGTTCAAGGAGGAGAGCTCATTTTCCAAGGCAGCTACCTTGATTTTATGGCTTGTGAACGATCGCGAACAGCCCCTTATTTGAATGGCACCAAAACCTTGCATGTCAAAACACAATATAAGTTAGCCGATCCAAGCAAAGTACTTAGCCTGGAGCATGCGAGCCTACATAATCTTCGGGATGTCTCCGTGACGATACCTCTTGGACTGATGGTGGGAATAGCGGGAGTATCGGGCAGCGGCAAATCCAGCTTAATCCAGCACACACTAGTACCAAAGCTTAAGCAATCACTCCAAAGCAAGTTCATATATGACAACGATGATACAGAGCATGTGCTGCAAGACGAGGTGACGTTACTTGGATTCGAGCAGATTAAAAAATGTATAGTGGTGGACCAGAAGCCCATTGGAAGGAGCAAAACCTCTTGTCCAGCAACCTATACGGGTATATTTGATCGAATCAGGACTTTGTTCAGCAAAACACCTGATGCGGTGGAAAAAGGATATACAGCCGGTCTGTTTACCGTTAATTCTGAAGGAGGCTGTAGAGGCTGCAAGGGCGAAGGTTTTAAAAACCATTATGTTGGCTTCGGCAACTTCATAGAGGTAGAGTGCGATATGTGCGGGGCAACCGGATTTGTTGAAGAGGCTCTAAGTGTAAGGCTTGAGGGAAAGAACATTAAGGAAATTATGATGATGAGTGTCGCAGAGGCCGGCATTTTTTTTGGAAAAGAACAATCTTTGGCTTATGACAAAATGATATCGGCCACGCTCAGTACGCTCGAAAGTGTAGGGATGAGTTATATTACGCTCGGCCAAAAGACGCCATCTATTTCAGGCGGTGAAGCGCAGCGGATTAAGCTTGCCAAGGAGCTGTGCAGGCAAAGCGGGAAAAATAATGTATATATTTTGGATGAACCGACGACAGGCCTTTCTTTCTCAGATACGGAGCGGCTGATGACATTGCTGCAGCAGCTCGCAGATGCTGGCAATACAGTTATCATTACAGAGCATGATCCAGCTGTGCTCGCCAATTGTGATTATATTATCGAAATGGGACCTGGTGGCGGAAGTGACGGGGGAGCTATTATCGCGGAGGGTATGCCGATTGAACTAATGTCGAACCGTCATTCCATCATCGGGAAATATATAAAGCAGGTGTTGAAATGAGCTTTGAATGGCAGTTGTCCACTCCCGAGGCGGAGGGAATGGATGCTAAACTTCTAGAGCAGATAGATGATTATGTGAAGCAAAAGCGATATAGACTCATAAACAGCGTGATCATTGTGAAAAATGGGAAACTGGTTTATGAACGTTACTTCAATAAGTGTAATGAAAATACGAGGCATTCTATTAAATCAGTATGGAAGAGTATTTTAGCCATCGCTGTAGGCATCTGTTTGGACAAAGGCTTGATTAATAATCTAGATGAACCGATAGGCAATTATTTGCCCGCCTTTGCTGGTCATAACCATCATTATCATAAGCTGATTACGATTCGGCATTTGCTAACAATGTCATCAGGCATTTACTGGAATGGCGGTGTTCATTACCATTGTCCGATGATGCAGCAAATGATGCGTACGAATGACTGGCTATCGCATATCGCTGATATTGACATGCACAGTGTTCCTGGCATGAATTTTCAGTATAAGGAATGGGATGTCATGTTGTTATCAGCGGTCATAGGCAAAGCCTATGGAAGCACATCCTACGATCTCATTTATCATGAAATGTATAAACCGCTCGATATCGCCAGTGGAATTTGGCCGAGCAGTCCATGCGGTTTCTCCTATACGGTAATGAAGGGTGAAGAACAATCGGATTTGTCTGCTAGAGATATGGCTAAGGTAGGTTTGCTATTTTTAGGAGATGGCAGTATTAATGGCAAACAGATTGTTTCTCCAGCGTTTGTGAAGCAAGCGATAACCCCATCCTATCCGTCCTATGGTTTTTTGTGGTGGCTGTCTCAAGCTGGATATGGATGTCGCGGATTTGGCGGGCAAGAGGTGAATGTCATTCCTGAGCATCAATTTGTATCCGTCATACAAGCGACACCCACACCATCGAGCAAATCGTATCCGGATATTCATGACTTGTTTCTTAGCCAAGCGATTAAATAAAAGCTGCTTATGATCTGAACATTAACGGAGGATAAACCTATGAATACGGTCATTTATATGGTTAGACACGCAGAATCGCCTTTTGAATTTGGACAAGAACGAACGCGCGGGCTTTCGGAGGAGGGTTTCTTAGAAGCAAAACGTGTTGCAGAGGTGCTGGGCGATGTCGATATTCATTTTATGGCATCCAGCTCCTACACCAGAGCGGTGCAGACGATTGAGCTTTTAGCAAAGCGGAAAGCGATGACGATTGTAGAGTATGAAGAACTGGTGGAAAGAGCGATAAAGGGTTTGGATTATAAGGCTACTTGGGACGTTCTGTATGAAGCGATAAGGAAATCTTTTATCGATATCGATTTTGCTTTGGAGGGCGGCGAAACGACTCGAAGCGTACAACAAAGAGCGATACCCGTCATAGAGAGAATACTGGAGGAGCACCGAGGTAAAAACATTGTTTTGGGTACACATGGAAATATAATGACGATCATTATGAACCATTATGATAATAAGTTTGGATTTGATTTTTGGAATACGACCTCGAAGCCAGATATTTATAAATTAACATTTAATCTGAATAAGCTTGAGCATGTGGAAAGGATATGGACTTAAGTAAGGCGACGAGAATCCATTGAAACCAATGGTCATCCTGCAAAGGATGGCCTTTTTGTATGCTATCATTCCAACGAGATCGTTCATTACATATATAGGATCATGTATTATTTTTTTGCAACAGACCAGATATTTAGTGTTATACTCGCTATTAAATTAACAACTAATGCGGAAATTCATCAGTAAATGAGTGAAAGCGACCGCATGAAGATGGAGCGTGAGCGGATTGAAAATACTAATTGTAGACGATGAGCCAAGGCATCTCAGAGGAATGGCTAAATTAGTTAGTGCGATGCGGCCAAAAGCTGAAATATTAGTAGCGAAGGATGGGGCAGCTGCTATCGCTATCATTCAACAGGATCAACCGCAAATTGTACTGACGGATATCCAGATGCCTAATATGGATGGATTGACTTTATTGAAATGGCTTGAGGATAAGGAACATCGACCGAAGGTAGTTATGGTATCGGCTTATAATTTATTTGAATATGCGCAAACTGCTCTGCGTCATGGCGCTTATGACTACTTGTTGAAGCCGATTGATATAGATAAAGTGGAGGATATTTTGGGGCGGCTTGATGCACAACTAGCGGCGGAGTCCATGCAGAGTGAAGCTTCCGAAAAACTGCAGCATCGGCTTAAGTTAACCTCCTCTGCCTACCAGAACAATCTGCTTTTGTCATGGTTAAGCGGCAATCTATCAGCAGCGGAGCAAGTGGAGCTTGAAGCGCTCGAAATTGTGCAAGGAAGCGGTACAGTTATCTTTTCTGAACTCACCATTCATCTTGACGAGGATAAGAGCCTCTATACACCTGCGTTGATGCAGCAGCTGGAGCATTTAGGGTCCTGCTACGGTCAAGCCAGTACCTTCTCTATTAATTCGCTTCGAGAAGACGTATTCCAAGCGATTACCATAGTGCGTACGCCGAGCCCATTCCTTAGACGCGATGAGATTCGATTGGCATTTAGCGAAACAAACAAGGAGTGGCTGCCGTATGGCCGGCTTGTTCATGGCATGGGGACGAGCTGTTTATCTTTAGTAGAGCAGCTGCCGCATTCTTACCGAACGGCTCAAACTGCATGTGAGTATAATTTCCATGATTGCTGGCAAGGGGTCCTATTTCATGATGAGCTGAACCACTCCAGCAAGTCCTTTCACTTAGATGGGGAGCGGCTTTTTGAAGCGTTGCAGGATAACGATCCAATGGCTGCCATCATGCTGTGCCGATCTGCCTTTCAAGAACTGGCAGGCGAGGGCCACACGGAGCCGCAGCTTATTAAAGAGTGTGCCTCACTCACACTTATGAAGCTTAAAAGCAGAACAAGAGATGTTGTCGAAAGAAACTTTGGAAGCGTCCTCACGAATACTGTCGTAACGGAAATACCTGCATGCGATAGTTATGGTGAGCTGCTGGCGCTCTTGGAGTCTCAAATTCGTGATCTGCACCAAGCGTTACGGAACATGAAGCAAGGGAAAAACGAGATTATTATGGAACAGTGCTTGAGCTGGATACAAGAGAATTATATGGAGGATTTGACACTAGAGATGGCAGCTGAACAGTTTGCCTTTAATCCGTCTTATTTCAGCACATTGATTAAAAGCCGTACCGGAAAGTCTTTTTCTGACCATATTACCGAGGCTCGGATGCGACGGGCAAAACAATTGCTCAGAGATGGCCATTTGAAAATTTATGATATAGCTGCGCAATGCGGCTATCGCGATACGAAGTATTTTTGCCGAGTGTTCAAGAAGCAGAATGGTCTATCGCCGGAAGCTTATAAGCACAAATCCCTTACAACGAATAGAGACGAGATATGAATATGACATTTCGATCACGGTTGTTCATCAGCTATATCATTCTAATTGCTTTGCCGTTCCTTGTGTTAAGCACTTTATTTTATCGAACAAGCCTTAAGGTTGTGACGGAGCAAGCGCAAAAAAATGTTTATGAGATCGTCAAAAAAAATAATGAAGTCATCGATACGAAGCTCAAAGTTGTCGATCAGAACAGTTTGGCCTTGTTCGTAGACAAGGATCTGTTTCAAATTTTCAGTCAGCTGAATCCAGCAAAGGCTGAGGAGCTGCTGGCAGCTGATCGACGCGTATCTACTATTCTCAGCAAATACTTTTCACAAAACAATGATGTGTACGCCTATCAGCTTTGGACTTCTTACTTCACCTTCGGCAATTCGCAAAATATGCCGCAAGGAGATCCTACACTTTCAACTATTTACAAGCAAGCTGTGCATGCGGGTGGAAAAATGATTTGGTATCCTACCTATGATTTTACGGAGATGTTTGATCAGTCTTATCTTTCCAAGAGCATGATCGATTATCGCTATTTATATTCAGCCACGCGTTTGCTCAATTTCTCACATATGGAAGACAGTACATTAATTAAGCTGAATCCGAATGTGGAGCGTCCAGTGCTTACGATAAGCTTCAAATCAACCGTACTGGATGCCCTGTTTGAGAAGAGCATACCAGTCGGTTCCCGCTATATGGTATTAGATTCGAACGACATGGTAGTTGCCGGCAGTGATGTGTCACAAGTGACAAAAAGCTTCAACGAGAATTGGGTGGATTCATTCCGCATGACGGGAAGCGGTACTCAGCGAATGAAGCTGAACGGCGAGAATATGATCATATGCTTTGACCGCTCAACCGTAACCGGATGGTTGTCGATCGTAATAACGCCAGAGTCTGCATTGGTAAGCAACCTTGTGCCTGTTATTCGAACCTCAACGATTGTGTTAGCTGCTATATTGAGCGGAATTGCATTTTTATTTGCCTATTTTATATTAAGCCGCATCACAGGTCCGATTAAGAAGCTGCTCGGAGCGATGAGATCCGTTGGCGAAGGCGATTTTCAAACCCGCGTGGAAGTCAGCACGAATGACGAATTCGGCATCTTGATGCAGCGATTTAACCGGATGAATGATCGGATTCACCTGCTCGTCAAAGAAAACTATGAGATTAAGCTAAAGGAAAAGGAAGCAGAAATTCATGCGCTCAATATGCAGATGAATCCTCATTTTCTGTATAACACGCTCAATATTATGAATTGGACAGCGATTGAAAATAATCAGAAGGAGTTAAGCAAGATGCTCGTCTGTTTGTCCAATATGCTGCATTATACTTCTCGGAAGGAATGGGGCGCCGTTCATCTGTCAGAGGAAATCGAATGGATGAAAAACTACTTTTATATTATGTCTGCGCGGTTCGAAGGCAAGTTTACCGTTAACTATGAAATTGATCCGATCCTTTATGATCATAAGCTGCCTAGGCTGCTGTTTCAGCCGTTTGTTGAGAATGCTATTTTGCACGGGTTTAATCAGATGGAAGAGGGGGGCGTTATCCTCATTCACGGCTGGGCAGAGGAGGGAAAACGTTTTTTTGAGATTAATGATAATGGACGAGGAATAAGCGAAGAGATGATCAAGGTGATTTTGTACAAACAATCTTCTTCGGTCGGCATTAAAAACACGATCTCCCGTATACAGATGGCATACGGTGATGAATACGGCATCGAGATTCGGTCCGTGCCAGGATCAGGTGCCAGCATTCTGATAAGACTGCCGCTCGATACCTAATAATAGTCCACCATTCCAATAATACTCGGGTTTTGAAAGCGTTATCTATCGATTACAATAAAACCATCATAGACTGCAGCTATGAGCCAATGAGATGGATAAATGAAAGGGGCTCGTTACGAATATGAGAAGACAATGGAAATCGGTTTCCGTTCTCTTAGTTGTGCTGCTTATGGCAATCAGCGTATTATCGGCTTGCACGAAGTCTGATTCGGGTAACAAAAATTCTCAGGCTAGGGCGACGAATGGCTCAAGCAACACCGAAAATACAGGCAGCGGTGAAAATGTATCCAAAGATCCGATCAAACTGCGTCTTACCGCTTGGGGCGCACCTGATGAGATCGCAGCATTTAAGAAAGCAGTCGCTAGTTTTGAGGCTAAGCATACAAATATTAAAGTTGATTTCCAAGCCATTTCAGCGGATTACGATACGAAATTAACGACCATGGTAGCCGGCAACGATGAGCCGGACATTGCCATGATGGAGTCCAGCACGATCGCTTTTCCTTTAGCGGAAGAAGGCAAGTTCGTTAACCTTCAGGATTTCCTTGATAAGGATACGGAGTTGACTGTGGATAGACTCGTTCCTAACATTATGTATTCCTCGGAGCCAGGCAATGTAGTCGGTATTGCGCCTGGCCCAGAATCTTTTGCTTTATTTTATAACGAAGATGTATTTAAGGATGCAGGCTTAACACCTCCGCCAGCCAAAGCTTCTGAAGCGTGGACATGGGATCAGTTCGTAGAGGTTACGAAGAAACTTACGATTGACAACAAAGGCAAGAATGCGACAGAAGAAGGCTTTGATCCTAAAAATATTAAACAATTCGGAGTCAACGTACCAACTTGGTGGGGCGCATACAGCAACTTCATCTATTCGAATGGCGGAGACTTCTTGTCTGAGGACGGCAAAACCTTTGCTCTGAACCAGCCAGAAGCTGTAGAAGCTATTCAGAAGATTTCCGATCTTATTAATGTTCATCATGTAGCGCCGTCACCTGTTCAAGCGAAAAATATACCAGGCACCAACGTTGCGTTGCAAACCAAAAAAGTAGCGATGGCATTTGATGGTCAATGGGCAAGCACAAGCTTGGCACAATCCAATTTCAATTTTAACGTTGGCGTGCTCCCCGTTATGAAACAGCCGATGACGACTGTCGTTTCTGGCATGTTCTCGATGTTTAAATCAACAAAACATCCGGAGGAAGCATGGGAGCTTTTGAAGGCACTGATTGATCCTGAAGCTTCAATCGAGCTGCTAACTGCCGGCACTTGGATGCCATCTCATAAAGAGTGGTACACGGATGAATCTTACCTAACCAGATGGACTGAAAACCTGCCTTCTCGCCCATCGGGCTACAAGGATGCGGTCGTTGAGATGGTATTGAGCAACAGCCATGCAACACCAACCGCTTATGTGAAAAACTTTAATAAAATTATGGATATCGTTAATCCAGCACTTGATAAAGTTTGGTTAGGTCAGCAAACCGCTCAAGAGGCAATGGATTCTATCGCTGCGAAAGCACAAGCACAGGTTCAAGGACGCCGTGACGTACAATAACCATTTAAAGAAAGAACTATAGTCGGATTGACGGCGTTCTTCCTGAAGACCGCCGTCTTCTTAGGATAGGAGGCAAGTATGGGCATGGATATTCCTGCGCAAACCATTCCAGCAGTCAGTAAAAAAAGTCGCATAAGAGAGCGTAAGGCATTATTCTACGGGTTATTGTTTACAGCTCCTGCCATACTAGGCTTCATCATATTTACGCTTGGTCCTATGATTGCTAGTTTGGTGCTCAGTTTAACCGATTACAGCGTGTTCAAGGATACAACCTCATTTATTGGATTCGATAATTACGCCAAGCTGTTCTCAGGTGAAGATGATTTATTTTATAAATCACTAGGCGTTACCTTCTATTTTGTTATTTTGCGGGTACCTGCCGTTATCATCATCTCTTTTCTGTTGGCGCTGCTCCTTAATATGAATGTAAAGGGTAGATCGTTGTTCCGCACCATTATTTATTTGCCAAGTATCGTTCCAGCGGTTGCATCGTCCATGATATGGCTGTGGCTGCTTAATCCAGACCTTGGTTTAGTTAATACGGTGCTCGCATGGCTTCATTTGCCGACAAGCAACTGGTTGTTTGGGGAGAGCAGTGTTATTCCATCTGTTGTCTTAACGACGCTTTGGGGAATAGGCGGCACGGTCATTATTTTTCTAGCGGGGCTTTCGGGTATTCCGAAGCAGTACTATGAAGCCATTGATGTCGACGGCGGAGGTTGGATGCATAAGCTGCGCCATATTACGATCCCGATGGTAACGCCAACAATCTTCTTTAATACCATCATGACGATTATCGGTTCTTTCCAGGTGTTTAGCGAAGCCTACATTTTGACACAGGGCGGGCCGAATAATAAAAGTTTATTTTTCGTGTTTTATTTGTGGAGTACAGCATTCCGTGATACAGAGATGGGTTATGCATCTGCCCTGGCATGGATTCTATTTATCATTATTTTGTTCTTTACGTTTATCGTATTCAAAACCTCGAAATCTTGGGTTTACTACGAGGGGGAAAAATCATGAGAGAGTCCAAGCTCAAGCTGACAGCAGGTTATGCGGCCCTTATTATTATTTCAGTTATGTTTATTATTCCGTTCGTTTGGCTGATTCGAAGCTCAGTGATGGATTTATCGCAAATTTTCGTTATGCCGCCGGAATGGATTCCAAATCCTTTTAAATGGGACAACTACGAGAGAGCGCTTACCGTGCTGCCTTTCGGACAATTTTTCAAGAATACGCTTATTATAGTTTTCAGCGTTATTATCGGAACTGTGCTGACGAGTACGATCGCAGCTTTTGGTTTCTCTCGTATTCAGTGGAAAGGCAGAGACACGATTTTTGCAATCCTCATGACCAGCATGATGCTGCCTGCTGCAGTTACGTTAATTCCGAGCTTTCTTGGATGGAAAACGCTGGGGTTCTATGATACGTTCTATCCGCTTATCGTACCAGCGTTCTTTGGCGGAGGTATCTTTAATATCTTCCTGCTGCGCCAATTCTACATGACGATTCCGCGTGACTTTGACGAGGCTGCTTTTGTGGACGGGGCTAATTATTTTCAAATTTACTGGCGTATTCTTATGCCGCTTAGCCGTTCGGCTGTTATCGTCGTTGCGCTATTTACCTTCTTAGGTTCATGGAATGACTTTATGGGACCGCTTATCTATTTGAAGAGTGACAGCCGCTTTACGCTAGCACTTGGCTTGCAAATGTTTCAAGGCAGCTATACGGCGCAATGGGATTTGCTCATGGCGGCATCAGCAACTGTCGTTATGCCCTGCGTACTCGTATTTTTAATCGGCCAGCGTTATTTTCTGGAAGGCATTACGTTAACGGGATTGAAAGGATAACAATTAGCGATGAAAGGATGGTTAGACGTGACATTAAGTGAAACGAAGGTTATAAAAGGCTGGAAAAACGTGCCCTTTACGAAAGTTGAGATCGATGATGCTTTCTGGAGGCCGCGGCTGGAAGTTATCAAAAATATTACGATGAAGGCATGTTTAGTCAAATGCGAGGAGACAGGCCGAATTGACAATTTTGCAATAGCAGGCGGACTGCTGGAAGGCAAATTTGAAGGGATGTATTACAACGACTCCGATGTGTATAAGGTGCTTGAAGGTGCCGCTTATGCACTTATGACGGATCGTGATCCAGTACTGGAAGCAGAGATCGATCGGATTATTGAGCTCATAGCTGCGGCGCAGGAAGCGGATGGATATTTAAGTACTTATTACACGCTTGAAGCGCCTGATCTCAAGTGGTCGGATATGGAAAAACACGAGATGTATAATGGTGGTCATCTGATTGAAGCAGCGGTTGCTTATTTCGAAGCGACAGGAAAGCGGAAGCTGCTGGATGTAGCATGCAAAATGGCTGATCATTATGATCGCGTATTTGGCCCTGGCAAGCGGCACTGGGTGGAAGGGCATGAGGAAATTGAGCTTGCGCTTGTGAAGCTTTACCGCACGACCAGCGAGGATCGTTATTGGAAGCTGGCGCTTTGGCTGCTTGAAGAACGTGGTCATGGTCATGGTAAAGGTGCCATTTGGGACAAAGAGGAATGGGGCCCTGCGTACTGCCAGGATGATGTACCTGTTCGCGATATTGAGAAGGTAACAGGACATGCTGTACGAGCGATGTATTTGTACACCGCGATGGCTGATGTCGTGCATGCTTCCGGTGATCAGACGTATATTGATGTGCTGCACCGCGTTTGGTCGCATACGGTTGAAAGGAATATGTATGTGACCGGCGGCATCGGGCCATCTCAGCATAATGAAGGCTTTACACATGATTACGATCTACCAAATGAATCGGCTTACTGCGAGACCTGTGCGGCGATCGCTATGGTTTTTTGGAATCACCGGATGAACTTGTTGTTTGGCGATGCCAAATATGCTGATGTTGTAGAGCGGGAAATGTACAATGGCGCTTTAGCGGGAATCTCGTTGTCTGGCGACAAATTTTTCTACGTCAATCCGCTTGCATCAAAGGGCGAGCATCATCGAGTCGATTGGTTTGGCACTTCTTGCTGCCCGACTAACCTAGTTAGATTTTTACCATCCATTGGACAATATGCTTATGCTGCTACGGATGCTGGAGTAGTCGTCAATCAATACATGAACGGGGAAACTGCTTTGGAAATAAAAGGCGGGACAACCGTCAAACTTAAGCAGACAACCGCGTATCCTTGGGATGGAAAAATCGAAGTTGCGGTAATCTTGGATCAAGCGGAAACGTTCGATATCCGGCTTCGTGTTCCTGGCTGGTGCAGAGGATATAAGCTATCGCTTCTAGGGGAGCAGCCGCAGCCATCGGAAGGAAAGATCGAAAATGGTTATCTCGTATTGAATCGCTGCTGGACACAGGGAGACTCCATTGTATTAGAGCTGGATATGCCAGTTGAAGTTATTCGGTCACGGCCGGAGGTGGAAGCTAACATTGGAAGAATTGCTCTGCAGCGCGGACCTGTGGTGTACTGCATAGAGCAGACTGATAATATGGAGTTATCCTACGATGAATTTTCTCTTGCAGCACATGACCCGCTATTCATTGAGCACCGAGCAGAATGGCTTGGCGGCGTGACTGTTCTGAAAGGAAAAGTGGCTGAAGGCAGCGCTTGTTTATTTATTCCTTATTATGCATGGGATAACCGAGATGCGGGCTTCATGCAGGTATGGATTCGTGAAAAAGAAGATCGTCACTTATATCGTTATTAAGCAGAATGCTTTAAAATGAAATAGATAGATAAGCAAAAATCCGAGAGACAAGACGCTTTTTTATAAAGTGTCTATCTTTCGGTTTTTTGTTCAGGAAGCAGTTAAAGGGAGACATAATAAATGAATGTCGTAAACGCAACATTAGAAGATCTAAATGGATGGTTAGAGCTGGCTGCTGAGGTGGAGTACCTCTTTGGCCCAATGGTAGATGATCCAAACTTTGTTCTGGCACTAGAGAGAAATATACATCAAAATCGCGCGTTCTGCGTGCGGGAATATGATGGTTCGCCAGGGTGCAGCCTGTTAGGGGGACTATTGCTTTCTACATCTAACGCCCCAAGCTACAAAATCGGCTGGTTGTCTGTCTCCGCTAAAGCAAGAAATAAAGGCGTGGCATCGGCATTGCTGAATCATGTTCTAACGCTTGTAGATGTTCCTTCAGAAATAGCAGTCATAACATTTGGCGATGATATTCCAGACGGGATGCCTGCAAGGCGCCTTTATGAAAAATTTGGTTTCCTTCCCTTGGAGGAATCGATTCCAAACGGTCCCGAAGGCGGTTCAAGGCAAAAGTTTCAATTGACGATTGCTCATCGGTAATGATGATTTCTTTAGTTGTCTAACCGTTATTACAAATCGTTGTGTACCGTTTTACCTGGATAAAACATAGCGCTCTCTACTTTCTCGTTTTCTTTCGCAGAGATGGAAGCTGCTATTAATTTAAATACTTTGGTTTTACTTCCCAAAGATGATTCGTATTTTTCCAAATGCGATTTGGACAACGGTTGCTTATAGTAGCCAGGCACATATTTGTCCAGCATGCTTTGCATAGCTTTTGAAGCCTCGTCTATTTCATTAACAAACTGTATTTTCCCAGAAACCATAACGCTCATATAAGAGGTATCGGTATGAGCAGGCACGGGGTCAGTTAATGTTCCATATTCTTCGCTTACGGTAAAACAAGCTTCTGGATTTTGCTCGATATAGGAGATTTTCCGCCCGTCAGCAGCACCGTGAAAATAAACAGTGTCGTTCAGCCAAGTGAAATTTAACGGAACAACGTAAGGGATTCCATCGGCAGATAGGCCAAGGAATCCTGTTTTTGCGTTTAATAAAAAGGATTGAATCTTGCCCTGATCAGTACACTCTCTTTTCTGTAATCTTACAGGAAACATATTTAGGCACACCCTTTGTCTTTATGATAATGTAATAGTAATGAACAATTGTCCCTGTGAAAAGGGGCAGATTCCGAATATTTCATGGGGTCAGGTGCTGCATATGATTGAGATTACTCCTTTACTCGATAAGCAGGGAAAACATCCTTTATACTCGCAGCTGTATACGTATATTAAGGATCAAATTGAATCTGGATTAATGGCTGAAGGTACTAAGCTTCCATCGATTCGTGAGTTGGCACACTATTTGAAGATTAGCAAAAACACTGTAGAAGCTGCTTATCAGCAGCTGCTTGCAGAAGGGTATGTGGATAGTAAAAGTCGGAATGGGATAAGAGTGCTGCCGCTAGAGGATGTGAATACCAATCGAGATTCAGTTCAAGTGGGCTCCACTAAGGATATTAATTGGAAAAGGTATCGGTATGATTTTAACTATGGTGATATTGAATGGCATCGTTTCCCGATGAAGATATGGAAAAAATGTTTGTCGGATGGTTTAAATGGTGACCCTTATCGAATATTGGGTTATGGACATCCACAAGGAGAAGAGGAGCTTAGGGAAGAAATTGCAAAATACGTATTTCAATCTCGCGGAGTATCGTGCAGCTCCAATCAAATTATCATTTGTTCCGGAACACAACCTGCCGTTAGCATGTTATTACAGTTTTTCTCTCTAGGGGGGCAAAACATAGCTATGGAAGAACCCGGCTATAATGGCGTTCGAACGATTTTTAAAAATCATGGCTGCAAAATTACGCCCATTTTGGTCGATTCTGATGGCTTGAACATAGAAGAGCTGCAATTAAGCAATGCCAACGCAGTGTATGTGACACCATCACATCAATTTCCATTAGGCATGGTGATGTCAGTACAGAAACGAATGAAGCTGCTTCAGTGGGCAAACCAAAACGACGCTGTCATTATCGAGGATGATTACGATAGTGAGTTTCGATATGTTGGCCAGCCGATTCCCTCTCTTAAAGCATTGGACTCAAGAGAACGTGTCGTTTATATGGGGACATTTTCGAAATCGTTTTTACCTGCGGCCCGATTAAGCTATATCGTCTTGCCAACAAACATGCTAGAAAAGCGGGATGAGATATTTTCTGTTTACAGTCAGCCTGCATCACCTATCATTCAGCAGGCCGTGTTTTTGTTTATGAATCGCGGACATTTTGCTGGACATATACGCAAAATGAGAAGACTGTATCAAGCGAAGCATAAAGCTTTAGTTACTGCGATATCACTGTATATGGGAGATCGTGTAAGTATCATTGGGAGCAAATCAGGACTGCATTTGCTGCTTGATGTTAAGGACAGAGAAAGCGGCCAGCTGATCGAACGGGCAGCAGAAAATGGGGTGAAGGTGTATTCTCCGAATGTACATTGGATGGATAGTGAGCGCTGTCCGGCATCACTTGTATGGCTCGGATTTGGCGGAATGAGCGAGGATGATATTGAAGAAGGCATTCGTTTGCTAAGCCATGCTTGGTTTGGCTCAGCATAAGAGATTTATTCTAATTGCATGTGCTATAATTTTACTGAAAATACAAGATTAAACTAATAACCGTTGAAATAAGGAAGGTGTGATTAGTAGAATGGCTCAGGTGAAAGTTTTTGGACTTAAGGATCAATTAAATCCGATAAAACAACAATTATCAGAAGTTATTCATTCCTGTGTAGTGGATGTATTTAAGATGCCGCTCGATAAGAAGTTTCATCGTTTTTTCGCAATGGAGAAAGAAGATTTTTATTACGCTCCTGGACGGACCGAGGCGTATACGATTATCGAAATAAGCGTATTTGAAGGTCGTTCCATCGATTCCAAAAAACAGCTTATTCGTTCGCTCTTTGATCACATTCAAGCACAATTGCATATTTCTCCTGAAGATATCGAAATAACAATTTTTGAAACTCCAAAATATAACTGGGGCATTCGCGGCCTGCCAGGGGATGAACTGCAGCTCTCCTATAATGTTAATGTGTAGTGCAGAGAGAGTCCAAATATAGAAAGCCGATGAATCCAAAGCAAAGGGGTCATCGGCTTTTTTTGTGTAATGATCATACACTTAGCGAGGTGCGAGGATATGAATAATTTCACAAAGGAACGAGATGGATAGATGCAACTAATATCTCCCAATTACGTCTTTAACATTGCATAAATTCAATTGGGGGGCATTAAAATGAAACGTTTATGCTCAGTTTTACTCCTATTTGCAGTTATCGCAAGTGGTTGCAGCAAGGGGACGAGTGCAGGGATAAACACGGTTGATCAGCATCAACCAACAAATGGTATCGTTATAGAATCAAACAATATGCCTAAAGAAATGCCGAGTGATTTTGATTTCATGGTGCGTTACGGATACAGCGAAATAAACAAAAATGAAATTAATACTTTCTTAGATACAGCTACAAAGGATTTAGTGATGAACGGGACTGCATCTGCAAAAATTGCGTTTACGACAGAAGAGATGCGCAGCATTTATGAGAAAATGAGAGAAATAAATATAATGGGAACAAAAAACTTAAAGCCTGCTGCTATAGGGTGTGAACGGACTCCTTACGGGGAAGACAGCTGGGAGGTTAGTATAAACGGGGAATCCAAGACATTTACTTGGACCGAGAAATATTGCGAGTTAACAAAGGATGCAAAACAATTGCTGGAACTGCGACAGTTCATTCATCAAATCGTTGCAGGGAAGGAAGCCTATCAGAAACTGCCAGAAGCAGAAGGCGGATATGACTGAAGGATAGAGAGAATGAACTTGAATAAAGTAGGGGGGCTCGTTTGTGTGCATTCGTGCAAAAAAGATTTATTGTACAGAAGCTTGGATTTGAAAAAGGGAATTACAAACAAATCTATATGGAGAATGTACGTGTGGAACTATAATCATAAAAAGAAGGAAAAGATGCAAATTTTCAAGCTATTGGAGCCGAACAGCAATAAACTAGTCGTGTTAAATGATAATACGGATATAGATTGTATTCGGATGGGGGAAATAATACATTCAACTTTATAAAATAGCAGGATATCAGATATTCCGAACAAAATTAATTAATGCTCAATTAAGTTTGTTTTTTATGGAAAAACGATAAATGGGACAAAAAGCATGGTTGTTTAATTGTAATAAATACGATCTTGACGAGTTAGCAAGATATCGTTATACTCATTAAGCGTAATGATTACTATTAATTGAATTCGCTTTTTTTATTTGCTATATAATCGTAATTATTACGTTTAATCGAAAGCTTAAATTAATTGGAGGTGCCAATGATGACTGTTAAAAAACTGCCTGTAACTGTATTGAGCGGATATTTGGGCGCTGGCAAGACGACGATTATGAATCATATCCTACATAATCGCGATGGCTTGAAAGTTGCTGTTATCGTAAATGATTTGAGTGAATTGAATATAGACGCTAGTCTTATTAAAGATGGGGGCGGCTTGTCACGGACAGAAGAAAAGCTTGTCGAAATGTCCAATGGCTGTATTTGCTGCACGCTAAGGGAAGATTTGCTTAAGGAAGTAGAGAGCTTAGCGAAAGAAAATCGCTTTGATTATATTCTGATTGAATCAACTGGTGTTGGTGAGCCTGTTCCCGTAGCTCAGACCTTCTCCTATATCGATGAAGAGCAAGGGATTGATTTAACACAATATTGCAGGCTGGATTGTATGGTAACGGTCGTTGATGCTTATCGCTTCTGGCATGATTACGCATCAGGTGAAACATTGCTTGATCGCAGTCAAGCCGTTGGCGAAGACGATATACGCGAGGTAGTTGATTTGTTGATTGATCAGATCGAGTTTTGCGATGTGCTTATTTTGAACAAATGTGATCTTGTTGATGATGAGGAATTGGCGGAACTAGAAGGGGTTCTCCGGACCATGCAGCCGCGCGCCAAGTTTATTCGTACTTCCAAAGGCGAAGTTAATCCGAAAGAAATTTTGAATACGTCGTTGTTTAATTTTGACGAAGCTAGTCGTTCAGCAGGGTGGATAAAGGAATTGGAAGCTCCATCACATACACCGGAAACGGAAGAGTACGGTATATCCTCCTTCGTATACGAACGTGCGAAGCCATTTCATCCGCAGCGTCTTAAAGCTTGGATGGAGCGCTGGCCAGAGGAAGTCGTTCGAGCCAAAGGTATTGTATGGCTTGCGACTCGTAGCGCGTATGCCCAAAGCTTGAGCCAAGCAGGGCCTTCCATACAGTTTGGACCGGCTGGTTTATGGGCTGCTGCATTGCCGGATGCGGAACGAGAAGAATTACTGCTCGAAGACCCAGAGCTCGCAAACGTATGGCACGAGGAATATGGTGATCGTGTTAATAAGTTTGTACTTATCGGCATCGCGATGAATCGTAAGCAGCTGACCGATTCGCTCGACCACTGCCTGCTGAGAGACGAGGAGCTGCCGCTTGACTGGAACGTGTTTCTTGATGAATTTCCGAATGCGATGAATGATCAGATGTACTGATATTTCGGCTGTCAGTGTTGTTTTTATATAAGAAGCAGCCTCAGGGAAACCTTTGAGGCTGCTTCTATTTTAATATCTTTAAAGCAGCTTGCAATTATAAATTGACAGCGCTTCGGAACATTGGTACCATATTTTCATAAACGCGTGTTTACGGAAAGAGGGACTAGGATTGAGCAAGGAAATTAACAGTACGGAAATTGCTAAGCTAGCAGGTGTTTCCAGAAGCACGGTCAGCCGTGTTATTAACAATTATGCGAATGTTCCTGAGAAGACAAAGCAAAAGGTATTGAAGGTTATTCAGCAATACAATTATTACCCTAATCTATCCGCGCAGGTGCTGGCAGGCAAACGCACGCGAACGATTGGTTTGTTTATGGCCGATTCCGGGCGAGTATCCGGCGACAGCATTTCAAGCTTGCT
This sequence comes from Paenibacillus sp. FSL K6-3182, assembly GCF_037976325.1. Taxonomy (NCBI): domain Bacteria; kingdom Bacillati; phylum Bacillota; class Bacilli; order Caryophanales; family Paenibacillaceae; genus Paenibacillus; species Paenibacillus sp. FSL K6-3182. The sequence continues at coordinate 1,820,086 of NZ_CP150265.1, forward strand.
GCTTGCCCGGGTTATTGAAAACGCTTCTTCGCATGGATATTATGTGCTGACTCATATCGTTCACGATATGAAAGATCAGAATGAGGCTCGTACAATTAAGGAGAGCTTCTATCAGCGCAGAATCGATGGTGGCGTGTTCATTGGAGCAGCTAATCATGAACCGCTTATTGAAGAGCTTATAGCCGAAGGATTTATGGTGGCAATCGTAGATCAGCACTTGCCAGGACGGACCGAATCCAATCGTATTGTGTTCAACTTTGACAACGAAACGGGTGTAGGGCAAGCGATTGATTATTTAGTCAGCTTGGGACATGAGCGAATTGGCATGATTAACGGAGATATGAATAGATACTCCGGACCATCCAAGTGGCGCGGCTTTCAAGCAGCAATGGCAAGGCATCAATTACCGCTCGTGCAGCAGTGGATGCTGCCGGGAGATTTTAACGAATCAAGCGGCTACATGGCCATTAAGGAATTTATGAAATCCAAGATGGAATTGCCGACAGCGATATTTGCGGCAAACGACAGCGTTGCATTCGGAGCTATTCGAGCATTGAAGGAATCCGGTATTCGTGTACCGCAGGATGTATCGATCGTAGGTTTTGATGACCATATATTGAGTGCACATTCCAGCCCGGCATTAACGACGATTCGGGTTGATTTTGCAGACATGATGGACAAATTAACGAAAACCTTGATCTCCAGCATTGAGAATGGTTCGGGCGACTATCAGCCGGTTGCGGCAAGCACGGAACTTGTTGTCCGTGATTCCTGCCAAAGGGCAAGAGAAGATTCATAGTTAAGACCAGGACCTACGTAGTTAGAGGTCGTTATGGTTTGCATAATGGCTTCTAAAGTTAGGTTTGAACTGCACATTATTTTTTACTTTCAAATGAACGCGCGTTCACGTTTTGTAGTTTTGTGAGAGGGGGAATGCGGATGTAGGTGAAGGAATTTCAATGAATTGGAGTATCCGGATATTGAATAGTGATTACACGGCTTTTACAGCACTTATAACGATAAAATCAACCTACAGGGGGAAACTGGCATGGATAAAAACTTGATTGGAACACGTACAGTAACTCAAATTGGATTATTAGTTCATGATATTGATACAACCTCGCAGGCGTATGCCGATTTTTTTGGAATAGAAAAGCCGAATTGGTTTTGGACTGACACGGTAGATAAAGCACAAACGGAATACAATGGGGAGTCGTCCGTGGCTCGCGCTAAGCTTGCTTTTTTTGATATGGGTTCCTTGCAGCTTGAGCTTATCGAGCCGGATGAACATCCAAGTACGTGGAGAGAGCATCTCGACAAGCATGGTGAAGGCCCGCATCACATCGCGTTTGTCGTTGACGGCATGAAAGAAATTGTAGCATCCATGGAGAAAAACGGAATGGCATTGGTTCAAAAGGGAGAGTATACCGGCGGACGATACGCTTATATGGATACTTTTAAAAATTTGAAGATCATGCTGGAGCTGCTGGAAAACGATAAAAAGTAAATGATGCGATAACAAGCTTCCCAATATAGGTGATGAATGAATAGGAGGAATGAGCAGTATGAACATATTAATTACAGGCGCCAATCGAGGTCTTGGCTTAGCGATTGCTAGTGAAGCATGCGAACGAGGGCATTATGTGTTAGCTGGGGTTCGCAGTCCGGGATCATCCGCAGAGGGCTTGCAAGAGCTGCTCGCAAAATTTCCGGATCAAGTAACGATCCTGCCGCTTGATGTTACGGATGAGAATTCGGTTCGCTACGCTTCCGAGCAAGCAGAAAACCGAGTTCGCAGTCTGGATGCGGTTATAAACAGTGCAGCGATATTGCTGGGACGGGATCAGAAGCTGGAGCAGCTCGACTTGGAGCAAGTAGAGCAATCGTTCCAGACTAATCTTTTTGGGCCGATCGTTGTGCTCAAGCATTTTTTGCCTATGCTTCGTAAAGGAGAGCGGCAAAGCATCATTAATATTAGCTCGGAAGCAGGAAGCTTTACAGGCGCTTATGGGGGCGACTACTCGTATGCGTTGTCTAAGTCTGCTCTGAACATGTTCTCAGCTCAGCTGCGGAACGAGCTTGCACCGCAAGGATTTGTTGTTCATGCGCTTCATCCCGGCTGGATCAGAACAGATATGGGAGGCGAGCAAGCGCCTGGAGATGCGACAGTATCTGCAGCTGGCATCTTGAACATCGTCGAGGGGAAAACGGAAGCAGATGCACTTTTTATTGATCATAACGGCGCTCCTATGAATCTGTAAGGCAGAACAAAATAAAATTGGCGGTGGCTGATGAGCATACGCAGACGTACTTTGTATGTCATAGGCGGAATCATTACTCTTTTGTTAGTTGTGACGATATCATTTCGACTGTTATCAGGGTCAGAAGGCGGGAATACATTGAATAAGCAGCAGGAACAAGGAAATGCTCCAATAAACAATGCTGAATTGCCAATTGCAACGGAACCTGACTCGCAGCCAGAAATTAAGCAAGGAACACAAGTCAAGGTGGATCAGGTTGGCTATGGAACAGCGCATGCGAAGTTTGCCATCGTAGAGGGTGAGTTGCCAAGCGGAGCGGAATTCTCGTTAGTAGACAGCAATGGCAACACGATGTTTACGGGCAGCTTATCTGAGCCGCTTGCGGATGCAGCATCGCAAAAGACAATAAGAAGAGCGGATTTCTCCAGCTTCCAAACGGCTGGAGAATATAAACTGCTGGTCGCTGGGGCGGGCAGTTCTTATCCTTTTGTCATTGGAGATACTCCATATGATGATGCGCTCGCTACGCTGCTCAGATCTTATACATTGCAGCGTTCGGGCGTAACGATCGACGATCCAATTACGAAGTTGAAGCAGACAGCGGGACATTTACAAGATGCGCAAGCGGAGATCTTCTTTGATGATGGAGTATCGCATAAAGGTGATCTCATTGATGTATCCGGCGGTTGGTACGATGCTGGCGACTATGGAAAGTACATACCTCCTGCAGCTGTTACAGTTGCTCAGCTGCTGCTCGCCTATGACCTCAATCCAGAAGCATTTCCTGCGGGACAACTTAAGCTTCCTGAAGGGTTAAAGACTGCGAATTCCTCGCTTCCTGATATTTTGGAAGAGGTGCGTTATGAGCTGGAATGGATGCTGCGCATGCAGCGTGCAGACGGTGCGGTTTATCATAAAGTGAGCGGCTCCGCTTGGACTGGATTTGTTACGCCAGATACGGATACACAAACTCGTTATGTATATGGTTTGTCGACGTATGGCACCGCTCAATTTGCGGGTGCAACAGCGCTGGCGGCTCGAATATATAAACCCTTCGACGAGAAATTTTCTAATCGTTTGTTAGCTGCGGCTGAGAAAGCACAGAGCTACTTGAGCGCAAACGAAGCCGCTGTTTTCCGGCAGGATCCGATGCAGGATAACGGCTCTGGCGGATATGGCAAGCAAACCGATGCAGAAGAGAGGATGTGGGCACTTGCTGAGCTGTTTCGCACTACGGGAAATAGCAGCTATAGCGACGTGCTTACTAGTCGGTTTGATTATTTGTTGAAGAGCTCCCCACAGGCGGTCAACTGGGCGAATGCCCAGCTGCTTGGTCAATGGGCGTACTATCGTGCGGAGAAAGCGGATGAGCAGTGGAAGGAGCTTATTCGTACAGCAGTAATTGATCGAGCGAAGGAGCTTGTTGCAAGATCCGAAGCAGACGGCTATTTCAACCTATTGAACGCAGAGGAATACACGTGGGCATCGGTGAAATCCGGAGCTGCTTATGGCTGTATCCTTCTGATTGCAAACCTAATGAAGCCTGAAGAAGCTAGCTTCAGAGCTACTGCGCTTGAGCAGCTACATCATGTATTTGGCCGAAGTGCAACGGGGTTTAGTTATGTGACGGGAATAGGCAGTCAATTCCCGCTGGAGCCTCATCACCGCATTAATGCAGCTACTGGAGTATTGATTCCAGGCTTAGTCGTTGGAGGTCCGAATCGTTACGGCGGAGATCCTGATATGGATGCGGTCAAGGATAGGCTCGCACCTGCCATGGCTTATTTGGATGTAAGAGGTTCTTATTCGAGCAATGAATACGCGATTGATTATAATGCTCCTGTCATTTTATTGGCCTCTTTTTTCGCTAAGGAGTAATTCAATAGGAGAACAAAAAAAGGAACTTCCTGCAAGGTCTGTATAGACCATGCGAGGCAGTTCCTTTTGTGTAGCTTATAGATATACGGCTTTACCGGTTTTGGATGATTCATAAATCGCTTCAAGAATTTGAGAAACGACAAAAGCTTGCTCTGGTGTAACAACAGGCTCAGTGTCCTCTTCAATAGCTTTCAGCCACATTCTCATTTCGAGATCAGCATCGCTTTCTGTTTTGCCATCGTAGAAAGCAACTCCGCCTGCATTCAGATCAACCTTTGTTGCAAATAGACGGCTATGCTTCTCGCCATTAATGCGAAGGCCATCCTTCATGTCCGCGCCGCCTTCAGTACCAGACAACGTACATTTTGCTTCGTCAACTTCAAGTGTATTAAGTGCCCAGCTGGATTCAAGCACGATTGTAGCGCCGTTTTCCATAACGATCATACCAAATGCGGAATCCTCAACCGTGAACTTCGCAGGATCCCAAGGGCCCCATGCATTAGCAGCGTTCTCACGTTGCGAAAGCTTGTGGTAAGAAGTACCAAGCACTACTTTTGGCTTGTAGTTGTCAAGCATCCAAAGCGTCAAATCAAGTGCGTGAGTACCGATATCGATAAGCGGTCCGCCGCCTTGTTTTTCTTCGTCAAGGAAAACGCCCCAAGTTGGAACTGCACGGCGACGAACAGCATGCGCTTTCGCGTAGTAGATGTCACCAAGCTCACCAGCTTCACACAATTTTTTCAAGTGTTGGCTGTCTGGACGGAAACGGTTGTTGTAGCCAACAGTAAGTTTCTTGCCAGTGCGGCGAGCAGCGTCAACCATACGTTGTGCATCGTGAGCTGTTTTGGCCATAGGCTTTTCAGTCATAACATGTTTGCCAGCTTCAAGCGCAGCAATGGCAATGTTCGCATGTGAATCGTTTGGCGTACATACGTGAACAACTTCAATGGAAGAATCGTTCAACAGCTCCGTGTAATCCGTGTATACTTTCGCGTCTTCTGCGCCGTATTGAGCAGCTGCGTCAATCGCACGTTGTTCAACGATATCGCAAAATGCAACGATTTCAACGTTTTTAAGTTTCTTCAAGCTAGGTAGATGTTTACCGTTTGCAATTCCGCCACAGCCAATAATAGCAAGTTTGTATACTTTAGACATGTTATAAAGCCTCCTAGTAGTATAATGATTTTTTTTATTGAGAAACGGTTTGACGAGCATTTCTGCGATATTCGGAAGGAGTGACGCCGAATTTCTTGCGAAATACAGCGTGTAAATAGTTGCCGCCGGCAAAGCCGGATAACTTAGCTATTTTCTCCACCGAATGCGAACTCTCGAGCAGCTCACGGCATACGACAGCTAGCCGAATGTCTTCAAGAATACGGCTGAATGTATGTCCGTGATGGAGCTCCTTGAATAATCGCTGAATTTGCCGAGAGCTTAAATTAAGCTTGTCCGCAACGTCCTCAAGCGTGATGAAGCCGTCATAGTTGGCGTAAATATACTCCAAGGCGAGTCGATAACGATAAGCCTTCATATCCCGCGTTGGAAAATGCTTCTGTTCACTTGCTGTTTCATAAGCGCGAACCGCTCGCATTAAAATCTGGATAACTGTCTGCTTAATGGTAGTATAGCTGCCGACAAAATTATCGTTGCAAGCTTGATATGCTTCAAGAAAGCGAGGCATCGCTTGATGAAGATCCATTGTTGGATACAATGGAAGTGCCTTGAGCTTCTCGATACAATTTCGCGCTTCAGCAGCTTCCCAGTCGTCATAGGAATGAACATCCTCGCCGTTATTCTGCTCGGTGCGATCAATGATATCGACATGCAGACAAAGCTCATCCATCGCTTCAAGCGGGTCTGCTTCTTGATAATGCATGATCTCAGGTCCAGTTAAATATAGCATGCCAGGTTTTAACGCATACTCCTGGTCGCTAATAATGACCTTTCCTTTGCCCTGCGGTATGAAGTGAAATTCATATTCCGCGTGCTTATGAAATCCAATCATTCTGCCGGGAGGAAATTGCGTCAGATGGAAGCGCAGTACATGGATGTCGTAGGGTCCCCATCTGATGCACAGCTCCAGGCGTTCAAGCGCATCCTGGCGTTCATGCATGACCTCATACGGAAAGTTAGGCATGCCGATCACTCCTTGGAGTCGTTCAAATTATGTGTGTAGTATTACTCGCTCAGCTCATCGATGCGGATTGCACGGTGCTCATTAGCAGAACGGTTTGAAGCTTCCATCAGCTTTGTTAAGTCAATGGCAAGGCTTACATTTTCGTCAGCGGACGTGTTTTTCTCGATGTGCTGTACCCATTGGTCAAATGCACTTTCTCTGTTCGGCGGAATTACTTGTGCCGTCCATTGCTCAGATGATTGTGCTCCTGGTGTAGAAGTGCGAAGCAGCAGCTGGCTCTCAGGATTGCCATACAATAGCGTTCCTTCAGTTCCATGCACCTCAAGCGTAAATGGTGAATGATTGTTAACGAAGCCGGCCTCTACGATTCCGATTGCTCCAGATGGCGCGTTCAATATCGCAACAGCGTTATCTTCTACTTCTTTGCCAGTCACATAACCAAAGTGAGCAGAAACCTCTTTTGGCATTTCATTCAAGAAAAGTCTAGTCAAATACATTGGGTGACAGCCCAAATCGATTAAAGCGCCGCCGCCGCATTGCTCTAGGTTGTAGAAGTGTTCAGGCAGCCAGTTCGCTGTTGCTCCGTTATGTGAGAGACGAGCACGAACGAGTGTGATTTTTCCAAGTACGCCTTGTGACAAAATATCGCGAATCGCCAGTGTATAGCCGTCATTTAGACGAGGAAGCGATACAGTTAATTTTACATTATTTTTAGCTACTTCATCTAGTATAACATTTACTTCTTTAAGAGTTGGGGCAATAACTTTCTCTGTGAAAATATGCTTGCCGGCTTTAGCCGCTGCTACGATAACCTCTTGGTGTCTGAAAGTTGGAGCGTCAACAATAACGGCGTCAATATCATCGCGACTCAACATTTCATTAAGATCGGAATGAAAAGTAACGCCAAGCTTCTCGGCAGCTGCTTGACCGCGTTCTGCGATTTCGTCCCATACAGCAACGATTTCCGTACCAGGGTGCTCCTGAGCTTGTTTCGTATAATCCCATGCGTGTACATGCCAATAACTGATTTTACCAATTCGAATCATAGGTTCATCTCTCCCTGGGCATCTATTAGCGAATTTGCATTGCATATATAAATTTATGACAACAGCTATAATTTAACACAGTTTTATGCTTATTTTTAGTGTAATTTAATGACCATATTTGTATGAAATTACGACAAAAATTTGTTTCACTTAAATTCTCTTACCTATATTGCTTCCGATATTGACGCGGGGATAGGCGGGTTATCTTTTTAAAGGTTTTACCGAAGTGGGAGAAGTTATCAAAGCCAACCGCAGCGGCAATATCGGTAATGCTCCTATCGGACTCGCGAAGCAGACGCTGGGCATCCTTCATGCGGGTCAGAATGATGTAATCGGAGAAGGTAAAACCTGTAAGCTCCTTGAACATGCGGCTTAAATAATAGGGACTGATGAAAAAATGTTTTGCGACCTCGTCAAGCCGCAGCGTCTCCCCAAAGTGAGTGTTAATGTAGCAGATAACCTCTGAAATTTTGGCATGCATGGGAGTAGCATGATGCAGAGGCACTGGCTCATGCTGCTGAATATGTCTAGCGGCAGTCAGCAGAAGCTCCGTTACAGCAAACGCAGGAAACAGCTCGAAGCCAGCGGGCTGCTGTCTGATCTCTGAGAGCGTTCTGCTCATTAATTGTGCTGTCGCCAGCTGCTCTTGCATTGGCATACGAATAATATGGGATTGCTGTTCAAATGGCGTCAATAAGAAGCTGGCATGGGCTCCTGCCAATTTGCTCAACATGGCATCATCAAAGTGTATGATAATTCGTTCATGAGCGGCATCGCCGGATTGCATCGTTTTGTGCAGCTCATGCTTCGAAATAAAGACGAGGTCGCCTTGCTCAACGGAATAGGAACGGTCACGTATAAAATAAATCCGCTGCCCTGACAGCATATAGTAAATTTCATAATAGTCGTGGTAGTGATTGTATTCCATCGTGTAGGGTGCTGTCCGCTTCGTATACTCAATGTATAGGTCGGATATAGAGCCAAAGCTGTAGATGTCGGGCTGAATGCTCATTAGGGATGTACTCCTTTTGATTTTATCGCAAAATAAGCGGTGTTTGATCGAAATAGAGCAGGATATGCAGAGAATTATATCACTATCATGCAGTAATATGAAGGTAATTGGAATCGAGGAGGAATAATGAGTATGGCAAAAAAACGGTATGTATTGGTAGGCAGCGGCGGCAGGGCAGAATTTTTCTACGGTGCTCTTGCAACCGATTTCAGAGAAACGTCGCAGCTGCTCGCTTTTTGTGATATTAACCAAACTCGGATGGACTATGCGAATCGCATATTAGTTGATAAATATAACCATGAGGCTGTAAAAACGTACAAGTCAAATGAATTTGAACAAATGATTGAGCAGGAGAAGCCGGATGCGGTCATCGTTACGAGCATGGATCGGACGCATCATACGTACATTATTCGTGCGCTGGAGCTTGGCTGTGATGTTGTAACCGAGAAGCCCATGACGGTGGATGAGAAAAAATGCCAGCAAATTTTGGATGCGGTTGAACGGACGGGGCGCAATGTGCGTGTAACGTTCAACTATCGGTATGCGCCGCATCATACGAAGGCTAGAGAGCTGATTGCTAATGGTACAATCGGCAAAGTAACCTCCGTTCACTTCGAGTGGCTGCTGAATACGCAGCATGGCGCAGATTATTTCCGCAGATGGCATCGCAACAAGCAGAACAGCGGCGGTTTGCTGGTGCACAAATCGACGCATCACTTTGATCTCGTGAACTTCTGGATCGGCTCGCAGCCGGAGTCGGTATTTGCCTTTGGTGATCTCTTGTTCTATGGTCGCGAAAATGCAGAGCAGCGCGGGGAGACGCAATTTTATGAGCGCGCAACGGGAAATCCACTGGCTGAAAATGATCCATTTGCGCTGCATTTGGACAAAAATGATCATTTGAAAGCGATGTATTTGGACGCGGAGCATGAGGACGGCTACCGCCGCGATCAAAGCGTGTTCGGTGACGGCATTAATATTGAAGATACGATGGGCGTGCTTGTCCGCTACAAAAACAATGCGATCTTAACCTACTCCTTAAACGCATATTTGCCATGGGAAGGCTACCGCATTGCATTTAATGGAACAAAGGGACGCATCGAGATGAATATCGTGGAACAATCGTATGTGAATTCCGGCGGCGAGAAATCCGATGAGGGCGCGCTGAAAGAGCAGTCGATTAAAGTATTTCCAATGTTTGCTGCTCCTTACGAGGTTGAGGTAGAGGAAGGCGTTGGCGGTCATGGCGGCGGCGATCCGGTATTGCTGAACGATCTATTTGGAACGCCTGTAGAGGACCCATTCCATAGGGCGGCGAATCATATTGATGGAGCAAGATCGATTCTAACAGGCATTGCAGCAAACCGTTCAATCCAGACGGGACTCGCAGTACAAATTGATGAGCTTGTGAAATTTCATAATTAGGTTGCGGAGGAGGAAGCTGGAATGAGGCCATTTATGGACGATCATTTTTTGTTGTCAAACGAAACGGCGATTAAGCTGTATCATGATTTTGCAAAGGACATGCCGATCATTGATTACCATTGCCATTTGAGTCCGCAGCAAATTTTTGAGAATAAAAGCTTTGAGAACATTACGGAGGCATGGCTGTACGGTGACCACTACAAGTGGCGGGCAATGCGTGCGAATGGAGTAGAGGAGCGTTTTGTAACAGGCGGCGAGGGAGTAACCGATTACGAGCGCTTTGAAGCATGGGCCAAAACAGTTCCACAAACGATCGGCAATCCGCTGTACCAATGGTCGCATTTGGAGCTTCGTCGTTATTTTGGCATTTATGAGCTTATTAATGAGAAAAATGCGCCGTCCATATGGGAACAGGTTAACGCGAAGCTCGCGACAGGCCAATTTAAAGCGCGTGATTTGGTCAACATGTCCAAGGTTGAGGTCATCTGCACGACAGATGATCCTGTTGATTCGCTGGAGTATCATATCGCGATCAAAGCTTTAGATGATTTTAACGTACAGGTGCTGCCTTCCTTCAGGCCTGACAAAGCGCTGGAAATCAATCGTCCTACTTTTCTAGAATGGGTTGGCAAGCTTGAAGAGGCGGCTGCAACGACGATCGACAGCTATGACGCGCTGCTTGATGCGCTTGAGGCAAGAGTAAAGTTTTTCGCTGAGGTGGGCTGCAAAGTATCTGACCATGCGCTGGACTACGTTGCGTATGCAGAGACAACGAAGGCTGATGCTGCCGCTATTTTTGCCAAAGCTTTGAACAAGGAAACGGTCTCCCTAGAAGAAGAGAAGCAATACAAAACGTTCACGCTGCTCTTCTTGGGACGTTTGTATGCCGAGCGCGGCTGGGCGATGCAGTTCCATATCAATGCGGCTAGAAACAACAGCTCGCGCATGTTTGGCAAGCTCGGACCGGATACGGGTTTTGATTCGATCAATGATAGCGACGTAGCTTACCCGCTAACGAGGCTGCTTGATGCGCTGGATATGGACGACGCGCTTCCGAAAACAATCGTGTATTCGCTAAATGCCAAGGACAATGATGTACTGGGATCCATTATTGGAAGCTTCCAAGGGGGCGGGGTGCCTGGGAAAATTCAACTTGGCTCTGCATGGTGGTTCAACGATACAAAAAATGGTATGCTTGATCAAATGAATACGCATGCCAATCAAGGACTGCTTAGCCGCTTTGTTGGCATGCTGACCGATTCTCGCAGCTTCCTCTCGTACACCAGACATGAATATTTCCGGCGTTTGCTCTGCAATTTGCTAGGTGAATGGGTCGAGAATGGCGAGGCGCCGGAAGATATGGAGCTGCTGGGGCAAATGGTTCAAAATATTTCTTATCGCAACGCTAAAGCTTACTTCGGCTTCTAGCGTGCTTGAAACGTTCTACAATTCCGCTAGCTCAGCGGGGGCTGTGGGACGTTTTTTTGTATCCAAGCGATAAGCAGCCATCAAAAATTTGAGCATCTGCGGTCCGGCTATATTCGCGGCAATTCCGAATAGCTCGGAATGCACTGCTTTTCGGCATAGCAAATAAAATGCCGCGCCGCCGATGAGCTCAAAGGCAATGAACTCCTTCCATTTCCAGGCGGGAACAATGTATATTTCAAATTCTTCTTTTTTGGCAGCTCGTGTACGCAAAATGGGAGCCCTCCTGCTAATTAGGCGCATTACAACCGTAACTAGATTATGCGGAGCAGCTTATCCATCATTCGCAATGATTTCAATAAGTATAATAGGAGTGATTGTATTGAAGAAAACAGCCTTCGTAACCGGAGCAGATCGAGGAGTAGGCTTGGCCCTCGTGAAATGCTTGCTTGAGCTGGAATATGACGTTTTTGCTGGACAATATGCGGACTATGTACCGCAGCTTGATGAGTTAAAAGAAGCACATGCAGATCGGCTGCAGGTGCTGCAGCTGGACATATCAAGTGATGAGAGTGTGGCGAGGGCGTTCGCGGCAACAGCTGCAAGGACGGATCAGCTGGACCTATTAATCAATAACGGAGCGATATTGGGAGATATTACAGCAACGGTGCTGGATCCGCTTCATTACGCGGAGATGCTTGATGTTTTTAATGTGAATACTATAGGCAGCTTGCGGATGAGTCAGACCTTTATGCCGCTCCTGCTCAAGGGAGAATCAAAGTTTCTGCTCAATATTTCGTCGGAGGCGGGCAGCATAAGTGATTGCTACCGGGACAGCTGGTATGCGTATTGTATGTCAAAGGCAGCGCTGAACATGCAATCCAAGCTGATCCATAATGGCATTAAGCAGCTGGGAGGCCGTGTACTGGTTGTGCACCCAGGTTGGGTGCAGACGTATATGCAGGGCAAGTTAGATGCTGCAGCAACGCTTACGCCTGAGCAATCGGCGTCCTCTATTCTAAAGCTAGTTGAAGCCCGCATAAGCTTGGATGCTGCGGCAGCAGATTGTGAATACGTGGATTATGCAGGCAATGTGCTGAATTGGTAGAAGCTAGAGACGCGGATTCGATTGTGCAGCTGAGGCTAGCGCAAGAGCTCACTTCAATAAACCAGCCGATTCAGCATTCGCTGGATCAGCTGGCTCGTTACGAATGAGTCATTATTTAGCAGCAAGCAGTTGACGGAAAGAGCGGCGCAGGATGAATATCATGAGATCGATATCCTTCTGCGTTACAATTAATGGAGGAACGAGGCGAATGGTAGATGAATTCAGTGCATTGATAAGCAGTCCCTCACGCATACAAATCGCAGCAAGCTCATCAGCGGTGTTCTCAGGTACGTCAAATGCGAGCAGAAGTCCTTTGCCGCGAATATTCGCAATCGGAAATTCGTGAGAAAGATCACGAAGGCTGCCTTCTAGAAATTGGCCTTGTACCTTAGCGTTGTTTGCCAAGTTTTGCTCCAGCAGTTCCTGAAGCACGGCATTACCTGCGGCCATGGCAAGCGGGGCTCCTGTGTAGGTTCCACCTTGATCTCCCGGCTCAAATAAATCATATTTACTTTTTGTCAGCATTGCCGCTAACGGAAAGCCAGCACCAATGCCTTTGCCTAAGGTGATGACATCAGGCATAATACCGTAATGCTCATAAGCGAACAGCTTGCCTGTTCTGCCCATCCCCGTCTGTATTTCATCAAATATTAACAGCATGCCGTACATATCGCATATTTTACGCAATCCGAACAAATACGCTTCATCTACGGAATGAACGCCGCCTTCCCCTTGCACGAGCTCGACCATAATTGCACAGGTGTTGTTCGTAACCGCAGCAAAGCAAGCATCAAGGTCATTAATAGGTACATGTTTAAAGCCCTCGACCTTTGGAGCGTATAGATCCTTCCACTTTGCTTTCCCAGTTGCAGACATCATAGCTAGCGAGCGTCCGTGGAAGCTGTTCGTTAACGTAATAATCTCATATGCTCCATTCAAATTAACAGAGCCATGTTTTCTTGCCAGCTTAATTGCACTTTCATTCGCCTCAGCACCGCTGCTTACAAAAAAAGCTTTATCCATACCGCTGACGCTGGTCAGCATCTCGGCGAATTCAATCATTGGTTTATTATAGTAACCGGGGCTTGCATGAACAAGCGTTGAAGCCTGACGTGACAATGCCTCCTGCAATACAGCAGGGGAATGCCCCAAGCTTGCAACCGCCCAGCCGCCGACAAAATCCAAGTAACGATTTCCATCCGTATCCCACAAAAACATACCCTTGCCTTTTTCCATCACGACGCTGGGACGGTGCGCCGTAAAAAGAACCGATTTCTCCGCCGTTTCTAATAATGCCTTTGTTGCTGACTTTTCCATCTGAATCATTTACGAGCCTCCCGGTTATTCATTGTATTGCATAAATATACAACATTAAGAATAAAGATTCAACCACTTTGCTTGAATTTTCTTAAAGACAAAAGAATGTTGAGAAGAGGACAACAAAAACGCAAACAAAGAGGAGAGATCACGATGTGGAATGGTGATTCTTATTTAACGAAGCTATATGACGAAGCCATTGCTCGGCATCAACAGCTTCGAACTCTGCAGCTCCGAAATGAACGCAGGCCGAAGCTGAAATCAGCGCTGCGAGAGTTGGTAGGCCAGTTCGAGCCTAATCCCGCACATATACCGAAGGTGCTTGAGCGCGTTCAATGCGATGGATATGTTCGCGAACGCGTGGAGCTGTCGGCTACGCCAGAGCTGACCTTTGCTGCGTATGTGCTTATTCCGATTGATGTGCAGGGGCCGCAGCCGAGTGTGCTGGCACTGCATGGTCATGGTTATGGGAGCAGGCAAATTGTTGGTTTGCGGCAGGATGGATCACAAGATGATGAAAATCCGGGCAGCCATCAGCATTTTGCCGTTCAGCTCGTGAAACGGGGCATGGTCGTGATCGCACCAGACGTCATCGGCTTCGGCGAGCGCAGGCTCCATGCCGATCTTGCGCTTAATCCAGATACGCCAAGCTCGTGCTACCGGCTGTCAACGCAGCTGATGATGCTTGGCAAGACATTGACCGGCCTGCGCGTATCAGAAGCGTTAAAAGCATTTCATTATTTGTCTACGCGCAAAGAGGTGGATGCTGATCGGATTGGCCTCATGGGTTTTTCCGGCGGAGGTTTAATTGGGTTTGTGACGGCTGTGCTGGAAGCGCGCATAAATGCAACGGTATTGACTGGCTTCGCGAGCACAGTTAAAGACAGCATCTTTGCTGTTCATCATTGCATTGATAATTACACGCCAAGTTTACTCGTTCACGCGGAGCTGCCGGAATTGATCGGATTAATTGCTCCGCGTCCATTATTTCTTGAATCTGGAGAAAATGATCCGATTTTTCCGCTGGCAGGCTTTCGGAAGGCGGAAGCAGAGATTCAGGCCATTTATGAGGCGGACGGAGCTGGTGACAGGCTTTTAACGGACGTATTTCCGGGCAAGCATGAAATAAGCGGCCGACTGGCTTACGATTGGTTGAAGCAAACGTTATCGCCTTAAATTACGTCGTATATTGCTTGCGAAATTTCGTAGGCGGCAGCCCGATTTGCTGCGTAAAGCAATTGGAGAAGTATGGAACATTTTCAAATCCAACATATTGCGCGATTTCTGCGATCGGCCATTCTGTTTTGAGCAGCAGCAGCTTGGCTTGCTCAAGCCGATATTTGGATAAATAGTCGATAGGTGTCATGCCATACACCTGCTTCATGCAGCGGGTAATGTAGTTATAGTGAAAATTGAGAGCTTCAGCCATCGTTTTGCTTGAAATTTCAAATCGATAATTATTTTTTATATAAGCCTCTGCTTTCTCAGCTAGAGTGACAATGGGGCTTGTATAGCTGTCATTTTGCCGCAGATCCATCATGCGCAGCAGCTCCTCGAATGTCTGCTGCTGCGTCCAGAATGCACTCGACTGACGCTCTCCTCCAGCTTTGTTCAGCGTACGCATTAAGCGAAACGCTTGCTCTGGATAGGGGAGCGTCCATGCTTTCTGCAGGTGAAGGGAGTAAGGAGAAGTTAAGAAACGATTGTAATGCTCTTCTTGGTTAATGCCTGAGTGATCGAGCTCCGTTTGCTGCCATTCCCCCACCGCTTGAAAATGAACCCAGTAAAAGCGTGTTTTTTCCTCGGAAGGTTTTACGGAATAGTGATAGCGGTCAGGCAGCAGAAGCAAGGTTTGCCCGTCTGTTAATTGCCATTTCCGCTCATCCTCGCCTATAAATAAGCAGCCACGTTCTACGATAAGAAGATCAAATACGCCTAGCTGCTTCCGGCTCGGATGCTGATCGCCCCGTTCGTGATTCGTAACGCCGCTCTCTAAGTAATAGGGAAGCGGAGGGGCTGCAAAATAAATATGCTCTGATGCTGCTATCATAATCAATTACACTCCCTGCTTGTGTGAAATTTTATAAGTATTTAGTTATTTTCGTTTGTATTTAAGTTTTATTTTAACCCATAAAATAGAGATCAGCAGTATGAAAGTTATTCATATCGGAAGAGGGGTTTTAATAAATGGAGCAAATCGCAAGCAGGGACCATGCTAAACCCGTATCACTTAAGCAGATCAATATTCAAGATTCATTTTGGAATTATTATATTAATCTAGTTAGGGATGTTGTTGTACCCTATCAATGGGATGCTATAAATGATCAAGTAGAGGGAGCCGAACGAAGCGGAGCGGTTCGTAATTTTAAAATTGCGGCAGGTTTAGAAAAAGGGGATTTTTACGGCTTCGTATTTCAAGATACCGATGTAGCCAAATGGCTGGAGGCGGTCGCTTATTTGCTTGAGACAAAGCCAGATGCTGGTCTAGAGCAAATTGCTGACGAAATGATCGACATTATTGAAAAGGCGCAGCAGCCTGACGGTTATTTGAATACCTTCTATACGATTAAAGAGCCGGGCAAGAAGTGGACAAACTTGACGGAGTGCCATGAGCTTTATACCGCAGGCCATATGATCGAGGCTGGAGTAGCTTACTATAAAGCAAGAGGCAAGAAGAAGCTGCTTGATATTGTGTGCCGCATTGCAGATGATATTGCTGTCGTGTTTGGTGATGGACCTGGGCAAATTGCAGGCTATGACGGCCATCAAGAGATTGAGCTGGCGCTTGTGAAATTATATGAGACAACGGGTGATCGCAAATATTTGGAGCTAAGCAGCTACTTTATTGATAAGCGCGGCCAGCAGCCCAGCTTCTTCGAAGCAGAGGCTGACCGCAGGGGCAGAACTTCGCATTGGAGCAATAATAAAATTCATATCGAAGCGGATTATTTCCAAGCGCATTTGCCAGTACGTGAACAGGAAGCGGCGACTGGTCATGCGGTACGTGTCGTTTATATGCTTGCGGGTATGGCGGACGTTGCACGCGAAACGGGCGACGAGTCTTTGCTTGAGGCATGCCGCAGATTGTGGGACAACATAGCCTCCAAGCAGATGTACATTACTGGCGGTATTGGATCAATGGCGCAGGACGAAGCTTTTTCATTCGATTACGATCTGCCAAATGATACGGTATATTCAGAAACCTGCGCATCAATCGGCCTCATTTTCTTCGCTCATCGCATGCTTCAGCTCGAGCCTAACAGCCGCTATGCGGATGTCATGGAACGTGCTTTGTACAATACTGTTATTGCAGGCATGTCGCGCGACGGCAGACATTTCTTCTACGTGAATCCGCTGGAGGTAACGCCTGATGTATGTGAAGGAAGAAACAAAAACTTTAACCATGTGAAGCCTGTCCGCCAAGAGTGGTTCGGCTGTGCATGCTGTCCGCCTAATATTGCTCGCTTGCTTGCCTCGCTTGGCGAATATTTGTATTCCACAAAAGGTAATACCATTTATTCGCATTTGTATATCGGCGGGGAAATGGAGCTTTCATTAGGTGATACAAAAATCAAGCTTCATCAGCAATCAAATATGCCTTGGGCAGGCTCAGCACGCTTTGAGGTGACACTCGGCGAGCCGGCAGTATTCACTTTGGCGCTGCGTATACCAGACTGGTCTTCCAATGCAGCGATACTCATAAACGGAGAAGCCTATTCCATTACGAATCAAATCGTGGACGGCTATGCGCGAATTGATCGGGAGTGGAAGTCCGGCGACGTTGTGGAGCTTGCACTCGATATGCCTATATTACGAGTAAGAAGCCATCCGCTAGTGAAGCAAAATGCTGGAAAGGTAGCGCTGCAGCGCGGGCCGCTCGTCTATTGCCTAGAGGAAGCGGACAACGGGAAGCAGCTTCAGCAGCTGCTTCTGCCGCAGGATGCCAAGCTAGAGGAAACGTTTGAACAAAGTCTGATTGGCGGCATCCAAGTGATTAAGGCGCAGGCGCTGAAGCTTCAATTCGAGGATTGGGGCACTCAGCTTTACCGCACCAACGCAGATGCAGCTCTTGAGCAGACGGATGTTACGTTTATTCCCTATTACGCATGGGCGAATCGCGGCAAAGGCGAGATGGCGGTATGGGTGAAGGAACGTATATAGACAACTTGGAATTCCAGCATTTTTGAACGGAAAATAAGAACATAACTTGTCATTGCTAACCGAAAATTATTCGGGAGTAATCGCTTATCGCTCCCTGAAAAAACTCGATAGCTTACGAAACAGCGGACGCTTATGACATGAACAACACGAAGATTACCCATGAAGTCATCAGACAAGCTGGGGTCGATTATATCAAATGGATTCTGTACAACACGAAAGTGCCGGACTACGACATCCGTCTGGCGTACATGTCGACTCCGACCAAAGACAGCTACAAGGCCAAAGGTCTAGACAAGAAGATCGAGGAAGTAAACGCGAAAGCGAAAGAGCAAGGCATTGAATAAGATTAGATAGCGAGAAGGCCATTCACGTTGGGGAGACCCGACTTGATGGCCTTTTTTCTGCTCCGTAAATTTTCCATACCGCCATCTGTAGATTGTCCTGTTCACTCAACACTCCTTATTTGTTACATTAGTAGAAGCAATATAGAATGCGCTTACTTTTTCGCGCGGCAAGGGGGCGGCATGTTCGGATCGTTAAGATATCAGACTAGTATATTTTTGACATTGTCCATCTTCCTGTTCTCCGTGATTACGATCGTTAACGTCATTCATTATTTCCGTAATGAATCGTTGATCGAAAACGATATGGCGCAAAACAAGCAGCAGACGACGATCAAGCTTCAGGAGCAAGTCGACGACATGCTGGAGGAAATGGACAAGCTTTCAATCTCCGTCAATGCATCAGACTCGATTTTGGGTGTGCTGAAGGGGATCGCGTCCAATTCCGAGGAGAACTACTTCACCGCACACCCGGAAATTAGTGCGGAAGTGCGCAATACACTGCTATCCTTCACGTCGCTGCAGCCGCTCAAAGGACGAATTAGCATCGTCAGTCGCTTCGGCGATTATTTGGGATTAAGCAATAAGATGGACAATGTGAAAGCCGACAAATTCCAAGTTCGCGCCATGCCTATGTTTCGAGAATACTTGAACATGGACGATTATAAACGGTTTTTACCGCCCCATCCTGATCCATGGTCCGAATCGGGAGATAAGGTCGTCTCGATCGTACGTCCGCTTAGGGATAACTACAATGTGTACGGATACGTGGAGGTCAGCTATTCGGTAAAAGAGCTGGAAAACCTCTTTTTCTTCCGCAACGACCTGTCCTTCGGCAACGTGCTTATTCTCGGTCCCGACCGCAGCGAATTGTTCAGCAGCTTAAGTCCGGACATTGCCGGCAATATTGAGGAGAACGACCGCTTGAAGATGCTGCTGGATGAAGAATTCGGGCATTTTCAGATGCAGTTTTCCGGGACAAACGAGATGTTGTTTTATTCGAAGCTGACGGAGGTGGATTGGACTGTGCTGCTGATCGAGGACGTATCCGTTTACCGCAGGCCTATCGCGTATTTGCGCCATAGTTCCGTTACGATTTTTTTGGCGGTGATGGCCGTATTGTTGCTGGCGCTCTATCTCTATACCAGCCGCGTGACAAGACCGCTAAGTAGACTGAAGGATTCTCTGGCTAATGTCGATCTTGCGAAGCTGGAGCTGCTCCCCTCAAAGCTGAGAACCCGCAACGAAATTACACTGCTCGGCTTGGCGTTTCAGGGCTTGCTCGACGAGCTGAAGCGGACGATGCGCCAAGAGGAGGTGGCCAAGCAACGAGAGATGGTCGCGCAGATGAACGCGCTGCAAGCGCAGGTCAACCCTCACTTCCTCCATAATACGCTGACGGTAATCGCGGCCAATGGCAGAAGCTCGGGCAATCCGAAGGTGGTGGAAATGTGCATTGCGCTTTCGGATATGCTTCGCTACACGATGAAGTTCGACCGAAAGGATTCCACCGTCGGGGCGGAGATGGAACATGTGGAGCAATATTTAACGTTGATGCGGAGCAAGTACGAAGGATTTCTGGAGATCGAAATGAACATCGATCAGGCGATCGGTCCCGTTTCCATTCCGCGATTATCTTTGCAGCCTCTCGTCGAAAACGCATTCCAGCACGGATTCGCGGGAATCGAACCGCCATGGAAGCTTGCCGTGTCGGGTACGGTCGGCGAAAGCACGTGGACCGTCTCTATCGCCGATAATGGAATCGGCTTGTCGCCGGAGCTGCTGGAGAGAGTACGACAGCAAATCGGGCGACTCCGAGACGACCCCGGAGCGGAAACGGATCGTCTTGCTGAAGTGGCAGAAGCGGATGGCGGCTTGTCGATACGCGAGGGCAATGGCATCGGCCTGGCGAATGTGGTTGCCCGACTACACTTATTTTATGGCGAGGCCGTCGAGGTTCGGGTGGATCAATCTCCGGCCGGCGGCACGGTATTTACGATAACGGGGAGGCGATAAGGCATGAACCGAATTATGCTCATTGAAGACGAACCGCCCATCCTTCAAATGATTAAGGGAATGATCGAGTCTTCTCCCCAAGGCTTTGCCGTATCGCATACGGCGTTCAACGGTGCGAAAGCGCTAAAGCTGCTGGAGGACGGAGCGAAGCCGGACTTGATCGTGACAGATATCCGGATGCCGGTTATGGACGGGCTTCAATTGATGAGGGTGCTGTCCGGTAGAGGGTACGAGATCCCTTGCATCATCTTGTCCGGATACAGCGACTTTAACTACGCCCGCGAAGCCCTGCAGCAAAACGCATGGGATTATTTGCTTAAGCCGCTGAAAGAAGACCATCTGGAGCAAGCGCTGGCCAAAGCTTCCGTCATGCTTCGCAAGCGCAAATCTAAAGCGGAACGAGCCTATATAAAGCGGGCATTGCAGCTCTCTGATGACTTTGGAGAGGAACCCGCTAATCCGGGGTATCTGCATTATCAGCTGCTGCTTATAAGGAGAGGACCCTACCGGACAGGCGCTTGGGAAGATCGGCTGCCTTCGCCAGGCGACTTCTATAGCCAATGGGATGATGACGCCATGGAGGCGGAGATAAGCCCCGAATGGAAAGCGGATCCCGTATGGTGGATGAGCGGTTGGGCGTCGAATGAGAGAGTCATGGTTCGCGCCTTAATGGGCCCCAAATCGGGAAACGTTCACCGGGAGGCTGCGGAATCCATGCTGGCTGCATGGACATCCCGTGCGAAAGCGGATGAAGGGGTTGTTAATATGGCCGTCTCCGAGCCTGTTGCCGAGGAGAATCTCGCGGTTACGCTTCGTAAGCTCAGGGAAGCATTGGCCCGTGAGACGAGATTCGGCGAAGCGCGTGTATGGATGCAAGGCGATATGCGGCGTCCTAGCTTCGTCTTGTCGTCTGAGCTGGATCAAGCCTGCCGCAGTCTGACTCATTCGGCCTACTATGAATCGTTCGAGAAGGCTATGCAAGGATGGGTCAGAGAGTGGCGTAAAGAAGGCTACGGGCAGCCCGAGGTGGAGAGCTTATTCGCAGCGATCGTCCGTTCCTTCCATGCACATTGGCCGAAGGAAATCGCTTCGACAATGGCCGCTTTTGATGCGAACGAGCTTTTATCCGTCTGCCGAACACTGGATGAAGCGGTAAAACAGTTCTGCGGATATATGAAGGAGGGATATGCGGCTTTGGCTAAGAGCCGCCCGGACCGTTCGGCAAAAGACTTGATGGAAAGCGTCCGGCGTTACTTGGACGAACACTTCATGGAGCCGATCGGAAGCGACAAGCTTCAGCAAGTGTTCGGCTATAACAAAACGTATATCTCAAACGTGTTCAGCGACGTAGTCGGCATGCCGCCTGGAAAATATTTGGCGAAGCTCCGCATTGACAAAGCGATCGCGCTCATCCATGATCGGCCGGAGCTGTCGCTCCGCCAGATCGCGGAGCTCGTCGGTTACGAAGACAGTCTGTACTTCAGCAAAGTATTTAAAAACGCGACGGGGATCAGCCCTAGGGAATACAAGGATAGGAGGGCGAAGGATGGGCAGAACGGGGGCTTGTAACGGGCAGTTCATCCGTACGAGTGTTATACTGATGCTCGTCTTCGCTGCACTCCTCTTCGGATGCAGCACAGGAAATAATGAGACGGAGGTCGCACTGGGCAAGTCGCAGGCGATTACGCTAACGCTGATGGGCAACCAGGATTGGACGGTCAAGCCGATTCTGAAGCGGGCTATCGCGCTCTACGAGGAGCAGACCGGCAACCGGATCGAGCTGCAGGCTCTTCCGATCGATACAGTCGATACATTAATCAGTAAGAGGGTCGCGATTGGCGAAATTACGGACCTGGTCATGCACTTCGGAGGGGCTGCGCTCAGCGACTTGCATCCGGAGCGTAACTTCGTCGATATGAGCGGTGAGGACTGGGTGGCAGACCTAACCGAAGAGGTGAAGCCGCGCCTGTCGAAGGACGGCAAGCTGTACGGCTTGCCCCTATGGATGGCCTCCACCAGTGGGACTTTATATAATAAACGCATATTTGAAAAGCTGGGCTTGCGGGTTGCTGAGACGCAGGAGGAATTTTTTTCCTTATGCAAGAGGCTGTTTGAGGCAGGCATCGTTCCGGTCTATTTGGCTAGCAAAGACGTATGGCCGCTAATGCCTCAATTCGGCATGGATTATGCAGCCAAACGAACGCCGGGTTTGGTGGAAGCACTGAATTCGAACCAAGTGAATTTGGCCGACGTGCCGGCTGTCCAGGAAGTCGTAGATTGGTACAAGACGATGTATGATCATGGGTATTTCGGTAGCGATTCGGCCAGCAACAACTGGGACGGCTTGCCGACCGCGCTGCATAGCGGCGATTACGCTATGGTCATGTCATGGGACGATTATTTGTATTCCGATCTGGACGAGAAATATCCCGGTTTGGCAGGCGATTTTGGGATAATGCCCCTCTTCGTAGGCGGCAAGGACGCCAAGCTGTACGAAGGACCGAATGCAGCCATGCTTATGGTCAACAAAAACGGCAGCCATGCCGAGGAGGCGATGCAGTTCATCCGTTTCCTTGCACAGCCCTCCGTGCTGAATGACATTTACCGCGATCTGAAGACGGGAACGTATTTCTACAGCGTGACGACGAATCAGCCAACCCCTCAATATGTGGAGAACAAGGAGCAGATCGATCGTCACACTTCTCCCTCCGTCACTCCGTTTATCGTAGGCTACAGCCAGTATGAGATGGCCAAGTGGGTCCGGCAAGCGATGACAGGCGCCATTACGACCCGGGAGGCGCTCACCGGTATGGACAATTACCGCAAGCAAGCCGCGATTGATCGCGGCATCCCCGAGTTCCAATATCCCCGCTAAAACGATGTAAGATTTCCATATCGACTCATGTGGAATGTCCATAGGTGCCCCCTTCGGCGCATGTTATGCTTGTTTTGCAAGCGCTTTATACATGCTCGAAGGGGGTTTATTCATGAAGAAACCAGTCAACAAAGCTTATTCGTTGCTAAGCGTGCTCCTCGTATTTGCCATGACGCTGGCCGCGTGCGGCACATCGAACGGGGACGGCGAGCCAAATGCCAGTACACCGGCTGAAAGCGACAAGCCGTCCGCGACGGTGAGCGGCGAGGAGTCTGTCACCTTGAAATTTTGGACGTGGCATCCGTCCGCGGATCTCTACAAGCCGGTTATCGAGAAATTCGAAGAAACGCATCCGGGCATTAAAGTCGAGCTTACGGTAATGGAGAGCAAAGACTTCCAGACGAAGATGCCGATGGCGCTCAGCACGCAGGAAGACCTGGATGTCGTAGGCGTTCAGACCGGGGCGATGCCGAAGCAAATCCAGGCGGATCTGCTGCCGCTGGAGGAGCTGCTGTCCGAAGCGCGGCCAGATTGGCAATCGGTCATTAACGAGAACAGCGTCGCGCAAGCGAAGTCCCAAGCGGACAGCCTGAAGTTCTTACCGATGGCTTCTGTCGGCTCTATGGTTATGTATTACAACAAAGACATTTTGAATGAGCTTGGTCTGCCGGCACCGCAAACCTACGCGGAGTTGAAGGACGTATCCGATAAGCTTCGCGAGACGAAGAGCGACAAGTTGTCCGTAGCCGTCGGCGGCAAGGACGCATGGATTTTGGATGAGCTCGTCTGGACGATCGCCGGTCAGCAATCCGACCTGTTCAACCAGTGGCGATACAACGGAAAGAAGCTGGACGGACCCGAGTTTACGCAGGCAGTTGCTAGCTTCCAGAAAATTTTCGTTGACGGCATCATAAGCAAAGACGACGTACTCGATATGGACTATACGTCTTCCCGTACCGCCTTTACTTCCGGCCAAGCGGCGTTTTTTATCCAAGGCACTTGGGAGGCGAACCTGCTGCTGGAGAGCTTCCGCAAGTCCAACCAAGTGGACGTGGGCGACGTAGGAGTCCTGCCTATTCCGGCCATCGAAGCAAACGGCAAACCGTCGATCCGATCCTTCATCGATCTCGGCATCGGCATACCGGCGCATTCCAAACATCCGAAGGAAGCGATGCAGCTGATCGACTTCCTCGTATTCGGCGAAGGCAACGACATGCTCGCCTCGACGTTCGCCTTCTCGACCAACAAGACGGGCTTCGCGCCGGATGCTTCTCTTCTAACGACACCGACGGCGCAGCAATCCTATAAGACGTTAACCGATCTGCTCAGCTTCCCGACGGCCGACCGGAACAACAATTCCCCGTTCTCCGATGTCGCGGGCCAACAGCTTCAGAAGCTGCTCATAAGCAGCCAGACACCTGAAGAGACGGCCAAAGCGATTGAAAAAGAATTTCAGACGGGCAAATACCCGAACGAATGATAGCCCGGTAGGAGCGGCATGTCGCTGCTCCTGTCCTGCTAAGGAGGGAGTGTGCATCTTATGAAAATCACAGGCAGGGAACATGTAGTCGGGTTTATGTTTATCGCTCCGCTGCTGCTTTTGTTTTCCGTTTTTTTGGTTTATGGATTTTATTTTATCGTGCATGCCAGCTTCTACGACCAGACGCTGTCGTTCAGGGATGCGACGTTCGTGGGCTGGGACAACTATGTCACCGCATTGTCGGACAACCGATTTTTGCGCTCTATTGTCAACAATTTGGCTTATTCGGCGGCCGCCATTCTCATCAGCTTGTCGGTCGGATTTTTGGTATCCGTCGTTTTGAATATGGGGATCAGAGGCTCTAAGCTGCTGGGATCGCTGTTTTTTATCCCGTCTTTCATGCCGCTGGCTCTGATCGCGATGGTATTCTCCATCATGCTGGAGTTTCGCTTTGGCACGCTGAATCAGCTGCTGCACGGCATCGGTCTCGATTTCCTTGCCCAACGGTGGTTAAGCGATCCGACGCTCGCTTACATGTCCATCATCTCCATCTCTGTGTTTCTAATCGGGCTACCCATGATGTACTATAACGCAGATATGACGACGATTAATGCCGGCATACTCGAAGCGGCCGTTATCGATGGAGCGGGACTTGGACGTATGCTGTGGAGCGTTATGTTTCCGCTGCTCAAGAACGCCCATAAAACGATAATATTGTCTACGCTGCTCGGGAGCTTCCGTGAATTCGAAAGGGTGTTCCTGCTAACGCAAGGCGGTCCGGCGGGCACAACGGAGAATTCGAGCGTCTATATCTATTCCTTTGCCCGGTCCGCCGGGGCGAATATCGGTTACGTCTGCGCGGCATCCGTCATCGTGCTCCTTATCGCTTTGGGGATATCCGTCATCCAGCTTATCGCTTATCGTCCTCGGACGGGAAAGGGGGGACGGGCATGAATTTCGCTATCGCAAACCGCAAGCAGAAGAGAATCATTAGCTTATTTTTGTATGTTTTCGCTCTTGTTTGGCTGTTTCCGTTTTATACCGCTATCCGCAATTCGCTGAAAGTGAACGGGTTTCAGAATTACGTCGATTTGTTCACCAGCGATTTGAACGGCATTTCGCTTATAGGCACGTTCTGGAACTCGGCGCTTATTGCTAGCGGCTCGACATTTCTGCTGCTGTCGATAGGCGCGCTTGCTGCCTTCGCCTTCTCCAAGCTTCGATTTTTCGCGAAGGAAGCCATTTATGTATCGGTTCTACTATGTCTGGCCGTACCTGGCGTCGTCATTTTGATTCCATTTTATTATATTTTGAAAAACTTGGATCTCTACAATACGCTTTGGGCAGTCATCTTCTCGGAAGCGGTTCTTACGCTGCCGTTCGCCGTCCTGATGCTGCGGAACTACTACGACAATCTGCCGCCCGAGCTGATGGAGTCGGCTTCGATCGACGGTGCTTCCAAGCTGCAGGCGTTCATACACATTTATTTGCCGCTATCCATCCCTGCGCTAATTAATCTCGGGGTGCTTTCGATCATGTGGTCGTTCCAAGATTTTCTACTGCCGCTTATGTTCCTGACGGATAAGTCCGTGCTGACGGCTACGGTTGCCGTCAATACGCTAAAAGGCTTGTTCGGCTTTTCTCCCGCCGACCTGGGGAAATTCAACGCGGCGCTAGTTGTGCTGGGGATGCCGGGTGTCGTCATCTTTACGTTTGCGCGCAAGTTCATCACAAGTGGAATTACTTCTGGAGCAGTCAAAGATTAGGCAAATGCTAGCGAAGCCAAAGCGTTTAGGAGGATGGAACAATGCGACAGGAAGAACAGACGCAGGTCAATTATTACGTTAGCCTGCATGGGGACGACCGCGCTCCGGGAACGGAGAGAGAGCCGTTCGCCACCTTGGACCGGGCAAGAAGGGAACTTAGAAGTACGGGAACCGCGGGGGTGCGCTCGGCAACGGTATGGCTGCGGGAAGGCACACATTACGTGGGCGTGACGTTCGCGCTGACGGCGGAGGATTCCGGGACGGAAGAAGCTCCGATTCGCTACCGGGCCTACCCTGGCGAGCGTCCCGTCATTAGCGGAGGCATGCGGCTTCACGGGAAATGGGAGCCGTACCGGGACGGCATCTGGGTATGCGAAATCCCGGAGTGGCGAGGCGTCTCGAAGGAGAGCTTGTTCACCGAGCTGTACGTGAACGGCGCGAGGCAGATACGGGCACGCTATCCGAATACCTTAAATGGCGAACCTGCTTATTTGCGTCCTCTCCATGAACCGGCCACGTGGCCTCATGCCGAATTCGCCTTCGACCCCGCCACATTTACCGGCAAGGATTGGGCTCATCCGGAAGATGCGGTCGTACACATCTTCGGCAAAAACAGATGGGGCAACCTGCAATGGCGCGTGAAAAAAGTCGACCGTGAAGCGGGCTTCATACGTCTCGGCGACGGCGGCAATCAGATTAACGACATTATGCAAGGGGCCGATGGCACCGGCATCGACGAGCGTTCCGATTATTACATCGAGAACGTGTTCGAGGAGCTGGATGCGCCGGGCGAATGGTATGCGGACCGGGAATGTGGACATCTCTATTATTATCCGCCTGTCGGCCTCGATCTCCGTGCTGCCGTCGTGGAAGTGCCGGTCTTGGATGGTATCGTCTTATGCAGGGGAACGCAACGGAATCCCGTTCGGCATGTATCGTTTATCGGACTAGCCTTCAGGCATGCGGCACCGACTTACCTTCAAACTTACGAGGCGCCATCGCTTGGAGACTGGACGATCCATCGAGGAGGAGCCGTCTTACTGGAAGGGGCGGAGCATTGCGAAATCGCGTATTGCCGCTTCGACGCCGTGGGTGGAAATGCCGTGTTCATGAGCCTGTACAACCGGGGGAACCGGGTACATGGCTGCTGGATGCATGACATCGGAGAAAGCGGCATTTGTCTGGTCGGCTCGAAGCCGCTCACGCTCGGTAGCCAGCATGCTTACCCTGCCGAAATTACGGTCAGCAACAACAAAATCCACGATATCGGCGTATACGGGAAGCAGACAGCCGGCGTGTTCATCTCGGTCAGCCGGGACAATATCGTCAGCCATAACGAAATATTCCGGCTGCCGCGAGCTGCTATCTGCATAAACGACGGCACTTGGGGCGGGCACGTCATTGAGTTTAACGATATCTACGACACGGTTAGGGAGACTGGGGATCACGGCCCCTTCAATTCATGGGGACGAGACCGATTCTGGTGCATGTCCCAATCCCACGGACCAGCGTCGCATGGCGCCGGGGATGTTTGTCTGGATGCCAGGAAGCCGGTCGTCATCCGCAACAATCGGTTCCGCGATCGCAAAGGATGGGGCATCGACCTGGATGACGGCTCTTCCAATTACGTCGTGCGGGAAAACTTGTGCATCGGCGTATCGATTAAACTGCGGGAAGGCGATCACCGAACGGTCGAAAACAATATTTTCGTGAACGGGGCCAATCCTCCCGGCATCCATATCGGATACGAGGGGAACAGCGACCGGTTCATCCGGAACATCGTCGTCGCGGACAGCGAATGGGACAACCCCGAGGTCGACATCGATTTCCAGAAAGGCGTGTCCAAAGGCGTATTGTATGAGTTCATCGGCCCTCCCGTTCATGGCGCGTGGGTGCGGGAACTGGATGGCAATGTATTCTACAACGATGTGGGACGGTTTCTTGCTAGAGTTCATTACCGTCCGTTAGGGAGCCGGACCGAGACGTACGAATGGTCCGATTGGCAAGCGATGGGTTGGGACGTCCATTCCGTATTTGGCGCCCCGTTGTTCATCGATCCCGAGGGAGGCGATTATCGCGTTAGACCGGATTCCCCCGCGTTGGCGCTTGGATTCCGCAACTTTCCGATGGATCAATTCGGCTTGGAAGATGACTTCCCTGACTTTGGCTGACTCGGATACTTAGGAGAGGAAGATGCGGACATCCGTTCCGATAACGAGGGTATTTTGTAAGATCGAACCCGTATTTCATTGGAATAACGGAATGGATGTCCGCTGAAGGTGGTGACGAGGCCATATTTTTTGAAATAACGGAACCCATGTCCTATCTGCGCGAAGGCCAAGCATTGAGACGTTCTCACCTTAACCCTGCTTAATACTATTAAGTGGGGACTTTAATGGCATTAAATGTAAGCGCTTTCGAATTTGCGAAAAGGAGGTGAAACCGTTATGCCATAAAGGATCAGCTTCTATCATGAGTGAAAAATAAGAGGGAGGCAAATGAAAAATGAGAGCAAAAAAGTGGTTGGCGATGGTATTGGCGTTAGTCTTGGCACTTCCTTTCCTGCCGGCGGCGAATGTGTCGGCACAAGCCCAGCAAGGCGGAACGTTTGTGCTTAACCCGGCAAAAACGATCGATAATTTGGAGATGCTGCCGGCGGCGGCGGCGGAACGGGACGATGCGATCACCATATTTAACGCCGGGGTACCGAAATATTTTTGGATCAACAATTTTGGTGAAAGAAGCAGCGACTATTTGAAATGGACTGTGCGTTCGGATTTGAACGAAACAACCGATTATTTTGCTTGGCTGCATTTGAAAGCAACGGCGGGTACGCAGTTCAAACTGACTGTTAAGCAAAATCAATCCTCTACCGAAACGAATTTCACCAAAGAGCACAATGGTTGGGAAGTAGCGGAAGTCGGCGCACTGCAAATCCCGCCGGGGGAAAGCACGATCACGCTTACGAAGGTGACGAGCACCAATCAGAATATCTCCATTAAGGGGCTTGATATGATCCGCCTTTCCGACAAGGCGGCATACTTGGACAGAGCAGCCTCTTATAAAGCCGCGGGAAGCGAGCAACGGGCCAAATTTGGCAATTCCGGCTACGGTTTGTTTTTTCAGTACGGCACATGGGGGTACCCGCAATTCGGATCGAAAAAGAACGCGGAAGATTCCACAAATGATTTTGATGTCGAAGCGTTTGTGGACATGTTGGAAGATACGGGCACAAGCTTCGTCATCTGGTCGATTACATGGTGGCAGTACAGAATGCAAATGCCTGTGCAGGCGGTAGATGACATTATGGGCGATTCTTCGCTAACGACGGAACGCAATTTGGTGGGTGAAATCGCAGCTGCAGCCAAGGCCAGAGGCATCGACTTTTATTTGTATTACCACCAAGGTATTCAGCAGGAGCCGGCTTGGAAGTCGAAACAAAATTGGCCGAACGATTTTACGAAATACGGAGTCGGAGATCGCAGCACATTTATTAATAACTGGGAAAAAGTCGTTAAGGAAATAGGCACAACTCTGGGAACGAATTTGGACG
The DNA here is from genome assembly GCF_037976325.1 of Paenibacillus sp. FSL K6-3182. Classification (NCBI taxonomy): domain Bacteria; kingdom Bacillati; phylum Bacillota; class Bacilli; order Caryophanales; family Paenibacillaceae; genus Paenibacillus; species Paenibacillus sp. FSL K6-3182. The sequence goes on from NZ_CP150265.1 coordinate 1,849,887, forward strand.
GCTGGTTTTTCGACGATGGCTGCGTCTATTATCCTGCACCGTTCGAGAGAATGGCCCTCGCGACGAAGGCGGGCAATCCGAATCGGATTGTATCTTATAATTCCTGGGAAGGGACGAAGATCACTGAGTTCCAAGATATGATTTTTGGCGAAGGCACTTGGGGAGACATTACGGAGCCTACGGCGAACGGTATATTCCAGGTGGGCAGAGAAGCAGGCCTGCAGCAAGTGGGGATGCCGATGCTGAATAACGACAACTGGGGCATTACGAGCCAGAATGAAACGATTGTTCTGACGGTCAATACGAATACGTTGATTGCCAATGTAAAGAGCGCATCGGAGAGAAAGGTGCCAATAGCGCTTAACATCAAAATGTGGGAGGGAGGCACGACCGGGGATTCTACCATTCAAGCTCTCTTTGCGTTGAAGAAAGCGATCCGTCAAGCAGAGCCTGAGCCGGAAGTGTTGGTGAACGATAACGACGCCCGGATCAGGTACTCCGAGAATACCGGCTGGACCTATGGCCCGAACGTCTACAGCGGCTACTATAACAACGACACCCACTATTCCAAAAATACGGAGGCATCGCCGTCCGTCGAATTTGAGTTTATGGGTACCGGCATCGGCGTGATCGGCAATAAAGCGTCATGGTCTGCGAATATGGACGTCTATATCGATGGAGATATCGCGACGGGCACGATTACGGGCAGCGGGGACTTTAACGGCAGCCCCGAACAAAACCGTTTCGAGGCTTACAAAAAGACGGATATGCCATACGGGCTCCATAAAATCAAAGTGGTGTATAAGTCCGGAGCCCAAGAGGCGCAATTGGATGCGTTTAAAGTGTATAACAATACGACTCAGCCGCCAGAAGACGATTATCCTGTAAAAAATGTGCTTATTTCCAGCGAAAGCCATGAGATGGGATTATCATCGTCTATGCAAATGACGGCTTCGGTCATCCCGCAATACGCAAGCGACAAGTCGGTCGAATGGTCTGTCGGGGATGTTAACGGCAGTACCACAACTCTCGCCGCGATCGACAGCAGCGGATTGCTGACATCCAATCAGGTAACGGGAACGGTTAATGTTATTGCCAAATCCAAATCAAATGGGGCAATCGTTGCAGAGAAGCTTATTACGATCAAAGTGCTGCCGAAAGTGACAACGGTCTTCGGAAACGACCCGGCTATCGTGAAGAAGGGCACGTGGACGACGAGAGCTACCAATAAATCGATCGATTCAACTGTGGCGGGCGCATCGGCCAGCTTCAGCTTTATGGGCAATATCATCGAATGGTATGGCGTTATCGGCGACGATCATGGCATTGCCGATGTCTATATCGACGGCCAATATGTGACGAACGTAGATCTGTATTCGACGAGCCGAGAGACCGGAGCTTTGCTGTTCCGTTCGGAACATTTGGGAGGCGGTCAGCACACAATCGAAATTGAGGTGCAGGACAGCAAAAATCAAGCGTCGTCGAATAGCTATGTAGAGGTGTATTCTTTCCGAATAGAAGAATCTGTTAATAGTCCATCTACGCACAAAAAGGAGATTAAAGATTTAATCGATTATGTTGAAGAACAAAAATTAACGCTGGATTATCCCTATCTCGTACCTGTGGTCAAGGAAGCTATCAAAAAAGCGCTGGAAGAAGCATATGTCATCTATATGAAGGATGATGCATCCGAAGCAGAAATCACGGCTGTATATGAAAACCTTCTTGCGAAAGTGCATTTATTGAGTTTTACAGGCAATAAGACGGAATTGAGCCACTTGTATAACTTACATGAAGACCTCGCGCAAGGCGATGTGCCTGACGAAGTATGGGGAGTATTTCAGGCGGCATTGGCGATAGCGAAGGATATATTAGCTGATGTGAATGCATTACAGACTGAAATCGATCTGGCAAAAAACGAACTACAAAGAGCAATCGATCGTTTGGGGACGACAGCGCCAGCCAACTATACCGTAACTTTCAACAGCAATGGCGGCAGCGATGTTTCTGACCTGTCCAATGTTACTAGCGGCAGCACGATCACGGCACCTATAACTCCTGCCAAAACAGGATATACCTTTAACGGTTGGTATAAAGAAGCGGCATTTAAAACCGCATGGAATTTTTCAACGGACAAAGTAACGGGAAACATTACTCTGCATGCGAGATGGGTAGAGAATACACCGACACAGCCAACACAACCGACACAACCGACACCATCAACACCAGAAATATCGAAAGATGGGATTGTTGTTGAAAATCTAAAACCGAACAAAGACGGAAATGCAATAGTAGAGTTCGGTGAGCTGGATATGAATGCGGCTATAAAAGCTGCAGAAGTCAAAAAAGATGGAAGTAAGCAAATAACAGTACGACTTAACAGCAAGGAAGATATACAACAATATACGATAACCATTCCTTTAGATACGGCAGCAAAGGAAAAGGTTGATATTGTGCTGGAGACAGCAATTGGCAGCGTTTCATTACTGAATCATGTCGTAAAAGAGCTGGCAAATGATAAAAACAGCAAGATTGATATAATCATAAGTCGTTCTGACAAAAATCAATGGACTAAGGAGACACAGCGACTTGTAGGAGATAGACCGATTGTGGATGTGAAACTTTTGCAAAATAATAAAAAGATAAATGCAACCGCAAAAGTGTCCATAAATTATGCTCCAAATGAAAAGGAACGGGCTGATTCAGAACATATTGTAGTATATAAAGTGGCGAAAGACGGTTCAATTGCCATTGTAGCTAATGGCAAATATGATGCGGCAACCGGAACAGTTACAGTATCAGGACAAGCAAATGCAATCTATGCTGTAGGTTTTGTAAAAAAGACATTTGACGATACATCAAACGTTAAATGGGCTGAAAAACAGATATCGGTACTCGCATCGAAAGGCATCATAAATGGAACAAGTGAAACTAGCTATTCGCCTGAAAAGAGTATAACAAGAGCAAACTTCTTGAAGCTGTTAGTAGACACTTTGGAGCTTAGCGCAGACGCCAAAAATAATTTTCATGATGTGGCTGAGGATGCACACTATTATAAGCAGATTGCAATAGCCAGGGCGCTTGGCTTGGCATCCGGTGTAGGAAACAATCATTTTAATCCGGAATCCGAGATTAGCAGACAGGATATGATCGTACTGATAGATAGAGCGCTGAAGATTGCAGGAAAAGCGCCTAGCCTAGGGGATAAGTCTGATCTAGATTCATTTGCTGATGTGGAGGAAATATCTCAATATGCATTAGAGAGCGTAGCGTCATTGGTTAGAGAAGGAATCATATCGGGCACCGGCAGTGGAATTGATCCGAAAGGATCGACAACAAGGGCGCAGGCAGCTGTGGTGCTTTATAACTTGTATAATAGGTGACCGCCAACGCTCGGAACAAATTTACGGGGAGTGAATGCAGTGAAAATAAAAATGATTAGCACGTTGCTATCCGTTGTTATTTTGATGACAGTGATTTTTTCGAGTTTTTTTTCTGTATATGCCGAAGATAAACAAGCCGAGATGCAAATACGAACAAAATCGAATGAAAACCTTGCAAGACAATCAGGCGTAACATACCAAGCGAGCTCGGAAGATCCTCTTTATCCGGCTAGCAAGGCTTTTGATGGAGATCGTATAGATTGGGAAAACAGTCGATGGGCTGCCAAAGCATTTAATGACCAGTGGCTAGAAGTGGATTTTGGATCCGTCGTCACTTTTGACAAAATCGATATTTATGAATTTGATTATCTTAAAACGATTAGAAACTGGAGACTTGAGTACCATGACGGTTCAGATTGGAAAACAATAAAGACGGGAGATCGCTTTGCCAAAGGGTCTAATGTATTTACGTTTGAATCGGTACAAGCCCAAAAAGTGCGATTGTTTGTTGTACAAGCTGAAGGGGACTTTCCAAGCATTTGCGAATTCGAGGTTTACAATACGAAAGAAGCTCAGCCGGTCAAGTATACGGTTAGCTTTAACTCAAACGGAGGCAGTGCAGTAGCCGCGGTCAGCCCGATTACGGGAATTTTACATGGCGCCACAATCCCTGAGCTTCCAACATCAACATTATTGGGCGGCTTTATATTTGAAGGCTGGTTTCTGGATGACCATACGTTTAAACATGAATTTACAAGCGAAACAGCTATTACCGCAAGCATTACCGTATACGCTAAATTTTCTTTGAAAAGTTCTCCCGAAGTGAATAAAGCTTGGCTTGATGCCCATATTGAATTTTCCCAAAACCTGAATCTTGATCATTATCTGGAAACAGGAAAAGCAGAACTTTTAGATGCTCTTGCAAATGCTAAAGAAGTATCCGAAAACCCGAGCGCACTTCAAGAGGATATTGATTTAGCAAATCATAATCTTAAATACGCGCTTTATAGAATGAGAATGAAACCAAGTAAGGAGAAACTAGAAGAATTAATTAGTAATTAAAGTAATCAATAGCTGGCGATATGGTGGCTAACAACGGAAACTAGAATGGCATGCAATCAAACGGGCGGGACATGATCCATTCATGTCGCGCCCGTTTCCGTTGATGCGTTTTTTCTTTTACTTCTCCGCATCTAGTTCTCATGTCTGCACCGACCGGAGGTGCTGGAGGTAAATGATGAGTTACTATCCATCACGCGCGCAAGGATAAAAAAATCTATGATGAGTATTCGTTAATTGGCTTATTAAACAGCGGGGCATGGACTCTAGGATCGGACTGTAGCTCATGATTGAGCATGCTATAAAAGATCCAGACCCATCAAAGAAGGTATGGATCATTTCTAAGGAAACACACGTTGAAAATCCAGGTGCTAAAAAGATTTTCAACGAGCTACGTGATACGCTCACAGCGAACTTTCCGTGGATGGAGTATCACATTGTCGAACCAAAAGAAGATAATATACTTTTAGTTTGTAGTATAGGTAAGGGATATGAAGCTCCCAACGTTACCTTTAAGTATGGTGTCAGCCGCCTGAAAATCGAACCTGCGCGTGATTTTCTCGAGGCTGTGTTTCTTGCAGATGGTGGAGAATTTTTGTTGCAAAATATATAGTTTATAGGGTTGACACTATACTTTTTACATTGTGTAGTTTATTTTTTGAAATTACAATTTAATTAAATATGAATACGCTTTATTTCATCTTTTTATTCAATTACATGTCATAATAAATCTGAAGGGGTGCACCTATAAAATGATAAAAATACAAAATGTTGTGGATGATTTATTGGCCCCTGTTACTCCAATTACAGGCAGCGTGGATACGTTAAAGTTCGGAAATCCACAAACGGAAGTCAAGGGCATTGTCGTTGCGTTTATGGCCTCGCAGCAGGTGCTCGAATGGTCTGTCGCAATGGGGGCGAACCTCATCATTACGCATGAAGGAACCTTTTTTAGCCACCATGATGCCAAGGAATCTACTTACGTGAATGATCCTATTTATAAGGCTAAAAGCCGATTTATTGAAGAATCGGGTTTGGCGATTTATCGCTTCCACGATTATTGGCATCGGTACGAGCCAGACGGCATTATGGAGGGGCTTATTCACGCCTTGGATTGGAATGATCGTGTGACGGAGCATTTGCCCGCCGCATCAATCGTTGCCGTTCAACCGATGAAGCTCGAGCAAGTGATCGAGCATATCAAAAAAAAACTGGGAATCCGTTATGTGCGTACAGTAGGGGATTTATCCATGAGTTGCAGCCGGATTGGATTGTTGGCCGGCTACAGAGGTGGAGGGGACAACGCGATTCCTTTATTTGCAAACTATAAGCTGGACTTGATCATATACGGTGAAGGCCCGGAGTGGGAGACGCCAGAGTATGTAAGGGATGCCGTCCACCTGGGCAGGCACCAAGCACTAGTTGTTCTAGGTCATTCCGAAAGCGAGCAGCCGGGTATGAAACTGCTGGCTGATCGGCTTCGCCATAAATATTCTACTATTCCTGTTCATTACTTGCCTGTAGATCCCGTTTTTAAAGTGGTCTAACCCCCAATAAGAGGAGGAATATGATGCAATTACATCGTGCTATTCTAGTTGATGATGAACCATTTACCCGCAAAGGCTTAATGAAGCTGATCGATTGGGAAACCTGCGGCTTTCAGATCGTAGGGGAAGCTGACAATGGAGAGGATGCGCTTGAGCTGATCAAGCGTGTGCAGCCAGAGCTTGTCATAACGGACATTCGTATGCCGGTCATTGATGGACTTGAGCTGATTCGATGCGTCATGCTGGAAAATATAGCAGTACCTTATTTTATTATCATTAGCGGTTACAATGACTTCAATTATGCCCAGCAAGCGATGCGTTATGGCGTTCATGATTTCGTTGTTAAACCGGTCGATGAGATTGAATTCGCCGCTACGTTAACTAAATTAAAAGATAAATTAATACTGCAGCAAGAGGAACTGGCTAGAAATGAAAGGCTGCTTGGCGGTGAAATGATTAAATCACTCATTCTCGGTGAAGCGAGCGAGGCGTCCATTGCAGAATGGGAGCAGCGTTTGAACCTGAGTAAAGCTGATCGTTTATATTATTTGCTTGCTGAGCTGAACGATAACTACAACTGGCATCCGTATGAGGAGAAAGTTCCCTACACGCGCTTCAAGGAGCTTGTTCAACAAGAGCTTACGCGTATAACCTCTGCAGATCAGCCTATTTGCTTAAATGAGCATCGCAATCGTATCGGGATTTTGCTGCCTAGTTATTTACTGGCAAGATGCGGTGGAGATCTCGAGCGATTGTTAACGGCCTTTCGAGATGCGCTGGATGCACATTTGGGAAAAGGTGTATTTCTTTACGCAGGTTCTGCTGTTCAACATTTGTCGGAGATCCGAGAATCGTACAAGACCGCCAAGGAAGCCAGCTTACACAAATATATATACGAGGACAATCGCATCGTTAGCTTCGATCAAAAAAAGCTGGAGAGGCTCAATTATATCGGGTTTGATCCTGCTGAATTTAATTTATTTATGGAGCAAATGGAAGAGCTGCAGCTGGAGGCAGTGAAAACAATTGTTGATAAATGGTTTATAGATTTTCGCGAGAAACGATATGCTCCAGAAGCGGTTAAGATGAACATCCAGCTATGCTTGATGGGGATTTTGAAAACGATCCGCAATATGGAGGGGGATGAAAACTCCTTGCATACACTGGGACCGCTCCTAAACTGGCATGATTCTAATTTATCGCTCGGTGAACTAAAAAAACTGTTTCATGCATTTATCGAAGAGAGTCAGCAAAGTATTGCAGAGCTTAGGAAGGAACAGCTGAAGAGTGATATTCAAAAAATTAAAAGCTATATTGAAGCTAATTATTCGCAAAACATCAGCTTGAAGAGCATTGCTGCGCTATTTTATGTCAATCCGGTCTATCTAGGCCAATTATTTAAAAAGACATACCGCGTATATTTTAATGAATTTTTACTCCAGCTTCGAGTGAATGAGGCAAAAAAGCTGCTGAGACAATCGCGCACCATGCGTATATATGAGATTGCAGAGAAAATTGGCTTCAGCAATGCAGATTATTTTGTAACGCAATTCGAGAAGATCGAGCATATGACTCCTACAGAATACCGAAATAAGCTTTTGTAGGCGTAGTTTCTTAAACCATCCGTTAGCACAAGAAAAGGAGAATATCCGTGAAGCTGAGCCTAAGTCTCAACAATGTTCGTCTGCGGAATAAGCTGCTCATCCTTTATATCTTTTCGGTGTTTCTTCCAATCGTGTTAACCAATGTTATTTTTTATAATGTGACGACGGATAATGTGAGAAATCAGCGGATGAAGGATATTACACGAGCAGTAGAACAGATCAACAACGAATTCCGCGCCGAAGTCGAGGATGCCGTTACCATTTCCGCTGTGTTTTATACCGATTACAACTTAAACGAAATTTTAGAAACGGACTACCAAGAGCCTGCTGCTTATGTAGAAGCTTATGATACGTATTTCCGGAGAATTTTGAATAGCTATACTCCTGTTTATGCCTCCATTCAAAGCATAAAAATTTTCGTAGAAAATCCAACAATGCTGCATTCAGGCGGCGTTGGTTATTTATCAAACGAAATTAAACAGTCTGACTGGTACCAATTGCTCAAAGAAAGAGACAATTCTTACCCTATTTTCATTCGAACGCAGCAGGAGGATTTGTATCTGAAAAGCGATGGCGCGGATAGGCGGAACACATTCAGCATTATCCGTGAGATGAATTATTTTGAATCCAAAAATAAATGGCAAAAGTATTTGAAAATCGATTTGAAAACGAGCACGATTGACCAAATATTTCGAAATCAGAACCTGCAGGGCAACATTTATTTAATTGATGATAAAGGTCATGTGGAGTATACGACAGACCCTGAGGTGGACTGGAGCGGAAAACCGGTATCGTTTGATGAATTGGTTTTTCCAAAGGATTCGATCCAATTTCCTTCAACGAATTCCTATGTGAGTTATTTGGAAAATTGGCGCATTGTAGGGACGATTTCGGAGGAAGAGGTGCTTAAGGATGTTAGACAGTCCAGAGAATTTGTTTTCGTGCTGGCTTGTTTAAATATTGTTATACCGACACTGATTATATTATGGATATCACGTTCTTTGCATGAACGGCTTATTCGTATTTTGAGACATATGAAAAAAGTGAAAAACCAAAACTTTGATACGATAAAGCAAGGGGAATCCTTGGATGAAATTGGACAATTAACGAGTGAATTCAATCGAATGACGATACAAGTGAAAAGCTTGATTGATGATGTTTATATTGCGGATATTCAGACAAAAACATTGGAGCTTGAGCGGAGGAAAGCGCAGTTGAATGCGTTGCAAAGCCAGATCAATCCTCATTTTCTGTTTAATGCGCTGGAAACGATTCGAATGCGAAGCCTTATCAAGGATGAGATGGAGACGGCCAAGATCATACACAATATGGCAAAAATATTTAGAACCTCGCTCACTTGGGGCAAGGACCGCGTTATGGTTAGTGAAGAAATTGAATTTATTTTGTGTTTCCTCGAAATTCAGAAATATCGATTCGAAGATCGGATGAATTACCATATTCATATCGATCCTTCTGCTAAAGAGTGTAAGGTGCCGAAAATGATGTTTTTGCCGTTTGTAGAAAATGCAAGCATCCATGGCATTGAGCCGCTAAGGCATGGAGGCAGCATCCAGGTGCAAGTTGAGCGCGAGGAGGACACGTTAATTTTCTCGATCCGAGATAATGGGATTGGCATGAATGAACAAAAAGTAAAACAGTTTTATGGCTATTTGGATAGCGACGAAGAGCTGGGTGAAAGAATTGGCGTTCAGAACGTCATTTATCGCTTGAAGCTAATTTACGGAGACCGTTTTCAACTATTAATTGAGAGTGAGCCTGGACAAGGTACATTTATTCGGGTTGCTGTTCCTGTTGAAATATGAGGTGCTCGTAAAACGAATATCGTATATGTTTTTTAAAGTTTGAACTATAGTTTATTGGGTAAACAAAGTATTTTAGATTACTTATAATGAAAGTGCTTACAAAAAAGTTGCACTCGAAAGGGGCTGGGGAAAGTGAAAAAGAAAATATTATTGACTTGTATGACTGCCTTTATGATCTTTACTGCTGCATGCTCGAACAGCGGCAATGGCGGAGAAACAAAGCCAACAAACAGCACAAACACACCTGCAAATACTGCAAGTGAAGGGAAAGAAACAGATAAGCCGGTTGAAAAAGTTACTTTTTCTTATTTCAATGGTGTTGCAGCAGCTAAGGACATTAACAGCAACGAGACGACGATTGGTAAAATTTTGGAGGATCAAACGGGCGTTAACTTTAAAATCGAGCATTTGGTTGGCGATTTGAACACAAAGGTTGGTACGATGATCGCATCCAACGCTTATCCAGATGTTATGATTCCGGATGCTGCAATCGACAAGATTTTAGATGCAGGTGCGTTTATTGCACTGGACGATCTTATTGAGCAATACGGCCCTAATATTAAACGGGTATACGGCAAGTATTTCAATCAAATGAGAGCCGCGGACGGCAAAATTTACTTCCTGCCATTCTCTAATACAGTTGGCGAGTATATTCCGGATCCGAACATTAACCAAGGTGCATTCTGGGTACAACGCAGAGTATTAAAAGAAGCGGGTTATCCGAAAGTAACAACGCTTGATGGTTACATGGATCTCATTAAAAATTTCGTAGAGAAGCACAAGGATGAGGATTTGACTGGTTATGTTTCACTGACACATGACTGGAGATTTTTCGCAACTTCCAACCCTCCAAACCATTTGGCAGGTTACCCGAATGACGGCAACGTCATCGTGGATATGAACACCTTCGAAGCAAAAACATACGCTGCGGATGAAAATACGAAGCGCTGGCTTCAAAAGCTAAATGAGATCAATGCTGAAGGCTTGTTCGATAAAGCTTCCTTCGTAGATAATTTTGATCAATATTTAGCTAAATTGACTTCGCATAAAGTGGTTGGCTTCTTCGATTACGGCTGGCAGTTTGCTAATGCTCAAAATGCGCTCAAAGACGCCGCTAAACAAGATCCAACACAGGATGATTTCGTATACTTCCCGCTGCCAGTTACTTTTGACGGCCAAAAGGATCAATACCTGGATCCTCCAGGCTTTGTTAAAAACCGCGGCATGGGTATTACCGTGAGTGCGAAGGATCCTGCGCGTATTGTTCAATACTTGGATAATCTTCTAACAGACGAGAACCAAATTCTTCAGAAATGGGGAATTAAAGGGGAAACGTACGAAGTAAATGAAAATGGCAGAATGTACCGTACAGCGGAACAAATCGCCAAAATCGATGAAGCTTTCAATGAAAAATTTGGATTTAAATATTATTCTTGGAACTGGCCGCTTTACAACAATGGCTCGTCTCTGCCGGATGGCAACTCCGTATCACCAGGAATGCAAGCAGAAGTATTCCAAATGAGCCTAACCAATGAAGACAAGACTATTCTTGAAAAATATGGCGTGAAAACGTATTCCGAACTGTTTGCAGCACCGGACGATCGTCCATGGTACCCTGCTTGGGGCATTCCGAAGGAGCAAGGCTCCACGCAGCAAATTTGGGAAACGAAAAAAGATGAGCTTACGAAAAAATACTTCCCTAAACTTGTCCTTGCGAAACCAGCTGACTTTGAGAAGGTATGGACAGAATATACAGATGCATTCGGCAAGCTGGATACAGCTGCCTACGAGAAATGGACAACAGATGAAGTCAAGAAATTGATTGAAGCATCCAAGCAATAAAATAGAAGGATCGGTGAAAGGCCGGCTTGCGCATGCAATATGCCGGCCTTTCTTCAAATATAAGAATTTATAAGTGTAATAGCTTATAAATGCCTTATATTTCTCCGTCAAAGCTGCTTCGGCGTCCAGAGGTCGCCGAAGACGCTTTTGCTTGCTATCCAGCATCATTCAGTCCGGAAGGAGAGATTCAAGATGGAACATAAGCCCGATATGTCATCGTCAAACCTGGTGCTGCCTAAGAAGCCGTCGGGACTGAAGAATTTTGCGAAAAAGCTCATTGAGCAGCGCGTGCTTGTTCTTATGTCTGTGCCGTTTCTAGCGTGGTTGTTTATTTTTAAATATATGCCTCTATGGGGGTGGACGATCGCCTTTCAAGCCTATAAGCCAGCGAAAAGCTTTAGTGAGCAGAAATGGGTTGGGTTTGATCATTTTAAATTTTTATTCGAGGACGAAAGGTTTCTTCGGGTCTTAAGAAATACAGTAGCGATGAGCGGAATCAATCTGGTTCTCGGCTTCGTTACGGCAATCACACTCGCTTTGTTGTTAAATGAGGTCAGGAAGGTTGCTTTTAAACGCATTGTTCAAACGGTCAGCTATTTGCCCCATTTTATTTCATGGGTAGTTGCGGCAAGCATTATTCAAACAACGTTATCTCCAGATGGCATTATTAATCAAATGCTGCTTTGGATCGGATGGGTGGAAAAAGGCGAGGAAATATTGTTTCTCGGTATACCTGAACAATTCTGGACCATTTTTGGAGCAAGCTCTGTATGGAAAGATGTAGGCTGGAATACAATCGTCTACCTAGCGGCAATGACGATGATTGATCCTGCGCAATATGAAGCAGCAGAGATGGATGGAGCAGGCCGAATTAAACGGATGTGGTATGTAACGCTTCCGGGTATCAAACCGGTTATTATCGTATTGCTCATTATGAATATCGGGTATTTGCTGGAATCGGGCTTCGAGCCGCAGTATTTGCTGGGGAACGGCATGAACGTCGATTTTTCCGAAAACCTTGACATATTTGTTCTTAAATACGGGATTGCGCAAGGCAATTACTCGCTATCAATTGCAGCGGGTATGTTTAAAACCATTATCAGCTTTATTTTATTGTTCGCAGCGAACAATCTTGCAAAACGTATGGGCGAGTCCAGACTGTTTTAGAGGGAGGGGTACAACATGAGTCATTCGGCATCGGAAGCTGTGTCAAACAAACCAAGCCGCATCCGCTCATCACGCGGCGATCTCATATTTGATATTTGCAATTATATATTTCTTACTTTACTGATGGTTGTGACCTTATATCCTTTCTTGAATACGGCCGCCGTATCACTTAACAATGCGACGGATTCGATTAAGGGCGGCATATATTTGCTGCCAAGGATATGGACACTGGACAATTATGCCTATGTGCTAAAAGAAGCAACGATATTCCATGCAACGCTGATTTCAATCCTTCGAACGGTTATTGGAACGATTGCTACCGTTTTTTGCTCAGCGATGGTCGCTTACACGATTACTAGGCAAGAATACGTTCTTAGAAAATTCGTAACGATTGCGTTCATCTTGACAATGTATTTTAATGGCGGACTTATTCCCAACTTCTTGTTAATCCGTGATTTAGGCTTGATCAACAATTTTTGGGTCTATATTTTCCCAGGCTTAATCGGCGTATTTAACTTAATCATTATTCGTTCCTTTATTGAAGGGCTGCCAGAGAGTATTTTGGAATCAGCAAGAATAGATGGCGCAGGCGACTTCAAAATGTTCTACAGCATCGTTCTGCCGCTTTGCGTACCTGTACTTGCAACGGTTGCTTTATTCTCAGCCGTGTATCAGTGGAATCAATGGTTTGACGTGTTCTTGTACAATTCCTCGAATATCGATCTCAGTACGCTGCAGTATGAGCTGCAAAAAATTCTTCAGAACTCCAATGCATCCTTGACGGCGAAGACGGCTGCCGATGCATTCTCGGGCGCGGCCAATTCTGGAGGGAATTCGGTGACACCGCTTGCGGTTCGGGCAACGATGACGATTGTGGCTTCCTTGCCGATCATTATGGTATATCCGTTTCTACAGAAATACTTTGTAAAAGGTATGACCGTAGGCGGCGTGAAAGGTTAATAGACAGGGGGAAATAAGATGAGCAGCAATACAGCGAGTTCTGTTCCTAAGTTATACGAAGCATTTAAAGATTCATTTGATATAGGCGCAGCGGTTAATCCGCGTACCATTGTTCAGGCTCGCGATCTCATTGCCACCCATTTTAACAGCTTGACTGCTGAGAATGAAATGAAGTTTGTTAGTTTGCACCCTTCCGAAGATACCTATACGTTCGAAGAAGCAGACAAAATCGTCGCATTTGCAAGAGAGCATGGGAAAAGAATGAGAGGGCATACACTGGTCTGGCATAATCAGACATCCGATTGGCTGTTTGAAGAAGCGGATGGTAGCCCAGTTAGCCGCGAGAAGCTTTTGGATCGATTGAAATCGCATATTCATACCGTTGTTGGCCGTTATAAAGATGATATTTATGCTTGGGACGTCGTAAATGAAGTCATTTCTGACGAAGGCGCAGCTATGCTGCGTCCAACCAAATGGCTGGATATCGCCGGAGTGGACTATATTGCCAAAGCGTTTGAATTCACACATGAAGCAGATCCTAAAGCTCAGCTTTTCTATAATGATTATAATGAGTCGAACCCTATGAAACGCGATAAAATCTATCAATTGGTTAAATCGCTGCTAGAGCAGGATGTCCCGATTCATGGCGTTGGCCTTCAAGCGCATTGGAGCTTATATCATCCTCATTTAGATGAAATACGGGCTGCTATCGAGAAGTACGCTTCACTTGGCCTAAGACTGCAATTAACCGAGCTTGATATATCGATGTTCCGCCATGATGATGTACGAACCGACCTAGCAAAGCCTACTGAAGAAATGCTGGAGCTGCAGGAGAAACGATATGAGGCTGTCTTTCATTTGCTGACGGAATATCGCAATCATATTGATGCTGTTACGTTCTGGGGAGCGGCGGATGATTATACGTGGCTCAGTGATTTTCCTGTACGTGGACGGAAAAATTGGCCAATGCTATTTGATGAGAACCATGAGCCAAAAGGTTCGTTCTGGCGCATCATGAAGCAGCACTCATCTCTCTGAGCCAGCTTACAAGGAGGCACGTTAATAAATGGACAGTCACACGTATAAGGCTTGGCTAAATCCTCAGCGGATAGAGGATTTGCATTTGAAAAAGGAGTATTTGGCTCTTTTTGGTCAGATCGTCTTTAGTGGCGTGGCGACTGGCGTTTTGGAAACGGCAATCAAAGAGCTGCAGCATGGCATTCATGCCTTAATCGGCATAATTCCGGCAGTAAAGGAGCGGGCTGAGCCTGCGACGGCTGGTTTCCTTCATATTATGGTGGACTCCGTATTAATGGATTCGGATAGATGGGAGCCGTCCAAAGCGGGATATATGCTTCGGTACAGCTCTCAGCAGGGCGATGGCAATTTATCTCTTGTCGGCGGATCAGATACAGCCGTATTATATGGTGTGTTTCATTTGCTGCGTCTATTAGGCGCCGGTAAGCAAGTGAAAGAACTGAATGCCGAGCAATCTCCAGCCATGTCGCTTCGAATGATTAATCAGTGGGATAATGCTGACGGTTCGGTAGAGCGAGGGTATGCGGGCCAGTCCATATTTTATCAAAACGGAGAAATAACGAGTGATATTAATCGAATAAACGATTATGCGAGAATGCTCGCATCCGTTGGCCTCAATGCGATTTCTATCAATAATGTGAATGTCCATGCGATTGAAACGATGTTCATCACAGAGGAAAAGCTTCCTGCTGTTGCGGTTATTGCAGACATTTTCCGCAGGTACGGAATTACGCTGTTTCTGAGCGTTAACTTTGCTGCCCCTCTGCAAATCGGAGGTCTGGCCACTGCAGATCCGCTGGATGCTGGTGTGCAGCAGTGGTGGAAGGAAACGGCTGAACGGATTTACTCGTTTATTCCTGATTTCGGTGGTTTCGTCGTGAAGGCAGATTCCGAGCATCGGCCGGGGCCATTTGCTTATGGACGTGACCATGCAGATGGAGCGAATATGCTCGCTGAAGCGCTGGAAGCTCACGATGGCATCGTCATTTGGCGCTGCTTCGTTTATGACTGCATGCAGGATTGGCGTGATCGGAAGATCGATCGAGCGCGTGCGGCATTTGACCATTTCAAACCGCTCGATGGTCGTTTTCGGAGTAATGTCATTCTACAAATTAAGAATGGACCGATGGACTTTCAGGTTCGCGAGCCCGTATCCCCGTTGTTTGGCGCGATGAAGAAAACGAACCAGATGATGGAGTTCCAGATCACTCAAGAATATACCGGTCAACAGAAGCATCTTTGTTATCTCGTCCCGCAGTGGAAGCAGGTAATGGATTTCGATACCTATGCGGAAGGTGCATCGACTGAAGTTAAGCGAGTGGTGGATGGTACATTGTACGGCATGAAATATAGCGGAATTGCAGCAGTAAGCAATATTGGGAATGAAGAGAGCTGGACAGGGCATATTCTCGCACAAGCCAATCTTTACGGATATGGCCGGCTGGTCTGGAACCCGGCTTTAACAGCCGAGGAGATTTCGCACGAGTGGATAGCCGCAACGTTTGGCAATGATCCTGAGATAGCTTTAGCAATCGGTGACATGCTGATGAAGTCGTGGCTGTTATATGAAAGCTATACGGCACCGCTTGGCGTAGGCTGGATGATCACACCTAACCATCATTTTGGTCCGGATGTCGATGGCTACGAGTATTCAAGATGGGGAACCTACCATTTTGCAGATCGTGACGGTATCGGCGTTGACCGGACGCAGGCGAGCGGAACAGGATATACCGCACAGTATAATGAACCAAACCGTTCGCAGTATGATAGTTTGGACACTTGTCCAGATGAGCTGCTGTTATTTTTCCATCATGTGCCTTATACCCATGTACTCCATTCTGGCAAGACGGTCATTCAGCATATCTACGATACCCATTTTGCGGGTGCGGAGGAAGCAGAGCAGATGAAGCGGGATTGGGCTGGTTTGGCCAGCAAAATCGATGAAGCAAGGTTTGCACATGTTGCTGAGCGATTGGCCTTTCAAGCTGATCATGCGAAGCACTGGCGCGACGTGATCAATACGTATTTCTACCGCAAATCGGGCATTGCTGATGCGGCTGGTCGGAAAATATTTTAATGAGTTTGGATGCGAGGTGGAGATTTGTCCACCTCGTTTTTTGTTAGGACAAGCACAATATTCAGTCCGCTGCCGCGTTGGTAGAGGGCTGTTTTTGTCTATAGATAAAACCTTTACAAATGAGGAAAGCTTTGCAATCATAAAGTAATGGGATTTTATTGGGAATTGCGATGAGGAGTGAAGCTATGAAAGTCATGAGAATATCAGATTGGTTAGCTGCTGCAATGAAGTTAAGTATAATAGCTGCTTTTGTTATATTGTTAAGTGCTTGCAGCAATACAGTCAAGGTCGAGCATGTCGAGGCATTTAGCATAGAAATTTTTTCAGAGAAAAACAAAGATGGCTTTTATGAACAAGCAGGCTTTAAGAAGGTGAACTCTATTACTGCTTTGGCAGAAAATAAAAATTATACAAGCTCTGAAACCAAAATGGTCGTGGATTATTATGATCTGGATGGAAAATACGTTAAATCAGAAATCGTACATTCGAAATTCAGCAAGTCCCATATCACGATGGTTGAAGATGGAGATGATCGAAAAAAAGAGCTTCAGGAGCCATCAACCATTATCATCCCTGATGACAATTTACAAAATTTTCGACCCAGTGCTCTATCAGATGACGATAAAAAACAGATTAAACAACATATATTAAATTTAATAGATAAATTATAAGTTTAGGACAAACGAATATGGAGGAATTGCGAATGATCTCATTAAAAAATAAAATAGCAATCGTTACAGGAGCGAGCAGATCCACGGGAATTGGAACAGCGATTTGCCGTTCGCTTGCACGCTTAGGTGCAGACATTTTCTTTACGCATTGGCATGCCTTTGATGAAGCGGAAGGCAATGGGGGAGAGAAGGACTGGCCTGAGCAGCTGCGTAAGGAATTAGAAGACTTAGGCGTGAGAGCAAGTCATATGGAAGCGGATTTTACTAATGTGGAAACACCTTCCCTTATTATGGAACAAGTAGAAAGGTCGTTAGGCCACGCGACTATTTTAATTAACAACGCCACCTATTGCGTACCTTCCAATTACAAAAGCTTGGATATAAATATACTGGACCAACATTATGCGGTGAATAACCGAGGGCCGATATTGTTAAGCACAGAGTTTGCGAACCGATTCGAAAAAAACCAAATTAAAGGGACATCGGGCAGAATTATTTTTATGGTTTCAAAAGGGCCCGATCCTAATAATTTGGCTTATATAGCAACTAAAGGCGCATTGATCGGGCTAATTGAGCCGTTATCTGTAGGGTTGGCTCCGCTTCTAATTACAGTGAATGGATTTGATCCAGGCCCCACGGATTCTGGCTGGATGGATGAGCAGATGAAAGCAGGCTTTTTGCCAATGTTCCCTATGGGACGCATCGGTTTGCCGGAGGATGCAGCTAAAACAATCAGCTTCTTGGCGAGTGACGAATCACAGTGGATAACCGGGCAAGTCATAAAATCTGAAGGCGGTTTTTTAGGTAAATAGCTGATTTTGTCCTTTATCATCCTACGTACACGTGATAAAAGAAATCTATATAGTTTATAAAATCATTGAAATATAATTTATCGATAGCCATGATACAATGCCGTTAAGTGGGAAAATGGAGGGATGGCATTGTTGAACAAACCTATTTTGACTGAGCAATTTATGGTGTTCGCGACGAGGGAATGCAAAGGCTCAAGCCGTTTGTATGAACAGCTATCATTAGCCATTGCAGATGATGATGAAATGCTTCAGATGGCTTCTTATTGCAGAGAAGGCCAGCCAGTACCCAATCTTTTTTTTGCTGTGGTTCAGTACTTGCTGCGCAAAGAGAGCAGCCACGAACTGCAAAAGTTTTACGGCAGCATAGTTAACGATCCGAGAGAGGCAGCAGAGGCATTCCCTTTTTTCAAACACTTTTGCCATCAGCATAAAAACGAGATTGTTCATCTTCTCCAAAACAAGCTTGTACAAACGAATGAGGTTAGACGCTGTGCATTCTTGTATCCTGCATTTTGTTACATGTATCAAAAAACGAAAAAACCATTAGCAATCATTGAAATCGGAACAAGTGCGGGGCTGCAGCTTTTTTGGGATAAGTATAGTTATCAATATAACGATAGTGAAACCTATGGAAGTATAGATGCTGAACTGGTACTGCACTCGGAAGTTCGTGGAGACGTTGCCTTGCATCTCCTAAAACAAAGTCCGCCAGTGATTACAAGGATAGGAATAGATTTGCATGTTAATAATCTGGAAGAGGCAGACGATTATCTTTGGTTAAAGTCGTTGATATGGCCTGAGCATAATGAGCGGATTGTGAATTTTGGCAAAGCAGCTTCTTTATTAAAAGGGCAGCAGATGGAGTTGTTTCAGGGGAATGGCGTGAAACGACTTGCAGAAATGGTTGCTAAAATAACGGAGGATTGTGTTATTGGTGTGTTTCACACCCATGTAGCTAATCAAATGACTCATGAAGACAAAGTTGAATTAACAGACAGCATTAGGAGAATAGGGCAACAAAGAGATATATTTCACCTTTACAATAATATGTGGGACCCAAATCTTCATCTTGATTATTATTTGGAGGGCAAGGAGCAAACGGAAACGTTAGCGGAAACAGATGGTCATGGCCGTTGGTTTCGGTGGATGCTTTGATCCTAATCGTTCATTGTGGATTTAACGAAAGAGCATAATTTCAGCGCTCAGGGATAGAGGTCGAGAGTTTTATGGAATGGGATGCGGGTGCTAACACCATTGCATGGAAAGCACAAAAGATTGTACTGCTTCCGAAGGAATATGCGCTGCTGCATTTAAACAAGAACTGAACGACTGATCACTGGCGATCTTAAATTTGACACAATGCATTGCTCGTATTTATCATCAATAATGATAAGCTGGAGATATCTACTATTCAGGGGTACAACAATGCTCAAAAAAACAGGTTTAGCTGCTTTGTATGCCAGTATTGCTTATCTTATTTATCATTATGGCGATGTGATTTTGACGTGGTTTCAGCAAGCGGATAATGTGCCGCTCGTCGTCATTATGGCAACGCTCGTCGCACTATTTCCTGTCATCCCGTATCCCGTAATCGGCGGGCTCATTGGTGCTGCTCTTGGCCCAGTGTTAGGCGCGGCAGTGACATGGATTGGCTCAGCGGCAGCATCCATTGTGATGTTTCTGTTTATCCGCTATGGCTACCAAGAGTGGGGGAAGAAGTTTCTCTACCGTTATCCAAGCATCGGCAAACTAACGGTGATGTTTGAGCAGAATGCTTTTCTAACGATTATGTTTGCTCGGCTCATTCCGTTCATTCCATCCATTGCAGTTAATATGTACTCGGCGCTAAGCCGTGTTTCCTTTACCGTTTATGCGATCGCCTCATCGATTGGCAAAATTCCAGCGATGCTGCTGTTCGCCACGATCGGTGATACGCTTATGACGGATCCAAGAAACGTATTCGTTACCGTCTTAGTATACGGCATGTTTATGGCGGTATCTCTTTATGTTTATCGAAGGTGGAAGCTTCATTAGATTTCCTCTAAAACAACAAACGGCTTCTTCGCAAATGATGTGCGCGGAGGTCGTTTTTTTTGTTGTACAATCTTCTCGATAATAAAATGTTCATGCTAATCCAAAATGTTTAAAATGTTCTTTTTATGTTCGTAAATGTGTGTTATTATAAAAACGAACAATAACAAACATTAGCGTAGCTTGCGAGGCGAGTCTAACGCAAATAACTTTTAGGAGGCTTTTATCCAATGGAAGTACGCCATACTACGAATCCTACTGATGTGAAGCAATATGATACGGAACGTCTGCGCAGCGAGTTTTTGATCGAAAGCTTGTTTGAGCAAGATCAATTAAAAATGACATATACGCATTATGACAGAATGGTTGTAGGCGGAGCATTGCCTGTGAACGAGACGCTTGAGCTGGAGGATGCTGCAACGCTAAAAACCGAATATTTCTTGGAGCGCCGCGAGGTTGGCTTCTTGAATATTGGCGGACCTGCTTCGATTTCTGTTGATGGGGAAGTATACGAGCTGAATAAGCTCGACGTGCTTTATGTTGGCAAGGGCAAACGTCAAGTGCTGCTGTCAAGTGTCGATAAAGCAAACCCTGCGAAGCTTTATTTCTGTTCCGCGCTTGCGCATGCTGAAATTGCAACACGCAAGATGACGATGGAGGAAGCGAATCCGACTCATCTTGGTTCGCAGGAGACTTCCAATGAACGTATTCTTTATAAATATATCCACGCAGACGGCATCCAAAGCTGCCAGCTTATGCTTGGTGTAACGAGCTTGAAAACGGGAAGCGTCTGGAATACGATGCCTTCGCATGTCCATGACCGCCGCATGGAAGCATACTTATACTTCGACATGAATGATGATGCTCGCGTATTCCATATGATGGGCGAGCCTTCGCAGACGAGACATCTTGTTGTTGCCAACGACCAAGCGATTCTTTCACCGCCATGGTCGATCCACTCAGGAGTGGGCACAAGCAATTATACATTCTGCTGGTCGATGGCTGGAGAGAACTACACATTTACAGATATGGACGCCGTACCTGCAAGCGAGCTAAAATAGAAACATTCGCTACAGGGGGTGCACTATGCTTGCTGCCGAACGGCATCGTAAGATTATAGATAAATTGGAGCAGCTTGGCGCGGTTAAAGTTTCCGAGCTAAGCGAGCTGTTTCAAGTCACGGAGAAAACGGTTCGTGAAGATTTAGAGAAGCTGGAAGAGAAGGGATTGCTGAAACGGACTCATGGCGGAGCTGTGCCCCAGCATAGAGGTGAAGACAGCCTTTATCCGCTGCAATTCCCAAACAGCAAGCATCAGCGGGAGAAGGCGGCGATTGCGGAGCTTGCTCTTTCCTGCATCGAGCCTAATGATATTATTGCGCTTGATGCTGGCAGTACTACGCTCGAAATGGCAAAACGTCTGCCCAACATCCCGGTTACGGTGCTTACGAACGATCTGCTTATCATTCGGGAGCTGACTGCGAAGGACCAAGTAAGGCTTGTTATTCCCGGGGGCTACCGGCATAACAATTTGCTTATCGGCGCAGAATCGCAGGAATGGATTAAACGACTGAATGTACACAAGCTGTTTCTATCTACAACCGGCATTCATATGGAATATGGGCTTACCATATTCACAGAAGAATTGACGAAGCTGAAGAAGCTGTATATGGAAAATGCCAAGGTCGTCTACTGCCTTGCCGATCATAACAAATTCGATAAGGGTGCACTAATAACGTTTGCCGGTTTGCATGAAATTGACTATATCATCACAGACGAAGGTATAGATGCGGACGTTGTGGCGAGGTATGAGTCACAAAATATAAAAATGATGAAAGCAGCGCTTTCGGAAAATGGGAAGCGTACTAAAGGTAGGAGCTGAGCCGATGAGTTTGTTTGATTTGACGGGTAAAACAGCTGTCGTCACAGGTGCAGGGCGCGGGCTTGGGGAAGCAATTGCGCTTGGATTAGCACGAGCGGGTGCGGATATCGCGCTTGTCACGAACCAAACGCCTGCTGACAAAACGGCAGCAGCGATAAGAGAGCTTGGACGCAAAGCGATTACAATTCAGACCGATATTGCTGACCGAACGAAGCTTGCTGGAATTGTTGATCGTACAGTTGAAGAACTGGGACGCATCGATATTTTGGTCAACAACGCGGGTATCATTCGCCGCACGCCCGCTGCAGAGCATAGCTACGAGGACTGGCAGGATGTACTCGATGTTAACTTGAATTCTGTATTTCTCCTTTCCCAGCTGGCCGGGAAACATATGATTGAACAGGGCTCAGGGAAAATTATTAACATTGCGTCGATGTTAACCTTCCAAGGCGGAATTAATGTTCCGGGTTATACGTCCAGCAAACATGCCGTTGCCGGTCTTACCAAAGCGCTTGCTAGCGAATGGGCAGCTAAAGGCTTGCAGGTAAATGCGATAGCCCCAGGCTACATGAGTACAGACAACACCGAAGCGCTTCGCGAGGATCCTGTTCGCAGCGCTCAAATTTTGCAGCGCATACCAGCGGGACGCTGGGGTACATCGCAGGATTTGATTGGACCAGCGGTATTCCTAGCCTCTTCAGCTTCTGATTATATGAACGGCCATATCTTGGCTGTTGATGGCGGTTGGCTGGTTAGGTAATTATATAAAAACCAATAAGGCTTTCCTTTTGCAGCGCAGGCTGCTTAGAGGAGAGTCTTTTTTTGATATTATAATGATTTCCATTGTATGGTTATTATTTTGCGTGTATAGTTATTCGTGATCCTAAAAAATGCGATCAACAACTGAAATAAGTGGAAATAGGTGCTCTTGCTGTATAGCTTGAGCTTAAAAGGGAAGTCCGGTGCAAAACCGACGCGGTCCCGCCACTGTAACAGAGGAGTCTAAGCGCTAACGCCACTGATCTTAACCGGTTGGGAAGGCAAGCTTACGATGATGATTCTAGAGCCAGGAGACCTGCCTATTTGAACGACACTGATTTTACCTACGGGAGATAGGGAGGTGTTAAGACAGAACCGCTGTTTATTAAAACGCCGGGCGTCTTTACCTTTGCTTCTTTAAGGTAACGACGCTCTTTTTTGTGCTTTTATTTCATAATAATTACATTTATTAGGAGGAAATATGAACGTGAGCAAGCTGCAAAACAGTGTACTTGGATATCCGCGTATCGGCGAAAATCGGGAATGGAAAAAAGCGCTTGAAGCTTTTTGGAAAGGTGATTTGGACGAAACGGTATTCCTTCAAACCCTTGAAAGTATTCGTCTTAACAACTTGAAGCTGCAAAAGGATAAAGGAATTTCTTTAATCCCTGTTAATGATTTTACGTTATATGATCAAATGCTGGATACTGCAGCGATGTTTGGCCTTGTGCCAGATCGTTTTTCCTATGATGGAGGTCCTGTTCCCGTACAGACCTACTACGCAATGGCGAGAGGGACACAGGAAGCACAAGCCTGCGAGATGACCAAATGGTTTAATACCAACTATCACTATATCGTGCCAGAACTTGCGGATGCAGCTCCGGTACTGACGGAAAACCGTCCGCTGATTGCGTACCGCGAAGCCAAAGAAAAGCTTGGTATTGAAGGTAAACCTGTCATTATCGGTCTATACACCTTCCTCAAGCTGTCGAAGGGCTACGATGCCAAGCAGCTTCCGCAGCTCATTGAGCAGTTTATACCGCTTTATGCTCAGCTGCTTAAGGAGCTTGAGCAAGAAGGCGTACAATGGGTGCAAATCGATGAGCCCATCCTTGTTACCTCTATTTCTGAGGAAGAGATGCAATGGGTTGAATCGATTTATGCAAGGCTGAACCAAGCAGCGCCAGCGCTTAACATAATGCTTCAAACGTATTTTGAGGCAGTTGAGCATTATGAAGCTGTAGTTGCTCTCCCGGTACAAGCGATCGGTTTGGATTTCGTTCATGGTTTGGAGCAAAACTTGAAGTCGCTTGAGCAATTTGGTTATCCGAAGGATAAGCTCGCTGGTATCGGACTTGTAGACGGACGCAACATTTGGCGCTCAGACTATAAGCAAAAGCTCGAATTGCTGCAAAGGATTTCGGCATACATTCCAGCTGAGCGCACGATCGTTCAATCGTCATGCAGCCTGCTGCATGTGCCGGTAACGGCAAAAAACGAAACCAATCTGCCAGTAGAGCTGCGTGAGGCGCTTGCATTCGCGGAAGAAAAGCTGGATGAAATTGTGTGGCTAAGTGAAACAGCGACAGTAAATGAGGCGGACATCTCAGAACTGCGCAAGCTTGAGCTTAAGCTTAACGGCGAGCGGATTCATCATTTATCCATTTCTCCTGCCCGCAATCGTCAAGCTGCTGATGCAGCAGCGGTTGCGGCGCATCCTTCAACGAGGCAGAAGCCATTTGCGGAGAGACAAAAGCTGCAGCAGAAAAAGTGGAATTTGCCTTTCCTTCCAACAACGACCATCGGCAGCTTCCCGCAAACGCTGGATGTACGTCAAGCAAGGCAAAAATGGAGAAAAAATGAGCTCAGCTCACAGGACTACGCTTCATTTATCAACGATAAAATTAAAAACTGGATTGAAATCCAAGAAGAGCTTAACATTGACGTCCTCGTTCACGGTGAATTTGAGCGTACGGACATGGTCGAATTTTTCGGAGAAAAGCTGGATGGGTTCGCATTTACAAAAGGCGGCTGGGTTCAATCGTATGGTTCCCGCTGCGTAAAGCCGCCGGTCATTTATGGCGATGTTGTATTTACTGAGCCAATGACAGTAACCGAAAGCGTGTATGCGCAGTCGCTGACAAGTCGTCCGGTAAAAGGGATGTTGACGGGTCCGATTACGATTTTGAACTGGTCATTTGTCCGCAACGATATCACACGGGAGCAGGTTGCATACCAAATTGCGCTTGCACTTTCAGAGGAAGTAAAGGCGCTTGAGACTGCAGGCATCGAAATGATTCAGGTTGATGAGCCAGCTTTGCGAGAAGGCTTGCCGCTTAAACGCAGTGATTGGGATGCTTATTTAAAATGGGGCGTGCATGCCTTCCGTCTATCGACTTCAGCTGTGCGTGACACAACACAAATTCATACACATATGTGTTATTGTGAGTTCCATGATATTATCGATTCCATTCTTGCGCTGGATGCGGATGTCATCTCCATTGAAACCTCGCGCAGCCATGGCGAGCTGATTCATAGCTTTGAGGAGAACACCTATGACCAAGGCATCGGCTTAGGCGTTTACGATATTCACAGCCCGCGTGTACCGTCCGTGGAAGAAATGGTCAGCATGATCGAGCGCGCCATTAAAGTGCTCGATCCTACGCTCTTCTGGATTAATCCGGACTGCGGCTTGAAAACACGCGGAATGGAAGAAACGGTTGCTTCACTGCGCAACATGATGCTGGCTACTTACCAAGTCAGAGAGCAGCGTGCTGCATTAGCGAAGGTTTAAATCCTAAATACAATAAGACAGTCCAGAACTAGGTTATCTGTTCTGGACTGTCTTTTTTTTCTTATGAACGAAATTAATCCAAAGAGATGTAGGAGACGGAACGTTGACGCAAAACAGACTCTTCATGGTCGTTGCTGTACGGGGCTGCATCGGCGGATTGTGCTAGGACATGCTTGACGGCGGAGACGAATAAGTCGAGAACGCGCCCATCCTGATCCGTTTTGTCATAATGATACTGGTTAAGAGGTGGTAGAGGAATGCTGCCGATAAAAGACTGAAGCAGGTCGCTCCATCGTTCTAAGTCAAGGGGCTCTTCTGTGTCGCTGGCAAATAGTTCACTCCAGCCGAAGCCTTGATTGCTTGTTAAACGAAGACATACGCGATGGCCTGCAGAATCGACGGCAAGAGCAGGAATGACGAATAGCTCGATTCGTGTGACAGATAAATAAGGGGTCTGTTCCGTAAAAAGATGCAGATTTCGTGCACAATTTGTCAACATATACATCTCTCCTTTATTCGCTTACGAGGTTAGCTGTCGGATTCGGGCTAGAGAGAAAGCCCTACCAGGGTTACAAATCCCTGGATTCACCCCTTGCGAATCGATTTCGGTCGATCGCGATGGTTCCCCCGCTTTTTCATTCGAAAAATTCAGCGTAAATAGTTTACTCTTAATTATACCCTTCATTAGCGCATCTGTAAATCAGAAGTGCTTAAAATAACGATACATAGGAGATAGCTTGTTTAAATAAAGTATGCTCTTCACGGTCATATTCACAGTTTGGAAAAGAGTAATGATTGGATTCTATATGCAATGCAGCGGCTGCAAACAAATGATATATACGCTCGTCCTTCATCATTGGATCTGTTTGAAAAACAAAAGGTGACGCAAGAGGAAGTGTGCCGATGAACCTTAGCAGCATACTGCTCCATCTGATCCAGTCGCGAGGCTTCTCGGATTTTTTAATAAACAGCTCACTCCAGCCATGACCACCAGCAGTGGAGAGTCTTAGGCAAACACGGTAACCATTCGATTCAAGCATGGAAGCCGGCAGCACAAACATTTGAATTCGTTTAATTTCAAACAAGGCAGCAGGATGATTATCCAAGCTTGGTAAGGGTACTTCAACTGGTGTAGACATCAATGAGATCTCTCCTCGATTTGAATAATTCACCGATAATACTCAGCCATATTGGCTTGCCGTCTATGGTAAACCCGAAATGCAATATTGTAAAACTGTGGTATATCGTGAAAAGGCAGCCATATGCCATATTAAAAGAAATCCATTCGTTATGGCAGCAAAAAGATATTTATTCTTCGAAATACTCGTTTATTCTCTTCCATTCTCAATTATAGAGAAATCTGATTATTCACGCATAAAATCGTTAGAAAGGGAATGAACACTATTTTTGAAAACAAGAGTAAAATTGAGAAATAGTGAGATATCGAGAGATCGAAATGAATGTAAGCGTTGCGAATCGCTCTGCAAGGCTGAAACTGGCTAAATTAGGTAGCAGGCTGCCTTTACAGTATTTATAGCGAGGAGTAATATTCGATACAGGATTTATAAATAAGTTTCGATTTACTGATCGCTGAGTTTCCGTGAAAGCGGAAGCGGGGGAACCAATAATGACGCGATGCGCCTGTTCGATGTGAGAGTCGAACAAACGCAGAGCAGGGGTGAATCTTTGACAGGTGCCATGGATACCGGTCAAAGTAGGGCGACTCTCACCGCCCGAATCCGACAGCTAACCTCGTAAGCGTGGACCGAGAGAGGAATGATGAAGCTTGTGATCGATTAACTTCGACCGCAGAGTGTCATAGACCTCTGTGGTTTTTTGTGCCCAAAAAAGCTTTATTTGCTACAAAATGTAAGAAAACGCTGAGTCCTGCAGCAGCAGGAACGGGGGAACCAACGAACGATTCGTGTGTAATCACGATTTCGCTTCATGGGGTGAATCGCTTGAAAATGATCAAGCGTAGGGCAACTCTCAAGGCCCGAATCCGACAGCTAACCTCGTAAGTGTACTCGAGAGAGGCAACAGCCATCGTGCTTCCCGCGGCTTATTCTGCTGCGGGCAAAGAAGCCGCGGGAAAAGTTCCTCTTATCCCAAGGCTTCTTTTTTGTTGCCTTTTTTACCATATGGAGGAGAATTCGGTTGCAGGAAGAGCATATTATTGTTGCTGGTCTAAACGAGGCTGGCCAATCATTTATACGAACTTTACAGTTTCATCAATTTAAATTTATCGTTTTGACCAATAGCAAACAGGAACAAAAACAGCTTCGCAAGCAGGGCATCAGCAATGTTTTGTATATCAATACGAATGATCGTCAAAGTTGGAATGTTCCTTCGATGAACATTAGCGAGGTATTTATATTCGAGAGCAGCTTGGCGCTTAGCTGCCGCTTTGTACAGTGCTGCAGAGCTTGGACCTCTAAGTCGATTTACGTCATTACACAGCAGTGGAATCCAAGGGCTATTTACAAGGGGCTCGGAGCGGATCATATCGTATTCTCTCATACCGGTGAAGTCGGTTTTCTATTAAGCAACAAATAATGCAGGAGGGGTTTACATGCAGGATTTTTATATGTTCGGGGCGTTGTTAGCTAGCTTCGGTTTATTTTACGGATTTTTAACTTGGTGCTCCAGTGTTATTGAGAAAACAGGGGGCGAGGGCCAATGACTGTCATAGCGATAGTGGCTGTATTTGTTTTCGTTTATCTGATTTATGCGTTAATTCATCCGGAGAAGTTTTAATAGAGGGGGATTTACAAGATGGATATTTTACAATTGCTTATCGTCATTGCCGTTCTTGTATTGTTAGTTAAGCCGCTTGGTACTTACGTCTATCATGTGTTCTCAAATGAACACAATCGGTTAGACAAAGTATTCGGAGGGACGGAGCGATTTATATTTAAGCTTATTGGTCTCAAAAAAAGAGAGGGCATGAGCTGGAAGATATACGCACTCAGCTTTGTTGCAACCAATTTAATTTTAGTTGCTTTCAGCTATTTGATATTGCGGTTCCAAAATGCACTGCCGTTTAATCCAAATGGCATGGCAGCCATGGAGCCTACACTGACTTTCAATACAGTCATCAGCTTTATTACAAATACGAATCTTCAGCATTACAGCGGGGAAAGTGCCTTATCTTATTTCTCCCAAATGGCGGTCATCATGATGATGATGTTCACGTCAGCGGCGACGGGCTTCTCGGTTGCCATCGCGTTTGTTCGTGGGATTACGAGTAAAGGAACGACGATCGGCAACTTTTTCGAGGATTTTGTAAAAGCACACACAAGAATTTTTCTTCCGATTTCCTTTATTATCACGCTAGTGCTTGTCGCTCTTCAGGTGCCGCAAACGCTTGATCCAACATTTACAATTAAAACGCTTGAGGGAGCCATGCAGCAAATTGCAATTGGTCCTGTAGCTTCGCTTGAATCCATCAAACATTTGGGCACAAACGGCGGCGGTTTTTTTGGAGTGAACTCGGCTCATCCATTTGAAAACCCAAATCCATTAACGAATGTGATTCAAATCTTGTCGATGTGGGCGCTGCCGGCTTCACTGCCTTATGCATTTGGGCTTTTTGCTAAAAACAAAAAGCAGGGCTGGGTTGTATTCTCCGCCATGATGTGTCTGTTTCTAGTGTTTCTCAGCCTTGCTTACACATCGGAGAAAACAGGCAATCCTGCTATGAGCGCACTAGGAATCGACGCTACTCAAGGAAGCATGGAAGGCAAGGAAGTAAGGTTCGGTATCGCGCAATCGGCACTGTTCACAACGGTAACAGCCGCTGCGACAACGGGTACCGTCAACAATATGCATGACACGCTTACACCGCTTGGCGGCTTGGTCCCGCTTGCTGAAATGATGCTTAATGTCGTCTTTGGAGGCAAGGGAGTAGGGCTTATCAATATGCTCATGTACGCCATACTAGCTGTGTTTATATGCGGGCTGATGGTCGGGCGAACGCCAGAGTTTCTGGGACGAAAAGTAGAGCCGCGAGAAATGAAACTGATAGCGATAGCAATTCTAGTTCATCCCTTCATTATATTAGTGCCTACCGCCATTGCTTTTATGACGGATTTGGGTCACGGGGCGATAACGAATCCAGGGTTCCACGGCATTAGCCAGGTGCTTTACGAATATACGTCATCGGCAGCGAATAATGGCTCCGGCTTTGAGGGATTAGGCGACAATACGCCGTTCTGGAATATTAGTACTGGGCTAGTCATGCTGACCGGCCGTTATATTTCGATGATTGCGATGCTTGCGGTTGCAGGATCTCTTGTTCGCAAGCAGCCTGTTCCAGAAACAATCGGGACGTTCCGTACAGATAATGGACTTTTCACTATATTACTAATTGGTACTGTTCTTTTAATTGGTGCATTAACCTTCTTGCCGGTCATCGTGCTTGGGCCGGTTGCAGAATATTTGACACTCCGCTAACGGATGAGGTGAACGATAATGAATAAAAATAAGAAGAATAATTTGCTGTCGGGAGATGCGGTTAAACATGCCGTCATAGATAGCTTTGTGAAATTAAATCCAGTTACGATGATGAAAAATCCAGTTATGTTTGTTGTCGAGGTAGGGACGGTTATCGTTCTGCTGATGACTATTTTTCCAAATTACTTTAATTCTCAAGAACGCATAGGCTTTAATATTACCGTGTTTTTCATCCTGCTTTTCACACTGCTGTTCGCAAACTTTGCTGAAGCCATTGCAGAGGGCAGAGGCAAGGCACAGGCCAATTCGCTCAAAAAATCTAAGCAGGAAATGAGCGCCAATAAGCTCGTCGGCAGCTCTATTGTAGTCGTATCATCAACGGAGCTCCGCAAAGGCGATATTTTCATCGTCACGCAAGGTGAGATGATTCCTGGTGATGGCGAGGTCATTGAAGGGCTGGCTTCCGTAGATGAATCAGCGATTACAGGTGAATCGGCGCCAGTTATTAAAGAAGCTGGAGGAGATTTCAGCTCGGTTACAGGCGGTACAAGGGTTGTGAGTGACAAAATTAAAGTGCGCATGACGAGTGACCCCGGGGAGTCATTCATCGATCGGATGATTGCCCTTGTTGAAGGAGCGAAACGTCAGAAGACGCCTAATGAAATTGCGCTCAATACACTTTTGACTAGCTTAACGATTATTTTCGTAATTGTAGTTGTTACATTGACACCAATCGCTGACTATTTGGGTATCCACTTAGAAATTCCAGTATTAATCGCGCTGCTCGTATGTTTGATTCCGACGACCATCGGCGGACTATTATCAGCAATCGGCATTGCTGGGATGGATAGAGTAACTCAGTTTAATGTACTGGCTATGTCAGGTAAGGCTGTTGAAGCAGCAGGGGACATTAATACGATGATTTTGGATAAAACCGGAACGATCACGTTCGGCAACCGGATGGCAAGCGAGCTTGTGCCTGTCGGTGGCAGCAATCTTCAAACTTTATCGAGTTGGGCGGCTATTAGCTCGCTTAAGGATGAAACGCCTGAAGGCCGTTCTGTGCTTGAATGGATGAAGAAGCAGGGCTTAAGCTATGATGCTTCACTTGCAGAAGGCGGCGAATTTATTGAATTCAAAGCAGAGACGCGAATGAGCGGCATTGATCTGGCAAACGGCCGCCGAGTTCGGAAGGGCTCTGTCGATGCGGTTCGGAAGTGGGTAGCTTCACAGGGGGGGACCATCCCATCCGATTTAGAAAATATTTCGAATACGATTGCTACATTAGGCGGTACACCGCTCGCAGTAGCTGTTGATAACCAAATCTTTGGTGTTATCTATTTGAAGGATACCGTTAAGCCAGGAATGAAGGAAAGATTCGATCAGCTGCGAGAGATGGGCATCAAAACGATTATGTGTACGGGAGACAATCCGCTTACTGCAGCAACCATCGCACATGAAGCGGGAGTCGACGATTTTATTGCGGAGAGCAGGCCGGAAGACAAAATAGCTGTTATACGCCGTGAACAAGCCGAAGGAAAAATGGTTGCGATGACTGGTGACGGTACAAACGATGCTCCTGCACTTGCCCAAGCGGATGTGGGTCTTGCTATGAACAGCGGGACGATTGCTGCAAAAGAAGCTGCCAATATGGTGGACTTGGATTCGGACCCTTCCAAAATTATTGAAGTCATTGCTATCGGCAAGCAGCTGCTTATGACAAGAGGGGCACTGACTACTTTTAGTATCGCTAATGATATCGCCAAATATTTTGCAATCATTCCAGCGATGTTCATGCTTGCCATTCCCGAGATGGGCGTTCTAAACATTATGAATTTAGGTTCTCCATTGTCTGCTATTCTGTCGGCGCTTATTTTTAACGCCATTATTATTCCGCTGCTTATCCCGCTTGCCATTAAAGGCGTAGCGTACAAACCGATGAGCGGAGCCAAATTGCTTAGCCGCAACGTATTCATTTATGGTCTGGGCGGTGTCATTGTTCCGTTCGTTGGCATTAAACTCATCGACTTTGCAGTGCATTTATGGATTTAATATAACCATACACGAAAGAAGGCTTACCTATATGAATGAACAAGCGAAAAACACTTCACGATTCCAGTTGTCATCGTTAATGATACCTTTACGAATCAGCATCATATTTATGATTATTTGCGGCATTATTTACCCGCTTGCAAGCACGGGAGCAGCTCAGCTGCTGTTCCCTAAGCAAGCGAATGGAAGCCTTATAAAGGATAGCTCTGGCCAAGTGGTTGGTTCAGAGCTGATCGGCCAAAGCTTTGTTGATCCGAAATGGTTTCAAGGACGTGTATCAAGCATTGACTATAATGCTGCCGGTTCTGGATCGAACAATTTTGGACCATCCAATCCTGCTCTAATTGAAAGGACCAAAGCTTCCATTGAGGCTTGGAAGGCACAAAATCCAGATGTACCGGTTTCCCAGCTGCCGATCGCTTTAATTACGAACTCGGGCTCAGGCCTTGATCCGCATATTACGCCACAGTCGGCTGATGTACAGATCGCAAGAATCAGCAAGCTGACCGGCGTGTCGCCAGCAGAGCTTGAGCAATTGGTTAAAGCAAATACGGAAGGCCGCGATTTAGGCGTTTTCGGTGACGAACGGGTTAATGTGTTGAAGCTGAATATCGCATTGTCAAAAATGTTGGGGGAATAGCCATATGGCTCCGCTGAAAAAGAAAACGCCAGAGGAGCTGCTGCTCTCCATCGCAAAGCTGCATCAAGGACGTCTGAAAATACTCATTGGAGCGGTAAGCGGTTCAGGCAAAACGTATCATATGCTGCGAGAAGGAACAGAGCTGAAGCGAGATGGCATTGATGTTGTTCTTTGCGCGGTTCCTAGGCCGCAGAGTCCGGAGACGCTCGAATTGATTGAACCTTTCGAGCGTGTGCCAAGCATCCATTGGCAGAAGGATGGTGCAGAGCAAAAGGATCTTGATCTGGATGCTTTGGTTAAGAGGGACGCTGAGGTGCTGCTCATAGATGGGCTAGCCCATCGCAATCGAGAAGATGCAAAGTTTCAAACGCGGCTAGAAGATATTATTTTTTTGCTTGGCAAGGGCATAAGCGTTATTACAACAATCAATGTGTATGAGCTCGAGGGTGTAGATCAGGCTGTTCTCAAATGGACGGGGATTCGTCCGAGCTGCACCGTGCCTGCTCATACGCTTGAGCTTGCTGATGAGGTTAGGCTGATTGATGTATCTCCTGAAACGATGCTTAAGCGGTTTGAGGATGGAACGCTCGGCGTAAAGCCCGATCCTGCAATTTCTCTGCGGGGAAATCTTGCGGTTCTGCGAGAGCTGTCGCTGCGGCTCGTCGCAGAGGGAGTCAATGAGTCGCTGGAGAAGCATCGGGAGGAGATGGGGCTCACGGGTCCGTCGGGTGCTTCCGAGCGTATTCTGGTAACCGCACAATATCATTGGAACGGCTCTTTATATGTAAGAAGAGGGCAGCAAATTGCCCGCAGGCTTAATGGAGATGTCGTAGTCGTTTCCTTTAAGGAGCCGCAAAAAAAACTGTCCAAGGAAGAGCAGGCTTTTAAAGCTTCAATAAAGAAGCTTACTGTTAAAGTAGGGGGCACATTTGAGGAGCTGCCGTTGCAAAGCCGCCGTCGTTTGCCGTCCGCTCTAGTAAGGTACGCAGAGGAGCATCAGGTTACTCGCATCGTTATGGGCCATTCCAAGCAGAGCAGATGGCAGCAGCTGAAACAGGGCTCGATTGTTGACAGCGTGCTGCGCAAGCTCAAGCAGATCGATTTATTTCTTATGGCAGACCGCTCAGAGCAAGAAGGCGAGCGGATTTTGCCTGTTAAGCAAAGAAGTGATTCGCGGAAAGCGTTGTTTCGAAGGTTCAGCCCAGATGAGCGCGAGCAGCAAATGGAATCCATGAGAAGAGGCAGCTTCAATCTATATATCGGGGCTGCGCCAGGCGTCGGGAAAACGTATCGGATGCTTGCTGAAGCGAACATGATGTATCAGAAAGGTATAGATGTTGTTATTGGCATCGTGGAAACACATGGGCGCGAGGATACCTTGAAGCAGATTGGAGAGCTGCCGATTATCGCTAGGCAAACGATTCAATATCGAGGTACTCAGCTCGAAGAGATGGATGTTGAAGCGATAGTTAGCAGAAATCCCGATGTTGTGCTGGTGGATGAGTTAGCTCATACGAATGTGCCGGGCAGCTTGAGGAAGAAGCGTTATGAGGATGTCATTTATTTGCTGCAAAAGGGAATATCGGTTATTTCGACGATGAATGTGCAGCATATTGAAAGCTTGAATGACGCCATTGAACAGGTTACTGGCGTTCGTGTTAGAGAAACGGTACCCGATGCGATCATAAGGCTGGCAGATCAAGTAGAGCTGATCGACGTGACACCGCAAATGCTACAGCAGCGTATGAGAGATGGGAAAATATATGCCAAAGCCAAAGTGGAACAAGCGCTCGGTGCTTTTTTTACGACGGGCAATTTAATTGCGCTGCGAGAGCTTGCCCTTCGCGAGCTTGCTGATGATGTGGATGAACGGCTTGAAGCATGGGATCGCAATCAGACGCTGCGTGGAACGCTGCGCCGAAGAGAGGTCATCTTTGTCGGCATCGATATTCTCGCGGACGCAGAGCGGCTTATTCGGCGGGGCTTCCGCATCGCGTATCGGCTGAAGGCGCAGTGGCATGTGCATCATGTGCAGGATGGCGCACCTTGGACAGACGAGGCGATCAATAAGCGTGATCTGTTGATGAAGTTGACCGAGAGACTTGGCGGAGTATTTGAAATGTCCAAAGCGGAGAGCAGGGAGCATATTGCGGGTACACTTCTAACGGCAGCCAATCGCATCAAAGCAACGCAGCTTATCGTCGGGCAGCCTAGCAGAAAGGCGTGGTATGCAAGCTTTCGCGGCAATATCGTCCGTGAATTACTGCAAGCCGGCCGTCATATGGATATGCTCATTGTGGCGAACCGGATTACGGATAAACATTAAAAAAAGGGATTATCTAGTCAGCGCTTAAACCCCGCTGAGCAGATAATCCCTTTTATGCTGTGTAGGATGGATTAGACTTTGGTTATCGGTTCAATCCAGTCTTGAGACCACACTTGTATTTCACGGATAATCGGCTCAAGAGCAAGGCCTTTTTCCGTTAATGAATATTCTATGCGTACAGGTATTTCAGGGTAAACATGTCTATCGACAATACCTTCATTCTCTAGCTCTTTGAAACGTTCTGACAGCAATCTGCCGCTGATCGGAAGGGCGGACTGAACGGCGCAGAAGCGCTGCGGGCCGGACAAAAGCTGGAATATGATAAGGCCGGTCCAACGCTTGCTTATAAGTTCCATTCCCTTCTGAAAACGGGGACAAAGGTTAGATTGATCCATGCGCATCACCTCTTTTTACTTCTAATAAGTATAACTCCAATATCTTATTTATACAAGCACACTTGGATATTGTTAATTACTTGACTATCTTTAGTTATAAAATTATAATTAGTTACAAATAGTAAGTGAATTTAAGGAGGCACCGCAATGAATCCTTTATTTCTAGCGCATGGATCACCGATGCTCGCTGTCGAGCAAAATGAATATAGCGAATTTCTGAAACAAACAGGTGCGAGTCTAAAGCCGGATGCGATCGTTATTTTCACGGCGCATTGGGAGACGGATATCGTTACGATTTCATCCAAGGATGATGAATATGAAACGATTTATGACTTTTATGGTTTTCCTGATGAGCTCTACCAGATCAAATATGCTGCTAAAGGCTCAGTAAGAGTCGCTGAGCATGTTGGCCATTTGCTGAGTGAAAATAATATTCAGGTAGCATATGATAATGAAAGAGGACTGGATCATGGCTCATGGACGATGTTGAAGCATATGTTCCCGAAGGCGGATATTCCTGTCGTGCAGATTTCTGTAAATCCATATCGTGCTCCAGAGGAGCAGTTCCGAATTGGCGAGGCGCTGCGCAGCTTGAGCTCACAAAATATTTTGCTCATTGGCAGCGGCGTGACCGTTCATAATCTTCGTGCTGTAAACTGGGGACAGAAGGAGCCGGAGAGCTGGGCTGTCCAGTTTGATGATTGGCTAATAGAGAAAATGAATAAGCACGATACAAATTCGCTATTTCAGTATGAACAGCTTGCTCCGCATGCTAAAATGGCAGTACCCCGTGAAGAGCATTTTGTTCCATTATATATAGCTTTAGGCAGCGGCAGCCCAGAGTCAGCTCCAAAGGTCATTTATCGAAGCTATGAATTTGGTACGCTCAGCTACTTATGCATGCAATTTTAATTGCGTATTCTTTTAGAGAAGGTGAACTAGCATGATTAAACCTAATATAGCAGCACTTATTAAAAATAAACTAAAACGTACGCAAAGCGGCAATGATGACATTTATGTGATCGGTCCTGTTAAGCTTCCTGTCGACCTTGACGGAGAAACCAAGATTTTTCATTGGTACAGCTGGCTCCGCAAAGAAGCAGGCGAGGAGCTGTCTCCCGAGCAGCTCGTTGATGATTTAAATCGATTCTCTTATGCGGATCTGCAGCAATCAAGCGTTCTCGTATATGGCGATTTTGAAAATAATGAAGACGCGCTAATTCGGATGCACAGCATCTGCCATACAGGCGATATCTTCGGAAGCGCAAGATGTGATTGCGGCTTTCAGTTAAAGCAATCGATGCGGATCATTATAGAGCATGGCACGGGGGCGCTCTTTTATTTAGCCAATCATGAGGGCCGTGGAATTGGTTTGTTCAGTAAAGCGATTGCCTACTTGCTTCAAGAGGATGGGTTCGATACGGTTGATGCGAATACAGAGCTTGGTTTCGCAGATGATTCACGCGATTATAGTGATGCAATTGCTGTACTTAAGCTGCTGAGGAAGCACCCGGTATCGATCATTACCAACAATCCGCGGAAAGTGGATGCACTGCGCAAATCGGGCATGAACGTGGCGGGTAGAGTGCCATTATGGGGCAATTCCTCTACTTATAATGAAAAATATATCCAAACGAAAATGAAGCGATCGGGTCATTATGGACAAGAGCCTCATACGCTTGTTAAATAATTTATTTGTGAAAGCAGCCAAAGAAGCCGGTTTCTGCGTTAAATCGTTGAGACGGCTTTTTTGTCTGGACATTGGTCATAATAGTCAAAGTAGATGTCCTATCGCTGGCCTAGAAGGTGTTTGCAGAGTAGACAAAACTGCTTCTAAATTAACCATAAAACGACAAAATTATTTTGCGTTCCTCTTTCTTTTCAAGTATGATGAGATAAAATGAACTCATGTTCACATCAAAGGAGTAACAAAGCATGCAATCAAAAACAAGCCACTGTAAAATTGTTGACTGCACGATCCGTGATGGCGGACTCGTAAATAATTGGGATTTTAGTGTCGAGTTCGTTCAGCATTTGTATCAAAGCTTGAACGAAGCCGGCGTCGATTATATGGAAATCGGCTACAAAAACTCTCCAAAACTGCTTAAGGGTGCTGAAAGTGCAGGACCTTGGCGTTTTCTAAATGATGATTTCTTGAAAAAAGTTATCCCTAACAAAGGAAATACGAAGCTTTCCGCACTTGTTGATATCGGTCGTGTTGACGAGAACGACATTTTGCCGCGCAGCGAGAGCTTGCTTGATCTGATTCGCGTTGCTTGCTACATCCAAGATGTAGATAAAGCGCTTGAACTGGTTAAAGTATTCCATGATCGCGGATACGAAACGACAATTAACATTATGGCTCTCTCTAACGTAATGGAGAACCAGCTTATTGAAGCTTTCCAGCTTATCAATGAGAGCGTAGTTGACGTTGTTTACGTCGTTGACTCCTATGGCAGCTTGAAGCCAAGCGATATGAGCTACCTCGTTGACAAGTTCCGTCACCATTTGCCTAACAAACGTCTAGGCGTTCATGCACACAACAATTTGCAGCTTGCATTTGCTAACACACTGCTAGCAGCAGAACAAGGCGTTGAGCTGCTTGATGCATCTGTTTATGGCATGGGCCGCGCAGCGGGCAACTGCAACACGGAGCTATTGGTATCCGAGCTTCAAAACACGAAATACAACATCCGTCCTGTCCTTGATATGATCGAGAAGTACATGGTTCCGCTTCGCGAGAAGGAAGAGTGGGGTTACATCATTCCTTACATGATTACAGGTATTTTGGATGAGCATCCACGTTCCGCTATGGCGCTTCGTGATTCTGCAGACAAAGATAAAGGCGTAGAGTTTTATGATCGCCTTACAACGCCTGAAATTGCTCACGGCAAATAATAATAAATCAAAAGAAGCTAAGGCAAGTCATTAACATGACTTATCTTAGCTTCTTTTTTTGTGTGAATTATGTTTCAAGCAGCTCGCCATCGCCCCGAACAGCAGCAGCTTGATGAGGCTCATTTGGATGAAAATAGCCTTTGCCTCGGAAGGTTTGCCCACTGCTGGCGACAGCAGTAAGCTCAATTCCGATATCCTCATTTCTGCCAAACCATGCTAATAGCTCACGATCGCCAACGCCATTTATATCTACGTACCATAATCGATCCCCATACTCCGTAACTCGAACGAGCTCAGCGGAAGTAAAGGAAAGCTGAATCGTCTCTTGCTGATAAGTCATTTCAAATGCGATTAATTCGAATGTTTCCAAGGTGAAGTCCTCCTGAATAATTGCTTCATGCAGTCGATCATGGGACTCGCAGCATGTCTGTTAACGATTGTAATGTTACTGGCTTATTAATGCAACATTATACTTCCAATAATCGTCAGATTAGGAAACATAAATATAAATAAAAAGGGGCTGAAAGAATGAAAGCGGGTCATTCTCTCAACAAGGATGTTAGACAAAGAAAAAGATTGGGCTGGATTTCCGTTGTTTTGGTGGCTCTGGTGCTTGTATTAAGCGCGTGCTCTTCCTCTAAGAATGATGCCTCGAACAGTGGTAACCGAGACATGAAATACAAAAGCAGTTCGGAGAGCGGTGCTCCGAGCAAAGGAGAAGCTACTACAAGTCATGAGGATCGAAAATCCATTAGCGTGGAGCCTCTAAGACAAAAAGAGGGGGGCAAACGCGGGTATTCGAATCCAGATCAAGTAGAGCAAGCAGGCCAATTAACAGCTGGCGAGTGGGATGATTTAGCTGCTTGGGATCGCTTTGGCAATTTACTCAACTCGCAAGAAGGGGATAGCAGCAAGCGGGTATGGCAGTTCTGGAATTTTAACCGCCTTGAGGTTATCGTCACAGCTGGAGGCAAAGCAGTGTCTGATGCACAGGTAGAGCTGTACGCAGGCAAGAAGACGATATGGAAGGCGCGTACAAACACGGAGGGCAGAGCCTATGTGTATGCAGGTTTATTTGAAAGTGATACGGCGAACTTAGGCCGTTATACTGTTAAAGTGCAATCGGGTCAAGAAAGCAAGACGACGCAGGAGATGGACATCCCACAGCAAGGCAGCATTAAAGTTGATTTAAGTAAAAGTACAGCGCTGTCAGATCAGGTAGACATTATGTTTGTTGTGGATACGACTGGCTCCATGGAGGATGAGCTGAATTATTTGGAAGCGGAGCTTAAGGATGTTGT
This sequence comes from Paenibacillus sp. FSL K6-3182, assembly GCF_037976325.1. Classification (NCBI taxonomy): domain Bacteria; kingdom Bacillati; phylum Bacillota; class Bacilli; order Caryophanales; family Paenibacillaceae; genus Paenibacillus; species Paenibacillus sp. FSL K6-3182. The sequence continues at coordinate 1,889,402 of NZ_CP150265.1, forward strand.
GAAGCGAGTGTCCGATGAGCATGCAAATCAGCTTGGCATTCGTATTAGCGCAAACTTTTACAAAGATAAGCATGATGATTATATCGTTAAGCCGTATCCTTTCACTACGGACATAAATAAAGTGATAGATCAATTTAGCAAGCAAAAGGCGGATGGGGGCGGAGATTATCCCGAGGCTGTTGATCAGGCGCTGCGCGATGCGCTTCATGAGCATGAGTGGAGCAAGGATGCTAGAGCGCGTCTGCTGTTTCTCGTTCTAGACGCACCGCCTCATGATGAACCACAGGTTATCGACGAGATAAAGCAGCTTACAGAGGATGCGGCAGAGCAAGGGGTTAGAATTATACCTGTAGCTTCTAGCGGTGTGAGTGCAGAGACGGAATATTTGATGCGTTTCATGGCAACAGCGACGGGCGGCACCTATTTGTTTTTAACCGATGACAGCGGTATCGGCAGTGATCACCTAGAACCAGCAGTAGGCGAATATGAGGTTAAGCTGCTCAATGATTTGCTTGTTGAAGTCATTAATCGTTATGTTCAGCAGTAGTTTTCTTCATTATAAAAAGGGCAATTCCTCGGCAGCCAAAGCTGGTTGAGGGATTGCCCTTTATTTGAATCTGTAAAGTCACATTTATGACTAAGAAGCTCTTAAAGGAGCATGCAGATACCTAGTCAGGAAGGCATGTTAATAAAGCTTGCCTTGACGATACAGCACGGTTGACAGCTTCATAACCGCGTGATTATAACAATTTTGACGGAGCGGGAAAGGGTCGCCGAAGAAAGCGGGCAGAATGCCGTTTAATGTTGTTTGCATTTTCTCATACAACATCTTATACACCTGTTCCTCGGTAAAAAATTGGGTTTCTCTCCCTTGCAGCCATTCGAAATAGGAGACGATAACACCGCCGGCGTTTGCAAGGATATCGGGAATGATGATGGTGCCCTTTGCAGTCAGCACCTCATCAGCCTCGCCAGTGACAGGGGCATTCGCACCTTCTACAATGATGCGGGCTTTTACTTGATCGACATTGTCCTTGCGAACTTGCTCCTCAAGTGCGGCAAGAATAAGCACATCTACATCTAAATAAAGGACCTCTTCGCGGCCAAGAATTTGGGCTTTCATATCAAGCTCAGACAGTGCGGCTTCGTCCGAAGGCAAATCACCTTGGTGAAGCGATGCGTATTCAAGCAAAGAAGGGACAGAGAGACCGTCTGGATTGTACAACGTGACGTTGCGATCACTTACAGCTACTACTTTATTGTTTAAATAAGAGCATTTATATGCTTCCATTGCAGCGACTGATCCAACGTTGCCGAAGCCTTGAACGGCGATCGACAGCGGCTTGTCCGCATGCGCTAACGCGGTTTGCACAAACGGGTTTGTGCTGCCGGCGAGCCAGCTGCTTTGCTCTTTAAGAAAATCATAAAGCATGTAACGGAAAGTGAAATAAACGCCTTTTCCGGTTGCTTCTCTGCGGCCCAAAGATCCGCCGTTAATGACGCTTTTGCCGGTGAAGCTGCCGAGGTAAGGATGACCAGGATGAATGCTTTTGTACTCGGCCATCATCCAGTCCATTTCACGCTCGCCGGTTCCCATATCAGGTGCCGGAATATCTTTGTCAGGCCCGAGCACGTCACTGAAATATTGCACGTATTTTTTGCAAATGAGATAAAGCTCTCTAGCGGAATAGGAGCGTGGATTAATAACGACTCCACCTTTACCTCCGCCGAAAGGCACCTCGTGAAGCGCGTTTTTGAGCGTCATTAGCGCAGCTAGATTGGTTACTTCATCTTCGCTTACGGATTCGTGAAACCGAATTCCGCCTTTATAAGGCCCGAGTGTATCGTTATGCTGTATGCGATAGGCCGGAATTCGAACGACATTGCCGTTATCTACCGTAATGCGCAAAAAAGCTTTATGAACTTTATTTGGCGTGGAAAGAATAGCAGCAAGTGATAAGAAAGCTTGCTCACGTGCTTGAGCTTGTAAATTTGGTAAAAAAGCAGGGTCTCCCATTAGTGCGTTTAAGGATTGCTGTACGATGGCTCCTGTTTGGCTTGCCATAACTAAACGACCTCCTATGTATTCAGGAATGAGATTTTTTCAAGCTGCAGCGTATTATTGCCAAAGGATATGAGGCAGATACGCTAGCACTTGAACTCTAACTGTAACATATTGGAACGTTATAAGCCAAAACTAGGGAAAGCTTGATGTGCGAATGGTTATAGGAATTAACGGGAGTTTTTCCATTTCAGCATCTCTGCAGCAGCATTTGAGCGAGTTTAACAGCAGAAATTCCTGATAGAATAAACAATTGGCGGCCATGCGTGATCATTAAATATGCTATGTTAATTTTAGCAATAACGATCCGTGTGGAGGCAGAGAGAATGACAGCTCGTTCAAGCTGCCGAGATTCTCGCGTGTCCAAAGATTGCGTACGAGCGGTGCATCGGCTAAACCAAGCTGCGCAAGCGTCACGGCAACCGTATCCTCTTGATCACTCGCATTAAACAAAGCAACGTACAATGCATCATCGCCCTGTGCTGTCCATGCAATACGGTCCTGCTCTCGATAAAGCTGGCGTGCACCGCGTCCATTCCGATGAAGGGATAATACTTCCTCATTTGTGAGCAATGACAGCGTCCATTCGTCGTTGTCCCGCATTTCACCGCCAAACATAAGCGGCGATCGGAAAATAGCCCATAGCGACATCATCGTTACCTGCTCGTCCCGTGTAAATCTTGTCCAGCGATCGCTGCCTCCGCCATCCACAGAACGAATGCCCAAATGCCCGAGCGGCAGCATATCGCAATCCGGCCATGCTCCATCCCGAGCATGCGGCGCCCACTTCTCGCAGCGCTCAAACATTTCATAAAGCAGGTGCCACAAATCCCAGTAATCATCTGTCATTCGCCACATATTCGCATGCTCTGCAAGCGGACCCGCATGTTCAAGAGGAGCAGGACCAGGGGATAGGCTAAGCACCATCGGTCTGCCGCATTGTTCTATTGCGTGATGAATAAGCTTGATTTCATCCAAATGAATGCCGTAAATTCTAGAAGCGGCAATATCATCCACTTTAACGAAATCGACTCCCCATGAAGCGTATAAATCAAATAACGAATTATAATATTGCTGTGCGCCGTCTTTGGAAGCATCAACGCCATACATGTCTGTGTTCCACGGGCAGATCGAATTCGGATGTGCAATCTGGCGAGCGGTTATGTTTGTTCCAAGCAGGCTGGTGTCTGCATGAACGGCTTGACGAGGAATGCCCCTCATCATATGGATACCGAATTTTAGCCCGAGTGAATGAACATAATCAGCTAGAGGTTTGAAGCCTTGACCGTTCGCAGCGGATGGAAATCGGTTAGCTGCGGGCTGCAAGCGGGAATACTCATCCATCTCAAGCGGAACGAAAGGACGATATTGGGATGAATTTGCCCCTGGCTCATACCACTGAATATCAACAATGACATATTCCCAGCCATAATCTCGCAGATGTTCGGCCATATATGCCGCATTTCCGCGAACCTCGTCTTCTCTCACACTTGCGCCATAGCAGTCCCAGCTGTTCCAGCCCATAGGCGGAGTTGCTGCATAGTGATGATGTTTGGAAGTTGTATACATTTGATTTCGTCCTCTCTTATCGTAATATTGCTCTATACGACAATCGTAAAACGAAACGTTAGTCGATGACTAGCGTAATTTATTGCGTTGATATGTAAAATATTGCTCTTCAATCGAACTGTAAACGATCGATTGAAGGAAGCTCCTTGGCTAAGCGGAAATCAGCAGGAGGGAAGCCGACGCGGCTTCGAAATACTTTACTAAAGTAGCTGCCGCTCGAGTAACCAACTGTATGAGCGATTTCTTCGACCGTGAGGCTGCTGCTCCTAAGCAGCTGAACAGCCTTCTCGATTCGGAGCTTCGTTACAAAGTCCATTGGTGACATGCCTGTCGTCTTCGTGAACATTCGCGTAAAATAATATTTAGACAATCCCGCTGCAGCTGCGACATCATCTAAGCTTTGCAAATGATGGAATTCAGCTTCCATATAAGCAGTTGCCTGCTTAATTTGCTGCGGCCAATTCATTTTCTCCTGCTGCTGCAGCGTGCTTGATTGCAGGAGTTCCATCATAAGACGATAAATAAGAGATGATGCTTGGTAGCTGTTCTGAATACGATTGCTGCGAGCCTCTGCATATAAATGTTGAAGGCTGCGAACGACAGCGCTTGCAGGCTCAAATGTTGGTGTGGCACCGACGGTATGCAGCAGCTCAGACCACAGCGCTTGCATATGCTGCTGGCGGAATAATACAAAATAAAAAGTCCAGTGGTCGCTCGACTGCGGCAAGCAATAGTGATGATCTCCGGGGATTTCTACAAGGAAAGCATTGCCTGCATAGAGATCATGCGTTTCATCCCCGAGCCTGAATTGACCGAAGCCGGTGACGGTATATTGGAATAAGTAAAGCGGGCCGTCAATTCGTTTCATCCCGTCCCAGTAGTAGTCAGTCTCTGTTACCTCCTGATAGCCGGTTGCAAATAACTGATAGATGGGAAGCTGCGGCGGATCTTGAAATCGATAACCATATACACCATAGGGCTGATTCATCATCACTTGGAATAATCACCTCGAAGGAAGACGGATTTTCAATCTATTATTTCATGATGGAAGGTGCTCGAGAAGAGATGCGGCAAATATCTGTTTTTATTTACGGTTCGTTACTGCCTGGTCAAAGCAATCATCATTTTGTTTCATCCTATGTGCAATCGATTCGACCTGGCAAGATCGCAGGGAGACTGGTGGATTGTGGAGAGTATCCAGCGGCCGTTCGAGATGCTATTGCTAAAGAGTGCAATAGTATTATAAGCGGTCAATGGATAGTCGTCGATAGAGAAGGACTTGCATCCATGGATGCGCTCGAGCAATTTTATGGTCACGAGGAGCAAAATGATTATGAAAGGGTATGGGTTGCTGACGCAAAGGATAAGCTTGTTTCAGGCTGGGTGTACGTTTGGGAATCCGATAGAGGCTGCCCGGCAATCGCGGATGAATACTGGCCGCGATTTTTCGCTCGCAAAATGAGGGGCATTTTATAAAAAAAAGACATAGCCTCTGTGAATTGCACAGGAGCCATGCCGTTGATTACGCCTTAATATGCTGTTTAGGCTTTATCTTTTTCATTATCTGCGTCTGCGGCATAAGCAATTAATGCGACTTCTGAGCCATAAGTTTTAGTCAATTGCTGCTCCAGCTTGCGAATGGCATCGAGTGCATCGCTTTGGTTATTTAATTCAGCGAGATGATAGTCCTTGTCCATCATTAGGGTTCACGTCCTTAGATTCATGGTTTTAATAGTAGAATGGGCTTAAAAGTAGGTTGCTATACGTATTTGCTTAACCGCGCTGCAATTGTTCTTTTTAGAGCGGTCGAGTACACTGAAACAGTATGACATAAAGGGATGTGACATCAATGGAAAAATATCTGCTCCAACTAAAACAAATGGCGTCCGGCAGATGGGCGAAATATATGGCAATGGTACTATTGTTTCTTCTGATCGCCGCTGCTGCTTCTTTGTGGGTATCGCCGCCGCAGGCTTTTGCACAGCTGCATTCCGGAATGGAAGAAACAAATTTCGATCCTCACAAGCAGGTTGGCCATGATCATTCGGACGGGACACATTCAGAAGCAGGAATTACCGTTTCGCAAGCTTTATTTTATACGGTTAGAGCGATTTATTATGCTGCCTTTATGTTCGCTGCTGGTTTAATGCTTTGGTCCATAACGCTGTCAAAGGATGCGGATTCCAGCCTGAGCAAGCTCGTGCAAAAATGGAGCATTTATTCGCTTAGGGGATTGCTGCTTGCCGTGTTGCTATTCGTATTTGTTCATGCGAGTCAATTAATGAAGGGATATGACGGCGGTAATTCGAATGAATGGGTCCGCTTGCTGACGGAGACGTCCACCGGACAATCGTGGCTTGCACTGATCGTACTTTCGCTGCTTGGATTTACGGTTCTGCGAATGCATGATTCACTCAAAATGATTTGGGCTCTGCTGCTTATTGCGGTTGAAAGCTTTAATGGGCATGTTAATGCACTTCCAAGCAATACGTTTGCTATTGTGTTCGACTTCATACATATTGTCTGCTCTGCTTTGTGGGCTGGCGGATTAATGCTGCTATTGTTATTGTGGCGGACAGATCGCAAGGAGGCAGGAAGATTCGCCGAGCGATTTACGAAAGTCGCATGGCTGACAATCGTGCTGCTAACGATTAGTGGAATTGGCATGACGGCACTTCTTCTGCCAAGCTGGCGCTATTTGTTTTATACAAGCTGGGGGTTCATGCTGCTTGCCAAATCAGGATTGGTACTGATTGTTGCTTGCGTTGGATTTCTGCTGCATCGGCGTGCCAAACAGCAAAAGCTGCCTAACGGCAAGCTGCTGAAGCTGGATGGACTTTTGATGGCTTTGGTTCTGATTCTTGCAAGCATCTTCACTTATGTAAGTCCGGTTCCCGATACAGAGCCGTTATCCTATCATAAAATGGGTGAAACGCTCCACTACACAGTAATCATAACGCCAAATGGACCTGGTCCAAATGACGTGAAATTAAAAATTTGGCTGCCTGAGACACTTGGTTCGCCGGCATCTGTACAATTTCTGCTTCGTACGCCAGACAATCCGAAGAAAGCGGATATCAACGTTCCAGTGCGCGGCGCCAGCGGGGAAAATTATTTAGCTTTCCCAGGATTTTTAGAAACGGATTATGAATCCGATAAGTTCGAGCTGCCTACACGCGGGGCATGGGAAGCAGAACTGATCATTACGGATCAGACCGGCGCAGTAACAAAGCAGTTGATTCCGTTTCGGAATGACTAATGGGGAGAAAGGGGGCTGAGCAGATGTCATATAAATGGCTGAAATGGCTAATTTTATGGATTCCGACGGTCGCTATCGGGCTATGGGAATATTTGCGCCACGCATTGCTGCTCCCGTTCATTTCGATGGATCTCGGCAATTTGCTCGCGCCTGTTTTTGTTTTTATTATTTCACTGACGCTGCTCCGTGCGTTATTCGCTAAGCTGGAGCAAACGCAAGAGACGCTGCAGCGCGAGCGTATTGTCAAGGCGGCTCTTGAGGAACGTGAGCAGCTCGCTCGCGAGCTTCATGATGGCATATCACAATCGTTGTTTATGCTATCGGTTAAGCTGGACAAGCTGGAGCGGGCGAAGTCCGCTTCTGATGCACAGCAAACGACGGATCAGATTAGAAAAACCGTGAGGCATGTATATGATGATGTCAGGCAATCTATTGCCAATTTACACGATGCGCCTTTACCAGCCGATATGTCATGGATGCAAAGCATCCACCATTTAACTGTTGAAATGGAACAGACTTCCGGCATTCAAACAACAGTGGAATGGCATGTACAGGACGGCTTGTTGTCCTATAAGCAGAAGGTCGAATTACTGGCCATTATGCGTGAGGCTCTTATGAACGTACAGAAGCATGCGAAAGCAAAACAAATTATTATTCAAGGCGAAGGAGTCGGAAGCTCCGATAAGACGCCAAATACTTTCCGCTGCTCCATTCTCGATGATGGTATCGGGGCTGAGAAGGAGAAGCTTCACGGCAAAGGCAAGTATGGGGTCAAAATGATGCAGGAGCGAGCAGCTGCGATGGGCTGGACGATGACGGTACAGCAGACGAAACCACAGGGTACAAAAGTCGAAATCATCGGAAGGAGTGATGCCAAATGACGGATAAAACGGCTAAGGTACGCGTTTTTTTAGTAGATGACCATCCCCACGGCCGGGAAGGCATACGCGATATCGTATTAAGCGATGACTCATTTGAAGTAATAGGGGAAGCGGCAAGCGGCGAGGAGGCAATCGCTGCAATCGAAGAATTACAGCCCGATTTGGTGCTTATGGACATTAATATGCCTGGCATTGGCGGACTCGAAGCGACGCAGCGGCTCAAGCTGCTAATGCCCTCATTAAAAATTGTCATGGTAACGGTCTCCGATGACATTACTAATTTATTCGAAGCGATAAAGCGAGGAGCGCAAGGTTATTTGCTCAAAAATCTTGCCCCGTCCTCATGGATGGAATATTTGCGAGCGATATCTTTAGATGAAGCACCGATGTCGAAGGAGCTTGCCTTTCGCATGCTGCAGGAATTTTCGAAAATGAAGCCGCAGGAGACCAAGCATCTTGTGAATAAACCTCAAACGCTGGATAAAAATGCGTCTATTATTACGACTCCGCTGACCGATCGGGAGAAAGAAGTGCTTGAGCGGGTGGCTACAGGCGCTTCCAATCGTGAGATTGCAGGAGAGCTGTGCTTATCGGAGCATACGGTAAAAAACCATCTAAAAAATATTTTGCAAAAGCTTCATCTCGCTAATCGCGTACAGTTGACGATTTACGCCTTTGAACAGGGGCTTGTTGAACGTTAAAACTTTTGCTGAAATGCACTTCAAACTATTCGACAAAAATAGCAGGATTCCAACAGAATTCGTAGAACTACTAGATTCATATCTTGCTTAGTTTCTGCTCGGATAGGACAGATTCAATTTGGGGGGTAGTAAATGTCGAACGATTGGCAATTTCCCATCGATCGTGAAATTAAGCTGTACAATCGGCTGGATGAGCTTCAGCGTCTGAATGAAGGGCTTGAACAAATCGGTGCCGAGGCGGGCTGGTCTGAACGCGCAGTTCTCGACTTGTCTCTAGCATGCGAGGAGCTTGTCATCAACATTGTAAACTACGGCTTCCCATCTGGGGGAGAGCATCATATTGACGTCATTATTCAAGCTTCTCCAACCAGCGTTGAAGTGAAAATAGAAGACGGGGGCGTTCCCTTTAATCCGCTGCAGGAGGCTGATCCTAGAGCATTATTAGAGCTCGAGCTGGAGGATCGTCCGATTGGCGGCTTGGGTATTTTTTTTGTGAAAAGGTTAATGGATGACATTCATTATGAATATGCGGGCGGTTTGAATCGCTTCCGCATGCGCAAGCAATTCGTACTTAATAGCAATGGCGATAAGCGGGAGGAAGCAGACATATGAACATTCAAGCAACGGAGTTAAATGGCATTACGATTATTCCACTAGAGGGAAGATTGGATGGGAATAATGCGACGATAGCGGAGCAAGCTTTCTTGAAGCTATTTGCAGAAGGCAAGCAGCAATTTATTTTTGATTTTACGAATCTGCAATACATAAGCAGTGCGGGACTGCGCGTTATACTGGTGGCGGCTAAGAAGCTTAGAGCCTCTAAAGGACAGATGGTTTGCGCATGTCTCGGCGAGCAAGTCTATGATGTATTTGAAATGTCGGGTTTTACAACCATATTGGATATGGCGAAGACACGGGAAGAAGCGCTAGTCAAACTGGGAGCAGGGGCTTAATGATGGTTCAGCTGAAGCTAGAGAGGCGGTAACGGTCTTGTCAGTACTCTATTTAATATTCGGAGCTGCGGGCCTTGGCGCTGCGGCATATTTATTCGTTTGCAATCGTCGTCTTACCGCAAAGCTGAGGCGTATGGAAATGCTGTTTGATTTAAGCACGCAGGTTCATTCCTCGCTGCATCAGCCGGAGCTAATAAATTCGGTAAATGCAGCAGCGAAGCAGCTTATATTCGCAGAAGAGGCAGCGGTTGGTCTGGTCGATGACTGGGATTCGCAAGATAATGAGCTTACAAAAACCATGGATCATAGCGTCGGCGATAAGGTAAGCGTGCCGATGATGGCGAGAGGCCGCAAGGTGGGTGTTCTGGAAGCAACCGCTAAGATCGGCGGAGCTCGATTTAGTAGGGCAGATCATGAGACGCTTACTCAGTTCGCAAGGCCTCTGGCATTGGCACTGGATAATGCTAGACTCTATGAAGCGCTTGAGGAGTCGGTGGGGGAGCTGCAAATGGCAACAGCACTCAAGGATCGCCTTGAGAATGAACTGCAAATTGCCGGCAGCATTCAGCTCAGCTTTCTTCCTACGACAATGCCTTCCTCAAATGAACCTTTTGACGTTTGTGCACTGTTGAAGTCAGCGAAAGAGGTAGGAGGCGACTTCTACAACTTTTTCAAAATAGACGAGGAGCATCTGTTTTTCACACTAGGTGACGTGTCGGATAAAGGAATACCAGCTGCGCTGTTCATGGCGATGACGCTTTCGTTAATTAAAGGGAAAATGAATGCGAAGCTGTCGCCAGGCGAGCTGCTGGAAATGGTCAACGATGAGCTTTGTACGGACAATGCGCAGCTATTCGCAACGATCATATGCGGCGTGCTGAACATTGCGACTGGCGAGGTTGTGCTTAGCGATGGCGGACATTGTACTCCTTACATTGTCAAAGCGGATGGTTCCGTTCTGCCGATTAAGCTCCCCAAAGGCATCCCGCTTGGTTCTTTCCCTGAATTCACTTATCGGAATCAGACCATCGAGCTTGAGCATGGCGATCGTTTTGTCCTCTACACCGATGGTATTACCGAGGCTGAGAACGAACTGCAAGAGCAGTATTCCACTAGTCGTTTACAAAATTTCTTATCTCAAACGTCCGGTTATTCTAGCGCTGAAATCATCGATGCGCTGCTGATGGACGTGTTCATGTTCGCGGACGGAGCTCCACAATCCGACGATATTGCGGTACTTTGCCTCATGCGCCGATAAGCGTAATGCATTCATATAAGGGTGAACCATCATGCGATTTTATGAAACAGGATTCGATTATTTACGTGACGAGCTCGCTTTGCTGGAACAAGGGCTGCGAGTTCTTCTTGCAGATTTTGAGAGCAAGGAAATCGATGGTCAAACGCCAATGTCAATGCGCGGCCTCGTCGTTAATGCTATCGATATAGAACGATCGTTTCTAGGAAACGAGTCTTTACAGGAAGTAGATGCACTAGCTTCGTTTAGACAATTTCGATTAGAAGCGGAACGACAGTTTTCACAGCAGATCCATGACAGCGTAAGCGAGGGAGCAAGGCTCCCGTTCGCTTATTTGTCATGGACTCTTCGTCTTTCGACATGGGAAAAACGCTGCGTTATGTTATGCCTTGCAGCTGAGCTTGATTCACGTTATGAAAGCTGGTTTGGCTATTTGAATGACGACGTTACGCTGCGGGTGCCTACTGCGGAGCTTGCGCTGCGATTGTTAGGAGATTCGAAAGAAGAGTTTTTTCATGCTCGTTCGCTGCTCGCAGGTTATTCGACCCTTGGCAGATTTGTGCTGAGATCAGGCAGAGCGGCAGTACCTACTGAGAGAAGCATGCTGAAGCAGCCGCTGCGCATGGACGCCCGTATTATCTCGTTTCTGCTGGATACTGAAAAGCTGGATTCCAGAATTGAAGACGCTTGTACCTTATACGATGGGGCGAGGTCAGCTCCAGAGCTGGCGTTTAATTTCGAGCTTCAAGACATGCTGCTGCAAATTGTGCAAAGGGAACGATCCTTCAAGGGAGACAAAGCATTCACTCAAGATGATGAGAATGAGCAGTATGAAATACCGTTTATTCAGTTAAGCGGACCTTCGGGCGCCGGCAAAAAGCTGCATGCCAGACATCTGGCTCAGTCTTTGGAGCAGCCGCTGCTGCTTGTCAAGCTAGACAAGCTTGCTAAGGATGAAGATGCGATGACGGAGCAGTTGAACAATATTGTACGTGAATCGCTCTTATCTGTAGCTGTTTTATGCTTCGATGAGGGGGAGGGTGAAAGAAGCGCAGCTGAGGGCTGGCCTCATCAGCAGGAAAGGGTTCGCAAGGCGCTTGCTAACTATATAGAATTAGCAAGGCTCCCTGTCGTGTTATGGCTGACGCGTGTAGAAAGGCGTGCCTCACAGCTGCCGCTTCCAGCGTTTTCTGCATTAACGAGCCACACTGTGCATGTTCCTAACGCAGAAGTGCGATTGCAGCTCTGGCAGCGCTGCAGCGATGAAAGAGCGGATCGTAGTCTGCTCAGACATTTAGCCGATAAGTATGCTTTTACAGCTGGGCAGATCGAGGGAATGAGCAAACAAGCAGATCGCCTAGCTTACCATCACAAGCACGAGTTCCCTACACTTGATGATTATGCCCATGCCTCGCGAACACAGGTTCAGCATCGTTTGTCCGAGCTTGCGGAGAAGCAACGGCTAGTTCGGCGATGGGATGATCTGATATTGCCAGAGGAGCCGATGGAGCTTCTTAAGGATGCGTGCAGCAGGCATAAGCATAGCGAAACGGTGTTTAATCGATGGGGCTTTGGTCATAAGCTGCCTTATGGGCGAGGCTTAAGCATGTTGTTTGCTGGGCCTCCTGGCACGGGCAAAACGATGGCAGCTGAGGTCGTTGCGGGAGAGATGGGTCTAGAGCTTTACCGTATTGATCTGTCGCGCGTTGTGAGCAAATATATCGGAGAAACGGAAAAAAACTTGAGAGAGCTGTTTGCTGAAGCGGAAAGCAGCGGGGCTGTCCTGTTTTTTGACGAAGGAGACTCCTTGTTCGGCAAACGAACGGAAGTAAAAGATTCAAATGATAGATTCGCGAACATGGAGGCATCCTATCTTCTGCAGCGCATTGAAAGTTTCGAGGGTATATCGATTCTAGCAACCAATTTACTGCAAAATATGGACGAAGCCTTTTTGCGAAGAATGCAGGTAATCGTTAACTTTCCATTCCCGGATGCAGCCCATCGGGAGCAAATTTTCCGCTCGCTGCTGCCTAAGGATGCGCCGCTTGATCCTGACCTTGATCTGTCATTTCTAGCAGCGCGCATAGATGCATCAGGCGGTCATATTAAAAATATTGTCCTGTCTGCCGCGTTTATGGCTGCCTCGGAGCAAGCTCCAATCGGCATGAGGCATATGGTCCGTGCGACACGTCAAGAGCTCCACAAGATGGGGAAAATTGTCGTGAAAGAATCGTTCGAACCATATAACTAGCAAGTTTTTCTCAATAATTTGTTGTAAAATGTAGTAATTTTACTGAATTTGGTTCGCGAAGTCAGGAAAATTGACATAAATTGAGTAATTTTGCGTAGTCAATTGGTATTAGAGAAGCTATAATAGAAATCGAATACCATTTTGATTTTTTTGGGAGTGATAGGCTGATGGGTGGATATACGGTTATTGCGGATTTGGAAGCCAGCATGCTGCGCTTGCTACGTGATCATCTTACGCCTGACCCAGTGCCGCGTCCCGAGTTGATCGGAATGGCTTCGCCCCGGGATGCAGGCGATCTAGCTCTTTCCTTGTTTTTGTTCAACGTTAAGGAAAATGGCGAATCTCGCCGGACGGGCATGGTGGATCGTGGAGGTGTGCTTCAGTACCCGCCGCAAGCGCTTGATTTTTATTTTTTAATGACAGCGCATTCGAGTGCGAATCGATTAACGCGTGCATTGGACGAGCATCGGATATTAGGTCGTGCTATGCAGGTCTTTTATGATAACGCCGTGCTCAGCGGTACATATCTTGAAGGCACGCTTGCTGAAGGAAACGGTGCGATAAGGATGAGTCTAGTCAGCATGGAAGGCGAAGATTTACTGAAGCTTTGGCAGTTCGGTGATACGCCGTACAAGCTTTCTGTCGTCTATCGCGTAGGCCCAGTCATGCTCGATTCGAATCGTGTGAAGCCGGTTTCGCGAGTTGTCGAGCGTCATATTGTGCTTGAGGAAAAGGACGGTGGCTAATATGTCACACCATCGTTCAACGAGGGTAACTCGCTGCTCGCTTGTTGTATCGCCAGTTGACGTATGGACAAGAAGGCTGCTTGCACCTTCCGCGTTATCCGTTTCACTTGAGGGCATTCATAAGAAACCCATTCGGAAGCCTGACGGGACCTTTCTGTTTCTTGACCTTCCCTCTGGCAGCTATGTGCTCTCCGTTACCTCATCTGTATTTATACCCTACAGGAAACAGATTGAAACCGCTTCTATTTCAAAATTATACCCAATGATTACAGTACCGCTTTTGCCTAGTCCCAAATATGCTTATCCTGCAGATTCGACAGCTGTCACCTTTGAGTTATGTAATGCTGCTAGAAGACCTTGTGCTGATGCTGAGGTTTGGGCTTACATATGCGAGGATGCCGCAGCACGAGGTAGAATTATGCAAGATTCGCTGCTTGCTGGTGCAGATACAGCAGCAGTGGGGCAGTTGCAGGGACAGACGGTTGCAGGCGAGAGCTTGCTGCTTCGCGGTCAAGGCAATGAGGAGCTTGTGCGTGTAGCTGAGATTTTGCCCGGCAATGGACTGCGATTCGAGCAGCCATTGAAGGAAAACTATCGAAGAGGCGCGCTATTATTGCCTGCTGTACAAACGAGCAGTGCAAACAATGGTATTGTTATCCTTCCATTCCGCGGCATACTGCCGAAGAGCTTTCCTATTAAAGTGTTTGCAATCAATGAACATGGCAGCGCTGCGACCGAGTTGACGGCGCAAGCGGGTGAAGTAGTATCAGCGCAGACTTTAGTCCTTCAGTAGGATTAGCTATTCTGACGCATTCCAATTGGTCTTGGGGTTGACGCGGGAGAAATATGCCTGCCATTACCTAATACATAAATAGATTCAGAGAGGAGATCACACATGGCTGAGTATTTATCGCCAGGCGTCTATGTGGAGGAATTTGAGAGCGGCGCCAAACCACTGGAAGGTGTTAGTACGAGCACAGCGGGCTTTATTGGGCTTGCTGCTCGCGGACCAGTCGAGGGTTTACCGCAGCTTATTACAAGTCCAGCTGATTTTGGACGTGTATATGGTTCCTATTTATCTGAAAATGCTTTTGGCTCATACCGTTTTCTTGCGCATGCGGTTAATCAGTTTTTCACAAACGGAGGCTCCCGCTGCTTCATTTCCCGGGTAGCGCCGTCAGATGCCAAAACAGCCTCTAACGAAGCTCAGAAGGATGCGGTTCTCTCCATTACCGCCAAAAATCCAGGCGCTTGGGGCAATCAAATTCGTGCTGTTGTTGTGCCTGCAAGCAAAGCAAAAACCCCGATCTTTGAAGCAAGCGAAGGCAATCGTTACCGCGTGAAAAACGCTGCTGGCTTTTATGCTGGAGATGTGGTCGTTTTTACAAATGGTACAGAGAAGCAATACAACCGCATCATTTCTGTTCATGATCAAGTGATTGAGCTTGCAGAAGCACTTAGCGGCGATGTAGTGGATACGGCTCTAGTTCCAACTAAAGTACTGAGTTCCTCGGAGTTTACGATTAACGTGCTTTACGGAACGGAGTCGGAAACCTACGAGAAAGCATCACTAAATCCAGAGGCTCCAAACTATGTGGAGAAGCTGGTATCCCGCTCGAATATCGTAAGCGTACAAGTACTAAAGGCATCGGAAGAGAGCATTGCTCCGCTAGAGCAAATTGCTGGTTCTGAGCTTGCCGTATTTGAAATTCTGCTTGCGGGCGGCAGTGATGGTTCTGCTACAAGCTTGTCGGCTGCTGATTTTATCGGCGAAGACTTTGGTCCAGGCAGAAGAACAGGCATCCAGTCGTTTATCGACAACGATGTTGTCAGCATCATGGCGATTCCAGGTGTAACCGATCCTAACGTACAGCTGTCGCTGGTTGCTCATTGCGAAAGCTTGGGAAGCCGCTTTGCGATTCTTGATCTTCCTCGCGAAGTAACGAAGGTACAGGATGTGCTTGCTCATCGTGATTTGTTCGATTCAAGCTATTGCGCACTGTATAATCCATGGCTGCAAGTGTTTGACCCGCTTGACAAACGCAATATTTTCATCCCGCCATCTGGTACAATCGCTGGGGTATATGCTCGTTCTGACACGACACGCGGCGTACAAAAGGCGCCTGCCAACGAAACGCTTCGCGGTGTAGTAGGCCTAGACGTTCAATATAACAATGGCGAGCAGGATATTCTTAACCCAGCAGGCGTCAACTTGATTCGTGCTTTTACAGGTCAAGGCATTCGCGTATGGGGCGCTCGTACATGTTCATCCAATACACTTTGGAAATATATCAACGTACGCCGCTTATTCATTTTCATCGAAGGTTCGATCATGAATGGATCAAGCTGGGTTGTATTCGAACCCAATACCGAGCAGCTATGGGCCCGGGTTCAGCGCACGATTGACGCATTCTTAACTCGTGTATGGCGTGACGGAGCATTGTCCGGTACAAGCCCGTCTGAAGCATTTTATATTGAAATTGGACGTTCAACGATGACACAGGATGACATCGACAATGGACGATTGATTTGTGTAATCGGCGTAGCGCCGGTGAAACCAGCTGAATTCGTCGTATTCCGCATCACGCAAAAAACAGGTTCGGAATAGTCATTAGCTTCCATATCGAATAACGGAAGGGGATCCACATGCCAGGAGATCGTATTGATCCATATCGCAATTTTAGATTTCGTGTAGAAGTAGAAGGTCTTGAGCAAGCAGGATTTAGCGAGGTTTCCGGTTTTGAGGCAACCTTTGATGTGGTCGAATACCGCGAGGGCAACGAGGTTATTACACCTCGCAAGCTTCCAGGCTTAATCAAGTACGGCAACATTTCACTGAAATGGGGCACGACTGAATCGATGGAGCTGTATGATTGGCTTCAAGAATGCGCCGAAGGAACGATTGAGCGCAAAACGATTACGATCATCGCGCTTGACGAAGAAGGCGAAGACGTGGCTACTTGGCAGGTTATCGAAGCTTGGCCTGTTAAATATACTGCGCCTACCTTCAATGGTACCGGCAATGATATTGCGCTAGAGCTGATTGAATTCGCTCATGAGGGTTTAACGCGCACCGCATAGAAATGAGTAATTAAAGCTGGTTTATGGCGAACAAGGGAGGTCAGCAGGCGAGAAATCGTTTGCTCCTCTCTTGTTTTCCGCTTTTCTAGAAATTGATTCTATTTTACATATTGGAGTGATAACCGGATGGCGTTTCAAACGGAATATGAATTTGAATTGCCTCGCGGCTACGTGGATGATCAAGGCAATCTCCACCGCCGGGGTGTTATGCGGCTTGCTACAGCAGCTGATGAAATTTTACCGATGAAGGACCCGCGCGTACAATCCAACCCTAGTTATTTGACCGTTATTTTGATGGCTAGAGTGGTAACAAAGCTTGGGGACGTTAGGCATATTGATACGAAGCTAATCGAGAAGCTGTTTACGGCAGATCTTGCTTATTTGCAAAATCTATATCGTCAGATTAATGACTTAGAGGCGCCTAAGGTGCTTACCGCTTGTCCGAAATGTGACCAGGAGTTTGAGGTGGCTGTCGATTTTTTGTCCTTAACGGAAGCTCTCTCTTAGGTTATCCGGTTGACCGGCTGTACGAGGAGGTAGGCTTCGTCGCGTATTATTTTCATTGGTCGCATGACGAAATTATGAGCATGGAGCATGCAGAACGCAGGCGCTGGTGCGATGAAATTTCCAAAATTAATCGCAAGATGAACGATGAATCAGATAGCGGTAAGAAAAACATTTTCGACGTTTTTGGAAAGAGGTGACGCGGCGCTATGGCAGTCATGAAGGGGCAAGAGAAAGGTCGCTTTCACGATGTAGCTACAACATTCAAGTTTTGGGTGGAGCTCGATGACATTTTTGTTGCAGGGTTCTCTGAGGTTTCGGGACTTGAGGCAGAAACAGAAATTGAGGAATACCGTGAAGGCGGAGTGAATGGTTATGTTCATAAGCTGCCGATGGGCGTTCGGTTTCCAAATCTCGTGCTGCGCAAGGGAATGACCAAATCGCCTGCTCTTTGGAGCTGGTACGAAAGCACAATAGATGGAACGATTGACCGCAAAACAGGTGCGATTGTGCTGCAATCTGCTGACGGAACAGAATTTGGGCGCTGGAGCTTCTTTGATGCTTATCCGGTGAGGTGGACCGGGCCGCATCTGAATGCGAGCACGAGTGACATTGCGGTTGAAACGATAGAAATTATTCATAGCGGTTTATATGGCGATTTTCAGAAGTAGGGTTGTGCATTTAGTTGAACGTTAATGAATCATAAATTGCAAGTTGAACGGGAATAGGAGGATGCACCGGTATGAAACGAATTTTGGACCGTATGGGCAAAGCTGCGACAAAGCAATCAACGTCGGTTCAGCCGTTTGCCGGAGGCATCTTAAATAAATATAAGACAGGGACAGGACGCAAAATATTTGAGCGGGTTGCTATGTCGCATGTGATCAAAAATGAACCGACCATTACTCAGCAAACGCTGCATGTGCAAGTCGTAGCACCTAAAGCAGCAGCACCAAATAACGGCAACAATAAAAAAACGCCGCCTAGTCCAGAGCGCAAGCCTGAGCGCATCATGATGCGCGAGCGAGTAACGGTAGAGCGTGAAACGATCGTATTCAGAGATGTGACACATATTGTCAAAGAACTAAGAACAATAAGAGAAATGGCAATAGCACAGCCAGTTCAAGGGAAAGAAACGAATGATGGAGCACTCCACAAAACAGGCATTACGAAGCAGTTAGATGAGATTGTTAACAGCAGTATAATTACGAACAGAGTCAAGCATGACCATTCCAAACGAATAATACCGCATGTCTCGCAGCTGCCTACTCAACCATTGAAGGCAGAGCAGCAGGCGGATTACTATAAATGGCTGCAAGCCAAGCTTCAACCCGGTATTGTCATTCAATCACTTCGCAAGCTGAATAACCTTAATAAGCCGCTTGCGAAGGATCGAGCTCAGCTTAAGTCTAACCTCAAGCAGGCTAACGATTTTGGCGCATCATTGAGCAAGGCGCCTTTGCTGCTTACGAATGCACGCAGAGCAGTCGTTTCACAAGAGCAGCGGGAAGCGGAGAAGAGAAGCGCCGCTGCGGGTAAGGTTATGAGCGAGGCAGGGAAGAGAGCCGAAGCGGTGAAGCTGGAGCAGCGGGAAGCGGAGAAGAGAAGCGCCGCTGCGGACAAGGTTATGAGCGAGGCAGGGAAAAGAGCCGAAGCGGTGAAGCTGGAGCAGCGGGAAGCGGAGAAGAGAAGCGCCGCTGCGGGCAAGGTTCTAAGCGAGGCAGGGAAGAGAGCCGAAGCGGTGAAGCTGGAGCAGCGGGAAGCGGAGAAGAGAAGCGCCGCTGCGGGTAAGGTTCTAAGCGAGGTAGGGAAGAGAGCCGAAGCGGTGAAGCTGGAGCAGCGGGAGGCGGGTAAGCAGAGTGCCGCTGTGGGTAAGGTTCTAAGCGAGGCAGGGAAGAGAGCCGAAGCGGTGAAGCTGGAGCAGCTAGAGACAGCGACACACACGTTCCGTACGCTCTCGAGTAGACAGGACGATGATGTGTTACCGCAAGAAGATCGTGCAAAAGGAAAAAAACAGCTAGAGCTAAAGCATCGTAATCATCAAAAACATAGCACCGAGCAAACGGAGATGTCGCAAGAAGCAGCACCAAATGGCAAGGAAGCGGATGTACAATCAAATGTCTCCGCGAATAAAACGAATCAACCGAATCGTTTGGCAATACCAAATGCAGAATCAGAAACAGAAGCTGCAGCTATCCATTCTAGTATCAAGGTAACCGCTAGCAAGATAACAGATGTTAATCGAAATAGGCTTCAGCTTCTAGTATTGCAGCGGAAGCCGCAGCTGTTGAACGAATTAATTGATCGAAGCAGCCAATCAGCGATTGCTGCCAAACGTCTCATTCATCGAGCGAATCGTTCACAGTCGGATCAGCCACGAGAGGTCGATAATGATTCAACTGTAAATCTGAATAATAGCAGCATGATTAATCCAGTCGTGCCTTCCCATAAAAAAGAGATTAAAGCTAATCCAGCTGATATTTCATCGAATGTAAGCAGCCGGAAGCGAAATGAAACAAAAACTTACAATGCTGCTACTTCCATTCACGCGGCACAAGCAGGGATATCAGCTGATTTATCTCAAAGATTTATACCTTCAAAAACATTATCAAATGCTCTAGAAGAAGCAGCAAGAATAAGGAATCGGAATATGGCTGCGAGGCCTACCCAGATGGTTTTGCGACGTTTTGAACAGAGACAGCCTGCGCAGAGCGTAGAGTCAGTGCTAAGGCAGGATGCAAGCAAGGCATCCGAAGCTACCGCCCTGAAGAAGCCGTCAACTCAGCTTAACTATAAGCATAAAGCTGCAACGGATCATAATCCGAAAGGGATTATACGTGCTCAAAGCCGCCGTGCTATTTTGCATAAACGAACAATCGTACCAGAATCGCAAACCTTAACGCATGATGTGAATTTCAATCAAGGCGCTTCTGCTAGTGTCAGTCGAACAGACGCGAGTGCGAGAGCCGAGAATTTGTCTAAAATGGGAGAATTGAAGCCAAGCGAAGAGGCTGGTTTAAATACGCGCTTGGCACCTGTTACCGTTCGCGGACAATTAATTGCGAGAGCTGCGAATAATAAGACGACGTTATTAAAAAACGGAGCATCACTGTCGCCTAAGCGGCGAATGACAGCGGCAAATCATGAAGCGAGCATCAGCGCTATACTTCAGAATGCAATACAAGGGAAAAGAAAAGGGACAACAATGCCTAGTCCTTTTTCTTCTGCTAATGCTGGAGCAAAAGTAGATTCAGCTTCTCCTTTAGTTGGAAGAACGGTTCATCGTTTTGCTGCTGAATGGCTCCCATCTGAAGCGATTAAAACCTCAGCATATGCGGTTGAAAACAATAATATTAGGCAAGCATCCACTTCATTAGTGCGAAGGCTAGCGGAGCAGCAGACTTCTCCAAACACAAAGCCAAGCGCTAGCGCTGATGCGAAACAAAAACCGGTCGAATCAAGACTAGTTCAGCGGCAAGTCCGTAAAAATAACAGCACCTCGGTAAATGAATTAGAAAAAACATATGGCGCTGAATCATTAAATGATGGGGCGAATAAAGCAACACAAACGTTGGCTAACCGCTTTGAAATGTCAGCCGAAGCAACGGAATCAGCAAAAGCTTCCGCATCCATGCGTGCGTATCCAACACTAAGCGTGCACAAGCAGACAGAATCAGTCGAAATGAAGCAGTCAGCTCCTGCTCTCCCTATTAGCGAGAGAAATAACCGCAGCGAACAAACCAATCCTGTGCATCGTCAAACGTTAATGTCATCTTTCTTGAATAGCGGATCCAGAGCAGGAGTGACTCCATTCCGAACGATTCAAAGACATTCTGGCTTCGCCAATCTTGCTGCAAAAGCATCCAAAGAAAACAAGCCGTTGCTTAGCGGACTAACATCGGTTGTAAAAGCCGGTATTGAGCCTAGTTCCGTTCAATCTAGCGGCACAATTGGCGATCAAGTAAGGCTTAGTTATACAGCAGCTGCCCGTCATCGAAATACAGCTGGCCAAGCTGCACCTAGCGGAGCAGAGACGAACGCTGCTTCATTTGGGGAACGAGGCGAGATGCCCACACTTTCGCATCATAAACCAAGTGGGCCCGCTGCACAGGAGCCGCCGCGTCAGGTGAAGGTGGAAGCGCCTCGCGAGCTGGACCCTGTGCAGCTGCAGAAGATGATTATGAAAATGCCGCAGCTGCATCCAGAAGCTATTGCGGATCAAGTATATAAGGCGTTGGAGCGAAAGATGAAGCTGGAGCAGCGAAGAAGAGGCTTCTAGAATGAACAGATTTGGAGGGGACATCGAATGGCATTAAGCAAAGCGCAGTTTTGGATCTTTCGAGCGAAAGAAACCGAGAAGGTAGACGTGCTTTTTAACCCGACTGATTATGAGATGGAATCCGGAAATCAATATGCGGAGAAGGAGATTGCGGGGCTGCAAACCCCGCTCTCCCAATTTACGAGCGGTGAGCGGACAACATTGAAACTGAATTTGTTTTTTGATACGTATGAAGCGGGCATTGACGTTCGTACCTATACTTCCAAAATCGTGGGCATTCTCGATGTTGACTCGGATTTGCACACGCCGCCGACCTGTAAATTCATTTGGGGCTCGCTTGATTTTAAAGGAGTTATTACGAGCATTACGCAGAAATACACGATGTTTCTGGAAACCGGCGTCCCAGTTAGGGCATCCTTAACAGTCGATATGCTGAGCTCGCAAACGATGAAGGAACAATACCAAGAAATACCGCGTCAATCTGCCGACCGTACGAAGCAAAAGACGGTCAAGCAAGGGGATCAGCTGTGGTCAATAGCGGCTGAGGAATATGAGGATCCGGGAGCATGGCGCCATATCGCCGAAGCGAATGGGATTGATAACCCCCGTATACTGTTATCCGGAAGAAGCTTGACGATTCCGAGATTGGAGTGAAAACGTGGCTGCATACTCCTTTGAGGATTTGGAATCCAAATATGGTGATTTTAGCGCACCTGAGGTTGATATTTTAATAGAGGGTCAATTGATAAAGCTTTCGAACATGGCCGTAGAATGGGTTGATGTCGAGCAAACGACGGATGCACAGGCGGATATCGCCAGGTTTTCGATTTCTAATGGCTATATATGGAGCGAATCCCGCATGCAATGGGTAGGCACAACGATTGCGGTAGGCAAGAAGGTGCAAATCAAGCTTGGTTACGCAGATAAAAAATCGCTTGTATTTGATGGAATCATGACAGGTTATACCATTGATTATCCTTCAAACGGCAGCCCAAGCATTGTCGTAACGGCAATGGACCGCTCTTTTCTCATGATGAAGACGTCACACTCTAAGGTGTGGAACCAAATGAAGGACAGCGATGTCGTTCGGCAAATTGCCGGAAATTATGGTTTGTCTGTCGATTTGGACGATACGGGCGTCACCAAAAAAACGATTGAGCAAATCGGGGTGAGCGATTATCATTTTGTCCGCTCGCTCGCGATGGATAACGACAGGCATTTCTATGTAGAAGCATCCAAGCTTATTTTCAAAAAACCGAAAACATCAGGAGCGCCGCTTATTACGCTGAAATATGGGAAAAACCTCGTTCAGTTCACGCTGACGGTGGATGCTTCCAGCCAGACATCACAAGTTAAAGTTCGCGGCTATGACGTCGATAAGATGCAAGCGATAGAATCCGTTGCCAGCTCGGTTACGATTATTGGTACGAACACCAAAAGCGGCCCCAGTGTAGCAAGCATGCTCTCTAATCAAAAGATGGAGGTCGTATACACGCAGGCAGCATCGCAGGACGAGGCGCAATCGCTTGCGAAGGCGATGCTGGATCGTATTTCCCGCGAGCTCGTGAGCGGACATGGAACTTCGATTGGTTTTCCAGAGATGAAGCCAGGTGAATTAATCAAGATTGAGGGTCTCGGCAGCGACAAGCTAAATCAACTGCTGCGATTGACGAAGGTTACGCATAGACTCGACGCAACGGATGGCTACATGATTTATTTTGAGACGGAGGGGAATGCGATATGAGCACGATGTATCCCGGTTTTTTTGACCAGCATCAGCGCTCCATGCAATCCGAGCAGCTGTCCGGAGTGTGGAATGCAATCGTTACCGACAACAAGGACCCGGATAAGCTTGGCCGCGTAAAGGTGAAGTTTCCACTGCGCGAAGGTGAGCTCCAGACTGATTGGGTACGCGTTGCCACTTTAATGGGTGGGAACGACATGGGCTCTCTCTTTTTGCCGGAGGTGAATGATGAGGTGCTTGTCGCCTTCTTAATGGGGCGGCTGGATCAGCCGATCGTCATTGGCTCTTTGTGGAGCAAGAAACAAAAGCCGCCTGCGCCGAACGACAAAAACGATATTCGCAAAATCAAGACGAAAACCGGGCATGAGATTACGTTTGATGATACGAGCAGCGCAGGCACGGTTACGATAAAAACGTCAAAAGGCCATCATATTACGTTTGCCGATAAGGATAAGACGGTTACGGTTGAAACGCAAGACAAGCAGCAATCGATCAAGCTGGATGAGACGGGAAAGAAGGTCACCATCAAATGTGGTTCAGCGTCTACGATTGAGATGAGCGCGCAAGGTGATGTAAAAGTGACGGGCTCAAAATCGGTTACCGTAAAAGGCGCTCAGGTGAAGGTGGAGGCGGATGCAGCGCTCACGCTTCAATCCAATGGCATGCTTGAGGTAAAGGCTAACGGCATTTTGTCGCTGAAGGGCGC
Organism: Paenibacillus sp. FSL K6-3182; assembly: GCF_037976325.1. Lineage (NCBI taxonomy): Bacteria > Bacillati > Bacillota > Bacilli > Caryophanales > Paenibacillaceae > Paenibacillus > Paenibacillus sp. FSL K6-3182. The sequence goes on from NZ_CP150265.1 coordinate 1,913,393, forward strand.
GATGGTTAAGATCAATTGATGGCTGAGGGAGGCTGCAGCAGATGTCGGCATCGTTTTTGGGGAAAGGATGGAAATTTCCCGTTCAGGTAGACGCAACAACCGGCCGTATTCGCATGGCGGAAGGCGAGGATGACATTGAAGAGTCTATCCGAATTATTATTCGAACGTCGAAGGGCGAACGATTAATGCGTCCTGATTTTGGCTGCGGCTTACGGGATTTTGTATTTGGCACAACGGATGAGACATCGCTTAGACTCATTGCCAGTGATGTGCAGGAAGCCATTCGAATTTGGGAGCCGAGAGTAAAGGACGTAGAGGTAGAGGTGAAGTCTGATCGGCAAAATAACGGCCGTGTGCTAATGAGCGTCTCCTATGCGGTAAGATCCACAAACAATCTTTTTAATCAGGTGTTTCCTTTCTATTTAGAGGAAGGAAGCAAATAACGGGAGCGAGCAACGTGATGAAGCACGGGGGAAGAAATGGCGGTGACAACCGTCCGCCAAAAATCAATCATAATAACTTATCCTCTTTTATGGCTCAGTTAAAGGAGATGGCACCTCATTATACGCCGGAGTGGCGATTCTCGCAGGAGGAGCCTGATGCGGGGACGGGACTAGCCTATTTGACCGCTGAGATGCTGGAGGACACGGTTAATCGGCTTAATCAGGCGCCGCTCAATCATTTCCTTGCTTTCCTCGATCTTATCGAGGTCAAGCTGCAGCCGCCTCGTCCAGCCCGGGCGACCGTTGTGTTTCAACTGAGTGAAGGAACGGTCGACCCCGTTTATTTGCCGGCAGGCATTGCATTGACAGCCCCGCATCCTGACGGCGGCGAGCCGCTCGTATTTGAGACGGAGAAGGTGCTGCTCGCTACACCAGCGAAGCTGATGGAGTGGATTAGTGTAAATCCACAAAAGGATCACATTGCTACTGCAGCACTGGACTATGGAGATCGATTGAAGAGCGGCCTAGCTGAGCCAATCAGCTTATTCGATACCAGCTCTATGCCAAATGAGCAGGAGCATACGCTATATATTCGGCATGACGATATTTTTCTAGTAGATCGGCCAAGCCGATTTTACATAAATGTTCACCACACCGAAAAACGTTACTCTGAACCGGAGCTTGCAGCCTCGCTCGCATCCGAGTGGGTGGAATGGACGTATCCATGCAACGGGGAATGGGTGAAATTTGATTCCGCAACGGCAGCAGGCAGCATGGTCGTTTTATATAAACAGCGAGCTGGAAAGCTGGAGCTCACTGAGCATGAAGGAATAACTGGCCGCTGGATCAGGTGTACCGTGAAACAGCTGCAAGGCGCTGCCTCCCCTCTGCTTAACAAGCATTTGGAGATGGATAAAATAAGGCTTCGTGCGGCGCATGATGCGGCCGGCGACAATGTTGGCATTGAGCCAGGCGCATTATATTTTAATGACACGGAGCTCTTGAAGGATGGGTTTTACCCGTTTGGAGAACATTTTGTTCCTTATTCCGTTTTTTATTTATCGTGTGAAGAGGCGTTTAGCAAGCGTCAAAGCAAAATCAAGCTGACTTTCTCTGCGAGAGCGATACCGAGTAGGCTCAGAATGGCGCAGGATCCCGAAGTAAAGTGGAAAATGGTCATGCGGACTTCCGATTTTGATGAGAAGGATCCGCCGCGCGTATGCATCAGAAGTGTTCAATGGGAGTATTGGGATGGCAGCAATTGGGGCAGGCTGCCCGGCAGCGAGCAATTCGGAACATTGTTTGCCGAGCTGCCGGAGCAGAGTGAACGAAGCTTTACATTGACGTTCAACTGTCCAGACGATATGGCGGAAACGTTCGTAAACGGTACGTCTGATTATTGGATTCGGGCACGCGTGCTGCAGACTGATCCTATTATCGCGCCTGTCGTGGAATATATGTCACCTTGGCTCGCACAACCTGTTCTGTCCTATGCCCATGCCTCGCAAAGCTTATTTATGCCAGAGCATGTCTATACAAGAAGCAATATTGACAATCGTGATCGAACGCCTTCTGCACAACATGGCGGTCAGTCCTTTAAGCTGTTTGAGCAAATTCCAGCAAGTCATCCTGCGATGTATGCTTCCTTTAATGCTGCGCCGTTAAAAGGTCCTATTCGTCTGCATATTGAGCTGGAACGCAGGTTTACAGCCAGCAATCAACCGCCGTGGGTGGAGTGGGAAGCGCTTTGCTTGGAAGCAGGCCGCTACATTTGGCAGCCGCTGAAGGTGGTGGACAACACTGAGGCATTTACGATAAGCGGAGAGCTGCAATTTGTAGGCCCATCTACGATGGCACCGGCTCGCTTGTTCGGGCATGAGCGTTATTGGATACGCGCAGTCAATCGTGATGGCTCGCTCGGAGATTCCTTTCCGGGCAATCCTGTAGCCTCAAGCATGCATCTGAATGCTGTTTCGGTCAGGCAGCAGGTTAGTCAGGAGAAGGAGCTTTCAATTCCTGCGGACGGCTTTGTACAGCTAGCGCCTACGGCATTCATTGAAGAAGAGGTGTGGGTAGATGAGCTCGCACATTTCACGCCAATGGATCGTGTGAAATGGTCTGACTCCGAGCCTGAATATTATATGTTGCAAAGAGACGGTGACGGTAATGACCAACGCTTCTGGGTGAGATGGCAGCCGGTCGTTTCGCTTGCAGAGTCTGGCCCAATTGACCGTCATTATTCACCGGACCACGCAGGCGGAATGCTGCAATTCGGAGATGGCATACGCGGGAAGCTTCCTTCCTCTGAGACGGCGGAAACGGTGCGCGTTCGCTTTAAAACTACCGCGGGCGCAAATGGGCATGTCGATGCCGGGCAAATAACGGGAATGGTGCTTCCATTTGCATTCGTCAGCAGCATCAGCAATCCGGCTCCTTCAATTGGCGGCGGTGATGCGGAACGGGTAGAGCAAGTGCTCGTAAGGGGACCGCAGCGGCTTAAGCACCGCGGACGGGCAGTTACCGCAAGCGACGTAGAATGGATTGCTAGAGAGGCATATCCGCAGATTGCAAAGGTGAAATGCTTAAGCAATCGAAATGCAAGGCTGGAGCGCACATCTGGCTCCATGGTTGTGGTTGCTTTCCCAGCGGGCGGCTTGGAAAGCGCTGCTCAGTTTCCAGAGCTGCGCAAAGCAGTGGAGCGTGAGCTCATGCAGACAGCATCCAGTCTGGTTTCCTTGGGCGGTGCCATACGGGTCATCGAGCCGGCTTATTTGGAAGTGTCCGTGCATGCAACGGTGGCATCCCAGTCCGTGGATGATCTGCTTCCGCTAGAGATGGCTTGTACAGCCAAGCTGAATGCGTTCTTACATTCGGTAACTGGAAATGTTGACGGCAACGGCTGGAATATTGGAGAAACGCTGCATGTATCTGTGCTTCACTCCCTTTTGCATGCTGTCCACTCGCTTTTATATATCGAACGTCTTTATTTACATATTGTCAAAATAGAAAATGGAAATCGTACCGAATGGGATCCCGGCCGGATGAATGAGGTTATTCATGGCATTGTCGTTAATGGCAGCCATAGCATAACGGCCTTCCCTGGACCGAAATAAGAGTTCCGAATGAGGGTAGTGCGATCAAAAAAAGAAAAGGAAGGAGAGATCAAATGCTGCCGAGGCTGCCGCTAGACGACCGCACGTATGCGGAAATCGTTCAACAAGCAAGAAGGCTCATCCCGAAGCGGGTTCCGGAATGGACGGATGAGAATGCGCATGACCCGGGCATTACGTTTATTGAGTTATTCGCTTGGCTGACAGAGATGCAGCGTTATTTCATTGGCCGTGTCCCGGACAAGAATAGGCGCAGATTTCTTGATCTGCTTGGTATTCAGCCTGCAGACGCAAGTTCGGCGAGAGCTACTGTACAGTTCTCAAATATTAAAGCTCCAGTGACGCTGCCTCGCGGAACAAAGCTGATGGCTGAGGATCAGATGTTTGAGACGGAAGCCTCCATTTCCCTTGTGCCGCTTGCGCTGGATAGAATCGTTACGCGAACGGAACGGGAAGCCAATGACGTCACAGCTACAAATGATCATGCCAATGTTGCCTTTTATGCGTTCGGGAAGGATGCAAGGACAGCCTCGAAGCTTTATCTTTCCTTCGATCGGGAGCTGAGCGCGCAGGAACAGGTCACGATAAACATCAATCTTTTGGAAGCGGATAAAGGCGTTGGCAATGACGAGCTGCAGCATCTGGTAATCAATCGCGAAGCCATTTCTCCATCTGCAAGGCTCTCGTGGAAAGCTTATTGCTGGGATGAAGCAGCAGGGACAGCAGGGTGGATGCCCGTTGAAGTGATAGAGGATGAGACGCTCCATTTGACGCTTAGCGGTAAAATATCATTTTGCCTAAGAGCGCCGATGCGAACGGTAACTGTGCATCCTGCAAGCGAGCAACCGCGATATTGGATATGTGCAACAGTTGAGGAGTCTGGTTATGAAATGCCGCCTCGCATTCGTCAGCTTATGCTGCATACGGTCAAAGCTGAGCAGAAGGATACATTAAGCGAAGTGATTGATTTTACGGTATCGGGAGAGCCCCATGAAGAAATACATATTGCTACCTACTTAGCTGTTTTTGGACAAATACGAGTTCAAGTGCAGGATGCTGATGGCGCATGGCGATACTGGCAGGAGATTGCTTCCTTTGAGGAGCTGCCTCACTCTGATCGCCCGCCTGCGTTTTATACCGTTATAAGACATGCTTCGATGGACCATGTAACGGTACAGTTTAGCGACGGCTCTACCGGAGCTGTTCCGCCGCCTGGACAAACGGTTCGTATCATTGCTAGTGAACCTAGGTTTGACCTTTACCGATTTATTGGACGAAGCAATGGGCTGCCGAGCCAAAGCTTTGAGCTGTACAATCTATCCTGCAAGAAACGCGAGGCACTAAAGCTGCAGGTAGGTGAACAAGAGCCGAATGGCCATTTCAAATGGCAGGATTGGAAGCGTGTAGATGAGTTTGACCGCTCTAAGCCAGGCGATCGTCATTATATTTATGATCCCGTCAAAAGACTCATTTACTTCGGCAATGGCGAAAAAGGAGCTATTCCGCCAGTCAGTATGGACACCAATATAGTTCTTACCGGTTGCGAATTAGGCGGTGGTGATCGTGGCAACGTTAAGCCTTATCTCATATCTGAGTGGGTGAACGAAGCACATAAAGCATTGCAAATCGAAGTGAATAATCCAAGTTTTGCAGCTGGAGGCTCGGAAGCGGAAACGCTGCAGGTAACGCTGCAGCGGGCGCAGTCAGAACTGAAGCATACATTCCGTGCCGTCACCAATGAGGATTACGAAACTTTGGCTTTAGCAACACCAGGCGCTGCCGTAGCTAGAGTGCATGCAATTCCTCTCTATAAGCCGGGACTTGATGATTATCCGCGAGAGAAGGCAAATGGTCAAGTTTCTGTTGTAGTCGTACCATACGGTTTAAGCGATACACCAACGCCAAGCGCCGGTTTTCTGCAAACTGTAAAACGTCATTTGGATACAAGAAGATTAATAACGACAGAAGTACATGTCATTCCCCCCATTTATATTAAAGTAACCGTCAATGCCGTTGTTGTTGTCGAGCCTCAATTCGTAGATGAAGGACAACGTTTAGTAGAGCAATTGAAAAAGCTGCTAAGACCGCTTGATGGTGAGCATGAAACCAAAGGCTGGAAATTTGGCCGGTCTGTCTATAAGGGAGACATTTATAATGCGCTAAGCAAGGCGAGCGGCGTAGTATACGTACAGGATTTGTGGATTGATGCGGAAGGTGCGCATGTTAGGAAAAGTGCAGGAGGAGACATCATTCTTCCGCCGCAGGGACTTGTTTACTCGGGGCAGCATGAAATTGAACTCATTAGTCGCACCCATCTATAGCATCGTGGCAATCGGCTGCAAAGGAGGTACAGCATGAACGGAAAAGACCAGTTTTTCTCGATTAACCGCGAGCAGGATTGGCTGCGCGGCACCGGGTATAATCTTGATTTTCATTTAGCAGGCTTCGGCGTTTGCCGCGATAACAAATACGGAATAGCGGGAACGATTCAGCTGAGTGACCTCGCAGGTACAGCTGCCATTCAAGAGCTGGCTGTTTCCCAGCATGAGCATATGTTTTTGCTGGATGAGCGCGCGGATCTGTGGATTTACGACCGCCGTAATGCTGATCATAAGCGCTTGTTTACACAAGGGCATGGTCTGTTCAGCTCCCATGCTAGACTTGCTGCCTCCGGCGAGCTTTTAATTGCCGCCGATCGCACGGGTGAGAGGACAGTCGCTGCTTACCATACCGGCAATGGACAAACGCTTTGGTCGCGCGGAGGCAATGAAGCAGATGGAGTTTTGCTGCATCCGCTTGCGATAGCAGCGGATAACCGGTATGTGTACGTGCTGACACCGCTTGAACTCGATACGGGAGGCGATGAGCCGTCAATAGCAGAAGGCGCTAAGCTCGGGATCATCCAGTTTACGTTAGGCGGCGCACTTGTCAGTGTATGGAGTGATCCAAAGTTTACACAGCATGTACGAGCGAAGCTAAGGCATTTGAACCGAACTTACTTCATGACCGTCGCGGCATCGGGTGAGCTTTATATATTTGATACGTTATACGCAAAGCTATTTTCATTCGGGCCTACTGGAACATTGAGTGCGAAACGTGAACTCCCTGCTCTTCCTTATGCAGGACTTTGTGCTGACAGCAGCGGCATGATTTATATTGGCGACACGAGGCAAATGGATCAAGTGAGCGAGGATGACCGCTTTATCGTCCAGTTGAATGCTGCTGGCGAGACAGTTGGACGCATTACAGGTTTCCGTGGCAAAGCGGATCAGCTGTTGATTGATGAGAAGGATCGCATGTACATTTTGAACAGCGAAGACGGAACGATTACGATCTTGAACTTACAGCCGCAGACGCTGTTGATGGAGGAAACGGGTGTTCCTGAAGGGGTCTGGCTTTCACGGGCGTTCGATAGCGCAGAAGCCGAAACCGTCTGGCACAAGATGGCGCTTAACTCCTTTATTCCAGATGGCACACAGATTCATATATCCTATTTCAGTCAAAATGACGATAGCTGCATTATCGCCGGAAGCTATCGAAAAGTAGACGATTGGCTAGCTGATGCGACGATTCCCTACCGCGAAAAGCTGAATGCACTAGCCGAATTTTGGTCAGTGCCGGTTATTAATCCGAGTGATGCATTGTTTTTTGGAGCAAAAGGACGTTACTTGTGGCTAAAAATCGAATGGATCGCTTCGGAGCGGTATACGCCGCTATTGGAGTCCCTGCGAATTTATTTTCCGAGAGACACTTATTTAAATTATTTGCCTGCTGTCTATCAAGAGGACCCGGCAAGCCGTGATTTTCTTGAGCGTTATTTATCATTATTCGGCACGTTGTTTTCCGAGATTGAGGAAGAAATTGAGGATTTATCGGAATACATCGATCCTGAACGGGCAACGGGCGAGCATTTACGCTGGCTGGCGACTTGGGTTGGCCTGGAAACGGATGATTATTGGACGGATGAGCAGGTGCAGGCGTTCATTCAGGCCGCACCGGAGCTTTATCGTTACCGTGGCACGCGTCAAGGCTTAATGAAAACGATCGAGATTTATACGGGTATTGCACCGCTCATCGTGGAATATTTTCAAACAAAGGCGATGCGCGACAACGGAGAGCTGCGGCATCTGACAGATCAGCTTTATAGCGGTGATCCGTATACGTTTACCGTGCTGCTGCGGCCGGAACAAGCGCCAACAGAGAAGCAGCGAGTCGTTATCGAACAGCTGCTGGATGAGCAAAAGCCGGCCTATACGGAAGCGAAGCTGGTGCTGCTGCAGCCTTGGATGTATTTGGATTTACATACGTACTTAGGCATAAATACGGTGCTGACTGAGCCTTCACTGCTCAAGCTGAACCCTGATCGTTCGATGCCAAATGACACGCTGATCGTTGACGTTGGCATGGAGAAGCGCATGGATATCCATACCCGTTTAGAAATGGATTCAGAGCTGGAATAGTATAATTACGCGAAGGAGCGGTACAAGTGAAAAAATCGAGGCTGTATCCATTTGAGAGAAATCGTTATTTTTACGGGAAGCTGTTGACGGTACGCGATTTCGAGTCGGAGCAAAAATATTTTAATGATAAAAGAAGGCTGTTGAACCGTCTGCTCTATGGCAGCGGCGTGTTGTCCGGCATGCAGGTTGTAGCGGTAGATGACAAAACAATTTCGGTCGAAATGGGCGTAGCAATCGATTATATCGGACGAGAACTGGTTATTCCTTCACCTGTAACGTTAAAGCTGTCGATGATCGAGGGCTTTACAAACAATGAATATAAGAAAAACGTATACTTGTGCGTCGCTTATGATGAGAAAGGCAAGGAGCCCGTTCACTCGGTAGGCAATTCAGCAATTCGCAACGATGAAGTGAGCGAATACAACCGTGTGCTTGAATCCTATCGTTTATTCATTAATGAAGAAGCGCCTGCACCGTCCTCATTTGAATTCGTTAGATTGCTTGAAAATGTAGCTACGATTTATGAAGATGCGAACGTACGGATTACGCAGCGTATGCCAAAGTATGTGAATGTTGGCGAGGTTGTTGAGGTCAAGCTGGTGGTTGAGAAGACACTGCAAACGCCGCGAATTGCTTTCCAATATGATTATGAAGCAATGGGCTTCACCTCTGTTGGCCATGATGGGAATACCGTTATGTTTGTTGAGCCGGGCGATGCGCAGGAAACGGAGTACTCGGTTAGTTTTCATTTGAAAGCGCCGCAGACTGCTGGCATCAAAGCACAGCTTACTGTACCTAATCATGCTGCGAAGTTAACCATTGGCGACTCGGCTATTCCACTGGATACGAATGCGAAGCACATCATTGAGGTGCTGGACGAGCCTGTAGCGAATCGTATATTGAAGGATTGGCATGAACGCAGCTTAGAGCAGGCAGTAGAGGGTTCTGCTGATCAAAGCATCTGCTTAGCCAAAATCAGCTTGCTCCAAATGGGACCGACCTACATGATTGAGAAGGTGGATCGTGTACCTTTTGATGAATATATCGAGAGCACCGCGCTGCTGCAGCGTTTAACGCAAACGTCGCAATCCTCATCGCTTCATAAGTTTTATGCGAGCGCGGAGACGCATGATCTGGAATACGATGAGAAGCCAACTCTTGATGTACAGTATCATCCCGAACGCAATGAATTTGATTTCAAGCTTGGTATTCCGCGGCCTCAGCATTTGTATGATGAGATTTCAACGGGTACAATGGAAGTAGCGCTGGAGTCTATCGGCAAGACAGGCGGCTTCTTCTTCTCGCGCGGCAAAAAAAACTATGTGTCTGATGAAATTCAGCATGGCCTTGGCGAGGGTCAAGTATCGGTTGTAGTCGGCTTGGAAGAGATCGATAAGACGATTTTGGCTGACCAAGCAAGCACGATGAAAAAAGTATATTATGGACAAAGCGACGTATTTAAAGGCACAGAGTTTGAGCCTGATATACCGAATGTATCGCTTGGAACAATTGTTTATCCAGAGAAGGGCACATTCCGTATCGGAATGAAGCTTCAAGGTGAAACCGAGTCGGCTGCGTCTGTAATCGCCGTTCGCTGGTGGGCATTCAAAAGTTTAGGTGCGGCGAAAGCGGCTGATCAAGTAAATGATGAGATAGATCAAGGGTTTGCAGAAGCGGCTGCATCGCAGCAGGAGTAAGCCATTATAAGCTGTTCAGAAGGTCGATAAGAACGATGATCTTGCTGAGCAGCTTTTTTTATATATGGCGTAAACTAGTATAGGTGTACAAGAAGGAGGCTTTTATTTGAAAGACCTTTATGAGCGTTTAAGGGAGCTGAGCGAGGGTGAGGCTAGAAGCCTTCTAAACGACCTTCTAAAGCTGACTGTACCGTTTACTGAACAAGGAAATGGGGAGCAGATGGCTCTGGCTGACTCCATTGTACAAATATATGAAAAAAGCGTGCAGCACTCACATTCCTTGCGAGTTGAAGCTGAGCAGCGCAAAAGCATGGTTCATCTCGTATGCAGCATGTCGGATGCAGGGTCTTTGAAAGTAGCCCTAAGCAATTTAGGAAAACATGCAGACAATGAGGTATTGTCGTTTAATGATTGCTTTTCAGTAGGTCCAATTAAGAATATTGATCGTGTGGAAGGACAGCGGTCTCGAGAATTTTGGCAAATGGAGAAGCTGTCTGGTTTTATGTTTAATCACCACATGAATCGTGAGCATCAGATTCAGAGAATGATCGAGAAAATAACAGCCATAGCTGAGCATAAATCTATCATCATCTGGTGTGCCGATAACGCGCACGATCAGGTAGGACTGCGTTTCATCATGCATTTGCTAAAGAATCGTACCAATAGCGTACATATGATGAATGTTTCTGAGCTTTTTCGGCTTAACGCGGCAAGCATGCAGACTAACCTGCCTCACTATGCGCAAGGGCTGCTAGAGAGGGATGTTTACTTAAATATCGTAAACGGATATGAGCAAGCAGAGAAAATAGTAGATAGTGAGAGACGACGCTATGAAGCAGAGTGGTTGGAGCTGTCTCAGGAAGAGTGTACACTGCGTTTATGGGAAGATGGCAAGATTAAGCATGCTGCTGAAGAGGAGCTTGATAGGAGGCTTATAACTATTATTGATAAGCTTGCAATCGAAAGCGAGGATGGATTTGTAAAGGCAGGAGCTGTTATTGGAGAATTACAGGACCACTATTTTCAGCTAATCGACTTTCGTTTCACTGAATATCGGCTGTGGACGCTAATTAGCGATGGCTGCTTGGCGTTTAGAGGACTGCCGGGTGCGATGCATCAATATTCCGTGCGAAATAACAGAGGGAGGACAATTTGATGAAGCCGTTATTTGGGAAGGATTCTGCTATTCCAGATAAGAAAAAGATCGTTTTTCTAGGAGACAGCATTACGGATGAGGGTACGTTTATTGCTTACATGGATGCTTATTTCCTGCAGCATATGCCAGCCAATCAAATGACACTCATTAACCTTGGCGTAAGCAGCGAGACAGCATCTGGCTTAAGCGAACCGGAGCATCCTTTTCCTCGTCCCTGCGTGCATGATCGGCTTGCCAAGGCTCTAGCGGAAAGCAAACCGGACTGGGTCGTTGTATGTTATGGAATGAATGACGGCATCTATTATCCTTATTCTTCTGATCGATTCGAAGCGTATCAACAGGGGTTATTACGGGCTGTTACTCAGATTAAGGCCATGGGAGCCAAAATAATTCTTATGACGCCGCCTCCATTTGATGCCGCATCGTTTACCGGCGGCAGCTTGCTTCCTTCTGGGCAACCAGCATACAGCTATTCTCAACCTTTTGCTGACTATGAGGATGTATTGAAGCGATACGCAGACTGGGTGCTGACTTTGGACGATGTCGCAGATGCGCTCGTTTCTATCCATGATCCCATGCTGCGCGAGTGGGAGCATAAGCGTAAGGAGAATAACAATTATGTAACGGGGGACGGCATTCATCCGAATGCTGAGGGGCACTGGCTGATCGCCGCTGCTCTGCTTCGTGTGTTGTTTAATATATCACTGGAGCAAATGCCCGAATATGTGCTCCAACCAGACTCTTCATCGCTGTTCTCGGCTGTAGAGCAGCGCCATCGATTGCTCAGCTCGGCATGGAAGGAGCATGTCGGACATACGAACCCGAATAAAGCGGAAGCGCTGCCGCTGGAGCTGGCATTGAAGGAGGGCGAAGCGCTTAAAAATCTTATTCTCTCCTTGGCTGATCATCCAGAGAACAAAAATAATAGCCGTACTTCAAGCTGGAAGGGCTGTGAGCGTATCGATTTTATGCTGGAGGGAAGAGAAGGACTAATCGTTTTTCCTAAAACATTTGCGCAAGGCAGGCCATGGATATGGCGCGCTGAGTTTTTTGACGCGTTCTCCTACCCCGATATGGCTTTGCTCGAGCAGGGCTGGGCAATTGCTTATTATCGACTAAGCGACATGTATGGATGCCCGGGTGCGGTAGAGCGGATGCGAACGTTCCAAACCTACGTGACAAAAGCTTATGAGCTCGCTCCAAAAACGGTGCTTTTTGGGTTCAGCCGCGGCGGTTTATATGCGTTTAACTATGCAGCCAAGTACCCAGACCAAGTGAAGCTGCTGTACTTAGATGCCCCTGTACTCGATATGCGCAGCTGGCCGGGCGGGAAAGGCGCAGCTGCAGGTGGAGCGGCTGAGTGGGAGGAGTGTCTGGCTGTTTACGGTGAGCTGGAAGAAACGGAATCGTCACTTAAGGGCTGCTCTCCTCTGGACAGAGTAGAAGAGCTGGCAGCAGGCGGTATTCCCGTTTTGATCGTTGCAGGTGATGCTGATATTCCGCTGCCTATAGAAGAGAACACGCTGCCTATAGAAGAGAACACGCTGCCATTCGAGAAACGTTACCGTGAGCTTGGCGGGACCATTAAAGTCATTGTGAAGCCGGGAGTTGGCCATCACCCGCATAGCTTGGAGCAGCCAGAGCCGATTTTATCTTTTATTCAGCAATATTCCGAGTGAGAGAATGATAGCCATAAAGAACGGATGATGGGAAATGGACGAAAATGACAGTCTTCAACTTTGGTGTGTGGAGCTAACGGACATCAGAGCAGTTAGTTGCTCGAAATCTCCATCTTTAAGGAGCTAACGGACATACAGTCTCTTATTTGGCTTCAAGAGCAATGGTTATCCTTCAATTTGGATAAATAACGCATCTGATGTCCGTTAGAATTCGAAATGGGCTTAAAATCAGTAAATAGCGGAATGTATGTCCGTTATAATATGCTCCCCAAATAGTAGACAGGTGAAGTAATAAAAAAACCTATTGCTATGAGTGGAGCATTTTTATGTCTAAATCCAATAGAGAAACTAACCATTATCGAAGAAATCGAAAGTGGCGAACTTGGCCCTATAGCCGCTGCCTTCAACAGTCCCAGAATCCTTCTGGGGAACCCTGAAGTGCGAAAAATATTATTTGCAAACATACCGAACTTTTGATGAGCTTGAACAGGACATTGAAGCCTACATTCACTTTTACAATTACGAACGATTACAGGCAAAACAAAACAGCCTCAGTCCAATGGAGTTTAGGACTAAGGCTGTTTAACGATTTTTATTATTTGTACTGTTACTTGACGGGGGCAGTTCACTTTTATTGTTATTCCTCAGGAATGATATAGGACATTTCAAGTCGTACAGGCTTATCTTTATTTAATAAAAAAGTGAGAAGCGTACTGCCTGACTTGAACAGAACCCGTACTCGGCCATTGTCGAGCTTTTCCTTGGTGGATACCGTTTTGGCGGCTAATAATCTGCTGTACGTTTGTTCCATGACAACTGGATTCCATGTCGTCAGTTGACTTACAAAAAAAGCTTCTGGATTGTCTTCATCGACTTCCAGTACAAAGGACATTTGCATTGCGCTGAACGTCAGCGTTTGCGGCAGTATTGGATCGAGTGCTAAGTCGGGATCAACAAATACAGGGTCTTCGCTTTTTGTTGTATCATTCTCTGTGTTCGCAGCCGATTCCTTGGTGCTGCCAAGTGCAGCAGGTAGAGCAGTGGAGCCGCCAGCAGCCATTGTCTTTGTCTGAATGCTTTGCGGTGTTGCTGTTGGCATTGCGGCTGAATTACTGCTGCCCTCCGGCGTCGCCGAAGGTGCTATCGCTGCTTGGTCAGTCGCATTCGGTTCAGGTGATGAAGAATCTGCTGAGGCATCAGCTTCTTCGGTCGTTATAGGTTCTGTAGGCTCGTCTACAAAAATTTCTTCAGTAAGCTCTTCCTCAGGAACAGTTACAGGAGCATCAGGAACACCCAACGTTTCTTGCAGCTTTACGAGCGACAGATTCATGAAGCCTTCAGCGTACAAGCTGCCGTCTCTGAAAAAACCTTTGTAGAGAGGCGCGCCGTCCATATCGTACAGTGCTCCTATGCCTTCATATTTGTTATTGACGAATTTGCCGTCATAGACAACACCGCCTGAGGCATTAAACATTTGTCCGCTGCCATTCTGCTGTCCGCTGGCGAATGACCCTGTATAAACAACGGAGCCTGTCTCATTGAATAAGCTGCCAACACCATGATAGCTGCCGAGAAGAAAGGCGCCGTCGTATTTTACGAAGCCTGATGGGTAATATTGTTTTCCCGGGCCTGACAGCTTGCCAGCAAGGAAGTTGCCTTCGAATAATAAAACGCCATTATTGTCAAACTGCTTGCCTGTACCCTCATAAACCCCATTATTAAATTGGCCTTCATAGATCTGCTTGCCTGATTCATTGTAAAGTTTGCCATCGCCGCTGTATGAACCCTTCAGAAAGGCGCCAGCATAGATGATCCCGCCGCCAGCATCATATGCTGTACCAGCTCCATCGTACGCTCCGACTGCAAACTCGCCCACATATTGAGGTTTTCCCCCTGAATAAAATAAAGTTCCAGCACCCGCATATTGATCGTCAGCAAATTGTCCGCGGTAGAGAAGCTCTCCCTCTTCATTAAACAACTCGCCTGAGCCCGCCATCATTCCTTTAGCGAAATCTCCTTGGTAACGAAGCTTGCCGTTTGGATAATATAGCTTCCCTGGACCGCTGTATTGACCATCGACCAGTTCTCCTTTAAACAGCAGATTACCTTCCGCGTCAAGGACGGATGCAGCTCCTGTGAAGCTGCCATTTGCCGCAGCAGCTGCTTCCAGCTGAGGCGTTCGTCCGAACCATTTGTTAATGAAGGCTGGCGGGCTTACAAATCCAAAATAAACGATGATCAGGGTAATGACGAGAACAAGTGCGATAAGCTTCTTCGCTATGTAGTAGCTCCCGATGCGCAAATAATTGTTGAGCGATCGAAGCGGGCCAAAAATAGCAGTGACCAGCCATTTGCGGATCACAGCAAGCATACGCTTTGGCAGCGTTTTCGCCCGTTTAAGAGGCGCAATAATTTTTCGCTTAATGGGCTTGATTATGGGATTTAGAATTTGCGCTATCATATCATGGCACCTGTATCGTCATCTGTCCCGGATTCACGAACTGAATGACGCCTCCCCAGTTGCACATGCATTTCGACGAATTATTTAAAGCGGGCATGTTTGCAACTAACACGGTTGGCGAGCCGGGCACCCATGGAGCAGCAGTAACGGGGATACAGGGCTGAGGGGTAAGTACGCCTAAGGCAGCAGCAGTTGCGGCTGCGACCATCGGATTGGCCAGCGAATTACATACTCCAAAGGGCAATATATTAACCATCGGTTTATTATCCATAATGTTCGCGATCGGCATAGCCGTCAAAACGCGATTGGCAGGCAACACATTAAACGTGCCGGGAGCTGCTCCAAAAGAGCATTGCATGGTAGCTCCTCCGCATATAAGTTGTCCCATATAATTCCTTCCTGAGAGTAGGCCTTACTTAATGCCTCTCCTGTTTTTTTGCTATATTCTACTATTTTAATAGTACTATAAGCCCTAAAAGCCATCAACATAAACCTACTAAAATAGCTAACATTCGATGAATACTTACAACAATGCTGATGCTAAATGACTAAACATGTAGTAATATGGAAATAGAAATATTTTGAAAAATGAAAGCGATGGTGCACATGCGAAGGTCCACTATGGGTATGACTCTTCTGAGTATAATAGCAATTTGCCTCGGCTTCTGGCTTTATCCAAACATAAATCACTTTCAAACCCCTCCGTATAAAACAGAGAAACCCCTCACTTATTTATCCAAGGCATCGGCAGGGCCGGATGGAAGCATGATCGTTATCGGAGATTCACGTCAAGAGATTATACGAATCGGCAGCAAAGGATCTATTGAAGAGGTCATTCGGCAGGATGATGCTACCATAAGACATGATTTTACAGATATAGCGGTGGCGGCTGACGGCACAATCTATGTTCTTGATACGATTTTGGACGGATATGGGCTTTATGTACGCGAAGAAAGAATTGTTCGCTACGCGATAGGCGATACAAAAGGAACGGTCCTGTTTACGTTCGAGGGAAGCGGTACCAACAAACGGGTAGGGCTGATCAAAGGTCTTCAAGTTGTAAAGGAAGATATTTATTTCTACATAAACGAAGAGACGAACGTACAATTAAATCGGTTATCTGCTGCGGGCGGCAAGGCAGAGGAGCTGCTAACATTTAAATTGCCTGCAGATCGTTACTTATCAGAAATCGTAGGTTATGCGCCGGATCAAATCTATTACTCTACGAAGCGCGGCGCTATTTTCAGAGTGAATGCAGGAGGCGAAAGCGAGCTGTCCTATCCGTTGGAAGGCATGGATCGCACTCGCAAAAACTTCCCTGAAGGACTGCTTCTGCACGAGAATGGAAAATTATATTTTATTGATCGCCTAGTAAATGCAGTTACGAGTATGAATGCGAAGGATTCCAGTAATTTAAGAACGGTCATAGATGAGGCATCATTAAAGACAAAAGCACCGCATGCGGAAAGCCTTGATATTATGGATTTGACAATGAATACAGCGGGTCAGATGGAGCTTGCTTTAGGTGACAGCATCGTCAGCATGGATGAGGCTGGCAGCCATACGAGTGTCCTTACGAAGCTAACTTATGATCGCGGTTCGGTGGTACAGGGCTGGATTACGTGGCTGGCAGCTGCCGTATTGCTCGTTATTTTAGTTATGATAATTAGACTGTTCTATGTACATGTGCTTAATCGCAGAATCTCATTGTTTTTCAAACAAGTTTTTGCAATTGTACCGATATTGATAATAGCGATGATTATGTTATCCAATTTTATTTATGATAGTTTCTCCAGCAAAATGGAAGATGAGATGCAGAAGCAGCTGTCTTTGCTTGCTCGCAATGGTCAAAATATGATTAACGGCGACCAGCTGAATCGATTGACTTCGCCAAACGATTATATGAGCAAGGATTATGAATCGATTCGGAGCAAAATGAACTTCTTGTTCGAAAGCGAGGATCCTGCAAATCGCAAAGGCCTCTACAGCACATTGTACAGATATGAAAATGGTGAAATCTTCATCATTATGGATGATGATGACGGCGTCAATATGTACAAGCCTTTTCCTAAGAACGAGCTGAACCGGCTAGTGGTTGAGAAGGGCGAGGTTGTAACGGACCGATGGGAAGATGCTACAGGCAAATGGCTATATGCAATTGGACCTATCTATGATTCTACTAACAAAATTGTAGGCGTTTATGAAACAGGCCGGGATTTGAATGTATTGTATCAATCCAACCAAACTATTTACAAAAGCATCATGCGAAACATTGGGCTTATAAGCTTAGTATTAATCGTTCTCGTACTCGCTGTAACGTATTATCTGCTCTCGTCGCTGCGCAAGCTTCGCAAAAGCGTAATGGAGATGGCAAATGGCAACTGGGATGTGAAGGTGAACATACGATCACAGGATGAGGTCGGCGATTTGGGAGAGCAGTTCAATCGCATGGCGCTTCATATTCGAACGTACATAAAGGACATTACTTCGTTCAGCGAAGCTTCGCATCGTTTTGTACCGCAGCAGATTTTTAAATATTTAGGCAAAAAGGGAATTACCGATATTCACCTTGGAGATCAGGTTCAGCAAAATATGACGGTAATGGTCGCGAATATTCGCTCATTCCATCATTTATCGAAGCAGCTGACTCCAAAGCAAAATTTTGATTTTATGAACACCTTTCTAAAACGGTTTAGTCCATTCGTTCGGACAGAGGAAGGACTAATAAGCAAATATTTGGGCGCAGGTTTTATGGCTCTGTTCCCTTCACGAAATGAAGATGCGCTGCGCGCGGCTGTTGCGATACGCAGAGAGCTCGTTTCCTATAATGAAAGCTTGAAGGCTTCCGGCTTTGCTCCGGTTGATCTAGGCATGGCCATACATAAAGGCCCGCTTATGCTTGGGATCGTGGGTGAAGAGCAGCGGATGGAGGGCAATGTTATCTCCGATGATGTGAATATTACAGCAACATTAGAGCGGATGTCCGATACGATGGGTGCATCAATACTTGTCACTCGTACGTTCTATGAGCAGCTGCGTTCACCGGAACGCTTCCGCTTCCGTCTGCTTGGTCGTGTACGAATTGACGGCAAGGATGATCCGATTGAGCTTATTGACGTATATGAGGGAGATTCAGATACAGAGCGTGCTTTAAAGGATCGTACAAAGCCGCTGTTTGAGAAGGGGATTATGCTTTGCCAAGAGGGGCGTTTCTTCGATGCGAGAGAAACCTTTATAGAAGTGATCAAAATTAATCGTTTCGACAAAGCGGCAAAGTTATATTTTTATCTTTGTGATGAGTATTACCAGAAGGGATCGACTGAGGGCTGGAATGGCACACTCGCCGTTTAAAAATTGAAGTTAGGAGGAAGGTCGAATGCTTGTTGGACAGTTTCGGATTAGTCGCATCTCCACGGTAGATGAGGCGGAAAAAGTCGTCGCATTTTTATTATCAGGCTTTTCATTTGATGATACTCGATACACGCCAGGCGAGCTGACGCATTTCCGAGAGCTTCCATTTCGCGCGGTAAATAATGAAATTTATTTCTGGTATGCCGAGGATGAGGATGGAAATGTCATAGGCATAAATTGCATCGCCGAAAATGAGCAAAAAACCGGAGGTTTCAATTGGGACTACATGGTTGTTCATCATGATTATCGCAAAGTAGGCGTTGCGGCGCTGCTGATGGAGCAGATGTATGACTTTTTGGGAGAAGTAAACGCCAGATATCTAGTAACCTATACTTGCGATCTGCCAGAGTACAACCGCATTCGTCAATTGTTTGAGAGCAGCGGCTTTACACTGGTTGGTAGATGTCCAGATTATTACTACGAAGGGGAAGACCGCTTAATCTATCATCGAAAGCTGGTTTAAAAAGATATGACTAAAGATACCATATTGCGCGCAATCGGTGCCCGTCCAGAGGATCAGCGAAAGCTGCTTATGATGGCACCTGTTTTTTTTATTTGCGGCATATCTGAAATGCTTAATTACAATGGCTTTATGACGTTGTTCAATCAGCGGTTCGGAAGTGAATACCTTCCCTATGTATATGCGGCGGAGGCTATCATTTTGCCGCTAGAGGCGTGGCTCTTGTCCTGGCTTGCTGCTAGGCTGCCAAAGCCGAAGCTGATGCGCGTCTTATATGGAATAATGTTAGGTATCGTTGCCGTAAATGCATTGATGCTGCTAGTATTGCAGAGCTTCGATCTAGAGCTGAGAGGGTATTATCCCGTCTTGTTCATAGCTTCCAGCTTTGTCGTTAGGCAGCAGACCCTATTGCTTTGGAGCTTGGCCGTTGATTTGTGCTCGACGCAGCAAGCGAAGCGTCTCATGCCCGTGTTCGTTGGCTCTGCAACGCTTGGCGGAGTAGCGGCAGGTTTGCTTGCACAGCTTTTAAGCCTATTTTTTGGACCCGAGGTTATTTATGCCGCTTCCGGTTTGCTGCTTCTGGCTGCATTGCCGAACTATCGTAAAGTGATTACCCGTTATTTAGTACCATTATCGATCAAAATTGAAGCAAATGCTCTGGAGGAGGAACCGGTGTCAACGGGAGCGGTGTTTAAGCACGCGCTTCGATCTCCTTTTTTGCTAACCGTTATTTTGCTTATGACACTGATGCCAGCTCTTTATTTTCTAATGGAATATGAGTTTCTGAACGTGACAAAAATGTCATTTCCAAGCGAACAGGCTTTCAGCCGGTTTTTTGGGATGATTACGATGGTGTTGTTTGTTCTTGCCTTTTTGCTGCAAACCGTCTCAGGCAAGCTGATGGCACGCCTTGGTGCAAGCCAAATGCTTACGGCTATATCAGGCGTTTATGTTCTCGCCTTTGCCGGCGCTTTATTTTTTGTTGGCGGTCCAGCGGCGCTTCCAATGATTTCGATCGGCTACATGCTGTTATATTTGCTGCTTTATTATTCAGCCGAGCCTTCCTATCAGCTGTTCTTCAAGACGCTTCCGCTTGCGCAGCGTGACAGCTACAGATATGCAGCGCAAGGAATTGCGGCTACGGCGGGCATTTTGATCGGCGCTGGCTTGCAGTTTTTGCATTCAGGCTTTGGGGTATCCTGGACAGCCTTGTCGTTTGTAGGATTTGCAGGCGCCGTGCTGCTGTTTGTGCTTGCTTGGTTCGGCAGAAGGTTCTATATGCGCGAGCTTGTAGGCAGCATACAGACAATTGGCGAGCAGGACTTAGCGGAGCAGTTCGATGAATTTAGTCGAAACGAAGCTGCAATGGCAGAGCTCAGGGCCATGTTGAAGCAGCCGATAGACTCTGCGAAAGAAATTGCCTTGCAAATTATCGGCAGGCAACAAAATCCGAATGATGTTGCCGATTTGCTGGCGCTGATTGATGATCCGAATCCACGCATTCGCGTTGCTGCGGTTAGGGCGATGAATCTTGAGCGCGCAGACCTGCATGCGATGGTGAAGGTAGCAGCATTTCTTGAGGATCAGGACGATGAGATGCGTGCTGAAGGAGTAAGACAGATTGGCAGAATGAAGCATATGGAGCATCAGGCTTTTTATTTCCTGCGGCAAAAGCTGCTTGATCGGCATCCGAGTGTCATTGCAGAGGCAGTCAAAGCGATGTACTCCTTTAACAATGCAGCAAGCCTCGAGGCATGTGCGGAAGTGATCGATCGTATTCTTGATGCAGGAGGCGAATCCTCAGTTTATATTTGCCGAGTTATCGCGGAGCTTGAGCTGTATTCGTTTGTGCCGAAGGTTGAGAAGCTTGTTGATGATGCGCATCCAGCGGCAAGGGTTGCAGCAATCGCATGTTTGGGAAGGCTTAAGGTTACATCCATTATACCCATTCTGCTGGAGCGTCTCCCGCTTATGGACCAAGAAATGTTCCGCACGACGACAGAAAGCTTTATTCAGATGGGCGATGGTGCGATCGAGCTGCTGACTGACAGCTTGAATGGCGCGCCGCCGAAGCGATGGACAGCTGTGATGATTACGCTCTCGGCACTTCTGCCAGACGAGCAGGTACGTTCTAAGCTAACGGATGAAGCGCTAAATCGTTTAAGTGAGCTTGAGGCAGCGTCAGGTTATTCATTGTCACTCAAACAGCTAGGGAAGACGGAGCTTGCAGAGCTTGCTTTGCTGCGCTGGCGAGAGGTTCGCGACTTTATTTTTACAGGAGTATGGGCGGTGCTGACCAAGCTTGCGGATGAGCAGGTTGTTGATGCGATCAGAAGGGCAGCTGCTGATGAAGACGAAGAAATTCGCAGCAATGCTTGGGAAGTGCTCGCAGAGGGCATGGGTGAGCGCAGATTATCGCAGTTTTTGCTGACCGTTCTAGAGCGCGGCGAAGCTGGAAGAGAAGTAACTGCCGATGAGGAAGCGACTGTCCTATTGGAGGCAGCACTAAACGGAAATGATGATTGGTGGCGGGAGATCGCTGCAGTGGCGTTAGTGGAGGAGGGGGAACAAATGTCCAAAGACCAGCAGATGATGAGCCGTTTAAACAAAGTAGTCTTTTTAAGGCAGGTTCCCTATTTCGCTGATTTATCGCTTGAGGAGCTAGGCTTAATCGCTAATATTGCCGAGGAGTATGTATGCCCGGATGGAGAGAATCTGCTGCAAAGAGGAGAGCCTAACCCCGCGATGTATGTCATCGTTGACGGCAATATCGAGCTCACGAGCATTTCCGCAGCAGGCTGGGAAGGAACGATCGGCGTACTCGGTGCAGGGGATGTGTGCGGCGTAACTTCAGCGCTCGACAGCACCTCATCAACAGTAACGGCGCAATCCTTGCTTGGCGATGTGAGAGTGCTGAAGCTGCTGGGCGATAATGTGTCAAGGCTCATTCGTTTGTACCCGGAAATAGGAATCGGGCTGCTCCGAGCGTCGTTCGCACGCATTCGATTGCTGGAAGAAATGATGATGCGAATTGATTCGTAACAATAAAGCAAGCTTAGCGGTTGCAACGGTACTTCAGATTGCATATAATATAGATTATTATTTCATATTCGAAGTAAAGCGATGATGGAGAAGAGTAAGCAGTGCTTTCGCACAGGAAGAAGACGCCGTAGACTGAGAGCGTTTTTGTGAAAATAGGCTGCCGAAGTTCACTCCTGAGCAGACACCTGAAACGCCATAATATACGGCGCGTGTAGGGAAGGTCCGGTTCCCGCCGTTATGGGGCTAAGGGATTGTCATTCAGCGCCTCTAGGCGACGTTAGCCACACTTGGTTATGCGTACAGGCTGATGCTCAATCCGAATTAGGGTGGTACCACGGTTCTTTCGTCCCTTTAGGGAGAGAGGGCCTTTTTTTTGTGTAAATATAACAGTTTATAAGGATGTTAGCTTATAGAGTGCTTATATTTCACCGCGAAACGATAGCTAAGCCTCCTAAGGATGGCTTTAGCCGTTACGCTTGCATGATTTAGGGATGATGATATGGAGGCGAAGAAAAATGAAGGAAAGATTGGAAGGACTGCGCGTTGAAGCATTGCAGGAGCTTCAGCATGTGGATACGCCACAGCAGCTAAATGATTTGCGCGTTAAATATTTAGGTAAAAAAGGCGCTTTGACTGAAATTTTGCGCGGCATGGGTGGACTAAGCGCTGAAGAACGTCCAGTAATTGGTCAAGTAGCCAATGATGTTCGAGCAGCTATTGAAACGGTTATCGATGAGAAGCAGGATGCATTCCAGCAAGCTGAGACGAACAATAGACTCCTTGCAGAGACGCTGGATGTTACGCTGCCAGGCAAGCAATTGCCTACAGGCGCAGTGCATCCTTTAAACAAGGTAGCCCAAGAAATTGAAGATATTTTTATCGGTCTTGGCTATACAATTGCCGAGGGTCCAGAGGTTGAAGAGGATTATTACAACTTCGAGGCATTGAACTTGCCTAAGAACCATCCAGCCCGCGACATGCAGGATTCGTTCTATATTACGGATGATATCTTGATGCGTACGCAGACCTCCCCGGTTCAGGTTCGTACAATGAAAGCAATGAAGGGCCAAACGCCTGTTAAAGTCATTTGTCCGGGTAAAGTTTACCGCCGTGATGATGACGATGCGACACATTCATTCCAGTTCAATCAAATCGAAGGTCTTGTCATCGGCAAAAATATTCGGATGAGCGATTTGAAAGGAGCATTGCTGCAATTCGTTCAGCAAATGTTCGGCTCACAAGCGCAAATTAGACTTCGTCCAAGCTTCTTCCCATTCACGGAGCCAAGTGCTGAGGTTGACGTTACTTGCGTTCAGTGTGGCGGTAAAGGCTGCCGCATGTGCAAGCATACAGGCTGGCTTGAAATTCTTGGCTGCGGAATGGTGCATCCACGCGTTCTTGAAATGGGCGGTTACGATCCGGAAGAGGTCAGCGGCTTTGCATTCGGCATGGGCATTGAGCGTATCGCGTTGTTGAAATACGGCATTGACGATATTCGTCATTTCTATACGAACGATCTGAGGTTCTTAAGCCAATTCGCAAGAATGTAGCAATGAGAGAAGGGAAGAAAAGAGATGAATGTATCCTATAAATGGTTAAATGAATATATCGATTTGTCCGGCTTCACAGGACAGGAGCTTGCGGAGAAAATGACGCGCGGCGGCATTGAAATCGATGTTGTGGAATCCCGCAATAAAGGCGTGACCGGCGTCGTAGTTGGTTATGTGAAATCGAAGGAAAAGCACCCGGACGCGGATAAGCTGAACGTGTGTAAGGTTGACGTTGGCACTGGCGAAGAGCTGCAAATCGTTTGCGGAGCCAAAAATGTCGATGCAGGCCAGCTTGTTCCGGTTGCAGTAATCGGTGCTGTATTGCCTGGCGATTTCAAAATTAAACGTGCAAAGCTTCGCGGCGTTGAATCCCAAGGGATGATTTGCTCGGCGAAGGAGCTTGGTTTGAATGAAAAGCTTCTGCCAAAAGAACAGCAGGAAGGCATTCTTGTTCTTCCAACTACAACGAAAATCGGTGCGCCAATTGGCGATGTGCTTGGCATTAACGATGAGGTGCTCGAGCTTGATTTGACGCCAAACCGTTCAGACTGCCTCAGCATGATTGGTGTTGCTTATGAGATTGGAGCTTTAACTGGCCGTGAAGTTCGTCTGCCAAAGGCTGTTATTAATCATACAGCCGTACGTGCGGATAGCCTTGCAACGGTCAGCATTAGTGCACCTGAGCATTGCTCGCATTATTCGGCTCGTTATATTAAAGGCGTAAAAATCGGTGAGTCCCCATTGTGGCTGCAAAACCGATTGATCGCTGCCGGCGTTCGTCCAATCAACAACGTTGTTGACGTTACAAACTTTGTTATGCTTGAATATGGCCAACCGCTTCATGCTTTTGATGCAGATCGTTTGCCTGGCGGCCGCATTGATGTTCGCCTTGCCAAAGCTGGCGAAACGCTTGTTACCTTGGATGATCAAGAGCGCAAGCTAGAGCCGCATATGCTCGTTATTACTGATGGTGAGCAGCCAATTGCCCTTGCAGGCGTAATGGGTGGAGCAAGCACCGAAGTTACAGGCGAGACGGTCAACATTTTGCTTGAATCAGCAAAATTCGATGGCGGCACCGTGCGCAAAACGTCACGTCAACTAGGACTTCGCTCGGAATCAAGCATTCGCTTTGAGAAAGAAGTAGATCCGGCGAGAGTTATTCCTGCGCTCGATCGTGCAGCTTCCCTTATCGCAGAGCTTGCTGAAGGTTTAGTTGCTGAAGGCATTGTAGAAGTGCATGCAGGTGAAGTGAAGCCAGCTAAAGTGTCCGTTTCATTGGATAAAATTAATGGCTATCTGGGTACGGAGCTGTCCAGACTTGAAGTTCAGACGATATTTGGCCGTTTGCACTTTGAATATGAGCTGTCAGGCGACAATGTATTTACTGTAAATGTTCCTACACGCCGCGGTGACATTACGCGTGCAGTAGATCTAATCGAGGAAGTAGCTCGTTTGCACGGCTATGATGAAATTCCTACTACGCTCATTCACGGCGATGTTGTGCCAGGTTCGCTAACGAAGCCCCAAGCTATTCGCCGCGAGCTGCGCAAGCGCCTGTCAGATGCAGGTCTGCATGAGGTTGTCAGCTATTCCTTCACGGGACCTGAGCGGACGAAGTTATTCCCTGCACTGGCGGAGCATACGAATCCAATTCGCCTAGCCATGCCTATGAGCGAGGATCGAAGTGTACTTCGTACGACGCTTATCGCACAGCTTCTGGAGACTGCGGCTTATAACCGAAATCGCAAAAATGAATCCGCAGCGATCTTTGAGATCGGCAGCGTATTCCATACCGATGAAGAGCAACTGACTCGCCTGCCTCATGAAAAGCATCGTTTTGCAGCTCTTCTGACTGGCAATCGTTCAGAAGCTGAGTGGAATACAAAAGCGGCTCAAGTTGATTTCTATGATGCGAAGGGCATTTTGGAAACGGTATTTGCCGTACTTGGCTTAACAGCCAGCATATCATTCGAAGCGGCTCAGCCTGAGCATTTCCATCCAGGCAGAACGGCTGCCGTTCTTCTTCACACGCCTAAAGGCAATGAAGTAATTGGTTATGTTGGCCAACTGCACCCTGCTCTTCAACTTGAGGAGGATCTAGCTGATACGTACGTGCTGGAAATTGGGCTTGACCTCATCTATGAGCAAGCAGATGCGGCAATCGAATATAAAGTATTGCCTCGCTACCCGGCTATGCAGCGTGATATTGCAGTAGTCGTGGATCAAGAGGTTGCTGCTGCCAAGCTAACTGGCGTGGCATGGGACATTGCAAGCGAGCTGCTTGAATCTGTACGCGTCTTTGACGTATATACTGGAGAGAAGCTGGGAGCTGGCAAGAAGAGCGTGGCCATATCGCTTGTTTACCGTCATGGCGAGCGTACATTGACGGATGAAGAGGTAACAGAGCTGCATGGCAAGGTTGTTTTACAATTAGAACAATCTTTTGCAGCAGAATTACGCAAGTAGGCAGGAAACCTTCAAAGCCGCATCGAAATAGTTCCTAGTGAGCTATAGATGCGGCTTTTTTCCTTGTAAATATAAGGAATGATTGGTTTTTTCATAACGATCATGTATTTATATTTGCTAGAGAAACGAAAGCAGTTCCTCTCTGGACGGCAACGGTTGAGAACGTAAACAACGTATGCCCCTGAAGGATGATGTCAGCCGTTTAAGCTAGCTCTACTTGTATATTAGGAGGATTCGCCTTAATGGATGCTGAACAAACGGTAGTTACGGTTGATATATATGGAATTCAATATAAGTTAAAGGGCCATACCAACGTAGAATATATGAAAAGGGTTGCAGCGGCGATTGACGAGAGCATGAAGAAGCTGGCGAAGGGGTATCCGCGTCTTGATATGCCGAAGCTGGCTGTCCTCTCTGCTGTGCAAATAACAGAGGAAGTATTTCGATTGCGCCGCGACAATACAAGACTTCTGGAGGAAGAAGCGAAGCTTAATCTCCTGATCAGAGAGCTGGAGCAAATGAGCGAGCAAGCGGTCTCGCTTAAAGCTGAGCTTGCTGAGACGAAGCGTATGGCGAGCGAGCAATTGCAAAAGGCTAAAGCTGCGGCAGAAGCAGAGCTGAATGAAATGCTGGCGCTTGCCGCAGAGCAAGCTTCAGCTCAGCAAGCAGCAGCAGCCGAGGCAATGAAAGTGCAAGAGGAGACGATCATCCGTCTTACACAAGAAAATGTGGAACGGATTACAGCGCTCAGAACGAAAAAGGATGAGCAATTTGCACAGCTCCAAGCTCGGAAGGATTCAGAGCTGAATGAATTAAAGCGTATGATGGAAACGAAAATAGAAGAGCTTAGCAGCAAGAAGGCTGCTGAGCTTGCAGAGCTTGCAAATCTGAAGGAAACAGAACTTGCAGAGCTTGCAAGTCAGAAGGAAACAGAACTTGCAGAGCTTGCAAGTCTGAAGGAATTAGAACTTGCAGAGCTTGCAAGTCTGAAGGAATTAGAACTTGCAGAGCTTGCAAGTCAGAAGGAAACAGAACTTGCAGAGCTTGCAAGTCAGAAGGAATTAGAGCTGGCAGAGCTTGCAAGTCAGAAGGAAGCAGAGCAAGCAGAGTTTGCCATGCTGAGAAAACAAAAGGATGAAGAACTGGCTGAATTGCGATTGTCCAAGGACAATCAGCAGCTTGAATTGGAACTGGAGAAGGAAGAACTGCGATTGGAGCTTGAACAAGTGAAGGCAGATGAACTGGCTTCACTTAGACAAGAAAAAGAAGCGCAATTAAATGCTTTAGCCTCAGAGCAAGAAGCGCTGCTTGCAGCATTAAAGGCAGAGAAAGAGGCGCAGCTGACTGAGCTTGAAGGAAGCTGGCAGAGTAAATGGGATGAGCGAGAACTCAGCTGGTTAGCCCATGCAGAAACCTCGCAGCTAGAAATTGCCCGCCAGAGTGAAGAGCGTGAGCAGGCTTGGAAGGCAGAAACTGCTAAATCAGAACAAGCTTTTCGTGCTGATCTTGAGCGGCGTAGAAACGGCTGGCTGGAGGAGCGAGGCAAGCTGCAAACCCAAATTGCTGAGCTTCAAGAAGGCTGGAAGAAGGACAAGGAATTATTTGAAAATCGTATAAATTCAGCAGATGAGCAGCTCGTACAGGCAATGGAGCAGGAGGAATCCTTCCGCACATCATATGCTCAGCTGGAACAGGAGCTCCGTGAAAAAGAAAATGAATGGGAGCTACTGCAAAGCGAGCTGAATGAAACACGCAGCAAGATCGAGAAGCTGCAGGAACAGAGCAGCCAGTCCTTAGCACAAATCCAAGAGCTGGAACAGAAGCTTGTTCATGAACGCAGTCATGTTTCCGCTGCGGATAAGCGGGCGACAGATTTGCAAACGCGATTGAAAGAAGCAGCGGATCGTGAGCAGCAGCAGGAACAGAAGCAGCTTGAGCTTGAAGAGGAGTTATTAAAGCTGCAGCTTGAGCTGGAAGAGCAAGAATTGATGAGTCAGAAGCAGACAGAAGAGCATAACAACCTGCTTCGGATTGAGCTTGAAAATCAGAAGGAATTGCTCGAAGAAGAGCATGAGCAGAAACTGCAAAAGCTTGAGGATGAGAAGCGTGAGCTTGCTAGGACGCTGCGCGAGGAGCATGAAGGGCAGCTGCGTATAGTCGAAGCCGACAATGACGAGCTGTTTAAGCAAATGACGGCAGAAAGCAATGAACGCTATGAGCAGTTGGCAGAAGAGAAGGATGCCAGGTACAAGGAGCTCGCAGCAAGCCATGAGGAACTGAATAAGAAGCTTGCTAGACAATATGAAGAGCAGCTTCAGCAGCAAGCAGAGCAACATGAAGAGCAGCTTCTAGAGCAGGCTCTGCTATATGAGGAGCAAAGTAAACAGCTTGTCCTTGAATATGAGGAGCGGAGCAAGCAAAAAGCAGCTGAGCATGAAGCAAATAATAGAGAAATGGCTACGCTTCATGAAGAACAGCTGCTAGAGCAGGCTGTGCAATACGAGGAGCAAAATAAGCAGCTGGCTCACGATTATAATGAGCAGGCAAAGCAAAAGGCAGCCGAGTATGAAGTTAGGCAGAATGAACTTGTTCAGAAATATGAAGAGAAGCTGCTTGAGCAAGCGATTCAATTTGAAGATGCTCAGAAGCAGCTGACAAATGATTTTGAAGCCAAGTCCAAAGCAGCGGCTGTTGAGCAAGCCGCTATTGCGGAGCAGCTCGTTGACCAGTATGAAGAACGCTATAATGAGCTTGCTGCCAAGCAGGATGAGGTTCGTAAGCAGCTAGTGAATGAACGTGAAGCTCGCTTGCAGCAACTGGCAGCAGAGCATGACGAGCAATTGAAGCAGCTATCTGCGGATCAAGAGGAGCTGCTGCTGCTTCAGCAGCACGATTACGAGACTGCGACCCAGAAGTTGCAAGCACAGCTGGACAAAATTGAGCAAATTGCGGCTTCTGCGGCAAACGGTGAGCAGGTCTATAAGGCTGATTTGGAGAAACTGCAAATTAGAGAACAAGAGCTAACGGAGCAGTTGGAATGGACAGCAGCTCGAGAGCGCATTGCAGCTCAGCAGCTAGAAGCAGCTTCTGCCCGTGAACGTGAGCTCAGTGAGCGATTGCAGGCACAGCAGCAATATGCGGAACAGGTGGCTGCTGAGGTGAAGCAGTATGAGCTTGAGAAGAAGTCGCGTGAATCAGCGGAAGAGGAGCTGAGAGAGCGGCTGGAGCGAGCAATGCAGGAAGCAGCTGCCGCATCCGATTTGAAGGAAGAGCTGAGCGAGCATACGTCTAAGCTTGCAACAGAAAGAGATGAAGCAGCTCGTCAGGCTGCGCGATTAGCCAGTGAGCGTGATGAGGCGGCAAGCGCACTTGAATCACTTGTCTATGAACGCGATGAAGCAGCTCGTTCTGCAGAGAGGCTTGCTGAAGATCATGCTGATCTGCAGGAGCAGCATCATAAGCTGAAAAATGAATATTCGAAGCTGCAAACTGAATACAACGAATGGATCGAGCTCATCGAGCACAGCTGATCCAGCGTTAAGAACCAAGAAACCGCAGAAACAAACAAAGGCTATTGCCGACGTTTGTTTCTGCGGTTTCTTTTTAGAGATTAACCATAAGATACAATTGTGCCAGTTGGACCGCCGGCTGATAAGCTTGCTAGACGAATCAAGTCCGGTGTAACGATTGCAGGATCTTTGCCGGTCGCGTGCATTTCTGTACGAAGCATGCCGGGATTATAGAGGTTTGCAAGAATACCATGCTCATACTCCTCATCGGCTAAGGTGCGTGTCAACGACTCTAGTCCTGCCTTGGCTGCGCTATATGCTGCATAGCCGCCTGCGCCGTTCCATGACAGGCCGGAGGTAATATTAATAATTCGTCCATATTTTGCTCTGCGCATAGTTGGTAAAACAGCCTTAGTCAGCAGAAATGGTCCTGTCAGATTGATTGCAATTTGATTTTGCCATTCTTCTGAGGTTAGTTCGAGCACGCTGCCTGATTCAAGAACAGCAGCATTGTTCAAAATAATATCGATATGCCCAAATTGCTGGACGACTGCTGAAATGGTGTCTTGGACTTGCTGCTCATCGGAGACATCTGTTTGCAGCACTAATGCATCTTTTCCCGTCTTTGCCTTTACAATCGAAGCTGTTTCCTCAAGCTTTGCAAGTCTTCTCCCAAGCAGCACAACATCTGCGCCTTCTGCTGCAAACGAGATTGAAGCTGCACGTCCAAGCCCCGTACCAGCTCCACTAACAATGGCGACTCGATTTTGTAAAATTCCCATCACCATTTCTCCTTTCGCTTTGCATATTGTTAATATTTTATCAGAGGGGACAAGGAGGGGAAAGAGGAAGGTCATCAATTTTTTTTACTCGATTGTTAAATAAAAATGATATATGCGATAAAAGAAAAATATATGTAGTTTGGCTGCGTGAATAGAGAAAAAAATGATATGATGCCCAAAATGCTCACTGCTTAGGTAAAAAATAAATATAACGGAAGTTTCTCCTGCTTTAACCTCTCATCTCAGAGTAAAATAGAACAGGAAACAACAAAAAAAACAGCAGAGCAGATTCATTCCATCCGGCTCGGCTGTTTTTAAGTTTTATTTATTTTCAGAATTGTTTATTCTACGACCAATACAGCTTTCATTTCTCTATGCCCTGCTCCGCATGGAACGGAACAAATCATTTGATAGCTTCCCGGCTCACTAATGTTTACAGCGATCGTGTCGCCATTTGAAAGTTTGTAGTCGGTTTTTTGGATCTGAACGCCATGAATGCCGTCAACCGAATCAAGCTTGAGATTAACCGTCTCGCCGGCTTTGATTTTATATTCCTTCTTGTCAAATTTCCAGTTAGAAGCTGTCATGACAAGGTCAGATGAAGAAGCTCCGCTATCTGCTACTGTTGTATTTGTTTCTTTATTTTCGGGTTTGGCTGTGTTTGTGCCGCATGCAGCAATGACAACGACTAAACACATAGCGCTTGCAAATAATAACCATTTTTTCATTCGTAAAACGTCCCCTTTCGATTATCCAATGTAATAGGAATGTTTTGGATTGTATCTATTGTACCTTAACTAGCTTTCAATTGCAGTGACGGTGTGATGACAAACTCATGAATTTCTTGTGAAATGATTAGGGGAAACGCGAAAATTTGGCAGTACGCAGCAATCAGCCCTTGACCGCCATTAAGGCAATCAAGGGCTGGTCTCACATAAAGCCTGCATTAATCGCGATCGCGTCTGCCTGCTTCATAGGGAGTGCTGACCGGAATGAATAGGTCGATGATCCCGATAACAAGAGCAGCTAAGATGGCGCCAAGCAAGGTTACAGTTACGCCGCCTACGATAAACTGAGCAATCCAGATAACAGCTGCGCTTGCGATGAAGCCGACGATTCCTCGACCAAAGGGTGTAACCCGCTTGCCGAATATGCCTTCAATTACCCAGCCTAGTGCAGCAATGACAAGCGCTAAGAAAAAGGCGCTCCAAAATCCGCCTACGCTAAATTGTGGAACGATAAACCCAACAAGCATTAATACCAGCGCGGCTACGATAAACCGGACGACATGTCCCAAAAAAGACATTTTATAACCCTCCTTAAGTTTAACAAATGGAAAACAAAACTGGAGCTGTTTTGGTACTTGTGTAGCTTATAGTCGCCCACGTTCGCAGTTCTTTGTTATTTCCTTCCGTACAGTATTGCTAAAGTTGCGTCGTTAGACGGCTCGTTCGTTTATATTGTGACCAATTGAGCATCATTTATGTATGAAACAACGGTTCAGTTCGTGCATCAAAGTCGTGATTCGGCTATAATAGGAAGGCGAGAGGAGTGTTAATTGTTGGACACTAAAATTTTGAAGACACTTGAATATCCTAAAATCATACATAGATTGTCTCAGCATGCAGCAACATCGCTTGGGAAAACCATTGCTGAGTCGCTGCAGCCGGTTTCGGATCTGGAATCGGTAAAGCAGATTTTGCAAATTACCGACGAGGCCTACACAGCTGATCGTCTCAAAGGCAGTGCGCCATTTGGGGGAATTGTGGACATCTCAGCGCCGCTTCACCGTGCCCGTATAGGCGGTACCCTTAATCCGGCTGAGCTTCTGGATATTGCGAATACCGCACGGGGCGGTAGACGTGTAAAACGGCATATCAGCGTCTTGCATGAAGATAATCCCATTCCAATGCTGCACCATATTGCAGATCAAATAAGTGAGCATAAGTCGCTTGAGGATGCGATTTTTGATTGCATCGATGACCAAGCGGAAGTGATGGACAGCGCTAGTGCTGAACTGGCATCTATCCGGCGCGAGCTTAGAAATGGCGAATCACGGATTCGTGAGAAAATGGATCAAATGGTCCGTTCCTCGTCCGTTCAAAAAATGCTGCAGGACGCCATTGTAACACTTCGCAACGATAGATATGTTATTCCAGTGAAACAGGAATACCGTTCTCACTTTGGCGGAATTGTGCACGATCAGTCAGGTTCTGGCGCAACATTGTTTATCGAACCGGAAGCCATTGTTGCGATGAACAATAAGCTTCGAGAGCTAAAGGCAGGCGAGCTGCGGGAAATTGAGAAAATTTTGCAGAAGCTAACTGCTTTGGCATCCGATTATGTAGAAGATCTTATTTATAACTTGGATTTGCTTGGCCAAATCGATTTTGCTTTTGCAAAGGCTCGGCTTGCTCATCTCATGAAGGCTACACAGCCTCGGATGAATGACCGAGGTTTTCTGAAAATAAAACGTGGACGCCATCCGCTAATTGCACCTGAGCAGGTTGTTCCACTCGATGTGGAGCTGGGCAATCAATACACATCCATCATTGTAACGGGACCGAATACAGGCGGTAAAACGGTTTCCTTGAAAACGATCGGACTGCTTAGCCTTATGGCCATGTCAGGATTGTTTGTACCTGCTGAGGATGGCAGCCAGCTTTGTGTATTTGATGCTATCTATGCCGATATCGGTGATGAGCAAAGTATTGAGCAAAGCCTCAGTACGTTTTCCAGCCATCTCAAAAACATCATTCGCATTTTAGGCTCCATGACATCAAAGAGCTTAGTGCTGCTTGATGAGCTTGGTGCAGGAACAGATCCAGCTGAAGGCTCGGCACTTGCTATTGCCATATTGGAGCATGTTCATGCTATGGAAAGTCGTATTGTAGCAACTACGCATTACAGCGAGCTGAAAGCTTATGCTTATAATCGCAAGGGAGTCATTAACGCCAGCATGGAGTTTGATGTTGCTACGTTAAGCCCTACGTACCGTCTGCTTGTTGGTGTTCCTGGACGAAGCAATGCATTTGCTATCGCTGAGCGTTTAGGACTTGCTCGTTCGATTATTGAGCATGCAAGAGGAGAAGTAAGCGAAGAGGATCAACGGGTTGAAAATATGATCGCCTCCCTTGAAGAGAACCGGTTAGGCGCTGAAACGGAACGTCAAACGGCAGAGTCGCTCCGCCGTGAGATGGAGACGCTGCGCGCACGCCATGAGGCAGAGAGTCTGCGCTTTGAAGAGCAGAAAGAAAAGCTGATGCAGAAGGCGCAAGATGAGGCTCGCGAGGCTGTCCTCAAAGCCAAACGCGAAGCTGAACAAATTATTGCGGATTTGCGCAAGCTTGCAATGGAGGAGGGTGCCTCCGTCAAGGAGCATAAGCTCATTGAGGCACGCCGCAAGCTGGATGAAGCGGCTCCCGAGCTTCAGAAATCGAAGCGGGGAGCTTCCAAAACAGCAACGAAGCAGGTTAAGATTGAAGCTGGCGACGAAGTAACCGTATACAGCTTAAATCAGAAGGGCACGGTTGTGGAAATTCATGGTTCCGATGCTACAGTGCAGCTGGGCATTATGAAGATGAAGGTTGCGCTGGATGATTTGGAGCTGCGAAGCTCTGGAGCTGCCGCTAGTAAGACACAACAGCCGAAGCAAGCAGCCAGCTTACAGCGCACCAGAGAAGAAAATATTAAGATGGAGCTCGATCTTCGCGGAGAAAATCTGGAAGAAGCAATCCTTGAGGTTGACCGTTTTCTTGATGAGGCCTTTTTATCAGGCTTAGCTCAGGTTGCTATTATTCATGGTAAAGGCACTGGTGTGCTTCGTACAGGAATACAGCAATATTTGCGTAGACACAGCCATGCGAAGAGCTTTCGACTCGGCAATTATGGCGAGGGCGGCGTTGGCGTGACGGTTGTGGAGCTTAAATAGCTCCTAGCCATTGCGCAATCGAATACGGCAGATGATGGAGGGGTCTTGTAAATGAGTAATGAAGTCGATCAGTTGCTGAGCAATCCGTATGCTGCTTCACTTGTTTATGTATCGGTTGCGGTGCTGTCTCTCATCGTTTTTTTATCGTGCTTTGAGCTCGTAACCAAATATAAATGCTGGACGGAGATAAAAAAGGGAAACGTTGCTGTTGCTATGGCGACAAGCGGTAAAATATTCGGTATTTGTAATATTTTCAGGTTTTCCATCGAGTCCAACGATTCGGTGTATCAAAGCCTTATTTGGGGTGCGTTCGGTTTCGTCATACTTATGGCAGCATATTTTTTATTCGAATTTCTAACGCCAGTTTTTCGAATCGATGACGAAATCGCTCGTGATAACCGTGCGGTAGGGCTTATTGCAATGATCATTTCTGTATCTTTATCTTACGTGATTGGTGCAACTGTCATTATATAAACGGGGTGAAACCATATGAAATATTTATGGAGAATACTAGCGGTTGTCGCTGTTTTGTTTTTTGTATTCGGTATCGTATATTTAATGAATCATTAGAGGGGAAGTTATGAGCATGGATGAGCATTTGATATGTCCTTGGTGTTTAACGGAAATTGTATGGGATGAAGAAATTGGGCCGGAATCGCATTGTCCGCATTGCGACAATGAATTAAGCGCATATCGTACGATAGAGCTTGGTTATGATGAGGATGAAGTGGAAGCTGATGAGCATGAAAAAGCAGTTCAGGCGCTAAAAATCAATGATGCTCGCAGAGCAGCAAAGCAAAATGGCGAGGAAACTGAAGACGATTGGTCAGACGATGAACTGGAGGAAGAAGCGGAAGAAGACGATTCCGATGATCCGAACCATAAACGTTGGCTAGCTCAGGGTGATGGTTTCCGCAATGCTGACAGTTCACGATTTGCTGTGGAAGAAACGGTTCAGCGTGTGCTTGATGATCAGGATGAAGTACCTGAATGCCCGGCATGTCGGGCGTATATGATCGAAGCAGGCGTACAGACAATTGACGGGCAGCAATTCGAGTCGAGAATCGCTCCATCTTTAGGAAAAGCGGTGCTCGAAACTCCTTTTCAATTGACCTTGTACGTTTGTCCCGTTTGCTATCAAACCTCGTCCTTGCTGAGTTCAGGCGATCGCGAGCAAATGATCAATCGTCTAACACCGGAAGAATAACAGACAACTGGCAATAATGGACGGGCATGGGCTGCATCCAATAAGGGAATCTTACAAAATGTAATTCTGATACGTAAAGGGCCAGACATGTGAATGCATGAACTGGCCTGCGGCAGGAGGAATCGTTTTGGCAAAAACCTTAAATGGACAAGCAGCCCTTTTACTTATTGTGCAGGCGCTTTACGGTATTGCGAACGCGCTGTCCGGGACGTTTGTTCCCGTATACTTATGGAAAGCAAGCCAATCTTATATGTTGATCGGTTGGTTCACTATGGGTCAATATGTAATGAGTGGTTTAACCTTTTGGGTTGTTGGGAAATGGGTAAAAGAGCATAACAAAATGAATAGTTTGCGCATAGGCATTATTTTGTCAGGCGTGTTTTATTGTTCAGTATTGCTGCTGGGTACACAAGCGAAAGTATATTATTTGCCGCTTGGCCTTTTAAATGGGATGGCACTCGGTTTTTTTTGGGTCGCATTTAATGTAGTTTATTTCGAAGTGACAGATCCAGATAATCGGGATCGTTTCAATGGCTGGTCGGGGCTGCTTGGTTCTGCGGCAGGTATCGTGGCGCCGTGGGTATCAGGCTTGCTTATCACGTCGATGCAAGGAGAAAAGGGATATAGGCTTATTTTCACCCTTTCATTAATCATATTTTCTATAAGTGTAGTGCTCAGCTTTTGGCTTAAAAAACGCCATGGTCAAGGCCGCTATAATTGGAAGCATGGCTTCCAGCAGCTGATGCAAAAAGGAAATCCATGGCGTCGCATGTTTCCAGCTATTGCAGCGCAGGGCGTGCGAGAAGGCGTATTTATGTTTCTTGTTGGCCTTACGGTATACGTAGCTACGCAAAACGAAAGCAAGCTAGGAACGTATTCACTCATTACATCCTTAGTTGCTTTGATCAGCTTCTGGATTGTTGGCAAAAAGCTCAAAAAAAACAATCGCAAATGGGCGATGCTCATAGGCGTTATCATGATTGGAATCGTTATATTGCCGCTGTTCTGGAAGGTCTCTTATGCTACATTGCTTATGTTCGGAATCGGAACATCACTGTTTATGCCGCTTTATATTATACCTATGACCTCAAGAGTATTTGACCTCATTGGCCAGTCCGAGGAAAGTGCGCGGGAACGAGAGGAATTTATCGTCCTTCGTGAAGCGGGATTAGTTTTTGGCAGGATTATCGGCTTATCGTCATATTTAATCGTTTTGCCGCTGAATCATTCTGCTGTCGCCATTACTTGGCTCTTGTTTGCGGTTGGCATCGTGCCGATTGCTGGTTGGTGGTTCATGAAGCCGTTTCTTACAGAGCAGCAAGCACAAACCTAAATTGAAAGGAAGTGAAGAAATGCCGAAAGTAGTTGCAGACATTACGCAATTAATTGGGAATACGCCTGTCGTAAGGCTAAACCGTCTTCCAGAGGAAGGCAGCGCCGAAGTATGCGTTAAGCTGGAACGCTTCAACCCAAGCGGCAGCGTAAAGGATCGCGCAGCCTTCTCTCTTATTAATGATGCCGAGAAGCGCGGTTTGATTAAGCCTGGTGATACCATTATTGAACCAACTAGCGGCAATACAGGCATAGGCCTAGCCATGAACGCAGCAGCTAGAGGCTACAACATAATATTAGTTATGCCGGACAACATGACTGCTGAGCGGATTAAACTGCTGCAAGCATACGGAGCGGAAGTTGTGCTTACGCCTGCTGCTGAACGCATGCCGGGAGCAATTCGAAAAGCGGAGGAGCTTCGGGCTGAGCGCCCGGGCAGCTACATACCGAATCAATTCGAGAATCATGCGAATCCGCAGATTCACCGAATGACGACTGCGATAGAAATTATCGAGCAGACAGATGGCAAGCTAGATGCTTTCGTTGCTACCGCTGGAACAGGCGGCACGATCACAGGAACAGGTGAAGCGCTAAAGGAAGTGCTCCCTCATTTGTATGTAGCGGTAGTAGAGCCGCAAGGGTCACCGGTGTTGTCAGGAGGAAAGCCAGGCCCGCATAAGCTTGTCGGCACTAGTCCTGGTTTCGTGCCCGCTATTCTTAATACATCGATTTATGATGAAATCATTCAAGTTTCAGATGAGCATGCTCTAACGACAATGAGAGCGTTAGCGACGCAAGAGGGTTTGCTGCTAGGCCCTTCCTCAGGCGCTTCGGTATGGGCAGCAATGCAAATTGCAAAACGCCTTGGTGCTGGGAAGCGAGTACTGTGCATTGCTCCAGATACTGGAGAGCGGTATATGAGCATGGATATTTTTTGATCAGCATACGGGAGTGGTTTATAACCATTCCCGTAATGATTGCTGCAATATATTGCGTCTTTCATCAATATAATTATAAATAAAGGCTGGTTCTGCTAAAAAGGTGTCATAGCTCGCTTTTCGCGTATAATCGCTGCGAATAGCCGGAGATAACTGTGCATGCATCTGTGAAATGACGGGTTCCAGCTTCTCGGCAGTAAATGCGGATAACAGCAGTTTCTTTATTATCGCTCTATATTTTCGTCTGCACGATGGGAATGTAAATAGCTTCTCTGTCAGCGTATTGTAGCCCTGAAGACGGACGAGATCGCTGCCGCAAGGCTTTCCGTAACAGTTTCTCCCCCAGGTTCCCTCGTAATCCCATGGAATGATTCGATATTTCCCACTTTTGCTATGCTCATAAAGCGCATAGTTTTGATCAAATCCATCGTAATTTCCTGTCAATACAGCTCCCGCAAGCCATAATAAATATTGTGATACATCAAGGCGTTTGGCATGATGTTCATTCAGTTTACTGCCAGACAAACGATTGATATTTCGAACGAACGATACGAGCCTCTTTTTTGTCCCCGTCTTTCCCAGCTTCAATTCATAACCATCAAATAACGAAGCTTTCGTACCTTTAGAGACAGGGTCCGTTAAGCTGAAGTCGGCACTGTCATTGACGGCATAGAGAAGAGAACGGCAACCAATGCCCCTTTTTTCGAAAAAAAGTTGATCTACCGCTTCGATTTCCAAATAAACGCCTCGAGGCACGTCATTTATTATGAGCCAGAAATGGTTGGTTTGAGGGGATGGCACACCAATTTTATTGAAAAAGTAAAAGGAAAGTGCGTTCCGCATCATGGATGGATCGTCATATTCCGCATTCCAATGAAATGTTTTGCCATTTTCAAGCCGAACCTCATAAGATTTTTTGGAATAATTACGTGTATGTCCTCCCCGCAGGCCAAACTCTGCAGTATAGGTTTGTCCCTCCATCTCGAGCTGTGCCGGTTTGAAGGAACGCCCCCAAGCATCGCCTTGTATCTCTTGGAAATCAGAAGCATTCATGCGTATGGAACGTATCGGCAAGACTTCAGCAACCATCTAACCATCTCCTAAAAGCAAAAGATAAAGCCTACCGTTGCACGATAGGCGTTTTGATCTTAATACTCTATTCAGCTAATGCCCAGATGGTCACGATTATTTGGTCATGAATGTTTTCAATCCTAATGATCATAATGGAAAGCTTCCATATCTGAACCAGTAGAGTTCAAAATCTATAATTATACTACTCTATTATTTATAGGGGAATTGCTCAATCTCTCATAAATAGATAACAATCTAGTACCACTTCTATACGGTATACATATAAATATATTACATTTCGTATCTCATGATAGATGGAGTGAATGGGAGAAGGAGGATGAAAAGCAACAGAGTAATGAATGGGAAGTGAATAGGTCGTAAGGGCGTATTTGAAGACAGGCTTTGAACAACAAACAATGAAATTATCGGAGGGATTTTTTTATGAGTCTATGGTACAACA
The DNA here is from genome assembly GCF_037976325.1 of Paenibacillus sp. FSL K6-3182. NCBI lineage: Bacteria > Bacillati > Bacillota > Bacilli > Caryophanales > Paenibacillaceae > Paenibacillus > Paenibacillus sp. FSL K6-3182. The sequence goes on from NZ_CP150265.1 coordinate 1,952,558, forward strand.
ATGGTTATTCAGCTGGTCAATCGGTTGCTAGTAATAACAATAGCCACAAAAGCAGCCAGAGTGGAAACAAGGATCATAATTTTTTACAAACGATGGTAGGCAAAAATGCAAAAATTAATCGCGGCGGACCGGAATCACTCCAAGGCAAGCTTCACTCTGTAAAAAGCGACTATCTCGTTTTAGTCACAAGTGAAGGTGTCGTATATGTTGCAACTAGCCATGTTAAAAGTGTTACGGAGGCAGGAGCCGGCAATACAAGCAGCGGCAGCAAAGGCAATAGAAGCGGCAGTGGCAGCACAGCGGTTATTAATGCAAGCAATTTTAATGGCATTATCCGTGCCCTGAATCAAACCTTCGTACAGCTTAATTCTGGCGGACCTGAGAAGGTTGAAGGTTTCATTGCTCAAGCAGGAAACAACTCAATTCTTCTCGTTTCCGGTAAAGAGGCTATGCAAATCCAGAACTACCACATCAAATCGATTAAAGCTGCGAGCAACCGTTCTGGCGGAAACAACAATAACAAAAACGAAAACAAAAGCAACAGCAAAAACGAAAACAAAAGCGACAGCAAAAACAACAATAAAAACAAAACACAAGGCAATCGCAGCGGTGGAAAAAGTAATGCAAATGCGGCTGCCGTAAAAACAACTCGCAGTTCAGTAAAAAAATAATAATGGCCTGTCGGGCAAAAGGTAGAGCTTTTGCCCGATTAAGCGATCTATCCGGATGAAAGGAGGTTAATTGCATGAAAAACCGTCATCCGCTGTTGGATAAGCAGGTCGAATTGGAGATTTCAGGGAAAGTAGCGCCTATACGAGGTAAATTGATCGAGTTTGGTCAGGATATATTAGTGCTGCATAATGGAACACAATTTTTGTATATCCCGCTTATTCATCTGCAGCAGCTTCGTCTTTCAACTCATAAAGAAGAAGCAGAAGAAATATATGAAGTACCGGAAATGCCTTTCGAGCCTTATAATGAACCCGTCTCGTACCGAAAAATATTGATGAACGCAAAAGGTATGTTCTCTGAAATTTATATTACAGGTAATCAGTCTATTCATGGTTATTTGACCACCGTTATGAATGATTTTTTCGTCTTCTATTCACCTGTATATCATACGGTGATCATCTCTCTCCACCATATGAAATATTTAATTCCGTACAGTCCTAACGTAACACCATACACGTTAACACCAGAACAATTCCCTCTAAAGCCATCCCCGCTAACCCTTGCAAGAACTTTTGATCAACAGCTTCGTAAATTAATCGGCGAATTCGTCGTGCTTGATCTCGGCGAGAATTCAAATAAAATCGGCGTTCTGAAAAATGTCGATCAAAGCATGATTGAGCTTGCGACTGTAAGTGGAAACCCCGTTTTTTTACATTTTGATCATGTGAAGACGGTTCATATTCCGTAGGAAAGAAGACTATGCTCTTAGCCAGTAAACGGCTTAAGCATAGTTTTTTTTGATCTCTTTAAATAAAAGATTGACAGGATGCATTTAGATACATAGATCTGGAAACATTATCTTTGGAAGGAAGTGACAAGATTATGAAAGTGAAACCATTTGGGATTTTACCCTCTATGTTAATGATGGTTTTGTCTGTTGGACTTGTAAATCATGTTCTGGTTGTACCGCTGCTGCTTGATGCTGCTAAGCGCGATGCATGGATTTCTGTTATTTTTGGCCTTGTAATCGTCCTTCCTTGGGTTTTGTTTCCTTTTTATGGAATACTAAAGCGAATGGATGGAACTCCGTTTGATCAATGGCTCATACAGCTTATGCCGCGGTTTTTGGCTTGGATGATTATTAGTATTTTTCTGCTGGTACAGCTGAGTATTGCTTTTGAATCGCTTATTATTACAGCTTCGTGGACTGCGACAACCTATTTGCCCAATACGCCCTCCATGGTGGTTTGTACTGTTTTTTTAGGTCTTTGTTTGTTTGCATCAGTCTCAGGGCTGCGGACCATTGCTTATGTTAGCTGTATATTATTGCCGATCGTTGTGTTTTTAGGCGATTTTGTCATGTCTGCGAACATGCCTCACAAAGATTATCACTATTTGCTGCCTATGCTCGAGAATGGGATGAGCCCGGTCATGAAAGGTATTTATTATGTGTTGACTTCGTCTTGCGAGTTTTTTGGGTTCATGTTCATCCAGCATCATATCCATGGAAAATTTAAAAGATGGCATTTCATCGTGCTTGTTTTGTTCTTATCGCTGCTGACACTTGGTCCGGTTATGGGAGCGATTGTAGAATTCGGCCCCGTTGAAGCGGATAAAATGCGCTACCCTGCTTTTTCGCAGTGGAGACTGGTCTCCATCGGCAAATATTTTGAGCATGTTGATTTTTTTGCTATTTTTCAGTGGATGTCAGGAGCACTTATTCGGCTATCGATATCCATTCACATTTTGTCAGAGTTTTGGCCGCTGCGCCGTTTAAAACAGAAGTGGATATCACCTACTGTGCTCGGCGTGATTATTTTGGTCATCTCGGGCGTTGGCATCAAAAATATGCTTCAGGTAAGGACCGCATTACATGCTGCATTTCAGTACACCGGCATTGTCGTCATGCTCTTAACGATCGTAATTTGGATCGTGTCTATGTTTAGAAAAAAACAGGGTGATAAAAAGAGAACAGCCATTATCGGTTCGGAGGAGGCAGAGCAGTCATGATTCATGACGAGCATAATAGTGAGACCGATCACAACGATATTTCGTTGGATCAGTTAAAACACATATTGAAGGATTGTCATGATGTTATTGAATATAAGCTGACACTCGACGTAGACGGTCCAATGGAAGTGACTTTGTTTTATTGTGATGGATTAATCGACAACCAACAATTGCAGCTAGGCTTACTGCCGCTATTGGAGAAATGGGCAGAGCAACTCAGAACGGTGCCAGCTGCGGATACTGGTGAAAAACATAAGCCCAGCATGTTATTTAGTAAAATTCAGTCTGGTGATCTTGACAGCAACGTATTTGCACGCTTATTTGCAGGCAGCGTCATTTTGTCTTTTGCTAAATTCGAAGGATTGTTTGAATTTGACATCGCTAATCAGCCAGGGAGGACACCTGAGGAGTCGGTGCTTGAAGTATCGATTCGAGGACCGCGCGACGGGTTCGTCGAACAGCTTTCAACGAATGTTGCATTAGTCCGCATGAGGCTAAAAACACCAGATATGCATGTTGAGTATAGCAAAATCGGCTCCGAGTCATTGACGGAGGTAGCTTTGCTTCATATGGAGGGCAAGGCTGATCCCAAGCTTGTTAAAGAAGCTAGAAGGAGACTGGACAATATTGATATTCCGGCTCTAGTAGGAGGAAGTCAACTGGAGGAGCTTTTATCCGACCGCCGCTTATCATTATTTCCACTTGTTGAATTTGTAGGGCGGCCTGATTATGTCGTTCAATCGTTGCTGCAAGGCAAGGTAGCGATATTGCTCCATGGGTCGCCATCGGCACTTATTGCTCCAGGAAATTTATTGCTGCTCATCAAATCACCGGAGGACGCACATTTACCCTTTTATTATGTTTCATTAGAACGGTTGTTAAGGCTCGTAGGTCTCGTATTGTCTATTTGTTTGCCAGGTTTTTGGATTGCGTTGTCGGCATTCAACACGGATCAGATTCCCTTTACGCTGCTTGCAACCATTACGATGTCGCGAATCGGATTGCCGCTGTCGGCAACGATGGAGATGTTTCTGATGCTGACCATGTTCGAGCTATTCAGGGAAGCTGGCGTGAGATTGCCAAGAGCAGTAGGTCAAACCGTTTCTGTTGTAGGCGGATTGATCGTTGGAGATGCAGCAATCCGTGCGGGCATGACATCGCCAACGATGCTCGTAATGGCCGCGGTAACGGCGGTATCAACCTTTACTCTCGTGAATCAGTCATTAAGCGGCTCTGTAAGCATCATCCGTTACCTTGTCCTTCTTTGCTCATCTGTGCTAGGCATTTTCGGTTTTTTTGTCGGCTCCTTTGCCGTTCTTATCTACATGTGCACGTTAGAATCATTTGGACGCTCTTACTTATACCCGGTTGCACCTATGCGCTTAAAAGAGCTGCTGCCAGCGCTTATACAAATGCCATGGAAGCTTAAGAGTACTAGGAGGGATAAATGATGCTCTTTGCATGGATTGAAAAGCGGGGAATACTGCTTAGAAAGTGTGCTGCACTGACAGGCATCGGGTTTATGTCCTTGCTGCTGCAAGGCTGCTGGGATGAAGTTAACTTGGCGGATGTGAGCTATATATCCGCATTTGGCATCGATTATAAGGACGGACAATACGATATTTATGCCCAAACGATTAAATTTGGCCTAATTGCAAAAACAGAATCGCTTCAGCCTGATCCAAACCCGGTTTGGATCGGAAAAGGATCGGGAGATACTGTACTGCTTGCTCTAAATGACCTTGCTCGCTCTGGCCAAACGATTTTAAGCTTGGAGCATTTAAAAACCGTGATCGTACAGGAGAGAGCGATGAGCAAAATTGCTGACATCATGGACGGGGTAAATCGTCAGCGGGCATCGCGGTACACCTCGCTGCTATTTGGAACTAAAGCACCGATTAATAAGATTTTTACTAGCGATACTTTTTTTGACCAATCACCGCTTAACAGCATTATGTATATGCCGGGCCCTCTCGACAGTCAGAGGAGCTTCATTCGTCCTTATTCCTTGCAGCTAGCGGTACAGACGCTGAATGAACCCTCTATGGTAACTACTCTCCCTGCTTTGAATGCAAATGAAGAATACTGGAAAAGAAAGAAACAACCGCTTCAAATCCAGTTAATAGAAGGGATATTTATATTTAAAGATCTTAAATATCTCGGTTATCTTACGGAGCCTGAAGCCACAGGGCTAAGATGGGCAGATCCTGAATTCAAGCATTTTCTGCTCAAAGCGCAAGGGGAAAAAGGGAAAGCAGCAATCGCTGTCGTTTCATCCAGAGGGAGTGTGGATGTGAGTTTTAAAGGTGACAAGCCCATTTTCACATTAAAGATGCGAGTAGACGGTAATGTAGCAGAAATGGATGGCGTTATACAGGAACATGAAATTGTTTCGTCAGTTAAAGCGCGGATTAAGCAGGAGATGGAGGATACGTTCCGCAAGGGGCTGGAGAAGAAAGTTAGTTTCTTTCAACTGGAGCATCATCTGTACCGTTACCATCAAGCTTATTGGCAGCAAGCATGCAAAGGCAAGGAGTGGCTGCCAAAGCCCGATCAGTTAATTATAGAGGTGGATTTCCAATTAATTCACACCGGCAATTTCGATTTAAATATTGACACATAAATATAGGAAATTTAGCTCATAATACGTTTGGCACGAAATAAATGGATCAAATCGTAATTTTGAACCAAGTTTAGAGGAGGATGACTAAATGATGCAGCCAATGACGGCAAAAGAGCTGGAGTACATTGCAGACTCTATGTCCAACGAGGATTTATTAATTAAGCAATGTGCAACGCTTGTTGCTACCGGTACTACACCAGCGCTTAGAAATTTATGCTCACAAATGATTCAAACCCATCAGCAGCACTATGATTCTTTGCTGCATGCGATCTCGCACCATCAGCAAATGGCTCCAACACAGCCTCAACAATAAGAAGGATTTTAAAAGAAGATTAGGAGGTCAATCATAATGCAGCAACAACAAAAGCAATCGATATTGACTGAGGAAGATTTGGCAGGCACGATCCTTAGCGATTTGAAAAGAGTTGTTCGTGAATATGCAACAGCAGCAACAGAATCTACTTGTCCTGATATTCGCCAGCTGTTTACGAAATTGACAGACAGCACGTTGGCACTGCAAGGCCAGCTGTTTACGGCGATGCAGCAAGCGAATATGTACAATACATCCTCGCCTGCGCTGCGTCAGGAGCTGGACAAGCAGGCTAAGCAATATCAGCAAACCAAACAAAAAACGAGCCAGTTTTTACAGCAAAACCTTGGGCAACAGCAAAACCAAACAATGTATACGCCGCAAATGCAGCAGTCCGGCCAATATCAACAAGGCTCACAAACGCATTACATGTAAAGACCCCTTTGGGGTCTTTCCTTTTTATAAGGAATAGGAAGCAGAAGCAGCTTTTACATATCATGCTAATATTTCTCCGAGAGAAGTGCTGAAGCCGCCAAAATAAAGGCTTCAGCCTTTTATGCTTTGATTGCGCAAGGAACAAAAACGTTGTAAAATATTCTTTATAATTGCAGTTGTACTGGAAGGAGTTATACAATGACCGAATTACAGTTGAAAGTGCTTGAACTGCTTCAGGAGGATGCGCGCAGGGATGCAGATTTGATCGCAACCATGTTAGCCGTAACAACCGAGGAAGTAAAGCAAGCCATCGCCGAGCTAGAGAAAGACCATATTATCGTGAAGTATGCGACAGTCGTAAACTGGAGCAAGATTGACGACCAGAAGGTAACTGCACTTATTGAGGTACAAATTACACCAGAACGCGGTCGCGGTTTCGAAGGAATCGCTGAGCGCATTTATTTATATCCAGAAGTAAAATCCGTCTACCTGATGTCGGGAGCATACGATTTGCTCGTTGAGGTTGAAGGAAAAACGTTGAAAGAGGTCGCCTCTTTTGTATCGAATAAACTATCGCCTATTGACGCGGTATTATCGACAAAAACATTTTTTATTTTGAAAAAATACAAACAAGACGGCATTATCTTCGAGGAGCATGAAGGTGATCATCGGTTGATGGTTTCGCCGTGAAAAAAGGGTGATGGCAATGATTAAAGATGAAGAGAAACAACCCTCCACACCTTTGCAGCGTCAATCGATGGCTGATTATTTGTCACCGCTCGTTCGGGGCATCAAACCGTCGGGAATCCGTCGGTTTTTTGATTTGGTCAGTACGCGCAAGGATGTTATTACATTAGGAGTAGGGGAACCGGACTTTGTGACGCCATGGCATGTTCGGGAAGCTGCTGTATATGCGCTTGAAATGGGGAAAACGCAATACACGTCAAATGCAGGTATGCCAGAGCTTCGCGAAGCCATTGGGCAGTATTTAAATGATCAATTTGCCGTACCTTACAACCCTGCCAGCGAAATTTTAGTAACTGTTGGCGGCAGTGAAGCCATTGATCTTGCCCTTCGAGCGTTTATTTCGCCAGGCGATGAAATCTTGATTCCTGAGCCATGTTATATTTCCTATTCACCAATAACCGCACTTACCGGTGGAAAACCTGTCGGTATTGAAACGTTTGCCAAGGATGAATTTAAGCTGAAGGCAGAGTCGCTTCAAGCCGTTATAACGCCAAAATCAAAAGTACTTATTTTATGTTATCCAAGCAACCCTACTGGCGGAACTATGACCTATGAGGACTGGCTGCCTATTGCAAAGCTAGTGGAAGAGAATGATCTTATTGTTATTTCCGATGAGATTTATGCGGAGCTTACTTACGGCTCCAAGCATGTAAGCTTTGCAGCAATGCCGGGGATGAAGGATCGAACCATTCTTGTGAGCGGCTTCTCGAAAGCTTTCGCGATGACAGGCTGGCGGATGGGTTATGCTTGCGGCCATCCCGATCTTATTGCAGCTATGCTAAAAATTCATCAGTATACAGTGATGTGCGCGCCGATTATGGCGCAGTATGCAGCGCTTGAAGCACTTCAACATGGCTTAGAAGAGAAGGACCGCATGGTGGAGGCTTATAATCAGCGCCGGCGTCTTGTCGTAAAAGGATTCAGGGAAATCGGACTCGATTGCCATGAGCCGCAGGGTGCATTTTATGCATTCCCATCGATCGTATCGACTGGCTTATCAAGTGAGGAGTTTGCGCAGCGTCTGCTCGACGAAGCGAATGTTGCAGCTGTTCCGGGAGATGTATTCGGTCTCGGAGGCGAAGGCCATCTTCGCTGTTCCTATGCAACTTCTGTCACGAATCTGACCGAAGCGCTTGATCGAATAGGCGGCTTTGTACATCGCTTGAAGCAAGAAGGCTAATTTAGCGCCTTTAATAAACAGCAGGTCAGGAGCTTATCCGACCTGCTGTTTGCATGAATAGAGAGTAATGGTTGAAAAAAGAGGAGGCAAGGCCGATGAAACTATACACAAGAACGGGCGATAGCGGTCAGACATCTTTAATTGGCGGCCGCGTGCGCAAGGATGATGTTCGTGTTGAGGCATATGGTACCATAGACGAATTGAATTGTTTTGTAGGTCAGGCAGCGGCGGAAGCTGCCAAACATGAAGAGCTGGCAGAAATGGCAGCTTGGCTCGTTGATATTCAGCAGGAGTTGTTTGACTGCGGCTCAGATCTTGCTTACGCCGTTGAAGGCGCGCCTCTAAAAATATCGGCAGAGCCGTCTAAACGTCTGGAAGAATGGATTGACCAATATACGGCAGAGGCACCGGAAATCACGAGGTTTATTTTGCCGGGAGGAAGCTCTGTTTCTGCAGTTCTGCATGTATGCCGAACGGTATGCCGCCGTGCAGAGCGCCGCGTTGTAACACTTGCAGCGGAGCATTCGATTAATGCCGATGTACAAACGTATTTGAATCGATTGTCCGATTTTTTCTTCGCCGCTGCTAGAGTTGCAAATGCGAAGCTTGGCGTATCAGATACGGAATATGTACGCAGCGCAGAAGTATTTCGGAAGCCGAAAAAATGATGGATAGACTAGAATTATTATATTATCGCCCGCTAGTGGCTGCGGTTAGCGAGGCAGAGCATGGAATGACCGTCCGGCGGGTGCTGGAGCGGCAACTGGGCGTATCACGCAAGCTCCTCTCGCAAGTAAAGCAAACGGAGCATGGACTGACTGTTAACGAGATTCGTGCCTATACGACAGCTCCTGTTGCAGCGGGCGATATCATTCGCGTACGCATGGAGCGAGAAATTTCCGAAGATATTTTGCCGCAGCCTATTCCGGTACAGATCGTATTCGAGGATGAGGATCTGCTAATCGTAAATAAACCAGCTGGGATGATCGTTCATCCGACTCATGGACATTACACGGGGACGCTTGCTAATGGTATCGTCTACCATTGGCAAGAGGCGGGAGAGAAGGTGCGTTTCCGTCCTGTCCACCGCCTTGATGAAGAAACATCCGGACTTGTCGCTATTGCAAAAACCTCCTATGTACATCAACAGCTTTCGGAGCAAATGCAGGCAAACGGTATTTTAAAGCTGTACCGTGCATATGTTTATGGCTGCCCTGCACCAGCTGCGGGAACGGTGGATGCGCCGATTGACCGTGACCCAGACCAGCCGCATGTTCGCATCGTCACGCCGAAGGGTTATCCGTCTATTACGCATTATGAGACGATTGCACATTATGACTCTACTTCGGACAAGCCTGCCGCAGCGGCTGTGCGCTTAAAGCTCGAAACGGGACGGACGCATCAAATTCGCGTTCATATGAAGCATATCGGCTGCCCGCTTATCGGAGATAAAATGTATGGTACTCAGCAAGGTGTGGAGGAAGAGTGGGAGGATGCAGTCGGTCGTCAAGCACTCCATGCCGAGATACTGGGCTTTACCCATCCAATTACAAAAAAATGGATGGAATGGCGTGCGGATTTGCCGCCTGAGCTAGAACGATTAGAACGAAGTCTGTCAAAATAAATGGGACTAGTCAGCCCAATGCTGGAGGAAACAAGAGGATGACGAAACAAAAGGAACTAACTATCATTCAATATCCAAAATGCGGTACATGCCGCTCAGCGCTTAAATCGCTGCAAAATAAGGGCAATGATGTCGTATCCAGAAATATTGTTGAGCAAACACCTACAGCTGCAGAGCTGAAGGAGATTGTAAAAAATAGCGGTCTGGAGCTGAAAAAGTTTTTTAACACATCTGGAGATGTGTACAGGGAGCTTGGTTTGAAGGACAAGCTGGCTGACATGTCTGAAGATGAGAAATATGACTTGCTTGCTTCGAATGGTATGCTGATTAAACGGCCTATCGTGACGGATGGCAAGACGGTTACTGTTGGATATAAGGAAGAACAATACGAACAAGTTTGGAACAATGGAAAAGGGTGAATGGACGTATGTCACAAACCAAATGGCGTTCCAAGAGGCTGTCGCAGCTAGGATCATCCATATTTGCAGAAGTTGCAGCGTGGAAGCGGTCAGCTGTGGAAAGCGGTCTTGATATTATTGATCTTGGCATCGGAAATCCGGATCAGCCGCCTTCGCCCGCCGTTAGACAGGCGCTTAGTGAAGCGGCATTGCGCAGTGATATGTACGCGTATCCAGCAATCAAAAGCGGCTTGCCGTTTCGAGAGCATGCAGCGAAATGGATGAAGCATCGATTTAACGTGGAGCTGGATGCCGGAGACGAGATCGTAACACTGCTTGGCTCACAAGACGGTCTTGCCCATCTTGCTATGGCGCTTTGTGATCCTGGCGATATCGTTTTGCTGCCTAATCCGGGGTATCCGATCTATGCTGCATCATTAGCGCTCGCGGGAGTGGAGTCTGTATTGATGCCGCTGCGCGAGGAGAATGGCTTTATGCCCGATCTGGAGGCAATACCGGATTCGGAGTGGGACCAGGCAACGTTTATTTTGCTCAATTACCCGAACAACCCGATTTCTGCTATAGCGGATATCTCCTTTTTTGAGCGATTGATTGATAAAGCAAAGCGTCATAACGTGTTGGTCGTCCATGATCTTGCATATTCCGAGATGGGATTTGAAGGCTGTGAGCCGCCAAGCATTCTAGAGGTACCGGGTGCAATCGATCATGCGGTTGAATTCCATTCTTTGTCCAAAAGCTTCAACATGGCTGGCTGCAGAATTGGTTTTTTGGCTGGAAATAGAGCAGCAGTCGCCGCTCTCCGCGAGCTGAAAGCGAATATTGACTACGGCGTGTTTGATCCTATTCAAGAGGCAGGAATTGTTGCACTTCAGGAAGCGATAGCAAATGTAGAGAAGCCAAAGGCAGGAAAGCTTTATGAGCAGCGGCGTAATACGTTCCTTGAAGCGCTTCGTGCAGAAGGATGGGATGTTGCTGCACCTCGGGCAACAATGTTCGTTTGGGCGCAGCTTCCTCCTATGCAGTGGTCGCTTAGCGAGCCGTGGACATCCAGGCGAATTTCCCAGGAAATGCTTCGTCAAACGGGTGTCGTCGTAGTGCCTGGGGAAGCTTTTGGCTCCGAGGGTGAAGGTTATGTAAGAATAGCGCTGGTTGAAAGCGAAGAACGGTTGAAGGAAGCTGCGGAGCGGATTGGAAAATTTATTCGTGGGCAATAAATATAAATAATAGTTTGATATGTTTGAGAGGGGTTTTATAACGATGAGTGAACAACGTTTACTTTTGGTTGATGGGATGGCAATCTTATTTCGGGCTTATTTCGCTACTTCATTCGGAGGGAGCGTTCGTAAAACAAGTGCAGGCGTACCTGTTAATGCAGTACATGGGTTTGTTCGGTATTTCATGGATGCAATCAATACGTTTAATCCAACACATGTCGTATGCTGCTGGGATATGGGAAGCACGACATTTCGTACGGAGCAGTATGATGGTTACAAATCCAATCGTCCGTCTGCGCCAGAGGAACTAATTCCTCAGTTTGATCTTGTGAAAGAAGTCGTTGCCAGCTTCGGTGTGCCGAATATTGGGATCGCAGGATATGAGGCGGATGACTGCATTGGAACACTTGCTGCTGCACTTAAGGATCAAGCACAAATTTTTGTTGTGACGGGTGACCATGATATGCTTCAGCTGGTGGACGACCGGGTATCGGTTGCGATTATGAAGAAGGGCATCGGGAGCTACATGGTGTATACGCCGGAAACGCTAATGGAAGAACGCCAACTTACGCCTATTCAAATTATCGACATCAAAGGGTTAATGGGAGATACAGCGGACAATTACCCAGGTGTAAAAGGCATAGGGGAGAAAACGGCTCATAAGCTTATTCAAGAGCATGGTTCAATCGAGGGCTTGCTTGCTAATTTGGAGGCAGTATCCAAAACAATCCGAGTGAAAATTGAAGCGGATCTTGATATGCTGCATCTGTCCCGTGATTTAGCGACAATTCGCTGTGATGTGCCTGTATCGGCAGAGCTTGATGGCTGCTGCTGGGCGTATGAACGCGAAACCGTATTGCTCAAATTTGAAGAGCTGGAATTTAAAAGCTTAATATCGCTTATTGGATAAATGAAAAGGATCTCCTCTTACGGTTATATAACGTAGTGAGGAGATCTTTTTTTATTGACGTTCATAAAAATGGGTAATTATGGTTGAATGAACGAGGAAGGAATAGATAGTACATGAAATAAAAAAGTTTGTGCATAGTCTTGTTCAGCCTTGGTTTGCGTGTTTTGTGAAGGCTTGTGCAACTAAATTTTATATCTTTTTTGAAAAATCGTATAAATCCAGCTCTTTCAAGTAAGGGTTGTTAGTGATTAAGCTTAGTATTGTATCACGGGTATTTGTCCCCTTTGGCACTTTTTCATGCCTACTGTACAATATCCATCTGAGGCATGCGATCGCTTCAAAAAGCTGAACGTCATTTTGTGAAATTGGATTTGTTTTTAGATAAGCAGTACGAAATGCAGAAGCATTCTGTTCAGACACATAAATGCTCTTTAAAACGAACGACCATGCAAAATCATACCTTATGTCACCTAACTGCCCATTGGTCCAATCAATGACGGTATACTTTCCATTATTTTCGAGTATATTTGCTAAATGAAAATCACCGTGTATCATTTGTTCTTGATTCATCTCTGTCATGCTCAAAAAATGTGTTAATGCGAGCAATAAATCGGGATGTTCTTTTATGGCAGAATAAAAGTAGTCGATGAAGTCATACTTTGGAAGCTGTACATGTAAGAGCTCTTCCACTGGAGTTTGATGGATACTTGCTAGTAGGAGCGCAAGATCGGACATTTTCTTTTTATTTACTTTCTTAACGGCTGCTCCGTCAAACGATGTGAACAATACCTTTTCGCCATTAGCGTTCATCCCCCAGCCAATAGGTTTCGACACGGATAATCCACGGTCAAAGAGTGCATTCAATAAATGAAACTGGAAACTAACATCAGGCCTGGAGTCCTTGTTCCATATTTTTAATACATAGCTTGTTTGCTCCAAAGTGACCTTAACCACCTCAGCTTCAAAACCTTGATCCATTGTAGAAATGGCTAAGTTATCTTCTTGTTGCAATAGATGATCGATAAGGTCATTTTTCGCTATCCAGTCTATCGATTTAAGCGAATATATCATAAATAATCTCCCTTTCAATAAATATTTACAGCTTCTGCTTTTGCAAAAATTGTACATCTTTGCTGCTTCTTTGCATAGAAAAAAATGGAATGCTATTGACCTGTTCTCATTAAAGAACTAAAATATACATATTGTCTGTTATAAAGTGTTAGTTTGTGTTGTTTTTGTTCAGCTTTACGTTTAGATCTAAACTGGCCGAAGGAGAATATTATGATAGGGGAACGGATTAAAAGTCTACGGGAAAAAAAGGGCTACTCGATCACGAAGCTTGCTGACCTAGCGGGCGTATCCAAGTCCTACTTGAGCTACATTGAACGCAATATGCAGAATAACCCATCTCTTCAGGTAATGGCAAAAATAGCAGCTCCACTAGACTCAAACATTGAATATTTACTCGGAGAAGAGCATTTACCAAAGATTCATATGGATGAAACGTTGGATGAGGAATGGCGAGTCATTATTAAAAATGCGGTTGATGAAGGTATGAGCAAGGGTGATTTCCAAGCACTAAAAGACTTGATCCGTTCAAATATGTGGAAGGAAAGCAGAACGGAGACGAATGTCTACTCTGCTGACAAAAAGAAATCATCAAATATTATTATTCTTCATATCGATAACTGACATGGAATAAAAAGTCGGGAAAGTGTATTGACATGTTCTATATAAAGAACTAATATTGTGTTATTGTTCTTTATAACAAACATAGTAAGCAGGTGTGCAAATGGAAGGTAAACGGCTGGAGGATTCACAAGCATCGCATCATGATCAAGACAGAGTAAAGATTAAAGAAATAAATCTCAAAGCGTTATTTCTCACGGTGAAAAAACGTCTGTGGATAGTCATGGTCATTACTATTCTCTTTACAGTCGCTGCTGGCTTCTTTAATTCAAAGCCTGAAACGCCAATGTATGTATCAAACACGCGGATGATCGTGGCTGCTTCCTCGGATATGATGGGCACAGTGAGGGTATTGTTCAGAGAGCCAATCGTTTTGGATCAGGTAATTGAAAAGCTCGGTCTTAATCTTTCGGCAGCAGCATTACGAAGCCAAATTAGAGTAGACAGTGTAGATGCCTCACTTGTTACCGTAGTTTCTGTTATGGATACCGATCCAAGGCTTGCAGCTGAGATCGCGAATACAGCAGTGGAAACCTACAGGCAAGTAGCATCGGAAGTGCTTGGAATTACGAGCATCAGATTGTTGACGAAGGCAGAAGAAAATCCTTTCCCGATTAATGAAAAAAGCAATCGTATCGTGTACATTGCCTTCTTGCTTGGCATGATTTTGAGCGTAGGGTTAGTATTCCTGCTAGATTCACTCGATGATTCTATCAAATCAGAACGAGAAGTGGAAGAGCTGCTCGGCCTAACGATGCTTGGTCAAGTTAATAAAATTAAACGAAAAGATTATGCTAGCAGTCGTTTGAAAAAACAAAAAAGCATTTCTGTAAGAGGTGAGACGATTGGTTCGTGAACGGCAAAAGGTGTCAAAGTCTTATGTAAACAAAAGCTTACTCGCTTATATTAATCCGCATGGCATCGTTTCGGAGCAATATCGAACCATTCGAAACAATATTCATTATGCAGCGAGCGGCGGCAAGGTGCGTTCTTTACTGGTTACTTCGCCCTCAGAGGGCGAAGGGAAATCGACAGCGGCAGTCAACTTAGCAGTCTGTATGGCACAACGTGGCGATAGAGTGCTGATCATCGACGCAAATTTTCGCAATCCAATCATAAACAAAATCTTTAATGTGCAAACATCGCCAGGCTTGTCGAATGTTTTAGGGCAGCAGCTCGAAATTCGTGAAGCGATCTATAATACGGAGGTCGAAGGACTCGATATTTTGCCAAGCGGGCAGCGCCTCTATAATTCGACAGAACTGCTCGATTCACAGCTGATGGTAGATGTAATGGCATTTGCAGATGAGCATTATGACATGGTTCTGCTGGATTGCCCGCCGGTTCTTGGCGTTCCGGATACGAATGCGCTGGTAAGTAAATGTGACGGCGTACTCTTGCTTTTAAAACATGGGAAAACACAGCAGGAGCATGCACTGGAAGCGAAACGTGCCTTGTTGTTTGCAAAAGCTAATATATTGGGTGTCATACTAAATAAGTAGAGCGTTTGATGATATCAATCGGATAGCGCTTTTTTTACGGACTAATGTTCTTTATAAAGCACGTTAAGTGTTTGTAAAGGCAATTTCATTCGGTAATGTCTCCTCACCGTTATCAATGGAGGCACTCGGCCATACTGTGGGTTGCAAAAAAACCTTAGACGCGAGTCGTCAAGAGTGTGGTGTGAGGCGGGGTTCGATGCCCCTAGACTCGATTTTAGAGTCTTTAACTAAATGGTTTTGTATAAAGCCTTTTAGTTAAACACTCTAAGAGTGTAGCAGAGATATTAAGCTTGATTCTCTTAAGCCAATCATTTCGTTTGTTTTTTCTATATCTGAAGAAAGGGTGAATGTTCTTTGACGTATCGACAAAGATTGTCTTTATTGATTTTAATCGACTCCATTATCGTTTTTACCGCCATTTTTTTTAGCAGGTTATTGCTAAGTGCTTCACTTGATGTGGTGACTGCACCCATTGTAATCAGCTCGATTACTTTGCTGTTAAGCCATCATTTCTTTTCCTTCTACTACAATTTGTATAAGAAGGCATGGGAATATGCGAGTGTAGGGGAGCTATTGATTATTACAAAGGCCGTTTCCTTCTCGATCTTTGCAGCAGCGATTATTCAGCAAATTGTGATGCAGGATGTGTTTTTCAGGCTGCTGGCCGTGACCTGGATGATTCATATGCTGTTAATCGGAGGTTCGAGGTTATGCTGGAGAATTTTCCGTGGCAGCTATCAGAAAAATGCTGGATTGCGTAAAAGCACGTTAATTGTTGGTGCTGGCTCTGCGGGTACGATGCTTGCCCGTCAGCTCCTTAGCAACAATGATATGGAGCTATTGCCAACTGCGTTCATAGATGACGATGTAAACAAACATAATCTAGATATTATGGGTATTCCGGTGTTGGGCGGAGTTGAAAGCATTGCGAAGGTGGCGCTTGATTATGAGATTAACAATATCGTTATTGCGATACCCTCACTGAGCAAAAAACAGCTCAACACGATTTTTAGCGAATGCGCTAAAACGAAAGCAAAAACACAAATCATTCCTATGCTTGAGGATTTGGCTACGGGCAGAGTGTCGGTAAGTCAATTTCGTGATGTTCAGGTTGAGGATTTATTAGGGCGTGAGCCTGTAGAGCTCGATATTGAGAGTATTTCAGGTTACGTTACCCAAAAAGTCGTTATGGTAACAGGCGCTGGGGGCTCGATTGGATCCGAGGTGTGCAGGCAGGTTTCGAGGTTTTTACCGGAGAAACTTATTTTGCTTGGACATGGAGAGAACAGCATCTATTCCATTGAGATGGAGCTGAAAGAGCTTTACGGACATACAAAAATAGAATTTGTGACAGAAATCGCCGATATGCAAGACGCAAATAAAATGCTGGCCGTTATGCAAGCTCATCGTCCGCAGGTCGTTTATCATGCAGCAGCACATAAGCATGTTCCACTGATGGAGAGAAATCCAGAGGAAGCGTTCAAAAATAACGTAATGGGAACCTTGAATGCGGCAAGAGCAGCCAGCCAAGCTCGCGTGGATACGTTTGTCATGGTATCGACCGATAAGGCGGTTAATCCAACCAGCGTTATGGGCGCGACCAAAAGGATTGCGGAGATGGTCATTCAGCATATGGACCGGTTCAGCAATACCAAATTTGTAGCGGTAAGATTCGGCAATGTTTTGGGCAGCCGCGGCAGCGTTATCCCGCTGTTCAAGAAGCAAATAGAGAAGGGGGGACCCGTAACGGTTACACATCCGGACATGGTTCGCTATTTTATGACCATTCCTGAAGCTTCAAGGTTAGTCATTCAAGCTGGTGCACTTGCCAGAGGCGGTGAAATCTTCGTCCTCGATATGGGTGATCCCGTTAATATTACCGATCTTGCACAAAATGTCATTCGGATGTCGGGCTACTCGGTCGAGGAAATCGGAATTGAGTACACAGGAATTCGCCCAGGCGAGAAGCTATTCGAAGAAATGCTTAAGGATGATGAAATCAATGAAAAGCAGGTTTATCCAAAAATCTACATAGGCAAATCATCCGAGATTTATTTTGAACATATTGAAGAAATTATTGCCCTGCACGGGGGAATGAGCAAAGCAGAATTGCGTACAAGGCTGCTGGATCTAGCGAATAATGTCGTAGAGCTTCCTGGATTTGCATCAGTAACAGGTTAAAAAACGAAGGAGTTGCATAAAAGTTATGAAGGTTAGAAAAGCGATCATACCAGCTGCTGGTCTGGGTACAAGGTTTCTCCCAGCAACAAAAGCGATGCCAAAAGAAATGCTGCCAATCGTCGATAAGCCAACTATTCAATATATTGTGGAAGAAGCGATTGAATCAGGCATCGAGGACATTATTATTGTAACGGGTAAAGGAAAACGGGCAATCGAGGATCATTTTGATAACTCGCTTGAGCTGGAGCAAATTTTGACTGCCAAACATAAATACGATTTATTAAGTGAAGTGCGCAAATCAGCGGATATGGTGGACATTCATTATATTCGCCAAAAGGAGCCGAAGGGGCTTGGGCATGCCATATGGTGCGCTCGCAAATTTATTGGCGATGAGCCGTTTGCCGTACTGCTTGGGGATGATATTATCTCAGCGGAGAAGCCTTGTATTAAGCAGATGATCGAAAAATATGATGAGTATCATACCTCGATTATCGGTGTGCAGCGTGTGGCGGATGAAGCCGTATCTCGCTACGGAATTGTAGATGGCACTCTTATGGAGGAATCCTTCCACCGGGTTAGACATTTGGTCGAGAAGCCGTCCAAGGAGCTGGCGCCATCGAATATGGCGATTATGGGCAGGTATATTTTGAACCCGGCGATCTTCGACATTCTCGGCAATCAATCGCCTGGAGCGGGCGGAGAAATACAACTGACCGATGCGATCGCTGCTTTAAACCTAATGGAAGCCGTATATGCTTATGAATTCGAAGGAAAACGTCATGATGTTGGCGAGAAAATGGGCTTTATCCAGACGACGATTGAATTTGCTCTTCAGCGTGAGGATTTGCGTTATGAGCTGTTAAACTATTTATCGCAAATGGTTGAAAGAGAATCTGCTAGAAAATAATTCTAGTATAGGATGGTAGAAGCATGCCAAATAAAATTTTATTTTGCGCAACGGTTGATTATCATTTCAAGGCATTTCATATGCCTGTTCTCGAATGGTTTAAGCAGCAAGGCTGGGAGGTCCATATCGCCGCAAAGGGCGAGCTGGAGCTCCCTTTTGTTGACCGGAAGTTTAATATTTCCATTGAGCGCTCACCGTTCCATTCCAACAATGTCAAAGCATACCGAGAGCTGAAGGCAATTATTCAGCAGCAGGATTATAATATCATTCATTGCCATACGCCAATGGGCGGCGTGCTTTCAAGACTCGCGGCACAGCCGGCGAGAAAACAAGGAACAAAAGTTATTTATACCGCGCATGGTTTTCATTTCTGCAAAGGTGGCTCGCTCCTGAACTGGATGCTTTATTATCCAATTGAGAAGAGACTATCCAGCATGACGGACTGCTTAATTACAATCAATACAGAGGATTATCAGCTCGCTGTCACCAAAAAATTTAAAGCAAAGCGGATTGCTCATGTTCATGGTGTTGGCGTAAATACAACACATTTTAAGCCTTTGCAAAAGCTTGATAAATGGCGATTGCGTCAGGAGCTCGATTATCGCACGGACGACTTCCTTATGTTTTATGCTGCTGAATTTAACCGAAACAAAAACCATCAGCTGCTCATTCACGCGTTGGCCGCTATTAAAGAGGCGGTACCGCATGGCCGGCTGCTGCTGGCTGGTAAAGGGCCTTTGCTTGAGGAAAGTCAGGCTCTGGCGGAGCGTTTAGGTGTTGGATCGATGGTCCATTTTCTTGGCTATCGGACAGATATCGACCGGCTGCTGCCCATGTGCGACGTCGCAGTAGCATCCAGTCTGCGTGAGGGATTGCCCGTCAATTTAATGGAGGCAATGGCCTGCGGGCTGCCCATTGTTGCCACGCGGAATAGAGGGCATTCAGAGCTCGTTATAGATGGCGAGAATGGATTCGTGCTGGAGCCGACCGATATGGAGTTATTTGCTGACCGGTTAAGGAAGCTGAGTGAATCGCTGGAGCTGAGGCAGCGGATGGGGGCTACCAGCGCAGATATTGTAAAAAAATATTCATTACCGCAAGTAGCGCATGAACTAAGTGAAATTTATAAGCCATGGATGGAACAGCCAAAAGATAACTTAGGGGTATTACAATTAGCAGTTCAATAACGTAATCCTTAGTGTAAAAGAGGTGCCAAATGAAATTATTAACTGTATTTACGCCATCATATAATCGAGCCTATTGTTTACATCAATTGTATGAAAGCATGCAGCGTCAAACATCGAAAAATTTCGAATGGCTTATCATTGATGATGGTTCAACAGATAATACTGAGGTACTCGTCAATGATTGGATTAAGGAAGATTTAGTGCCAATTCGATATTTTAAACAGCAGAATCAAGGTATGCATGGAGCCCATAATACAGCATATGAGCATATGGAAACGGAGCTTAATGTGTGTATCGATTCGGATGATTACTTAACTGATAATGCCGTAGAAATTATCGAATCATTTTGGGAGGAACACCGAAATGATAAATACTGTGGATTTATTGCCCTTGATTGTTATAAAAACGGGCAGATTATAGGGACGGAGTTACCTAAGCATTTGAAGAGTTCTACTTTATACGATTTATATTATAAGCATGGGGTAGCCGGTGATAAAAAGCTAGTATATCGTACATCGCTAATGAGAGAAAACCCATATCCGCTCTTCGAGGGTGAGAAGTATGTAGGATTAAACTGGAAATATCTTCTTTTGGATAAAAGTTATGAGCTGCTTATTCTCCACGAGATTTTGTGCGTCGTTGAATACATGCCTGATGGTTCAACAAGAAATATGCTGACTCAGTATCGTAGAAATCCTAAGGGATTTGCTTTCTATCGTGTGGAACTAATGAAGTTGCCATTTAGCAGTTTAGCGTTTCGCTATCGTCAAGCTATTCATTATATTTCAAGCAGTTTAATTTCCAAAAATAAAAATTGGTTAAAAGAAGTTCCTAATAAAGGGCTTTCGATTTTAGCAATTCCACTGGGTCTGCTTCTTTACTTCTATATCTCATTTAAAACAAGAGGGATTATCTCTCAAAAAGGAAAAATAAATGAATATCCTATGGCTTAGCTTACTGGTCGTATTTCTTTGTGCTTTATTTGCACGTTATTTCGCTACTTCGACAAGTGTAGGATCGTCCATTATTCAGCCCAATAAGCTATTAGCAGCAGGTGCTGCATTAACACTCGCGATTGTAGCCGGTTTGAGAAACAACATCGGAGATACTTTTTTTTATATGCATGCTTATGAGGTTGAAGATTTCAGCTGGAATGCTATTATTCAACGCAAGGATGTAGGATTCAATATTTTGCAAATGCTGCTGAAACAAATCTCAGATGATCCACAAATATTAATATTTGTAACAGCGTTTTTTACAAACATATTAATTGTTATCGTTCTCTACAAGTATTCTAGATTATTGGATCTTAGTTTATATATCTATATTACTTCTGGAGCCTTTATCGTTTCTATGAATGGCGTCAGACAATTTCTAGCTGCTGCAATCATATTTGCAGCTACTAAATCTCTTTTAGATGGCAAATGGAAAACATTTATGCTGGTTGTTCTCTTCGCATCCTTTTTACATCAAAGTGCTTTAGTTATGATCCCGTTATACTTTATCGTTCGACGTAAGGCTTGGACTGGAATGACTTTTTTTTTATTGTTGTTAGCTGTCTTGGTCGTCATAGGCTTTCAACAGTTTTCTGAGCTTTTATTTGCCACTATTAAGAACACGCAATATGGAAAATATGAGAGCTTTAATCAAGGCGGAGCTAACTATCTTCGAGTTATTGTACTTGCAGTGCCACTCTTAATCGCTTTCTTTGGCAGAGAGAAGCTTAGACAGCTTTTTCCAAAGAGCGACGTCATCGTTAATCTTACGATGATTGGTTTTGTGCTTATGATTATTTCTACGCAAAATTGGATTTTCGCGAGAATGAGCCTCTATTTTTGTTTATATCAAATTATTCTTTTAGGCTGGCTAGTTAAATTATTTCGTCCTAAAGATCAGAAGTTTATGTATATAACTATCCTTGTTTTATATTTCATTTACTTCTATTTCGAGAATGTTCTTATATTGGATATTCGTTATACAAGTAAATATTTAATGTGGCCATTTTAAGGGAGGTACGGTTGTGGGAGACATCGAAAAAATCCCTCGTATACTGCATTACTGTTGGTTTGGGCGTGGAGAGAAATCAAAAAAAATTCAAAAATGCATGGATAGTTGGCAAAAGCATCTTAGCGATTACACCATAATTGAGTGGAATGAGGATAATTTTGATCTCAACTCAAACCGTTATGTGAAAGAGGCTTATGTAGCTGGGAAATATGCATTTGTAAGTGATTATGTGCGACTACATGCATTATTTCATCTCGGAGGAATTTATGTGGATACGGATGTTGAGGTACTCAAGCCACTTGATTCTTTTCTTCAACATGAGGCCTTTTCTGGGTTTGAAGATGAAACTTATCTTCAGTCAGCCACGATGGGGGCGGTCAAAGGGCATCCATGGATAAAGGAGCTGCTCATAGATTATGCCAGAAGAAGTTTTTTACTGCCTGGGGGCAATTTTGACATGACAACTAATACGTCTGTCATTACGGAACTCAGTAAAAAAGATGGATTGATTTTGAACGGAGAATTTCAAGTGTTACCAAATGGTGTGACCTTTTATCCAAGAACCTTTTTCAGTCCTTATGACTACATTAATGGAGGAAACTACATAACAGGAAATAGTTTTACGATTCACCATTTTGCAAAATCGTGGCTGCCCATTCATGTTCGTATGAACAGCAAACTGAAAAGAGTAGCAAGCCGAGTTGTCGGTCCGAGCGTTATTTCAAAAATGCGAAAGCTGCTATCTTCAAACTAAGAGCAGTTAAACGAGCTACGGGAGCACCTATCTATGACAAAGCGATTATTTGATATTTTTGTTTCGAGTATAATCTTACTCATTATGCTTCCAATCATTGGAATTACTGCAATATTGGTACGCGTTAAGCTAGGAACACCAATTGTGTATAAGCAGCAGCGTCCAGGACTCAACGGTGCCCCTTTTGTTGTTTACAAATTTAGAACGATGACAGATGAGAAGGACAGCCTCGGTCAGTTGCTGCCGGATCACATAAGGTTGACTCCTTTCGGGAGCTTCTTACGGAAGTTTAGTCTTGATGAATTGCTTCAACTTATTAATGTAGTAAGGGGCGATTTAAGTCTTGTTGGTCCAAGACCGCTTCTTATGGAGTATTTACCATTATACACAGAGGAACAAGCAAGGCGGCATCAAGTAAGGCCAGGTATAACCGGCTGGGCTCAAATTAATGGAAGAAACGCAATTTCATGGGAAGAGAAGTTTGCGCTGGATGTTTGGTATGTAGAGAATTGGAGCATTATGCTTGATTTGAAAATTCTGTTTCAAACGTTCTTAAAGGTTGTCCGTCCGGAAGGGATAAGTAATGCAAATCATGCAACGATGCCAATGTTTAAAGGGAGTGTCTCGAATCATGAAGGCTAATGAATTGAATCTTTTATTTACAAGCTCGGGTAGAAGAGTATCACTCATCAAGAAATTTAAAGAGGCTTACGCGCTTCACGGTATTAATGGGAAAATTGTAACTGCTGATGTTAAGACTACTGCGCCAACAGCCTTTATGAGTGATCGGCATGTATTAGTCCCTAGAGTAGTTGAACAGCATTACTTGGAGACACTTCTTGCGATCTGCGTGGACGAAAATATTCATCTACTCATTCCATTAATTGATTCAGAGCTCGTTCTGCTAGCTGCTAATCGTTCGTTATTTGAAGAAATAGGTGTGAAATTGCTTTTATCCAGCAGTGAATTAAATGAAATTACGTTTGATAAAGAGAAAACCTATCGGTTTTTCTCTGAGAACGATATTCGGACGCCTAAAGTATACAGCGAAGATGAGATTCACGAAAAAAACTATCAGTTTCCGTTAATGATTAAACCAAGAAACGGCAGCTCCAGCCAAGGCGTCACGAAAATTAAAAATGAGAAGGAGCTCCATTTTTTTAAAGAGTACATACCTAATGCGATGATTCAAGAGTTTGTAACCGGCGAGGAGTATACCATCGATGTCATGGTGGATTTCTTCGGTAATATAAAAACGATTGTGCCTAGACTTCGGCTCGAAACAAGAGCAGGAGAAGTAAGCAAAGGGATTACGATGAAAAATCAGGATGTCATAAATGCAGCCGAGCATGTCGTACGCGCATTGCCAGGTCCAGTAGGATGCATAACCCTGCAATGCTTTAAACAAGCAAACGGCGAGATTACTTTTATAGAAATCAATCCTCGTTTTGGTGGAGGCGTTCCACTAGCTATTGAAGCAGGCGCAGATTTTCCATTGTGGACCATTAGGCTGGGTCGCGGGGAAACACTTGATGAGGGACAGGATAATAGCTGGTGCGATCAACTGACGATGCTTCGATATGATGAGGCCATTTTTACAAAGGATATTTCCTATGACCATTAAGGCTATAGTGTTTGATATGGATGATACATTGTATGAAGAGAGGCAGTATGTCATAAGTGGATTTAAAGCTGTAGATCAGTACGTTATTGAACAATTTGGTGTAACTGGTTTTTTTGAATCAGCGCTTAAATTATTTCATTCCGGAATAAGAGAGTTCATTTTTAATAAGGTTCTTGATCAGCTTGGAGTAAAGTATGAGGATTCTACTATAAAAATATTAATCAACTGTTATCGAACTCATATACCATACATTCATTTGGCAGAAGACGCGAAGTGGGTGCTGGAGCATCTATCATCAGAGGTCAAATTAGCTCTTATTTCTGACGGATATCTTAATGCTCAACAGCAAAAGGTTCACGCTTTAAAGCTCGCAGACAGATTTGAAGTCATTGTTTTGTCAGATGAATACGGCAGAGAAAATTGGAAGCCAAGCCCATTAGTATACGAAGAGGTCAGCAGGAAACTGCAAATCGATCACAATCAATGCATGTATGTTGGAGATAATGCGAAAAAGGACTTCGTAACCGCGAAGCAGCTGGGATGGACCACCGTCCATATTCAAAGGGGAAATGGCGAATACGCAAACACTAATGTTACGCCGGAGTATGAGGCACATTACCGTATTGATAGTTTAAGAAAGCTTCCTGATCTTTACGCTTGCAAACATATGTTTATTAAGGATGGTGAATCTGTTCATGTTAGCTGAGCCAAAGTTTATTTATCTTTCCCCGCCACATATGAGTGGAAATGAACAAAAATATATACACGAAGCATTCGCTACGAATTGGATAGCACCGCTCGGTCCACATGTTGATGCCTTTGAGAAAGAAATGGCAGCATATGCTGGTGTTAAAGATGCTGTTGCAGTAAGCTCCGGAACGGCAGCGATTCATTTGGCGCTTCGTTTGCTGCATGTCAAGAAAGGCGATTTTGTATTTTGCTCAAGCTTAACTTTTGTAGCGAGTGCTAATCCGATTTTGTACGTTGGAGCCGAACCAGTATTTATCGATTCGGAGTTTGACACATGGAATATGTCACCACAAGCGCTGCAGCGAGCTTTAGAGAAGGCTAATCAGGAAGGGAATTTGCCAAAAGCAGTTATCGTTGTTCATCTGTATGGGCAAAGTGCCAAAATGGAAGAGATTATCGCTTTATGCAATCAATATGAGGTTCCTATCATTGAAGATTCCGCGGAGTCTCTTGGATCAAGTTATAAGGGGAAAAAGAGCGGCTCATTCGGAAAATTTGGCATTTACTCTTTTAACGGCAACAAAATAATAACTACATCGGGTGGCGGAATGTTGGTATCGGATGATGAAGAAGTGCTGCGAAGAGCACGGTTTTTGGCAACGCAAGCGAGAGACGCAGCTCCTCATTATCAGCATAGTGATATGGGTTATAATTACCGATTAAGCAACCTGCTTGCTGGTGTAGGAAGAGCGCAGTTAGAAGTTCTGGACGAAAGAGTAATAGCGAGGAGAAACATTTTTGACCGTTATAAAAGAGAATTGGGCCACTTACCAGGGCTTCAGTTTATGCCTGAGTTAGAGAACACCAGATCAAATAGATGGCTAACTACGATAACCTTGAATTTGCAAGAATCAGGTATTTCCGTACATTATTTACTAGAGGCATTTGGTAAAGCGAAGATTGAAGCGCGTCATGTATGGAAACCGTTGCACTTGCAGCCTTTATTCAAAGAAAACACTTATTACTCGCATGAAGAAGGCATTAACGTGTCGGAGCAGTTATTTGAAACAGGTATTTGTTTACCTTCAGGTTCCAGTATGTCGGAGGACGAACAATTGCGAGTGATCAATTGTATTCAATCAGTATATGCTGAAGCGTCTATTTCCTATCAACATAGCAATGTTAATGTTTCATAATTTCACAGTGTCAGGCGGTAAATAGATTGACAACCGACTGTAGAGGTGATAATCTGTACTTGTGTTCGTTTTATAGAACAAAAACAAGATTTTTGTTCGCTGTGAGTTCATCAATATGAAGGAGAAATTCATGAATAACGACGTCTCACTCCAAAAGGAAGAACTGTCTGACGAATTGAGACTGCTTCTTTCGATCCTTGTTATGGATCATGGAGCTAAAATAACTTTTGATATACAGGAGCTGCTCCATAAGACGGATTGGGACAAATTTATAGAGTTAGCAAGACATCATCGTGTTTTTCCCACTCTCAATCTCAAGCTGCAAAAAATGAAATCAACCGATATCCCTACTTTTGTAACTCAAATGTTTCATCGCGACTATTATCGCAACACTCTGCAGATGTTGGCACTCAGCGGAGAGATGGAACAGCTGGCTAAGATGTTCTCTGAGAACGGCATTCGTTCGCTCTTTCTTAAAGGGCCAGTCATTGCTGCTGACTTATATGGAGACGTATCACTTCGTACATCATGTGATCTGGATTTCCTAATTCCAATCAAGGATCTAGAACGTGCTGAAGCCCTACTCGTATCGCTTGGGTATGTAAAAGACGATTATATCGAATCGGTCTTAAATGACTGGAAATGGCGTCATCATCATACGGCCTTTGTTCATCCAGGCAAAGCGATCAAGGTTGAGGTTCATTGGCGACTTAATCCTGCACCTGCAAAGGAACCGAAATTTGATGATTTATGGGAGCGTAGAAGACAGAGCTCACTCATTTCAAGACCAATCTATTATCTCGGTAGAGAAGATTTATTTATGTTTCTCGTTTCCCACGGCGCTCGCCATGGTTGGTCCAGACTTCGTTGGCTGCTAGATATTAAACAACTAGTAAATCAAAAAGTAGATTGGCCGAAATTAATTCGTTTGCTGAGGAAGCATCAATTTGCTCATATCGGGGGGCAAGCGCTTCTATTAGTAGCTAGATTAATGGCAACTCCCTTACGTGAAGAAATGAAGCCGCTAATAACGGACAGAAAGGCAGAATGGTCAGCAGAGGACGCAATGTATTATGTTCATCGAATCATAAACTTACATACTCCGCCCATACCGGAGGAAGTAGATCGCTATCATAAAAAATATTTGTTTGGGCTACTTACAACGAGACAAAAGTTTTTTTTTATAGCGAGTTTTCTTTATCCCTACCCAGAAGATGCAAAAACGCTTCCGCTGCCTAAACCGCTGCACTTTCTTTATTTTCCGCTTCGTCCACTTATATGGGGTTGGCGAATGTTGAAAAGGCGCCGCGAGAAAAAGCTGCTATTGAATAGGAGAACGAGATGAGAAATGTATTGATTGCCTCCTATGATATGGAGGTTGGAGGGGTAGAAAGAAGCCTTGCCGGTATGTTGGATGAATTCGATTATAGCCTATATGATATTGATCTTATGCTGTACCGACATAAAGGGGATTTTATGAGTTTGCTGTCAGATAAACCTAATTTACTCCGTGAGATTCCTCAATATGCGACATTTCGTAAATCAATCAATGAAACAATCAAGGAAAAACAGCTGAGGATAAGCGCCTCGCGCTTACTTGCTAAAGTGCATTCGGCCGCAATAAGCAAAGTTAAAGGAATACCTGAAATGGGCTATTTCCAGATGCAGCTTATGTGGAAGTATGCTCTTCCTTTTCTGCCTGAATGTAACAAGCAATACGACGTTGCAATAAGTTACTTATGGCCGCATTACTATGTAGCTGATAAGGTGAGGGCGGAAAAGAAGGTAGCTTGGATTCATACCGATTATTCGACAGTTGTAACCAATCGTCAGCAGGATTTGAAGATGTGGGATAAATTTGACTACATAATCGCGGTTTCGGACGCATGCAGAGATTCATTTCTAGTAAGTTATAAGTCTTTAAAAAATAAAGTAAAAGTTATAGAAAATATGATTTCTCCTGATTTTGTCAGAGCATTGGCAAAGGAAGAAGTGTTAGGTAATCCAATGGATAATGATTCGAGGTTCAAGCTGCTTTCTGTAGGCAGATTGTGTCATCCAAAAGGGTTTGACCAGGCAATAATGGCATTTAAGCAGCTTGTAGATAGAGGCTATAACAATATGGTTTGGTATGTCGTTGGTTATGGTGATGATGAAGCAATGCTTAGAGCGCTTATCGCTGAAAACAAACTTGAAGATCAGTTTGTTTTACTGGGGAAGCAAACCAATCCATATCCCTATATGAACAAATGCGATTTGTATATACAACCATCTAGGTATGAAGGCAAAGCGGTTACAGTGACGGAAGCCAAAATTCTTGGTAAACCGATTGTCATTACGAATTATCCAACAGCTCCGAGCCAAGTTCAGCATGAGGTAGATGGATACATTACGGACTTGTCGATTTTAGGCATTGCGACAGGTATTGAAAAGTTATTTCATGATACAACGCTCAGAGAGAGACTGGCCGCAAACTGCGTACAGACAGATTATAGTAATGGAAATGAGATGGAGAAGCTGTATGATCTCATCTCGACTGGAGGGAGGAGCAGTAGGTGAACGTAAAGGTAAGCATAATTGTACCTGTATTCAATGCAGAACCTTATTTAAGGGAATGTATTGATTCCCTGCTGTCTCAGACAATTAAAGAAGTTGAGCTCATATTTATAGATGATGGGTCTACGGATAACAGCGCAGCTATTATAGAAAGCTATCAAAACTTAGAATCACGTATTAGCCTCATTCAACAACAAAACCAAGGTGTCAGTATTGCACGTAATGTTGGTTTAGAGGCTGCAAAGGGACAATTTATCGGATTTGTCGACGCTGATGATTACATTGATCCAGATATGTATAAACGACTCTATACATCAGCTGTTCAGGACAATTGTGATGTCGTGTTATCCAATTTCGAGAGTGAGATTGAAGGCGCCCATGTTATAACGAGATATTCTTTCCCGACAGATATAGTACTAACAACAGAATTTATTCAAAAAGAGGTTTTACCCGCTTTTCTGAAAACAGAAACGTTGAATACAGCATGCAATAAGCTCTACAGAAATGCATTAATTAAAGAGCATGCTATACGTTTTCCTGAACGAGTAGCTCTCGGTGAAGATGGCATGTTTAATATGATATTTTTCAGTTTTGCGGTCAGTATGAAATATCTCGATTATGCCGGCTATCATTACCGTGAAGTCAGCGGAAGTGCAACTAGAAATGTGATTCAAAAGGATTATTTTCAGAGAGCATT
This sequence comes from Paenibacillus sp. FSL K6-3182, assembly GCF_037976325.1. Lineage (NCBI taxonomy): Bacteria > Bacillati > Bacillota > Bacilli > Caryophanales > Paenibacillaceae > Paenibacillus > Paenibacillus sp. FSL K6-3182. The sequence goes on from NZ_CP150265.1 coordinate 1,981,692, forward strand.
GGAGGTTTTTGTATCTGACCCTCCAGTATATTATGCGAAAATATTAGACCGAAACACGATTAAACAACTGAAGTCGATTAAATTAATACATAGTGTAATGGCATATATCCATATTTACTTAAGGCCAACAGAAGATCTAAGCATTAATAAACAGTTTAGCTATGTTCGTAAAATGATAGCAAATGATGATGTAAGAAATGCATTGCCTGTTTACAAGAAGGAAATGGAGCTTGTACTCGGACGCTATCAGAAACTAATTCTTCATCTAATGAATAAGCAATCGATATTAGGCTTGTATTGTCTTACGTCCTACAGCAGATTCAGAAATAAGAAGTAGCGGGGGATTTATTATGAAGATTATGATGTTTGCCCATGAGAGCAGTCTCAATCGAGGGTGTGAAGCGATTGTTCGTTCATCAACAGCCATTTTAAAGGAGAAAATAGGAGGTGCTAAAGTATATTTAGCCTCATCGCAGCCGGAAACTGATACGGTGATTTCCAAGCTGGACGGCATTTATGATGGTTCTACACGTTCCATAAAAAGATACTCATATGATTGGTTACTATCTTCTCTAAAAATAAAGCTGTTTCAAGATGAGTCTTATGCACTTGGAGTCATTCATCATAATATTATTGAAAAAATAAAAGATATGGATGTTTGTCTATCTATCGGTGGTGATAATTATTGCTACGGCGAGCAGCCAGGCTGGTATGAAATAGATAAGCGCGTTAAAGCTCAAGGTAAGAAATTGGTTCTTTGGGGATGCTCGATCGGAGAAGAAGATATGTCTCCAAGAAAATTAGAAGATTTAAAGCTTTTTGATTTGATTCTTTCGCGAGAGTCGCTAACCTACAATATGCTGGTCAGCAAGGGACTTAGGAACGTGAAGTTGTGTGCTGATCCTGCCTTCACAATGGAGAAGGAAGAGCTTGCACTCCCTAATGGCTGGCAGGAGGGAAATACGCTGGGACTAAACTTTAGTCCATTAGTGTGGAAGAGAAATAAGCAGTCTCAAGCTGCAGTTGATGAGCTGATTCAGCATATTTTGAAAACAACAGACATGACGATCGCTTTAACCCCACATGTCATTATTCAAGGTAATAATGATTACGAGGTGCTTAGCAGCTACTACGAAACTTATAAGCACACTGGGAGAGTGGTGCTTTTGCCAGACAACCTAACAGCTATTCAATATAAAGGGTATATTGCTAGGATGAGATTTTTCATTGGTGCAAGGACTCATGCAACGATTGCAGCATACTCCAATTACGTACCAACGATGGTGCTTGGCTACAGTGTTAAATCAAAAGGCATCGCTCGCGATATTTTTGGAGAAGAAAAGCTCGTTTTAGGCATCGAAGAAATTTCGGATAGCCATCGTTTGATTGGGAAATTTGATGAAATGGTTAGAGAAGAGATAGAACTGAAAAATAGACTTAAACAAGCAATTCCTGAAATTAAGAAAATGTCTTATAAAGCAGCAAATTATCTAAGCGAATTAGCATGAGGTGAAAATGAAAAAAAAACTATTGTTTATAATACCTAGCTTATCTGCCGGAGGAGCCGAGCGAAGCCTGATTAATCTGCTAGCAATCTTAGACTTTAAAAAATATGAGGTTGATTTATTTATGTTTAATCATGAAGGTCTATTTATGGAGTTAATTCCGGAAGACGTTCATGTTCTTCCTTTACCGGAGAGCTACAATCGTTTTGTCATGCCAATACGTTACTCTGTATCAAAATTTTTAATGGATAAAAAAGCTGTACTTGCTTACAACAGAATTATGTTTAGCTACAAAAATAAAGTTTCCAATAACGTAAGCATCGGAGAACAAAAGAGCTGGAAATACATGGCTAGCGCCATTGAAAAAATGAATAAGAAGTATGACGCTGCTATTGCTTTTTTGGAGAAAACATCAATATATTTCTGTGCAGAAAAGGTTGATGCTGTCAAAAAAATAGGCTGGGTACATAATGATTACGACAAATTAGGGATGGATCCGTTTTTCGATTTGAATTATTTTGAGAAGCTGGATCATATTGTTACCGTTTCTGAAGAGTGTGGACATATTTTGAAACGCAGATTTCCAAATCAAGATAAGAAAATTGAGGTTATTCACAATATCGTTTCTCCAAAGGTAATTAAACAGCTATCGGAGAAGGGAACCCATGATGTATTCGGACGGAGAGGAAAAGAGACCGTCATTCTTTCTATTGGAAGGCTTCATACGCAGAAGGGATTTGAACTTGCTGTTGAAGCCTGTAGTCTATTGAAAGACATGGGCATTCAATTTCAATGGAATATTATTGGTGAAGGGGAAGAGCGACAGCGCCTTACAGAGCTTATTAAAGCAGCCGGGTTGCAGCAGTATGTTAGGCTTTTAGGATTGAAATCAAACCCATACCCCTATGTTAAGCAAGCGGATATTTATGCTCAGACTTCGAGGTTTGAGGGTAAGTCCATTGCGATTGATGAGGCCAAAATATTAAATAAACCTATCTTGATTACTAATTTTAGCACTGCAAAGGATCAAATTGTAGATGGTGTAGAAGGACTAATAGTAGAAATGAATGCAGAAGCAGTCGCGCTTGGAATATCCGAGCTTATTCACAATCAGAGAATAAGCAAACAGATGTGCGAACATTTATCACAGCTGCAATTAGGCACAGAAGAGGAAATAAATAAGCTATATAGCTTACTTGGATAGGTGGTTGGCATGAAGAAAAAACTATTGTTTATTATGAACAATTTGAATTGCGGCGGAGCAGAAAAGTCACTGCTGTCTTTGCTGCAAACGATAGATTACTCCAAATACGACGTTGATCTATATTTATTCAAGCATGAGGGGATTTTTCTGAGCAAGCTTCCGATGCAAGTGAATTTGTTGAAGGAGCCGCCCTACTACCAATACTTTGATATGCCCTTAAAAGCTGCTCTTATCGATTGCATAGCAAAAGGTAGATTCTCTGTTGCAATGTTCAGACTGTTTGCAGGTTACATTTTTTATACAGAAAAAAATGCTTCAAGGCGGGAGCAACGCGTATGGAAGTATTTATCTTACACGCTGCCATCATTATCAGGAACATATGATGCTGCCATAGGTTATTTGGAGAAAAACCCAGTTTATTTTGGAATAGAAAAAGTGAAGGCTACTAAGAAGCTTGGTTATATTCATAATGATTATAATAAGCTTCAAATGGATCCAAACATTGATAATAAATTTTTTGAATTTTTGGATCATCTTGTAACAGTTTCAGATATTTGCGGTGAGGTTTTAGAGCAAAAATTTCCTCAATATAAGAGTAAGGTACGAGTTATCCAAAATATTGTATCACCTACACTTATCCACCAAATGTCTGTTGAGAGCAGCAATTTATATGACAATAAGAGTACGACAATTGTCTCAATAGGTAGACTGAACAAACAGAAAGGTTTTGAAATGGCTATAGAAGCTTGTAAAAGCTTAGTAGACAAAAACTATGATATTCGATGGTATGTGATTGGCGAAGGTGAGGAGCGAAATAGGCTTGAGCAAATGATTAACGATTACCAACTACATGATCATTTTTATCTAATTGGGATTAAGGATAATCCATATCCTTATATCAGAGAAGCAGACATTTATGTCCAGCCTTCTCGTTTTGAAGGGAAATCAATAGCAATAGATGAAGCGAAAATCTTGAATAAACCAATTGTTGTTACAAACTTCAGTACAGCAAAAGACCAAATTACACATTATGAGAATGGATTAATTGTAGAAATGAATTCAGCTGCAATATCCGAAGGCATTATTGAAATAATGGAGAGCGATGCTTTAAGACTCTCATTAAAAGAATGTTTGTCGAAGGAAAGTTTAGGAACAGAATCGGAGATAGAGAAATTTTATGCATTAACTTAGGTTAGTACGAAGGAGAGTATAAGATGTTAGAAATTATAGCTATTGTGTTCATCGTTGTAACAATAATAATCGTAGCCATAGATATCATGCCGATCAGCAAGGATTGGTTAAGTAGAATTTATATCGGCAGGTATACGAATAAACAGGAATGGAATCAATCCATTACGCAAGTGGGCGTAAAATGGCTTAATCATACACCGAAAATAAAAGTAACCGACAATACAAGGCTAATTGCGATTGACATGCTAAAAGGGAATTATTCCAAGAGTGTGATCCAGCATTGGCAGGAGGCATCGTTATTACTCGGCTTGAATGAGTGTCTAAAAAATGGCGCGGATAAAGAATTGATAATCGGTATAGAGCAATTTTTAAATGCAAAGTTTGATACAAGCGGTAATTGGAAGAACGTACCTTCTAATATTGACTCTGCTATTCTTGCGTATGGTGTCATGAAGCTTGAAGGTATTAATACCGAGAGGTTCAAGCCAGCATATGACAGCACTTGGTCACTAATACAGTCCCATCTTGGTGAGGATGGCACTGTTCAATATCGAAAGTTTATGAAAAATTATCGTTATGTTGATACGATTGGATTTATTTGCCCATTCCTAGTTTCATACGGCTTAAAATACAATAAACCGGAATGCGTCGAGCTTGCAGTAAAACAGATAGAGCAATATCAACAAAATGGCATGCTTGATGAACACTATATCCCAAGTCATGCTTATCATTTAGATAACTCGATGCCGCTTGGGCTTTATGGCTGGGGTAGGGGGCTTGGTTGGCTAGCAATAGGTCTTATTGATGCCTGGCATGAATTGCCAGAAGGGAATGAATATAAGCCTAGGCTGGAGCATTTTGTAACAAGATTTGCTAAGTCCATTCTCACCTTCCAAGGAAAGGATGGGAATTGGAATTGGACCGTAACGCGCCGTGAGACAAGAGCAGATTCCTCCGCAACAGCAACATTAGGGTGGTTTTTGCTACAAGCCTCCCAAATTGAGGAGATTTCAGAGGAATGTATCGAAGGTACAGAACGAGCGATTCAATATTTAATGAAGGTAACTCGAAGAAATGGTGCTGTGGATTTCTCACAAGGGGATACAAAGGATATTGGTGTTTATTCCATGCTATTTAATGTTCTGCCGTTTACACAAGGGTTTTGTATTCGGATTATAAACCATTATAAACATTCGAGGGTTGTGTTGAAATGATAAAAAGAGTCATCTCATATACAAGATCGCGTCTTCGGAAGTGGATATTAGAAGAGATTTGGCTAGAGGACTATTTAAAAAGAGGTATGAAAATTGGTCGAAACTGCTCCATTCAACCTGGAGTTACATTTGATTATTCACATTGCTGGTTAATCACTATTGGGAATAATGTTACTATTGCGCCTCAAGCTTATATATTAGTACATGATGCTAGCAGCAAAAGCCTAACTGGATACACGAAACTTGGAGCAGTTACAATTGAGGATGATGTATTTATAGGTGCAAAAGCATTGATAATGCCGGGCGTTACAGTGGGCAAAGGTTCTATAATAGCAGCAGGTAGTGTTGTAACAAAATCTGTGCCTGCAGGGTTTATCTATGCAGGTAATCCCGCTAAGGAGATTAATAATCTAACAGAATATATCCAAAAAACATATGAGCTATTAGAAAAATTGCCTAAATACGATGAGAGCTACACCGTAAAAGGTAATATTACTAACAACCAGAAAGATATTATGTATCACGATTTGCTTGGCACAATGGGCTTTGTAAGATAGGAGATACAAATGAGAATAAAAAGTTCACTGCTTAATATTTCTGCTGGCTTAGGTAATCAAATAATTATAACTGCATTAAGTTTTATTTCGCGTACAGTCTTTATTCACAGCTTAGGAGTAGAATATTTAGGTATCAACGGATTATTCACAAGCATTCTCTCTATGCTTACATTAGCCGAGGCGGGTATAGGTTCAAGCATTATTTATAATCTATATAAGCCGGTAGCTGATAATGATCGTCCCAAAATATTAGCATTAATGCAATTGTATAAAAAAGCCTATCAAATTATCGCGGGAGTTGTCTTATTACTAGGCTTAGGTCTTATGCCATTTCTCCATTTATTTATTAAGGAAACAAACGTTGAAAACATTAGCTTTATTTATGTGCTATTCCTCATTAATACTGCTGCGCCTTATTTGTTTGTCTACAAGAATTCTTTTTTGAACGTAAACCAGAAAAATTATATCGTAACAATTGTTTTCTCGATTTCTGCCATTATTTCGACTTGTATGAAAATTGCAATCCTCTATTTCACAGAAAACTACATACTCTATTTAATAGTAGAGAGTATTCTATCCATAATTACTTCCATTATAGTAGCCTATATCGTTGATAAAATGTATCCTTTCCTTAAAGAGAAGATAAAAAGCAAGTTGGATCATGAAACAAAAGCTAGTTTTATAAAAAATATGAAAGCTATCGTTCTCCAAAATGTGGGTAATTACTTTATATTTGGTGTGGATAGTATTCTTATTTCCTCATTTATAAGTATTGCTGCGGTAGGCCTTTATTCGAATTATAAAATGCTGATAGATATTTGCCGTACATTTTTGAATCAGGTATTTAGCAATATGTATCACAGCCTAGGCAATTTAGTCGCGAAGGAAAGTGCAGAAGCAATTTATCGTATTTTCAAAGTCACTTATCTTCTTAATTTCTGGTTATATTCATTATTATCAATCATGCTTTATTTATTGGTTGAGCCCTTTATTGATATTTGGATTGGTTCTGAATATAAAATGACCAAAATTGTACTTCTTGTACTTGTGATCGCGTTCTATGAAAGAGGTATGCGCAATTCATTAAGCGCAGTTAAAACGACAGCCGGTATTTTTCACGAGGATCGGTTTTCTCCTTTGTTTCAAGCCGTAATCAATTTAGGAATTTCACTGGTTTTCGTAAAGTTCTGGGGGATTGCCGGTATTTTTGCAGGATCAGTGTTAAGTGCATTAGCGATCCCTTTTTGGTATACACCTATGTTAGTTTATAAGAAGGTATTCAATCAGCCTATAAGAAGATACTACAGTAGTTATGTTTACTATACATGTATTGGTGTGATTTCATGTTTGATTTCTAGTAGAGTTATTATTATTGTACCTTCAAATACTATAATAGGTCTAATTATTCAAAGTTTCATTTGCTTCGTACTTGTAAATATAATATACATTGTATTTTTTCACCGTACCGCTGAATTTAAGTATTTATATGGTGTTGTACTTGCTTTGCTGCATAAAGTCCCCCACTTCAGCAATGTTTACCATAAGACATTTAAGCGTAAGCGTCATATGGAAGTTGGCGGAACTAAGTAACCTATCTCTGACAAGCTACATATGTTAAGAGTAAAACGGAGGTGAAAGTTATGCAGCAATATGGGTCATACCGAATTGAGCTTGATCGTTTCAATATAAGCAATGACAATTCGAATGCAGCCTCAACGACTAAAGGCATAAATGATGCTATAGTATGGGCCAAGTCTGAGGGGTATCAGCATATCGTTCTTCCTAGTGGGGTTTATTGCGTCAGAATGGATCCTAGTTCCTTAGTTGCTATTAAACTAGTAAGCGGTATTCATCTAGAGTTGGAACAAGGCTGCGCCATCGAAATGGAAACGAATTCATCACCGAGTTACTCAATTATTGAAATGAAGGCGATTAGTGATGCCAAGTTGTCAGGTGGGCAACTAATTGGTGACAAGAAGACACATTTATATGAAATTTATGTGAATTTTACTAGAGGCGGAATTAATGCTGACGGTACATTGAACAATAATCCTAACTGGATCAGAAGCGATGTACTTGATCGTTACGAGCATCCAGGACTTCTAACTAATTTTAGATTATGGAGCATGACTGGTGTAAATGCATCCAGCTATCAGTTTTATCAATATAAAGATACCGTGTCCAAGGCGACTTTTGTAGGTTCTCGAACAAACGGTGCTTTTGCTCCAGCAAATCCAGCCGGAAGAGGTTGGCTTTTAAATGAGGATAAGGATGTAAGTAAAAACAACAAAATGGTATTTGCCATCTTATTACCTACCCCATTGACGGATAGTCAGATTAGCGCGCTTCGAGGTAAGGTTGACAATGTAGCTTATACTCATGAGAAGGGTTACGGGGTTAGTGTTCTCGGTTCTAATCAAATAGAGATAAGCAATATTGAAATTTCTAATTGTACAGGTGATGGGATTTATTCAAGCTGGGAGCAATATTATGATGATCCATCATTGTACACGCAGGAGCAGATGGGTTACCAGATCCTTATTCATGATACCAATATCCATCATTGCCGAAGGCAAGGGATTTCATTGTGCGGTTCAAACGATGTGCATGTCTATCGCAATCATATTCATCATATTGGTTTTGATGATGATGGGGTAACGTCAAATTTCCGAAATGGTACATCTCCTATGTTCGGAATTGACATTGAATCGCAAGTAAGTGAAACCAATATACCAGTTAAATCTGCGACTAATCCTTCAGGATTTGAACTAAATTATAGAATTTATATTTCAGACAATTATATCTATAGTAATGCGCGAGGGCATATAGTCAATGTTGATGGCACTAACATCAGTTTTGTTGGAAATAGCTTTGAAGGGAAAAATGTTGGAGGTATAAGCTCCTATTCTAATTATCCGTTAGTAAAATATTTAAACAATACTTTTATCGATTGTGATTTAAGTGTGCAAGGTGATAATTTCGTGAATGGCGCTGTATTTGTTAGGGGTAATTTAAAGCTTAATGATGTAAGAGGGGCAGTCGTACAAAACTGTGCAATTAAAGATGGTACGGTTACTGGCTCCAGTGTTTATGGCTATTTCGGGACACCTGCAGTTAATGTGACTACAGGAACTTTTACGTATAGTACCCCACATGGCATGGGCAATGGAGCACAAATATCATTTGAACAATGGGTAGGCAAGGTTCCGACAGGAATTAGCATTGATAAATTATATTACACAGTAAATATCTCTTCCGTAGCATTTCAGGTATCTGAAACGAAGGGAGGTCCACCGGTTGTTATTAAAGACGCTGGCCAGCCTGGATTTAACATTAGCAGATTTAATTACGGCAGATGTTATTTGTCCAACATCACAATAGAACGAGACTGGCGCAATGATAATACTTTAGCACGAAATTTCAATATTTTAGCAGCGGGTGCTGTCATTAGAAATGTTACGGTAAAGAATTACGATGTTTTAATAAACGTACCTCAAGATTATGTAGGACGCCCAAACATGATTAACGGCATGACGGTTATTGAAGGCTCTGCAAAATTTGAGGCTTCTCACATTAGCAATAGTGAATTTATTAGAGCTAAAAGTACAGTTATGGGAGCAAGTGACGTTCAGCTTGGTTCGACCGATGCAAAGTTCACTCGGCAAGTTACGCTGAGATCATCGTTGCTACAAAATTCTGGTATCGCGGTGGATGGCAATTCAATCGTTTCAGGCACCACCTTTATAAATTCAGCTATTGGCAAGTCGGACAATACGAACAAAGCTGTATTTTCACAATCTTATCTTGAAAACACGAAAGTAAATTTAAATTGGATTCGGCAAAATCAATCCGTAACTATCGCTAAATCTACATTTAGCGGTGTAACAGTAACAGGAACCGCCCCATATGTCCGATTGATTGATAACACTGATCTTAGCAGCAGCTAGCTTTTAACCTTAAAAAAAGAATAGATCCCTGTCACTTACAAGTTGAGACAGGGACTATTTTAAAATATAATGTTCGTTATTGAGAATTAAGGGGAGTGAACTAATGAAGTCAGCTTTACCCTCAACTGCCTACATATTGCAAATTCATAAAAACCCAGCCCAAGTAAATACGTTTATTAGTCAATTGACTGCAACCGATACGGCAGATGTATATGTTCATATTGATAAAAAAAATTACGATGAGGTATCACCTAAAATTAATAGATCCCCACGCATTAACGTGTTGGAAGAAAGCTGTAATGTGAAATGGGGAGATATTAGCCAAGTGGATGCAACGATCATGCTGCTAAGGAAGGTATTAACCTCAAAAGTAGATTATGACTTTGTATGCTTAAGGAGCGGTCAGGATTTACTCGTTAAAAATGGTCTTAAAGTTCATTTAATGGAAAATCCCAATAAAATATTTATGTCTGCGAAATTTATTCATGATCGTGATATTTCTGCTGCACATGTAAATATGAAATGGTTTGATTCAGCAAGAAGACAATACAATACATTCCACCCGCTTAGAGTTTTCAGAAGCATAATGCTGAAACTGTATAAGAAAGGTTTAGTTCTTTTCCCTAACCGCCAGTTAATGCCTAACAATTATTTGTTGTATCATGGCTCCTCATGGTTCTGCATACCAATTGAAGTTGCAAGATTTATCATAGATTTTATTGACCAGAACAAATGGTATTATCAATATTTCAAAAACGCTCTGTGCCCAGATGAATGGTTTTTTCAAACCTTAGTTATGAACTCGAAATATGCGGATCAGGTCGCTAATGATAATTTAACTTATTTAAAATGGGGTGAAGAATATAACAATAGTAATCACCCCATAAACTTAAGTTTTAAAGATATTGATTCTATTGAAAAATCGAATAAATACTTTGCGAGAAAATTCGATGAAAGAGAAGATGTAGCAATGATAAATTATTACAGCGAAAAGGTATGCATGTGAGCTTAGCATCGGAGAGGTATTTTTTTTGATTTATTTGTTCTTTATTAAGAATTATTGAGAGGGGTAAATAAAATGGCAATCTTAGTAACAGGCGGAGCGGGGTACATAGGCAGTCATACTTGCATTGAGCTTCTTGAAGCGGGATATGAATTAGTGGTTGTTGATAATTTTTCTAATAGCAGCTATATCGCTTTAGAAAGGGTAAAAGAGATTACAAATAAATCCTTTACCTTTTATCAAATGGATCTTATGGATCAAAAGGGACTCGAGCATGTATTTTCGAATCATGCTATTGATGCCGTTATTCACTTCGCCGGGTTAAAGGCTGTCGGAGAGTCTGTACAAATGCCTTTATCTTATTATCATACCAATATAACGAGCACATTAATTCTTTGTGGAGTCATGAAGAAATTTGGTGTTCAGAAATTAGTATTTAGTTCCTCGGCTACTGTTTATGGACGGCCCGAACATGTTCCGATTATTGAGGACTCACCGCTCTCAGCAACAAATCCATATGGCCGGACTAAGCTCATGCTAGAACAAATTTTACTGGATTTAGCTAGTTCAGATAACAGCTGGGGAATAACGATCCTGAGGTATTTCAACCCTATTGGCGCCCATAAAAGTGGTCGAATTGGAGAAAATCCAAATGGAGTGCCAAACAACTTAATGCCTTACATATCGCAGGTAGCTGTTGGCAAGCTTAAGCAGTTACATGTGTTTGGAAATGATTATCCAACTGTGGATGGCACTGGAGTGAGAGACTACATTCATGTAGTAGATCTAGCAAAGGGGCATGTAAAGGCACTGGAAAACATGAGTAGAAAATCAAATGTGAATATATATAATCTTGGCACTGGAAATGGCTACAGTGTGTTAGAGATGATTGCAGCCTTCGAGAAGGTAACTGGGCAAAGCATTCCATACGAGGTCGTTAACCGCAGACCTGGCGATATTGCTGTTTGTTATGCAGATACGTTGAAGGCAAATGTAGAATTGAATTGGTTTGCAACAAAAGGAATAGAAGAAATGTGCAGCGATACGTGGAGATGGCAATTTTCAAATCCGAATGGATATGAAGAAGATACACTGTTGAAATCTGAACTTGCAGCAAAATAATATACCGGATAGCTCTGTTAATGAAGCAACATTTTAGAGCTCCTAATTTGATCTAGCGGGCTCTATTTCCTTCCCCCGCTCCCTTTAACAATCGTTAAATAAATTCGACAAAAAATGTAATTATCTTTCATTTTTGTGAGACAGGAAGCGACAGCATACGCAATTAGAGTGATTTATAATACATCTATAAACGAATGACAAGCATAGGGAGACGTTGAAATGCGTTTAGTATCTGGGCACCTTAAACGCATGGAGTCAGTGGTGCAACCGTCCCAAATTGAATGGGGGACATGGGAAAATGGTACTTACAAAATCAGAGGATAATCAGGATTTAGATATGGAATGGGTAGCATTAATCATGAATGCACGTTCTTTGGGGTTTAGCAAGGAAGATGTTAGAAAGGTATTACTATGTCTTGAAGAAAGCAAGAAAGATGATATACAAGAAACAGCCGTATAAAAGAAAATAAAGCGCTACTCGCGCTTTATTTTCCATTTATTGAATTCTAAAAATTCTTTAAATTGATCTTTGCTTACGCCAGAAGCCATTGCTTCTCGAACTAGATCGGCCCACTCGGTGTCTAGATTGCTTGTTTTACGATCATTATTTTCATCGCTATTTAAAAATTCTTCAACCGTTACGTTTAATACTGCGCCTACCTTTTCGAGAAATTGAATCGAAGGATTTTGCTGGAGCCCTCGTTCAATAGAGCTTAAGTAAGATTTTGCGACGCCTGCCCGTTGCGACAACTCCGTTAGGGATAGGCCTTTTCTCTTGCGCAGCATCTGAATACGTTCTCCGATCATAGCAAACTCCCCCGTTATCTCTTCGTTGTAGACTAACACTATTATAACGAATAATTCTTAATTGCGAAAGCTTGTAAGTTTTAACGAATAAAAAATAAAATGACGTCTAAATTAGAAAAAAATAAGGTTAAACCCATTTCGAAATGTTGTTCTTATAAAAGAACGATGTTTCGTTTTATTTTGTGATATTTTGGTGAAAAAACGATTGACAACGTCCGTTTTCAAGTGTATTATTCAAATATGTTCTTTATTAAGAACTAAAAGACATTCAATGATGCTCGCATCTCGTTCGATTGAAGAACACGCTGGCTATCTAAATCGGAGGCACGAATGAGCGCAATAGCAGTCGTTTATGAAGTTGATCAGACAGCCCATGTGTTAGATCAGGGGAATAGACTGATGCAGCAATTATCGCGGTTTCCTTGCAATACAGCTCAAGCATGGAATAAGAACAATGTGTTTGTTGGATGCCATAATCAATGGATTACACCAGAGTCTGTCGGGGAATGCAATCCCTATTATGATTCAGAAAGACGTTTAGTCATAAGTGCCGATGCAATTATAGATAACCGTAATGAATTATTTGAATCACTAAACGTACACCTTGATCGTAGAATGCAAATGACTGATGCAGAGCTCATTTTACTCTCCTATGCAAAATGGGGTGTTGAATCACCCAAGTATCTAATCGGTGATTTTGCTTTTGTAATATGGGATGAAAGAGAGCAAAGAGTATTTGCTGCTAGAGATTTTTCTGGTTGCAGAACTTTGTATTATCACTGGAATGGAAATCGGTTAGCGATGTGTACGACGATGAAACCACTGTTAGAGCTGCCAGATGTTCATAAACGTCTGAATGAGCAATGGATGGCACAGTTTTTAGCTATCAGCACAGTAATTGATGTTGTTGACGTTACACAAAATGTGTATAAGGATATTTTGCAATTGCCGCCATCTCATTGCATGACATTGGTTAATGGTCAAGTAAAGGTCATGCGATATTTTAAGCTAACGGCAAATAAGAAACTTCGCTTCAAAACGGACGAACAATATGTTGAAGCATTCAGGGATGTATTTCAACAGTCAGTAAATGCACGATTGCGCACTTACAAACAAATAGGTTCACAATTAAGTGGGGGGTTGGATTCAGGAGCAGTAGTTAGTTTTGCAGTTAAAGCCCTTCGTCCAATAAATAAAGAAATACATACATTCAGTTATGTTCCTCCAAGCGATTTTGACGATTATACCTCTCGTCAAACGATTGCTAATGAATCACCCTATATTAATTCAACTGTCCAGTATGTTGGTGGGTTTCAAGCGAACTATCTTGACTTTAAAGATAGAAATTCGTTTTCAGATATTGATCCATTTCTGGAGACATTAGAAATGCCTTATAAATTTTTTGAGAACTCTTTTTGGATAAGAGGCATATTCGAACAAGCTGCGGCGAAAGACATTGGCATATTACTAACAGGTGCGCGAGGTAACTTGTCCATTTCTTGGGGTGATGCCCTCGAAAACTACTCTCGTCTCTTAAAACGTTTCAGATGGATTCATTTACATAACGAAGTAAAGGCATTTAGCAGAAATATGGGGACTGGGCGTGGACGAGTATTTTCTGTTTTGAGTAAAATGGCTTTTCCAGCACTTAGCAGATTACATATCAATCAAGAGCCTTCTATTGGACCTATTATAAATAGCGATTTTGCAACGAAAACTAAAGTTTTTGATCAACTTCGCGAGCATGGAATGGACCAGACAGGTTGGCTAGTCGAGCAGAACATTTATAAAATAAGAAGAGAACATTTTGAGAATCCATTATACTGGAATGCTACCAATACAGTTACATCAAAATTTTCGTTACCTAATGCTTTATGGAGTCGTGATCCGTCAAATGATAGTAGAGTTATCCAGTTTTGCTTATCGGTACCAGAGGATCAATATGTTCATAAGGGATTAGATCGAGCTCTTATTCGAAGAGCAACTGAAAATTATTTACCGGATGACGTAAGGCTCAACCAGCGTGTTCGCGGCGTTCAGGGTTTGGATTGGCTTCATCGTATAAGACCAGATTGGCATTTGTTTATCGAAGAGGCAGAGTCTATGAGCAAAGATGATAGAATGATGTCTCTTGTAGATGGCAACCTGGTTAAAGGAGCATTGTTACGTTTTAAAAAAAAGGCGGATTCAAATCTAGCAGAGGATGAAGGTTTGCGAGCCCTTATGAGAAGTGTAATTGTGTATCGATTCCTTAAACGACATTTTTAACCATCTACTCATAGCATCACTCTAATTTACTAGGAAAGCTAGATTGGTTTCATGGATACAAAAGTGATAAACATCATTAAGGAGGTGATACATATGTCAAAGAAGCAATGGATCAAGCCAGAACTACAAGTTCTGGAAGTCAAAATGACTGAAGCTAGTCCTAAAGTGGGTACTCGTTTGGATGCAACATTCCCAACTGGAACTCCCGTTCCAGACCTCCGTTATAGCTAATCGCAATTGTGTAAGTTAAACTTCAAGCCCTTGTATGTTTGTTATATAAGGGCTTGAATGTTAATTATCTTTTTATGGAGTGGATGTCTGTTGATTACAAAGGTCAGGGAAGGTTATAAAGCATTTGGTTTGAACATATCTAGTGAAATTCCATTTCCTGAACTACTTAGGATGAATGATCTTCAAGTGTGTAATGATGTTGAAGTTGTGATAGACCCCAGCTTTAAGGAAGCGTTTAATTTATCGCCTTATGAAGTTATTGTTGATGGAGAAGCAGTAACGATGAGACTACCTGATGCCGGTGTTTTTAGTATTCAAAATGGCAATAAGATCATTGTGTCTCCATGCGCTGAAGCAGACGAGGATGTAATTCGATTGTACCTTCTTGGTACCTGTATGGGGATCATACTTATACAAAGATCGATTTATCCACTTCATGGGAGTGCAGTTGTTATTAATGGTAATGCCTATGCTTTTATAGGTGAATCAGGGGCCGGCAAGTCAACCCTCGCTTCTGCTTTTGTAGGACGGGGACATAAGCTTGTAACAGATGATATTGTTCCTATTTCATTCTTACCAGCAGAGCATCGCCCTATTGTTACTCCCTCCTATCCGCAGCAGAAGCTATGGCAGCAGAGCTTGGATGCTTTCGGAATGAATAACGCTGAGCTTCGTTCCATTCATGGTCGGGAAACGAAGTACTGCATCTCGGTTGAAGATAAATATTATACGGATCCTATACCACTAGCAGGGATTTTCTTATTAGAAAAATCAGATGTAGACGGAATAAATATTCAAGCAGTTAAGAAGCTGGAAAGACTGCCTTTATTATTTCAACATACATATAGACATTTTTTAATTCCAAAAATGAACCTTGTGAGCTGGCATTTCGGTTTCTCCTCAAAGTTGGGAGAGAGACTGCCTATCTATCATTTACGGCGTTCGGAAAATGAATTTTCGGCTCCACAATTAGTCGATCTTATATTAAAAACCATTTCGTTGGAGGAATAAATGATGACAATAGAAACGAACAGCCTAACATTGAATCAGGCAAATCTAGTACAAGCGAGTATTGTTCGAGACCAGGAGAATATCGTTAGTGATATGGGCGGTGAAAAAGTTATTTTAAGTATCAGAAACGGGAACTATTATAATCTTGGCATTATGGGGAGTCAGATTTGGGAGCTAATACAGGAGCCTATTCCTGTCATGCAACTAATTGATAAGTTGATAGAACAATATGATGTCGATCGGATTACTTGTGAAGAGCAACTGCTGCCGTTCCTGCTTCATCTGTCAGAAGAAAAATTAATTCACTACAGTCTATAACGTTAAGGTGAGAAAATGGGGATTATAGGAAAATGTAAAACAGTTTTTTCTTTGGATATGAAGACGCTGCTCCTCTTTATCGAGACAGGTTTATATTTGGGAAGGATAAGAATGCAGCTGCTTTATTTTCCATTCTCACGGATAGCTCCTACACTAGGCGTTTATTTGAAGGAAACCGACTCTGAATATAGTCAGCAAAATCACGAGATAATTTTCAATGTTTATCAATCGATAGAAATAATGGGAAGAAATACGTTTTGGGAGACAAAGTGTTTAGTTCGAGCGATTACTGCTATGAAGATGCTGGAAAGACGTCAAATTGAAAGCACCTTGTATTTAGGAACAGCAAAGGACGAGAACGGGAAGTTAATCGCTCATGCTTGGCTTCGGAGCGGTTCATTGGTTGTCTCAGGTGCTGAAGAAATGAACAGATTTACCGTAACGGGTATGTTCGCTAAGTTCATTCAATGAAAAAGAATGGAAAGTGATGAGGTAATGAGTCACATTATATATTTCACTAAGAAGCTACATAGTTACTCTGGCAAGGTGCTTTATTTCAATTTATTCGGCATGATGCTCATTGGTTTGTTAGAGGGCGCTGGAATGTTATTATTAATCCCTTTATTATCTATTATCGGAATTATTGATTTTCAAATCCACGCTATACCTGGCCTCGCCTTTTTTGAATTTTTGCAAGTTATGCCTAAACTGCAAGCCTTATTGATCATCCTTTCCGTATATTTAACATTAGTTATCGGTCAAAGTTTTGTAAGTCGAAATCTTAGCATACGCGAAACGCGAATTTTGACAGGGTATGTTAATAGTGTGAGATTAGAAATATATCGAACATTATTGCAAAC
Source organism: Paenibacillus sp. FSL K6-3182 (assembly GCF_037976325.1). Taxonomy (NCBI): domain Bacteria; kingdom Bacillati; phylum Bacillota; class Bacilli; order Caryophanales; family Paenibacillaceae; genus Paenibacillus; species Paenibacillus sp. FSL K6-3182. The sequence continues at coordinate 1,998,930 of NZ_CP150265.1, forward strand.
ACAGTGGGCTTTCTTTTTAAAAAAACGAAAAACAGATCTCATCTCATCTTTGACCGATCAATTATGGCGTGTGACTAATGGCGCTTACCTTATTCTTCAACTTTTGACATCAATCATTTTTACAATGATTCAAATAGGTATTGCATTTGTAATTTCGGCTAAGATGACGCTTTTTGTGCTTGGCTTTGGTTTAATTGTCATTTTTATATCTCGTCGATTTATTAAACAATCAAAAGAGCTTGGAAGTGAAGCTATTGAACTTTATCAAGGTTATATGGCAGGCATTACGGATCAGTTCAATGGAATGAAGGATATTAAGAGTAACTCTTTAGAGACATCACGTTATCGTTGGATGCTGGGCTGGACTCGAAAACAAGCGGAAGAGCGGAATAGCAATAGTATTGTCAGTAATAATTCTCAGCTTGTTTACAAGTTGACTTCTTCACTTATGATAGCTGTATTTATTTTGTTCTCGGCGACAATGTTCCAACAAGAAGGCGGGTATTTATTGCTTATCATTGCTATTTTCGCTCGTCTATGGCCACGATTCACAGGAATTCAGTCCAATGTTGAACTAATTGCTTCCTCCATACCCGCTTTCAAAACATTGATGAACCTTCAAGAAGAATGCATGCAAGTTCAGGAAGTAACAGATATCATTCAATACGAAGATGAGAATGTTGGCAGCATGAAGTTCGAGCATCAGCTTGAATGCCGTCAAGTATATTTCCGTTACGATCAAGATCAGGTAGACTATACATTAGAAGCTATTAATCTTCGTATTCCTGCTAATGGTATGACTGCAATTGTTGGTCAATCAGGTGCAGGTAAAAGTACATTAATTGATATGATTATGGGCATGTTGAAGCCTGATCAAGGTTCTGTGCTCATTGACGGGAAGACGCTTACAGATGAGGATCTGTTGTCGTTAAGAAGATCAATCAGTTATGTCCCGCAGGAGCCGTTTCTGTTCCATGGGACGATTAGAGATAACTTAATATTAATCGATCCGAATGCGACGGAAGATCAAATATGGGAAGCGATGGAGTTCTCTTCTGCGGCTGAATTTGTTCGCAAACTTCCGGATGGCATTGATACGATTATTGGTGATCGTGGAATACGTTTATCAGGTGGGGAGCGTCAGAGACTCGTTTTGGCTAGAGCAATATTAAGAAAGCCATCTATCCTTATTTTGGATGAGGCTACAAGTGCACTAGACAGCTTGAACGAGACAAAAATTCAAGAAGCCATAGAGCGGCTTAAGGGAAAAATGACCGTTATCGTCGTTGCTCATCGCCTATCGACCATTCGGAATGCAGATCAGGTTATCGTGTTGGAAAATGGGAGAATCGTGCAAACGGGCCATTTTATCATGCTCGCTGAGGATAAAAAAGGACTGTTCAGCCGTTTGTTAGGCAATCAGCTGCAAGTAGCTTTATAAGCGGAACTTTACTATACTAATTAGAATAGAAAAAGTTCATGACAGGGACATGCTTTTAATCCTTGGGATAGATTAATTCAGAATTGGTTTCAATGATTAGGAGGACACATTTGGCTATTATACTAACGCTCGGAATAACCGTGCTTCTCTTGTACCTGCTCTTTATCCTCCCAACCCAGTGGTTAAAAATCGAAAAAATTACACATCCCATTGGCATTAACAAACGCATATTGCAAATAAGCGATTTGCATGTAGACAGGCTGCGCATAAGCGCAAAGCGAATTCAGCATGTCATTGCCTCCGTGCAGCCTGACTACATTTTTCTGACCGGCGATTATACGTATAAAGAACACTATTTGACGCGGGTAGGCTATTACCTTAAAGCTATAGCTGACAGCGGAATACCTGTCTATGCAGTGCTCGGAAACCATGATTATGAGCTTCCGCGTTTAAAGAATTTGCTCAATCTATTTGGCGTTTATGGGATTAAGGTGCTGCGTAACGAGAATGTCATGCTCGATGATTTTCAGCTTGTCGGAATCGACGATGACTGCTCTCATCATAGCCGAATCTTACCTTCATTTAGAGGTATTGATGATAGCAAGCCTGTCGTCATTATGACTCATGATCCTAATGTCGTTCTAAAAATTAATCGTCCTTTTCAATATTTGATGGCCGGTCATCTGCATGGGAAGCAGCTGAACGTGCCGTTCTTTTTTGCATTTAAGCCAAAGGGCCCGTTGTCCGTGAAAGGAATCTACAAAGGCCTTCATCACAATAAGGATGGCACCTTTTACATTTCCAAAGGCATCGGTCAAGCAGGCGTTAACGCAAGGTTTATGGTCAGAAGCGAGATTACGATTCATGACCTATAATTAATGATGCAGAGATGCAACTAGTCATCATCGGTATTTCTGCGGCTGGCCTCGCGAAAGGCAGCTGGAGGAATGCCTTTTGCTTCGGCAAACGTTCGAGAGAAATAATGTACGGATGAGAAGCCGCAGCGCTCAGCGATGGTTTTAATCGGCGTTGCTGTTTGTGATAGCAGCTGCTCCGCCACGCGGACTCGCTCATGTCTAACAAGCATGGAGAACGATTCATGAACGCTTTGTGAAAAAAGTCTAGATAGATGGCGCTCCGACACATTAATGTAGCGAGCAACCTCCGATAAGCTCAAATTAGCGCCTAAATTATCGCGTATGTACAGCTTTGCGCGGCTAATGAGGATAGCTGCATTGGAAGCGGGCAAAATGATTTCTGTATTTTTGTTCCTCCCGCCTACAATCGTAGGAAACGTTAGGATCAAGGCATGTGCCAGCTGATTCAGCAAGGCGATTGGCACAGCGAACATTTCTTCGCTTGGAATGAGCAGCGATTTCCAAATATGAGCGGTTGGAGAATGCTGCTGGTTTTCCATCCATATCGGGCCGCTGTTTAAAGACTGATTGTAATATTCGAATTCATCCGGCTTAGAAAGCTTCTCATCGAGCTCGTAGGCAACATATAATAAATCCAATTGGTCTACATCTTTAATTTGATGACGGATATTTGGCCGCGAGCAAAAAAGCACGCCTTCATGCAGAGGATAAGCCGTTCCGCCCTCCTCATAAATCCCCGTTCCACCAGCTACATAACATACTTCAAAAAATGAGTGCTTATGAACAGCGTTTGCGACGAGCTTAGGCACCGCTCCCCAGTAATAGACATGGATGGTCAAGCTCTCACCTTGCAGCAATCTTGCATATCGATTCAAGCGTTCTTCGCTTTTTGACCAAACGTACATTTGAACGATCAACTCCTATGGCGTAATAATGCAAAATTATGTCGTTAACAGGTAAATACGATTGCACTATATCCTATCTATAATTAAACCATATTCACATTAATTATACGATAAGGGGAATGAACATGATCACTAATGAAGATGTGCAATTTTATAAAGAAAATGGTTACTTGCTAGTTAGAGGCGTGTTTAACAATGAAGAGGTAGTTGAGATGAGAGCAGCTGTTGAGCGGATCATTCAACGAGCGGCGCTTGCTCAGGCTGATCATAACCACGCATGGCAAGGAGATTTTCTGCCGCCGGAGCAGCTTAAGAAGCTTGTGCTGAAAGGCTTCCATGATGTGCATTATCATGATGCCTCTTTTACTAAGGCAGTCATTCATCCGAATATGGTATCTGTATTGAATGGAATAATTGGTCCTAACGTACAGCTCCATCACTCCAAAATGCTTGTGAAGCCGCCTGCTAACGGAGCAGCATTTCCTATGCATCAGGATTACCCTTATTTCCCTCATAACGACCATTCGATGCTTGCTGCAAGTGTTCATCTTGATGATGCCGATTCAGAAAATGGCTGCTTAGCGGTTATCCCAGGTTCTCATTTGGAAGGACCGCTGAATCATGTGGGAAGACATTATCTCAACCATAAGGAATATCCAATTTCATCGGGAACGCTTTGCCCGGCGAAAGCAGGGGATGTCCTGTTCTTCAACTATTTGACGATTCATGGATCGGATGTTAACCGCAGTGACAGAACGAGAAGAAACGTTTTGTTCCAATATCGTGATGCAGCCGACAAGCCTTCTGTAAATACTCATTTTGATTGGGGCATGGGCCTTATGGTTAGTGGAGAAAATCTTGATTTCAACAATGTTAAACCAAAATTTGAAATTACGGAGTAACTACTTATACTGAAGTTACGCCACTAAGAGACGTATACAACCGGATGCAAAAGGTTGTTATACGTCTCTTTTTTGTGCGAAGTAATACTTGAAAGAGCTCTACATATTTATAGTATCGAAACTCCAAAAAGCTAAACGAATATTTCTCTGGAAGCTGTGGAAAAATCATATTGACATAAGTTTGAGAACGATGATATATTTGTTTCTGCAAAGTAGAGTATTCTTATCGGAATTAAAACGGAATTGATTTTAAGAGTTAATTTTTGCTATTAATCATAAGGTATAGACAGAAAGGATGATTGTTGTATTATGGAAAATAATTTATTGACAGCAATTGAAACAAACTGGATCAGTTTAGTTGTATCAGCAATAATACTTGGCGGTCTTTATTTTATGGCCAAAAAACGTGTAAGCTTCGGAACGAGAGTATTGGTCGCACTTGGCCTTGGCCTTGTGGCAGGTATTATTTTTAACAACTTTAAACTAGATACTGAGGGCGTAGGTACGATTGGCTCCATCTATATTAATTTAATTAAGATGATCGTTATTCCGCTCGTATTTGTTCTCGTAATTAACAGTATTATCTCGATTACGAATCTTGAGTTTCTACGCAAGCTAAGCGTTAAGACGATCAGTTGGTTTCTTGCAACGACAGGTGTAGCCGCGATTATCGGACTTCTAGTAGCATCTGCTATTAATCCGGGTGCAGGCTTCGAGCTTAAAACACCTGAAAATTTTGAAGCGCGTGAAGTTCCAAGCTTTTTCAAAGTGATATTGGATCAAGTGCCTTCAAATCCGATTAACGATGCTGCAGAGGGTAAAGTAGTGCCAATTCTTATTTTCGCATTATTCATTGCTATCGCAATCGTTAAGGTAGGAGCAAAAAATCCGGATTCCGTTCAACCGTTCAAAGCGTTCATTCAATCGGCAACCGTAATTATGCACCAGGTTGTTAAGTTCGTTCTTCGTTTTACACCGTATGGTGTGTATGCCTTGATTGCAGTTATGGCTGCTAGATACGGATGGGAAACACTCGAACCGCTTGCCATGTTGATTCTTGTAACTTATATCGCATTGCTCTTGCATTTTGTATTCGTCTTTGGCGGCCTTGTATCTTTTGTCGCTAAGGTTAATCCTTTGAAATTTTTCAAAAAAGCATATCCTACGGTAGCAGTAGCGTTCACAACACGCAGCAGCTTTGCAACGCTTCCGGTCAATCTTGAAGTTATTACGAAGCGCCTTCGCATTTCACCAAAAATCGCGAGCTTTGTAGCACCGCTTGGCGCTACGATGAACTTTAACGGCTGCGGCGGGGTTTGGCCGGCTGTTGTAGCAGTATTCATCTCACAAGTTTACGGTGTATCGCTTACTGCAACAGATTATGTACTTATCGTACTTGTTAGTGTAATCTCTTCAATCGGTGTAGCAGGCGTACCAGGTCCAGCTTCCATTTCGACAACAGTTGTTTTGACAGCAGTTGGCTTACCGCTAGAAGGTATTGCACTCGTTGTTGCTGTTGAATCTCTAATTGATATGGGTCGTACGGCTGTTAATGCTACGGGTACTACGGTTACTGCATTGCTTGTAGCAGATTCCGAAGGCGAATTCGATCGTGAAGCATTCAACCGCGGTGACGAAGATGACCTAGAGCTTAATCCTGCATAAACCAACGTATAAATAAGCTTGGAAAAAAGCCCTTGGAAACACGTGATACGACGTGTTATCCAAGGGCTTTGTTTAAATATAAGAAAGTATATAATTTTCTCATACTTATCTTATATTTCACCGTCAAAGCTACTTCAGCGTCTAAGGACGCCGAAGGCGTTTTTGCTTGGTTTAAGGTTCATCATGTACTTCAGGAAAATCATGGTCGTATTCATCTTCACCTGGATAGTCACGAGGCATTCCTGCATGAAGCGCTCGATTCTCATAAGCGAAGCGATTGGATGGTCGCTGATCCACTCTCCAAGGCGTACTTTTTCCTAGCGATTCCATCAGCAGATCAGAGCCATACGGTCCATCCGGAAACTCCTCCGGAATGAGATCGTTGCGCTGCGATTCTACTGTTGATACATCTGTATAGGGCTGGCGATTTTCAGGAACAAATCGATCCATCAGCAGACTCCTCTCAAATGGTATTAGTTTACCATTTCAGTGTACCCTGATTAATCGGTAAAATGCACCGTTCCAACAACAAAGTATAAGAATTGAGCGAGCTCAGCCGCCTCTTCTTCTGTCAGCTTAAACGTATGTTCAAGATAACCTTCCTCTTCAAGGTCATCAGGACCGATAATCGCTGTTTTGCCAAATTGAAGGTCAGTAATTAGTTTTTTGCCGTAAAAACGGCTAGTGGAAGTAATTGCAAGGTCGAATCGCTTCAAGCTAGGTCCAATAAAAGTGACGTATCTTGTAGACGTTTCTTCCGTGGAATCGGACATAAAATCAAAATCAGGCAACAGCATAAAGTATAGCCTCCAATTCATTAATACAATCATTATACAATATTATGTTCTGCTTTGGCTTATTGCAGTTTATACAAGCTATGGTACATTAGTAATAGCAGTGCCATCAGGAGGGATACAATGATATGAACTACAATTCCGAATCGTCGCGTGATGCAAAAGGATCTATTCGTGACTATGTATACGATAAGCTGAAAGCAGATATATTGGATTTGAAACTGGAGCCGGGTCGTTTTATTTCAGAAAAAGATATAATCGAGATGTTGAAGGTGAGCAGAACACCAATCAGAGAGGCATTCGTGAAGCTTTCGCAAGAGGGACTTATTGAAACGATACCCCAGCGAGGTTCATTTATTTCTCTCATTGATCTGGATATGGTGGAAGAGTCACGCTTCGTGCGGGAAACGCTGGAAAGTACAATCGTCAGGCTGGCATGCGAGCAGCTTAAGGCTGAACAAGTGCTGCAGCTGCTAAACTTGATTGCCCTGCAAGAGCTCTGTATCGAAGAAAAAAACTATAAGCGATTGTTTGAGCTCGACGATGAGTTTCACAAAACGATTATCATCGGATGTGGGAAGCTCCGCACATGGAAGCTGCTTCAAGAGCTTAGCGCCCATTACCAGAGGGTGAGGATGCTGCGCCTAGCTGCAAACGATGATTGGCATATTATTTTGAGCCAGCACCGTGCAATCGTGGCGGCAATTAAGGACAAGGACGCAGATGCGGCGGAAAAAGTGATGCATGAGCATTTGAATCGTTTTCAACTGGAGAAGGATGAGCTGAAAGAGAAACACCCCGCGTATTTTAAGTAATCATGTACAATGAAACGGCAGGCAGCCTCATAGGAGGTGTCGGCTGTTTTTTGATTTTGCAATATATACTCATATTAAAAAGGCATATGCACTTGTCTGAATTAATTGTATACTAGTATTATCAGTTAAGAAAAATGACTAAGGAGATGGAATTATATGATTCGTGTTGCGATTATTGGAACCGGCTCTATATCGTCTGCTCATATCGAAGCTTATCTGGCACTTGGGAACCGCTGCAGTATTGTTGCTTTATACGATATTATTGATGCAAGCGCGCAGGACAAAAAAAAGAAGTTTCAATTGAATTGTGAAATTGTAAACGATTACAAAAATTTGCTGTCGCGTGATGATATCGATTTGGTTTCGATTTGCACACCGCCCTATACACACGCTGATCTTTCGGTAGACTTCCTGCAAGCAGGAAAACATGTCATTGTCGAGAAGCCAATGGCATCTTCGCTGGCTGAATGCGATAGAATGAACGAAGCCGCTGCCGCATCAGGAAAAATTCTTTCCGTCATAAGCCAGAATCGATTTGGCGATGCGGTCATGAAGCTTAAGAGCGTGTTTGATTCTGGGCTTGCAGGACGAATCGTGCATGCGCAGGTTGATTCCTTTTGGTGGCGAGGGTATACATATTATGATTTGTGGTGGCGCGGAACTTGGGAGAAGGAAGGCGGAGGCTGTACGCTGAACCATGCCGTACATCATATCGATATGTTCCAATGGATGATGGGGATGCCGGATAAAGTGACGGCCATTATGGCTAATACTTCCCATGATAATGCAGAAGTTGAGGATTTGTCGGTAGCGATTTTGTCTTATCCGCGAGCGATTGCTCAAATCACAAGCTCCGTCGTTCATCACGGACAAGAGCAAAAGCTTATTTTCCAAGGTGAGAAAGCGCGGGTATCGATGCCATGGCAGGTAACCGCTTCATCTGCACAGGAAAACGGTTTTCCTATAGAAAACCCGGAATTGGAGCGGCAAATTGCTGCCGTTGCAGACGGTACAGCTTCCTTAACCTACGTAGGGCACAAGGGTCAGCTGGATAATGTTATAACCGCGATTGAAAACGGCAGCGGCGAAGTACTCGTAACGGGAGTGGAAGGAAGAAAAACGCTTGAGCTTATTACTGCTATTTATCAAGCTTCCAGCACAGGGACAACTGTAGAGCTGCCTATTCGACCAGACAGCCCTTTTTATACACGAGAAGGGATTATGGCGTCAGCGACTCACTTCTATGAGAAGAAAAACTCCGTTGCAGCGTTCAGCAGCAATCAAATTACGGTAAGCGGAGAAAGCAAATAGGAGCGGATCCGATATGACGTACTTGGAGCGAGCTGCCTGGGGTGTATCTAGATCATCAGGAAGATAATGCGAGAGTTGTCGTAAGCATTGAGGGTAAACTTTTTACTCGGTACCTATATGCGGCTACGAGTGCGAAACCTTACTTTTACCCCTTAATCGGACCGCATGGAAAGACACTGATCCATGATGGGCCGGACGATCATCTTCATCATCACGGGTTATGGTGGGGACACGATGATGTGAACAGTCATTGACTACAGCGGTGAACTGTTTCTCAGCATGCAGCGAGACGGAGATGAAGTGGTCAAGCAGTACACCGAGGCAGGTATTGCGGTTTTCTCCCATCCAGAAAATGAAACTTTTGCTTCTCAATGGTTTGTCCGTGATTATGGCCCTTTCACACCTGCGAATTTCCATTTCTGTGGCGGAAAGCTGTTGCCAGGCGGAGATGCAATAACGATGAAGCACCGTATTTACATTCAGGAGGGGAACACAGAAAAAGGCGGAGTAAAGGACAGATACAGTGAATACGCCGAACATGACAGGCAGCTAGCTTCATGGACTAAGGCATAATCAACAACTGCACGGAGGAGGCCGCGTAATCGCGGTTTCTTTCCTTTGCAGGTAGAGGTCGGCTAGAAGCAGAAACTAGAAACTTTTTTCTAATTGTAAGCGCTTCATAAATGGACGGGAGGTTGGTTCATTTGAAGATGAACTGGTATTACCGGATGATGCTGTCGTATACACCGATATTTTTCTTTGTTATTTCATCAGTTATCTTTTTGTTTTTTTCAACATTAAATCATTCGTCTGAGAAGAAGTATTTGGAAACGAATCAAGCGATCGTGGAGCAGACGATGCAAAATGTGGACGCCAACTTGCAGCTGATTGAGCGCAATGTGGTAAGGGAAATGCAGACGGACAAAACGCTGCAAGCCTTTTTTAATGAAAAGCCCAAGTCACTGTATGATTACTTCGTAATTCAAAAAAAGTTAGTTGAAATATCCTCATCTTTGCCGTTCGTTAATTCCATTTATATTTACAGTGATCATACTGGAAAAGTATTATCCGAAGCAGGGATGGTCAAGCTCGATGCGTTTAAGGACAAGCCTTTTTTCGATTCGCATCAATCAAGATCGGCTGCAATAGGCTGGACGAGCCCAAGAGAGTATAGTCAATCTATCCTAGACGATTCCACTCGCAAGGTTGTTTCACTGCTAAAGGCTTACCCATTCGCGTCTGATAAGCAGGGAGCGGTGGTCGTCAATCTTAATGTAAGCTCCATCATCGATTTTATGAATCAATTCAATGGATACGGCGGCACGATTCAACTTCTCGATTGGGAGAAGAAGCCGTTTGAATCCACTCTGCCTTCTGCCAAGGAAGGCGGTATTTATGCCAGCTCCCCATACACCGGTTGGCAATTCTATGCAGACAGCGAGCATGCCAACGAATTTTCCGCCCTCTCTTTGTTTTCCAACATGTGGTTTATTATCGTATTTATCATCATCATACTTGCCTTAGTATGGTTTACCTTTATTACGCATGTCTCTTACAAGCCGATCCAGACCATCATGGGTAAAATCGACGGATATGCGGCTCGCAAAAGCCAAGAGCTTGGCATTAAGCTGCCCCGAAACGAGTTCAAATTTATCGAAACCGCGATTGATCATTTATTAAAGAAATCGATTGATTATGAGCATCTGCATAAAGAGGATTTGCTGCTTCGACAACGGAATCTCCTTCAGGAGCTGCTTGTTGGACGATCCATGCTGACCGATCAGGAATGGAAAAATCAGGCATCGGCACTAGGCTTGCCGCATTCCTATGAATGGCTTGGCGTCATTGCTCTAGAAATTGACCATTTTGCCGCATTTACTGATAAATATAAAGCCAGTGATCAAAACCTGCTGAAATTTCTTATTGAATCCGCTTTTCGAGAGCTTATGCAGCAGAAGGAATTTCAGATCCAACACGTATGGACAGAGCCTCAGCGAATGGCTTTTGTTGTCCTTCTACAGCAAAGCTCAGGGTCCATTCAAGATAGGCTGGTACAAGTATGCGAAGAATTCCGCAAGTGGATGAACGAGCATTTGGAGTTAACCGTATCTTGTGGAATTGGGAACTTCGTCCATTCCATTCATAATATTGCGGCCGCTTACCACAGCGCTGCTGAGAATGTATCCTACAAAGCTGTTTTTGGCACAAACAGCGTAATTGATAACCGGTTAAGATATACAAAACAAACAGGAGAGACACTTCTTTGCTTTCAATCCATATTGGAGCTGTCACGCTCTTGCCGGATGGACGACGGGCAATGGGAGATTAAGCTGAGCCGAATTTTTCTTAAGTTGAAAGGCATGTTAATCTCGCGCGCGGATATTGAAGCGTTCATTCATAATTTAATCCGCCAGCTAGAGAAAGATATGGAAGCATTGCCAAGTGATATCGAGACGATATGGAGCAGCGAATACCGAAGCAGGTTCAGGCAAATCGCCCAGCATGCTGAAACGATCGACGAGCTTGAGATTCAGCTTACGGCTGTTTTGACTGAACTTGCGGGCGATAGGGATAAGAAAAGGCTGAATGGCAAAAATCATACGATCGCCCTCCAAACGAAGGAATACATCGACCAGCATTACACTGATCCGAGCTTGTCTCTCGTTCAAGTCAGCGAGAAGTTTGGTCTAAGCGCTAGAAGCGTTAGTCATTTGTTTAAAGAGGAGCTTGGCGAAAATTTTATCGATTATTTGCTTAAGGTAAGATTCGCACATGCGAAGAACATGCTGCTTGAAACAGATGAGCCTATCCAATGGATTGCAGAACAGGTAGGCTATACACACGTCATTTCCTTCCACCGCGCTTTCAAAAAATTGTTCAATCTACCGCCAGGTGAATATCGAACCATTTATCGGTTAAACGAATGAATGGCAACAAATCTGCCGAATTAATCGGCAGATTTTCTTTTTACTTCCGTAAAGGTTAATCGTCGGAAAATGGTAAAGTCCGCGTGAATAGCGGGATTTCCGATTATGTTAAGCCTCTGATTCTTGTTAATATTCGATTTCTTAATCACGTGTTACATTTGGAACCAAGCCGAAATATTTGCTTCCAATAAGAGTCAGGAGGTCATCCATGCAGATTGCAACGGAACGTCAGAGGAAGGTCAAAACCGTGCCGCGCGTTCGTATGAAAGCGCTGTACAGGGATTGGCAGTTATACCTGCTGCTGCTTCTGCCCTTGGCGTATTTTATTATTTTTAAGTACACACCAATGCTGGGCGTCGTCATTGCATTTAAGGACTACAACATGTTTCAAGGCATTTTAGCAAGCCCCTGGGTCGGTTTCGAAACGTTCCGGGAAGTATTTCAGATGGATGGTTTTTACAATGCGCTCCGCAACACCTTTCTACTCAATTTCTTGGATCTTGTCGTAAGTTTTCCGATTCCAATCGCACTAGCGATACTGTTAAATGAGCTTCGTATAAAATGGTTCAAAAAAGGCGCGCAGACGATTCTTTATTTGCCTCATTTTATATCATGGGTCATCATCGGCGGGATGGCTATTCAACTGCTTGCGACCAATAACGGGATTGTCAACAATCTGCTGAAGTCGTTAGGGATGAAGGTCATTCCTTTCCTTACGGAGCCTGTTTACTGGGTGCTTACATATTTAGGAATAGGTATTTGGCAGAGTGCCGGGTGGGGAACGATCATTTATCTCGCTGCGTTAACGGGAATTAACAAGGATCTTTACGAAGCGGCAGATGTAGATGGTGCAAGCCGAATGCGTAAAATCTGGCACATCACGCTCCCGGGCATCAAGCCGACAATTATCATTCTTCTCATTATTAATATTGGACATATGGCCAGCATTGGATTTGATAGACCGTTTGTACTTAGCAATCCTCTCGTCACCGATGTGTCTGAGGTTATCAGCACGTATGTATACAAAATCGGAATTCAGTCCGCACGGTATACAATAGCAACGGCTATCGGTCTTTTCCAAGCGGTTGTAGGTCTTATTTTCCTGCTGTCGGCCGATTATATTTCCAGAAAAGTTAATGATCAAGGCATTTGGTAGGAGGGCAGATATGAGAGCGTATGGAAATGACAAAATCGTAGATGCAATGATCATGGTCGTAATCATAACGGCGGGGCTCTTCTGCCTGCTGCCGCTGCTTCATATTTTTGCCTTATCGTTAAGCGCCAACGGGCCGATTCTATCAGGAAAAGTTACGATACTACCCGTAGAAATCGATTTTTCCGCTTACAAGGCTGTTTTCGGCAATGCAGCGATGATCCATTCCTTACTTTTTACTATTGGACTAGTTGTTTTGTTCACGGCTATATCGATGCTGATGACGATTATGGCAGCCTATCCCTTGACGAAGCCTAACCTAAAGGGAAGAAATTTTTTTCTTCTCCTTATCGTCCTGACGATGTTTTTCAGCGGAGGAATGATACCGGAATATCTGCTCGTAAAAAATTTGCATTTGCTTGATTCGATCTGGGCGCTCATTTTGCCGGGGATGGTGAATGCCTTTTATTTGCTCATCATCAAGACCTTTTTCTCCTCCATTCCAGTAGAGCTGGAAGAGTCGGCGCGGATGGACGGAGCCAACCATTTTAAAATATTGTGGCATGTCATCCTACCGCTGTCGCTTCCGGTCATGGCCACACTTAGCTTGTTTTACGCAGTGGGCAGGTGGAACGGATTTATGGATGCCCTGTTGTACATTACCAACTCGGAGCTTTATCCACTTCAATTGAAGCTGTACGAAATGGTCATCAACAGCCAGGTTAACGATATGGCGATAGCAGAGGGGCTTAATGCCTCGGTACCGATTCCGGAAAGTCTTAAAGCTGCCTCGATCATGTTCGCTACCATTCCCATTTTGCTCGTTTATCCGGCGCTTCAGCGTTACTTTATTTCGGGTATGATGATCGGTGCCGTCAAAGGTTGATAGTCACTCCCAGACAGGCTGGAGCCGAAAGCTCCCGTTTCATGGAGTTGCTATAGATTAAAAAAATGATAAAAGGGAGTTGAATGCGTTGAGGAGAGCAAGGCGTAAATTCACGATAATCTTTATGGCAGTGCTGTTGATCACATCCATGCTGTCTGCGTGCAGCAGCGGAAACGGAAATAAGGAGCCTGTCAAAGAAAAGGAAGCTGCAAGCAATAAACCGAGCAATTCAGGCTCTGAAGCAACCGAGAAGCCGAAGGGAGATCCAATTAAGCTTCGAATCGAGCTGTTTGACCGAAACAATACACCGGCAGGCGCTCCGAAAATTACCGACAACGACATGACCAAATACATTCAGAAAAATTTTGGCGAACCGAATAATATTACTGTCGAATTCGTTACGGTTCCTCGCTCAGAGGAGGTAGACAAGCTGAACGTGCTTATGGCTGCGAATCAGGCTCCTGACATCGTATTTACTTATGACCAGCCGACGGTACAGCAATACGTAAAAAACGGCGGTCTGACAGATCTAGGTCCGCTGATGGATGCGCATGGACAAAAGTTGAAGGAAGTATTGGGTGAGGAGCTGCTCAGCTACGGTGTATTCGATGGCAAGCAGTATACGATTCCAGCTAAGCGCGTTCTGCAGCCTCAGAGCTCGACTTTTATCCGGCAGGATTGGTTGGATGAGCTCGGGTTGCCGCTGCCGAAAACAACGGAGCAGTTCTATGAGACGATGAAGGCTTTTAAAGAGAAAAAGCCAGGCAAATCCGGTGATAAAGCGATTCCGTATGGGCAGATCGACTATTTCCATATGCATCCGATTCAATATTCGTTCTGGGAATGGGACAAAATCGCAGATGAGGATCTTTATGCATCAGCGGAGTGGCTCATTCCGGGCAATAAGGAAGCATACCGCTTCTTGAATAAGATGTACAACGAGGGACTTATGGATCCGGATTTTCCGCTCCATATGGGCAAGGATACGCAGCAGTTCCAGAAGAACCTGCTGAACGGATATATTGGTTCGGCAACAACAAATACCAACGAGCCGGTTTATATGGGCTATTACGCAGAGCTGCAAAAGAATGATCCGAATGCAAAGCTGGCGTTAATCGATCCGTTCACAAGCGCGGACGGCAAGACACCAAAGCCTATTTATTCGCCTAATGGCATATACATTATGGTACCAAAAGCAAGTAAAAATGCGGAAGCAGCAATTAAATATTTGAATTGGATGGCTGAAACGGACAATATTATTGCCCTTCAGAACGGTACGGAAGGCGTAACATATGAGATGAAGGATGGCGTTCCATTTACGCTTGATAACGATCAGGCGAAGCAGACTTTATATAACTATTTTGATTACTGTATCATTCTTAACGGGAAATATGTCAGTACAACCGATGAGCTGCTGAACATTACGGCTAATGCGTCCGATCCGAATTTCAAGGATTTTACGGTGGAAAGCATCGCGACTGGATCGAAGGATGGCATCATTAAACCTCGTGTAGTGACGCCGATTCAATCGGAGATCAAGTACGCTACAACGCTGAAGGAAAAGGACGACGAAATATTTGTTAAAGTGTTAACTGCGAAACCAGCGGATTTTGACAAGGTTTACGAGAAGGAAGTAGCGGATTATATGAAAATTGGCGGCAAGGAAGTAATGGAAGAGAAGCGAGCAGCGTTTAAAGCTGAGAATCCGTAAGGAGAAAAAGAACGGCCACCTTCGATTCAGGAGAAGTGACCGTTCTTTTTCAATTGCGATGAGACAAAACGCTATACAGTAGGCATATAAATTTTAAAGCTGCCGCTAAGCGCAAGCATGGCGAACAGATAGAGGCAGTTGTCGTAATAGCGGCGGTCACCGGTGCGAAGCGGTGTGTTCCACAATAAATCAATAGAAGCTTTGGCATGCGGTCCTTCGAAACTGGCAAGCGAAGCCATCGCGTTTGTGGCAAGCAGCCCGACGGGATGGAGTGATTTTTCTTCAAATGGTTCGCCAGCTATCGTATAACGTCTATAATCAGACGGATCAATACCTGAGAAAAAAGCTTGAATCCGGTTTGCTTCCTCACGCTGCCACGCATCGACGCCAAACCATTCCGTATCGAGGCCAATATTGGCGGCTACACGGTACGAGTCGCTGTAAAAATGACCATATCCGCGTTCGTTGTTCGGTGTACCGTCGTAATAGGCGTACTCGGGTGCTAGTCCAGTAACCGGATGGCATGACAGCTTCAAATAATCTCTGCTTGCAGCTGCAGCTTCTTTCCAGAACATGCGGTCTTCCGGATTAGCCCACAGCGCAAACAGCTCATAAAAGTGCGGCAAATGGTAGGATGGATCGGAATAGTCGCAATTAGGAATAAATTTGATTAATTTATTGGAAGGCTCCCACATCGGGTAACCGTCGTTATTTTCACCCTTATGCACACAGCTATGGAGCAGGTTCCGAGCTTGATCACCGTAATTAAAAGGAACAGAGCCATCACCCCATCGGTGTGATGCAAAGAAGAGAGCAAGCGCAAAATATTCCTCGCCGTCGGGCGCGGGACCGTATGATCTTTTGGTGCCATCGGTATTGCATGACCAAGCGAAATAACCGGCATTTTCACCTTCGCTCATATACATGTAAGTCATCGTCCATTTCCATATGCGGTCGAAGATATCTTTGCGGTTCATCTGCACAGCCATCATCATGCCATAGGACATGCCTTCGGTGCGTACATCAATATTTCCGGTATCTAACAGATACCCCATATCGCCGCCAGCCTCGTAATAGATTCGCGTATCTTCATTACCGCCGAACAGGTTGTCCCAAGTATCCTCGACACGTCTCCCAATTTCTTCTTGGCTGTAACCGTACAGCTTAAACAAATTTCGGTAGTTCCCTGTGAAAAAAGCACCCGTTCCCAGCTTCGTCGACATCTTGTATTACTCCCCTTATATTAAATTTTCACTGCATGGAAATGCCTGAGAAATTGACTTCACCAAAACTTTACCTTGTATCGTTCAGAGTTCCTACCCTAGAAAGTTTATAGAGTACTGTAATTATTAAAGGTTTGGTCTTATTAAGGAAGTTTGAGAGCATGATTTTGCAGCAACAAAATGCTTGTAATAAAGAAATCAATATGATAGCATGAAAGCAATCGAATCATTAAACGTGAGGAAGCACCTCCTTTGCCGTAGGCAGAGGAGGTGCTTTTTGTTGTTTTCCGACATTCTCCCTAATTGTTCGGACGCTTTCCTTGCCTTCAACCGATTCGCGACCACATCTATTTATTGGAGGAATGAGAAACATGCAAATCGTATTTTTGAACACGTTCGAGAAGCTTGGAGAAGGCCAGCGCATTGATAACGCGCAGCTATCTATCTGTGAGAATCAAGGCATTTGGGCAGTGCTGTGGGTGGAGCTGAATGAGGAGAGCGAAGATCCGATCACTTGGTTTGAAGGAACGTCATGGGAGGAAATGATTGTGGCATTCCGTCATGGAATTGCAAGGGTCATGGGTGAAGGGTACGCGCCTATTATCGATGGCATGCTGGACGATCGCCGTTCTACAACTGGCAGCTTTGTAACTATGCTTCAATGCTACGGCGAGCTTCATGCCAATCAAGAACTTTTTCAGAAGCTTCGTGAATGGCGGCGTACGAAAGCAATTGCTGAGAAGCGTTCGGCTTATCTTGTCGCTACTAATCGCATGTTGTGGATGATCAGCGCCTTCGTTCCGAAGACGGCAGATGAATTAGCACAAATTCCCGGTTGGGGAAGCGCCAAGCATGCATCCTATGGACTGGAAGTGCTGGAGATTACAAGTGAGGCTAATCGTGATACCGAGTTTCCGCTGCAATGGGTAAGTGTCAAATTAGACTCAATCGCCTATACGCAGTGGCTTTATAAACAAAAGGAAACAAAATATAAATCTCAGATGGATCGCCAACAGGCAAAAAAACATATTTTGACGGCGGTACAGCAGGGTGGATCGCTTGAACAGCTTGGCGTGGAGCTAGAGCTGTCAAGGCGCGAATTAATGGATCGAATCGAGCAATTAGAACAAGAGGGTTACGATATGGAATCACTGATTACGCGGGAGCTCGTAGAGATGCCAGATGATGAGCAGCAGCTCGTATGGGATGCTCTCTCGCTGGTCGGCGATAAATATTTGAAGCCGGTATTGCAGCAAGTATATGGCACTTTGGAAGCTTCGCAGTTGAATAAGCCTGTTGATGTCCTTTATGAGCGCTTGAGGCTCATAAGGCTGCGTTTTAGAAGAAGCCTGACAAGTAAGGCTGTATAATTTTTTTTAGAAAAAGAAAGACAAGAGAAGGCTCCTTCATTACTTAAGGAGCCTTCATAATTCCGATTTGGTCAGTCCAAACCGTGTCTGCAAAACGGATCGTAGTATTAAAGTCGCAATGAAGTCCAGTTTCATAGGAACGATTGTCTATAAGGGCGATGGCGTCTTCTCGCAGTAGACGTACACGATAACGCTCCTCTTTTGTAAACTGCGGCTGCTCATAGGCTCTTAGCCAAATGAGGATAGCGCTTACAACCTCAACAGCATCATCTAACGCTTGATTCCATAGCTGCCAAACGCTCTCATTGTGATAGGTGGCGCCGTCCACTGGATCAAGCCAAGGCTGTTCCTCTACATTTAATACGTCAAAGGGCATAGCCCCTCTTTTATAAGTGAAAGGCTCGATTTGCCCAAAAGTTAGTATTTTTCGTATGCCAGTCGGATCATGGAATAAACGCTGCGCGGCAGTGAAATCACGATTCGCTTGGTTCCAATCCTCGCGTTTAATGAGCGGGGCCAGCTCTTCATAATAAAGGGCAGCAATTGACTCGAAAGCGTCCACTACGGGTGCAGGAAATGCTCCCTTCGTATCGATATGCTTCCAGACTGGAGTTTTCCACGTTTCAATACCCCAAAGCTCACGCGCTATTATCGTATCCATCATAATTTCAAAACGTTGATGATCCCATTTGCGAAAGCCCGATTTGCTAAATACATAAGGATGAAGATTACGATCAAGAATGTGATGCAATACGAATCCTAGTGTGTATAGGATAGAAGAATCAGGACGTTTAGGGCAGGCGGGTCTGCCGACGACACTATCCAGCATTTCGACAAGTACCGGTCCGCAATTGCGGTTATGCATTTCCGTTCCTAAACGATTTAAGGCTATGCTGCGCTGCCAAGGGAAAAAACGATGATAGAACAAAAAGTCAGGTCCTTGGCATCCCATGTTAAATATATTTTTTTTCTCATCTGATTCAATTAGTGCGCATTCGCCAAGCCGCTCGAATACAAGTTGTCCAAAAATGAAGTGAGCCCATACGTTAGGCATAGAAGAGGACCTCCATTCCTATCAATATTCTACAGATTTCGTTTTAAAATATAGTTCTAAAGATACATATATTTTATTTATAGTATACTTGTCCTAGTGAATTAAGTATAATATAAATTAAACAAGACAAAGCGCGAATTTTGTCGAAAAGGAGCGTATCTTCATTATGAAGGCAGAGTACATTAACCCGTTTCTTGAATCTGCAAAAATCGTGATTGAGCAAGTCGTTCAAATACGTCCAGCGACTGGAGAACTAGGTCTCAAGGATATCAAGTTTGTAGAGAACTATATTTGGATTCAAATTGGACTCAACGGACAGATGAACGGTGACATTGTATTCGGGCTTAGCGAAGAGGTAGCTATGAAAATGGTTTCTGCGATGATGGGCGGATACGTAATTTCTGAAATCGACGAAATCGTGAAGAGTGCTATTTCTGAGCTTGGCAATATGATTAGCGGAAATGCGAGTACGATGCTGTTTAATCAAGGGGTGAGAGTAGATATTACACCGCCGAAGGTTATCCAGTCTGCTCAATCAGCTGGCTTCACCGCACAAAAAGCGTTGACGATTCCACTGATAATGGAAGGTATTGGAGAACTCGACATCCAAGTTTTAATCGCATCTTAGCATAGAAATGGCTCCTTAGGGAGCTTTTTTTGCGTCTGCAATACCAATCAAGTAAAATTGTAAATGGGTGATGATGGATGTTAAGAGGCAAAGTGATTTTCATCTCCGGTGCATCAAGCGGAATCGGAGCGTTAATGGCTAAAATGCTGGCTGAGCGGGGGGCGATCCCAGTTTTGACTGGACGCAACATCTCGAAGCTAAAGGAGATTTCCGCTGCAATAAAGGGGAAAAGCTCGTTCTATCAGATGGACGTGACCGATAATGAACAGGTGAAGCGAACAGTAGAAGCTGTCATTGCGGAATATGGTAAAATAGATGTATTGCTGAACAACGCTGGCTACGGCAAATTCGAGAATTTTATGAGCATGAATGTGGAAAGCTTTGAGCAAATGATGGACACGAACTACCTAGGCATCGTACGCTGCACGAAGGCAGTTGTTCCTCATATGGTGAAGCAAGGAAGCGGACATATTGTAAACATAGCATCTTTAGCAGGCAAAATAGGCACTGCCAAATCAACCAGCTACACAGCCACAAAGCATGCTGTGCTTGGCTTTACTAATGCACTTCGCATGGAGCTTCGGGAGCAGGGAATTCAGGTATCTGCGGTTAATCCAGGTCCAATTGATACGCCTTTTTTCTCGCTGGCTGATCCTTCCGGCTCTTACGTTAAAAATGTCAATTGGTTTATGATGAAGCCAGAATATGTAGTCAAAAAAATCATTCGTTTAATCGAGCGGAGAAAAGCCGAGCTTGACCTGCCGAAAACCGCAGCTTTTGGTATTAAACTATATCAATTGCTGCCGCGAACCATTGATCGGCTATTCGGCGGTATGTTAAATCGAAAATAAAGGTTTAAATGAGAGAGGATTAAAAATGAGTAAGCACACATGGTATGAAATAGGAATTAATGAACTGCTGTCGGATAAGCTCACAGCAAATGGAATTATTGAACCAACGGATGTACAGGCAAATACGATTCCGATATTGCTTGGAGGCAGCGACGTTTCAGCGAGGTCGCAGACGGGCACAGGTAAAACGCTTGCGTATTTGCTGCCGCTTCTTCAGAAGCTGAATTCGCATTCAAGCGCGATTCAAGCGATTATTTTGGCTCCAACTCAGGAGCTTGCGATGCAAATTGTTCGTGTAGCAGAAGTGTACGCGGAGCCGCTGAACATTCGCGTTCAGCAATTGATTGGCGGAGCAGCATTAAAGAGGCAGGTAGAGAAATTGAAGCTGCGCCCGCAGCTGGTTATTGGAACACCAGGGCGAATTCACGAATTGCTTAAGCTGCGCAAACTCAAGCTGAATGATGTGAAAAATGTTGTAGTTGATGAAGCGGATCAAGTATTTCAGCTCGGGTCGACAAAAGAGGTCGAGATCATTTTGCATAGTGTCGGTAAAGAGCACCAAATTGCTTTTTTCTCCGCGACATATCCGGATCAAATGGCTCGTTTTGAAGGACGCTGGATGAAAAACCCGGAACGTATTCAGGTTACGCCGGAGCATACCGTATCACAAACGATCGATAATTACTTTATCGTTAGCGATAAGCGTGATAAAACCGATACGGCAAGAAGGCTTGTACGCTTGCTGAACCCGGCCTCTGCTCTGCTTTTCCTAAATGATACCGACAACATTTCCAACTGGGAATCGAAGCTAAGTTATGAAGGCTTTACTGTTGAGGCTTTGTATGGGGATGCGGATAAACAGCGCCGTGCAGCAACATTGACACGTTTTCGCGAGGGTCGCTGCCAACTGCTGCTAGCTACGGATGTTGCGGCTAGAGGCCTTGATATTGAAGGTCTGCCGCTCGTCATTCAGCTTGATCCTGCATCGGATGCGGATCATTATGTGCATCGTGCAGGACGAACGGGCCGTATGGGACGTCCTGGTACAGTCGTTTCCATTGTCACGCCGCAGGAGCTGTTTATTATGGAGAAATTCCGCAAGCAGCTGGGCATCGAATTGACAGAACGGACGATGTTCAGAGGAAAGCTTCTTAGCGAGGAAGAGCTGCGAGAAGCAACAAAACCGTTTGCGGCTCGCCATGAAGCGAAGCTTGCAGATCGCTCAGAAGCGTTGCAAACGAAGCGAGCTGTAGAGAACAAAAGTGCAGCTGCTGCTCCGAAACAAACGAAGCTTGTAGAGACGAAAGCAGTAGCTGCTCCGCCGAAACCAAAGCCAGCAGCGAAGCCTGCTCCTAAGAAAGTGGAGCGAAAGCGCGAAGGCAAAAACAAAGGTGCTCCTAAGTGGTTGAAGGCTAAACGCGAGGCCGATAAGGAACAATCATAAAAATTTATTTTGAAAGCCACCCTCTTAAATCGATCAGCCTCTCCCGAAACATATGGGCGAAGGTAAAAAATGCGGCAAAACCCGCAATCGAAAAAGGAGTGTGGCTTTCTTGATGAAACAAACAATGTGGAAAAAGACAGCAATTTCTTCGCTTGCGCTGCTAATGCTTGCAGGCGGTGCGACGTCAGCTTTTGCAGATGGCGGTAAAGGCAAAGGGCATGATGGCGATCGTAATGATGATAAAGGCCGTCATGAGGACAAGGATGACAAGTATGACAAGGACGATAAACATAAAGTAACATGGCAATTTCAAGATGAGGACGATCTGAAGTGGGCTATGGAATACATTATGCGGTTAGCGTCGAAGGGCGTATTTACTGGCTACGAGGATGGTACATTTAAGCCGAATCAGAAAATCAACCGTATTGAAACGTTGACTGCTGCTGTCAGATTGATGGGTCTTCGCTCACAAGCGGAATCAGCAGATAAAATGAAAACGGACTTGCAATTTAATGATGGGGATAAAATCGCAAAAAAATACCCTTGGGCTGTTGGTTACGTTGCAGTAGCGCTGGAGAACGATCTATTCTCTGAGACTGAATCAGAAGTGAAACCGGAAGCAAACGCGACAAGACTATGGTCTACGATTCTTCTCGTAAAAGCGCTTAAACTGGAAGACGAAGCGAAGGCGCTCAATAATACGAAGCTTGACTTTAAGGATGCAAAAGAGATCCCTGCTGGATCTGTAGGTTATGTTGCTCTTGCTTTGAAGAAAGGCATTATTACCGGCTACAATGATAAGAATGGAAAAACGTTCCGTCCTAATCAACCAGTAACCCGTGCAGAGCTGGCAGCGCTTCTCGATCGCACAGATACGGAAATGCCTAATCATGATGCACAAGCCATTTTAGGCAAGCTAAAAGCAGCTCCTGCTGATGGCAAGTTGACGGTTGTTAAAGGAGATAACACGGAGATTTCACTAGCATTAGACTCGAATGTGTTTATTTTCCGAGATGATAAAAAATCGCCAGTGAGCTCACTCCGAGCAGGGGATGAGGTACTCGTTCGTACGTATCTCAATCGTATCGTATTTATTGAAGTAACGAAGTCGGCTCCTGTTAGTACAGCTTTCACGGAGAACGGAATTATTAATACATTAACGTTCAACAATCAGGCGAAATTGACGACGGTTTCTCTCATTACTCGATATGAAAACTCACAGGCAGTTGTCACAACATTCAGCATTGATCCAAGTGTAGTCATCACAGGTGACTCCTCGCAGCTAAAGGTTGGTCAATATGTACAAGTAAAAGGCGACAATGGTACAGTTAAATCAATTGAAGTGAAATAAGGTACAAATAAGAGAAGGGCTGTCCTGAAAGTAGATTTTTCTACTTTTGGAACAGCCCTTTTTTCATTGCTCAACAATCAAAATAATAGCTTGTGAATCCAGCAGCGCTTATTTTTCTACATAATAAGCACGATATAGTTCGTTATGAAATTCGTGCGTTAATTTTCATAGTTTGTAAGAAACAGAGCATATGATGCGGAAAAAATGGAAGACCCTTCATTGATTATTTATGATCCGATAAAGAGTATAAATGGGATGCACATCATTTCCAATGGAGATCAGACTGAAACCATCTATGAAGCTTATGGCAAAAAAGAAACGTTTGAAGATGCATTAAAAAGCAGAAAGTTTGAACCGGATGCTCCCCATTATACACCGCGTATTTCCGGTATTATTGATACTGAATCAGCTGTATACAGCTTGTCCATTTTGAAAACAAGGCAAAACGATCCGTCATTTTGCATTCGTCATTTCTTTCATTACGATTCTTTTACAAAAGGAATAGGTCATTGCATTCACACTTATAAAGGTGAAGAAAATGGTATTTTGAGATCTTTTGAAGGTGAACCGCTGGAGGTGCCTTTATTTGATTCAATGGATGAAACGGCTCAATTTTACTGGAGCAGCATAAACGCAGATCATAAAATTTCATTGCTTGTGAAGTTTATTCATACCGATGATCGTAAGGTGGAATTTAAAATAATAAATAAAAATCAGACGTTTTAGTGTCTATATAATTAATTCCGACAAAAACGATGGGAAAAATTTAAATAATCGTTGACAGGGTCGTTTTTGAGGAATAATATAGGAATATATTCAAAGTGAGTTGAAAAACCATTTTGTAGGATGACAAAAGAAGATAATCTACTGGACCACCAGAGATTCAATAGGAGCGCAGTTCTGCGCCTTGTTGGGTCTCCTTTTTTTATCCAAAAAAAACAAAAAAGCTCAAAGAGCGAAGCGAAAGGGATGTTTACAATTATGAAAAAACTAACACTAACATTAATTTCTGCAACAGTAGCCTTCTCAGCCCTAACCTATGTTGTCGTATCTGCCAAACAGGCGCAAGGTGCGCCTGCGGTGAAGGACAACGCTGCAATTGTTACCGAAGCAAAGGAAGAGAATCAATCCAAAATCATTACCGTTTCTGACACAGAGAAAAAATCAGAAGTAAACACAGCTGCAGCAGAAGGCGAAAAACAACCACAAACAAAAACGGCGGACACGATAGAGGTAAATAAACCTGAAGCAGAAAAAGCAGATGCGAAACAAGAAGATAAATCCAAAGTTACTCTTGCTGTAGATAAGAAGGAAGAGGCACCTGCAGCTAAAGCGGCAGCAGCAAAGGAAGAGCCGGCGGCTAAAGCAAATACATCGGTTGAAAAAACAGCAACACAGCCGAAAGAAGCTGCCCAGCCTAAAGCAGCAACGACCGTAAAAGAAGAAAGCCAGCCTAAAGCTGCAGCCGTTGTGAAAGAAGAGCCAAAAGCAGCAGCACCTGCTGCGAAAGAAGAAACACAATCGAAACCAGCGGAGTCAGCTGCGAAAGAAGAAACGAAACCATCTAAATCGGTCTCATTTGTGAAAAAAGATACGGTACAGCCGAAAGCACCATCATCCTCAGAGGCTCCTGCTTCATCCTCCTCATCATCATCATCGTCTTCCGAAGGTCAACAGCCAGCACCATCGACAACGGAAGAAGAAATCTGCTAGAAACAAGAAATACGTATTCATGAGTTATGAAATGGGGGTGGTCATAAGAGGCAGATCAGCCTCTTATGACCGGCTCCCTGCACGAGATCTTGAAGCGACTAGTGGAGAATACATATTTCACACTTGGCACATCGACAAAATTTGATGAAAACGAGGAATGAACATGAAATTACAATTTAATACATCCAAAAGATGGTTAGCTCTTATATTGGCTGCGTTATTAATTTTGCCAGCTGCCAATATCGTTAATGCCAATCCAGCTTCGGAAACTCTAGTAAATAGCGGCGCCAGCCATTATAACTATTTTAATAATGTGTATGATCATTTGAATGATGAGAACCATATTCTTCAAACGGTAACGTATGAAGATATTATTAATCTCTTTGACAGCGAAGGCACGTATGTGGTGTTGTTTGGCGGAGCTTGGAGCGATAAAACACAAGCGAATATTGGCTTTATCAATCAGGTGGCGAAGCAATATGGCGTAAAAACCATCTATAACTTTGATACGAGGTTAGATGGCAAATCACTAGAGATTGCGGAAACGCAAACGAAAGAAATCAAAGTTGGCAACAACACTTTTGATTTTGCAGAAGCGTATGTCGAGCTGGTCAAAAAATATTTAACGAACCTCGATGAAGTACTTCCAGCAGGAGATATCGTTAGCTATACAAAAAAAGACAGCAAGGGCACAGTAATTTCTGAAGGCTCAGCGAAAAAAATTGAAGCACCATTCCTGTTTGTGTATAACAAAAAGAAAATTGTTTCCTCTTTGGCTTCAACGAATGTATGGAACGATTACTTAACAAATGGTGTTTTGGACACGGGCAAAGTAGATGCTTACAAAGCAAAAGTGAGTCAAGTATTTGAAGGAATCACTTCATTTGATACGATTAACCGTTCGAATTCTATCAAAGCAGCTTTCAATAGAAACGGATCAATCATCAACAAAAAAGAAACGGTTATTTTTGACGAATCGGATGGCGATCTCGTATTTGAACATGTAACCTATCACCAATTGACGAAGATTCTCGAGAGCGAAGGGAATTATACGATCTTGTTCGGCGGCTCTTGGTGCCCGAATACACAAGCAGCCATTAAGTTTATTAACGAATATGCGAAAAAAAATAACATTGATAAAGTTTATTTTTGGGACACCAAGCTGGATTCGGGAATTTCGATCCTGGATCTTAATAAAGACCCGAACGCTGACCCGCATAACGGCATATTCTTTCAAACGAGAGATACGAATCATCCAAATGCCAATCTGTATGTAGATTTGATTAACAAATATTTGCCTGATATCAAAACACAATATGTAAAAGCAAGCAACAATGTAAAGTATACGAATGAGAACGGCGTAGAAGTAATCGCAAGCAAAGCTCAGGTTCCTTACCTCTTTCAATATAACAAAGACAACAAGGATGCTGATGGCAACAGGGCTCCAATTCTTGGGCATATTGAATTGATGTATTCTTGGACCAATATTCAACCTGATTATGTAAGCAGCGGGCTTACTGGTGTGAATTACAATAACTATACGAATGCTTTGAAAAGCCTATTTGCAAGAGTTGAGGCTACACCAACAGGGCTGACAGCGGGTAAACCAACCTCATCGGATGAAAATGATGGTCAAATAACAGGAACGAAAGGTAAAGCGCTTGAATACAAGCTTGAAAGTGAAACGGATTACAAGGCTGTAACTGGTGATGCAATAACTAACTTAGTGCCAGGTACTTACAATGTTAGATATGCATCCAAGCTTGGATACAATGGTCCTCATACAGCAGGAATTCCTGCAGCTGTTTCGTACAAAGCGGGCGAAGCTGTAAACGTAGTGGTGCCATCCTATATTCAAGACCAAGCCGCACCAACAGGGCTGGCAGGCGTTGCACCAACGACATCAGCTAACAATGACGGTAAAATTACAGGAACGACGACAGCGCTTGAATACAAGTTGTCTAATTCGTTATCCGATTATATTCGTGCAACAGAACCGTCTGTTACAGATCTTGTTTACGGTACTTATGATGTTCGTTACGCGGCAAAAGAAGGATATCGCCCAAGCCCTAAAGTAGAGGTTGTTATTCCGGCTTACGGCGAGGAAGCGCAAGAAGCGCCGACTGGCTTAACAGGCGTATCACCGACAACGATTGCTAATAACGATGGACAAATTACAGGAACGACTGCAGCTCTAGAATACAGATTAGATGGAACGGATGCTTATCAAGCGGCAACAGAACCAGCGATCACTGGTCTCGCAGCAGGCACCTACAATATCAGATTTGCAGCTAAACCTGGATTCAGTGCAAGCCCAGCAATTGATATCGTTATCAAAGCGTTTGCTCTACAAGAGCAGTCGGAACCATCAGGCTTGACGGGTGTAGCTCCAACCTCTTCAGCTAATAATGATGGACAAATTACAGGAACAACGACAGCACTTGAATACAAGCTGTCAGGAGCTGAGTCCTATCAAGCGGCTACAGCGCCATCTATTACTGGTTTATCATCAGGCACTTACAACGTGAGGTTTGCGGCTAAGGAAGGCTATAATGCCGGAGCAGTGCTAGATGTCATTGTACCTAATTATGTATCTCCTCCAAGCGGTGGAAACAATGGCCCAAATCCAACGCCAACACCTACACCTCCAGCAGGCGGAGATAATGATGGTACAGCACCAACAGCAACGATAACAGCAACAACCGATGCTGCGACAGGAGCAACCGTAGCGAAAGCAACCGCAGCTTCTATTACAAGCCTGGTTGAGCTTGCTAAGAAAGCGGAAGCAGCAGGCAAAACCTCTGTCGTTGAGCTTAAGGTTGAAGCTACAGCTCAAACTAAATCTGTAGAGCTGAGCATTCCTAGAAAGTCGTTTAATGAAGTAGCTTCTACCACAAATGCGGGTGTGATGGCCAATCTTGGCGTTGGCACTGTTGTTTTTGATGCAAAAGCAATCGAAAGCATCAGCAATTCGGCTGAAGCGGGTGACATCAGCATTATTATTACGAAAGTAGAGCTGACGGACGAGGGCAAGGAGGCTTTGGGTGACAGACCGGTTTATGATTTCTCCGTATTCGCAGGAACTACCCAGCTTACAAGCTTTGGCGGCAGCAATGTGCAAGTTAGTGTGCCTTATACTTTAAAAGCCGGAGAAGATCCAAATGCTGTAGTGGTCTACTATGTAACGGATGCCGGCAGCTTGGAAACGATCCGCGGGAAATACAACGCGGGTACAGGAACGGTAAACTTTGTTACGACACATTTCTCCCAGTACATTGTAGGGTACAATAAAGTAAGCTTTAAAGATGTATCGGATGCAGCTTGGTATAAGGATGCCGTTGGATTCCTTGCGGCAAGAAGCATTACAACAGGTACAGACGAGGACCATTACAGCCCGAATGCGACAGTGACGAGAGGCCAATTCATCGTCTTGTTATTGAAAGCATACGGCATCGAGCCAAATGAGAAAGAGACAGCTAATTTTGATGATGCAGGGAATACCTACTATACGAATTACTTGGGAGCTGCTAAGCGCCTGGGTATTACGAAAGGTGTAGAAGGCAATACGTTTGACCCTAATAGCAAAATTACACGTCAAGATCTATTTACGCTTCTGTATCGTGCACTTGAAGTGTTTGGTGAATTGCCTAAAGCAGAGACAAATGTTGCGGTGTCCAGCTTCAGTGATTCCGCTCAAATTGCAAGCTATGCAACCGACGCTTTCAAGGTGCTAGTTGAGGGCGGCATCATTACGGGGAACAATTCAAAGCTGAGCCCTAAAGATGTTTCTACGAGAGCTCAAGTGGCACAAGTGCTTTATAATCTGCTTTCAAAGTAATACGATATGAACGCAAATCATAGTGTTTAAAGAATGGGCGGCCAATGGCTGCCCATTTTTTTCTTTTTTGTGCATGCTTCTTGCTTTTGTACACAAATCATTGCTTTCTTTGATATTAGTCCGATAATTCGGTATGCTGTTTACTAGATAAACTAATTTACATAGTTGAAGGTGATAGGATGGATTCTATTTTACAGGTGAATGGTTTAATTGGCGGTTACAGCCCTCGAAGACCAGTACTGCATGATATCTCCTTTGAGGTAAAAGCGGGCGAGATGGTAGGATTAATCGGTCTGAATGGCGCTGGAAAAAGCACGACCATTAAGCATATTTTAGGTTTAATGAAGCCGCAGGCGGGGGAAGTAAAGGTTGATGGCGTTACGCTGGAGGAAGAAACGGAGCGTTACAGAAGCGCATTTGCTTATGTGCCGGAGACGCCGGTTCTATTTGATGAGCTGACCGTTGAGGAGCACTTGCGCTTAACGGGGATGGCCTATAGCGTAAAGGACAAGCAGTATGGTGATCGTGAGGACGAGCTGCTGAAGCAGTTCCAAATGACGCCAAAGCGTAAAGCCTTTGCGGCTCACTTATCCAAAGGCATGAAACAAAAGGTCATGATTATGAACGCGCTGCTCGCTGAGCCGCCGCTGTACATCATCGATGAGCCTTTTCTAGGGCTTGACCCGCTTGGCATTCGTTCCTTGCTGGAGCGGCTGGTTGAAGTAAAACAAAAGGGAGCAGCCATCCTAATGAGCTCGCATATCCTCTCAACTGTGGAAGCATATTGCGATCGTTTTATCGTCATGCACCACGGTAAAATCGTTGCGATCGGCACGCTCGATGATATTAGACAAGCAGCAGGCATGGACATGCGCAGCGGTTCTCTGGAGGATGCCTTCTATAAGCTCGTTACTGGGGGCAATGTTTGATGAGCAATATTAGCAAGCTGGAGCTGATGTGGCAGCAAAGAGCAAAGGCATTCCGCGGGGAAACCTTGCCTTATTTTCGGTATATGGGGCAAAGCGGCTTCCCAGCTTTTATGTCTTTAATCTTGATCTCCTCCACGATTGGATACATAAATTTAATTCGTCATATGCCAGCCAGCTTTCCCTTTGCGACTGTTGGTGTGATTGCATTAACGTTGATGTTGTGTTGGAGTCCGCTTCGTACGTGGCTTGCGGCCGGAGACGTCGTCTTTATGATGCCGCGTGAGGCAGAGATGGCCGGTTATTTGCGCTTATCGTTCCGACATACTTCAATTGCTTGTTCGATACTAGCTGCCATTGTGTTTCTTCTTTATTTGCCGATCTATAACCAAGGCCCAGCCATTAACGGCGCATTGCTTCTTGCAGTCGTGGCTGCCGCTCTGAAGGCGGGCAATGTATGGGGAGCATGGAAAGAGCGCCGAATGACTTGGGCTGGCATGCGACGTCTCATGCGTGTGCTGCGCTGGGCAATGACAGCATTGACGCTGGTAGCTTGGCTTACTTGTACCGCTTGGCAGGCTGCGGGGTTTACGCTGCTCATCGGTATACTGTCTATGCTGCTTTATCGTCTTCCAACAAAACATCCTTTTCCTTGGGAGAGGCTGATTGAAGAGGAAGCAAGGACACGCAAACGGTATTATGTTTTTTTTGGATTGTTTATCGATGTACCTACACTCCCATCGAGTATAGCAAGAAGATCGTATTTAAGCTGGATTCTGCGTACGATACCGTATTCGAATCGCAATACATTCGTTTATCTCTATACGGCATCTATGCTTAGAACCGAGATGGGCGGAATTATACTAAGGCTGCTTATTCTCGGCTGCCTCATCACCTATTGGTTTGCTGAAGCCGTATCGCTATCTGGTTATGGCAGTGTTCTCGTATTTTTTATTTTTATGGGGCTCATTGCAGTTCAATTAGGCGGCTTGCGTCATATCCATCGTTATTCGGTTTGGAAGCATGTGTACCCATTGCCGGAAAAACAGCGAATCGAGCAATATTTGAAAATCGATCGTTTGGCGATGGTGCTGTGCACGCTGATGCTGTGGCTGTTTGTTGCTTTGCCGCTGGCTTTGGCGGGCGGCGTTTACGTCCCTTCGCTCATAGCTATTGTACTTGCCGCCATGTATATCGCCATTCGTCCAGCGCGTCTGCGCAAGAAGCTTGCGAAAGATGAGGATGAAGACTAAGCAGAGCAGACTGAATACAAAAAAGAACCCCTGAGAGAAGCATTCGTAAAGAAATGCTGACTCAGGGGTTCTTTGCAATTATTCGCGAATGAAGTGCGAGTGTTTATTATACTTTTTGAGCAATCAAATCGTTAACCGCTTTGAAAATCGTATCGAACAGCTCTTCAAGATTTTCTTCCTCGATGCAAGAGAAAGCAACGCGAAGATCTGTTTCACCTAGAGCAATCGTACCGATTCCGTATTGGTTCAACAGATGTGCACGTACGGACTCAGCTGTAACGCCGCTTAGTGTTAGACACATAAAGTAGCCGGAGTTGAATGGGTAATAGCCCCATACATCGCCATAACGACCGCTGTCGAGCAACGATTTTACGCGATTGGCGCGGCGTTTCATAATATCGTATTTCTCCGCTTTTTGAGCTTCGAATTCAGGTGAAGTCAAAGCGCGCAATACGAATGTTTGTGATGGATGCGGGCCGCTGGAAATCGTGGCACGAATGATACCAATTGTTTTTTGCTCCAACGCATTCAAAGTAGCCGCAGAAGTTGAACCATACGTAATGAAGCCTACGCGGAAGCCCCATACGTACTCTTCTTTGGTCGCACCGTCAACTTTAACGGCAAGCACACGCGGATGCAGATCAGCAAGCTTGGAGAACAGTGATTCTTGCATGGAATCTTCGAAAAATAAACCAAAATAAGCATCGTCTGTTACAACAACTACATTGATGCCAGCTTCCGCTGCGTCGTGAATGGCAGCGACGATTTCATCGCCTTCCTGTGGACCAGGCGTGTAGCCAGTAGGGTTGTTTGGAAAGTTCAGCACAACGATGGCTTTCCCTTTGTCCTTCTGAGCCAGCAAGGCTTCGCGAAGGCCAGCGCTGTTGAAGCGAGTTTGGTCGTTATACAGCGGGTATTCTACAATTTCAGCACCGCGGCGGATACCGAATGTCAATTCGTAGTTTTCCCAGTTTTTATTAGGGATGATTACAGCGTCACCCGCATTAGCGAATAGATCAGCTACGATGCTAAGACCGTGGGTCAATGCATTTGTAACGACTGGCGTACCAAAGCCCTTTGATTCAAGGGAAGGGTTGTCTTTGATCATTTTTGTACGCCAAGCAGCACGAAGCTCAGGCTTTCCTGCAGGAGGCGCATATTCATATATATCTTTCGGATTGTATGCAGAGAGGGTATCTTGGATGACCTTTAGGTGCATCGGTTGTCCGCCTTCTGTTGCAATTCCAATAGTAGCATTAAATTTAGTTGCTTTCGTTTTCGCTTCGGCGGACTGACTGAGAATGCCCTCCTTCGGGAAATAAATCGCTTTGCCTAAGTCTGACAACATCGCATAAACGTTAGGGCTTTCTGCTTGTAACGTCTTGTTTAATTGCTGAGCAAGTGGGTTCATGGACTTTATTCCATCCTTCCGAAATCATTCATTTGAATGTAGTATAATTAGGCGTTAGCCGTTTATTCTTGTCGGGTGCTATTATAACATTTTTTTTGAGATGGAAACCATTCACAAAGCAAATTTTTTCGTAACTTCATGTGGCTTGCGCAATAGTTTCTCCCTGTTGTATGATGACGGCATAGATTTGTACAGGAGGTTTCCTTATGCTGCACATTTCGCCTAATTCGTTCATCCTGTTACCTGCGTTTGCCAAAATCGTATGTGAGCCGGGTTGGAGATGGGCTAGACGCGAGAAGCCGATGGCCAATTTTGATTTATTTTATGTTTGGAGCGGAGAAGGGGAAGTTGAAGTCAACGGTACTCACTATGAGGTTGGTCCGGGAAGCTGCTTCTTGTTTCGTCCGGGCGACTACACAAGCTCCACTCATAACCCGCAGCGCCCGCTCGTATTATCCTATATTCACTTTGCCATTAATGAAACGATAGATGCTGTGCCGAGCCGGTATAGGCAATTGAATGACACGGTCGACTTTGAATATATGCTCTCACGCTATGTAAGGCTGTTTCTTGTAAAAACGTATGCAGCGGAAGAGGAGGCGCAGCTTGTTCTTAAGCAGCTGATGATTCATTTGCTTAGAGAGGACAAGCAGCTGCCTGTCGAGAAGAAGGCAAGCAATCAATTGACAGAGGCCATTCATGAGGTGGCAAACTTTGTTCGGCAAAATCCAAGCATTGCGCACCGTGTAGAGGATTTAGCGATGCGGGCGCAGCTGTCGCCCCGATATTTTTCAATGAAATTCAAAGAACTGATCGGCATGTCAGTGCAAACCTACATGATTCGCACGAGAATTGAACGGGCGCAGCATTTGCTCATGCACGCCGGGATGAATGTGACCGAGGTAGCAGATGCACTCGGCTATCGGGATATCTTTTTTTTCAGCAGGCAGTTTAAGCAGTATACGGGGCGAAGCCCCTCGGAGATCAGATAGGCTAATAAACGAAAAACCCCGAATTCACTCATCGCTGAGAAATTCGGGGTTTTTCGTTTTGAGCTAAGTCTGCTTCAGTTAGTTTTCGTGGAGTGATCCGAGCTTCTCACCCATACGCACCTTCGATCCAAGCATGTGGTTGTCACGTGGAGTAAAGGTTCCGTCTTCAAGCAGCAGCACTACAGTAGAACCGAATTCAAAGTAGGCGAGCTCTTCACCCTTGAACATTTCTTCCTTAAGGGGCTGTACGTACTGAATACTGCTTACGTTCATTGCGCCAACTTTGACAACGGCCGTTTCCCCTGCATGATGCTGCATATAGGTAATCAACCGCTCGTTGCGGCTAAGCACTCTGCGCATATGGCGAAGACCAAAGTCATTAACCGGATAAACTTTTCCTTCAATATGCTCACGCTCTACAACACGACCGCTGACTGGCGTATGTATACGATGGTAATCGGTTGGGCTCAAATAAAGAACGAAATAATAGCCGTTCATATAATTGGAAGTTCGCGGAGACCGATTAAGAAGCTCCTCAATCGTATAGTCCTGCCCCTTTACGTTAACAATCGTGCCGCTGCTTATTGGCCCAGCTCCGGTTATGAGAGCATCAACAGGACTGACAAGCGAGTCCTCATCTGCATGCACATCACGCAGACCGGGTTTTAATCGCCGTGTAAAAAACTCGTTTAACGTTTTATATTGGGCTAGAGGTTTCTCAGCTTCCTCAGTTTTAATGCCATATGTCGCAGCAAAACGGGAAATAAATCGACGGCTGGCAGCCGATTGAGCGAATTTTCCGGTTATGCGAGATATCCATTTGCGCGAGCTTAATTCTGTCATGGAACGAAGCAGCCATTTTATCATACGTGAACCGTCACGTCCTTTCCTGCAAGGAGGCATTCGTCCTCACACACATCAAACAGTGTGACATATCCGGTTCTATTTTTCAATATGCAACTGCTTTCCTTTCCTTGCCTGAACCCAAATAACAATGGCCGTAATCATTAAGATAGCAGCAGCGATGCTGGCTGAGAGACTAACCTCGGGCTGCTGATCCTGCTTTATGGCAATAGCTATAAACGACCAAACAAACACAAGAACAAAGGCTGGGTCCACAAATTTAAAACCGATAACAACAGCAAGCAGAGTGGCTGCAATCAACATAATAATAGTCCAAGCAGCATCAGATAAACCAAGGCCATTCCACTCGGCGGCGTACAAAACAACAGCTACATTTACAATAGCCGCTACGCAAATCCAGCCTAAGTAAATGCTGAAAGGCAGCCGTACAAGCCATTGTTCCATAGGAGCAGGAGGCTGCTTATCTTTTCGAATGGCGGTATAAATAACGATTAGTGAGATTAGCAGGGCGAACATAATGAATACGCTGCTGGTTAGTTTCTCATAGTGCCACAGGAGAATCCAAGCCACGTTGAACAAGCAGCTAATGATGAACCATGGGCCGATGTTCTGCACATTTTTGCTTTTGCCAGCATGTGGCTTGAACTGATAAATGACGAAACCAAACAGCAGCAAATAAATAATTGACCAAATGGAGAAGGCATATGGCGCAGGAGTAATAAGTACAGGGTACTTGGCGGATATTTCTCCAGTCGTTTTCCCGTTGATAGGAAGCCACTGCGCAAGTCCATTAACTGCAAGCACGGCGGCGAGACCGGCAACATTCAACCAGCGAATAAGAGTTTTCATACAGCATTCCTCCAAAATGTTACTTTTATTGGACTTCTTTATCATATGTAAACAAGCTTGATCACTTTTATTCGTTATATTCTCATTCCATCGAGAAATGTGAGGTTTAAGTGTACAGCAAATGACCAATCCTATCACAAGAGGTGATGGCAAATGATGATATTAATTGGTGCGGCACTAGCGGTTGGCGCAATACTCATGGGCTGGTTGAGTCGAATGAGTGCCTCAGTCAATCGAGTTTTGGATGGGCTTGCGGTTACGGCCATCTTTTTATTTTTTGTAACCGCAGCGGCTGCCATAGCGCAGACTCTCATGGATGATACGGTATTTATGACGGAAGTGCATCGTGTACTTAAAAATATCGTTTTTTTAATAAGTGGCGCTTATCTTGGCCCTTATGCGCTGATGAGAATAGCGCTGCAGTCTTCCGCTATGCATAGGCGAAATTGACTAAAGATTCTCTGTCGTTGACGAAGCACGTGATAAACGATCAACCCTCATCAAGCCTTGCGATCATTTCCTATATTCCGTTATGATAAGAGCAGACTTTGAAGGAGGTTTCAACTATGGGAATACATAAGCTGCGAAAGCCTGAGGCTGTCATATTTGATATGGATGGAACGTTGTTTGAAACGGATAAATTGCTGGTGCCTGTTCATCACCGCGTTTTTGAGACGCTAAGGGAAGAGGGGCTTTACGAGCATGAAACGCCGCCTGTAGAACGGCTGCTAAGCTGCTTAGGCATGCTGCTGGAGGATATTTGGCGGCAGGTTATGCCAGATAGTACAGAGGCTGCTCGGAAGCGGGCTGATGTCTTGCTGCTTCAGTACGAGCGCGAAGGCTTGGAAAGAGGCGAAGGCGAGCTGTACCCATTTGTCGAGGAAACGCTGCGTGAGCTGCATTCACGTGGGATTAAGCTGTTTGTAGCCAGCAATGGGCTTGAGGAATATGTGAAGGGCGTTGCTGAATTCAAAGGCATTGCGCCTCTATTTGACGGCTTATACAGTGCGGGAGAATATGAGACTTCAACTAAAGTCGACTTAGTTGCTCGCCTGCTTAAGGATCACAATATCCAATCAGCTTGGATGGTAGGAGACCGCTCTTCGGATGTGGAAGCGGGCAAAGGCAACGGCCTTCAAACGATCGGCTGTGCGTATGCTACATATGGCCGTGCTTCAGAAATTGAGGGAGCGGATGTGCTGATTAACGATTTCCGCGAGCTCCTGCCTTTATTGGAACAATAATAAGCAGCTTGAATATAGCGCGTTGCAAAAAAACACACCTGCTAGGGAGGCCGAGTGATGGCGCCGCCCTAACAGGTGTGTTTTTTTGCTATGGATTTCAAATGCTCAGCCGCATCACAGCTCCTTATCAGAAATGAAGTTCTCATCCACACGGGTATCTGATACGGCAGCCTGCTTCTCTTTACCTTTCCTTCGCTTCTTCTGGTTATAAATCCAGATGGCATATTCCAGAGGTCTAATAATCGCATTGCGATAAACCTCTTTCTCTCCTGCCTGTGCAAATACTTCCCTAGCTGGCTTCGGATTTACCTCCAGCAGCCAGATCCCGCCTTTTCGATCAATTGCCAAATCGAGAGCAAGCTCACAAAGTCTGCCGTAATTTTGCTCTAAGTAAGCGGCAATGCCGACCCCCAGATTCTCTGTCTCTTCCTTAACCTGCGCGACCTTCGCATCATCGCGAAGCCATTCCTTGAGCAAGCTGCTCATCTTAGCAGCATTGCCGCCGCCGTGTAAATTAGAGGTAATGCTGCCGGATGCCCCGATTCGTCCAGCGCAACCGGTAACTTCCCAATTGCCTTCTCCGTTTTTTTGAACAAGCATCCGATAATCGTGCACACGTCCGCTAGCAAGCTTTATTTGAATGCCCTGCTGGGCGATATAGCGATTTCCTTTCAAATTCCAAGGAGCCAAATAGCTGTTTAAACCTGCAGTGGAAATATATTGCGGTCGAATAATTTTTCTTGATTGATCCCGGCCTTGGATGTGAAGCTGACCATCCTTGCGCCGCTCGATTCGCAAAATTCCTCTGCCGCCGGTTCCGTTAATCGGTTTGAGATACACAAGCGGATGTTTTCGGATCATGTCGGTAATATCTTGATTGTCATTTACATACTTCGTGGCAGGCAGATAGCTTTTATATCGAGAATCTTTTGAGAGGATGCGATGGATGGTCCATTTGTTGCGAAGCGGGCGATTAAGGAACGTAAGATGTCCATAGCGTTCACGGAACTTTTTGAGCTGGTCAAAGCGATAGGTACGTTGGATTCGGCATCGATCATAAATCATATTTGGAAACGAGGTCCACCTTCGTGACCATGTTTGTGTGTCAAGATTGTAGAACTGCGCGTGAATTTTGTTGTTAATATAATTGACGTCCATTGGCGTAAATACGAAGACGCTTAGTCCCAGCTTTCGTCCAGCGGAAGTCATTTTCTGATAGATGGAACGTTCCTCCAGATGTCCGGCTTCATTGAGATATAGAGTCAGGATGCCTAGGACGGGCTGTTTCATTCGTGGTTCCCCTTTCAAAGCGAAGCGTTGGTTTGCCTGTTGGCCCTCTATGCATGGAAACGGCTGTCATGCCTAAACGAAAACATAAAGCCATGCTTGCCGTATTGTCCGTTGCCACATTGCAAGTGAGTTTCCCTAAACGTTGAATCATGGCTTGAACGAGTGAACTGCCAATCCCGAGGCTTCGAGCTTCGGGATGGACGACGACCATGCATGCAGCCTCGCCGCCGTCCTCTGCAAAACCGAAGCCGACGACGCGGTTGCCCTGCTTAGCAATAGCAGCAACCGCGCCGCATGGACGGCTCACTCCATCTTGTAGTAATGAAGGATCAAGCTTTCGGAGCGCATGAATAGTCGAAACTGCAAGCCGCTTATCTCCGAAGCGAATGGCAAAGCCAATGAGTCTTTTTTGTTCCGCTAACCATGCTTCCGGTGTAAGCAGCTCTAAATCCACGTTATGCGCCTCCTGCTTTTTCTAATTTTGTTCTAGCTAAATAAGCTCCATAATGAAATACGCGCTCTAACGATTTTTGACGAATATGAGGCTCGTCGAATTTCATAGGCTTAGAATTAGCTTCGAAAAACCACATATTCCCTACGCTGTCGACGCCTAAATCCAACGACATTTCGCCGAGCTGCTGGCCTGAGGCGCGTTCAATCTGCTTAGCGATAAGAACGGCCGCATTTTTTGCTTTTACAAGCAGTTTACGCGCCTGCTCTTCATTAAATGAATTAATGAGCAGTTTCTCTGGGTCTTCAATCATACCGCCGCGAGGAACATGGGTCGTAATGCTGGATGCGCCTGCAATTCGGGCGCCTATTCCAGTAATATCCCATTGCCCTCGTTGGTTTTTTTGAACAAGCGCGCGAAGGTCAAATCTTCGGTCCTGGAAGGAGGCGAGCTTGATGCCTTGTTGAGCGATATAGGCCTCGTTGCCGCTTTGTTTCTGAATACGACTCCAAAGTTTATGAAGGGTGGAGCAGTTGTAAGTTGTGCTCTTTTTGTTTTCTTGTATTCTTAGCCGATAAGGAAGCTGCTTCTCAGCGTGAACCTTGATCGTCATTATGCCTTTTCCTGCTTTTCCGCTTTCTGGCTTTAGATAAAGATAGGAATGTTTTCGCATCATGCGTTCCAGGCTCGTAACCGAAACGAGTTTTCGTGTTAATGGGATATAAGGTTTGGTCAGTTTTGATAAACGAAGCCATTCGAATAAATCCCATTTGTTGAAAAAAGCCGGATTAAACAGCGTGACTCGCGGATGCTTGCGGCAGGCGTTGATCTTTTGCCTTACAGCCGGTTGGATCTCATCTTCGCGCAGCGGAATTCGGTTGTAAATCACGTCGGGAAAGGGCAGCAATCTCTGCTGCCAGCTGTCCTCAGCTTCATTGAAGACATATCCCTTTAAGCTGCTTCTGGTCAGAAGCAGGTTTTTTACGGTGAGGACATAAACGATGAAACCCATCGATTGACCCGTTCTAATCAAATC
Source organism: Paenibacillus sp. FSL K6-3182 (assembly GCF_037976325.1). NCBI lineage: Bacteria > Bacillati > Bacillota > Bacilli > Caryophanales > Paenibacillaceae > Paenibacillus > Paenibacillus sp. FSL K6-3182. The sequence goes on from NZ_CP150265.1 coordinate 2,038,106, forward strand.
GACAAAATTGCTTCGATTGCCGCGAAAGAGCTGAACATCATCATCGATCGTCAAAATCGCCAATACGGTTCGGCCGGCACGCTGCTCTCTAACGTCTGCATCATCGGGTAGTAAGCTATCCATCAGCTGGTACCTCCCTCATCTTTGAAGCGACTGAGATACAAGCAATGCTCTAAGATGTAAGATAGCGAAGCGCGGCCCTCAGAGCGAAGCGCTGGATGCTTGAAGATTGATCGTCCAGGCTTGGCGTTCGCTTCGAACATCCATACTTCTCCATCCTTATCAATGCCGAGATCCAGTCCCAGCTCACCAAGTCTATGAGGGTAGTTGCGTTCGATAGCTTCTGATAGTTTAATCGCAGCCAGCTTTGCTTTCTCAAGAACGGCATCTGCTTGCGAGCCGAATGTTTTGCCAAGCGCTTGCTCAGGCGTCATGAGCGAGCCGCCGTTTTTCACATGCGTAGTTACACTTCCCCGGCCTGCTTTTTTGGCTCCGATTCCAGCAGGAACCCACTCGTTGCTGCCGTTCTTATGCATGTGGAAGCGAAAATCGAGCGGGCAGCTGTCGATCTCAACTAAGCGAATGCCTTGCTGAACGACATAATGATTCAAGCTGCTGCCATGCTTCGCCTGAAGCATCCGCATTAAGCTGCTGAATTGCGTGAATCGAAGCAGCACATTTTGGCTGCCCTTGCGATAGCGGGCGAAATACCCGCGCTTCGGGTGATAGGTCAGTCGGTAGATTCCTACTCCGAGGCTGCCTGCCGTAGGTTTGAAATAAAGAAATTGATGTTTCTCCAGCATTTCCTTAATTTTTTCGGCAGATGGACCAGAGACCGATTCAGGCAAATGAGTCAGCGCTTCAGGGTCATTATCAAGCAGCTTGTAGACATCTGCCTTATTGAAGAAGCTCCAATTAAAAAATGGGATTTTGCGGCGCACGAAGCGTTCGCGCAGTGAGTTAATGGATGCGGATGTCTCCGCTTTGCGGCTCGGAAGACGATTGTACACGACGTCCGGGAGCGGAACGATTTTGCGATACCAGCCGCCCTGCGGGTTAAGGAAATAGCCGTTGACCGTTTCTTGCTGCCAGTTGATGTCGCTTGGTGTAAAGCCGAAAAGGTAAGCTTTATGTTCACCTGTTTTAATGACTTGCTTGATAAATCCGGTACGCGCACCAAAAGGATTGCTCTCAGAGCGTGTCGAATTGTCGCTCAGTATGCCGACCAGCGGTCCGAGCTGAACCTCATTATCGCCTGAATTGAGCACGTAAACGTTGCCTGACTTCGGCACTCTAATCGATTGACGGATGGCAGTTGATAAATACAGATGATTGCCCGGCCGCTTCAATGGCTTGATTTCAGCTACGATTACCTCTTTGCCCAGCTTGAGGTGAACCGATTTTTTGCCTGAGAGCTTGAGTTGTTTGAGCAGTGGGCTGGATAAATAGACAATTTTATTCGATTGCTGTGAGAAATGTACGTTACAAGTTGTCAAACTCATCGATGAACCTCCTGAACGTTGAAAGGCCGTAATTGGTTGTCGGAACTTGAATGATGACGACGGCCATTTGCGAATTCATTGGCTACAAAGGACGGTGATAGTCGCCTAGACAGCATTCGTGCATATAGAAGCGGTCTTTCAATGGAAAGCCGCTCGGCCTCATGATCGCTTATGATTCCAAAGGAAGAGCGGCCAGGCTTCGAGTTCGCTTCGAGCAGCCATATTCGGCCGCTCTGATCAATGCCATAATCTAACCCCAGCTCGGCAAATCTGCCGAATTTGCTTTCCAGTCGTTCTGACGTTTGCTTGCTTATTGTATGGATCATCTCTAGCAAACGTTCGGATTTTGACTCGCCAAATTTGGCTGACAGCAGCTTTGACGCCGGGACGGCGACGCCCCCGCCATGAAGATTGGATGTTAAGGAGCCCGCTTGCCCTGTGCGTACAGCGGCTCCCGAGATCGACCATCTGCTCTTCTCATCCTTTTGAATGAGCACTCGTAAATCAAATGGTTTGTTGTCATTGCCGCTAAGCTCCAGATAGGGCTGAATCAAATAGGAGGTTCCACTTATGAAACGATGAATCCATCGCTCAAAAGCTAAATCCTCCTTAAAGGAGACCGAGAAGGGATGATTTCTTCGGTTTCGACCTTTTATGAGCAGTGATTGCTCAAACGGGCAGCGCTTCACAAGGATGATGCCTCTGCCATGCATCCCTGAGGAAGGCTTAAGAATGATGCCTCCTCGGAAACGATCGGCGAGCTCAAGAAGCTGCTGTGTCGTTTGCATGGGAAGAGTAAGCGGCAAATGCCTGCTCAGCATATGGTCTTCTTTGAGTGCTTCATACACATCGAGCTTCCCAGGAAGTTTTCCGTTTAGAAGCTGGTAAGGCTTAACTTGAGCAAGGGAACTGAGCATGCGGCGGCAGTTTATTCGCTGATTGGCTTCAGTAAAGAAACAGCGGTCATAGATGATGTCAGGAAATGGGACGGTCTGTTTAGAAAAATGCTCGTTCTCCAATCGATAGCCTACGAGAGACTCCGTATGCTGCTGAAAGTCTTCTGCTGTAACTACATAAACGTCCATGCCAAGCTGCTCGCCGGCAATGCTGAGCGCACGATAGAAGGAAGGCTCTGGCATTACCAGAATGGATGCATGCTCTGAGGCATTATCGTTGATTGAGGCCACGAGAATGGCAAGTTTGACCTTTCGATTCTGCATAGAAGCCTCCGTTAAAAACCCGCTAAAAAACGGGAGTATTGAATCATCATGCGGACGGATGGACGAATTTTATTGTCATTTAGCGGTGTGTTATCATTTTTTGACGGTTTGGAATTGACTTCCAGCAGCCACACGCGGCCTGCCGTATCCATTGCAAGATCGATGCCGAGCTCACCGAAATGTGCTGGTATTTGCGCATCAACGCCGCGCGCGATATTTAGCGCTGCCTGTTGGAGCCGCTGCGCTGCTTCCTGCCTGCTAACCCCTGCCTGCAGATTTGATTTTGCAACAGCTTCTCCAACCGTGCTGAGCGTGCCGCCGCGCGCTAAGTTTGAGACAAAATGATGAGTACCGGCTGTACGGGCTACAATGGATGTGATCGTCCATTTACCGCTCGAATTTTTTTGGACGAGCGCGCGGAAGTCGACTGGCCGCTTCTGGATTTCAATGAGCTGCAATCCCTGTTGAATCTGGTATCTCACGGTTTTCATCTTCGCGGATATCGTTGAGAAGAGCTTAACCAAGCTCGTAAACTGCTGCCTTCGAGTACCCGCCGAAGTCGCATACATCACTTGGTAATTGCTCGAATCAAGATGAGTGATCCGAATGATTCCTTTTCCTAAGCTGCCGCGAACAGGTTTGAGAAAGACGCTGCTGTACCGAGAGCACATTGATTTCAGCATCGTATAGTTGCGCAGCAGATGCGACTCAGGCAAATAGCGAACCAAGCTTTCATCTTTCTTAAGCGCATCGAAAACCTCGGTTTTATCCAAAAACTTTTCATTGAAAACGGTAGTCTGATGGTGCTGTTTTACTTCTTTCATGAAATGTTGTACGCTGGGTCTGTTCTCCAATTTTCGTGAGGTAAGACGGTTATTAACGACGTCAGGAACGGGCATCGAGAGCTTCCGCCAGCCGTCGGAATAGATCCAGCCATCAATGTTGTCGATACTTGTGCCGATCTGATTAGGTGTGAAAAAATAAACGTACGCGCCTTGCGCTGTACAGGCTTCAACAAGCTCCCTGCAAAACATAGTAATGGAACCAAAGGGTTTATCCGGCATATGCGGATAATCTCGGCTAATGAGAACGCCGATTAAAGGCCCAAAAACGAGTGTGGCAGTGCTGGCTTTGTATTGCAGTCGGATCGATGTGCCGTTTGTTAATCCCATCTGTCTGGCTAAACTTTGACTGATCCTCATTCCGTCGTACTTTGCGACAGGAATAACCTTTACATGCTGCCGAAAAGCACCAAACTTTACGAGAATGTGCTGGCCTTGAGGGATTTTCCACTGCTTTACTTGTGCTTCGCCAAGCATGAGCGTATCCTCCGGAAGCATACCGGAGCTGATCACCTGTACGGCTACTTTCGATTTGAGCATCATAAATCTCCTTCCAAGCAGGAGGATGACGATAAGAGGTTAGCGGCCTATAGGTGTTTTACACGAATTACTTCAGCATATGAGGACATCTATTCCTTTGTGAATCAGAAACGGTTCTGAAGCTTGTGTTGTTTTAGCATGCTTTTCCATCAAGGATTTGGTTCTTGTATAGAATAACGGGTATGATTGGACGTATTGAATACCAAATGAGAGCGATATGAATGGGAGAGAGACGAATGAACATTTATGACAAAGCTTATGAATTAGCGAAGGCGCTTAAGGAAAGCGAAGAGGCATTGCTATTAAAGGCTGCGAAGCTGGAAGCAGAAGCTGATGCAGTAGCAAAGGCAATGCTGGATGATTTTCGCGAGCGGCAAAACTTTTTACAGCAAAAAATGATGGCTGGTGAAGAGCCTTCTGCCGAAGATATGGAGAAGATGAGCAAGCTCTATGAAGTAATTACGCTTAATCCGTTGATAGGCAAATTGATGGATGCGGAGCGCCGGTTTGCCGTCGTGTTTGAGGATGTTAACCGCATTATGTCCGATGTGCTGAAGTCCATTGTAGACTAATAGGAGACATATACCCTGTCCCTCCTTCATAGAATGATTATGCGGACAAGAATATAAGCCGCTTATGACCGTGTGAAGGAGCTGAAGGGAATGTTAGCTGGAAAAGGCCGTCATGTATTGTATTTGCTTATTGCGCTGGCGATGCTTGTATATGCGATTCCGCGTCTCGAGCTGAATGCGCCTTGGAGCTTGATGAGTGTATTCGGATTAGTATGGATTTTGTTCTCTTTAATCATCATAACGTCTCATGTCAATGCGCTGGTTATGAATGATGAGAGACGGAAGGAGCTCGCGCGCATTAAGAGAGCGAAGGCGCTGTTATGGGAGCAGAAGCTTGTTCAGAAGGCGACAACTGCCCGCAGAGCCCGAGGTTAGCATACAACAAAAAAAGATCCGTCGGTATTATACTGACGGATCTTTTTCTTGTTTATAACCATATTTGACGAAACCTTCTTATTGAATTTCTTTAAATTGAACAAGCTGCTTAACGAATTTATATACCGCTTCCTGCTCCTTTAAGCTTAAGCCGTTCATTTGGTGGGCAACCTTCGTGGCATATCCTTCATCGTCAGTATCATCTGCAGCATCGGGGCTTGGAACAACGTTCACGATTCTCTCGAGAGGCGTTTGAAGGGCAAACGCGATTTTGCTTAGCACATCAATCGTTGGATTTTTTTCTCCCCGCTCAACCTGTCCCATATAGGAAGCATTTATATCAGCGCGAAGAGCAAGCTGTTCTTGACTAAGCCCTCTTTTTTTGCGCAGCAGTCGAATGTTCTCTCCTACAAGTCCTGCAATCCCACTCATTGATTCACCTCAGCCTAACGATAAAACTTTACTAGTCTATCAACAACATTCTATAGAGCATATTAAAAAGAGTGACTATAGTCATTGACTAATAGATGGTCTCTTTACTATAATTGTGTAAAAAAGTATCATTCTAATAATATCATTGCCTTTAAAGGATCAATTTACCATTTTAAATAAAAGTGGTAGGATATATAAGGGCAAAATCAGTGGACACGAGGAGGAAGCAAAGTGGTTGACGAATTCGAATTTTTCAGAAAAGTTCGCGCATATTATAACAATGTTCCATTCCTTGTTCAGTTCACATACCGCTTGTCTCACCGTGTCGATAAGGCTTTGGCTGCTCGTGGCTCATTTAGCTGTCGTGTTAACCCGCATACCCAAATCGTTGAATATGTGCTTGACTTAAAATCAGATCCTATTTCTCGGCCGCACAGCGAGCAAAGCTCTTTTTTGTTCTCTAGCATATACGATGAAATTCCATCACAAGTGATAGAAATGAATCAATTCCTTATCCAATCACTGCGATATCCGATTCCGATTGAATATGATTGGCAAGCGTTTATCATGTCAGGCGCTGAAGATGCCATCAATGTTCAAACGGTACAGCAGCTGTTCAAGAAATGGCGGTTTAAAGGCTTGGAGGGTCAGCTGATCGATGGCAGGCTGCGTACGAATCAAGTTCTGCTTCAATGGCAGCTCTAGATTAGGCTTGAATCGAGGGTAAGCATGACTTGTTCCTCGCTTTCTCCTATAATAGGGAGAAACAAAGGCAAGTGGACGGAGGATATAAGGTGGCTTCAATCGGACCAGGCAACGAGACTAGCACAAAGCATGAACAAATTTTGATTTATATACAAAGCTTGAAGATTGGAACGAAAATATCCGTACGCGCGATTGCTAAGGAATTAGGCGTCAGCGAAGGAACGGCTTATAAAGCATTTAAAGAAGCGGAAAGCTCAGGGCTTGTCAGCACGAAGGAACGCATCGGAACGGTGCGGATTGATCGGAAACGGCGGGAAGCGCTGGACCAGCTTACATTTGGCGAGGTTGCCGAGATCGTGGAAGGCAAGCTGTTCGGCGGAGCAGCCGGACTTGATAAAACGCTGCATAAGTTTGTCATTGGTGCAATGGAGCTGGATGCGATGCTGCGCTACATTGACGAGGGCAGCTTGCTAATAGTCGGTAACCGTATCGGGGCGCATCGCTGCGCGCTTGAGGAGGGAGCAGGCGTATTGATTACAGGCGGTTTTGAGCCGAGCGCGGAAGTAATCAAGCTTGCTGACGAGCGCGTTCTTCCAATCATCTCATCGCGGCATGATACGTTTACAGTCGCCTCCATGATTAACCGTGCGATGTACGACCGGCTTATTAAGAGGAAGATCATGCTGATCGAAGACATCGTAACCTTCAGCAGACCCGCTGATGTGATGCGAATCGGGCAAACGGTTTTGGACTTCCATAAGATATCGCGGGAAACGGGTTATTCCAGATTTCCAGTAGTCGATGTAAGGGGCAAGGTTGTTGGCATGATGACGGCTAAGGATGCTGTGGGATCGCCTGAGGATAGCGCGGTAGATAAAGTGATGACAAAAAATCCGATTACAGCGGCACCAAATATAACGGTTACTTCGGCTGCTCATACGATGGCTGCGGAAGGTATTGACTTGTTGCCTATCGTTGACAGGCATCGCAAGCTGTTAGGCGTTGTGACGAGGCAAGAAGTGCTTGATGCGATGCGTTTTGCAGGAAAGCAGCCGGAATCGGGAGAGACTTTCGAAGACTTAATGTGGACGGGCTTTATGGCTACAACAAATGTTAATGTCATTGGTCAGGACGAGCTGGGCATTGCTTATAAGGGAATCATTACACCGCAAATGTCAGGTGCGCTTGGGATGGTATCGGAAGGACTTCTCTCTACGCTAATGACGCAAGCGGCTCGCAGAATGATTCGAGAAACGGCGAAGCGTGACTATTTGTTGGAGAGTATGACGACTTTTTTTGTTAGGCCGGTTCAAATTGACAGTGAGGTTACGATCATTCCTAAAGCGCTTGAGATGAGTCGGAAGTTTACGAAGCTTGAAATCGAAGTGAAGGACAAACAAGGCTTGGCCGCCAAAGCGATGCTGACGGCCCAAATGATTGATCCGTATTAATTGCACATTTAATTTCTTGTCGAGCTGTACGCGCTGAGAGTGCGAAGACCAGCAAACACATTAAATACGCCGATCACAAGGAATATAGCGCCAATTACGATGCGAAGCGTAGATTCTCCGGACAAGAATAACTGAACGAGAGCGATAAAAAGCAGCATGGCTCCCATGCTAATATTCATTCTAGCTGTGAAGAGGCCCCGGGTTCTCGCATCAGTGGAGCGGCGTGATTTAAAGCTGAATACAGCCGAAAGCACGAGTGTAATTAGGATGCCCGGCACAAGCAGCCATTGCATCAGTTGATCCATGGAAAAGCAACTCCTTTTAAGTTACGTATGTACAGCTTCGATCTTGTGAATAGACAGGCTCTATTGTATCACGAATCGCAGCTGTATGCTTAAGAAGGAGGCTTTGTATAGTCACGCACCTTGATCCAGACATGCAGCACATTATCAACGACAAGAATAGTCTTAACCTCAATGGTATAGTCCTTGCTGTTCACATCCATATAGACCTTCTTCTCAAGGAGGTTGCGTGCGAATTTTGCGTCAGAGTCAATTTCATAAATGCTTTGCCCAAGGAAGACGCTCAAATCCCCTTTTATCCGCTTAATAATCAACGCCTCGGTAACTTGATCAAGATGGGGTCTTCCCGTATTTTGGCCGGCTTCTTTCTCTACACGGGGCAGGATGCTTTTTATAACGGTATGTTGATTCTTGAATTCATTTAAATGCTTTAAATCCGTTTCGTATTGCTCCAGCTTAACCTCCAGCTCACTCTTCAATGTGATTAAAGCCTCAAATTGCGCCAAATAAAGCGAATTGTACACAATTGCGCCAATGATCATCCCGAGTGTCAATACTCCTACCATTTGCAGTCCTCTCGTGAAACGGCTAAACGGCGGCACGCGCATCGCTTAGGTGGCTCCCTTGCAAATAAGCCGCACTAGCTCTGTGCCTAAATGTGCACCCAGAAAAGCGATAATAATAAAGCAGATTTGCTGGGCTGCCGGCGATAACTGACCATCCATGATGTTGCTTTCAATGACTCGTACGGGATCAATCGACCCCCCAATTGCTGCGACGATCGCCCATATTTTCAGTTTTATGGCTGTATCGAGCATTGTATGGGCTGGCGGCATCAGCATAAACACCGATCCCACTGCTGCAAGCGTAGATCCACCTAAAACAACGCCAAATGCGATAAAGAAATCAAGTCCTGCTTTGGACAAAAAATAGCTCACCCGTATCCCTCCAAAAATATAATCTTATAGATTAACATCGCATGCTTGTATGCTCTGCTACCATTCTATGGGCGTGTCCATCGCTATTATGATAAAATAGAATTATCTTATTTTTGGACGAAGCGGAAAGGAACCGATGCGATGAGCGGCCATAATGAACAATCTTTCGTGCATTTGCACGTCCACAGCGAATATAGCTTGCTCGACGGCGCCGCCAGAATTAAAGATTTGACAGCTAAAGCTGCGGACCTCGGCATGAAGGCACTTGCGCTCACCGATCATGGAGTCATGTACGGAGCTATTCCTTTTTACCGGTCATGCCGTGCACAAGGAATAAAACCGATTATTGGGTGCGAGCTATATATGACGACTGGTTCTCGCTTTGAGAAAGGGTCGCGCAAGGAAAATCCAATCTATCATTTGATTGTGCTTGCCAAAAACGAAGCGGGTTATCGAAACTTAATGAAGCTCTGCTCCATAGCACATTTAGAAGGTTTTCACTATAAACCCCGCGTTGATTTGGAGATGCTGCGTGAGTACTCTGAAGGGCTGATTTGTTTAAGCTCTTGTTTGGGGAGCGAGATCTCTCAGCATCTGCTGCATGACCGCTTGGAGCAAGCGCGAAGCAGCGCTTTGCGTTATAAAGATATTTTCGGAGATGACTTTTATTTAGAGCTACAGGATCATGGTCTTCTGGATCAGAAAAAAGTAGCTGTTGATATGATAAAGCTTGCAGAGGAAACAGGTATTAAGCTGGTCGCTACAAATGATGTGCATTACTTGCAGGCTGAGGACGCTGCTATGCAGGATGTGCTTATTTGCATCGGTACGGGCAAAACGACAGAAGATACTGATCGATTGCGCATGCTGACGGATCAGATGTATCTGAAGAGTGCGGACGAAATGGCGCTGCTGTACAGACATGTGCCTGAAGCGATTGCGAATACAGTGGAGATCGCGGATAAATGTGAGCTTGAGCTGACGCTTGGACGCGCTGCGCTTCCTGTTTTTCGGCCGGTACCATCGGGTATGAGCTCATCCGATTACTTAATTACTTTATGCCGCGACGGATTAGTTGCTAGATATGGCGGAAATCCAGAGTGGGTTCATGATACTGATTATAGACAAAAAGCGGAGCAGCGGCTCGAATATGAGCTGTCTGTCATCGAGAAGATGGGATTCAGCGACTATTTTCTGATCGTTTGGGATTTTATTCGCTTCGCTCATGATTCAGGCATTAGAACAGGACCTGGAAGGGGCTCGTCCGCGGGCAGCTTAGTTGCTTATACGCTTCGAATAACGGATGTTGATCCGCTGAAATATAAGCTTTTGTTCGAGCGTTTTCTTAATCCTGAGCGAATTTCCATGCCCGATATTGATATTGACTTCAATGATGAACGGCGTGACGAGGTCATTGCTTACGTGGCAGCTAAATACGGCGAAGAACATGTTGCTCAAATCATTACATTCGGAACGATGGCGGCCAAGGCAGCAGTTCGGGATGTAGGCAGAGCTATGAACGTTCCGTTTCAAGAGGTGGATCGAGCAGCTAAGCTTATTCCAAACCAACTGGGCATTACGATTGAGGAAGCGCTTCGCATGAGCAACGAGCTGCGTGAAGCAAGCGAGCGTCAGCCGAAGACGGCGGCTATGCTGAAGATGGCCTTGAAGGTTGAGGGCATGCCAAGGCATGCCTCCACTCATGCTGCGGGTGTTGTGATTTCACAAGAGCCGCTTACACATTATACGCCTATACAGACAGGAAGCGAGAGAATTCCGCTCACCCAATATTCAATGGAGCATTTAGAAGCTATTGGACTTCTAAAAATGGATTTTCTCGGCTTGCGTACACTCTCCATTCTAGAGCGTGCACTGCACGCCGTTAAGGAGCAGCACGGCAGAGTGATCGATTTCCACACCATTAGCGATAGTGATCCGGCAACGTATGCCATGCTGAGCCGCGGCGACACGACCGGAATTTTTCAGCTCGAGTCTGCCGGTGTGCGGCGAGTGCTGAAGGAAATGAAGCCAACGGAATTCGAGGATATCGTCTCCGTCCTTGCACTCTACCGTCCCGGCCCGATGGAGTTTATTCCTAAATACATTCAAGGCAAACACGGGCTCGTAACGGTTGAATATCCGCATCCGTCGCTAGAGCCTATTCTCTCTGACACTTACGGCATTATTGTTTATCAAGAGCAGATCATGCAAATTGCCTCCTTGATGGCTGGCTTTTCTCTTGGGGAAGCGGATTTGCTGCGCCGAGCAGTATCCAAGAAGAAGCGTGAGGTGCTCGACGAAGAGCGGGCTCACTTTGTGAAAGGAAGTCTTGCACAAGGGTATTCAGAAACGGATGCCAATCATGTCTACGACATGATTGTTCGATTTGCCGATTACGGGTTCCCTCGGGCGCATGCAGCAGCATATGGAGTACTCGCCTTTCAGACAGCATGGCTTAAAGCTAACTATCCTGTGCCGTTTATGGCATCGATGCTCGCTTCAGTTACAGGAAATCAGCGGAAGACCGCTGAATATGTGGATGAATGCCGGCGAATGGGCATTGCTGTGCTGCCGCCTGACGTTAATGAAAGCAGCGTATCGTTTACACCTGTTGAGAAAGCGGTTCGATTCGGGCTGGCAGCTATTAAAAATGTCGGCACACAAGCCATTGAAGCGATTTTAAAAGAGCGAAAGGATCGGCTCTTCGATAGTCTTCTGGATCTTTGCCAGCGTGTAGACCTGCGCGTTGTGAACAAGCGGGTGCTGGAGTCGCTCATTCAGGCGGGAGCTCTTGATTCGTTGCCAGGACATCGTGCTCAGCTACTAGCTGCATTGGAGGAGACGGTAGAGACAGCAATCAAATGGCGCAAAGACCGTGAAGAGCTGCAAATTGAAATGTTTGGTTTAGATGAGGTGCAGAACTGGGATGTCGAGCTGCCCGATATCCGTCCGTACACGACAGGGCAACAGCTTGATTTTGAAAGGGACCTGCTGGGGCTTTATTTATCCGGCCATCCGCTGGATGCTGCCGAGCAGCAGTTGTCAGCGCTAGGTCTTGATCGGTTGGTTGAGCTGTCTGATGCAAAGGACGGGGCGATTGCTATTGTAGGCATTATGGTCGTATCCATCAAACCTTTCACGAATAAGAAAGGTCTGTCCATGGGTTTCCTCGAGCTTGAAGATCGCATAATGCGTGTGGAAGCTGTCGTATTTCCAACGATCTGGAAGCGAATCGAAAGCAAGCTCAAAAAGGGCGGCTTAGCCATTATACAAGCAACGGTTCAGCAGCAGGATGATGACTATAAGCTCATCGTTGAGGATTGTGTACCGATTGAACATGCGGAGATGGAGCTTGCGGATCACGTAGGACGGCTGCAGAAGCAGGCGAAGGCTCGCGCGGCAAGAACTGGCGGCAGCAGCTATACTTCTCAGGGCAGTACTCAGAAAACGCAAGGCCAAGCTAACCGAACGACGTCACCTAGCAATCGGCCAGCTTTCCAGACTAAGGCTGCTGATAATAGTAGCGTTAAACCCAGCCCTCAGTCCGGAAATAACTTCACTACACCTGCATCCGATGAGCGCAAGCCGCAGCGCGTATATATAAAAATTGTGGCGGAAAATGAACAGCCTGCTGTCCTTGAACAGCTGAAAAGTGTTTTGGCTGGTCATTCCGGACAGCTCGCAACCGTGTTATTTTATGTACAAGGACAAAAATCGATTGCTCTCAGCGATAGTTATCGCGTTAAACCATCTGCTGGGCTTCTCGCAGCCGTTGAGCAGCTCTTGGGTGAAGGCTCGATCGTCGTCAAATGACAACGACATAAACTAGCTGGTGCGAGACCTTCTGCAATCTAATTCTCGCTTCTGGCAAATCAGAAATTAGATGCTAATTTTAAGCTTGAAAATATGCAATGGCGAGAAAGGTTTGAGCTGAGCAAACCGTGGTTTGAAATTATTTCGATAGTGAGATTATGCAAAAAAAAAAGAAGAAAAATTATTCTTTTGCTATGAATATTTGGTATTGATGCAATAGGATTTCTACCCTCCTGCTTTATGTTGCAAACAACGGCATTTCGTATGCACATCAGAGCCTATCTGTGCATATGTTTAGAGATACATGTGAAGATGGCTTTGGGGCTCGGAGAGTGCGAGCGCCGCCTGAGGACAATGTCATCTGCTCACGCCTATGTTTCCAAGATAAACGTACAAGCAGTTACGGGAGGGATGAGTCCTATGACAGGAATCGAGAAATGGCTCTTAAAACGAGGGGTATCCATCGATGATGTAACAGAAATCGTTTATACGCTGCAGCGTCCTTATAACGGTGATTTGACGATGGAAGAGTGTGAGGAAAGCGTAAGGGCAGTGCTTGGCAAACGAGAGGTTCAATATGTCATGTATACGGGTATGGCCCTTGATGAGTTAGCTGAGCGGAAATTATTGCCAGAGCCATTGCAATCGATTATGGAAAATGATGAGTCGCTTTACGGTGTGGATGAGACGCTTGCGCTCGGCATTACGAATGTTTACGGCATGATTGGATTGACGAGCTTCGGATATTTAGATAAAGTAAAACCCGGTATTATTCGTCAACTAAATATAAAAGGTGAACGAATTCATGTTTTTTTAGATGACCTGGTTGCTGGATTAGCCGCTGCTGCGTCTGCTCGAATTGCACATCAGGACCCGAAAGCGATCCAATATGATTTGCCGGATTCGCCTTAACTATGGTATCATTGTGAGATCATATGGCCTGTTACCGGGATAGCTGTGCTTAGTAAGTGAGCTTTGTGGAAGCAAAGTTTTCAGGAGGTACCATGATGTGGACGGTCATTTATATCGCACCAACAGCAAAAATTGCAGATAACATCAAGAAGCGGCTAACGGATGAAGGGTTTCTGGTGAAAATCCGCTCCGTCAATCTGTCCAAACAGCAATACGAGATACTAGTTCCGTCAGGCGAGTTGGAGGAAGTTCAAGAAGTATTCAACTCCATTATGCGGCCATTATGATGGACTGCTCTATACTATTGCGCCTTGAGAGGTGTCACACGTGCAAATAAAAGATTTATTTACTAAGAAAAAATATGCAACAATACCTTCGGAACCACGCAAGCGTGAAGTTCCTGAGGGCTTGATGAATAAGTGCTCCAAATGCGGCACGATTCAGTATAGCAAAGAGTTGGAAAAGAATTTGAAGGTATGCTCATCCTGCGGTTATCATTACCGTCTAAGCGCGTTGGAGCGTATTGCATTAACGCTTGATGATGGGCATCTAGTAGAATACGATGCCAATATGGAATCCATCGATCCTCTAAACTTCCCAGGTTACGCGAGCAAGCTAGAGCAGCAGAAGAGCAAGTCGAGTCTTCGCGAAGCTGTCGTAACAGGAGAAGGTACGATTGGTGGTTTTCCTGTCGTCGTAGCAGTCATGAGCTTTGATTTTTTCACTGGCAGTATGGGATCCGTAGTTGGAGAGAAAATTACAAGAGCGATCGAAGCGGCTCATGAGAAGAAACTGCCGCTTCTTATTTTCTCAACATCGGGCGGCGCCCGGATGCAGGAAAGTATTCTTAGCTTAATGCAAATGGCCAAAACGAGCGCGGCACTTTCAAAGTTTCAAGGTGCTGGGGGTTTGTTTATTTCGATTTTTACCGATCCTACTACGGGCGGGGTTTCGGCAAGCTTTGCGAGCTTGGGCGATTACAATTTGGCCGAGCCTGGCGCGTTGATCGGTTTTGCCGGACGAATTGTTATCGAACAAACGATTCGCCAGAAGCTGCCTGACGACTTCCAGACGGCTGAGTTTAACTTGCAGCATGGCCAATTGGATAAAGTCGTACACCGCAAAGATATGAAACCTACGTTAGCAAAGCTGCTTGATATGCATTGCGTAAGGGAGGAAACATCCTATGGCGGGTGAGCTGCCTTTTGAAAAACCGTTGAACGACTTGCGGCAGAAGGTAACTGAGCTTAAGACCTTAAGCGTGGAGAAGGGTATCGACTTCACGGAAGAAATACGCGGTCTTGAGCTTAAGTGCAAGCAGCTGGAAGAAGAATTGTATAGTGAGCTGACTCCTGCTCAAAAGATGCATATGGCGCGTCATCATCAGCGTCCGACATCGTTAGACTTCATTCAAACGGTATTTACCGATTATATGGAGCTTCATGGAGATCGTCTGTTTGCAGATGATCTTGCCATCGTTGGTGGCCTTGCTAAGATAAACGGTGTTCCAGTTACTGTTATTGGACACCAGCGCGGCAAGGACACTCGTGAGAATATTGCTCGTTTCTTCGGCAGTCCTCATCCTGAGGGCTTCCGCAAGGCGCTTCGTCTAATGGAGCAAGCGAACAAATTCAAGCGGCCAATCATCACGTTTATTGATACGAAGGGTGCTTATCCGGGCAAAACCGCCGAGGAGCGAGGTCAATCGGAAGCGATTGCGCGCAACCTGCGGGAAATGGCCGGCTTCGGCGTGCCTATTATTTGTATCGTTATTGGTGAAGGCGGCAGCGGGGGAGCACTCGCTTTAGGCGTCGGAAACCGTGTATTAATGTTGGAAAATGCGATTTATAGTGCAATTTCGCCAAATGGAGCGGCATCCATCTTATGGAAAGATGCTTCCAGGGCAGATCAAGCAGCTGAAGCCATGAAGATTACAGCCAAAGACTTGTTAGAATTTGGTGTAATTGAGGATATTGTTCCAGAGCCGCAGGGCGGCGCACATAAGGACTTGGCATTTCAAGCGGAGCAAATTAAGGAAAAGCTGTGGCAGCATTTACAAGAACTTATGAAAATGAGTGCTGAGCAGCTTATCGAAGATCGGTATAATAAATTCCGTAAAGTCGGTCAATTCAAGATCGTTGAAGAGCCCGGAGATGTGGCGGACGGAGCAGTTGCCGATACAAATATCGGTATAAAAGCGGACGCGGTGAATGTATCTCAGGAACAGGCGCCGGAAGCAACTCCGACCGTTCAATAGTGAATAATATGTAAAAATGATTATTTCACTGTACAAGCAGTGGGTTGTCATGTCAGTATAGTAAAGAATATCAGGCAGTATACGGAGGAAACTTAACATGCGTAAAACGAAAATTGTTTGTACTATCGGTCCATCCAGCGAATCACTGGAAAACACAAAAAAGCTAATCAATGCAGGCATGAACGTTGCCCGTCTTAACTTCTCACACGGAGATTTTGAAGAGCACGGCAACCGTATTAAAAACATCCGCATTGCAAATGCAGAACTTGGTACTTCGGTAGCGGTTTTGCTTGATACGAAAGGTCCTGAAATTCGTCTTGGCAAGCTTAAAGAAGAGCCTATTGAGCTTAATCAAGGTGAAATCGTTACGCTTACTACAGAAGAAATTTTGGGTGACCGCAACCGTGTTCCTATTACTTACAACAACCTTCCAAACGATGTAACAATTGGTTCAACTATCCTCATTGATGATGGCTTGATCGGATTGACAGTTGAAGAGGTTAAAGGCACTGAGATCGTTTGCCGTATCGTAAACAGCGGTCCAATTAAAAGTAAAAAAGGCGTTAACGTTCCTGGCGTGAAAATTTCATTGCCTGGTATTACGGAAAAGGATGCTAACGATATCGTATTTGGTATCGAGCAAGGCGTAGACTTCATTGCAGCATCTTTTGTTCGTAAAGCGAGCGACGTGCTTGAAATTCGTGAATTGCTTGAGCGTCATAATGCAGGTCACATTCAAATTATCTCCAAAATTGAGAACCAAGAAGGCGTAGACAACCTTGATGAAATTCTTGAGGTTTCTGACGGTCTTATGGTAGCGCGTGGCGACCTCGGCGTTGAAATTCCAGCTGAAGAAGTGCCGCTCGTTCAAAAAAATATGATCAAAAAAGGTAACCGTGTAGGTAAACCTGTCATTACAGCAACACAAATGCTTGATTCCATGCAGCGCAACCCGCGTCCAACTCGCGCAGAAGCGAGTGACGTTGCAAATGCGATTTTTGACGGTACAGATGCGATCATGCTTTCCGGCGAAACAGCTGCGGGAAGATATCCAACTGAATCCGTACAAACAATGGCTCGTATTGCTGAGCGTGCGGAAGCCGCTTTGGAATACCGTGAAATTTTCACAAAACAAGCCAATGCACAACAAGTATCCGTTACAGAAGCAATCAGCCAAGCTGTTGCTAACTCGGCTCTTGACCTTGGTGCAAAAGCGATCATCACATCGACACAAAGCGGCTTTACAGCTCGCATGGTATCGAAGTACAAGCCTAAAGCTCCAATCATTGCTGTAACGACTGATGAGAAGGTATTGCGTCGTCTATCTCTCATTTGGGGCGTATTTGCAGTGCTTGGTCCAGATGCGGATACAACGGATGAAATGTTCGAAAATGCTGTAAAAGGCGGTATGAGCACTGGATTCCTAAGCTTGGGAGATACTGTTGTTATTACAGCTGGCGTTCCAGTTGGCCGTGCTGGCACTACAAACCTTATCAAAATTCACCACATTGGTGAGCTTTTGGCACAAGGACAAGGTATCGGCAGCCAAACCGCTATCGGTAAAATTGTAGTAGCTCGTACACCTGAGGAAGCTATTGCAAAAACAACTCAAGGTTCAATCTTGGTAACGATCTCCACAGATAAAGAATATATGCCTGCATTCGAAAAAGCTGGCGCAGTTATTACAGAGCAAGGCGGAATTACTAGCCATGCCGCTGTAGTTGGCCTGAATCTTGGAATCCCGGTTATTCTTGGCATCCAAAATGCAACTGAATTGCTGCAAGATGGCATGGAAGTTACCATCTACGGCGAAACAGGCGTTATCTATCACGGCCAATCAAAAGTACTGTAATAAAACAGTGCCTTTGTTAACAAAAATATAGTACAAAAACAAAAAGCGATGGTGATCTCACCGTCGCTTTTTGCTAATCAATTCGTCAAAGCATGTTCGATTTGATAAAAAATGGGGGGCATTTATGCTGTCAGCTTCCACTTGGGTTCTGCACCCGCTGCGCGTTCGTTATCAGGAAACCGATCAAATGGGTGTCGTTTTTCATGGGAATTATGTAACTTGGTTCGAAATTGGACGTACTGAATGGATAAGAAATGCTGGTTATGACTATAAAACCATTGAAGAGCAAGGATTGCTGCTGCCGGTTATAGATTTGCAATGCCGCTATGTGCAACCCGCTCGCTATGACGATACTGTAATCGTTTGTACTCGAATTGCTGATTGCAGCCCTCTGCGCGTATCCTTTGAATCACAGGTTAGAAAGGTATCACTGGATGATTTCCATACATCAGTAGTATCAGAAAGCGAATCACTGCCTGGTGAGCTGCTCGTGGAGGGTGGAACCAAACATGTATGGGTCAACGAGTCATGGCAACCAGCGCGTTTAAACAAAGTCATGCCTGAATTGTATGAACTGCTGCGTACGAAGTAAGTTTGCCGAACAAATTGCGATGATATTATGCTGCTGCGCAAACCAAGCTTATGCTTACGAAGTAAGTTTGCTACGCAAACTTTGGAGGAGGTCCAATCATGTATAAATGGCTGTTGGCAGTTTTAATTGTTGTTCCATTAGTTGAGCTTTGGGGTATCTTTCAAATTAGCGGCTGGATCGGGGGCTGGAACACCTTTTTTATACTGATCCTCATGGGTTTGGCAGGCGCTTATTTGGCCCGAATGGAAGGGCGAAAAGTATGGGGTGAGGCTCAGCGTCAAATGCAAGCTGGACAAATTCCCGGCCAGTCGCTTTTAGATGGATTATGTGTGCTAGCAGGAGGTATTTTGCTGTTGCTGCCAGGATTTCTGTCTGACATCATAGGCATTACGCTGCTTATTCCATTTACAAGAACCTTTTATAGAGTAATCATGCTGCGTGAATTAGAGAAAAGAATACGAAACGGCAATTTTAAGATCGGAAGATTCTAATATTTACGTGACATTTACAAAAGGTTAACATGGCAATAATAGTCATGCTTCATAATGAGATAGATATAAGTCGTTTCTTGTCGTTATATTAGCATTCTTGATTTGAGGCAAGAAGCGTATGTTAGAAAAGCAGGTTTATTTCGCAAAATTACTCAGGAGGCGTGAGAAATGACCAAGCTTTTGTCCAACTATGTAAATCGTGACTTAAGTTGGATCGAATTCAACCGAAGAGTTCTTCAAGAGGCGCAGGATCTCAGCAATCCGCTGCTTGAGAGAGCAAAGTTTTTGGCAATTGTCTCAAGCAATTTGGATGAATTTATGAGCGTGCGAGTTGCTGGCATCCAGATGCAGATGAGAGCCGGCTTATCCAAAATTGATTTTACGGGCTATACGCCCTCTGGACTTTGGAAGCGGCTGATTAAGCGAGCAACCCAAATGGTCCATGATCAATATCGTACATACAGAGAAGTGTTCCGAAGCCTCAGTCGTGAGGGCATTTTTATTCGTTCGCTGGATGAGCTTAATATAACGCAAACGAAAGCAGTCTCGGATTATTTTCATGAAATCGTATTTCCAGTACTTACACCGATGGCTGTCGATCAGAGCAGACCGTTCCCGCTTGTTCATACGAAAGAGCTGTATTTAGCAGTACTTCTAAGACAAGAGAGTGATCCGTCTGAAGAGGAGCCGTTGTTTGCGATTGTCCAGGTACCTTCTATTTTACCGAGATTTGTACCTGTCCCAGGACGAATTAACAGCAAGAAAACGGAGTTTGTGCTTCTTGAGGATTTAATTGAAAAGTTCATCGATACGTTATTCAACGGCTATATTCCATTCTCAGTAAACCCGTTCCGCTTAACAAGGGATGCGGATATTACATTGAATGAAGAGGATGCCGAGGATCTGCTTGAGGAGATCGAGAAAGAGCTGCGTCGCCGCCGCTGGGGAATTCCTGTAAGGCTGGAGGTTTCCAAGGGTATGCACCCTTATGCGCTCGAAATGCTTACCGAAGAGCTCGAAATCGAAGATAATTTATTTGAAATAGATGGACCGCTTGATTTAAGCTTTTTGATGAAGTTTGCAGGAGCAGTACCGGGCAATGATAATTTGCGGTATGAGAAGCTTGAGCCAATTTATCCAAGAGAATTTGACCACACTGACGATATGTTTGAGGTCATCCGCCAGCGCGATGTTTTGATGTACCATCCATATGAATCATTTGACGCAGTTAATGACTTTGTCATGCAGGCTGCTTATGATCCCGACGTGCTAGCGATAAAAATGACGTTATACCGCGTGAGCGGCCAGTCTGCGCTCGTTCAAGCGCTTGCTAAGGCAGGCGAAGCTGGCAAGCAGGTAACGGTTGTTGTAGAGCTAAAGGCGAGGTTTGACGAGGAAAGGAACATCGCTTGGGCGCGTCAGCTGGAGAAGGCTGGTTGCCATGTCGTTTACGGCCTAGTTGGTCTGAAGACACATGCGAAAATCTTGTTAGTTGTAAGACGAGAGCATGGCACGCTGCGCCGCTACGTTCATGTAGGGACAGGGAATTATAATGACAGTACGGCAACATTATATACGGATATTGGACTTTTTACGTCACATCCAATAATCGGCGGCGATGCTTCGGCTTTGTTCAACGAGGTTACGGGTTATTCATCACCTTATGAGTGGAAAGCTTTTGGCGTTGCGCCTTCTGATTTGAAGGAAAAGCTATATCGGTTAATCGATAGGGAAAGATTGAATGCAGCAGCCGGCAAGCCAGCTCGCATTATTGCCAAAATGAATTCTTTATCGAATCAAGAGATGATCGATAAGCTTTATGAAGCCTCTCAAGCGGGAGTGAAAATCGTATTAATCGTTCGCGGCGTTTGCTGCTTGCGGCCGGGTGTTCCTGGGCGCAGTGAAAATATTCAGGTAATAAGTATCGTCGACCGTTTTCTGGAGCATGCACGGATTATGTACTTCCATAATGGCGGGGAAGAAGAGGTATATTTGTCGAGCGCGGATTGGATGACTCGTAATCTTACAAGAAGGATCGAGCTTATGTGTCCAGTATTTGATCCAATTTTGAGACAAATATTGATCAAGATGCTTCAGCTTAATATCGATGATAATGTAAAAGCCCGTGAATTGCAGCCGAACGGTACTTATGAGCATCTTACTAGTGCTGATAAAGAGCCGTTCCGCAGTCAATTCGAGGCAAAGGTTATAGCGTCTTGGAAGGGACATGCGTAGACGAAAAGTCGAGGCTCGGCGTGAATCCCCAAAGTTTCTTGAATTCGCTGGCGAGCTCCTCCACTTCTCGGCGCTCAACTGCAAGCGTTCCTCGCGGCTGAACCGGGCGAAGCAGCAGCTGAATGCCGGATAATTGGACATTTAGCTGAGCAATGGCTTGTGTTTCACCGCGATCAAGCGCTGCCGACAGCTGCAGCAGTGAACCAAGCTTATAAATGACTTCAAGGTCGGATTCGTTAAGCAGTTCCTTATATTCGGAAATGTGCTGGCGAGCCCGGCCTTTGCTTTTGTAAGATGCGATAGCTGCTGTCATAATCATTTCGCGATGCGTTAGCCCATTCAACTGTGAATTAACAATAAGGTAGAAGGAATGCCTTGCATATTCGTAATAATCAATGGATGCACCGATTCGGAACAACTGTGACGCTGTGTCCAGCAGCACTCTCGATTGAGGTGTCAATGGGTAAACATAGTTCAGGACATCATAAATCTCTAGAGAGATTCGGTTGACCTGCAGCACATGCTGCTTTGGAGCTTCTGGATGCAGGGCACTTAAATTTGTTAGGCTATATTTGAGCACATCATCTAGTTTTGGACGATTTGGGAATCTGGTTGCATGGAACAAGCCATCGCGCAGTCCAGCACCGCAAATTCGGTAATAAGTTGCTTTGGTTGCACGGAATAATACGCGTAAAATAGCGACACCAGGTACAACTACATCAGCACGATCCTTGGACAAGCCCGGAAGTTTACGTCTTTTATCAAGCGGAAGTTTGCGCATTTGATGAAAGAGCTCATCAACGTGCTCGCTCGTAATCGGATAATTATGTGTTTGCGGAAAAGGGTATTTGTATGCGGCTTGATGCATTTTTCCTAATGCACGCACCGTGCCTCCGACACCGACGAGAGGCAGTCCTGCTGTTTCTCCAATCCAGGTCTCGTTTCGAGCCGCTTCTGCAACGATGGCTTCAAGCGCCTTCAGGTCTTCATCTTGGAGTGTGCCTTTTGTGCCGAAACGTTTGTTGAAGCTTACGCAACCAAACGGAAAGGATACAGAATGAACGAGAACGCGGTTGCGAAATAATGAAAGCTCGGTGCTTCCGCCGCCGATATCAATGAGAAGGCCGTCACGAATCTTTAGTGAGTTAATCATGCCGAGAAAGCCGTACGAGGCTTCATCCTCACCGGTGAGCAATTCGATGGATAAGCCTGTGGCCGAATGAATACGAGCAAGGATTTCTGAACGATTATTTGCATTTCGAATAGCAGCCGTTGCGACTGCTCGAATATGGCTTGTATGATTATGTGTGCAAATCATGGTAAAATGATTCAGTGTGTCGATCAGATCATCGATCGCTGTACCTGGCAGACATCCGTTTTCATCAATACGTTCGCTTAGTCTGGCAGGCCGTTTACTGCTATCCGCCACACGATGAGCACCATTTGCTGTCTTCTCGTAAACGACGAGACGGACGGAGTTGGAGCCTATGTCAATAATTCCGATGCGTTGTCCTGTCATGTTGCGCCTCCAATACGGCAAAATTTGCTCTGTAAGTTCTCTTTTTGACATTTTACCACTTTATCCGTTTCTGTAAAAATAGTTTATGCTGCGGCTAAAATTGGAGCGAATAGGGAAAAATGCAGTTTGAGCATACGAAGTGAAGCGGAGAAATAATAAGCGAAAAAAATATTGATGACGCTGATAAAGCATTTTTATGTCTGTATTTGTTCACATAATTGCCGAAATCATTTATGATTAAAGGCGATGGTACAAAAACGACCCCTTTTTATTGTTTACGATAACCATGTTAAAGGAGAGAGAACGATGACAGCAACTAAAGGTCTGGAAGGAATTGTCGCAGCGACGTCCTCCATCAGCTCCATTATTGATGGCGTATTGACATACCGCGGTATTGATATTGATGATCTTGCGGAAAACGCTACTTTTGAAGAGGTTGCCTACCTGCTATGGTACGGTAAACTACCGAATCGTTCTGAGCTTGATGGACTGCAAAAGCAATTGGATCAATTTGCAGCGCTTCCAGAAGGCGTAATTGATCAAATTAAGCTTTATCCAAAAAATACAAATTCTATGGCTGCGCTTCGTACGGCAGTATCCAGCTTAGCATTGTACGATGAATCTGCAAACGATATGTCTCCTGAAGCGAATCAATTGAAAGCAATTAAATTGCAGGCGCAGCTGCCAACAATTATTGCTGCTTTTTCACGCATCCGCCTAGGACAAGAGCCTGTAGCTCCAAAGAAAGGCGTATCCATCGCCTATAATTTCTTGTATATGCTTACTGGCAGCGAGCCGGCTGAAGTTGCTGTTAAAGCACTTGATCAAGCGCTCGTTCTTCATGCTGACCACGAGTTGAATGCGTCGACATTTGCTGCTCGTGTAACCGTAGCAACGTTGTCGGATATTTATTCGGGTGTAACGTCTGCGATTGGCGCTTTGAAAGGCCCTCTTCATGGCGGCGCAAACGAAGCTGTAATGGTTATGCTAGAAGAAATCGGTTCTACTGCTAACGTTGAAAGCTTTATTAACAACGCGCTTGCAAACAAAGTGAAAATTATGGGCTTTGGTCACCGCGTATACAAAAACGGCGATCCTCGCGCGAAGCATCTGCAAAAAATGTCCCGCGAGCTTGGCAAGCTGACAGGCAACATGGAGCTTTACGAAATGTCTGTTAAAATTGAAGAGCTGGTAACTGGACAAAAAGGCTTGAAGCCTAACGTGGACTTCTACTCAGCGTCTGTATATACAACGCTTGAAATTCCACGTGACTTGTTCACGCCTATTTTTGCAATCAGCCGGGTATCTGGTTGGAGCGCGCATATTCTTGAGCAATACCAAGATAACCGCTTGATCCGTCCGCGTGCCGACTATGTTGGTCCGGTTAATGCCAAGTACATTCCGATTGAACAGCGTTAATTCGTGATTTAAGTTACAATAGAGAGAGCGGATAAGCTTTACGCTCTCTGTTCTTTAAAAAAAGACATCATATTTCATTTATGCTTGCTATTAAGCAGGTACAATTCTAAGGAGGATTTTATTCATGGCTAAGTTCGAAAAATTCGCGCTTCCAACTGAAGGCGAACAAATTACAATTGACAACGGTGTACTTCAAGTACCTAACAACCCAATTATTCCTTTTATCGAAGGCGACGGCACTGGCCGCGACATTTGGAAAGCTTCGAAACGCGCACTTGATGCAGCGGTAGAAAAAGCTTATAACGGCGAGAAAAAAATCGCTTGGTACGAAGTATTTGCCGGCGAAAAAGCTTTCAACACATACGGCGAGTGGCTGCCAGCTGATACTTTGACAGCAATCCGTGAATATATCGTTGCAATTAAAGGACCATTGACTACGCCTATCGGCGGCGGCATTCGTTCATTGAACGTTGCACTTCGTCAAGAACTTGATCTTTACACTTGCTTGCGTCCTGTTCGTTACTTCACGGGTGTACCTTCCCCAGTAAAACGTCCTGAGCTTGTTGACATGGTTATTTTCCGTGAAAATACAGAAGATATCTATGCGGGCATCGAGTACCAAGAAGGTTCTGCAGAAGTGAAGAAAGTAATCGAGTTCTTGCAAAACGAAATGGGAGCTAACAAAATCCGCTTCCCAGAAACTTCCGGTATCGGCATTAAGCCAGTATCGAAAGAAGGTTCGAAACGTCTTGTTCGCGCAGCGATCGAGTACGCAATCAAACACAGCAAAAAATCAGTTACACTTGTACACAAAGGCAACATCATGAAATACACAGAAGGCGCGTTCAAAAACTGGGGCTACGAAGTGGCTGAAGAAGAATTCGCTAACGAGACTTTCACATGGGGTCAATACGACCGCATTAAAGAAGCAGAAGGCACTGACGCAGCTAACAAAGCACAAAAAGATGCAGAAGCAGCTGGCAAGCTAATCGTTAAAGACGCAATTGCGGATATCGCATTGCAACAAGTACTTACTCGTCCGACTGACTTTGATGTTATCGCTACATTGAACTTGAACGGCGACTACTTGTCCGATGCTCTTGCAGCACAAGTTGGCGGTATCGGTATTGCTCCGGGCGCGAACATCAACTACTTGACTGGACACGCAATCTTCGAAGCTACTCACGGTACAGCTCCGAAATATGCTGACCTTGACGTAGTTAACCCAGGTTCCGTAATCCTTTCCGGCGTAATGCTTCTTGAGCACCTAGGCTGGCAAGAAGCGGCTGACCTTATCTATAAAGGTATGGAAGCTTCGATCAACAACAAAACAGTAACTTATGACTTCGCTCGCTTGATGGAAGGCGCAACAGAAGTAAAATGTTCCGCATTCGCAGACGAAATCATCAAAAACATGTAGTTTTATAAAAAGTAGGGGGGCAGATGCCCCCCTCATCTTTTATTCTATTGCTTTTCGCACGGGGAATGGCGTCCCGCAAGGGAAACATTCCCTTCGCGAATAAGCGTAAAGCGTGTCCCAAAGGGACGAAAGCGATCCATGCTCAACAGTCGCTCAAGAGCGCCGATATCCCTCCTGCGTTAGTCCAAATGGCAGGTGTCCAGAGGGCGCAGCGCCCCTTAGGTCCTCCCTTGGAAGGGAGGATTTAGGTGGGTTCGACATCTCTTGGGAGGTTGCAAGTGAAAACAGGGGGTCAAAGGGGTCTCCCCTTTAACTAAAGTTACAGGAGGTTTACACCAGATGGCGATTAAGCGTAAAAAAATTACTGTAGTAGGAGCTGGCTTCACTGGCGCTACTACTGCACTTATGCTAGCTCAAAAAGAACTAGGCGATGTTGTTCTTGTTGATATCGCACCGCTTGAAAACCCAACTAAAGGTAAAGCACTTGATATGCTTGAAGCGACACCGGTGCTTGGAGTAGATGCAAACATTATCGGTACTGCCAACTACGAAGATACAAAAGATTCTGATGTTGTGATCATCACTGCAGGTATCGCTCGTAAACCAGGTATGAGCCGTGACGACCTTGTTAGCACGAACGCTGGAATCGTAAGATCCGTTTGCGAAAACATTAAAGAAACTAGCCCTAACGCTTATGTTATTATTTTAAGCAATCCGGTGGATGCAATGACTTATGCAGCCTTCCAAACGCTTGGATTCCCTAAAAACCGTGTAATCGGTCAATCAGGCGTCCTTGATACAGCTCGTTATTGCACATTTATTGCGCAAGAGCTTAACGTATCCGTTGAAGATGTTCGCGGCTTTGTGCTTGGCGGACATGGCGACGATATGGTCCCACTCGTTCGCTACTCAAATGTTGGCGGCATCCCAATTGAGAAGCTTATATCAGCAGAACGAATTGAAGCAATCGTACAACGCGCTCGCGTTGGCGGCGGCGAAATCGTAAACCTGCTCGGCAACGGCAGCGCGTATTATGCGCCTGCAGCTTCGCTGGTTCAAATGACAGAAGCTATCCTTAAAGACAAAAAACGAATTATTCCAGTTATCGCTTTGCTTGAAGGCGAATACGGTTATAATAACTTGTTCATGGGTGTGCCAACAATCATTGGCGGTGACGGCATTGAAAAGGTGCTTGAGCTTGATTTGACTGCTGAAGAAAAGGCTGCACTTGATAAATCTGCTCAATCCGTACGCAACGTTATCCAAGTAGTAACAGGCTAGCAAGCAAGCTCAATTGCTGCTTTTATAAATGAATGCGTTTGGGAGGACCCTGACAGAATGCTGCCAGGGTCCTCTTGTTTATTTTCAAGGTACAAAAGAAAAGGTTTACTATGGGAGGGGAACAGGTTGATCGAACAAGCAAGACAAGCCTTGAAACAGGTATATGGCTATGACTCTTTCCGTAAAGGACAGGAAGACATTATATCGGGGATTATGAATGGACGCGATACACTAGCTATTTTGCCGACCGGAGGCGGAAAATCGATTTGTTATCAAATTCCATCCATGCTTTTGCCGGGAACGTCTCTTGTTATTTCGCCGCTCATCTCGCTCATGAAGGATCAGGTTGATGCGCTGAGGCGAGTCGGGGTATCTGCAGCGTTTCTTAACAGCTCGCTAGGAGCAGCTGAATATCGAGATGTGATGCGAAACGCGATGATGGGAGAATATAAGCTGCTGTATGTTGCGCCTGAACGACTTGATGCGCCGATGTTCCAATCGTTATCTGAGACGCTCACTATACCGCTCATTGCGATAGACGAGGCTCACTGCGTATCACAGTGGGGGCACGACTTCCGTCCCAGCTATCGTCAGCTGGCAGGCTGGATTGCTCGAATGAAGGATCGGCCGCTCGTTGCGGCGTTTACGGCTACAGCAACAAACGAGGTAGCGCTTGATATTTCAGAAATGCTCAAGCTGCGTGAACCTAGCATTTTTGTAACGGGATTTGCGAGACCAAATTTGTCTCTATCCGTCGTTACAGGCGTGGATAAGAAAAAGTTTCTTGAGAGCTTCATATCAGGGCGTAAGGATCAATCAGGCATTATTTATGCAGCAACTAGAAAAGAAGTCGAGAATGTATATGAGCAATTAACACGCAGAGGCATTCAAGCAGGCAAATACCACGGTGGGTTGTCGGATGCTGAGCGCGCCGACACACAGGAGAAGTTTCGATTCGATGAGATTCGTGTAATGGTTGCAACGAACGCTTTTGGAATGGGCATTGATAAACCAAACGTTCGTTATGTGCTGCATTGGCAAATGACTAGCGATATTGAATCCTATTACCAAGAAGCCGGCCGTGCCGGCCGTGATGGAGAGGAGAGCGAATGCATTCTCTTGTTCGAACCGGCTGATATGCAGGTGCAGCGCTTTCTGATCGAACAGGGCACTGGGGATTCAGATCGTAAATCGATTCAGCTATCTAAGCTCCATACCATGATGAACTATAGTCGAACACAGCGTTGTTTGCAGCAATTTATTGTTGATTATTTCGGAGAGACGGATGTTGTGGCGTGCGGGAAATGCAGCAGCTGTCTCGATAAGAGCGAGCCGGTTAACCGGACGGAGGAAGCGAAGATGGCGCTCTCCTGCGTAGGTCGAATGAGAGGGCGTTTCGGTGTAACGATGGCAGCCAAGGTACTAAAGGGATCACGTGATAAACGGCTGCTTGAATTTGGGCTCGATCGTTTGACTACGTATGGTTTAATGCGGCATTTGCCCGAGAAAGAGATAGCGGACTGGCTTTATTGGCTCGTGGCTGAAGGATACTTAAAGCTTAGTGAAGGGCAATATCCAGTCGTCTCGCTAACTGCGAGCGCACTGCCGGTACTGGAAGGCCGCGAACCAATCATGCAAAGAGTTAGAGCAACGGTTCGGCAAGCAGCCTCTTCCGATTCAGCAGCTGCTTCACCTCTATTCGATGCGCTCAAGCAATGGCGCAAAGAAAAGGCAGCTACAGAGGGTGTGCCTCCATTTATGTTGTTCTTTGATGCAACGCTGCGAGAAATCGCAATAGCTCGGCCGCAAAACGAGAATCAATTGCTTAGCGTGAAGGGAATTGGTGCTGCGAAGGCGGAGAAATATGGAGAAGACCTGCTCTCGATTATTCAATCGTTCGGAGGAGAAGGTCAAGCCGAAGGAATGATTACAACTGCGGCTAGAGAGCCGTCAGTCGTCAAGAAGGCAGCAACAAATGATGAGCAGCCAAGTCACTATGCTACACTCAAGCTATTTCAAAGTGGGCTGGAACCGGATGAAATAGCGAAGGAACGCGGATTAACGAAAGTAACGGTTGAAGGACATATCATTCGATGTGCAGATGAAGGTGAAGAAATCGATTGGAGCAGAATCATCCCAGCAGAATATGAGCAATTGATCGTCCATGCCATTGGCGAGCAAGGAATCGATAAGCTGCGTCCCATAAAGGATGTTTTGCCTGAGGAAGTTACTTATTTTGCAATTCATGGGGTTATGAGTAAATACGGCTTTAAAGCTTAAAGCCTACCGAAAATCGATTAAAATGAGCTTTCTAATTAAAGTGTGAAAATTTAGGGAACGAATTCGGAGCTAATTCAACAAAAAAGGGTATAAAACCTCGGTTCAGGAGCATAGTCATTTGAAAAAAATCTCGTTTCTGATAAACTATTTATAGAATTAATTTTGGCATTGCGAATCGATGAATGAATGATTACGTTTTACCAAAACAGGAGGAGTTAAAATGTTTAAAGTAATGTTATTTTTGCACGTGATTGGTGCAGTAGGTATGGGCTTCTATATCGTTCTTCCAATCATGCTGGGTAGAGCTACTAAGCTTGCCGGAGTTGGACAAGGCGGATTAGCTGACGGCCTGCGTTCGGCAAACCGAATTGCGCAATATTTTCTAGTTTTGCAGCTGCTAACAGGTGGATATTTGATGTCGCAAGCGGATTACAAGGTGGCATGGATGGTCATTATTATTTTGCTGTTCCTGGCAATTGCGGCACTAGGCGGAATTATTTCCAAGCCTCTTAAGCTTGTAGTTGCATCCATTCAAGAAGGCAAAAGCGCAACTGCACACATTAACAAAGCACGCGTGATGAGCATCATCGTATTGGTGCTATACATCGCTATTATCTACTTCATGAAGTTTCCGATGATCTAAAGCTAATATGTATAACGCCGATTATATAACGCTATAGGGGGATTTTTACGTGTTAGAATCATCGCCGCAAATTGTTACGTTTGGCGAATCAATGGCTTTGTTTATGCCAGAGGAGCATAAGTCAATCGAACGCGCCGCTACGCTGGAACAAAGCTTTGGCGGAGCGGAAAGCAATGTCGCAATAGGACTTGCACGTCTAGGCTCCTCTGTTGGATGGTTTGGCGCTCTCGGCGACGATCCGTTTGGCAAAATTATTTTGAAGACGCTGCGAGGCGAGGGTGTAGACGTATCTCGTGCGCAGCTTAGCTCGGAAGCTCCTACGGGCATGATGTTTCGTGAGCATGTAGCGGGTAGAACAGCCGTTCATTATTTCAGAAAGCATTCGGCAGCTAGTCGGATGCTGCCTGAGCATCTTGATGAGGATTATATTCGCGGTGCTAAACTGCTTCATGTAACCGGTATCACAGCTGCGCTTAGCGAGGATTGCCGCAAGACGGTTCGCCGCGCTATCGATATTGCGAAGGAAGCTGGGGTGCTTGTCAGCTTTGACCCGAACCTGCGGCTTAAGCTGTGGTCAATCGAAGAAGCTCGTGCAGCACTGCTGCCGCTTGCAGCAGATGCGGATTACTTTTTGCCAGGATGGGACGAGCTTAAGCTATTGTACGAAACAGACGATTATGAGCATATTAAAGGCCAGCTAAATCAATTAAAAGCGGTGTCGATCATTAAAGGCAGAGGCGACACGACGATTGTTCTAAACAAAGGGCAGGAAGAAAGCTTGCCTTTCTATCCGGCTGAGCAGGTTGTTGATACTGTAGGCGCGGGTGACGGTTTTTGCGCTGGTTTCTTGGCAGGAATTATGAAGGGATTATCCCCTGTAGAAGCAGTACGGCTTGCAAGTATTAATGGATCATTAGTCGTTCAAATGCGTGGCGACTGGGAAGCTTTGCCGGAATGGAGTGTCGTCCAACAGCGGATGTCCGCCAAGGCTTGGGTGGAGCGCTGACAATGGCTGAATTGATCGGTAACAAGGGTCAGCGTCGCCGTGAAGCTATTCTGCAGCTTTTGAAGCAGCAGGGCAGGGTGACGATTTTGGAAATGGTTGAGCGCTTCGGCTGCTCTGAAGCGACGGCTCGAAGAGATCTTGAGCAAATGGAAGCTGATTATCCGGTTATTCGGACGATTGGCGGTGCGATGTATGATGGAATGAATTCAGTAAGGGATTTGCCTTTTGCGGAGAAGGAAGGTTTGTCGATTCTGGAGAAAGAGCATATCGCGGAATTAGCTGCTTCTTTAATTTTGGAAGGCGATGTGATTGGTCTCTCTGGCGGTACAACAAATTTCCTTATTGCTAAGATGATCAAATCGAGGCGGGGCATCACGGTAGTAACCAATGCGGTTAACATCGCAATGGAGCTTGCGGGCAGTGATATTCAGGTTGTCGTTACCGGTGGCATTATGCGCCATAACAGCTTTGAGCTGTGCGGCCCTCTAGGTGAGGGAATGGTCGCTCATTTGCATATCGGAAAAATGTTTATCGGTGTTGATGGTATATCTGCTGCTGGCGGCATCACGACCTACTCCGAGCAAGAAGCGCAAATTGCTAAAGCACTCATTAAGCGTTCACAAGCGGCATATGCCGTATTCGATCATACGAAGACAGATCGCACCTCATTATTTTCCATTGCTTCCTTATCCGAGCTGAAAGGCGTCATTACGGATGTTCCGCTCACTGAAGAGCTTGCAGCTGAAATGAAGCAGCACGGTATTTCCGTATACGTTACGGATTAACAAATTTTAAAAAGAGGTTCCGTGCTCAAAGGTTATCTAACCTTTGAGCACGGAACCTCTTGCTTTTTTTACTCTTGTTTAGCTTCGTATATGGAACGGCCTTGCGCCCAAGTCTGTTGAACCTGCATTTGCGAGTCAATCCATACAAGATCAGCTTGCTTGCCGCTTGCAATTGTACCGGTACGGTCGCTGATGCCAAGCTGTTTTGCTGCATTGCCGCTAGCCAACCGACTAATTTCAGAAAGTGATAGGTTGGTATGCTCATGGATAAAGCGTACGGCACCAATCATCGTTAAACAGCTGCCTGCTAGGGCGTTGCCATCTTTTAATCTTGCTTCGCCGTTTTTTACGACGACGGCTAAGCCTCCGAGACTATATTCGCCTTCCGGCATGCCTGCTGCTGCCATCGCATCTGTGATCAGTATAACCTTATCTGAAGGTTTAGCAGCGAGCACCAAACGAATTGCAGCAGGATGCACGTGAATACCATCGGCTATGAGCTCGGCCACAATACGATCATCGGTCAATACAGCTCCTAGCGTTCCGGGCTCACGGTGATGCAGACCACGCATTGCATTATAGGTATGAACAGCTTGCGTAAGGCCAGCATCTGCAGCAGCGATCACTTCTTCATAGACAGCATCCGTATGCCCGCAGGCTGTGACGATCCCTTGCTCAGCAAGCCAAGCGATAGTCTCAATCGCACCGCTTTTCTCAGGAGCCAGTGTAAGCTGACGGAGAAGATCGGGCCACTTGGCATGCCATTGCTGCATCCATTCCAGCTGAGGCGTTTTAATATAAGCTGGGTTTTGAGCGCCTGGCCATGCCTCGCTTATGAACGGGCCCTCCAAATGTACGCCATACAAGGCTGCATAAGGCATTTCACTGCTGCGGTAATCTGCAACGGCATGCAATACGTCTTCAATTGCTTCCTTAGGAGCAGTCATTGTTGTAGCAAGCATGCCTGTCGTACCTTGTGAGGCATGGAATTTAGTAATGGTGTCGAAGCTTTCACGGCTGGCATCCATAAAATCCGCACCAAATCCACCGTGAACATGCACATCAATAAAACCAGGAAGCAGCCAGCCTCCCTTTCCGTCTATAGACAACTGTGCATCTGAAGCCTCGTTTGCTGCCACGTTGTCATCTTGGGCAACAATTTTTGCAATCTTCCCATCTTGTACAAAAACACTGCCGTTAACTATCCCATCTTCAAGCACGATATTTACGTTGTGGATGAACCAGTTTGCAGAGTTTAGGGTCATTTAACTTAACATCCTTCCCGCCTCGCGGTCTAGTAGAACAATGACGCGCGCATGAGTTTGCAGCAATGAAGCCGGTACGTTAGTCGTAATCGGACCAGTCAATGCTTCTTTTACAATTTCTGCTTTGTCAGCACCACGAACAGCCAGCACGATCGTATTAGCTTTTAAAATAGAGCCAACACCCATCGTAATTGCATACTCAGGCACTTCATCCATTGAATCGAAGAAACGAGCATTTGCTTCACGCGTTTCCTCTTTTAATTTAACAACGTGAGTGCCGCCAGAAAGATTAACATCAGGTTCATTGAATCCAATATGACCGTTGTGGCCTAGACCAAGCAATTGAATATCTACTGGTCTTGCTTCTAACATTGCATCGTAAGCATTCGATTCCAGCTCAACATCCGAAGCCATGCCATTTGGCAAATGGATTTGGTTCTCGGGAATATCGATGTGCGAGAACAGATGCTGCTTCATGTAGTAGGCGTAGCTTTGGTCGTTATCAGGCTTGATTCCGACATATTCATCCAAATTGAACGTTGTCACATCTTTAAAGCTAACGTTGTTTTGTTTATGCAGTTCTACTATTTTGTCATAAATTCCGATGGGTGTCGATCCTGTTGCAAGGCCTAGTACTGCATCTGGTTTCTCTTTTACGATACCTACAAATAATTCCGCAGCATAAGCATCTAATTCCTGTTGTGTATCAAATATAATCATTTCCATGTTTAGTCCC
This sequence comes from Paenibacillus sp. FSL K6-3182, assembly GCF_037976325.1. Lineage (NCBI taxonomy): Bacteria > Bacillati > Bacillota > Bacilli > Caryophanales > Paenibacillaceae > Paenibacillus > Paenibacillus sp. FSL K6-3182. The sequence continues at coordinate 2,071,491 of NZ_CP150265.1, forward strand.
CCTATAAGGCTTTTGTTAGTTATATTTTATATGAATTTCGACGGTTTAACAAGATAAAATGATTGTAAAATTCAAATAAATGATTGTAAAAATCATTTGTCTACTGAACTAGCCGTCGCTTCTAACTCATCGGCCAGGCTCATATTTTTAGGATTGGGGTTAGTCTCTTTATAATGCCACATTTATTAGAAGAACTATTCTAGACGCCATAGCGCATGCTTCAGAATGGATCGATCAGCTTATGTGTCAATGTCGTGGAGTTGAGAGCGTGAATCAAAAATATGTGCTAAACTAGTACATAGTTACTACGCTGAAAAGGTTATGAAGTGTAAAGTGCAAGCAGGCCTAATGGATACATATATGTTCAGCCTATTGATGAGGAAATTCACAAGTTGTATACGCAGGAATAGAAGATAGAGAAGCGAAACGTGAGCGGCGCTGCTATAAAAGGCGTTGGCCGTTTAAGCTTGGGAGGAACAAGCATGTCAGTAGATCAGCAAGCAGCAACTGCAAAGCGTAAAGGAGAACATATACGTATTTGCTTGCAGGAGCAAGTAAACAGCGTTGGCATTGAAACGGGCTTGGGGCGGTACCGCTTTAAGCATAATGCACTGCCTGAGCTTTCCTTCGCTGAAGTAAGCCTAAATACAGATTGGTTCGGCAAAAAGCTTGGAGCCCCACTGCTCGTTAGCTCCATGACTGGAGGAACGGATGAAGCAGGGGCTATTAATCGTCGATTGGCGGTTGTGGCAGAAACGAGGGGCTGGGCGATTGGGCTAGGCTCCATGCGCGCCGCAATAGAAAACGAACAGCTCGCAGCTTCGTTCTCCATACGGAAAGATGCGCCTACCGTACCGGTTATTGCTAACATTGGTGCGGTTCAGTTGAATTATGGTTTTGGTGTAGAATCATGCCGCAGAGCTGTAGACATTGCTGAAGCGGATGCGTTAGTCCTGCATCTCAACAGCATGCAAGAGGTGTTTCAACCCGAAGGAGATACCGATTTCCGCAATTTATTGGTTTCGATTGAGCAGGTGTGCAGGTCGCTTAATGTGCCGGTTGGAGTAAAAGAAGTGGGCTGGGGTATTGATGCGGAGACCGCAGCAGCGCTTGTGGGTGCAGGCGTTTCCTTTATTGATGCTGCTGGTGCGGGTGGAACTTCATGGAGTCAGGTCGAGAAGTTTCGCTCCACCGATGATCTAAGAAGGCAAGCTGCTGAAGCATTCGCGGATTGGGGCATACCGACTGCTGAGAGTGTGACGGAAATTCGCGCTGCGCTTCCCGAGGCAAATATTATTGCAAGCGGAGGTTTGCGTACAGGTGTTGATGCCGCAAAAGCAATAGCGCTAGGCGCAAATCTTGCTGGCTTTGGACGTGTATTGCTGCCGCAAGCGGCTAGCAGCAGCAAGGAAATTTCGCAGGAGCAATTGCTGCAGCAATTCGAACGCATTGAGTTTGAAATGCGTACGGCGATGTTTGGCATTGGCGTTGGTACGATTAATGAGCTGCGTCAAACAAACCGATTGATCCTAAAATAATAGTTAAATATCATTCGAGGTGAGCCAGAAGCAACAAGCTTCTGGCTCACCTCTTTTGTTTGTGGTGCTAACCCTATTTGATAATACCTGTACCTTCAATTTTTATATTGGCATTTACGATAAATTTAACGTTAGGGTAGATGGATTGCCACTGCTGCCAAGCCTCCTTACCAGGATGGGTAGCCCGATAGCGCAGTCCGAAACCTATGGGATCTACATTTGCTTTTTGGATTTTTTTGAGAAGCGCGAGGCAAGATTCAGCATATTCCTTATTTAAATTTTGCTCAATGGGCTGCCACTGATCTTCATATATGCCTTTTGGCGCTTCCTCAAATACGACCCTGATCTTAACATCCAGCGTGATTGTGTCTTGGCCGTTTTGCTTCCCGAGTCGGAAGGTTGAGTGCATATCCGTAATCGCAACGACTAAATCCAAGCCTTCAAACATGCCATGCATCGAAGATTTGGTGAAATCTTCAGCGAGCTGATTGTAAAGCTGCGATTCAGCTGGAGACAATATAAGCTTAACCTTTGTTTTGTCCAGCAGCGCTGTTCGGTTGATGACGAAGCTCTTTTTACCATCCTTTGTAATAACAGGCATCAGCGGATCGAGTCCTTCCTCGGAAGCACGCCTAGCGAAGTCTGATAACGTTTCTACGTAAGTATAGGATGACTCGGTTCCGTCAGCTCCAAAGCTTAAAAAAAGCGTGTTGCCCGGATAACGCTCTGACACAGGCTTTATTTTCAGCAGTGATTCCGCGTCCGGTTTCCCGATAGCAATATCGGCGACACTTTGGATATCTCTTCTCCGCGACATCCATTGTAATATTTCCGTATAGTTTTGGCGGGCAATCTTCTCACCAATGAGAAACACTTTGCAATGCCCGAAATCCAGCTCCTTGTCGACGTAGGATTTCAACATTCGAATGCCTTCTGCGACGGTTTCTGTATCAATGGTCTCGATCTGCGTTTTCGAAGCGCCAGGCTCGATCTTTGGAGACGGAACAGCAAGTAGCAGGGAAAGACGAAACGGTTTTTTCTCATTATCTGATGCATCTATGCCAAGAGCGACCACGAAGAATCGTTTGTCGATATCCTTGAACCCGCAGCCGCCAAGCAAACCAAGAGAGAGGATTAACAAAAAGACTCGAAGGGTGATGCTCATACGGCTTTGGACCTCCTTTTGCTAAGCACGAACACCCAAACGACGATTAATATTTCCACGAAAAATCGGACAATGAGCCAATAGGTAGTAATGAGCATGTTCATCTTTTCGTTCGTTAGCATGAGATATAGGATGGAGAGCAATGCAAAAATGCCGACGATGACATAGTTGGACATCGGCGTTTTGAGACTATCAAACTCCGGCCTATAACTTGGAAAACAAGATTTCACAAACTCCATCGCCTGATGCCAGCCGGACATCGTATAAACGAGAGTTAGGTTTAAAAAAACGATTAGAAAAAGAAACAACACACGTTCAATAAAGCCGTATTGCATAAGCAGGGAATTAGCGGTCTGGCTCCAGATGTAAATGTATTGGTTTACGCCTTCCGTCCCATGAAAACCAATGGGCACAAAAAATGTAATCAATAAAATAACGGCGCCGGCTATCGGATAAATAAAGCGGAATTTAAAACGGAAATTTGGCGGAAATAGCCGATTGAACAATGAAAGATTAATATAACCGGTAAAAATGAAAGTAGAGGCTGCAATGCAGGTCAATGTAGGCATTTCCGTTATGTAGTTGGCTACGACATGAATCGCATCCCAATTAAGCTGGTTGCTTCGTACAGCTTTAAACAATATAAAGATAATGATTGGAGCGTTTACGATCATGCCGATTTCAACGATGAACATAACTGAGAGGGTTGAACGTGTTGCAGCATAACCGCAGGCAATGACGAGCATGGTTAGAATAATATTCGCATCCGCATCTGGATTGAAAAAACGATTAATAAGAATAGCGTAGGCAACAACAACGATAGTCGTTGCAAACCACCACATTACTGAAAAAAACAACATGGAGATCGTAACGAGCCATTGCGGAGAATGCAGCTTTAATATCTCGGGCAATCCTTTACCCGGATATCGAGCCATTGCACTTGTATACATATAGACGAGTATCGTACCAATAACAATCCCGACCAAAATAGAAGAAACGGCACCGGTATAGCGATATTGAATAAGAATATGTGGGACATAAAGCAATAGATTAATGAAACTCACGAGTACAAAGTTGTAATAGAAATAACGGTTCATTTAATCTTCACCTGCCCCACATCGCCTTCTAACGGCCTTAATTTTCCGAAAATACGCATATATGGCTTGCCAAAGCTTCTTAGGCTGCATAAATAAGTGATATAGATGAACAAACCAACGGCTACTCCAGTGATGCCGAAGAAAATAGCGATCCCGATTAGCGGATACTTTAAAAAACGGACAGCAAATGACAGCGAATTGACAGGAATAACGAAATTTGAAATAGCTACAACTGACGTTACGATAATCATAATGCTGCTTACGAGACCGGCTTGCTGAGCGGCTTGTCCAAGAATAAGTCCTCCAACGGTCGTAGCCGTGGAGCCGATGTACCTGGGCAAGCGAATGCTTGCTTCGATTAGTGTTTCGATCATAAAGAGCATAATAAATACTTCTATGAACGAGGGATAAGGAACAGCAGAACGGCTGCCTGCTATAGAGAAAGCAAGCTGCACGCGAAACAGCTCTGGATTATAGGAGACAACGGAAATATAGAGAGCAGGCAAAGTAATTGTAAGCAAAGTTGAAGTGTAACGAAGGAAGATTAGAAAACGAGTCATCCAATAGGAGTCGTAATCATCCTCTACTGCGTGCATGAAATCAAAAAAAGTTGACGGCAAAATAAGAGCGAACATGTTTCCCTTTACGAGAATGATTATTTTCCCCTTGGAAATTGCACTGGTAATGCGGTCAGGACGTTCTGTAATAAGAATAGTTGGAAACAAATGCTTGCGATTGCCAACTAACAGCTTCTCAAGCTCACCAGCGGAATGAAGCATTTCCACGTTAATCGTTGTTAACTTTGTACGTACATTATCAAGTACGGTAGGATCTACACGTCTCTGATCAAATAAGGCGAACACGGGTGTTTTGGACAATGATCCAATTGAATGCTCTTCCACCGAGAGATCGGGGGAAGGGTACATGCCTCGGATCAGATTGAGTGATATATTTATATTTTCGCTTAATGCGATCTGAGGGCCCTGAATAGCACTTTCCACTTGTGTTTGTGAATTCTCAATACAGATGACCCGTTCAGCTTTGAATGAATAGACGACTCCATTTGCTTGAATCAGGACATGGCCGCGCAGAAGAAGACTTTGCCACATAGCGACATCTTCCAGTATTTCATAATCGGGATTTGTATCCAGCTGCGCTTGAAACGAATATTCCTCTTTTATAAAAGGGACGATAATGAAATCACTTATTTTTTTCTCTTCGCATAACGGTTCGATATAGGCGACTTCGATACTCATTTCGCTATTTTTCAAATTTTCCAATTTGATATCGATGGCTTCTGCAAATAATAAACGAATACGTTCATTCATGCCGGTTCCCCCCTTCAAATGATGCTGAGTTGCATAAAGATCTGGATAAGCTTCCATAGTTTGCACGTATAATTTGAAAACTATGCTTATTTGATTCGATTTTGCCAGTATGTTGGAATTCAAGTACAATAAAGTGATCATCATTCGCAAGCAATTCGCATGACCATGATGAAGGAGAGCATTAATATGAAACCATGGTACGAACAGAGCTTCGGCTCCGATTATATGCTTGTCTACAAACATCGCGATTGGGAAAATGCAAATAAAGAAGCTTCCAAAATGATCGCTTGGCTAGAGCTGGCGGAAGGTTCTCATGTACTTGATATAGGCTGTGGAATGGGAAGGCATTCACTCGCTTTAGCAAATCTTGGATACACCGTTACAGGAATGGATTTATCGACTACATTGCTTGATGAAGCTCATCGTCATGATGAAGATGGACTTGTTGAATGGGTTAAAGGAGATATGCGCGAGCTGCCGTTTGAGGCGGAACGTTTTGATGCTACTGTCAATTTATTTACCTCATTTGGCTATTTCACAGCAGAGGAAGATAATGTGAGCGTGCTTCGGCATATTCGGAGAGTGCTGCGTACAGACGGTTGTTTTTTAATCGATTTCCTTAATCCTACTTATGTGGCTCAAACCTTAGTGCCCCGATCGGAACGTATAGATGAGGAGACTGGTCTGCTTATACAGGAGGCAAGATTTATTGCAAATGGTTGGGTACAGAAGGGCATTTCAATTTTCAATCCGGACAAAGAAGAGAAGCCAAGACAGTATTTAGAACAGGTAAGGCTGTACAATTTGGATTGGTTCGAAAACAATCTAGATGCTTGCAGTCTTAGAATAGACAAGCTGTACGGCAATTACGATGGTTCGAAATACGATCCAGAGGCTTCTCCGCGAATGATTATGACAGGGAGAGCTAAAAGATGATATTTGAAAATAAGGATTCAAGCAGCATGCCGTCTTCAAATGAACAGGAGTTTTTACATACGGTTTCGTGGCAGGAAGGATGGCTGCAGGTAAAGGTCCCGGTTCCCTTTTCCCTCAAGTGGGTGAACAGCTATCTTATACCCGAAGAACAGGGGTATACGCTTATTGATCCGGGACTGCGAACGGACGAAGCCATTCAGGTATGGGATAAAGTCTTGCAGCATCATAACCTGGAGTGGCGCAATGTTACAAGAATCATTTTGACGCATCAGCATCCCGATCATTATGGACTCGCTGGTTATGTGCAAGAGAGAAGCGGGGCGCCCGTTTTTATTTCACGCAGGGCACATGACTATGCGATTAGGCTGTGGGGAGAAAAAAGTCAGTTCGGCCAGCAGCTACAGGCTCTATATGCGAAGCATGGTATGCCGATTCAGCATAGAGAGGCTATTGCGCAAAATCTTGAAACCTTTGTGGAGATGGTATCCCCTCAGCCAGAGGTAACCTATATTCAGGCGGGAGATCAAATCATAATTGGCGGAATGAGCTGGCTCTTAATTGACGCGCCTGGTCATGCAAATGGTCAGCTTTGTTTCTATCAGAAAGAACGCAAATGGATGGTATGCGGAGATCAGGTGATGCCTCATATTACCCCGAATGTGAGCATTGTGCCTGGTGAGGGTGGCGATCCATTGGAAGCATTTCTAGGCAGCTTGCAGGAGCTTGCTCATTATGAGGTTGAATTGGCTTTTCCAGGACATCGGGATCCTTTTACCGATTTCCATGGCAGGATATTGGAGCTGCAGCAGCATCATATACGGAGGTTAGACAAAATGGTTCGGATGCTCGAAGAAGAGCCCCGCACCGCCTATGGCATGTGCGAGGCTCTATTCGGCAATCGTCTGAACGGGAATGCGCATCAGCTGAGATTTGCAATGTCGGAGACACTTGCGCATTTGGTATATTTGGAGCGTCAAGCTCGAATCTCTTTTACTGAAAAAGATGGCATTTATAATTATTTTGCGATCACCGCTTAACGATCACGGAATTCCTGCGGGGTAATGCCGTATCGATCTTTGAACACCTTTATGAAATAGCTCGTTTTCAAGTAACCAACTTTAGCTGCGATCTCGTAAATTTTGTCTGTTGTCGTGCGAAGCATATGCGCTGCCGTCTCCATTTTCAATCTGGATAAGTAGTCGCTTATGCCTTCGCCGGTTTCCAGCTTATATATTTTTGATAAGTAGGACGGATTCAGAAATACATGTGAAGCAATCGATTGCAGTGAAGCGTCTTCTAAATGAGTGGAAACATATTCTTGAACCTTCTGAATCGTACTGGAACGAGAATGCTGTACTTTGCTAGTCATATGGCTTCTATAGTTATCAAGTATGCCGGACGTCCACGTGCGAAGCTGTTTAATCGTATGAAAGTGGGGACCGCTAAGCAGTTGATTGAACTCAGATCCCATAATGTCGGACATCCACAGCTTGTTCTTATGAATGGAGAAACTTAACGAGCTTGCAATCATGAAATAGGTTTCCAAAATATGCTCATGCGACTCGCCCCATTTAAGCTCCAGCTCCTCAAACGCTAGATTTAGTTTCTCCTCGATCGCGTCCCATTGTCCCGCCTCAAGCAAATGAATAAGCAGCGGCGGATTGTATAAATGAGAGAGAGAATTCGCTTCTCCTTGTTGTGATTCCTCTGTCAGTGTGAGGAGAAATCCGCGTTCACTGCCAATTCGCTGTCTAAAGTTAATAAGCGAGAAATCATAGGATTCGCGCAGCTCATGCGGAAATACATCCTGCTTCGTAATGACTAACGATATGGTCCCCTTTAAATACAATTTCACATAATGCTGAAGCTGCGCTGCTTTTTGCTCAATGAGATGCAGCATGGAAGCTTGCTCTTGGCGTTGGTTTTCTTTGCCCATAATGAGAAATACAAAGTAGCCATGCTCGTCCTTCGTATGCCATAACCTATATTCCTCTGTAAATATTTCCTCCGCGATGTTGCACACGGCGTATTCAAGCAGCGAGCTGTCACGTTCGCTTTGCTCATAGAAGTAGTCCTCCATCCGCATAAGCATCATACAATATGGCTCTTTTGGATGAAAAGTTAGGTTCAGAATGTCGAGCTTTTCTGTTAATTTTTCGTCGCTGTAGGCCTGTCCCTTCAGAAGAGAGAGCAGAAGATGATTTCGTAAAATAGGGACATTTTCTTTCAAGGAGGTTAGCGCGCTTTGATGCGAGCTGACCTCCTTCCAATGTTCTTCCAGCTGGGAAGCTGCTTTCTGAACGGCTTGCAGTAGCTCTTCATCTTCAGCAGGCTTCAGCAAATAGTCGCTTGCTTGAAACTGAAGTGCTTTTTGGGCATACTCAAAATCATTATAGCCGGACAATAAAATACATTTCACATTGCTCCATGATGCTTTGATTTGCTCGATTAAATCAAGGCCGGAGAGGCCGGGCATATGAATATCTGTAATGACGATATCAATAGGCGTAGCCTGCATAATATCAAGCGCTTCCCGCCCAGAGTGTGCAAGGTAGACGGAATCAATGCCAACTGAGCTCCATGGCAAATTACTGGCTAAATCCTCTACGAGATCAGGTTGGTCATCGACAATTAAAAGTTGATACATGGTGAACAGCTCCTATTCATTCATCTAAGGCGTGTCTGAGAGCTCTGAGGAGAGCAAATTTTGCCGAATTTTCGTTCCATGCAAGGCGCGTTTGTGAAGGCGTACCGGGGGTACGTCAAGCAAACGGAACGAAGCAGGGGGCGAAAAGGCGGTGAAAGGTGCCACTGAACGGGTTTTCAGATACGCCCTAGTTGGCATAGTTTTCATGCGGCCAAGACAGGTACACAGCAACGCCGCCTTCTTCGCGAATTCGGAAGCTGATTGAAGCCTCAGATCCAAATTGGAACAGCATCCGCTGCCTAATATTCCACAGCGCGCAGCCGCTCGTATCATCAGGCGGATTGATAATTTTTTTCTCCAGCTTTCGAAGGGCTTCGTCCGTCATCCCCATCCCGTTATCTTCTACAATAATCGTGTGATAGCGATCATTGCTAACACCTGAAATGGTGATGAGCCCATCACCGTCAAATCGTTCAATCCCGTGCAGAACCGCGTTTTCAACGACAGGCTGCAGGAGCAGACGCGGAATCTGAGCACCAAGCATCGAATCAGGCACCTCGATGCGATAGGACAAGTGCTGGATATGAAATTGTTGAATTTCCAAATAGCTCTCAACAAGCTGCAGCTCTTCCCTCAGCGTTGCGGTCAGCTTCTCGACCCGTGTCGTATAGCGATAATAGGTAGACAAGTGCATGGCAAGCCGCATGACAGATTCCTTTTTATCCAGCCTAGCAAGGCTGCGTATGAGCGCGAAACAATTGTATAAAAAATGAGGATTAATCTGGGATTGCAGCTGCTTTACATTAGCTTCACGCCTGCGAAGCTCCTCCACATAAACCTTCTGAATGAGCTGTTCCGTATTCGCAGCCATATCGTTAAATCTTTGAAATAAATAAGTAAATTCATTTTTGGGGTTTACCGTTATTCTTGCGGAATAGTTGCCTTCCTGCAGCCGTTTCACACTTCGAATAAGCAAACCGATTGGGCGCTGTACGTTTCGATAAAGCAAATAACCTGCGAGCAAGCTCATAATGAGCAGCAAACCAACGGAGCCGTAAAATAAATTTTGGCTTTTGACGATTGGTTTTAAAACATTTGCCAGCGGTACGTAATCAATCAAATACCAATCCAACGTTTTTACATGCGCAGAAGTGACGAGAAAATCATCCCCATTTATCGTCATAATTTGATTAGACGCTTCTGGGACGGTCATTTTTTTGATCAGCGCTTGAATGCTCTTGGTCATTTCTTTATCGGCTGTTTTATTTTTTATCATGCGCCCATCGGGATGGACAAGAAACGGATCGCCTTTGCCTGCCAGCTTGAAAGTATCCAAATCTTTTATGAGATGCTCCTCTGGAAAAGAAATCTCAACGATGATACCGGCTTTCTCTATATCGGTGATTTTGCTTTTTGGCTTGACGATATGGCGTACGAAACGATTTTGCTTTATGTTTTGAATCGTCATTTCCTCGTACTTCCAGGTCGGGGTCAATATTTTTTTGATCGATTCAAGATCATACGAGAGATACGTATTTGTTGAGACGAGCTGCTTGCTTGCCGGCGCTGTAATGCTGTATTGCGTATCCCAGCGCTGTGCGACATTGAGCAGGCGGAGCCTCTCGAGAATGCGCAGCTTCTCATCGTTTCGCTGGTATGTGCTTTCAATTAAATGTAAATTTTGCAGCTGCTGGATATGGATATCTTCGCTGAGCAGAAAGCCAAGCGTTGATAGCGTTGTTACGCTTTTATCAATCTCGCTCGCTAGAAATGTAATGTCCTTCTGCTTCAACGATTTCATTTCTTCCGTGATAACTCCGATGCTTGTCCGTATAGAAAGCGTATACAAAATAATGATCGGGATAAGCAAAAGGACGATCAATGTAATCATTTTGGCAAATGTGTTTTCTCTTAAACGCATGCTGGAGTCCTCTCTTTTTATGAAAATAATGATACATAAGTAAACAAAATGGCATGCTTCCAAAGATCGTGGTCTATAGAACAGGAGAGACTGCTGGTAAAATTAATCATACAGGAGAGATGAAAAAACTCAAATCAAATTTTGTTTGGAAAGGGGCAGAACAGTGGAAAGTGCGCTAAACAAACCGCTGCAGCAAGAAAAAAAACAAAGGCAACAAAAGGATAAAAGAGCGAGAGAACTATTTAGCCGTACTTGGCCCTTGCATCTCATGCTGCTTCCGGCGGCTATTGTTACCTTTATATTTGCTTATGTACCAATGAGCGGGCTAATTATGGCCTTTCAGGATTTTAAACCTTATAACGGCATGTTTCATTCGAAGCTTGTTGGACTGGAGCACTTCCGCTTTATGTTTGAGTATCCAGATAGCAAACAGGTCATTTGGAACACTTTAATCATTTCGGGCTTAAAGATCGTTTTTGGCTTAATCGTGCCGTTCACGTTCGCGATCCTGCTTAATGAGGTTCGAAAAATGCTGTTTAAGCGAGTGGTACAAACTCTGGTGTACTTGCCGCATTTTATATCATGGGTAATTTTAGGTGCGATCCTTACTGACATGCTGGGCAGTAAAGGAATCGTGAATCAGACGCTCAACAGTCTCGGTATAGATTCTGTGTTCTGGCTTGGGAACGGGGATTGGTTCCGTTTTACCGTTATCGTAAGCGATATTTGGCAAAACTTCGGTTTTAACACCATCGTGTTTCTTGCGGCACTGGCGGGTGTAAATCCTTCATTGTACGAAGCGGCTGAGGTGGATGGCGCCACGCGCTGGAAGCAGACGCTGCACATCACGGTTCCGTCGATGATTCCGATCGCGGTTGTCGTAGGTACGTTGTCCCTCGGCAATATTTTGAACGGGGGCTTCGATCAAATCTTCAATCTATACAATTCGCTTGTATACGATAAGGGAGACATTATCGATACGTTCGTCTATCGGACAGCGATATTGAATGGTCAATACAGCTTTGGAACAGCTGTTGGTTTGTTTAAATCTTTAATCGGTTTGATCATGATCGTTTTCTCTTACCGAATGGCATACAAATACGCAGGTTATCGAATTTTCTAGGAAAGAGAGGGGCGAGAAAAAGCATGTATCACAAAACAACAGGTTATAAAGCTTTTTCAGTATTTAACTATATTTTGCTCGCGGTCATTTGTATTTCTTGTATTATTCCACTCGTTCATATTCTAGCTGTAAGCTTAAGCGCCAGCTCACCAGCCAACGCGAATCTGGTCAAGCTATGGCCAATCGGCTTCAACTTTGAAGCCTATTCCAAAACGTTGAATAACGATAATTTTCACAATGCTCTTTTTGTAGGTTTTAAGCGTACGGCGCTTGGAACGCTCGTCGGCATGTCTTTGATGATTCTAGCGGGTTATGCATTATCCAAAGATGGACGGACATTTAAGAGCCGTTCGGTCTATACGTGGTATTTTCTCTTTACGATGTTGTTCAGTGGTGGTATTGTTCCTTCGTACATGCTTATTCGCAACTTGGATTTAATGAACTCGATTTGGGCGCTTGTTCTGCCAGGGGCGATCAACGTATTTAATATGGTGCTTCTAATGAACTTTTTCCGGGCCGTACCGAAGGAGCTGGAGGAAGCTTCGCTCATGGATGGAGCAGGACAGTTCCGAACGCTTTGGAGTATATTTTTACCCATTTCAATGCCGGCTTTAGCTACGATTTCATTGTTTACAATGGTTACACATTGGAATTCATGGTTTGATGGATTGTTATATATTACAGATTATAGAAAATATCCATTAGCAACCTTTTTGCAAACGATTATTGTACAGCAGGATTTTAATAAAATAAATCCCGATGTCAACGAGCTTAAGCATATCTCGCAGCGTACCGTTAAATCCGCGCAAATCTTCATTGGTACGTTGCCGATATTGCTTGTATACCCCTTTTTACAGCGATATTTCGTGAAAGGCATCATCATGGGGGCTGTCAAAGAATAGTGCAAGAAAAAGGCATCAATAACAAAATTGTGGTCTTTCGGAGCTGTAAAGCGAGCTGTATATTGGTAACAAGCGATATTACAAATATCGTTAATAATAACAAAAATTAACTTACGGGGGTAAAGGCATGAAGAAGTGGCTTTCGGTCTTATTGGTACTATCATTTATGCTCGCAATCGCAGCTTGTTCTGGAAACAACACGAACAAGGGGACTAACAGTCCGGCAGCAACAAACAAAGCGAGCAACGAACCAGCCAAGGTTGAAGAAGGAAGCACTGAAGGCTTTGCGGATGGCAAGTATACGACACCAATTACGTTAACGACAGTTTGGGGTCTTAACCAAAATGGTTCAATCTTCAAAGAAGGCGAGTCCATTGAGGATAATGTTCATACTCGTCTTATCAAAGAAAGACTTGGCATTGACATTAAATACAACTGGGTTGTAACGAATACGAATGATGCATACAAAACAAAGCTTCGCCTTATGCTGTCATCAGGTGAGGAAATGCCGGATGTTGTCACTTACCGCGGAGATATGGAAACGGTTAATATGTTGATCGACTCCGGTCAATTTATGCCGGTAGGCGATTTGGTCGACAAATACGCGAACGATACTTACAAAGCAGGCCTTGATCTTGATCCAACCATCTGGCTGCCAATTAGCCGGGGCGCTGACAAAATGGCGTTGCCTATTCTAGATTATGCCTACAACGCAGATCATGTCATGTGGATTCGTGAGGATTGGCTGACAAAGCTTAACCTTAAGGCTCCAACAACGCTTGCAGAAATGGAAACGGTTATGGAAGCATTCGTTAAGAATGATCCAGACGGAGACAGCAAAGCGGATACAATTGGCCTTGCAACGGGCTTCAAAAATGGTTTCGCTAACTGGATGACTGATATCGGCTTCGTGTTTGGCGCTTATGGCACAATGCCTGGTCAATGGAATCAAGCAGCGGATGGATCTTTGGCGCATGGTTCGATCAATCCGGCAGCTAAAGATGCATTAACAAAATTAAAAGAATGGTTAGACAAAGGCTACATTTCACAAGATTCAGCATTGCTTGATGAATCAACTGGCTCGGAATTGTTTACTAAAGGCGAAGCGGGAATTATTTTTGGACCAAACTGGCTTCCAGCATGGCCTTTCCCAGATCTTCTGAATAATGTTCCTGGCGCAAAATATAAAGCTTATCCAATTCCTGCTGGTCCAGACGGCAAAATTGGCTCCGCAGGCGGCAACCCGCCAGCAAACGGTTATGTATTCGTAAACAAAAAAGCTAAAAATCCTGAAGCTATTTTGCACTACTATAACTGGTTCTTCGATAATATGGCTAACCCGCAGCCGGGCAGCGAGTTTGAGAAGGGTTTCGCAGAAGGATATGATTATGCAACACTTCCAGACGGCTCTATTACTGCGGATATTGCAAAATACCCAGACCTATTCCCTGGTTTGAAGGATCAAACAGCACCACCGCTCTACTACACGCTCACTTTTGAAGGCGCTCGTATTCCTACTCTGTATGCAGAAACGCATGTTAAGCTTGCTAGCGGCGCAGAGCCGGTAACGCCATACGAGAAACAAGAGTTTAATACACGTCTAAAAGAGAATACAGATGCGATGAAAGTGGTTATGGACCAAAATTCGATCCGTATGAAAAACTACTACATGGGTCCTTTGACGGAAACGATGCAAAGTAAAAACGAGCTTCTGAACAAGCTGCTTAATGAAACGTTCAGCAAAATCGTATATGGGCAACAACCGGTAGATTCGTTCGACACAATGGTTGAAAACTGGAAAAAATCAGGCGGCGAACAAATTACAAAAGAAGTTAACGATTGGTACAACAGCGTAAAATAAGGAGTTATTTTCAGCTGAGGCATCATGTAAAAGTTTAATAGATAGAGAAAACAGTCTGTCACGTTGCAGTTTATCATTTAGCTGTAAGGGGCAGGCTGTTTCCTTGAAAAGACAAGTAAGCGTTATCATTTTATTTCATAATCCGGAAAGGATGTAGGAGAAGCATGAATAAACGGTTTATCTCCATAATATTGGTGTTCATGATGCTCACAAGCAGCTTGCCGGCTGTCAGTGCGGCGACAGCCACAGATGAGAAGGGAACGGCACATTGGGGCGAGAAAGTGCTGGAAAAATGGATTTCTAAGGGGATGCTTAGCGGATATCCGGATGGGAGCTTGCAGCCTGATCGTCAAGTAACGAGAGCTGAATTTACAAAGCTGGTCCATGCTATCTTTCAGTTTGAAGCTAAAGGCTCGAATACCTTTACTGATGTAGCCGCTGACGCATGGTACAGCAAGCAGGTTGCTGCTGCGTTGGAAGCTGGAGTGATTACCGGTTACCCGGATGGCAGCTTTAAGCCTGACGCACCACTTACGAGGCAGGAGGCTGCGAAAATAACAGCTGAACTGTTTAAGCAGGCTGCGGTAGATGGGAATCAGCTAGCTAGCTTTACGGATTATAAACAAGTACAAGCTTATGCAAAAGTACCGTTAGAGCAGCTGCTGGCAGGAGGATACATAACGGGTTATCCGGATCAAACCATTCGGCCGAAAAAACCGATTACTCGTGCTGAAGCCATCACATTGCTTGATAGAATTGCTGGTGAAATCATTAATGCAGCCGGCTCCTATGAGAATTTGAAAATAGCCGGAAATGCTGTCGTAAATACAGCGGGAGTAAAGATCAACAAAACTGTTATCGATAAGGATTTGTTCTTAACGCAGGGAATTGGCGAAGGCGATGTCTTTTTAACGGATGTGGATGTGAAAGGAACGGTCTACATCAATGGGGGCGGAATCAACAGCATTCATTTTATAAATTCGAAGCTGAATAAGCTTATTGTGAATAAACCTGCTGGAAAAGTACGCGTCGTACTCACAGGCTCTTCGCAGGTGCAGCAGCTTATTGTGGAAACGGGATCTGATGTACAAATTGATGCTGGAGCAAGCAGTCAATTACTTACGATTTCGGATACAGCTGAAGGAACGGCAATTCAGGTAAAAGGTACTTTAAATCAAATTGTTAATACAGGTTCAAGCACGACATTAAATGGAAATAGCTTAGGCAAAAGCAGTGATGTCACTGTTCAGAACGGAATTGTAAAAACAGGACAACCGACTGGCTCAGGTCAAAGCGGTGGTGGCGGTCAAACGACTCCGCAACCAACTCCAACAGCAGCACCGACAAACTCACCGACACCTTCGCCTACGACAGAACCGACGGCGACACCAACAACAGCACCTGTAGATGAATGGGAGCTTGTATGGAATGATGAATTTGATGGAAGTGGCGACAACGTTGATACAAACGGCGTTAACCTCGACAAATGGGCTTATCAGTTAGGCACAGGCTCTCAATATGGCCTTGATGGCTGGGGGAACAATGAAGAACAGTATTACCGCTCCGAAAACATTAAGGTAGCGGACGGGAAATTAACGATCACCGCTGATGATGATGGTTTTGGCGGCAAGAAATATACATCAGGCAGATTATATACAGAGCCTACCTTTAATAAAACGTATGGAAAATTTGAAGCTCGCATGAAGCTGCCGGTAGGTAATGGCATCTGGCCTGCCTTCTGGATGATGCCGAAGGATAGCGAGTATGGGGTTTGGGCTTCATCTGGAGAACTCGATATTATGGAAGCGCGCGGCCGCTTACCGGAAAAAGTCGGCGGTGCCATTCATTACGGTAAAAACTGGCCGGCAAACAAGTCTAAAAGTGCAGATTACATTTTTGGAGAAGAAACGGATATTACTGACTATCACACTTACGGTGTAGAGTGGGAGCCTGGTGAAATTCGCTGGTATGTTGACGGACAATTATTCCAGAAGCTTAATAATTGGGATAGCTGGGGAGCAGATCAACCTGCAAAACATGCGTTTCCCGCTCCGTTTGATAAGCCGTTTTACATGATTTTGAACTTGGCCGTTGGCGGTAATTTTGACGGTGGGATAACACCCGACCCATCACTGCTGCCAGTGAAAATGGAAGTCGACTATGTTCGTGTCTATGAACTAACTGGCAGACCGTATAAGACGCCTGTAGAGCCTAGCGTCGACTCAGAGCCATATCCAGATCAATATAAAGAACCGATTGCAGGTAATTTTATTCATGATAATAGCTACAGCAAGCCGTTCACAACCATTGCTGAGGCGAATCAAGCTTTAGATACGAATTATTGGAATTTTGTACATGTAAGCACATTCCAAGGTAACGGCTCGATTTCTGTTGAAGCTTTAAATGGTGTAAATTATGCCAAGGCGGATATTACGAGCAGCGGGAATGCCATACATGCGGTTCAACTCATTCAGAATGTAACGCTTGGTAAAGGCAGATGGTATAAGCTTACTTTTGACGCTAAATCGAATGCAAATCGAAATGCGACCGTCAAATTTGGCGGCGGGGAAACACGCGGCTGGACGACTTACTCCGATATTATGGATGTAAAGCTGACAAATAATATCCAATCCTATGAAATGATATTCCAAATGGGTGCCGAGACGGATACGCTGGCTAGACTCGAATTCAACCTTGGACTAAGCACGAATCCGGTCTGGATCGGCAATGTGAAGGTTGAAGAAACCGCTTCCCCAGATCCGTTTCATGATAACGACCCTAAAGAGCCGTTGAACGGCAATCATGTGTATAACGGCAGCTTCGACCTAGGTCGAATCGATCGTCTGACTTATTGGAATTTCAATAAGGCTGGAGGCAACGCTGCAGCATCGGTGAATGCTGACACTAGAGAACTTAAAATATCGAATCTTGATGGCGAAACAGAGCCGAAGTCGATCTCGCTTACGCAGTCGGGTATCAATCTACTGAAAGAAAACGATTATAAGGTAACATTTAAGGCTAGAGCAGCTTCTGCACGCTCCATTCAGATTGGTGTGTACAAATCAGATGGTACGGCCTATGCCGCTCCAGAGACGATCTCGCTTGCCTCCGAGATGAAGGAGTATACATTTCAGTTTGCGATGGAGCAGTCTAATGACGTTAATGGACAATTGGTATTTTTATTAGGCGGCCATCAGGCTGACATTTATTTAGACGATATTAAGATGATTCGATTGACTAACAACAACACGGGCGAATTGGCGCTGGCAGATCAATTTCCGGTGAAAAATGGCGACTTTTCGAGTGGCAAGGTGAGTTGGAGCGAGCATGTGCAGGGACGTTATGACGGATGGGGCTCAAGCGCGGACTTTAACGCTCAGAACGAAGAGCTAAAGATTGCGATTGCGAGCGAAGGTGTTAATCCCTGGGACGTCATGCTGATGCAAAATAATATTAATCTATTTAAAGGCAAAACGTATACGGTGACGTTAGATGCAAGTTCATCCAAAAACCGTGAAATGGAAATTGTTATTGAAGTAGGCAGTACGCGTTATTTGTCCAAAAAGGTGCAATTGACGCAGACGAAACAAGCGTTCAGCTACGAGCTGCTTGTTCAGAGCGACATTACGCCGACGTTTAAGCTGCTGCTAGGTAAACTGGACGGTGCAGCTGTGATAGGCGAGCATGATGTATTTGTTGACAACATACATGTGGAGCAGCAGGATGCACGAAGTAAAGCCTTCTTGGTCCAAAATGGATATTTTGATGCAGGAATGCAGGATTGGAGCACACATATTCAGGGCATTTATGATGGCCCCTCGAGAGCAGCCATTACAGATGACAATGGTGCGGTGAAAGTCGCGATAGCGAACGCTGGCTTGAATGCGTGGGATATTGTTTTGCAGCAGGGCTCATTGGCGCTAGTTAAAGGCAAAACGTATGTCGTTACCTTTTTGGCCAGAGCAACTTCGCCGCGAACCATTGAAGCGGTTGTTGAGAACAGCGCTTATAATCGTTTCTTAAATGAAAAGGTGCAGCTTGATACGGTTACTAAAAAGTACAGCTACGAGTTCACTATGGCCAAGGATGACAACGCAACCTTTAAACTGCTTTTTGGAGTGCAGCCTGATGCTCCTTCTGCGGCACATGACGTATTTATCGACAATGTGCATCTTGAACTGAAAGGAGCTAAGGAAGCAGCAGGCGAGAAGGCTCGCAGCTCAAATGATATTATGCTGCTGCTTCCTCCAGTAATTTCAAAAGATGTATCCGATAATGAATTGGGTCAAAATATCGACATTACCTTTAATGATAATGAGGCTTGGAGAAATGCGATAACTGATGTATTTGTCGATGAATTGAAGCTTCCTAAAGAAGCGTATCAGCTTGCCTCAGGAAAACTAACAATCGATAAGACCCAATTCAGTGCAGTTAAATCATACACGATCACGATTAGGTCAACTGGTTATGAGCTTGCTCAAGTGATCCAAAGTATTCAAGAGAAAAACATATGGAGTCTCGTATGGAATGATGAGTTTGACAGTGTAGGAGATAATCTGGATACAAACGGAGTCGATCTTGACAAGTGGGCGTATCAGCTTGGCAACGGCAGTGAGTATGGCGTAGGCGACTGGGGCAATAACGAGCTGCAGTTTTATAAGAAAGAAAATATAAAGATAGAGAATGGCCAAATGATTATCGAAGCCAAAAAAGAGAATTTTGGCGGTAAACAATATACGTCAGGCCGGCTTTGGACCAGTCCAACCTTCAGCAAAGCTTATGGCAAATTCGAAGCGCGGATTAAGCTCCCTGCGGGTCAAGGCTTATGGCCGGCGTTTTGGATGATGCCGAAGGACAGTGAATACGGCGGATGGGCTTCCTCAGGTGAAATTGACATTATGGAAGCTAGAGGACGAGTGCCAGGTGAAGTTGATGGTACCATTCATTTTGGCAAAAATGCTCCTAATAACAAAATTACTGGTGCGCAGTATGAATTTCCGCAAGGTGAGGACATCACGGGTTACCATACTTATTCTTTAGAGTGGGAACCAGGTGAGCTGCGCTGGTATGTGGATGGGAATTTGTTTCAAACGCTTAATGATTGGAATAGCTGGGGAGCAGATCAACCCGAAAAATATGCTTTTCCAGCACCATTTGATAAGGAGTTTTACATTATTCTCAATCTAGCTGTAGGAGGCAATTATGACGGTGGGTTGAAGCCTGATCCTTCCTTGTTGTCAGCTCAGATGGAGATTGACTATGTGCGTGCTTATGAGCTTACTGGCAGACCTTACAAGGTGCCTGTTGAACCGATGCTTGTAAAGGATTCGTTCCCGCAAAACGGCAAAACAGCTATAGATGGCAATTTCATTTATGATCCTGCCTATACTCATGGCATTAAGAACATCACAGTAGAAAATCCGGTGATAGATATAAATTACTGGAATTTCCTTCATGGCGCTGAATTTGGCGGAGCGGGTGAGGTTTCGGTTGATCAGATTGACGGGTCACCATTTGCCAAAGTAGACATTTCGAATGGCGGGAATGTGCCATATTCCTTGCAGCTTGTCCAGTATGTGACGCTTGTTAAAGGTCAGGCCTACAAAATTAGCTTTGATGCAAAGGCATCAGCGCCGCGCAGCATGAGCTTGAAGTTTGGCGGTGATGCGAACAGCGGCTGGGGAATTTATTCCGACAACTTTGAAGCATCCTTGAAGGATCAGGTCGGTCATTATGAGTATCGCTTCCTCATGACTGACAAAACAAATGCTGCTGCGAGGTTGGAATTCAATTTAGGTCAAAACGTAAATGATGTGTGGATCGGAAATGTTCATTTAGAGGAAATCGATGAGTTAATTGAACCAAGTGCTGCAAAAGCTCCACTGAATAACGGCAATCATATTTACAATGGAGGTTTTGATCTAGGGACGATGGATCGTCTGCTCTATTGGAACACAAAAATAACGGATTCGGCTATTGCTGACATCAGTGTAGATCCATTATTGCGCAGGTTAAACGTTAATATTTCTGATGGTGGTACTAATGCTTCGTCTATAAAACTAACCCAACAGGGCATTAATCTGCTGCAAAAGGATTCGTATGAGCTGACCTTTGATGCAGAAGCTTCGGCCGCTCGGACCATTACCGTACAGCTTAAGAGCAAGGACGGATCAACGATTTATTCAGGTCCACACGCGATTCAGCTAGATACATCGAATAGTTCGCATAAGCTCTCATTTACGATGCCTCCTAACGTAACAGACGAGGAAGCGCAGCTTGAATTTTTGCTAGGCGGCAGCAACGCTGGGGTTCAGCTGGATAACATTAAGCTTATTCGCACAACAAATTTGAACGTTGATTTTACAGGCGTCGAGTTGTTTCCGCTTAAGAATGGAGATTTCTCCAATGGGCTAAGCGGCTGGGAGCCGTTTACGCAAGGAGGTACAGCAGCATTCATGGAATCGAATGGAGCTGCAAAAATAGCGGTAACAAACGTAGGAGGGGAAGCCTGGAACGTGATGTTTAACCAGTCGAACCTTAAGCTTTCCAAGGGGATGACGTATGTGCTCTCTTTTGATGCGAGTTCGACGGTAGCACGCGACATCGAAGCGGCTCTCGAAAATGCTGGTTATACACGGCGTTTTTATACGGGACCTTTGATGCTGACACCTTCGATGCAGCATTTTGAATTTACATTTAAGATGATGACCGATGATAATGTCGCTCTTAAATTTTTACTTGGCAAAACTCCAAAAAGTGCAGCTGCACCGCATGACATTTTCTTTGATAATGTTGTGCTGGAGGTGAAGGATGCGCCAATGCTGCGCCCGCCAACCTTAATACCAGATAAAACGGATAACCTAGTAGGGAACGCGGTAGAAATCCGTTTTGTAGAAAACGAAGCATGGAGAACGGCGATTAGTGCAATTGAAGTGAATGGAGCTGTACTTGCTGGTGCAAAGTATACGCTTCAGCCTGGCAGCATCGTGATTGATCAATCTGTTTTTGCAAGCGATCAATTATATACGATTAATGTCAAATCGACGGGCTTTGCCGATACAAGTGTTAATCAATTAATGCTTGCAGCAGATGGAAACCTTGTTCTAAACGGTGGAATGACGAATGGGTCAGCTAACTGGGTGCATTGGTTTGGTGATGGAGGAGATTCGAAATATACACCTAAAGATGGTGTTGCCCAAATCGACATCTATTACCATGGGGGCATGCACCCAGAATGGAATGTTCCTGTCGGCTGGTCCACACAGTTCAACCAAAGCGGAATCAAGCTAGAGGCAGGTAAATCCTATGAGCTTTCCTTTAACGCATGGTCAACGGTTAATCGTCCGATTGCAGTGGAGCTGGGTGGATATAACAACACTGAAAGCGTACATTTTAATCTGACTGGTGATTCAGCTGCTGTTTATAAGAAAAGTTTGCGGCCAAATAGCAACGTGGATATGACTCTTAAGTTTTTGCTTGGCAACGTCGTAAATGGTGCTTTTGTTACGCCTGATGGTGAGCATACGATTTACATTGATAATGTCGCTATTCGTGAAGTGGCAGCACCACCGGTATTAGTGGCCGATTCGACTGAAAACAAAGTCGGACAGACAATTGAGCTGACATTTGCAGACTCCCCTGCTTGGCGTGCCGCAATTACGCAGCTTACGATTGACGGTGCAGCTGTCCAGAGCAGCAGCTACACGGTTGAGGCAGGTAAAATCAAGCTTAATGCAGATTTATTTACAAGTGTCAAAACGTATCTCATCACCGTTGCCGCAGCTGGATACGGCATCAGCGAGGTGCAGCAGCAGGTGAAGACGGCTGCCGCAAACATTGCTCTTCATAAAGCTGCTGCTGCATCATCAGGCAATCAACCAGCAGCTAACGCTGTAGATGGAGCGGGCAGTACGAGATGGGAGTCAGAGTCAACAGATCCTCAGTGGCTTTCTATTGATTTAGGCGCAGTCTATAAGCTGGAAAGTGCTGTTCTGAGCTGGGAGGGAGCATATGGAAAAGCTTATAAGCTGCAAGTATCCTCGGCGGCAGCGCCTGGAGAAAGCGACTGGACGGATGTATTTACAGAAGCCGCAGGCAATGGCGGTCTCGATAACATTACATTAAACGGGCAAGAAGCAAGGCATATTCGAATGGTTGGATCTGCTAGGGGCACCAATTACGGTTATTCCCTGTGGGAGTTTGAGGTGTACGGCACATGGGTAAGCGGCGGCGAAGGAGGAGGAAACGGAGGCAATCCGGATCCTGGAACCACTCCGAATCCAGTGCTAGTGAACTTAGCGCTTAACAAGCAAGCTGTTGCATCAAGCTTTAATGCCGTCTTTCCTGCTCATTTGCTAACAGATGGCGATAAGGGTACAAGATGGGAAGCAAAATGGAGTGACAATAATACAGCTCCGTATCATGCAGAATGGTTTTATATTGATTTGGAAAAAGTTCATTCCATTAATAAAATCATTTTGACTTGGGAAGCTGCTTATGGAAAAGCGATCGATATTCAAGTTGCTGCAGCAGGAAGCGACTTATCGGAAGGAAGCACAGATTGGAAGACGGTACATTCCTTGAACCGAGAATTGAAAGCAGAAGACTTTGTTGAAACAATCACCCTTGCAAGCAGTGCGGAGGCTAGATATATTCGTATTTTAGTGACAGAAAAAGGTCTTCCTCCATATGGTCCATCACTTTTTGAGATTGAGGTTTATGAATAACTGTTTTATTTAGAGTGATAAAGAGAGCATGCTTCTACAGGGAATCCTGTGAAGTATGCTCTTTTGTCTTTTTGACGTACAATGGTTGCTCTTAAGGCAAACTATTGTTTATTAATGATGATTTAATGAAGAATGGTAAATATATATTGCGACATATATAAATATATGTTACATATTAAATAACGGAAACGACCTCAACATGTGTTCTAATTATTTATTCCGTCATATGAAAGCAAAGGGAGACTGGATCATGGAGAGAGAATTAGCATTAGAGCTTGTACGTGTAACGGAACTGGCTGCGCTCGCATCGGCGCCTTGGATGGGAAGAGGCGATAAGAATAGCGCTGATGGAGCAGCAACATCTGCGATGCGCTCCATGTTTGATTCAGTGTCCATACGCGGTACTGTCGTCATAGGCGAAGGGGAAATGGATGAAGCGCCGATGTTGTACATTGGGGAGGAAGTAGGAAGCTTGAATGGCCCCGAGGTTGACGTAGCGGTTGATCCGCTTGAAGGTACGGAAATCGTAGCCAAAGGACTTAACAATGCAATGTCCGTGCTTGCAGTCGCAGGAAAAGGCCAGCTTTTGCATGCTCCTGATATGTACATGGAGAAGCTCGCTTTCGGTCCTGCTCTTGTTGGCAAGCTGTCGATAACTGATCCGATGGATGTAACGCTCCGTAAAGCGGCTGACGCTTTAAACAAGAAGGTTTCGGATTTAACGGTTATGATTTTGGACAGGACGCGCCATGAAGCGATCGTCAAGGTGCTGCGCCGCGTGGGTGTGCGTATAAAGTTTTTGTCGGATGGTGACGTTGCAGGCGCGATGGCACCTGCATTTCCTGAAGCAGGCATTGATTTATATGTAGGCTCAGGAGGAGCGCCAGAGGGTGTACTGGCTGCGGCAGCGCTGAAGTGTTTAGGCGGCGAGCTGCAAGCAAGGCTGATGCCGGCGGATAGCAACGAGTACAATCGCTGCGTGAAAATGGGGATAGAAGATCCGTATCGCGTGCTTACGATGGAGGATATGATTGGAACGGGCGATGTTTATTTTGCAGCAACAGGCGTTACGCCAGGAGAGTTTTTGGGCGGAGTTCAGTATTTTCCTGACGAGAGGGCAGAAACGCATTCCATCGTAATGCGCGCTAAGACCAAAACGATCCGATTCGTACGTGCTATGCACTATTTGCCGAATAAAACATTTTTAAATAATGATAAATAATTATGAATGGTGTTGTCGGCCGCTAGGCCGACCACCATAGAAATAACTTTCTAATAATACAATGAGCAGAAAGAATATAATTCAGCTGATTGGAAATTAACGGACATCAGATCCGTTATTTGCTTGGAATCCACTATTTTTAAGGATCTAACGGACCTACAGTCTCTTATTTGGCTTCAAAAGCCATGATTATGCTTCAATTTATATAAATAACGTATCTGATGTCCGATAGAATTGTATTTGAGCTATATTTACCATAATAGCGGAACCTATGTCCGTTAGTGGTGCGAGCGAGCTTAACTAGACTATCCACATTAACTCCGACAAACCCAAGCCCCCAAGCCCCCCACCTATAACTAATATCGATACTGAGCTCGATACACTACAGTTACTCTTCATTCGATGAGCGAGATGCATATTACTGAAAAAACTCCCGTCAATTCTAGTACATCCCTCCTTTAGAGTAGATGTTGTCGAATAAGCGGGAGTTTTTTAAGTAAACCCATAAGACGTCCGTCACTAATGAGATTAGCGGAGGGTTTTCCTGTGAGGTGGCTGCTTACTTTTAGTGCTTCATTGTGTGTAAATGCTCACACAGCTGAACGGGCCTTCTTCCGTAAAAGTAACTCAAATGCTAAGTAGAAGTGCTAATGTTGACTATTAGTACGTTAGTTGCCGCCTGGTATGAACTTTTTCAACCAAGTTCCAAAGCTGGATGGATTGCGAGTTTGGATCAGAACGACACCTTCACCGCGGAAGCGGCATACGAGACCCTCGCCGCTCGTGATGCTGGATAACCAGCCTTTAGACGCTTTTTCTATCGTATAGTTCATATAGCCCGGCCAAGCAACTAAATGACCGTTATCGATGATGACTTCTTCGCCATGGCTCAGGTTTAGAGCATGGATCGCGCCATATGAGGAGAGAAACACTGTGCCTCGGCCGCTGATTTCTACAATAAAGAAACCTTCGCCCGATAAGAGTCCCTTGCCTAGGTTTTGCATTTTTGTATTGACTTCTATGCCGCTGGTGCCAGCTAAGAAACCGTCCTTTTGTACATAAAGCTTATAAGAGCCGTCGAGTTCAATCGCTTCAATATCTCCGAGAGAAGGAGGGGCAAGGTGGACTTCACCTTGACCCCGATTTGCTGTCATCTCTTGGAAAAAGAACGTCTCTCCGCTTAACATTCTACCGAGCCCACGCATAAACCCGCCGTCTGTTGTCCCTTTAAGATCAATAGTAGGTGACATGGACACCATTGCACCCATTTCGGCTTTTACGCTCTCGCCCGGATTGAGCTTCACCTTCAGCATGGCAAAGGCGCCTTTATAAAAAATATCATAGTTCATGTATTAACCTCCTCAAAGGTTTTACCTAAGCAATATCTACTTCGCCTCCATCGCATCAAGCTCGCGATGTAAAACTACGCTTCGCCTCCATCGCATCAAGCTCGCGATGTAAAACTACGCTTCGCCTCCATCGCACTAAGCTCGCAATGTAAAACGAAGCTTCGTAAATTCCGTTTAGTCAAGCGGAGGCTGTGTCACACCTTCGCGCTCTGCTTGTCTGCGATGAGCCATCCGACTTGCTGCCGAGGCAGCGATAGCCCCAACGATATCGTCCAAAAACGTATGGATTTCTCCGTCGGTTTTGTCGTTCAGCTTGACCAAAATGCCGGGCTTCAGCTTATCGACATATCCGAAATTCGTAAACCCGATGCTTCCATACACATTGACAATGGACAATGCCAAAATTTCATCGCAACCATAAAGACTTTCGTCATGCTTGATCATATCCTGCAGCGGAGCCATAAGCTTGCCTTCCTCGGCGAGGATATCAAGCTGGATGCCGGTCAAAACGGCATTTTGCACCTCGCGCTTCGATAGGACGGCATCAATATGGACGATACAATCCTCTGGCGTTAAGCCAGGGAAATAGTCTTTTTGCAAAAAATGTACGAGCTCGGCGATAGCCAGCTTTGTTACTCCGCGTTTGAGGAGCCATTCGTCTGTAGCCTCAGCCACTTTGCGGCTGTTGAGGCTATAAGTTTCGGGATTGGACATGTTTTTGTTCCCCCTTAGGATTTTATGGACAAAACTGGTCTAAAAAAGGGAAGGGCTCGTATACATAGTACTACAAATAAGGAGTTGTACAAAGCCGCTAGGCAAAACTTGATTAGGGAGGAAAGGTCAATATGATTCAAAAAAGATGGATTAGGGGTGCTGTACTTTCGGGGGTTCTCGTGCTGCCCATTCTTACTTCGGGTTGTGGTCTGTTTTCCAAGCAGACAAGCCAATCAATCGATCCGCCACAGGTTGAGGTTAAGGATGGAGTAGAAGGTGCAGAAACTGGACAGGCAATCGGAGTTGGCGAAGAAGCGCAAATGACAGTATACCTTGAAGATCGTAACGGTTATTTGGCTCCAATCTCACTTCAGACCTCGCTCGGAGCGAATGAGCAAGCCGCACAAAAGGCACTGGAAATGATGGTCGAGAATGGGGCGTACGCGAATCAGCTGCCTGAGGATTTCCGCGCAGTTATCCCGCAAGGCACTCAAATTAAATCGTATAAATACGATAAAGAGCAAAAGCTTGCTAAAGTTGAATTTTCTGAGCCGTTCAGTGACTATAATCCACAGGACGAACGTACTATCGTTGAAGCGATCACATGGACTCTGACAGCTATGCCAGGGATTGAAGGCGTAGAAATTTGGTATGAAGGCGCTAAGCTGCCAGAAATGCCACAAGACGGCTTCCCGCTTGACAATACGCTGACACGTTCAGTAGGCATTAATATCGAAGCAGCAGACGGTGTGAACTATGCGCAATCAACGCCTGTAACGCTATACTTCTCCGCTCAAACGTTAAACGACGAACAATATTATGTGCCCGTTACTAGACTAGTTGCTCGCTCGGAGACTCCAACGAAAGCAGCGCTGGAACAGCTCATTTCGGGCCCGCTTAACAAAAAAGAGTTGACCAGTGTAATCATTCCGGATGTACAAGTGAAGGATGTTGTACAGGAAGGTGATGTTGTCACTGTAGATTTGCAGGATGAAGCGTATCAGCAAGGTCAGAAGCTTCCGACCGAAATGCTTCAGGCACTTGTGCTTTCTATAACTGAAAATACGAAAGCAGCAACGGTTCAAATTAAAGTAAATGGAGAATCTAACTTTACGGACGAAGCGAACAACTCTTATAGCGAGCCTGTAGGCAGACCGCATCATGTCAACGCTATTAAGTCATAAGAGATAACTCCGGAATGTACAAAGAGGCCGATCAAAAGTGAACGCTTTTGAAAAGCCTCTTTTGTGCATTTATTAGCATGTATTAGGTCTGAACGGTCTATTTTAAACAGAAGCAAACATGCAAAAAACTTCCACTGATCAGCTGAATTTGTACAATCATGACCGCTTCACTTTTCTTTTTCACGGGCAGCGGATGCAATTCACAGGTTACTTTGTTAAAATAGGAAAGATTGCAGGATGGGATACTTTTGTTTTCTAATCGAAAAACGCTAGCACTCAGGAGGAAATTAGAATGAGAAACGATGGTCGGCAACCGAACCAGCTTCGGCCGGTAACCATAACGACAGGTGTCAATAAATACGCAGAAGGATCGGTTCTCATCGAGGTTGGAGAGACGAAGGTCATTTGTACAGCGAGCGTGGAGGATAGAGTACCTCCATTTATGAAAGGGCAAGGCAAAGGCTGGATTACAGCTGAATATGCAATGCTGCCTCGCGCAACACATACACGCAATATTCGTGAAGCGGCTAAGGGGAAGCTGACAGGACGGACGATGGAAATTCAGCGCCTCATTGGTCGTGCATTGCGTTCGGTCATTGATTTGCAAGCACTAGGTGAGCGGACTATTACGCTTGATTGCGATGTCATTCAAGCCGATGGCGGTACTCGTACGACATCTATTACAGGTGCGTTTATCGCGCTTTCCATTGCAATTAACAAAATTTCCGAGAAGGTACAATTTGCAAAATATCCGATTACAGATTTTTTGGCGTCGGTAAGTGTAGGCGTCATTCAAGAGAGAGCGCTACTTGATCTGAACTACGAGGAAGATTCCAAAGCTAAGGTAGATATGAACGTTGTTATGACGGGCAGCGGCAAGTTTGTTGAGGTGCAAGGAACTGGCGAGGAAGCACCATTTTCGCGCGATGAGCTTAACCAATTGCTGCAACTTGGAGAAGAGGGTATTCACGAGTTGATCAGCAAGCAAAAGGATATTCTCGGTCCTTTGGCGGCGCGAATCGGAGGTTAGTATTCTGATGAAGCATTCCATATTAAATCATGCTGTTATTGTTGTAGCAACAAAAAATGCAGGTAAGGTGAAGGAATTCGCGCATGCGCTTCAGAAGCTTGATAAATCAGTAGAAAGCTTGCTGGATTATCCGCAAATTCCGGATATCGTGGAAGATGGCGATACGTTTGCCGCCAATGCTCGCATCAAAGCAAAGACGACGGGAGACATTCTTGGCGTTCCTGTGCTGGCTGATGATTCAGGCTTGCGCGTTGCAGCGCTGAATGGTGATCCAGGGGTCTATTCCGCTCGTTATGCAGGTGAGAATGCGACTGATGGTGAAAACAATGCCAAGCTCATTCAGGAGCTTCATCAACTAGCTGAACATGCAGAACGAGAAGAATTGCAAGACGGGTCCAAAATACTGAGCAAAGCGCAGTTCGTATGCGCGTTAGCGCTGTATGATCCGGCGACCGGTTTGTTTCTGGAATCGGAGGGTACAGTGGATGGCGTTATCACGGATAATCCTCACGGCAATGGCGGCTTCGGTTATGATCCGCTGTTTTGGCTTCCTAGCTTGAATCGCGGGATGGCCGAGCTGTCAAAGGAAGAAAAGCAGCAGATCAGCCATCGCGGCGATGCATTAAGAAAGCTCCTTCCCTTGCTTGAGCAAGCATAATAATTGAAAAAGCAACCCTATCCAAGAGCAGCTGAATGCAGCGGCTTTTAGCGGATGGGGTTGCTTTTTTTGTGATGAGAACAAAAACATTATCCTTGTCAGCTTATGATATGACGACCTTATATTCCTTTAACCATAAATTCACTTGATATAAATAAGCGAATAGCTGCGGACCGGACATCAATTGACCAAACCAAGGGGTATTCGAGCTTGCGGATTCCGACTCGGTTAGCGCTCTAACCTTTTCTACATTAATTAATGGAAGGAGCGGAGAGCTGGAATCGTTCAGTACATCTAACAAAAGCCCTTTGACTGCGGCCAAATAGTTCGGATTATGCGTTTTAGGATAGGGGCTTTTTTTACGAGTCAATACGTCCTCAGGCAATACACCGCGCAGCGCCTTGCGCAATATTCCTTTTTCGCGATCGCCGGATGTTTTGATCTCCCAAGGGATATTCCAAACATATTCAACTAACCGATGATCACAGAAAGGGACACGGACCTCAAGGCCCGCTGCCATGCTCATTCGATCCTTGCGGTCTAGAAGCGTTGGCATGAAGCGGGTAATGTTCAAGTACGACATTTGACGCATCTTACGCAGCTGCTCAGATTCACCATCAAGATGAGGAACCTCTGCTATCGCTTGGGAATAACGATCCCCAATGTAGTCAAGCGGTTTAATCCAAGCGGCAACGTCAGGTGCGAGCAGATCAGCACGCATTACTGAAGCAAGCGACCAAGGGAAGGTATTTGCATTTAAAGCCTCTTCGCGATGAAACCAAGGATAGCCGCCAAAAATTTCATCGGCAGCTTCGCCTGATATCGCTACGGTTGCATCTTTTTTTATTTCATGGCAAAAGAGCAGCAACGAAGCATCAACATCGGCCATGCCCGGAAGATCGCGAGCAAAGGTGGCTGCTTTCAATGCGCCGACCAAATCAGGTGTATCAAACTGTATAGGATGATGAATTGTGCCTAGATGCGTCGTCATTCTCTCGATCCATGGCGCATCACTATTAGGCTGGAAGGCATGTGCCTTAAAATGTTTATCGTTGTCCGCATAATCAACAGAATACGTGTGGACATTCCCTTGCCCGTTCTCGTTGTAATAATTGACAGCAAGTGTAGTTAGCGCACTGGAATCAAGGCCGCCAGACAGCAGGGTACATACAGGAACGTCTGAAACGAGCTGCCGCTCAACGGTATCTTTTAGCAGCGCTCCTACCTGTTCAGCTGTTTCTTCTATATTTTGCCCATGGGGGCTGCTCTCAAGCTGCCAGTACGTAATCGTCTTCACGCCAGCGTGATTGACGGTCATACACTTGCCAGGTCTAAGCTCATTGATTTGCTTATATACACCATGGCCTGGAGTGCGTGCTGGTCCTAAAATAAAAATCTCAGCAAGCCCTTCCGCTCCAACCTCCGGCTTCACGGCAGGGTGTGCCAATATACATTTTTGTTCGGAGCCAAAAATAAACAAACCGTCCTGTGTGCTATAGAACAGCGGTTTGACGCCAAGCCGATCACGTGCCAGAAATAGTTCTTGCTCTAATACATTCCATATGGCAAAAGCAAATATTCCGTTAAAACGCTCTACGCAAGACTTGCCCCATTCCATAAAAGCGACCAGCAGCACTTCTGTATCACAATTTGTCGTAAAGATTCTGCCCCTGCTTTCAAGCTCCTTGCGAAGTTCTGGTGCATTATACAATTCCCCGTTATAGACAACGACATATTTGTCGTCGCCGGTATGGCGAATCATTGGCTGTGCCCCGTTCTCCGGATCAATGACGGATAAACGTCGATGGCCTAAAGCGCAATGAGCTGATATCCACGTACCGGAAGCGTCGGGACCGCGCGGTGCAAGGGTGTCTGTCATCTTCTCTAAGCTTTCACTTTGCTTAGTCAGATCACGGTTCCAGTCGATCCAGCCGGTAATTCCACACATTGATCTCATTCCTCTCTTTTGCTGGTCTCAAAGTAGCGATAATATCAGTTATATGCAGAATAAGGGATAAAATGTCTGTCCGACGGGGGATGCTAGAAGTGGCTGTGAAAAGTAATAAATGCAGGAAGGAGTGTGCGATTGATGGCAGAGCAAGAAGCAGGCAGTGAAGAACGCAAGCATTATTTCGTTTCTGTTCAGGCGGGACAAATATTAGAGGATCCACAGGCAGCTGCGTATGAGCTTGAGATTATAATGAACGAAAATGAGCATACGAAGCTTAGAGAGCTGTTTGATGAGCTGTCCAGCATGGATGAAGCGGAGATGTTTCATTTCTCGTACAGTCCGTTTGGCTCAGCAAGCGATGGCGAAATCAATGCTGGTTACGATCAGTTGATTGAGCGTATTTACAGGCAATTGTATGAGTTAGGAACGGACACGACGAAGCAGCATATCGAATCGATGCAGTTTTTTTAATAAGCGGATAAGTAAGCATAAACAGGGTGTTGCAGAAGCTGAATAGCAGAGGCAACATCCTGTTTTTTTATAAAACAATAAATAAATATAAGATGATTGATACTATAAAAATAAAATAAGAATGTTTTTTCTAAATTATATCGCTGTTTTTACGTATTCATTTCTATTATATTGCTG
This sequence comes from Paenibacillus sp. FSL K6-3182, assembly GCF_037976325.1. Classification (NCBI taxonomy): domain Bacteria; kingdom Bacillati; phylum Bacillota; class Bacilli; order Caryophanales; family Paenibacillaceae; genus Paenibacillus; species Paenibacillus sp. FSL K6-3182. The sequence continues at coordinate 2,103,491 of NZ_CP150265.1, forward strand.
CAAAAAATGATATACTTCTACAAAAAATAGTGGAGGGTTTTCGTTTTGCAAAAGTTAGTTTTTTTTGTCGGAGTAGCGGGGACGGGTAAAACAACGGTAGCTAGAAAGTTGTCTGCTCGCATTCCAGCTGCTTTTCTTGACCGGGATACGGTAGGCGGTCGTTTTGTTGAGGCTATATTGGAGTTAAACGGCCTGGATAAAAGAGATCGGGATTCTGATTATTACAAAAAGCATTTGCGTGATTTGGAATATGATACGGCGAAGGACGTATGTATCGAAAATTTGGCTGCTGGTCAAAACGTATTTATGATTTCACCTTTTACGGCAGAACTGAAAAACAAACAGTGGATCGAAGAGGTTGTTGAAGCAGCAGGCCTCACGATGGGCGAGGTAGACGTTAAAGTGGTTGTTGTCACGCTGCTGGATATGGATCTGCAAAAAAATCGGATCATCGGGCGTCAAACAGAGCGCGATCAGTGGAAACTGGACAACTGGGGCGACTTTGAGAAGCGGATAGAATTTGTTCCGCAAATCAACTGGGATATTCCTAACTCCTCCATCCTCGTGTTTGATAATAGCGGAGAATTAACGGAAGAGAAAGCTGAGCAATTATTCCAATTTGTTAATGAAAAGCAGGCAACATTATCCGTATAATATAATAAGAAAAGGCGGCTTCATTTTGGGAATTTCCCTATGAAGCCGCCTTTTTATTTGTGGTTTTGTGATTATTTGGTTTTCAAAAATGATTTCAAATGCTGGATAAAGGCTTGTGCCGCAGCTTTAGGCTCACGTGATTTATGTGTAATAATGCCATGCGTCAATAGGAGCTCTTGGTTCAAGGGCAATGACAGCAGCGTACCTGCGGCTACCTCATTAGCTACATTTGATTCTGGTACGAATGAGATGCCCATTCCGCAAGCAACCGTCTGCTTAATGAGCTCAACACTGGAGAAAGACAAATGATCGGCAAGCTCAACATCAACTTCTCTCAGCATATCGCGTCCAAAGGTGTGGTAGATACACTGATCCCCGAAGCTAATGAAGGCGTTGTCGTGCAACGCTTGCCATCCAAGCTGCGCGAAGCGCTCTTCCAGCGTAGGAGCACAGATCAGCAAGAGCTTCTCTTCTATTAAAGGTGCAAATAGAAGGTCGTCACGTTCCGGAGCCTTGGGGACGATGCCGAGGTCAGCGCGATGGTTTACGACTTGTGCGGTAATATCATGCTGCAGACCAGGCGTTAAATGCAGCTTGATCTTGGTGTATTGCTGGAGAAAGCCGGTTAAAAAATGCGGTAGATGAGAGATGGCAAACGACTCTAGAGCTCCAATTCGAACGATACCAGACGGCATGCCAGGCTCCGAGAACGCATCCTGAAGCGAATGTCCAAGCTGGATAAATTGATACGCATAGGGAGCTAGCAGCAAGCCTGCTTCTGTTGGCTCTACGCCGCGCGGCAAACGGTGAAAGAGCTTTTTGCCGCTTGCTGTTTCCAAATGTCGAATATGTGAGGTTACCGTCGATTGAACGTAACCGAGACGATCAGCGGCACCGCTGAAGCTTTTCTCCTCCAGCACCGCAGTAAAGGTAATAAAAAAACGACCTTCCCAAGACTCCAGCATGTTAACTCCCCTTAGGTATCGGAATTTGAAATGGGTTCCATTGTAAACATTCAATTCTCGAATGATTTCTCTTATGATAGCATGATGTCATAATAAGAGAAACGGGGAATGAGAAATGCTGAGAAATAAAAATTGGAAGCCGCTGGCGGCAGCGGTTGTTGGCACCATTGTTATCGCATTGCTGCTGACCATGGGCGATTTAATGTCGATTACGCTGATGATGGCTCCATTTGGGGCCAGTTGTGTTATCGTGTTTGTTTTGCCAGATAGTCCGCTTGCCAAAGCCAGAAATGTTGTTGGAGGCCATTTGATCAGCACTGGAGCAGGTCTTGTGATGCTGCATCTGTTCGGAGATGCAACATGGTTCATTGCACTATCTGTTGGATTGTCCATCCTTCTGATGCAGCTCACAAGAACAGTTCATCCACCCGCAGGAGCTGATCCGCTTGTTGTCATGTTAAGCCATGCGGGCTGGTCCTATCTGTTTACTCCGGTCCTTTTCGGAGCGGTGCTGATCGCGCTTGCCGCTTATGGTTATAGGAAATTATTGGCGACCAAGTCAGCAGCTTTGAAGTCATAGAAATAAAAAAAAAGGCTGATCCAGTTGGTAAATACCGGGATCAGCCTCTTTTAAATAGATCAGTATATTATAAAAAAACCACCTGAATAGGCGGCGTTAATTGATAATAATATGGCGTCCCGGAAGAGATTCGAACTCCCGACCGACGCCTTAGAAGGGCGTTGCTCTATCCAGCTGAGCTACCGGGACACAAGAAATAATATAGCACACATCATTAAATTATTGCAAGCACTTTTTTGAATTTATATTCTTTTTATTATAAAATAAGATTTATGAGTTGTCGGAATACTACATTTGTTTTTTCTTTTGATTGTACATGGTATAATCGTACGCAAGATTGTCCGAATGAACAAAAGGCGCGACCATAAGGCGGTGTTATCATTACAACTCCCAATGACACACAAGGCGACAACAAGGATAACGTTTACTTGTTCCCTAGCATGCTGGACCATTATCAGGTACAGTTAACCCGTATGCTGGAAGCGGAACAATACGGGGAGGCCAAGGAGTTGCTGCGCTTTTTGCTGCAATGCCAGGGCGAGGATGCTCGCCATTATGAAGAGTGGGACAGCTTACTTACATGGCTTGACATGGCTTTTCCTGGAGAAGGAAATGATGGAGAAGATTCGGGATTCCTATCGGCCAAGCGAGAGAAGGAAGAGGACGAGGCGACTATGCGCGAGCAGCTTCTTAATCCTCCTGATCAAGATGAAGCTTATGTGAACCAAGTGCTCTACATCATGCAAAATCATCCGATGATCGATCAGCAAATTCTTGCTCTTGAACGCGCTGCTTATATTCATACTCCAGAAGTGGATGATTCCATTAAAAATTGGCTGGTAACTCAGCAGGTTCACCCTGTCGTTCAGTTTAAGGCTCTGCAATGCTTGCGCAAGCGAGGAGCTGTCGGTTTACTGACACTGGAGAGACTTGGTGAAACCGTAGAGCTTGATTTGGAAGCGACGCCTCTTTCTATGGATGAATTCCCTTCGCCAATTATTAGGATATTGGAGCGGACAGAGCAGGTTGCCGAGGTCGATGATCCCACATTGCCGCATTTTGCTAGAGAGCTTTGGAAGGAAAGTTTACAGTTTTTGTATGGTACGGCTGCTTATCATTGGATGTTGAGAGAAGACGAGGATACAGTTGATTATTTTGCAGCTGCGCTGCATTTGACGCTGCTTCTTACCGTTTACGGCTCGGCAAACGATGACGATATTCGTGATACATACGGCATTACCGAAGGTTTAAGGTTCCGTTATGAGCAAGCATGCAAGGCGCTTAGACAGGTTGCCGTTTTGCAGCAATCGGGAGAAGATGAGCCAGAGTCTTGATAATCTGGGCTAGCTTGTTTATAATAGAATGGTTTATGAAACGTGATAACTACTGATGCATGAGCATTTTCGGAGGGGAAGGCATAAAATGAAAGCAACTTGGGAAAAAATAGACAAGAACATCGTGTCGATCGACGTGGAGGTAGGGGCGGAGAAAGTCACTGTTGCTCTTGATCAAGCATTTAAGAAAGTCGTACAAAAAGTAAACGTACCTGGATTCCGTAAAGGTAAAGTGCCTCGCGGCATGTTCGAATCCCGTTTCGGTATTGAGAGCCTGTACCAGGATGCAATTGACATTCTGTTGCCAGATGCTTATTCCGATGCAATCAAAGAAACTAATCTTGAGCCGGTTGACCGTCCTGAGATTGAAGTTGAGCAATTCGCAAAAGGCGAAACATTCAAATTCAAAGCAAAAGTTATCGTTAAGCCAGAAGTTACACTTGGCGAATACAAAGGCTTGGAAGTTGAATCCGTTGTTTCTGAAGTTACAGAAGAGGAAATCGCAGCTGAACTTGAGCGTTTGCAACAGCGTCATGCTGAGCTTACTGTTGTTGAAGAAGGCGCAGCGGCTAACGGCGACATCACAGTTATCGATTTCGACGGTTATGTAGACGGCGAAGCGTTTGAAGGCGGAGCAAGCGAGCGTTATTCACTAGAGCTTGGTTCGAATTCCTTTATTCCAGGTTTCGAAGAGCAAGTGGTTGGCATGCAAATCGGAGATTTCAAGGACATTGAAGTTAATTTCCCTGAGAGCTACCATGCAGAGCACCTAGCAGGCAAACCAGCTGTGTTCAAAGTGAAGCTTCACGAAATCAAACGCAAAACTTTGCCAACGCTAGACGATGAGTTTGCAAAAGACGTAAGCGAGTTCGATACGCTTGAAGAGTACAAGCAGGATCTCGTTAACAAACTAAAAGAGCGCAAAGATCAAGAAGGCGAACAAGCTCGCGAAACAGCAGTTGTTGACAAAGCTACGGCAGCAGCAGATGTTGAAATTCCAGAGCCAATGATCGTGACTGAAACGGATTACATGATCAAAGATTTCGAAAACCGTCTTAAAATGCAAGGCATGAACATGGACCTATACTTCCAATTCTCCGGTCAAAACGAATCTGTTCTTCGCGATCAAATGCGCGCAGATGCTGAGAAACGCGTTCGCAACAACCTTGTGCTTGATGCAATTGCTAAAGCAGAAAACATCGTTGCAAACGACGAAGATTTGAACGAAGAGCTTGAGAAGCTGTCCAAATCATACAACCGTCCTTCTGCTGAGCTTCGCGACATTTTTGAGAAAAACGGAAATCTTAGCAACTTGCAGGAAGATATTGCACTTCGCAAAACAATTAAGTTCTTGCTTGAAAACAGCAAAGCTGTTTAATAGCCACATACGAATAATTGAATAAATGCTTCACTCAGGATAAGGCACGTCGTTGATACGTGCCTTATTTTGACCCTACATATGGAAATGTGCTCGTTTTGGAGGCTAAACTCCGTACATATCGAACGGCCGGCGTCGTATAATGTATTAGTGGAAAAATGACATGAATACGATGACGTGTTACAATAAGTAAGTAACCAAAGTCATAAACGAAAAGAGGTTGGTCGCATGAATCTAGTACCGATCGTAGTCGAACAAACGAATCGCGGGGAACGTTCTTACGATATTTACTCCCGTTTGCTGAAGGACCGTATCATTTTCCTTGGGAGCGCAATCGATGATGATGTTGCAAACTCCATCATTGCACAGCTGCTGTTTCTGGCGGCCGACGACCCAGAGAAAGACATTCATCTATACATTAACTCTCCCGGCGGCTCCGTGACTGCGGGAATGGGTATTTTTGATACGATGCAATATATTAAGCCTGAGGTGTCCACGATTTGTATGGGCATGGCAGCAAGCATGGGTTCGCTGCTTCTAACAGCGGGCGCGAAGGGCAAGCGTTTTGCGCTTCCTAACGCTGAGGTTATGATCCATCAACCACTTGGCGGCGTACGCGGTCAAGCATCTGATATCAAAATCCATGCTGATTGGATTTTGAAAACGAAACAAAAGCTAAACCAAATTTACGTAGACCGCACCGGACAGCCTTATGAAAAAATCGACCGAGATACCGACCGTGACAACTTCATGAGCGCGGAAGAGGCTCTTGCCTACGGTTTGATTGACAAGGTGATTACTGCACCGGTATCGACGATTTAATCGAAGGGGTGATTACATGTTTAAATTCAACGACGAAAAAGGCCAGTTGAAATGTTCTTTCTGCGGCAAATCGCAGGATCAAGTACGTAAATTGGTTGCCGGTCCTGGCGTCTATATATGCGATGAGTGCATTGAGCTTTGTACCGAAATTGTTGAGGAAGAACTCGGCAATGAGGAAGAGCTTGATCTTAAGGATATTCCGAAACCGAAAGATATCCGGGCTATTCTGGATTCTTATGTCATCGGTCAAGAGTTTGCGAAAAAATCGTTGTCTGTAGCGGTTTATAACCATTACAAACGGATTAATTCCGGAAGCAAAATCGAAGACGTAGAATTGCAAAAGAGTAACATTTTGCTGCTAGGTCCTACAGGCTCAGGCAAAACGCTGCTAGCTCAAACGATGGCTAAAATTTTGAATGTTCCATTTGCAATTGCAGATGCTACTTCGCTAACAGAAGCAGGTTATGTGGGCGAAGACGTTGAGAACATTTTGCTTAAGCTCATTCAAGCTGCCGATTATGATGTGGAAAAAGCGGAACGCGGCATTATTTATATCGATGAGATCGATAAAGTAGCTCGCAAATCGGAAAACCCATCCATTACGCGCGATGTTTCTGGCGAAGGTGTTCAGCAAGCATTGCTCAAAATATTGGAAGGTACAGTTGCATCCGTTCCTCCGCAAGGTGGACGCAAGCATCCGCATCAAGAATTCATTCAAATCGATACAACGAATATTTTGTTCATTTGCGGCGGCGCATTCGATGGCCTCGAATCATTGATCAAACGTCGTATCGGTAAGAAAGTAATCGGCTTTAGCTCTACAGGCGAATTGCAGAAGGATCTTAAAGCTGGTGAATACCTCACGATGGTATTGCCAGAGGATCTGCTCAAATTCGGTTTGATTCCGGAGTTTGTAGGCCGTCTGCCTATCATTTCGACGCTTGAGCCGCTTGATGAGCCTGCACTCGTTCGGATTTTATCCGAGCCGAAGAACGCGCTTGTGAAGCAATATCAGAAGCTGCTTGAAATGGACAATGTGAAGCTTGATTTCGAACCGGCTGCACTTGATGCTATTGCGAAAGAGGCAATTAAGCGCAACACCGGAGCTCGTGGCTTGCGTGCGATTATTGAAAGCATTATGCTGGAAGTTATGTACGAGGTACCATCACGCGATGATCTAAGTACATGCCTAATCACAGAGCAAACCGTTCAAGAAAAAATCATGCCTGAGCTTACCGCTAAGAAAAGCAAGAAGAAAGAAGAGAGTGCGTAAGCCAGCACTCCAGTATAAGAAGCTATAAGTCTAGGCTTATAACTTAACTTATATATGACCGCGAAACGAGCTGTTTCCGCTACATTGTAATGGAATGGGAGCAGCCGTTAACGCTTGACTACCGTCATTGTTTCCACCCAGCCGCGCGGTTTCTAAAACCGCCAGTCAAAGGGTGGACTTTGCCGTTCATGGGAGAGATAAGCTTATGTACTTACGTCAAGATACGGTACCGGTTAAAGTCGGCAATCTAACGATTGGCGGCAGTAACGAAGTGATTATTCAAAGTATGTGTACGACGAAGACTGCTGATGTCGAAGCTACTGTTGCGGAAATACTAGGACTTGAAGAAGCTGGCTGCCAGCTTGTCCGGGTTACTGTCAACAACAAGGAAGCGGCGGAAGCGATTAAGGAAATCAAGAAACGCATTCATATTCCGCTTGTTGCGGATATTCATTTTGACTATCGCTTGGCACTGCTAGCTATCGAGAACGGCATCGACAAAGTGCGGATTAATCCGGGCAATATCGGTCGCCGCGAACGCATCGAAGCGGTTGTTAAGGCTTGTAAGGAAAAAGGCATTCCGATCCGGATTGGCGTTAACGCCGGTTCATTAGAAAACCATTTGCTAGAAAAGTACGGTTACCCGACGCCGGAAGCAATGGTAGAGAGCGCGTTGTTCCATATCGGTATTTTGGAGGAGCTCGATTTCCACGATATTATCGTATCTCTCAAAGCTTCGGATGTTCCAATGGCCATTGCTGCGTACTCGATGGCGGCAAAAGTCATTAAATATCCGCTACACCTAGGCATTACAGAAGCTGGAACGCTGCACACAGGCACGATTAAGAGCTCCGCTGGTATTGGTGCTTTGCTCGCGCTTGGCATTGGCAACACGCTGCGTATCAGCCTTAGCGCTGACACGGTAGAGGAAGTCAAGGTTGCTCGTGAGCTTCTTAAAACCTTTGGTCTAATTACAAATGCTGCAACACTCGTTTCCTGCCCTACTTGCGGTCGTCTAGATATCGATCTGTTTTCGATTGCAAATGAGGTAGAAGATTATATTTCAAAAATTAAAGTGCCAATCAAAGTTTCTGTGCTTGGTTGTGCGGTCAATGGCCCAGGCGAGGCTCGTGAAGCGGATATCGGTATCGCTGGCGCTAGAGGCGAGGGCATGCTTTTCCGTTATGGGGAGCTCATTCGCAAGGTGCCAGAAGCTGAATTGCTGTCTGAGCTAAAGAAGGAAATTGACGAAATCGTACGCGTTTTTGAAGCGACGGGTGAAATACCTGGCCGCAAGCATCATACACCTGCATGATCATTTTTATGAAAAGGTTTATTTACGTCATTTGCAGACGTGAGTAAGCCTTTTTTTGTTGATAACAAAGGGGGGAAGTCGTGTTATAACGCTTCTTATGATGAATGTGATGGTAGGCATGTATTGAACTCTATACATTGCGTGAGAATAGGATATTCCTCTAAGTAACGAGCTGCGCTAAAGTAATTTCCCCTTTCCGAACCCGAGGTTACAAAATAAAGAGAATTGCTTGTGAAAAATAACAGCATTAACGGTTATTACCACATCGTAGAGGCAATACTATTTTATACGCATGTTTATTAAGGTTAGCTATGTACATTGAAATCAACGAAGCAGGTCTAAGTTCTTCTCTTAAGCCTCCTTGTAGTTGCATGATTAGCTAGAAAGGTATGAAAATGAAGCAAAATATTTAATTATTATTTCCATTTAAGGATTATATTCCTGCGGAAATGATCGTCACTATTCAAATGGCTACAGCCGTTTACGCTTGAAATATAAGATTGAAAATAGCTGATCATATTCATAAGAATCTTATATTTCTACGCGAAACGAAGCTTACACTATTTAGACGGTTTCAGCCGTTACGCTTGAAATATAAGAATGAAAATAGCTGATCATTTTCATAAAAAGCTTATATTTCTACGCGAAACGAGCCTACACTATTTAGACGGTTTCAGCCGTTTACGCTTGAAATATAAGGATGAAAATAGCTGATTATTTTCATAAGAATCTTATATTTCTACGCGAAACGAGCTTACACTATTTTGACGGTTTCAGCCGTTTACGCTTGAAAGGAGCGGATTACTAATGAGTTTAAGTGTTGTATTAATGTTGATTCAAGTGTTTTTTGCAGTTGTTATCGGCTTGTATTTCTGGAATTTGCTGCGCAATCAGAAGACGAACCGCTCGGCCGTTGATCGCGAGTCTCGCAAGGAGATGGACAAGCTCAGAAAGCTTAGGAGTGTATCGCTTACGAAGCCTCTATCGGAGAAGACAAGGCCGCAAGCGATGCAGGACATTGTTGGCCAACGTGACGGTCTGCGTGCCTTAAAGGCGGCGCTGTGCAGCGCAAACCCTCAGCATGTTATCATTTATGGCCCTCCAGGTGTTGGGAAGACCGCTGCGGCGCGTGTCGTGCTGGAGGAAGCCAAAAAAAATCCTTCCTCGCCGTTTTTGCCTGAAGCGAAATTTACAGAGATCGATGCGACTACCGCTAGGTTTGATGAGCGCGGAATAGCTGATCCGTTAATCGGCTCGGTTCATGATCCTATTTATCAAGGTGCAGGTGCGATGGGGGTAGCAGGTATTCCTCAACCTAAGCCAGGCGCTGTGACGAAGGCACATGGCGGGATCTTGTTTATTGACGAAATAGGTGAATTGCATCCGATTCAAATGAATAAATTATTAAAGGTACTGGAAGATCGTAAAGTGTTTCTGGAGAGCGCGTATTATAATTCGGAGGATTCGAATATACCAGTGTATATTCATGATATTTTCCAAAACGGCCTGCCTGCTGATTTCCGTCTAGTCGGTGCAACAACACGCTCGCCGCAGGAAATTCCGCCAGCTATCCGTTCGCGCTGCATGGAGGTGTTTTTTCGTCCGCTGCTTGCTGAGGAGATTGGCTTAGTAGCAGAAAACGCAGTGAAAAAAATCGGCTTTGCACCATGTCCTGAAGCGATCGATGTCGTCAAGCGATATGCGACGAACGGACGCGAAGCGGTAAACGTCATTCAGCTGGCTGCGGGTGTAGCTCTATCCGAAAAAAGGGACAGCATCGCTGCGGGCGATATTGAATGGGTTGTGAACAGCAGTCAAATTCCGCCGCGCCCTGATCGCAAGGTGCCGGATGCACCGCAAATCGGTTTCGTAAATGGCCTTGCTGTATATGGTCCAAATATGGGCACGCTGCTCGAAATCGAAGTAAGCGCAATTCCTGCTGCTTCTGGCAAAGGTCTGTTTACAATAACAGGCGTTGTAGACGAGGAAGAACTTGGCGGAGGATCGCGGACGTTAAGAAGAAAAAGTATGGCAAAGGGCTCAGTCGAAAACGTAATTACAGTTTTGAGACGTATCGGGCTTAATCCGCAGGACTTTGACTTGCATATCAACTTCCCTGGCGGTACGCCGATTGATGGCCCTTCTGCCGGCATTGCGATGGCAACAGCTATTACATCAGCAATAAAAGGCATTCCAATTGACAATAAACTGGCCATGACAGGTGAAGTTGGCATACATGGAAACGTAAAACCTGTTGGCGGCGTATTAGCTAAAGTTGAGGCAGCTTTCCAAGCTGGCGCTAAAACAGTCATTATCCCGAGGGAGAACTGGCAAGCGATTTTTGCAGACTTGGAAGGTCTTAAGGTCATTCCTGTCGAAAAGGTGGAAGAAGTGTTCAAGTTTGTGTTCCCAGATACTGAAGTGTCCCCTGTGCGGGTCGAAGCTCCGCTTGGAACCGATCTTTTTATCGCTTCAGCCGTTCCGTATTTGCAGGCTGATTCCGTAGAATGATAAACTAGGGTAGACGTTAACAATTGGAGGTGCTGGTGTGGGACCTAGTAAATCGAAAGGTCGTCGGCTGCCCTTGCTTCCGCTTAGAGGGCTACTCGTTTATCCCAGCATGGTGCTCCACCTTGATGTGGGTAGGGACAAATCGGTTCGAGCGTTAGAACGCTCGATGGTCGAAGATCATATGATATTGCTTTGTTCACAGTCTGAAGTGAACATTGAGGAGCCGACTGAGGAAGATATATATAAAGTTGGCACCATAGCAAAAGTAAGGCAAATGCTAAAGCTGCCTAACGGCACGATCCGTGTGCTGGTGGAAGGCGTATCGCGTGCTGAGATTTTGGACTATTTGCCGAACGACGAGTTTTATGAAGTATCTGTAAAAGAATTGCCGGAGCAGGAGACGGATGATCCTGAAGTCGATGCGCTTATGCGCTCTGTCTTGAACCAATTCGAGCATTATATTTCATTATCGAAGAAGGTTACGCCTGAAACCTATGCGGCGGTTTCCGACATTGATGATCCGGGCCGCCTTGCGGATGTCATTACGAGCCATCTTTCGCTGAAAATCAAGGATAAGCAGGATATTCTTGAAACCGTAGATGTCGGAGCTCGACTAGAGAAGCTGCTCGACATCTTGAACAACGAGCGCGAAGTGCTGGAGCTCGAGCGCAAAATAAACCAACGCGTCAAGAAACAGATGGAAAAGACGCAAAAGGAATATTATTTGCGCGAGCAAATGAAGGCGATCCAGAAGGAGCTCGGAGAGAAGGAAGGCCGTGCTGGCGAGGTCGAGGAGCTGCGTGCGCAGCTGGCCGAGGCAGGCGTGCCTGAACTCGTGAAAGAGAAGATCGAGAAGGAAATTGATCGACTCGAGAAAATGCCGTCCACCTCTGCAGAAGGCGGCGTCATTCGCAATTATATCGATTGGCTGCTTTCTTTGCCTTGGAGCAAAACGACCGAAGATGATTTGAGCTTGAGCAAGGCAGAAGCGATTCTTAATGATGACCATTATGGTCTAGAGAAGCCGAAAGAGCGGGTGCTTGAATATTTGGCGGTTCAGAAGCTAGTCAAGCAGCTTAAGGGTCCAATCCTTTGCTTGGTAGGTCCGCCGGGTGTTGGTAAAACCTCGCTTGCCCGTTCGATTGCCAAGTCGCTTGGCCGTAAGTTTGTGCGTATCTCGCTTGGCGGTGTGCGCGATGAAGCGGAAATCCGCGGTCACAGGCGGACTTATGTAGGCGCTATGCCAGGCAGAATTATTCAAGGCATGAAAACAGCAGGCTCTTCAAACCCTGTATTTTTGCTGGATGAGATTGACAAAATGGCGATGGATTTCCGTGGAGATCCAGCTTCAGCACTTCTAGAAGTGCTCGATCCTGAACAAAACAACACGTTCAGCGATCATTATGTAGAAGTGCCATTTGATCTATCTAATGTGATGTTCGTAACGACCGCGAATGCGATGCACAATATTCCTCGTCCGCTGCTTGATCGGATGGAGGTCTTGTATATTCCAGGATATACGGAGCTTGAGAAGCTGCAAATCGGAAATCGTTATCTATTGCCGAAGCAGAAAAAGGAACATGGCTTGACCGAGGAGCAGCTCATTGTCTCGCAAGAGGTATTGCTCCAGTTGATTAGGGAATATACGAGGGAATCCGGCGTTCGTAATTTAGAGCAGCAAATTGCAGCAGTGTGCCGTAAGGCAGCGAAACGATTTGTTGCAAATGAGCAAACGGAATCCACCGAGCCATTTGAAGTTACGAGTGAGGAGCTCAAGGAATTGCTGGGCCCTTCGAAGTTCCGTTATGGCCTAGCTGAGAGCGAGAATCAGATCGGAGCGGTGACTGGTCTTGCGTGGACTGAAGTAGGCGGGGATACGCTTGTCATTGAAGTCACAGTAATGCCGGGTAGCGGAAAACTAACGTTAACTGGTAAACTAGGTGATGTCATGAAGGAATCTGCTCAAGCGGCATTCAGTTATACACGCTCGAAAGCGATTGAGCTGGGCATTGACCCAAGCTTTCATGAGAAAAATGATATTCATATTCATATTCCAGAGGGTGCGATTCCAAAGGATGGTCCATCAGCCGGCATTACGATTGCAACAGCGCTTATCTCCGCGCTTACAAACCGCTATGTGGATAAGGAAGTGGCGATGACGGGCGAAATTACGCTCAGAGGCCGCGTGCTTCCGATTGGCGGTTTGAAGGAAAAATCGCTGGCAGCACATCGTGCAGGCATTCGCAAAATATTGTTGCCGAAAGAAAATGAACGGGATCTAGGGGATATTCCCGATAGCGTACGACATGATATGCAATTTTTTCCTGTCAGTCATATGGATGAAGTGCTGCAGCATGCGTTGCTTCCGGTTCAAACGGAAGAGAAAGCAGGTACAACGATTTTATGAAAATTACACAAGCAGAATTCATCATCAGCGCAGTAAAACCACATCAATACCCAGAGGACGCCTTGCCAGAGATAGCTCTGGCAGGGCGTTCGAATGTCGGAAAATCTTCATTGATCAATAAACTTATTTTACGCAAAAACTTAGCTAGAACGAGCTCGCAGCCAGGCAAAACGCAGCAGCTTAATTACTACCGCGTGAATGACCTTATTTATTTGGTTGATTTTCCGGGGTATGGCTATGCTAAGGTTTCGAAAACTCAGCGCTTGCAGTTTGGCGAAATGATTGAACGTTATATCCGTGACCGCGAGCCGCTTAAGCTTCAGCTTCTGGTTATCGATATTCGTCATGAGCCGTCTCTGCTCGATCAGCAAATGTACAAATGGCTGAAGCATTATGAAATCCCAACATGTGTCGTTGCGACCAAGGCGGATAAAATTCCGAAGTCGAAATGGGACAAGCATATTAAAATGATCAAAAAAACGCTTGAAGTCGACCCAAGCGATTCCGTTGTATTATTCTCGTCTGAATTAGGGCTTGGACGCGAGCAACTATGGGACATCATAACCGAAGCGATTGCTACATGAGGTAGCAAGACCAGCAAGTTATTCTATAAAGCAGAGGATTTAGTGAAATAGTCGGCTTTCTTCGTGAATTCTACCGTTATTTTGTGGAATATGCGAGAATATCGGGGATGAACGACAGGAATAAAATGATAAGATCACGTATAATATACTTAAGCAACAAGACCAGAGTTAAAGACCAAAGCGTGCAAGTTCAAAGAATTGAGGAGATTTTTATGGCTAAGCGGCTAGCCACAGAGTATGTAAATGCCAAACTGCAATTGACGAATGAAGAGATGGCTGAGTTTATCCGTTCATTTGAAGAGCAACAAATACACCTTCAGGTGTTGGTGCTTGACAATGGGAATCAGGAGCTCGTTCTCGAAGATGTAGCAGGGAGGGAAGAAGTCCGACTGACCTTTGAACGTCAACAAGACTATTACGTGTGCGTATTATCTTGCCGTCTTGTGCAACCGAGGCTGACCAATGCTATGCGAAAAGCTCTTTCAGCTTTCCGCGGCAACGCGATCGTCAACCGAATCTACAGTCATTATACGATGATCTATCATTATAAGAATGGTTCCGTTCACCAAATTGTCGAAAGCTCGAGCACAGGGGAGCGCATTGTATTCGAATTCAAGGATACACTTGGCCAACTGGAGCGTGTGTTCCAAAGTCGTTTGATCGAGCGGGAAATCGGATTGTTAAGCAATGCAGTCAATGAATTGCTAGATCTTCGCAACCAAACGAAGGATGCTGAAGAAATTAGCAAAATCGATGAGCGTTTAACCGATCTAACTCGCAAGCTCTTCATTCTTGAAGCTTAATACATGTAGGAAATCTTGATTAAAGAGGCTGCTTTTGCAGCCTCTTTTTTTTGTTTTCAAAATATTGCATCTATGAATTTTGCAACATTTTGCGTGTTTAAGCAGTTAGTATCAGGGTAAGGCGAGTGGATGGCATCTTAGTATTTTTATACAACAAGGAGATGAATAGGAATGAATCAAACCAAACGATTTAAACAGTTTGCTATCGGAATATCATTTGCGATCGCATTATCTTTAACAGCGTGCAGCAATAAGGATACAGGAGCAGATCAAGTGCCGCCGCTGGCAACAGAGATGCCGAGCAATCAGCCAGAGACAAGTACACCGGCCTCACCGGACACCAAGCCAAGCGTCCCGCCTTCTGAACAGCCTAATGAGCAACCAGGCGGTAATGGCGCTGAGGAGCCGTCTAGCGGCTCTGAGGCCGGAGAAACGATCAGCTCAGTCTACGCACTTGCGAAGGAAGGCAAAGTTCCAGGCTCCGATTATGCTGCCCATATCGCATTATATGATGATATAGAGAAAAAGTGGGGCAAGCCTGATACCAACGAATCCGCTGGGAAAGGGATGTACGCTGCCTACAAAGATAAAGGGATTACATTTGGATACAACAAAGGCATGCTTGTTTATGATGTAAGATCTTACTCGAAAAAGCTTCAAGGCATTACATTGAAAGACATAGAGATCGCGCTTGGGTCTGCTGATGAAAAAACGGTTAACGGTACGGATGACATTTATACCTATGAGGTCAATAAACAATATCAGCTTAAATTTATTTTAGCTGAAGCAACTGGCAAGGTGGATCACATCTCTGTATACAGTCCGCAGGACGCAAAAAATAATATGGCGGGATGATCGCACAGCCCATTGCGAGATAAGCTTCAACGTCATACATTGAAAACGGGGCTGGCAATGAAAGGTTATTTCCATCCTTTAGAAAAAAAGTATTGCAATTATCCCGGATAGATGTTATTTTTATTCTCGTTGAAAAGATTGTTGATGTTAATAATAGGAACCAGGATTCACTCAGGACATTGTTATGTTGCGAGAGATTAATCCCTCGAGAAGTGAATGACGTAGGTCCTAGCGGATGAAATTTTTCAAACATTTTATTCCTAGGAAGGGGGAACCGGAAGATGGAATACTCAACTTTCGGAAGACACGTTGCTGTTGATACTTGGGGTGTAGACTTTGATCTACTGAACAGCGCTGAATTTTTGCAATCACACATGGTAGAGGCTGCAGAGGCTTGTGGTGCTACTGTATTGTCGGTTCAAGCCAAACAATTCGATCCTCAAGGCGCAACTGTGCTCGTGCTGCTGTCGGAGAGTCACCTCTCGATTCATACGTATCCTGAGAGAGGTTTTGCTGCGCTTGATTGTTATACTTGCGGCGAAACTGTAGATCCTCAGCTTGCGATCGACTACATGCTCGCTGTACTGAAGCCAAAAGCGACGTATGCGAAGAAGCTTGTACGCGGTATGGGCGAACTGCAAGTAGAAGAGCCAAAAATGAAACAAACTGAGCTCGTTTAAGAGCTTTAAAACTTATTGCTCATAGTGAAATAACCATGGATGGTATCCATGGTTATTTCTTTGTAGTAAAAGGGAATAATGAGTCTGTACTTTTCAAATATTATTCATAAATGAACATTATCTGAATGTTTTACTATGCTATAATTATCGATAACATCAATGCTTGATCGCTTAAAGAGAAGGAGGCAGGTGACCGCGCATGCACATTATCGCAGTAGGACTGAATTACCGAACGGCTCCCGTAGAAGTAAGAGAACAATTTGCGTTCGCAGAACGGGATTTGCCGGAAGCATTAATACAGCTCATTCAGACACAAAGCATAATGGAATGTGTCATAGTAGCGACCTGCAATCGGACGGAGCTTTATGCAGTTGTAGACAGGCACCATCTATGCGGGCATTACATTCGAAGCTTTATGGAGAAGTGGTTTAAGCTGCCTAGGCAGAACTTCACCAACCATTTATATATGTATGAGGACGAAAAGGCGATTGATCATTTATTCCGTGTAACGAGCGGACTTGATTCCATGGTCATTGGCGAGACTCAAATTTTGGGACAAGTAAAAACAGCTTTTCAGCTCGCACAGCAGCAGAAAACGACAGGTACAGTTTTTAATATGCTGTTTAAACAGGCGGTTACAATGGCCAAGCGTGCCCATTCCGAAACGTCGATCGGCGAATCTGCAGTTTCTGTGAGCTACGCTGCCGTTGAGCTTGGGAAACGGATTTTCGGACAATTCAACAAAAAAACGGTTATGGTCATTGGTGCAGGTGAAACGGGCGAACTGACTGCCAAGCATCTGTACACGAATGGCGCAGATCGCGTCGTTGTTGTAAATCGCACCTATGAGCGGGCAACACAGCTGGCAGACAAATTTAACGGAATCGCATGGTCGATGGAAGAAGCAGTGGATAAGCTTCATGAAGCAGACATTATTATCAGCTCCACTGGCTCGAAAGAATACGTGTTAACGCGCAAACAGGTTGCAGAAGCTATGCAGCGTAGAAAAGCGAAGCCGCTCTTTATGATTGATATTGCGGTCCCGCGTGATTTGGACCCTTCGATTGCTGCCGTTGATAATGTATTCTTGTATGATATTGATGATTTAGAGGGCATCGTGGAAAGCAATCTCGCGCATAGGCGTCAAGAGGCTGCCAAAATTGAAGCGATGATTACCGAAGAAATTGAAGTGTTCGAGCAGTGGTACAAAACGCTTGGCGTTGTTCCCCTTATTCGAACTTTGCAATCCAAAGCAGCAGGCATTCACGAGGAAACGATGAACAGCTTGACGAATAAATTGCCTGATCTCGGCGAGCATGAGCTTAAAGTAATCCGTAAGCTAACAAAAAGCATCGTTAACCAAATGATGCAGGATCCTATTTTACGAATTAAAGAAATGGCTGGCGAGAAGCGGGCAGACGAAGCGATGGATATGTTCGTTAAGCTGTTTGCACTCGAGGAAGATCTTGCTAAAGCGCGTCAAGCGGAGCTTGAAGCGGCAACAGATACTGTCGCTGCTGCAAAAAAGAAAAATGTTCAACCCCATGCAGCTGCGGCGGTATTAGCACCTATTACAAGGTAGAGGGCTGCTAGGTGGAGGAGCTATGGAGACGCAAAACTTTTTATATGATGCGATACTTTATATTTACGCCCTGAGCCTGCTGTTTTATTTCTCCGACTTCATGAATGCAAGTCGGAGAGCGAAACGGATGGGTACAGGGCTGCTTATTTTTGTTTGGGTATTACAGACTGGTTACCTTGTTACTCGCATCGTATCTCATTTGCAAATGACGGAAGTATCAACCTTTGAATACTGGTTAGGCTTTTCTTGGCTTTTAGTTACCATTTCGCTAGTGATCAGTCGATTTATTAAAATTGATTTCATTGTGTTTTTTGTAAATGTTGTTGGTTTTGCGGTGTTGGCGCTTAACCTGTATAGTGACCCTGGAAATGGCGAGTCGCTTAAAGTTTGGGAAACAACAAGAGAGCTATTATATATTCATATCAGTCTCGTTTTGCTTGCGTATGCTGCATTAACCATAGGCGCTTTGTTCGCCGGCATGTATTTGTTTTTGCATAATCAGCTGAAACGAAAGCGCTGGTCAAACTTTGTGCGCAGATTGCCAAGCCTCGATATGATTGAGCGTTATGGAGATCGAGCAGTCATTGTTGGCGTTCCATTGTTTGCAATGTCGCTTGCGATTGCGGTGACGTCTATACTTGTCGAAAGACGGTTTGCGTTGTTGATTGACTGGAAGGTACTGTCTTCTTTTGGAACCTTGGTCATGTACATTATTTATGTGTACCAGAGAGCGATGCTCAAACGTCCCGGATTGCAATTGGCCCGCTTTTATATTATTTCGTTTGGTTTGCTGCTTCTGAATTTGTTTACTAATTATTTCTCCTCCTTTCATTAACGAGAATTGACTGCTGGAGGCAAGGACGGCAATGAATGGTTTATATCCAATTTTCATGCAGCTTAAAGGCAAACGCTGCGTTATTATCGGCGGCGGTAGCGTGGCGCAGCGAAAGCTGCAAGGGCTGCTGGCTGCTGGAGCGGATGAAATATGGGTCATCAGCCCGTCATTAACTCCTCAACTCGTGAGTTTGGCTTCCGACGGGGAAATCAACTGGTTCCAGCGAGAATACAATGATGGCGATCTTGCTAGTGCATCGTTAGTGTTTGCGGCAACAAACGATAAACGTTTAAATGCGGAGATTGCGGCCGCCGCTAATCGGCTTGGCATTTTAGTAAACGCGGTGGATGATGCGGACAAAGGCTCGTTTATTTCACCTTCGATTGTCAGGCGTGGAGATTTGCTGCTGGCGGTTACTGCTTCAGGCGCAAGCCCGGCGTTGTCTCAGCAAATAAAGAAAGAGCTTGAAGCGCTTTATGGCCCGGAATACGAAGAAATAACGATAGTATTGCGTCGCTTCCGGGAGAAAGTGCTAAACAGCTTGCTTGATGAACAGGAGAGACAATCCGTGCTGAAGCTTGCGGCCGAAGAGGCAGCGACGCTAAAGCGGATCAATATTGATATGGATGAATGGCTGCAAAGCCTGCTTCATCGGATAGACAGGGGGCTTACATAATGGCAACAACTAACCAAGGACAACGAATTATCGTGGTAGGAACAAGGCAAAGCGCACTTGCGCTTACACAAACGGGACAAGTGATCGATGAACTGACACGCATAAGTGAGAAGCATGGGTTTGATTATAAGTTTGAAGTGAAAAAAATAGTAACAAAAGGTGATCGCATACTTGATGTTACGCTGTCTAAAGTAGGTGGAAAAGGGCTGTTCGTTAAGGAAATCGAACAAGCACTTGCAGACGGTGTAATTGATTTGGCCGTTCACAGCATGAAGGACATGCCTTATGAGCTTCCGGAAGGGTTAATAAATGGAGCGATTCCAAGACGCGTCGATCCGAGAGATTGCCTTATCACTCGTGAAGGCGGCGGATTGTCTGAATTGCCTCTAGGTGCGAGAGTGGGAACGAGCAGCCTGCGTAGATCCTGCCAGCTTAAAAACGCGAGACCTGATCTTCAGCTTGAGTCCATAAGGGGCAATATAGATTCCCGTATTCGCAAATTAGAAACCGAAGGTTTCGATGCGGTTGTGCTTGCTGCAGCTGGTCTGAAACGCATGGGATGGGAAGATCGCATATCTGCGAACATTCCTGTTGATGTATGCTTGCCTGCTGTAGGACAAGGCGCACTTGGCATTGAATGCCGCGAGAATGATGAACAAGTTCGAGAGCTGCTTTCCCTTCTTAACGATGATGAAACCGAGGTTACGGTACGAGCTGAGCGAAGTTTCCTTGGTTCACTGAATGGTGGATGCCAGGTGCCGATAGGCGCATATTGCACATTAGGTGATGAGCTCCCAGGCCAAAGCGGGAAACATGAGCTTATCCTGACGGGCATGGTCGGATCGCCGGACGGAGCAACGCTGCTGAAAGAAGTGATGAAGGGAATTGATCCTGAACAGCTTGGCCGTGATGTTGCAGATGCACTCATTGCACGCGGCGCAGACCGTATTTTAGCTGAAATTGGGGGATGACGGGCTTGGACAAGGGGAAGGTATATTTAGTTGGCGCCGGACCGGGAGATCCGAAGCTGATTACGGTGCGCGGACTGCAATGCTTGGAGGAATGTGAGGTTGTCGTTTACGATCGCTTGGCAAGCCCGAGATTGCTCCGGTACGTGAAGCCGGGAGCGGAGAGAATTTACGTCGGCAAGCTGCCAGACCGTCATACGATGAAGCAGGAGGAAATCAACCAGCTTCTTGTCGATTTGGCGCTGGAAGGCAAGATCGTTACTCGTCTGAAAGGCGGAGATCCTACGATTTTTGGACGAGTTGGAGAAGAAGCCGAGCTTCTTTATGATAACGGAATCGAGTTCGAAATCGTGCCAGGCATTACCTCGGCAATCGCAGTTCCCGCTTACGCAGGCATTCCAGTCACACATCGTGATATGGCATCATCCTTGTCCATTATTACGGGTCATGAGAGTCCGGATAAGCTTGACCGCTCCATTCATTGGGATAAAGTAACGAATGCTACGGGAACCCTTATTTTTCTAATGGGTGTCGCCAAAATAGGATATATTTCTGATCAGCTCATGAAGCATGGCAAGCCGCCGCAAACGCCAGTTGCGCTTATTCGCTGGGGAACGAGAGTTGAGCAGCGTACCATTGTTGGCACACTGGAAACCATTGAGGGGATTGTCAAAGCAGCGAATTTTCAGCCGCCTGCCGTCATTGTGGTAGGCGACGTTGTACTGCAGAGAGAGAAGCTGAAGTGGTATGAGAACAAGCCGCTATTTGGCTTGCGTATACTAGTTACACGAGCTAGAGCACAGGCAAGCGAGCTAGCTGAACAGATTGAAACGCTTGGCGGGGAGCCTTGCGAGTTTCCAGTCATTGAAACGATTGAACCAACGGACCCCGTTGTTGTAGCTAACTTGAAGGAACAGTTGGAGCAGGCAGAACAATATGAGTGGCTAATGTTTACGAGCGTAAACGGCGTGGAGTACTTTTTTGAATGGCTGCGTAAATTTAATATCGATATTAGGAGATTTTTTGGTGCGAGAATTGCAGCAGTTGGTCCTAAGACAGCTGAGGCGCTTGCAAAGCGCGGCTTAGTGGTTGATGAGCTGCCTGTAAAGTTCCATGCGGAAGGCTTGCTGGACAAGCTGGCGCCGCAGCTGAAGGCAGGAGAGAGAGTGCTGCTGCCTCGAGGAGATCTTGCACGCGAGGTATTGCCCCGTGAGCTGAAGGCAATGGGACTTGTGCCAACGGAAATCGATGTTTATGAAACGGTCATTGTCGATGAACAGGATGAGCTTGCCCTCGAATGGATTCGCGAAAAAGAAATTCACATGATTACATTCACTAGTTCATCGACGGTGACCAATTTGCTTGAGGTATTGAGACGCAAGGGCATTTCAGATCCAGTACAACTATTATCGGACATTCCCATTGCGAGTATTGGCCCGCTAACAACGAAGACTGCACTAGAAGCAGGCTTGAAGGTTGCTATTGAGCCAGAAGATTCAACGCTGGATAGTATGCTTAAAGCAATCGTTGATTATCAGCAAAAACAACTTGCTAAGCTAGTCGAGGAGGAATACTAAGTGATGAGTTTCCCAACAGTAAGAAATCGCAGATTACGCAAAACGTCTGCTCTTCGGAGCATGGTAAGAGAAACTGTGCTGAGTGTAAATGATTTTATATATCCGATCTTCGTTACGCATGGTGTAAATATAAAAGAAGAAATTCCATCTATGCCGGGTGTATACCACCTGTCGATGGATCTTTTGGAGAAAGAGATTCGTGAAGTGGTTGCTTGCGGCATTCAATCGGTGCTGCTGTTCGGCCTTCCTGAATATAAAGATGCTTTGGGATCTTCGGCTTATGATGCGAACGGTATCGTTCAACAAGCGATAAAAGCAGTGAAGAAGTGGGCTCCGGAGCTTGTTGTTGTCGCGGACACTTGTTTATGCCAATTTACCGACCACGGTCATTGCGGCATCGTACATTTGCATGAGGAGACAGGCATAGCGGAAGTGGATAATGACTCCTCGCTTGATCTGCTCGTACAAACGGCTGTATCGCAAGCGGAAGCAGGAGCAGACATTATCGCACCTTCCAATATGATGGACGGCTTTGTGCTTGCAATTCGTGAAGGATTAGATGATGCTGGCTTTAGTGACGTACCGATTATGTCTTACTCTGTTAAATTTTCTTCGGCTTACTACGGCCCTTTCCGTGATGCCGCACATTCGGCTCCACAATTCGGCGACCGCAAAACATACCAGATGGACCCAGCTAACGTACGCGAGGCGCTTCGTGAAGCAGAGTCAGATATTGCTGAGGGTGCCGATATGCTAATGGTCAAGCCTGCTCTAGCTTACTTGGATATTTTGAGGCTGCTTAAGGATAAATATAATTTACCGGTTGTCGCTTATAACGTGAGCGCCGAATACTCGATGGTGAAAGCCGCTGCAGCTAATGGCTGGATTGATGAGCAATCGATCGTTCTAGAAACCTTGCTAGGCATGAAGCGTGCTGGTGCTGATCTCATTATCACGTACCACGCAAAGGATGCGGCACGTTGGTTGAAGGGAGAGGGGTAAGCAGATGAGTGAACAATCGAACCTTAGAAATGATGCGCGCTCAGTAGAAGCTTTCGAAAGAGCAAAAAAAGTAATGCCAGGCGGTGTAAACAGCCCGGTTAGAGCATTCAAATCAGTGGGCTTGAACCCTGTCTATATGGAGCGGGGAGAAGGCAGCCGCATTTATGATATCGATGGCAACAGCTATATCGATTATGTAGCATCATGGGGCCCTCTCATTATGGGGCATGCCCATCCTGAAGTGATCGAAGCGATTAAACGTACGGCAGAGAAGGGGACAAGCTTCGGCGCCCCAACAGAGCTTGAAACATTGATGGCTGAGCTTGTTTGCGAGCGAGTGCCTTCAGTTGATATCGTTCGCATGGTTAACTCCGGTACGGAAGCGACGATGAGCGCCATTCGGCTTGCTCGCGGTTATACGAAACGAAGCAGGATTTTGAAATTCGAAGGCTCATATCATGGTCATGCGGATAGCTTGCTCATTAAAGCAGGCTCAGGCGTTGCGACGCTTGGCCTGCCTGACAGCCCGGGTGTACCGGAGCATGTAGCTTCGCATACGATTACGGTACCATACAACGATATTGAATCCGTAAAGCTTGCTTTCGAAAAATTCGGTGAGGAAATTGCTTGTGTCATCGTTGAACCGGTAGCTGGCAACATGGGCGTTGTTCCGCCATTGCCTGGTTTCTTGCAAGGATTACGCGACATTACAACGCAGTACGGTACGGTTCTTATTTTTGACGAGGTAATGACGGGCTTCCGTGTTGGTTATAACTGCGCGCAAGGACTTTACGGTATTACTCCAGACCTTACTTGCTTCGGCAAAGTTATTGGCGGCGGATTGCCAGTCGGCGCATACGGCGGCAAACGGGAGCTTATGGAGATGATTGCACCGAGCGGACCTATCTATCAAGCGGGAACCTTATCAGGCAATCCGCTTGCGATGGCGGCAGGTTATGCAACATTGAATCTGCTAACCCCTGAAGTGTATGAGCATATGGAGCGTCAAGCGGTTAGGCTGCAGCTTGGTTTTGAAGCGAATGCGCGCAAACATGGCATTGCAAATACGATTAACCGTGTTGGATCGATGGTTTGTCCGTTCTTCACGGATACGTTTGTCATCAATTTCGAAACGGCAAAAACATCCGATCTAGAGCGCTTTAAGGCTTATTTTGCGGCGATGCTTGATTTGGGTGTAAGCATTGCTCCTTCACAATTTGAAGGCATGTTTGTTTCCGGGGTTCATACGAATGAGGACATAGATGCGACAATTGAAGCGCATGATATTGCGTTTAGCCGCTTGTAATATCACTGTATTTTGAAATAAAGGTAAGAGGCTCGTAAGGAAGCGAAGACGTTTTTTGCTTCGTTTACGATTGGGAGGAACGTTATATGATTGATGGTCAGATGAAGAGGAATGGACAATGGCTGGAGTTAGACTGGCTTGCTCTTGGCGCTGCGTCCTCTGATACCATTAATCCTGAATCGGAAAAGGATCCGGCAGCAACGCCGGAGCTTGCGCAGCCGCGGGCTGGCAGTCATCCGCACCTTGTGCGTCAGTGGCTGCTGGCCCGTTCCTTTTTTCCGCAGAAGTGGATTAATCGGTTGTTTTCAATTGGAGGCATTCAGTGGAACGGGGAGCATCTGCAGCTGCTTGCTTTCCCGCCAGTAGATCCGCGCAGTGATGCTTCATATCGTCACCTGCGCAGGGATACTAAACTAAATATGCCAGATGTGTTATATGAAGACGATTTCTGCATCGTATTTGACAAGCCAGCTGGCATGGCAGTGCATGGATCATCTCCCGGTCAAAGCGGAACGCTGGATGAGGCGGCGGCATGGCATCTTTTGAGCCAAGGCGATCCGCTGAATATACGTCATATCCACAGGCTGGATGATGATACGTCTGGTCCCGTTTTATATGCAAAAAATGATTTGGCCCAGTGGAAGCTTGATGAGGCGATGAGAGCGAAAGCGATAGACAGACAATATATGGCTGTCGTTCAAGGCCGAATGTCAAAGCTTTCGGGTACGATTAATATGCCAATAGGGAAGGATCGACATCAACCGGCAAGGCGCAGAGTTTCAGAAAACGGCGATCTAGCAATTAGCCATTACGAGGTTGTGGCAGCAAATTCTCGATCGTCACTAATACGTGTAAAGCTTGAGACAGGACGAACGCATCAAATTCGGGTTCACTTAAGTCATATTGGACATCCGCTGCTTGGAGACGGTCTGTATGGAGGTAGCACAGCACAGTTGAAGCATCAAGCGCTGCATGGGGAAAAGCTTGTTTTTCCTCATCCTCTGACCGACTCGCTAATAGAAGCAGCCTCGCCTTGGCCGCAATGGCTGATGCAGCTTTCAGAAGAGATGGAGTTCCGTTCAAAATGATAGTCATGCTCCTGCCCAACCTACCATATAGATAAGTAGTGAATGTAACGTTAGACCAAGCATTCAGTATGAGAGGGGAGGATTTAGGCGTGTCGGATCAAACGAACGGATTACGTTTTGATGTGTATGAGCGCGTCCACTTGCCCGATGATGTTGCGGCAATTGACGAGTTGGAGGAAATTGAGCTTGTTCCTCGTATTCAAGTTATCGATCAAGGGGACCATGCCGTGCTTAGAGGGCAGCTTCTGCTTAGCGGGGTATATAGGAGTCAAACTGATTCCGAAAACTCCCTGACGCTGGAGCACTGGATACCGGTCGAAATAACGCTGCCAATGAACCGAATATCACGGCTGGATGATATTTCGATTGAAATTGACAATTTTGACGTCGATCTTTTGTCTGCTCGCACATTAAACATTACAGGTGTTCTTTCTTTGCGTGGTATTTCTGCTCAGCCTATTCAGGAGCCGGAGGACATTTGGCGAGAAGAACCTTTTACTGTCATTCATCAACGGGAAGTTTATGATGAACGAGCCGTGGAAGCTTTTAATGGTCAAAATGCCGCTATTGAACAATCGTACATAGCGGAAGAACTTGAGCTTGCTGCGCAAGAGGAGATTTCAAACGAGCAAATAGCCGGTGCATCGGATGAGCCTGAGGAAGCAACCGTAACAATCTCTTCCTCATCTTCAGGTGGAGGCTGGTCATCTTCGCAGTTATTCGCATCTCCTGCTCCGCAGGAAGAGGATGTGGAGAGCCAAGAAGATGAGAGAGAAATTTCACTATCTTCTCAGCAAACAAGCAACGAGGGCTGGTTAGCAACATCCTCGCCGTTTGCAAATGATTCCGCAGTGATTCCACTAGTTGAAGCAGCAAGCGAGCAAGTACTGGCGGAGGAACGTGAAGAGCTGGTACAAATCGATGCTCCAATAGCTCAAATAGCTCAAATAGCTCCAGTAGCAGAGGCTTTCCCGCAGCAGCAGAGTCCTGTTCCAGAGCAGGAAAAGCAGGAGCCGCGTATCGCAATTACAAACAAGCAGCCGCAAGAGGGTTCTGGTTTGGCAGGAGATGTCGGCATTCTCACGCTGCTTCAGACGAGTCGGCGTGAACAAGCAGCACGTCAGGCGGCAGAACAGGTAGTCGCTCAGCAACGGGCAGATGAGGAAGCGAGAGTACAGGCTTCCGGCGATGAGATTGAGTGGAAAAACTTATTTCTGGGCAAACGCTCGGAAGATAAGGAATTTAAGAAAATTCGGATGTGTATTGTGCAGCGGGACGAGACGCTTGATGTCATCGCTACACGCTATAGCATGAATCCGAGGGAAATTGTAATGTATAACCGATTGGACGACTCAAGTGTGTCGGAAGGACAGCTGTTATACATTCCATAGAGGCTTCTGTAACGAAAATGCCCCTATTGCTCATTAATTTGAGCGATAGGGGCATTTCTTGCTTCTGCCGAGGTTGACTCAGCTCAGCAACAAAGGTATGATAAAAGTATATATGTGTTATAACGACATTGATGGGGAATAGTAGGCAGCAAAGCCTTCAGAGAGTGGAACCGTTACGCTGAGAGGTTCTGCAGGAAGTGACTGCTACGAGTCGCCCCGGAGTTGCCTGAGCCAAGTAGGAGCAACCTGTGCTCTACCGAAGTCAGGCCGGCCGCAGCCGTTATCTGTTTGAGTGCCATGCGGATACATTTCGCGTGGAACAAAGGTGGTACCACGGAAGCTTAACCTTTCGTCCTTTATGATAAGGGCGGCAGGTTTTTTTTGTTTTTGTAGATCGATTTATGGAGGATGGACGAATGTCAGAAAATCAAACGACAACTGCAATGCCGACAACTTATGATCCTAAGGCAGCTGAGCAGAAATGGTACGATTACTGGATGCAGGGAAAATTTTTCGAGGCAGGCAAACGACCGGATGCACAGACGTATACGATTGTTATTCCGCCTCCTAACGTTACCGGAATGCTGCATATCGGGCATGCGTTAGATTTTACCCTACAAGATATTTTAATTAGAACGAAGCGTATGCAAGGTTTCGACACGCTGTGGGTGCCAGGAACTGACCATGCGGGCATCGCGACGCAAACAAGAGTTGAGCAGAAGCTGCGTGAGCAAGGAATATCGCGCTACGACCTAGGTCGTGAAGCATTCCTAGAGAAAGTATGGGAGTGGAAGGATGAGTACGCAAGTACGATTCGCGATCAATGGTCGAAGATGGGACTTTCCCTCGATTATTCGAGAGAGCGGTTCACTTTGGATGAAGGCCTCTCCAAGGCTGTACGCGAGGTTTTTGTTAAGCTGTATGATAAGGGCTTGATCTATCGCGGCAAAAAAATCATTAACTGGGACCCTGCTGCTCGCACAGCTCTTTCAGATATTGAGGTAGAGCACAAGGAAATCAATGGTCATTTGTATCACTTGAAATACCCGCTTAAGGACGGTTCAGGCTTTATAACGGTTGCAACGACACGTCCAGAGACGATGCTCGGCGATACAGCTGTAGCGGTTCATCCAGAGGATGATCGTTACAAGCACTTGATTGGGCAAATGATCGTGCTTCCAGTCGTTGGGCGCGAAATTCCGATTATTGCAGATGAGTACGTCGATAAGGAATTTGGTTCAGGTGCCGTAAAAATTACGCCTGCACATGATCCAAATGACTTTGAAGTTGGCGAGCGCCACAGTCTGCCGCAGATCATTGTGATGGATGAGACAGGTACTATGAACGCTGAAGCTGGTCCTTATCAAGGTCTCGACCGTGCGGATTGCCGCAAGCAGCTCGTTAAGGATTTGCAGGAGCAAGGTGTATGCGTGGAAATCGAAGATCATGTGCATCAAGTTGGTCACAGTGAGCGCAGCGGCGCCGTTGTTGAGCCCTATTTGTCTACACAATGGTTCGTTGCAATGAAACCTCTAGCTGAAGCTGCAATCGCAGCTCAAAAGGCTGGCAAAGGTGTCAACTTCGTACCTGAGAGATTCGAGAAAATATATTTGCACTGGATCGAGAACGTACGCGATTGGTGTATTTCTAGGCAGCTATGGTGGGGTCACCGCATACCGGCTTGGTATGATGAGACGACAGGTGAAACACATGTCTCTCGTGAGAATATGGAGGGCGATCACCTTACCCAAGATAATGACGTGCTTGATACGTGGTTCAGCTCCGCATTATGGCCGTTCTCTACACTAGGCTGGCCGGATGAAACGAATGACCTGAAACGTTATTACCCAACGGATGTACTCGTAACGGGTTATGACATCATTTATTTCTGGGTATCCCGAATGATCTTCACAGCTCTTGAGTTTACAGAGCAATCTCCGTTCAAGGATGTGCTGATGCACGGACTTGTTCGTGACTCCGAAGGACAAAAGATGTCCAAGTCGAAGGGCAATGGTGTCGATCCGCTTGAGGTTATCGAGAAATATGGTGCAGATGCTATGCGTTATATGATCTCGACAAGCAGCACGCCAGGACAGGATTTGCGTTTCCGGTGGGAGAAGGTTGAGCAATCGCGCAACTTTGCGAACAAGATTTGGAATGCATCACGCTTCGCGCTGATGAATCTTGAAGGGGTTGAAGCAGCTGATATTGATATCACTGTTAATCTCGGAACAGCGGATCGCTGGATTTTGCATCGCCTGAATGAAACGGTTCGTGATGTAACTCGATTAATTGACAGCTATGAGTTCGGTGAAACTGGACGTCTATTGTATAATTTCATTTGGGATGATCTTTGCGACTGGTACATTGAATTCGCTAAGCTTAGCCTTTACAGCACGGATGAAGCAGCTAAAAAAGCTACGCAATCGGTACTTGCTTATGTGCTAGACCGTACGCAGCGTCTTATTCACCCGTTCATGCCATATATCAGCGAAGAGATTTGGCAGCATCTGCCTCATGTTGGCGATACGATCACTTTGGCAGAATGGCCGGTTTATGATACTGCGCTTGAAGCGCCGGACGCTGTGAAAGAGATGGAGCTCCTGATGGAGATGATCCGTTCAGTGCGCAATATCCGAGCAGAAGTAAATGTTCCGATGAGCAAAAAGATTGAAATGCTAATTAAGCCTGCTAGCGAGGCTGAAGCTGCTATTATGTCCCGCAACGAAGAATTTATTAAACGTTTCTGCGGTACGTCAAGTTTGGAGACTGGCCTGCACATTAGTGCGCCGGACAAAGCAATGACTGCGATTTTAACTGGTGTTGAGATTTATTTGCCGCTTGCCGGCTTAATCGATATTGCTCAGGAAATTGCTCGTTTAGAGAAGGAACATCAGCATTTGAATACCGAGGTAGAGCGGATTGAGAAGAAGCTCAGCAATGAAGGCTTTGTGGCAAAAGCGCCAGCTAAGGTTATCGATGAAGAACGCGCCAAAATGAACGATTATGCAGACAAACGCGACAAGGTACTAGCTAGAATTGCGGAATTGCGCGGATAACGCTGCAAAACGGAAGAAGGACGATTAGTATGGCAGAACAACAAATAGAGCAGCGGCCTGCAGGGCCGCTGCAATCCTACCGGGAAGCGGTAGATTGGATTACTGGGCTAATTCCATTCGGTATTCGTCCAGGTCTTGATCGGATCGAGCAATTGATGGAACGGCTGGATAATCCGCATCGCAGATTAAAGTTTATCCACATTGCCGGGACAAATGGGAAAGGGTCTACTTGTGCATATTTGACGAGTGTTTTGCTGCGCGGCGGATATGATGTAGGCACATTTACATCGCCATATATAACGAAGTTTACGAATCGTTTTCAATATAACGGTATCGATATCGAAGAAGAGACGCTGCTTAGACTTGCCAACGAGCTAAAACCTCATGTTGATGAGCTTGCTCAGACAGAACTAGGCTCGCCTACGATGTTTGAAGTATCAACAGCGCTGGCTATTCTTTTTTATGCGAAGGTCACTTATCCCGATTATGTCGTGTGGGAGACTGGACTTGGCGGCAGGCTTGATGTGACGAATATCGTTCAACCGGTTGTTTCCGTCATTACGAATATTGGCCATGACCATATGGATAAACTCGGTGATACGATTGCTGCAGTTGCGAGTGAAAAAGCTGGCATTATTAAAGCAGGAATACCGGTTATTAGTGCGGTTACTCAGCCAGAGGCAATTGAGGTTATTAAGCAAGCAGCTGAAGGCAAAAAAAGCACGCTTTATTTGTTAGGTGAACAGTTCCACGAAACGGCAATCTCGGTTCGCGAGAATGAGCAAACTTTCCGCTTCGACAATCTATTCCGCAGCATCGAGCCGTTGACAATCACGCTAAATGGTGCCCATCAACGGACGAATGCAGCGGTTGCTGTCATGACGCTTGAGATACTTCGCCAATATAATGCACTAGTCATCGAAGATGATGTACTGGCGGAAGGGCTTCAAAAGGCTGCGTGGCCGGGACGACTTGAGATGGTTTCTGATCAGCCTCGTATTTTGGTCGATGGCGCACATAATCCAGAAGGTGCAGAGTCACTCGTGGACGCTTTAAAAAACACTTACAAATATGATAGGTTACATCTTATGATGGGTATGCTGGAGAATAAGAATCATCAGGATGTTCTTAAGCATATACTACCAATAGTGGATACGCTTATTGTGACCGAGCCTGACTATCGAATGAAAAAAGATGCCTCTGCTTTGGCTGATTTGGTACGTGAAATGCGTCAGCAACAGCCAGATCAGTACGCTTTCGAGCTTGTAGTGGAATCAAACTGGCAAGCAGCATTACAAAAACTACAACAGTTAACCGGGGAAACAGACCTTGGAGTCGTGACAGGCACGCTATATTTAATTGCTGACGTTCGCTCCCGCATTTTGTATGACTCGGATTCTGAAAAAGGTTGGTGAACCGTCTTTGAATACGGCAGAACACGTTCATTTCATCGGAATCGGCGGTTACGGAATGAGTGCCATTGCCCGCGTTATGCTGGAAATGGGCTATAAGGTGACCGGGTCCGATGTCGCACGTCAAGAATTAACAGAGAAGCTTGCAGCAAATGGTGCCAGCATTTATATCGGTCATCAGCCCGAGCATGTGAATGGAGCGGACTTGGTCGTATACTCTACGGCACTTTCCAAAGATAATGTTGAACGGAAAGCAGCTGAAGAGCTCAACATCCCAGTTTTGCATCGATCGCAAATGCTGGCTAGATTGATGAACGCAGGCAAAGGAATCGCAGTAGCCGGCGCACATGGCAAGACGACGACCTCTTCAATGATCGCGCTTGTTATGGAATCTTGCGGTGCGGATCCAACCTATATTATCGGTGGCGAAATCGTTAATGTAGGTACAAAC
The DNA here is from genome assembly GCF_037976325.1 of Paenibacillus sp. FSL K6-3182. Taxonomy (NCBI): domain Bacteria; kingdom Bacillati; phylum Bacillota; class Bacilli; order Caryophanales; family Paenibacillaceae; genus Paenibacillus; species Paenibacillus sp. FSL K6-3182. Next base: position 2,134,999 of record NZ_CP150265.1, read on the forward strand.
GCAAAAGCGGGCAAAGGTGAATACGTCGTAGCGGAAGCGGACGAGAGTGATGGTTCATTCCTTCATTATCACCCTACGCTTGCTATCGTGACGAATATTGAGCCGGATCATCTTGAAAATTATGATGGCGATTTCGGCAAGCTGAAGGCTGCTTATGTGCAGTTTTTGCAGCAGGTGAAAGCGGACGGCAAGGCGATTGTATGCGCGGATGACGAGACGGTTAACGAATTGATACCGCAAGTATATCAAGGCAATATGAACTCATCGCAGCTAGTGACTTATGGCATTGACGGCGATGCAGACTATAAAGCTCAAAATGTTGTACTTGGAGACCGGAAGGTAACCTTTACAATGACGCATAAAGGGGCATTGCTTGGAGATGTGGAGCTGTCTGTTCCAGGCCTTCATAATGTGTACAATGCAATGGCTACTGTTATTACTTGTCTCGAAGCAGGCTTGTCCTTTGACAAAATTGCTGTTGCGATTCAATCATTTAGAGGCGCGAAACGCCGCTTCCAGGTGCTTGGGGAAGTTAATGATATTTTGGTCATTGATGACTATGCGCATCATCCAACGGAGATCAGAGCGACAATCAGCGCTGCAAAAGCAACAGGTAAGCGTATTATTGCCGTGTTTCAACCACAGCGTTATACGCGGACGTTTTTCTTATTCGAGCAATTCAGCCGCGCATTCCCAGAGGCCGATGAGGTAATTATTACCGACATCTACTCGCCGGCAGGCGAACTGCAAATCGAAGGAGTAACATCCCGCAAGCTGGTAGAGCTGATCAAAAGCAACAGCAACGCGAACTCCGAGTATATTCCAACCAAAGAAGAAGTGCTTGCATATTTGACTGAGCGGGTCGCACCAGGCGATCTTGTTATCACCATGGGAGCAGGCGACATTTGGAAGGTAGCGGATTCGTTAGCGAAATCGTTAAAATCAAACCAATAAGCAGCTAATGCCCGGGATTCCATATCGGAATCACCGGGCATTTTGTATAAGCACGGGACTTTTCGTAAAAAAGGCTCTAAATAAGCCCACATAAAATTAACTTCAATACTCGATGTAGGTAAATCCCACTAGCCCAACTCACTGTCCCCCAATTCAATGGCTTGTACTCACTACCTAATAAACCTCTCACTCTTTACCTCACTCACTCATTCACTGATCTCATCAACCCACTTAAACTAGCACTAGCTAAATATCCTCATAATCCAACAACCCCAATAACCTCTGCTTTAAGAAGCCTCCACAGCCTTCCAACGGGACGGAGTGCACTAAACCTCATAATCTACAATCAAAATTTACGGACCCTTAATAATCCGTTTACGGGTCTCAGAATACGCATCAAAGTTTTAAGAAGCGCCGAGCGTGTCCCAGCGGGACAGACTTTTGTTAGTCCAATTGCTAGTTTTAGGGGTTACTGCAAGGTTTGTAGAAGCTTCCAGCGGGTCCAAGTAGGGACGAAGCTCTCTCAAAGTGACATGTGCTTATATACGCCAGTTCCAAGCTTTTTTTAGTCCAATTGCGAGTCTTAGAGGACGCAGCAAGGTTTGTAGAAGCTTCCAGCGGGTCCCGGAGGGACAAAGCGCTCCAACGCCGCATGAACTGTTGGACGCCGGATGTGGTTGTACGTTAGTTGAGTTGCGGGTGTCCAGAGGGTGCAACCCTTGGGGCCCTCCCTTGGAAGGGAGGGTTTGGGTGGGTTCGAAAATTATTTAATCTTTAATTTTGAAATTGAAGTATGAATTGTAATCTCTTTAGATTTGAAATTGAAGTATGAATTGTAATCTCTTTAATTTAAAACCTTTGAAGGCTTGGTAGACAACCCTCTAAGGGCATGGGTCTAAATCTCTCAAATGTCTCATAGATTAATACTAGATGAAAGGGACAAGGAGTGGATGAAATGACTCAGAAAAACCGTATTACTTATCGTTTTGACCGTAATGGGAATGGACAGTCCGTTAACGAAGAAAGCCGCAGCAATGATAATCAACAAGAGGCTCTCGATCATAAAGCAGCATTACCCAACAACTCTAATAATAATGCGAATAAAATGATTTCCAAGAAAGTTGTTCCTCTATATCCATCTACAGAGAAGCATTCCGTCAGCGAAGTGAGTCCATGGAACAGTCCGTTCCAAGAGGATATTAGCGCATTGGAGCAGCTTATTAGAGATGCTGATTCGAAGCCAGTATCCACTCCAAAACAGGCTCAGCCCAATCCTCCAAAAGAGAAGAAAAAAACGATAAAACCAACTATTATTGATGATCCCTATGAGCAGCCTGAGGATCTACAGACACATGAGGAAAGGTATTCAGATAGGGAATATATGCAGGAGCCGATTCAAGCGTATGAGGAAGAGTTCGTTGATGACGAAATCAGTATAAAAAGAGTGAACTATGCGCGAGCGAAACGTAAGGCGGGAGCGCCATCATGGTTTAATGTATTTTTGTCAGTGACGGCTGCGCTTGCTACTGGAGCGCTGTTTGGTTATTTATTGTTGTCATTGTTTACGGGGGCAAGCATTTGGCCGGGAGGAACTGGCAATAAGCCTGATTCAGTGCCCGTGATTGGAGATTCTGTCCAAGAAGGTACAGGTAAAGAACTGGTTGCAGGTGTAGGTGAGGAAAGCAAGGAAGCGGGAGTTGAAAATAAAAATGACCCTGCAGCAAAACCAGATCCGAATACTGCGATGGCTGCACTTAAGGGGCTGGATCGGTCTTATTATTTGCTGCAATTTGGTGTTTTCAGCAATACAGAGGGCAGGGATGCCGCAATGGCGCAATTGGCCGAGAAAGGGCTTGCTGGTGCTGCTATGACAAGTGCTGCTGATTATCGCGTATATGTTGGCATGGGTACAGATCGAAAAGGGGCTCAGGTTATTCGGAATATGATGCCGGAAATCGATCTTTATATCAAAGAAGTAAATATAGTAAATCCAGGAAAAATACCGTTTAAAGGCGATCAAAAAGCAGCACAATCTTTCTTCGATCAAACGGCTGTAGTCGTCCAAATGTTGGATGAATTAACATTAGCCCAGCTGGAACAGCCGACCTTATCGCCGCTTGGCGATGTTGCAGCAAATTCGTGGAAAGCCGAGCATCAAACATGGACAGAAAACGCGGAAACGCTGCGAATAGGTATAGTAGATGCGGAAGGTAAGGCATATTTGGATAAAATCAATCAAGCGATGAATGCGGCAGCAAAGACGATGGCAGAGTACGATAAAAAGCCTTCTCAAGCACAATTGTGGAAGACACAAGCGGAAGTTATGAAAGTGATCATTACGCAAAAAGAATGGTTTGAGAAGATCAGCGCATTGTAAACGAATAGGTTCATGCGTATAATAGTCTTAGGTGTCATTTCATGGCGAGAGGCGTTGAAAGATGAAGAAAAACGGCTGGATTCTTCTCATTTTTATCATATTTGGATTGTTGGCTGGTGCTCTAGTAGCGCGATGGCTGACTCCAGTTCCAGGCATCTCTTTTTTAACGAAACCAATCGAAACATCATGGTCACCTGCTGTCGATCTATATGTGCTCAGTTTCAACCTAACGCTTCATCTGCAATTCAGCTTGTTTAGCTTAATTGGAGCCGTAATTGCAATATGGTTATACCGCAAAATGTAGAGCAGCAGACATTGACGCATGAAGGAAAGCATGAAGGAGCGCAGCATTCAATTTATGGAATATAAAAAATTACGCAACGAAGCGATTAGCCAGCTCGTACTGGCCTCTTCGTCACCGCGCCGGAAGGAACTGGTCGCATCGCTGGACCTTTCTTTGCCGGTTTATATTTTGTCTACTGATACGGATGAAACGATTGAAGCAGGCTGGTCGCCATCGGAAGTTGTAGAGCAGCTCAGCCTGCGCAAAGCAAAAGCAGCTATACCCCTGCTGCAACAAAAGCAGGAGGTACCAACGTCTTTAATTATTGGTGCGGACACCATTGTCGTGCTTGACGGAGATGTGCTTGGCAAGCCTGCTGACGACGAAGAGGCAAAGTCTATGCTTAGACGCCTTCAAGGCCGCTCCCATGAAGTGTATTCAGGAGTTGCTTGTGTTCTCTCTGCAAGCGGGGAAGCATTGGTTGCCCATCGCAAAACGAAGGTAATGATGAAGCCGCTTAGTGAGGATCAAATTGCTAGGTACGTTGCTACCGGCGAGCCGAGGGACAAGGCGGGCTCTTATGGCATACAAGGACTTGGAGCGACGATTGTAGAGCAAATTGACGGCTGTTATTTTAATGTCGTTGGCTTGCCGTTATCGCTTCTCTCAGACATGCTCGCTTCCTATGACATTGCTGTTTTTTAAAAGGTAACTTAATTGATTTCAATCGGATTTTTTTTCATGAATGTGGCAGGATATGAATAATTCATTTTTTCGAAGAGGCGGGATTGGGACATGTTGCCGCAACCTATGATTTTGCGTGAAGTCCCCCATGAAGAACGTCCAAGAGAGCGCATGATGAAATATGGGGCAGAAGCACTTAGCCATACCGAATTGTTAGCCATACTGCTGCGCACAGGTACGAAGCGGCAATCCGCCGTACATTTGGCAGGAGCGGTGCTTAAGCAATGCGGCAGCCTGCGTAATTTAATGGATATGAGCATGGAACAATTAACAGCCATTCGAGGAATTGGTCCGGCAAAGGCGATTCAGCTTCGTGCTGGCATTGAACTGGGGAGAAGAATTTCCCGGAGTCAGCTTGGTGAGACGGTTATTGTGCGCAAGCCGCAGGATGCTGCGGAATATGTGATGGAAGAGCTCCGCTATTTGAAGAAGGAGCACTTCGTATGTTTGTTTTTAAACACAAAAAACCATATTATTGCCCGCGAAACCTTATCTGTCGGTACGCTTAATGCATCGCTAGTACATCCTCGAGAAGTATTTCGTGCAGCTATTTCACGTAACAGCGCATCTATCATTTGTGTTCATAATCACCCAAGCGGCGATCCTACGCCAAGCCCAGAAGACATTGCGTTAACGGGACGTTTAGCGGAGGCTGGACAGCTAGTCGGAATAGAAGTTCTTGACCATTTGGTAATCGGTGACGGAAGATTCGTAAGTTTGAAGGAACAAGGACATATGTAATATAATAAAGTGATGTGGCAATTAGAAGGGAGCAAGAACATGTTTGGTGGTTTTTCGAAAGATTTGGGTATTGATTTAGGAACAGCGAATACGTTGGTATTCGTCAAGGGAAAAGGAATTGTGGTAAGGGAGCCTTCCGTGGTGGCCCTTCGTACAGATACAAAAACAATTGAAGCAGTAGGCGAGCAAGCCAAAAAAATGATCGGTAGAACGCCTGGCAACATTCGTGCTGTTCGTCCAATGAAAGATGGCGTTATCGCTGATTTTGAAACAACTGCTACGATGATTAAATATTTTATTCGCCAAGCCCAAAAACAGCGTTCTTTATTTCCTCGTCATCCAAACGTTATGGTTTGTGTGCCGTCAGGCATTACAGCGGTTGAGAAACGCGCAGTTGAGGATGCGACTAAGCAAGCCGGAGCTCGTGAGGCCTATACGATTGAAGAACCATTCGCAGCAGCGATTGGCGCTGATTTGCCTGTATGGGAGCCGACAGGCAGCATGGTAGTTGATATTGGCGGAGGTACAACAGAGGTTGCTGTTATTTCATTAGGCGGAATCGTTACGGCGAGATCCATTCGTGTAGCTGGTGACGAGATGGATGAAGCGGTTATTCAATATATTAAAAGACAATACAATCTCATGATCGGGGAACGTACATCCGAGCAGCTGAAGATGGAAATTGGTTCAGCACTTCCACTGGATCGTCCAGAAACGATTGAAATTCGTGGACGCGATCTCGTATCGGGATTGCCTAAAACACTAGCGATTACATCTGATGAGATTACAGAAGCATTAGCAGATACCGTTAATGCCATTGTTGACGCGGTGAAAGTAACGCTGGAGAAATGCCCGCCGGAGTTGTCTGCGGACATTATGGATCGCGGTATCGTACTCACAGGCGGCGGCGCCTTGCTGCGCAATCTGGACAAGCTGCTTCAAAGAGAGACAGGCATGCCTGTTATTGTTGCCGACAATCCGCTTGATTGTGTTGCGATCGGTACTGGCCGCTCGCTCGATAATATTCATTTATTTAAAGCAAGAAGCTCATCTCGTTCGAGACGCTAAGTTAGGTCCGATGGGGAAACGGATATGAAATGGGCAGGTGGTCGAGCTGTTTAAGCTAATGAGAAATAAGCGTATGTTTATGCTTATGATCGGGTTTATTTTATTCATAGCGGTCATCGGCTTCTCGCTAAGCGACCGCAAGGAATTATCGTGGCCGGAGAAATTTTTGAAGGATTCGGCAGCATACGTGCAGCAATGGTTCTACAAGCCCGCTGGTTATATAGCGGGCTTCTTCGAGGATATTAGCAATTTACGCACGATTTATGAAGAAAACGAGCAGCTGCGCCTTACAGCTGCAGCTTATTCTCGTGACAAGATTAATTACAATTTCGTAGAAAAAGAGAATGAACGTTTAAAGGCAGAACTCTCGTTCACACAGCGTCAGAAAGAGATGTACAATTATAATTATTTGATCGCACAGGTTGTATCGATCAGCAACGATGCGAATAACCGCACGATGACGATTAACCTAGGTTCCAGAGACGGCATCAAACCGAATATGGCCGTAACAACCATAGAGGGGTTGATCGGTCTTGTAAGTTCAGTAACCCCCAATTCGGCAGCTGTTACTCCAATTACAGAACTTGACGAAGCATCGCCAACGTTCAACTCCATTGCTGTGACGATAATGGGTCGTGAGAATGAATCATTTGGTGTTCTGAGCAGCTACAACAAGGAAACGTCTAGAATCGTTATGACGAAAATCGCCGAAGACGATAAAATGGAATTTCAAGATACAGTTATTACATCTGGACTAGGCGGTATTTATCCAAGAGGACTCGTTGTCGGAACGGTTGAAAACAAGCAGCTTGGCGACTTCGGCCTTACATATACGGCATCGGTCAAGCTATCAGCAAGTTTTGATCATCTGACTGAGGTATTTGTTGTTCAGGTCCCTGAAATGGAGGAAGCCGAGAAATGAGCTTGAACCGAATCATCCTGCTCATGTTGCTCTTGTTTGTTATCGAGGGAGCAGTGATGCCGTGGATTATTCCAGCCGGCTTCGGTCAACGGATCATTCCTCACTTTGTATTTGTAATGGTCATCTTCTCAGGTCTATATAGCAGAAGGCATCTTGCACTCATGCTTGGCATAAGCTTCGGATTGCTTCAGGATATTGTATACTTTGGTCATCTGCTTGGAATTAATGCGTTTATTATGGGTTTAATGGGTTACTTTACTGGCGTATTGCTGGAGCATCGCCGTTCAACGCTTATGATGGCGATTTCTGTTGTGGGTTTTGCCTGCATTCTATATGACAGCGCCATATATTTCATTTACAAAGCATTTCGAATTACGAATGAAAGTTATGCATGGGCTCTTATCGATCATATCCTTCCTAGTTTATTTTTACAGCTGGCGTTTGCACTCTTGTGTTATGTACCGGCGCGAAAATGGTTTGAAGGGCAGACATTGGTCAAAGCAGAGAAGGATGAGGAATAAAATATTGCTGCAGGCAGGATTTTGCCCAGCTTAGCAAGAATCCATTAGGTTGGGGAGGGACGAACGTGACCGATAAGCAGCATATTATTATTAAGGGTGTAAAAGAAGGTCTCGTGTTCCTTCTCGACGATAAATGTGAATTTGCGACGCTTCTAGATGAATTGCAATACAAGCTGGAGAAGACGCATCAGCAGTTGCTCACAGGTCCCCTTGTTCACGTTCAGGTGAAGCTTGGATCCAGGCAGATTTCTGATGATGATAAAGATCGCATCAAAAACGTGATACGTTCACAAGGAAACCTAATGGTTCAATCTGTTGAGTCTGAAGCGCCTAAGATCGATCCTCAGCTCGGACAGCAACCTAATCTGCAAGTGCTCACGTCTATTATACGCTCAGGCCAAACTTATGAGCATGATGGGGATTTACTTTTAATCGGCGATTTGAATCCAGGCGGTACTTTAATGTGTACAGGTGACATATATGTGCTGGGTGCATTGCGCGGAACCGCGCATGCTGGGATTGGCGGGAGGACGGACGTGATTATAGCGACTTCACTCATGCGGCCAACTCAGCTCCGCATTGCGGATGTAATCAGCAGGCCGCCAGAGGAATGGATGACCGGCGATGCCTCTATGGAGTTCGCCTTCTTAAGTGAAGGTAGAATGCAAATTGATAAGCTAGCGCAATTATTCCGCATACGGCATAATCCTATAATGTTTAAAGGAGTGTAGAATATGGGAGAAGCGATTGTTGTAACATCAGGGAAAGGCGGCGTCGGCAAGACGACCACTTCGGCGAACCTGGGTACCGCGCTAGCTTTACTTGGTAAGAAGGTTTGCATGGTTGATACAGATATTGGACTTCGCAATCTGGACGTGGTTATGGGACTTGAAAATCGAATCATTTATGATTTGGTTGATGTTGCCGAGGGCCGCTGCCGCTTGAATCAGGCGCTCGTAAAGGACAAGCGCTTTGAAGAGCTGTACATGCTTCCTGCTGCACAGACGAAGGATAAGGATTCTGTTACGCCTGAACAAGTTCGAAATATGATTTTAGAGCTCAAGAAAGAGCATGACTATGTTATTATTGATTGCCCAGCGGGGATTGAGCATGGCTTTCGTAACGCAATTGCAGGTGCCGATCGGGCTATCGTGATCACTACACCTGAGAACGCTGCGGTGCGGGATGCCGATCGTGTAATCGGACTGCTGGAGCAGGAGAAAATACCAAGTAAGCTAATCATTAACCGGATTCGTCAAAATATGATGAAAACCGGTGAAATGTTGGATATCGATGAAATTTGTCAAGTGCTGGCAGTCGATTTGATCGGAATCGTACCTGATGATGAGAAAGTTATTTCTGCTGCAAACAGCGGAGAGCCGACAGTTATGAATCCGGCTTCACGTGCCGCAATCGCCTACCGGAACATCGCACGCCGCATACTTGGCGACATGGTTCCTCTCATGCTGCTTGATGAGAAGGCGGGAGCGTTCAAACGTTTCCGTAAGTTCCTCGGAATAGGATGATTAGGACTTGCTTAACAAATTAAAAAAGCTGGATTGGGGAATTTTGATAATCTTAGTTTTCCTTATGATTATCAGTATCGTACTTGTCTATAGTGCAACTGCAAATAATCCAAAGTACGCCGGTCATGAGATCAAACAGCTGAAGTTTTACGGCTTAGGCTTTTTTGTAGCTATCGCAGCCACCTTATTTGATTATCGTATCGTTCTCAAGAGCTGGCATGTCCTTTATGGCATAGGGGTTACATTGTTGATTCTTGTTTATTTCTTTGGAGCGGTAATCAATGGGGCTAGAGGATGGTTTCAGTTTGGAGCCTTATCGTTTCAGCCTGCGGAAATGGTCAAAATTATACTCATTATCGGTATCGCTTATATTATGGGACGACGGCAAGGCGATCGGCTGACGTTCACACAAGATTTGCTTCCGATTGCAGTATTTGCTTTCCTGCCGTTTATGCTCGTAATGATTCAGCCGGATCTCGGCAATGCGATCATATACGTAGTTATCGTGTTAGGGATGTTATGGATTGGGAATGTCAAATATTCTCATGTAATTACAGGGATTACCGTCGTTGTTGTAAGTCTTGTCCTTTTTGTTTCTCTGTTCAATACATTCAATCAAGAAATTTACAATTACTTGAAAGATAATGAAATGGGACATTGGCATAAAAGGATTAATACATTCATTAATCCGGAGACGGCAACTGCAGATGACAAACATCAATCGGAAAATGCACAAATTGCAATCGGTTCAGGCGGTTTAAACGGTGACGGTTATATGCAAGGCGATATGAAAAATGGCGGTTTTGTACCTTATCCGTATTCTGACTCGATTTTTGTTGTTATAGGCGAGGAATTTGGTTTTCAAGGTGCAGCCATCTTATTGCTTTTGTATTTCTTGCTCATATATCGGATGATTATTATTGCTTTTAAATGTTATGATTTGCGAGCCTCGTACATTATTATTGGCATCGTGTCTATGTATGTGTTCCAGGTGTTCCAAAACATCGGAATGATGATTGGAATTATGCCAATTACGGGAATTACGCTGCCGTTTATTAGTTATGGAGGCACATCACTACTGCTTAATATGCTGTCAATCGGACTTGTATTCAGCATTAAGGCACATCAAGAAAAATATGAGATGGCTGACTAAAGGTTAGCCAAGCTAGAAAGCTGCTTCTGAGACGGATGTTATCCGATCTTGGGGTGGCTTTTTTTTATGATCAGCTGCGCTCGCATACTTGTCTCAATCCCCACATATCCATGTATAAAGGAACAAGCTGTCCCAAGGACGATGGAAGCGGGGGAAAAATGAGATGTTAATGAAGGATAATGAGAAGCGGCGCAATCAGCATAAAAATCAAAATACAGGGGATCGGAACTCTGTGCCTTTACAAGAAGAGGACATATATTCAGACCCTCGCATGCCATACAAGCACGAATATTTTGATGAAGACGAGGCGGAGGAGCTTGATCCAGAGGTCGTTTGGAAAACCAATCCTAATCCATGGGCAAATTGGAACGAGGACAAAGGGTATGTTGGTAATAGAAGATTTGTAAAAGGGCCAGTTGTATCGAATGAGAACGATCCGGGATCAGGCGGCGGGAAAAATAATTATACTTTCGGCAAGGAGCTGAAATGGAAGCTAGCAGTAGCATTGCTGTTATTTGGCGCGGTATGGGCTATGTTTCGCTATGATACGGAATACACGCTCAAGGGACAAGCGCTTGTGAAACAAGCACTTACGGATGAGATTGATTTTGCAGCTGCGGCTGCTTGGTATAAGGAAACGTTTGCTGGGGCTCCATCCTTTATTCCTATTTTTCAGGACAATCCTGAACCTGCGGTAGGCGCGGATGGAACGGTGAAGCTGCCTATCGTAACCCCATTGGAAGGAGGATCGCTAGTTCGAACGTTTGCGGAGATGCTTAATGGTATAGAGCTTGCTGGAAGCTCTGAAGCAGAGGTTGTTGCGGCAGAGACGGGGCGTGTATTGCTATTATCAGATCAGAGCACGCAAGGTTCGACTATTGTTATCCAGCATGTCAATCAGCGCGTAACCGTATATGGGATGCTTGGGAAAACAAGTGTTAAAGTAAATGACTGGGTTGAGGCAGGGGATTCTATCGGCAACCTGCTGAAAGCTGAAGGTACGCAGCCAAGCCTGCTATATTTTGCTGTTAAACAAAATGATTTGTATATCGATCCCGTGGGCGTGATACCGATTGATTAAATGGAAAGGAATCCTATGGTCGGTCCATCCGTTGTTCGTTATCATTATGCTTGGGTCGGTCATGACAGGATATTTTGCCGAGCTGATTACCTTGTTTTTACTCGTGCTTGTCCATGAAATCGGCCATGTTATTGTAGCTCGGGGCTATGGCTGGACGATAAAGGAAGTAAAGCTGCTGCCCTTTGGTGGTGTTGTAGAGGTTGAGGAAGCCGGCGGCGTACCTGCAAAAGAAGAAGCAATTGTAGCGATTGCGGGTCCCTTGCAAAACGTTTGGATGGGACTAGCTGCTTGGGGCTGCGGGCAGCTTGGCATATGGGACTTAGCATGGGCGGAGTATGTATGGAAAGCGAATCTAATGATCGGCTTGTTCAACCTGCTGCCTATTCACCCGCTTGACGGAGGGAAGCTGCTGCAGGCGGCATTAAGCTATACGGTTAACTATTATAAAATGCTTATTTGGAGCACGCGAGTCAGCTTGTTTTTTAGTGTGCTGATGATCATCGTCTCCTTGCTTCCATGGTTAGTGTATAAGGATGGCATTCAACTCAATCTGCTCATTGTCGGCATATTTCTTGTGATGACGAACTGGACATATTATCGTAATGTTCCATATTTGTTTTATCGTTTTCTGATGTATCGGGAAAGGATCACGCTGCAGGCGCTGAGGCTCGGCCACATTGCAAGTCCTATAATCGTAAGCGGCAAGCAGTCAATCATCTCGGTAGCAAGGCTCTTTCAAAGGGAGCGATATCATTTGATATACATGGTGGAGTCGCACAGCAAGGAGGTCAGAGTGCTTCCGGAGCAGAAAATTGTAGAAGGATGTTTGTCCGAAAATAATCCGAATCGTGCAGTGTCGGAACTTTTCAGTTAAAATAGATGAAAAGCGTACGGGCAGGTGATATTCAGGAATGAAGCAAATGTTGATGCACGTTAATGGTGAAATGCTGCAAACCGCTGTACTGGAAAATGGCCGCCTAGTCGAATTTTTTATGGAAAAATCAAAAGCAAGCAGTTTGGTTGGCAATGTGTATAAAGGTCGTGTCGTGAACGTGCTGCCTGGCATGCAGGCGGCTTTCGTAGATGTAGGACTAGCTAAAAATGCATTTTTGTACATTGATGAGCTGCTCCACCCTCATTTGGAAAAACAGCCAGCTGAAAAGCCGCTCATTCAAAATATGGTCAAGCCTGGACAGGAATTGCTCGTACAAGTTATGAAGGAGCCGCTGGGTGGCAAAGGAGCCCGTGTCACTACACATTTTTCACTGCCTGGCCGGTTTCTTGTTTATATGCCAAATGCCGATTATATTGGCGTTTCCAAAAAAATCAGTTCCGAAAGCGAGCGGTCGAGATTGCGAGCCATAGGCGAGAAGCTGCGTGAGCTGGAGGAAGGCATTATTTTACGAACGGCGGCTGGAGCTGAAAGCGAGCTGTCTTTGCATGCCGATGTCGCTGGGTTAAGAGAGATTTGGCAAAGCATTTCGGAACGAAGCGTGGAAGCGAGTGCGCCAAGCGAGCTGCATAGAGAGGCAGGTCTCATGCGGAGGGCTGTACGAGACACGCTTACGATGGATATCGATGAAATATGGATAGACAATGCGGAGAGGTTTGAGGAAGCGTCAGCACTGCTGGAGGAAATGACCCCTCAGCTTCGTGAGCGGTTAAAATGTTTTGAATCAAGGCAAGGCAATTCTTTATTTGATACGTATCGTGTGACGGAGCAGGTAACGAGAGCGTTCGAGCGCAAAATTCAGCTTACCTGCGGGGGGCACCTCATATGGGAAGTGACGGAAGCTCTGACGGTTATAGATGTGAACACAGGCAGATTTATTGGGACATCTGGCCTTGAGGACACTGTGTTCCGCACGAATATGGAAGCAGCAGACGAGATTGCAAGATTGCTCCGAGTTCGAGATGTAGGCGGCATTATTATTATTGATTTTATTGATATGGAGCAGGACAACCATCGCGAGCAGGTTATGCAAAGACTCGTAGAGAAAGCGCGCAATGATCAAACCAAATGTACGATTTTGGGCTGGACAAAGCTCGGATTAATTGAAATGACGCGTAAAAAGGCTCGTGAGAATGCAGTCCATCAACTGATCGAGCGCTGTGAGAGCTGCGGAGCGCACATAAAATGATCAGAGTTGTATAAATAGTTTAAATTTTCTTGTTGGATGAATTGATATAGCTTGCATAGTATGGTACAATCTTTGGGTGTGTGTCTCGTATCTCATTGGAATGGGACGTACAAGTACCGCTCCGATTGGGTAAACAAGCGTTTGCGGCGCATGCCGTGAGCCACCTGAATTAGGCGAGTCTTCGAAAATAAGGAGGTGCACCAACAATGTTCGCAATTATCGTAACTGGCGGCAAGCAATACAAAGTTCAGGAAGGCGATGTAATCTACATCGAAAAACTGGATTCTGAAGCAGGCGAAAGCGTAACGTTTGATCGTGTTTTGGCGGTTTCTAAAGGTGACGGTCTTGTAACTGGAACTCCGGTTGTTTCCGGCGCTACAGTAACAGGCAAAGTCGAGAAACAAGGCAAAGGCCAAAAAATCATCGTTTACAAATACAAAGCCAAAAAGAACTATCGTCGTAAGCAAGGTCATCGTCAACCGTTCACAAAAGTAACAATCGAGAAAATCCAAGCGTAAGAGGAATTTCTATGATAACAGTTACCTTTGTACGAAGAGCCGCTGACAGACGTATCGTATCATTTGCGGTCGAAGGACATGCTAAATATGCGAAGCCCGGCAAAGATATCGTTTGTGCGGGTGTATCAGCCATCTCGGTTGGTACCGTTAACGCGATCGAAGCTCTAGCGGGAGAGGAGCTCCCTGCCAAGATGAAGAACGGCTGGCTATCGTCGGATATTCCGACGCTTGCAGACGAGGCTTCAGACGGCCGGATGCAGCTGCTGCTGGAATCGATGGCGGTTATGCTTGACACTATTGCAAAATCATACGGCAAGCATGTCGTTATTCATGAACATCTTAATGCGTAAGCATTCGGTGCAGGTTTGTTTTACAAGCCTCTAGTTCATGCTTACGGTGCAGCTTTGCTCACCAATCCTTTAGAAGGAGGGAATAACTATGTTGAAACTGAATCTTCAGCTCTTCGCTTCGAAGAAAGGTGTAGGTTCCACTAGAAACGGACGTGACTCACAGTCGAAACGCCTTGGCGCTAAACGTGCTGACGGTCAAACCGTATCTGCTGGAAGCATCTTGTTTCGTCAACGCGGAACAAAAATTCACCCAGGAACTAACGTAGGCATCGGGAAAGACGATACGCTTTTTGCATTAGTAGAAGGCGTAGTGAAGTTCGAACGTTGGGGACGCGACCGCAAAAAAGTGAGCGTGTATCCAGCTGTTCTTGCTCCGGTAGCTGCAGCAGTAGAAGCTTAATACAACCTTATATATGCAACAAGCCCCGGCCTGCATCGCTTGGCCGGGTTTTTTTATTCCATGGCTGATGACCGTAGGACGGCTGCGTGATATACTGGATAAGCAAGCAAAAATGCCTAAGACGTCTTGGACGCTGAAGCAGCTTTGACGGGGAAATATAACATATATGTTGTTATATTTTCGGGAAATACGAAGAAAGTAGGTTTAATCGATGGGACGCTTAACAACGGTGAAATATTACGCGGCGGCAACCATTTTATTGCCATGCGCCGCTGTACTTATTTGGCCCAATCAAGTGTGGTTAACTGCTGTCTTTCTCGTTTGGCTTATAGCTGTTGCGACTTACTGGATACGAACGGAACGGAAAGAGCACGCAGAGCGGACTGCGCGAACGATTCAATCGTTGCAAAACTCTGCAATACGAACTCTCAATCATCATCGTCATGACTGGATGAACGACCTGCAAGTCGTGTTTGGCTATATTAGGCTCAAAAAGCTGGATAAAGCAGCCGAGTATGTGGAGAAAATAAGTGAACGGATGGTTGTGGAGAGCAGTATATCCAAGCTAGGGGTTCCATCACTGATTAGTTATATTCAATCGTTTCGTACGATATCGAATTCGCTGGAGTTACAAATTGTAATTAAAGGCGACATTCATTTAAACGAAATAACGGCAGATGCCGATCAAATAGCCGAAACGCTCATTCATACGATTAACGCATATCGGTTTGCGGCTAAGCCTGGCTATGGTAATGCTGCTGTTCTTACGCTGGAGCTATCGCTGGATAAGGATGCACTGTATGCAGCCTTCTATTATGATGGCGAACTAATGAATGAACAGCAATGGAAGCAAAAAATACAACAGCAGTTGGAAGGCGCGCCAATGCAGCCGATCAACTTCGAGCAGCCGTATGCAAAGGTGTTGCTGAGGGCGGAAATGCGCGCATGAACGGGGGCACATCATGTTTGTCGATAAAGCGAAGATATTTGTAAAAGGCGGCGACGGAGGCGATGGTATCGTTTCTTTTCGCCGTGAGAAGTATGTAGAACAAGGTGGTCCTGCAGGTGGCGACGGAGGCCGAGGCGGCGACTTGATCTTTCAAGTTGACGAGGGTCTGCGTACACTGATGGACTTCCGCTATCAGAAGCATTTCAAGGCTGATCGCGGCGAGCGCGGAAAAGTAAAAAGCATGCACGGAGCAGGCGCTGACGATACAATCGTACGGATTCCGCCCGGCACAATAATCGTTGATGATGATACGCAAGAAATTATTGCGGATATGACTCGTCACGGTCAACAAATCGTTATTGCAAAAGGCGGACGCGGCGGACGCGGCAACATTCGCTTCGCTACGCAAAACAATCCAGCTCCTTATATTTCGGAGAATGGTGAAGAAGGACAAGAGCGCTGGGTTGTTCTTGAGCTTAAAGTAATGGCAGATGTAGGCCTTGTTGGTTTCCCAAGCGTAGGCAAATCAACCCTGCTATCTGTCGTATCTGGCGCTAAGCCGAAAATTGGCGCTTATCACTTTACGACCATTACACCGAATCTAGGTGTCGTTGACGTTGGGGATAGCCGTAGCTTTGTAATGGCTGACTTGCCTGGTCTTATCGAAGGAGCGCATGAAGGCGTTGGTCTTGGTCATGAGTTTCTTCGTCACGTAGAGCGGACGAGGGTTATCGTTCATGTTATCGACATGTCAGCGTCTGAAGGCCGCGATCCTTTTGATGATTGGGTGAAAATCAACGAGGAGCTTGTTCTCTATAATGAGAAGCTAGCAGATCGTCCGCAAATTATTGCTGCAAACAAAATGGACATGCCGGATTCTGAGGAGCAGCTTGAGTTGTTCAAGCAAAAGCTCGCAGAAGTTAGCGGTGAACGTCAATATGAAATTTTGCCAATCTCCTCGCTAACGAAAAAAGGCGTACAGGAGCTACTATATAAAGCAGCTGATATTCTTGATACGGTTTCAGAGGAAGTTGAAATCGCAGATGTGAAAGATGTTGCTGAGCGTAAAGTTTATACGTACGAGAAGCGCGAAGAGACGACTTTCACCATCCATAAGGAAGATGAAGTGTTCGTTATTGTTAGTGCTGGCATTAGCAACTACATGAAACGGATGAATTTGACTTCCTATGATGCAGTTATGCGTTTTGCACGCACGATGCGCAAAATGGGTGTCGATGCAGAGCTTCGCAAGATGGGGGCAAAAGACGGCGATATGGTTCAAATTGGCGACTTTGCTTTTGAATTCTTCGAGGGCAGCGACTATAATCCGAATGGCTAGAGCATTCGCACATATTAAGAAATGAAGACGGCGAAAGCCGTCTTTTCTTGTTTTGCCTATTGCCCCAAACTGTATATTTCGATATAATGTCCACTATAGGTGAACAATTGTCTTTTTGAGGAGGACGTATAGTGACGAAACGCTATTATGTCGTTCGAGAGGATATTTTACCGGAAGCGATTATGAAGACGATACAAGTGAAGGAGATGCTTGGCCGAGGAGATGCGGCAACCGTACATGAGGCGGTTGAACGTGTTGGACTTAGCCGAAGCGCTTTTTATAAGTATAAAGATGGTGTCTACGCGCTAAATGAGCTGGAACGAGAACGTATTGCGACCATTTCTATGGATTTGGAGCATCGTTCAGGCGTACTCTCCAACGTACTTAGCATGGTGGCGAGCCAGGATGGCAATGTGCTGACGATGAATCAGTCCATTCCGCTCCAAGGTTTCGCTAATGTCGTCATTTCGGTCGATATTTCGCAGCTTTCCGGAGAACTGTCATCGCTGGTTGAAATGCTTCGCAGTCAACCAGGCGTGCGTAAAGCTTCGGTCATCGGACAAGGATAACAGAATTGATAATGGAGGGTATATATGAAGCCGGTTAAAGTTGGATTATTAGGTCTTGGTACAGTTGGTACAGGTGTAGTTCGAATTGTTGAGGGACATCAGGATGATTTGGCTAGTCAGGTCGGTTCGCCGATCGTAATTGAAAAGGTGCTCGTTCAAGATAAAAGCAAATCGCGTAATATTGCAGTGGATGCAAGCAAGCTAACTGAGGATCCTTGGGAAGTCATCCGCCATCCTGAAATTGATGTTATCGTTGAGGTTATGGGTGGAATTGGGCTTACGAAAGAATATATACTAGAAGCGCTGTCCCTCGGCAAACATGTCGTAACGGCAAATAAAGATTTGATGGCAATGCACGGTCCAGAAATATTGGCCAAAGCCAAAGAAAACCGCTGCGATGTTTTGTATGAAGCAAGCGTAGCCGGCGGTATTCCGATTATTCGTACACTTGTCGAAGGTTTCGCCTCCGACCGCATTAATAAAATTATGGGCATTGTGAACGGCACAACGAATTTTATTTTGACAAAGATGAGTCAAGAAGGCGCTTCGTATCTAGATGTGCTTAAAGAAGCGCAGGAGCTTGGTTATGCGGAGTCAGACCCGACATCAGATGTCGAAGGACTTGATGCAGCGCGCAAAATGACAATTCTCGCTACAATCGGATTCCGTGCCAATGTTGCGCTTGAGGATGTATCCGTTCAAGGCATTTCATCGGTATCCAAAGAAGATATTTTGTACGCGAAGCGTCTTGGCTATGAAGTGAAGCTGCTTGGTATCGCAGAGCGTCAGGATGATTTGATCAGCATCAGCGTTCAACCAACGATGGTGAAGCAATCGCATCCTATCGCATCGGTAAACGGCGTGTTTAACGCGGTTTATGTATATGGCGAAGCTGTTGGTGAAACGATGTTCTACGGCGCAGGCGCGGGTGAGCTTCCGACAGCTACGTCGATCGTATCCGATTTGGTTGCCGTTGTGAAAAACCTGAAGCTTGGTGTGAACGGCATGCAGGGAAGCCTTGCTTATAAAGAGAAGAAGCTCAAGACTGACGAGCAGATCTCATCTAAATATTTCATTTTGCTTAAAGTGGCAGATCGTGCCGGCGTTCTTGCACGCATAACGCAAGTGTTTGCTGACTTTGAGGTCAGCTTGGAGTCGGTATTGCAGCAGCCGACACCGTCTAATCCGGAAGCTGAGATCATCATCATCACTCATGACGCGAACAAAGCAGCTATCCAGAAGGTGCTTGCTAAGTTTGACTCGCTGGATGTCGTTCATAAAGTGAAAAGCGTCTATCGCGTAGAAGGATAAATCTTATGAACAATCGCAGAGTAATCGTAAAAATACCAGCAAGTACAGCAAATCTCGGACCAGGATTTGATACGCTTGGGATGGCTCTTTCGCTATACGCATGGATTGAAATGAGCATCTCTGAACGAACAGAATTCCAGTTTTACGGCGATCAAATGAATGGATTGCCAAAGGACAAAACGAATTTAATTTATAAGGTTGCGCAGCTTGTGTTCAAAGAAGCAGGCGTATCCGTGCCAGAACTCTCGATTTCAATGCACAGCGATATACCGCTCACTCGCGGACTAGGCAGCAGCGCGTCAGCAATCGTAGGCGCTCTGGTTGCTGCGAACGCATTGATTGGCAGTCCGCTCACGGATGATAAGCTGTTCCAAATGGCAACAGCGCTGGAAGGCCATCCGGACAATGTTGGCGCTTCACTATACGGCGGCATTGTCGTCTCGGCTTGGGATGGGGAGCGAGCAGATTATGTAAGAATTGAGCCGCATCATAAGCTGAAGACGCTTGTCGCGATTCCAGCCTTTCAGCTGTCGACGGAGAAGGCGCGTCATGCGCTTCCGTCTACAATCAGTATGGCTGACGCCATATTTAACGTCAGCCGCAGCTCTTTGCTCGTCGCAGCGCTTGCTGGCGGCGAGCTAGGTATGATTCGCCATGCGATGAAGGATCGGCTGCACCAGCCTTACCGTGCAGCCCTGATTCCCGGCATGGCAACTATACTGGAGCACGCAGTAGAGCACGGCGCGCTTGGTGCTGCGCTAAGCGGAGCAGGGCCGACGCTGATTGCATTTGTTGAGGATACGGAAGCCGGTGCTGCACACAGCTCGGGCGAATCCATGCTTGAAACATTTCTGCTTGATACGCTAAAGCAGGAGGGCATTGAAGCGAATACGCTATGGCTGTCGCCAAGCGCTCAAGGTCCTCAAATTACGATAGAGGAAATTTCTTCGCAGCCTGCGATTCCTCTTCCGGATCGAATTAAAGGAGATATGAAGCGATGAAGACGATAGCGGTTTTACCTGCTGGCTCCGTATCGGATGAGGCAGCAAGACATTTATTCCGCGGTGAAGAAATAAACTGGAAGCATCATCGGCTAATATCCGATGTGTTCCTGTCTACTGTCAAGGGAATAAGTGATTACAGCATCATTCCAATCGAGAATACGATTGAGGGTTCTGTTAGCCTTCATATGGATTGGCTTGTACATGAGGTTGATATTCCGATTCAAGCGGAGTGGGTTTATCCCTCCATTCAAAATTTGATCGGCCGGCAATCTGAGCTGTTAAACGATAATGGGGAAATGGACTACTCACGTATTACTAAAGTGATCAGCCATCCTGTAGCGATCGCACAGTGCTTGCAATTTCTGCGTACACATCTTCCGCATGCGGTTACAGAACATGTCAGCAGTACAGCTGAGGGCGTTAGAATCGTTCAAAACAATCCGAATGCCGGTTTGGCAGCTATTGGCACGATGACAGCTGCTGCGAACGAGAAGCTTGATGTTCTCGCAAGTGAGATTACAGATCATGATAATAATTACACTCGGTTTTTGCTGGTCGGATCAGAGCCATATACCGATCGTAAATCCGATAAAATAAAAACGAGCATCTTAATTACATTGCCAGAGGATTACCCGGGAGCGCTCCACCAGGTTCTTTCTGCTTTTGCATGGCGCAAAATCAACTTGACCCGAATTGAATCGCGCCCGACGAAGAAGAAGCTCGGCAATTATTATTTCTTCATCGACATTGATATGGCTCTTGATACCGTTTTGCTACCTTCAGCCATTCAAGAAATTGAAGCAATCGGATGTCAGGTTCGCGTATTAGGAAGCTATCCAAGCTTTATTGAATTCAAGAAATAAGCATAGCTGGTTGTGCGCTACATCTTAGGTTTAATCGATATTGTAATAGAAAGCCGAGTTCACTCTGTTGGGTGAACTCGGCTTTTTACTATTTTTTTTGTGAAAGTGGAGACACCTGCCCATATTCTGCATAGGATGTAAGGATTGATAATAGGCATTAGCAGTGCCTGGTTATTCAGAACGTGACAGGAGGTTAACAACGAGTGAAAATCCATATTGTGAAGAAGGGCGAGTCGTTATACTTTATCGGCCAAAAGTATAATGTTTCGCTCGAAGAGCTTTTGAAGCTGAACCCGGGTATTACGAATCCGGACGCCATTGATGTTGGCATGAAGCTGAAAATTCCTTCAAGCATCGCGGGCGGCGCAGGAGGCGGAATGGACATCATGCATCAGCATATTGTGAAACAAGGTGATACCCTTTGGAAGCTCTCGAAAGCTTGGGGCGTGCCGCTCGCGGATATGATTAAAGCGAATCCGCAGCTCAAAAATCCGAATGTATTGCTTACTGGTGAAGTTGTGAATATCCCTAAAGTAGGCGAAACCATGACTGAAGGAACTGGTGGCCAAGGTACTGGAGGTACTGGACAACAAGCTGGGCAGAGCGTGGCACAAAACACGGGAGGTCATCACGCCCTTCACCCAAGCTCAATCATGCAAGGGGTACAGGGCTGGGTCGGAAAGCTTTCTACAGCGCCTATTATTGGAAAAACACCTACAGCTCCAATTGCAGGCAAGACGCCAACTGCGCCTATTGCACCAGCACCAGTAGCCCCTGCTCCTGAAACGCCTGTTGCACCTGTTCAAGAGAAAAAACCAACAGCACCTATTGTGAAGCCAGTAGAACCAGCTCCTCTTCCTGCCCCTAAGGCGGCAGCAGTTGAGCCAGCCAAAAAGGCACTGCCAATCGAAAAGCCTGTTGAGAAAAAGCTAAAACCGATTCATTCCGAATACAAGCCAAATGTTGATTTATTCAAGCAATATGGCATCCCAGCAACCGAAGCATTATCCTTGTATGATTTGCCAAAAGCACCTGAAGCAATCTCGCCAGCTGCACAACAGCCTACTTACGGAGGATATGGGCATCATCAGCCAATGATGACTATGCCTGCTCAGATGGGATATGGTTATGGGCAACCGATGACCATGCCAATTCAGTCGGGGTATGGATTTGGTCAACCAATGACCATGCCTGCTCACATGGAACATGGCTACGGTTACGGAGATTGGCATCAACCTGTGCCATTCGGAAGTACGGTAAGCCCAATGCATGAAGGCAACGAGGCGCCATTTGAGTGTCCGCCGGGGATGGTATTTGTCGGCAGTTACCCATCTCCATCCAGCATGCCAATGGGCGTTGGCCCTGAATGGGGTTATGGTTATCCCATGATAAATCCACTCCAGCATGGCATGCAGGAAAGTGGTCAAATGGTAGCCGGAACTTCTGCTTTCCCGAACCAAAGCATGGTATCGCCGCTGGCAACACAGCCGAACCAAGGCATGGTATCGCCGCTGGCAACACAGCCGAACCAAGGCATGGTATCACCACTGGCAACACAGCCAAACCAAGGCATGGTATCGCCGCTGGCAACACAGCCGAACCAAGGCATGGTATCGCCGCTGGCAACACAGCCGAACCAAGGCATGGTATCGCCGCTGGCAACAAAGCCGAATAAAGGTAAGGTGTCCCCTCAAGCGACACAGCCAAACCAAGGCAGTGTATCACCGCTGGCGACACAGCCGAACCAAGGCAGTGTATCACCGCTGGCGACACAGCCGAACCAAGGCGCGGTATCGCCATTTGCGACGCAACCAAACCAAGGCGCGGTATCGCCATTTGCGGCACAGCCGAACCAAGGTGCGGTATCGCCATTTGCGACACAGCCGAACCAAGGCGCAGTATCGACATTTGCGACACAGCCAAACCAAGGTGCAGTATCGCCGTTTGCAACACAGCCAAACCAAGGCATGGTATCGCCATTTGCAACACAGCCGAACCAAGGCATGGTATCGCCGTTTGCAACGCAGCCAAACCAAGGCATGGTATCGCCGTTTGCAACACAGCCGAACCAAGGCATGGTATCGCCGTTTGCATCGCAGCCGAACCAAGGCATGGTATCGCCGTTTGCAACACAGCCGAACCAAGGGATGGCTTTCCCATCGAGCATGCAGCCTGAGTATGGTTATGGCTCCGGCTATGGTCATGGCGGGCATGGGAATGTAATGCCGGTTCAAGTGCAAAATGATGGCGGCTATGGTTATCCTGTAGCTGGTTTCTCCCCATACTCACAGCCGTTTCCATCTAATCAAGGCTGGCCTCAAACAGCCGGTGTAGGCAATATGAATCAAGACGATTGCGGCTGCAAGGGAAATCGTTCTGATCAAAACACCGCAAAGGCGGCTGACGTACAAATTGAAAAACCAGTAAAGATAGTTGTACCAAAGAAATCGAACAAGAAAGCAGTTATTCGAACAGTTTCCACACGGCCTAATAAACCGAAAAAACGTGGAAATCAGCCTTGGATCAATCGTTAAATAAATACATGCTGCCCCAAAGGTCTACTATCCTTTGGGGCTTTCTTTATTATGAATACATAATGTTAGTCTTTTTTTGAAAAACAAGTATAGGACAAGCAGCTTAAACTATGGATTCTTACAAATAAATCGTTTTGAATATTTATGTAATTATGGCGCATACTATCAAAAAATATAAAGAAGGGGTCTTCCCTATGATGGAATTCAGCCTTTGGAAAAACTTAAAGAAACGTTTAAAGAGAAAGCGGCGTCCCGTTTGGATGTTAGGCGTTATTATGTTTTGCTTGCTAGCAGGTTGGCTCTTTATCGCTAATAAAAATGTTGTCACAGCTGCACCCAAGCCATCAGCGAATCAAACGAGCGTTATTCAAGAGCTTGAGAAGCTTGATGGAGCGCTATCTGCAAAGCTGCGCCTCGTATATGTGTGCGGCGAAGAATCGAAGCTTCTGGGTCAATTGATGAGTAAAGAGATTGTTCAGCTAGTGCTTGCACATCCGGAGTGGAAGGTCATGTTGAATCAAGAACAGGGCACCGTTCAGTTTGAAGAGCGTATTGAGGATTTGTCCGAGCATTGTAAAGCGAATGCGTATATGGGCGTCGACAAGAAAGGGAATCTTACCCTTTATGACGGTGCTCCAAAAAAAGAAAAGGTTGTTCGAACCTTTTTCCAGCTGGACGTTCGCTATATGGAGAGCAGTTTGCCGCAGGATAAGCTGGACCAGCTTACCAAAGGGATTCGGATAACCGACATGGAAGAATATAATAGTGTTCTATCCACCTATAGCGACTATGCTATTGAGCAAAATCAGAAAGTTATGAACCCGGCTTATCAGCAAGAGTAAGTGACAAAGGAGATCGCACATCATCGTGCGGTCTCCTTTCTTTATGTCTAAAGGCCGAAATATCAAACGCGCGTTCTCATTCACGCCATCTTTTGCTATAATGGATGAAGCAACTTTCAGTGAGTATGTGGAGAAAGCAGTTATTTTGAGGAGATGACCGTTTGCGCGTTCTTGGAATTGACCCTGGTTATGCGATCGTTGGATTTGGTTTCATAGATAAGATCGGACACAAGCTTACGCCCGTGCAATACGGTGCGATTCAGACGGAAGCTCATACGCCTTCAGAGCAGCGTTTGCTGCAAGTTTACGAGTCTGCGGGCGCTTTAATGGATAAATATAAGCCGGATACTGTGGGCATAGAGAAACTATTTTTTAATCGAAACGTGACGACGGCTTTTGATGTGGCGCAGGCTAGGGGCGCTATTATTTTGGCTGCTGCGCAGCGCGGATTGCCTATTGGCGAATATACGCCGCTTCAAGTAAAGCAGGCGGTTGTTGGTTATGGCAAAGCGGAGAAGAAACAAGTGCAAGAAATGGTTAAGGTTTTTTTGAAGCTTTCGGCAGTGCCGAAGCCCGATGATGTTGCCGATGCGCTCGCTGTTGCGATCTGTCATGCGCACTCGGTCGTACTCAATCAGAAAATAAATGAGGTGAAACGTTCATGATCGATTTTTTAAGAGGCAATGTCGTCCATCTAGAATCCGAATATATCGTTCTGGACGTAAGAGATACCGGCTATCGTGTATTTACTCCTAATCCGTATGCATTTGCAAAAAAAGAAGAGCCCGTCGTCGTCTATATTCATCATAACGTTCGCGAGGATGCTGTCTTGTTGTTTGGCTTTGAGACGAGAGAGGAGCAGACGCTGTTCCGCAAGCTGCTGGAGGTATCCGGCATTGGTCCACGGGTCGCTTTGGGCATTTTGTCAGGTGGTCGACCGGATGCGGTTATAGCCGCTATTCAGCAGGAAAATATAGCGTTTCTCATTAAGCTTCCGGGCATAGGGAAAAAAACCGCACAGCGGATGATTCTAGATCTAAAGGACAAGCTGATCGGGGCGGGGCTGGATGGAGGTCTTTTGACTGCAGCAGGCGTTGCGCTTGATCTCACATCGAGCAGGCATTCAGGTCAAGGCGCAGGCACCGCTTGGCAGGAAGCAAGGGAAGGGCTTGCTGCGCTGGGCTACACAGCAGCGGAGCTTGATAAAGCATGGAATGGATTGCAGCATAGCGTTACGGCGGAGGAATCAGTCGATTCTTTGATGAAGCGGGCTTTGCAGCAGCTATTTAAAGGTTAAAGTAGGGAGATGAAGGCAGATGGATGATAGAATCATTTCCGCCAACCTGATGATGGAAGATCAGGCAGTTGAGCTCAGCTTGCGTCCCCGTTATTTAGCCGAATATATTGGGCAAACAAAAGCCAAGGAAAACTTGAAAATATATATTGAAGCAGCAAAATTGCGCAAAGAAGCGCTAGATCATGTACTGCTGTATGGTCCTCCAGGTCTTGGTAAAACGACTTTGTCGAACATTATTGCCAATGAGCTAGGAGTGAGCCTTCGCACGACATCGGGACCTGCAATTGAACGTCCTGGTGATCTTGCTGCACTGCTCACGAACCTGCAGGAAGGCGATGTACTCTTTATTGATGAAATTCATCGCCTTCATCGTACAGTAGAAGAAGTATTGTACCCGGCAATGGAAGACTTTGCACTCGATATTATGATTGGCAAAGGGCCCAGCGCTCGATCGGTTCGACTCGATTTGCCGCCTTTTACCTTGATTGGCGCAACTACAAGAGCAGGGCTTTTATCTGCACCGCTTCGTGATCGTTTTGGCGTAGTGAGCCGATTAGAATTTTATACGATGGATGAGCTTGCGTTTATCGTGGCTAGAACAGCAGAAATATTGAACGTCAGCATTGTAGGTGAAGCGGCTTCTGAGATTGCAATGCGGTCTCGAGGAACACCGCGGATTGCGAATCGTCTTCTTAAACGAGTGCGTGATTTTGCGCAGGTGCGCGGCGACGGCGTGATCACACATGATATCGCGCGTTCGGCGCTTGAGCTGCTGCAGGTAGATAAAATGGGACTCGACCTCATCGATTTCAAAATGCTGCAAGCAATGATGACTACTTTTGCCGGCAGGCCAGTTGGCCTTGATACGATTGCAGCAACGATAGGCGAAGAAAGCCAAACGATTGAGGATGTCTATGAGCCGTATTTAATGCAAATTGGTTTTTTACAGCGAACGCCGCGAGGCCGGATTGCTACGGAAAACGCCTATCGTCACCTAGGTCTACCAATACCGGGGAGGTAGTACGCCATGAGTTCCAGAGCCAATGGTGCCGCTGAGAAACTTTATGTTATCTATGATGGCCATTGCAATCTGTGCCTGGGTTCCATTGCGAAGCTGAGGGAGCTTCATTCTAAAGCGGATTTGCATTATGTTCAAATTCAACAGTTGGAGGCAGCAGGCAGTACGGAACAGCTAATTCCTTCCGTTGGTCTGTTGAAATTTGAAGAGTTGTATGAGAAAATGCATGTTGCTGATGAGCAGGGGCAGCTCTTTGCTGGTGCGGATGGAATTGTCCGTATTTTAAGAACGGTAAAGGGCTTTCGCTGGCTATCCGTACTTTATCGAATACCTGGTATGAAAAGCATAGCAAATCGTCTGTACAAATTTGTAGCCAAAAGAAGATATGAATGGTTTGGATCTACAGAACAAAGCTGTTCCGTTAATGGCTGCGAATTGCCGCGGAAGAGGGAGGAGAACAACAGGAATGTCAATTAAACGGAATATGAAGCGTTACTTAATCATGACGATCGCAATTGTACTGCTCGCTACAGCTTGGACAGGCTCTCCATCACAGGCGGCAGTACCAAAGCTCGACAATATCCGAGTTGCTTTGTTCATGCAATTGCCTGGGAAATACGATGATACGACAGCAGCTGCCACATTTTCGTCAACGGGTGGAATGAGCATCGGTGTAAGGAAGCCTGATGGCATCAATAATTGGTTTAATGTAGATGGAGCAGCTACAGCTCGATTCGCAGTTGACAGCTTTAAAGTCAAAGTGTACGAGAGCTCCACGTTTGCTTCAGCTCTAGCTGTGCAGAAACGTTTGCAAGCTTTGAAAGGTACTGCTTTTATAACCTCCCTTTCAAAAAATGGTGCAATCATCTATCAGGTTATTGAAGGTACATACAAAACAGCTGCAGAAGCTGTGACTGCACAAACGAAGTGGAAAGGTGATAGTGAGCTGTCTAAGCTAGTTGGAGGCTCGAACTCGGTGGTTCAAGGCCCACTTCATTTGGAGAGCGGTCCTTTGACCAGCAAAGCGGATGCGATAGCAGCAGCAAGCGGCTTCGGAGCAGTTGGCCTCGATACCTATGTTGCTATTCGTTCACAGCAAAGTGGATCAGCGTACTACTCGGTAATGGTAGGGGCGGCTGTATCAGCTGCTGAACTGCAAATTGTTAAAGCAGCTGCCGCAAATGCTTCAGGCGGAGCTGCATTGAAGGAGGCCGATGCTAGTTCGGCTTACTTGCTCATAAGAAATGATCATACCGTAACAGCCAAAGCTGAAAGCAGTACTGAGCTCTATATGTTTGCTGGCAACGATACGAAGGTTACGGTATCTCCAATCGGGAATGATCCAATTAAGCTAAACGAGCGGAGCGCTCGCAGCTATAGAGGACTATTTGAGCTTAGTATATTAAATGGACGGATGGCAGTAGTAAATGAACTTCCATTTGAACAATACTTATATTCAGTTGTAGGTGTGGAAATGTACCCTACATGGCCTATCGAAGCACTTAAGGCACAAGCGGTTGCTGCACGCACTTATGCTTTAAATCGAGGATTTGGTTTCCAAATCGCACATGTCGTGGATACGACTTTAAGCCAAGCTTATTACGGTGTAGGCTCAGAGCGGCCATCAACCATTGCTGCCGTCGAAGAGACAGCAGGCGAAGTTGCATTGTACAATGGAAAAGCAATTGATGCGATCTATTCAGCCAACAGTGGTGGATTTACGGCTGATGCCAAAGAAGCGTGGGGGAATGCAGTTCCTTATATGCAGGCTGTCAAAAGCCCGGACGCTTCATCGGAGGTAGGTTTGAACAATTGGTACCGCGTTGTTGTCCCTAGCGGAGCAATTGGTTATATTAGAGAGGATTTACTAGCTGAGACAGGAGAAACGACAGCAGCAGGAAGTCGTATCATGCTAGTAAATACAAACGGCACAAAAGTACGCAAGCATCCACTTATACAGGATACGATCCCTGTCATTGCAACGGTTGACAATGGAACACGGGTCGTTGTGCTGGATAAAAGTGTAGAATCCAATTCAATGACTTGGATACGTGGTCCTTACAGCGCACAAGAAATGTTAACAACGATTAACGGCAAAGTGAAAACTCCGGTCTCAGGTCCGCTCAAATCACTCGAAGTGAGCCAGCGCGGCGCTTCAGGACGTGCGACAGAAATTACAGCAAATGGACAAAAGCTAGCTGTTACTTATCCAATTGATTATCGTGCTGCACTAGGTGTACAGGGGTCCTTGCCTAGTACGTTGTTCCAGATTGAGGAAACCGCGAAGGTTGCTATGCTTGGTGCTGGAGCTACAACACGTACGAAGCCGTCGGATTCGAATCCTGTTTATATGATTAGTGCCGGAGGCACAAAAACAGAGGCGGTTAACGCTAACTTGTTTATATTAGATGGCAGCGGTAATATTCGCGCAGCTACGAAGGAGCCTTCATTCCGTTTTGTTGGGTCTGGCAACGGACACGGGGTCGGATTATCGCAATACGGAGCATTAAGCCTAGCTCAGCAAGGGTATGACTATCAATATATTTTGAAATACTACTACAAAGATGTCACCATCGCTAAGGAATGATTGAATCGATATGAACGTAGAATGGTTTGATTTTGAATTACCGGAACATTTAATTGCTCAAACGCCATTGCTTGACAGAACGGCCTCGAAATTGCTTGCATTAAACAAGCAAACAGGCGAATTGACGCACAATAGATTTACGGATTTAGAGCAGTATGTTAAGCCTGGAGACGTTCTAGTTCTAAATGACACTAGAGTTATTCCAGCCAGGTTAACGGGGATGAAGAGCGATACGGGTGCTAAGATTGAGCTATTGTTATTGAAACAGCTCGAGGATGGCAGCTGGGATGCGCTCGGAAAACCGGCTAAACGTTTAAAGGTCGGCACCGCACTCTCCTTTGGAGATGATGGTGCAGGCAATCCGCTGCTGCGCGCTGTTGTTGAGCAAGAAGGCGAAATGGGCGGACGTACGATACGTTTTGAATATGAGGGGATATTCCAGGAGCTGCTTGACCGTCTTGGAGAAATGCCATTGCCTCCGTATATCAAGGAAAGGCTTGAAGAACGCGAGCGATATCAAACCGTGTATTCCAAACATGCGGGATCAGCAGCAGCACCAACGGCTGGCTTGCATTTTACGGAAGAATTTCTTCAGCGTCTGCAAGCGAAGGGCGTTAAACTCGCCTACGTAACACTGCATGTTGGACTAGGCACATTCCGCCCGATGTCCGTTGACCTTGTTGAGGAGCATGAAATGCATGCAGAGTATTATGAGCTGAGTGAACAAAATGCCGAAATAATTAATGAAGCCAAACGGAGCGGGGCACGTATTATCGCTGTAGGAACAACTTCATCTCGCACGCTGGAAACTGTTGCTGCTCGCTTTGAAGGAAAAGCAATCGAAGCTTGCAACGGCTGGACATCTATTTTTATTTTCCCAGGTTACGAGTTTAAGCTTGTCAATGCATTACTCACCAATTTTCATCTACCAAAGTCAACGCTCGTTATGCTTGTAAGTGCGCTGGCTGGACGAGATGCTGTCATGCACGCCTATGAAGAAGCGATTGCTCATGAATATCGATTTTTCAGCTTTGGCGATGCCATGTTTATTTACTAATTAGGAATAGGAAGCGTGAATTGTGGCTGTAAAATATGAATTAATCAAACAATGTAAACAATCAGGAGCAAGACTAGGACGTGTACACACTCCGCATGGTGTGATTGAGACGCCTACCTTTATGCCGGTAGGAACACAAGCTACTGTGAAAACGATGGCTCCTGAAGAGCTAAAAGCGATGGATGCTCAAATTATTTTGAGCAACACCTACCATTTGTTCCTAAGACCGGGCCATGACATTGTAAGAAATGCTGGTGGATTGCATAAGTTCATGAACTGGGATCGTCCAATTCTAACAGACAGCGGCGGATTCCAAGTTTTTAGTCTTAGCGAAATGCGTAAGATTACCGAGGAAGGCGTACACTTTCGTTCCCATCTTAATGGCGACAAAAAATTTCTTTCACCAGAAGTAGCGATGGAAATTCAGAATGCTCTTGGCTCTGATATTATGATGGCATTTGATGAATGTCCGCCATTTCCTGCCGAGCATGACTATGTGAAGAAATCGTTGGAGCGTACGACTCGTTGGGCAGAGCGCTGCCTTAAGGCTCATGCAAGACCGCATGACCAAGGGCTGTTCGCTATCGTTCAGGGGGGGATGTACAAAGATTTGCGCATTCAAAGCGCAAATGATTTGACTTCCATGGATTTCCCGGGGTATGCTATTGGTGGACTGAGTGTTGGAGAGCCTAAACATCTGATGTATGATGTTCTCGACTATACGGTTCCCATTTTGCCAGCGAATAAACCACGCTACCTTATGGGAGTTGGATCGCCGGATGCATTAATTGAAGGGTCTATCCGCGGTATTGATATGTTCGATTGTGTTCTGCCAACGCGTATTGCTCGCAATGGGACAACCATGACAAGCCAAGGCAGACTCGTCATCCGTAATGCGAAGTACGCTGAGGATTATGGTCCTCTGGATCCAGAGTGCTCATGCTATACATGCACGAATTATTCCAGAGCTTATATCCGGCATTTAATTAAAGCGGATGAGACGTTCGGTATGAGACTGACGACTTATCACAATTTGCATTTCTTGCTACAACTCATGCGGGACGTTCGGCAAGCGATCATGGATGACCGGCTTTTGGATTTCCGGGATTCCTTCTTCACAAGCTACGGCCTGTTCGATAATGAGAAAGGGTTTTGAAAGGAGGGATTTCGATGTTGCAAGCAGCAGGTGAAGCAGGATCAACAAATATCCTACAAATGATTTGGCCTTTTGTGCTTATGTTTGCGGTTTTTTATTTCTTGCTTATCCGTCCGCAGCAGAAGAAACAAAAGACTCGTGCAAGCATGCTTAACCAATTGAAGAAAGGCGATAAAATTTCAACAATTGGTGGATTGCATGGCACAGTCGTTGAGCTGAGTGACGATACGGTTGTTATTCGTGTCAACGATACAACTAAAATGACATTTGAGCGCAGCGCAATTAATACAATTATCAACTCCGCACCAGCGTCGGTTGATTTAGAGAAATAATTGAAAAAACCGATTGACATGCTTGCATGTCAGTCGGTTTTTTTTTTTGTAAATGTCTATTTCTTCATATTTACGCCAATCATACCGCCAAATGCGCCTGATAGGAGAGCGACACCTAGAAGAAGGATGCTGTGTACGGATAACGAAGCATTTGAAGCAAGAAAGCTGATAATGATAACGATTACGCCATAAAGCAAACCGAGCAATGCACCATTATACCAGCCTTTGTTCTCAGAGCGTCTTCCTGATGTAAAGCCCCCCGCTAGAGCTGCGAAGCCGTGAACCAGCATGGCGTTAGAGGGCAAACTGCTTTCCTTCATTGCCGTAAAATGCAAAAGCAGTGAGAGCAGCAATGCGCCTACTGCTAGCCAAATGATTGAAAAAAGCACTCCGGCAAGCAAAGGTGAAGCGATTAAAGGCGGCTTAGGTGCTTGTTTAACCGAACTCATCATATTCCCCCCAGCGTTATGAACGTATTACTTATCCATATGGTCAAGCTAGGTAGAATAGTACAGGAATTAGCTTGTCAGTATGGATTTATGAGCAGCTTATTCGGCATTGCCATATATTCGTATAAACAGCAGGAGTATGATGTTGTAACACGTAGGTCAGAATAGCTTTACGGACAAAACGCAGCTGGCATCAGCTCGAATGATAAAGACGAGGAGGCGGTTTCCTTTGGAATTTTGGGGCCTGTTGATCCGGACGATAATGATTTATTTCGTCGTATTTCTGATCATGCGTTTTATGGGAAAACGAGAAATCGGTAAACTTTCCGTGTTCGATCTCGTTATTTCAGTCATGATTGCTGAGATTGCAGTCATTGTTATTGAAGACATGGAGCGGGCGATGTGGGAAGGCATCTTACCGATGGTCGTTTTGATGATTATTCAAGTAGGCAGTGCTTTTATGACGATGAAGAGTCGAAAGCTAAGACTGCTGTTTGATGGCAAACCAAGTGTAATTATTGACAAGGGCAAGCTGAATAGTGACGTTATGCGCAAGCAACGGTACAATCTGGATGATCTAATGCTGCAGTTAAGGGAAAATAAAATCAGTGCTGTATCGGATGTTGAATTTGCGATTTTGGAGACGAGCGGCAAGCTGTCCGTCATACCCAAGGAAAATGCTGATGAGTCTGAAGAGGGCAGTAATGAAGGTCAGGAATCAGAGCGATCCGACCAAAAGCTGAAGCAGTACAATCAAACGAATATTTTTCCACCGAAATATCGCTTTGAGATATTGCCTGTCCCGCTTATTATGGATGGCAAGGTGCAGGACAAAAACTTGGAAAATCTTGAAAAGACAAGATTTTGGCTAAAAAATGTTTTGCAGGAAAGAGGCGTCTTCGATTTTAAGGACGTGTTTTTTTGTACGATTGACTATAAAGGGAAGTTGTTTATTGATACGCATGATAAAAAACCGCGTTAAAGAGAGGGCTTATCCCTTTCTTTACCGCGGTTTTTATCATTCGATGACCTTACCATTGTTATTTAAACCAAGCTCCGAACAATGGTAAACGCGCCATATCGTGGCGATCAATGATTTTCATTACGATCATCAAAATTAAATAAATGATTACGCTAGCTGTGCATGCAAGAAGTAAATTTACCCATTCCATGGAGAGCGGTTTATGATTCATCGTAAACCTGGCGGCAGCTCCCATAATAATCATAGAGGTTCCAACTTTTACAAAATCAAGTACTTTCATATGGAAGCCAATGAAACGCAATACGCTAATGCCGTGCAATAATGTGACGAGTACGATATTGACATTAATAGCGATTAAAGCACCGTATATTCCAAAATCAGCATTCGATGCAAGTTGAACGATGAGAAATAGCTTGACCACCGCACCAATTAATGTATTAATTAATGCCGTTCCCGGTTTATTTAGTGCTTGGAGTGCTGCTTGCAGGGGAGCCTGCAGATAGATGAAAATGCCAACAGGAGCGATGAGCTGGAGCATCGGAGCTATTTCGGCATGGTTATAAACGATACGGCAAATCGGTTCAGCTAACAAAGCCATAATAACAACAAAAGGCGCCCCTGAAACAAGTGCAAGCCTCATCGATTGATGCAGCCGTTTGTGAATTAACGCATGATCTCCGCGTGCAGCCGCTTCGGATAAGGAGGGTACCAAAGAAACAGCAAGTGAGTAGGTTAATGCAGTTGGCAGTAAAAGCAGCGGTATGATCATTCCTTGCAATGCTCCGTATTGCGCAGTGGCGATGCCCGTTGTAATTCCTGCCGCCGCTAAACTCCGTACGGTAAAGATGGATTCCAGCAAGTAGGAGAAGGAGCCGACTAATCGACTGCCTGTAACAGGAATGGATAAGCTAAGTAATTTTCGCAATACAGGAATGTTTTTCCCTGCTTCTTCATTTGGATGACTGAGAGCTTTTTGTTTGATGCGGGATTTGTCTCTGTAGTATTTCCAAAGAAGTACGGCGAGGCCCCCGATCTCTCCAAGCACAGCTCCAAGCATTGCGCCGGCAGCCGCCCATTCAAGTCCATAGGGCAGGAGCATGAAGGAAAATGATAGCGATGCAACAATGCGCAGCAAGGTTTCTACGATTTGAGATACAGCGGTAGGAATCATGTTCTGTTTGCCTTGGAAGTAACCTCGATAAACCGAGGATATGCCAATAATGAGCAGCATAGGCGTCATAACCATAAAGGTGCGGTATACGCGGGCATCCGGCAGCACATGCTTCGTTATCCAAGGTGCAAAAAGAAGCATGAGAGCGGTCAACAATACGCCTAGCGAAGTAACGAGGAGCATAGCCGTTCGAAAAATATACTTTACTCGTTTGGAATCACCTTGCGACTCCGCTTCAGCAATCCATTTGGCAACGGCAAGCGGAATGCCTCCTGTGATGAGGGTTATCATGACAGTTAGAAACGGATAGCTTAGCTGGTATAATCCAACACCCTCTGCCCCCATAATACGGGGGAGTGCAATGCGAGGTATGAAACCAAGCAGCCTGTTAATTAATCCTGCAGCAAGCAATATCATGGCGCCTTTTATAAAGTTTTGCTTTGTTTGATCCGATCGTTTTGTCATTATGTTGTACCCTCTTCTCTATCATGAAATAACCAAATGCTGCCTGATGCTGATATGAGTCGAAGTCTTTAGACAGGCATGTACTATCATCTTTATGCTCGGCATGTCCAGTTCCATGTCAGTCAATTTATAGATTAGCAATGAAGCGGGCAGGAAAAAGGCAGAGGTACAGCGAATAGATGGGATACAGCTTTATGTCATAAGCTTTT
Source organism: Paenibacillus sp. FSL K6-3182 (assembly GCF_037976325.1). Classification (NCBI taxonomy): domain Bacteria; kingdom Bacillati; phylum Bacillota; class Bacilli; order Caryophanales; family Paenibacillaceae; genus Paenibacillus; species Paenibacillus sp. FSL K6-3182. The sequence goes on from NZ_CP150265.1 coordinate 2,169,912, forward strand.
GGGAGGCGCAGCATGGCAGACGAAGAATTAAATCGTATGATTGAGGAGCTATGCAACAGCAAAGCGGAGGAATTTCATCTCATTGGCTACGAACATGTAACGGGTCAAGAGGTTTGGGAATGCGTTAGCCAGAAATATAACAAGTCGGGGCAGCCCGAACTGCATGAATTAGTAAATGATATTTTATCTTTAAAGGTTATGAAATTTATGAATTTCATGACGATAAGCGCATACAAAGGAACCCAATTTTAAATTGACGGTTTCTTTTTTTTGACTCGATTTTGTCCCGTCTGTATAATAGGAATATTGAGATCATAAGGGGGATTTAGACGTATGTTCGGGAAGAGAATAATTGCCTTCCTTGCGATCGTAGTCATTATGTTTGGCGTTATCGCTTGGACAAGCCCATCGCTAGTGAAAGACGTAAGGCTAGGCCTTGATTTGAAGGGCGGATTTGAGGTTTTGTACGAAGCTACGCCGCTTGAAGGTGGAGAAGCTGTAACACCGCAATCACTAAAGGAAACTGCTAAAAGTTTGGAAAAGCGAATTGACGAGCTCGGTATTGTAGAGCCGGAAATTACAACTGAAGGTTCAAACCGTATTCGTTTGAGACTAGCAGGAGTTGCGAATGAGAATGAAGTAAGAGAGATTCTTGCTAAACCTATTAATTTAACGTTCCGCGGACCTGACGGCAAGATCGAGCTGGACGGCAGCGATTTTAAGCAAAATGGCGCAGGTGTTGGTTATGACAACTTAAGCAAACCTTTTGTTACGATCGAACTTAAGGATGCGAAAAAATTCGAGGAAATTACGACACGGTTGATCGGTTCGTATTTAGCGATCTATCTCGATGATAAAGAGCTTTCCAGACCATCCGTAAGAGAACCAATTTCAGGCGGATCAGCTACAATTACGGGTGAATATACCGTAAATGAAGCGAGAGAAATGGCCGATATGATTAACCTCGGAGCATTGCCTCTCAAGCTCACTGAGAAATATACGCAAAGCGTTGGCGCTAAACTAGGACTAGCTTCCTTGAAAGACACCGTTGAGGCGGGTGTTATCGGAACAGTCATTATTTTGATATTCCTTGTTATATTGTTCCGTATTCCAGGCATTGTAGCTGGTATTACAGTAATTACTTATACTTGGCTCTTGATCGTAGTATTTAATTTAATGAATGCGACCCTAACCCTCCCGGGTATAGCCGCCTTTGTGCTTGGTATAGGTATGGCGGTTGATGCGAATATCATTATGTATGAGCGGATTAAGGAAGAGATTCGAAGCGGGAAAAGCTTGCTTTCATCGCTTAAAGCTGGATCGAAAAACTCATTCCGTACCATTATGGATGCGAACATTACGAACATCATTTCAAGTGCAGTATTGTACTTTATCGGTAACGGAGCAATTCGTGGTTTTGCATTAACGATGATTTTCAGTATTTTGGTAAGTATGCTGACAAACATCTTCTTGTCCCGCTTTTTAATTATGCTCCTTATTAAGAGCAACCTGTTTACAAAACCAAGCTACTATGGTGTGAAGGAGGCAGAAATCCGTGAACTTTAATACAAAAATTCGTTATGATTTCATCGGGAACCGCAATAAGTTCTTTCTGTTCTCGATCACGTTAACCGTAATCGGCATCTTGTCTTTGCTTTTTTTCAGCCTTAATTTCGGTGTTGATTTCAAGGCCGGTACGAATATGGATATTTCAGTAGGCAAAGCAGTTACCCAGCAGGACGCGAAAGAAATTCTTGTGAAAGCAGGAATCGAAGGCATCACGCCTACAGTTGGCGGTACAGGTGAAGAACGTGTAACGGCTCGTTTTGACGAAGTGCTTACACAAACCAAAATCACTGAAATTCAAGACTTATTTAAAGCGAAGTATGGTGATCAAGTATCGGCTGAGGTTAACGTCGTATCGCCGGACATGGCGCAGGAGCTTGGGATCAAAACGATCTGGGCAGTACTGATTGCTAGCGTAGCCATTATGATTTATGTCATGATTCGTTTTGAATGGCGCTTTGCACTAGCTGCGAACATTGCGATTTTGTATGACGCATTTGTCGTTGTCGCGTTGTTCTCGATATTCCGTCTGGAAGTAGATCTTCCGTTTATTGCGGCGGTGTTGACAACGATCGGTTATTCTATCAATGATAAAATCGTTATTTTTGACCGGATTCGTGAAAATCTTCGGTTTGGTCAATATAAAAACCGTGAGCAGCTCGCTGAGATGGTTAACGCAAGTATTTGGCAAACAATGGCGCGTAATATCTATACTGTATTAGCAGTGCTTATCGTTGCAGTTTGTTTGTTCATCTTCGGAAGCGAGTCAATCAAGCTATTTGCCCTTGCAAAAATCATTGGTCTTACAAGCGGTGCGTACTCGTCCATTTGTATCGCGAGCCCGCTATGGCTAATGCTTAAAGGCAGACAAAAGCCGAAGGCTGTTGTTAAGAAAACAGCTTAATTATAAGCAGTTGATTGCTTACGAAGTAGGTTTTGCATTCGCAAAACCTAAGTACATGATTACGAAGTAGGTTTTGCATTCGTAAAACCTAAGTACATGCTTACGAAGTAGGTTTTGCATTCGCAAAACCTTGTAGGAGGTATAAATGTCAACCACACAGCGATATGTAAAAGCAGAGTCCGCAAGCTGGGCCGGCTTATGGGGAAACATGCTGCTGGCTCTATTTAAAGGTGTAATAGGATGGTTGTCAGGAAGCAAAGCGTTGCTCGCGGATGCATTTCGAACAGCGGCTGAGGTCGCTGCAGGAGTTGTTGCCCTTTCAGGTTTGAGGGCAAGCCGGCAGCGAAAAATGGCAAACCCGGGTGCCAAAGCGGTACCAGTAGATTTAAGAGGAGAGACGGCGACAACGATATTGTTGTCAGTCGTCCTTCTCATCGTTGGGCTCGAAATCGGTATATCTGCCATTAGAGACCTTTCTGATCGTGTAACGAGCGCTCCGCACTGGAGTGCGGCAGTGGCCATCGCGCTTGCTCTAATCGTTCAGCAGCTGTTTTTTCCATCGAAGGATCGAATGACAGGCCTTTATTGTTCAGTCGCAGCATTAGTGGGCGCAAGCGGAGCGATTATTGGTAAAATGCTGAATGTGCCGGTGCTCTATTATTTTGATCCGGCGGCAGCAATCGTTATTGCGGTCATTGTTATCGTTAACGGTTATAGAATGGCTACAGTCTTTATGCGAAAAGATGAACATAGCAAGACTTCAGAGGAAAATCCGGATGAGCTGATGCAGCTTATTCAACGTGTTGATGGAGTCATTACTGTGCAAACCTTGCGAGCGAAAGAGCATGGTCATTATGTCATTGCAGAAATGGTTATAAGTGTAAATCCACGCATTTCTGTTCTTGAGGGTCAAGAGATTGCCAAAAGGGTAAAGCAGCTCGTCATGAAACGTTTTATACATGTTACGGATGTATCGATTTTCGTTGAGCCTTATGATCCTGGTTATCCTTATAAGTCTAATCATGATCCGAATCAGGAGCAGATGCCGACACTGCTGCAATAAGAACAGCAAACAGCAGGAGAGGAGCAAGCAGCATGATTCAAAGGAAGACAAGATGGGCTGTAGCGCCATGGTCTGCGGACGACGAAGCAAAAGCGAAGGATTTGGCAGCGAATCTTAGTTTGCCGCCGCTAGTAGCGAGACTACTCGTGCAGCGTGGCTTTGATGATACCGAAGCGGCTGAACGTTTTTTGCGAGGCGGGGTGGAGCATTTTCATGATCCCTATTTATTGCTAGGAATGGAGGCTGCCGTTGCACGCATAAAGCGAGCAGCAGCCAACAATGAGAAAATAAGGATTTATGGCGATTACGATGCGGATGGCGTTTCAAGCACATCTTTATTGGTACATTTATTTCGATCATTAAATTATGAATTTGATTATTATATTCCTCATCGTGCTTTGGAAGGTTACGGATTAAACAAAAAAGCGATTGAGCTGGCTGCTGAAGAGGGCATCGGTTTAATTGTTACGGTTGATACGGGCATCAGCGCTGTTGAAGAAATTGATTATGCGAAACAGCTCGGGATTGATGTTGTTGTTACTGATCATCACGAGCCGCCAGAGCAAATCCCAAATGCTGCAGCAGTCGTTAATCCGAAGCAAGAAGGCTGCACTTATCCGTTCAAAGGGCTTGCGGGCGTAGGCGTTGCATTCAAGCTGGCACATGCGTTATTAGAGCGCCCTCCGCTTGAGTGGGCCGATATTGTGAGTCTTGGAACAGTAGCAGATTTAATGCCGCTTAAAGACGAGAATCGTATTTTTGTTCGCTGCGGCTTGGAACGATTGAAGAACCATGCAGGGGTAGGCTTCCGAGCGCTGGCAGAGGCTGGCGGCATTGAGCTGGACAGCATTACTGCGACAGGCATTGCTTTTGGAATGGCACCGCGCATCAATGCAGCTGGAAGGCTCGATCATGCGAAACGTGCAGTCGAACTGCTCACAACCGACGATTATGACAATGCGATTTTGACTGCAATCGGACTGGACAGTCTAAACAAAGAACGGCAGCGCGTAGTGGAGAGTATCGTGAAGGAAGCCGAGCTGCAGTGGCAGACCAAATGCGACGATGCTGCAGCCGCGAATGTATCACCTCCGCCAGTTATTGTGCTCTCAGGTGAAGGCTGGAACGTTGGCGTCATCGGTATCGTTGCCTCCAAACTGCTTGAACGCAATTATAAGCCTGTTATTATTCTTGGGATAGATGAGCAGACAGGGATGTGTAAAGGCTCTGCGCGCTCCATAGAAGGCTTCGACCTGCATGCAGCCCTTACAGCTTGCGACGAGCTGCTCGATCATTACGGAGGACACCAGGCCGCTGCTGGAATGAGTCTTCATCGCGATCGACTATCTGAATTTGAACAGAAACTTGGCGAGCTGGCTGCTGAATGGCTGAGCGCTGACGATTGGATTCCCAAAACGTCTGTTGATCTTGTATGCTCGGTTAGCGAAGCCACTCTCGATACAATTACTGAGCTTTCACAGCTTGAGCCGTTCGGGATGGGAAATCCATCGCCAAGATTGCTGTTTCAGAAGACGGAGCTTGCAGATCGTCGTACGATAGGCAAGGAGTCAAGACACTTAAAGCTGTCTCTAGGAAGCGGCCGTCGTCTATTAGACGGTATCGGCTTCAGTATGGGAATGCTAGCAGAAGGATTAAAGCCGGGCAGCAAAATAGATGTTGTCGGCGAATTATCTGTTAATGAGTGGAATGGGCAGCGTAAACCTCAGCTTCAACTGCATGATGTGCATTTTGATCCTGCTGCTGTCGAATTTCCAGAGCGCGAGCAATTCGGCAAAGTGTATCAACTGTTGAAACAGCTGGGGGAAGTTCCGCTTCAAGGATTAAATGCTCGCTTATCGAAGCAAAGTGGTTTATCCTTAGAGACGGTTGAGCTTATGCTGGCAGTATTCGAGGAGCTGCAATTTATTAACCGAGACAATGGTTTGATGCAGGCAGCAGCCTCACCTCAGAAACGTGATTTAGCTACTTCTGAACGTTACCGAGAAGCAAAAGCACAATTTGAAGCAACACAAATTATAATGAATAGTTAGAATTGGAAAGGGTTGACCTCAAGTGTCCAACACACAATACAACTTCAAAGATTACATCCGGGTAATTCCTGATTTCCCGCAACCAGGTATCCGTTTCAAAGATATTACGACGCTTCTGAAAGACGGAGGAGCATATCGTGCTGCGATTGAAGAGATGCGAGTTGCCGTACAGGATATGAAAATTGACGTCATTGCAGGACCAGAAGCTCGCGGCTTCGTAGTAGGCGCACCGCTAGCGATTGCGCTAGGCGTAGGTTTTGCTCCGATTCGCAAAAGCGGCAAGCTGCCGGGCGAGACGATTACAGCAAGCTACGATTTGGAGTATGGACAGGATAAACTGGCTATGCACAAGGATGCAATCACACCGGGCCAACGCGTACTCATTGCTGACGATCTGCTTGCAACAGGCGGAACGATCGCAACATCGATCAATTTGATTGAGCAGCTTGGCGGTGAAGTAGTAGGCGCAGCTTTTCTAATTGAGCTTGCATACTTAACTGGCCGTGAAAAGCTTAAAGGAATCGACGTATTCTCACTAATGACTTACTCATAATTCAAGCAGCAAGATTGCTCTATAAAATGACCGCCTATCCCCCTTATTCGCATTTTGCGAGAAGGCCAGGCGGTTTTATTTTATTGCTGGAGGTCTCTGGTAGTTGACGCGGTACTGTGATTACAGGCATAATATTATAAAAACTCGGAAAACGCATGAATGGGATCCGCCAGGAGTGTAATCAGAAAGGGACGTTTCATGGGCATTGAGCATTTACTCGAGAAGGCATCCGCCTATATGAAAGAGCAGGACCTTATACGCATCCAGGAAGCCTATGACTTTGCGGAGCAAGCCCATCACGGACAAGTACGGAAATCGGGAGAGCCATATATTCTGCACCCCGTAGCGGTGGCGGATATTCTTGTTGATATGCAAATGGACGTGCTGTCCATTATCGCAGCATTGCTCCATGATGTCGTTGAGGATACAACTGTTGATTTGCAGACGGTGCGTGCGAAATTTGGCGAAACTTGTGCGATGCTGGTAGACGGTCTAACGAAGCTCGAAAAAATTCAATTTCGTTCTAAAGAAGAGCAGCAAAACGAAAACTATCGTAAAATGTTTGTCGCCATGGCTCAGGACATTCGCGTCATTTTGATTAAATTGGCTGACCGGCTTCATAACATGCGCACGCTGAAGTTCCAATCGGAAGAAGCACAGCGTCGTATCGCTTATGAAACGTTGGAAATATTTTGTCCGATTGCTCATCGCCTCGGTATTTCAGCTATCAAATGGGAAATGGAAGATATTGCTCTTCGTTATTTGAATCCGCAGCAATATTACCGTATCGCCAATCTCATGAAGAAGAAGCGTGCGGAACGCGAGCAGTTTATTGACGATGTCATCTCCCGGATTACCGAGAAGCTCGAAGAAATGGGTATTGAAGGTGATATTTCTGGTCGCCCTAAGCATTTGTACAGCATTTACAAAAAAATGACCGATCGCAACAAGCAGTTTACAGAGATTTATGATCTGCTTGCTATTCGTATAATCGTTGATAATATTAAGGACTGCTATGCTACGCTCGGAATTATTCATACGCTCTGGAAACCGATGCCTGGTCGCTTTAAGGACTACATCGCGATGCCGAAGGCGAATATGTATCAATCGCTGCATACGACCGTTATAGGGCCAAATGGAGAGCCTACAGAGGTACAGATTCGTACTTGGGAAATGCATCGCACCTCGGAATACGGAATTGCAGCACATTGGGCTTACAAAGAGGGTTCGCTTGTACCAGGCGGCAACTTTGAAGATAAAATGTCATGGTTCCGAGAAATCTTAGAGCTTCAGCATGAAGCGCGCGATGCGTCGGAGTTTATGGAGTCGCTAAAAATGGACTTCTTTGCCGATCTCGTATTTGTATTTACGCCTAGCGGTGAAGTCATAGAACTGCCAGCTGGTTCTGTACCGCTTGACTTCGCCTACCGGATTCATACGGAAGTGGGCAATCGAACGATTGGCGCGAAGTTGAATGGTCGAATTGTGCCGCTTGACCATAAGCTCAAAACCGGGGATATTGTTGAAATATTAACGTCGAAGCATTCTTATGGACCAAGTCAGGATTGGGTGAAAATTGCGCAGTCCTCACACGCTAGAAGCAAAATTCGGCAATGGTTCAAGAAAGAGCGTCGCGAAGAAAATGTAGCAAAAGGCAAGGATCTGCTTGAGCGTGAGCTGAAGCGTTTGGGACTTGAGCCTTCCGCATGGCTGCAGGAAGATAAGCTGCAGGAGGCTGCCGCGAAGTTCGCATTTAACGATATTGAGGATATGATGTCCGCAATCGGCTTTGGCGGGATTACGGCTGCACAAATTTGTACAAAGCTTACAGAGAAGATGCGCAGAGAGGCCGAACTGGCAAGCCAGATTGAGCTTACAAGCGAAATCAAGGAAATAAAATCGCCGGGCAATCGCAAATCACGTCCGAATCAAGGCGTGACTGTGAAGGGCATCGACAATTTGCTCGTTCGTTTTGCACGCTGCTGCAACCCTGTACCGGGAGACGCGATTATCGGGTACATTACCCGAGGGCGCGGCGTTTCAGTCCACCGAATGGATTGTTTGAACATTCCTTTCGGCGATCAGGGCGAAGAGGGCGAACGCGTAATAGAGGTAGAGTGGGAAGATAATATCGACGCCAATTACAGCGTCGATATCGAAATAACCGGACACGATCGCAGAGGCCTTCTGAATGAAGTGCTGCAGGCTGTATCCGAAAGCAAGACGAACATTTCAGCTGTAACCGGACGATCTGTAAAAAACAAAATGTCGCATATTCATATGACGGTGCTTATCCGCAATGTCGAGCACCTTACTTCGGTCGTTGAGAAAATCAAACGAGTGCAGGATATTTATTCTGTTCAACGGATTATGCAATAAACGTTTTGCTCTTGCGGCATCGAGATCAAAACGAATATCGGAGGTTTTTGAGCAGTGAAGGTTGTTGTACAACGCAGTAAACAAGCAAAGGTAGTCATTGAGGGTGAAACAGTAGGTTCAATTGACTCGGGGCTTGTGCTTCTTGTAGGCATGACGCATGAGGACACAGAAGCGGATGTCAAATGGATGGCTGATAAGGTAGCTAACCTGCGTATTTTTGAGGATGAGTCAGGCAAAATGAATCATTCTATTTCAGATGTTGGCGGGCAGCTGCTTTCGGTCTCACAGTTTACACTATATGGAGACTGCCGGAAAGGCAGACGCCCTAACTTCATGGCAGCCGCCAGACCCGAGCAAGCAGAGCAGCTGTATGATTTGTTTAATGAGACGCTTCGTTCCACCGGATTGGTCGTGGAAACGGGGCGTTTTGGTGCGATGATGGACGTGGAGCTCGTGAATTCCGGGCCTATAACGTTAATTTTGGATAGCCGTATTTAACTAAGGCAACGCGGGAAACAATATAGTGTAGGCTGTGCACGCATCATAAGAAGCTTGTACAAGCAGTATGCCATATTGGAGGTAAACCGCGAATGCACCAATCACGCAAGGAACAAGGGATGGAACGAGCCTCTCGAAGACTGCTTCATTCCGATCGCAGAGAAGCTAAAATTTTTGCAGAGCTTGAGGAAGATATGGAAGCGGCGGAGGAGTGGGCGGGTTTCCCGCAGCACCCGCGCCGCGATAATTCGGGTCAACTATAGCATAAGCATACCGCCGCCCAAGCCGAGAGCTGGGGCGGTTATCTTTTGAAATAAACAAATGGAGAAAATAGCATCTACACAAAGTATCCATTAAAACGCTTTCGAAATTGTAATATTACTGTAATCAATCTCTAACTTTTTTTTAATATCATTGACCTATAATAGAACTCGACCCCCTTTTTAAAATATATTTTACTTTTGGACCTACAAATACGTTTTGTAGGTTTTTTTCTGCCTATTTTAAACAGGATGGCGTTGCTTGGGCAGTTCGATCTTGACTTTAATCTTAGTCAGAGGTAAAATTAGTCCTCAGTATAGATATGGATTCGTTGATGGGACAAAGTAATTCTACGCCTTATATTCAGAGAGGGACGTCACTTGGCTGCAAGCGTCCTTATATTGGCAGAATGAACAGACTTCCCGGAGAACAGACGGTGAACGGCAGATGGCAGCAAGCAATTAGGCTTGCAGCTAACGCACAGTAGCTGGACTGCGGATGACGGACGTTAACCGTCTTTGAGCGAGCCGAACGCATAGGATGCAGGCTCGAAATGTGGGTGGTACCACGGGAGATTCACTCTCGTCCCTTATGGCGCAAGCTATTAGGAACGGGAGTTTTTTGCGTTTTCCGAAATTTAACCCGTTTATTATGAGGGCAGGAGGGGTTATTCAATGGCATTTCAGAAAATGCCGGGCACACAGGATATTTTGCCTGGCGCGGTAGAGAGATGGCAGTATGTGGAGCAGAAGGCTCGGGATATTTGTCAGCGTTATAATTTCCGAGAAATTCGTACGCCGATATTTGAATCCACTGAGCTGTTTCAACGGGGCGTCGGTGAAACGACCGACATCGTTGAGAAAGAAATGTATACCTTCACAGACCGCGGCAATCGCAGTCTGACGCTTCGTCCGGAAGGAACTGCAGGCGTCGTGAGGTCTTACGTAGAGAACAAGCTGTACGGCGAGCCAGACGTGTCTAAATTGTATTATATCGGTCCGATGTTCCGTTATGAGCGCCCGCAGGCAGGCCGTTATCGCCAGCTGCATCAATTTGGCGTTGAGGCTATCGGTTCGGTTGATCCTGCTATAGATGCAGAAGTCATTGCACTTGGCTATACCTTTTATACAGAGGTGGGTCTAAAAGGCGTACGCGTAGAAATTAATTCCGTTGGCACACCGGCTGTACGTGCGGTGTTCCGCGAGCGTCTGCTGGCTTTCTTAGAGCCTAAGCGTGAGCTGCTCTGCAAGGATTGCCAATCACGGATGGATCGCAATCCGCTGCGCGTGCTTGATTGCAAGGTCGATCAAGAGCATTTTACGGATGCGCCGTCTATTTTGGACAGCTTGGACGAGGAATGCCAAATTCACTTTGATAAAGTAAAAATGTATTTGAGCGACATGGGCATTCCTTATGAAATCAATCATCGCCTCGTTCGCGGACTCGACTACTATACCCATACGGCTTTCGAATACAAGGCAGAGGGTATCGGTACGATCGATACTGTCGGCGGCGGCGGTCGCTATAACGGCCTAGTATCGGAAATCGGCGGTCCTGACCAGCCGGGTGTCGGTCTTGGTTTAGGTCTTGAAAGAACGATTTTGCTGCTTCAGCATCAAGAAACAGAATTGCCGGTTTTTAATCAAATTGATGTGTATGTGGTTGCGCTTGGAGAAGCTGCAGAACGTGAGGTAACTAAGCTCGTTTACCAGCTAAGACAGCAAGGCATACGTGCAGAGCGCGATTATCTTGGTCGTAAAATGAAGGCGCAAATGAAGTCGGCAGACCGTCTTCAAGCCCGTTTTACAGCTATACTAGGCGACGATGAGCTTGAGCGCGGCGAGATTTCCTTGAAAGACATGACAAAAGGCGAACAGCGTGTTGTTGCACTTGATAAGCTCGCTGAAGAAATTAATAGTTCGTTTGCTACACAAAAATAAATCTAACTAAACGAGGAGAATGAACACAATGTTGTTAAAAACACATCACTGCGGTCGCTTAACGAAAGCGGACGTTGGTCAATCAGTTATTCTAAACGGCTGGGTACAACGTCGCCGCGATCTTGGCGGTGTCCTATTTATCGATCTTCGCGACCGTTCTGGTATTGTACAAACGGTATTTAACCCAGATTTCTCAGGTGACGCACTAGCGATCGCTGACCGTGCTCGTAATGAGTTCGTCCTTGCCATTCAAGGAACAGTAGTGGAGCGCGATGCTGAAACTTACAACGCTAACCTTGCTACCGGTGAAATTGAAGTTCGTGTTACAAAAATTGAAGTGTTGAACGCTGCCAAAACGCCTCCATTCCCAATTGAGGATGGCGTAGAAGTAGACGAGTCGCTTCGCTTGAAATATCGTTACCTTGACCTGCGTCGTCCAGAAATGCAAAAAACGTTGTTGCTTCGTTCGAAAGCAGCAAAGGTTTTCCGAGATTTCCTAGACGGAGAAGGCTTTATCGACGTAGAAACACCAATTTTAACGAAAAGCACGCCTGAAGGCGCGCGTGATTACTTGGTGCCAAGCCGTGTGCATGAAGGTGAGTTTTTTGCATTGCCGCAATCGCCGCAAATCTTTAAGCAGCTTCTAATGGTTGGCGGTATTGAACGCTACTACCAAATCGCTCGCTGCTTCCGCGATGAGGATCTTCGTGCAGACCGTCAACCGGAATTCACGCAAGTCGACATCGAGACTTCTTTCCTTTCGCAAGATCAATTGCTTGCTATGATGGAAGAGCTGACAGCTAAGCTTCTGAAAGAAACAGTTGGCGTAGAGCTTGAGCTTCCGTTCCAACGCATCACTTATGCAGATGCAATGAACAAATACGGCTCCGACAAACCGGATCTTCGTTTTGACCTAGAAATTAAAGATATTACCGATATCGTTTCAACTAGCGATGTAAAAGTATTCGCAAGCGTTGCAGCAGGCGGCGGCGTTGTTAAAGCGTTGAACGCTAAGGGCTGTGCAAGCTGGAGCCGTAAAGAGCTTGATGACTTGCAGCCGTTCGCTGCTCGTTACGGTGGTAAAGGGCTAGCTTGGATCACAGTGAAGGATGGCGAATGGCGCGGGCCGATCGTTAAATTCCTTAAACCGGAAGAGATTGCTTCGCTAACTGAGCGTCTGCAAGTTGAAGATGGCGATTTGCTAACTTTCTCTGCAGATAAGAAAAAAGTGGTTTGTGATGTACTTGGCAACCTGCGCTCTAAGCTTGGTAAAGACCTCGGCTTGATTGACGAATCGAAATTCAAGTTTGCTTGGGTTGTTGACTTCCCATTGCTTGGCTTTGATGAGGATGCGAAGCGTTATGTTGCAGAACACCACCCGTTCACACGTCCAAATGAAGACGACCTTCATTTCTTCGATACGGATCCAGGCCAAATTCGCGCACAAGCATACGATCTAGTTCTGAACGGTTATGAAGTTGGCGGCGGCTCTATGCGTATTTACAAGCGTGAGGTACAAGAACAAATGTTCAAAGCGCTTGGCTTTAACGCGGAAGAAGCACAAGAGAAATTCGGCTTCTTGCTGGATGCATTTGAATATGGAACGCCTCCACACGGCGGTATTGCTTTTGGTTTCGACCGTCTGGTGATGCTGCTTACAGGCCGCACGAATTTGCGTGAGACGATTGCATTCCCAAAAACGGCAAGTGCAACAGATCTTCTCTGCGATGCGCCGTCCGAGGTCGAGCTTTCGCAGCTTGAGCAATTGCATATCCGTACAGTTCTTAAACCGAAGCAACCAGTTGCAGCGGCAGCAGCAACTGCAGCAACAGAAACTAGCGAAAAATAAGCAATCAATACGAAGGAGGCGGCGGCCGGATGCTTCACCAATTTTCACGAACAGAGCTGGCTATTGGGCCAGAGGGGCTAGCGCTAATAAAGGGGAGCACGGTTGCCGTGCTCGGCATCGGAGGCGTTGGCGGCATTGCAGCTGAGGCGCTTGCACGCACCGGAGTTGGACGTATTATACTCGTTGACAAGGACGTTGTAGATATTACGAACGTTAATCGTCAGATTCATGCGCTCACAACGACAGTGGGGCAAGTAAAATCAGAGCTTATGCGCGATCGGATTAAGCTGATTAATCCTGAATGTGATGTCATTGCCCTGCGTATGTTTTATACGGAAGAAACGTTTGAACAGTTTTTCGAGTACCCGCTTGATTATGTTGTTGATGCATCCGATACGATTTCGTATAAGATTCATTTGATCAAGCAATGTCTCGAGAGAAAAATTCCGATTATTTCTAGTATGGGCGCAGCAAATAAGATGGACCCGACGAAATTTCAGGTTGTCGATATTTCGCAGACGCATACCGATCCTTTAGCAAGGGTTATCCGTACTAAGCTTCGTAAGGAAGGCATCAAACGCGGCGTTAAGGTAGTATTCTCAACGGAGCTGCCAATGAAGCCGCGTGAGGATGTTACGAAAAAAATCGTTCCCGAGAATGCGCCTGACATTCGCAAAGCGAAGCAGCCTCCGGCCAGCAATGCATTCGTTCCGCCGGTAGCGGGTCTGATCATGGTTAGTGTCGTCGTGAAGGATTTGCTTGCTGCTGGCGGCATTGAGGTGTAAACGATAACTGTCGGTAAACTGGTGAGAGGCCATAGATCTCCACTCGACAAATAAGAAGCAAAACAATAGCCGATTTGAAAAAAAGCGTCTTCAGCTTTTTTACGAATCGGCTATTTTATATAGGAATTTATAGATTTATTTTAATAAAGGGATTTTATTTCTAGGGCATTGCGGCAAGGCAAGTTTGTTAGGAGTGACTTTACAGGCTTCGGTTTTCTATCCTGCACATTTGCAATAACTTGCCTTGGATTAGCAGTAAAGGACGAGCTATCTTGTATATGCGCAGTAACTTGCTCGTTTTTATGGGTTGTTGACTAAAACATGTGCATCTGTATTGCAAAAATACATCATGGACTACACGTCTAGCACAAAAAGAGTTGCTAGCCTGCAAAAGTACAAGATAGCTCGAACTGCTCATAGTTTAGCACTGAGCGAGCGTGAAAGATTGCTAGCATAAAAAGGAATGAACTTGCTTCCAATTTGTCTGAAATGCAAAATAAATCAATTCAACACTTTTCATAACAGCAGAAAGGACAGCGAAGCTGTTGACGCTTCGGTGATTAGCATACAAGCACATCATTTCTGGCGAACAAATGTGCTTGTATGCTATGATCGGAGTAACAGATGGCAGAAGGTTGGGGAGCAGAATGGATTTATTTTCATTTCAAGAGGAAGAAGCGCCTCGCGCCAGGCTGCTTGCAGATCGCATGCGGCCGCAGACATTAGACGAATATATCGGGCAAGAACATATAGTAGGAACGGGTAAGCTGCTGCGGCGGGCTATTGAAGGCGATCAAGTGTCGTCAATTTTGTTGTATGGTCCGCCGGGCTGCGGTAAAACGACGCTTGCACATATTATATCTTTGCGGACAGCAGGCGAGTTCGTGAAGCTGAACGCGGTAGATGCGTCGGTAAAGGATGTACGTGAAGTTATCGAGCAGGCTCGTACCAACAAAGCGATGTACGGCAAGAAGACGACGCTTTTTCTAGATGTTCTGTACACATTATTTCCATACCTAAGAAGAATGAACTTATGCTCATAACCCTAGATTTTAGAAGGGATTTCATAGAGTGTACTGCCAGAAGGGAACGGTACATGCTATAAAACGATATGATGGAGAGAGTTGATGTTGTAGAGGTGGAGGGCGTAGCCCAACCGAAGGGGCGGGTGGCTATATTTTTATCTTTAAAAGCTTCTCCTCTGTGGATAAATAGAATACAAAAAGTACCAATAGTACAGCCTAGTGGATAACTCCATTGGGCTTTTTTTGTATGCAATTGTCAGACTTAAAAATAACAAATGAATGTGAAAAAGCATACTGGAAACATTTACTACAGTCGTAATTTTATCGTAAAACGTGATGAATTAATTCCACATTATTTTGATGGTAAAACGAATCATCAATCCCAAATAGAGTGAGTAAGAACAAGTGGTTAAACGTCCATTTTAATATTTTAATAAAAATCATTATCAATTATTTAATAATTTTATGAAGGAATTTCATACGAATTTCCACAAAAGTAGCCCTCTTTACAAGGCTAGAAGCCTTGTATTATAGTGCATTGCAAGACCAACCGAATAATTGTCCAACCAAATAATCTCTCCACCATCTGGCATCAAATTACAAATTCTGCGTTTTTCGAGTCGAAATTGTTATAATACTAAAACGATTGAACAATCACTCACATAAACCACAACATAGGGGGGAACTGATGACGTTAAAATTGGAAAAAGCAATCATACCAAATAACCAGACAGAAGAAGTTCAAATTCGATACATCATAACAAAAGATAGAATACCCTTGAATGAAATTAATGCTTGGTTAGATGAAATGAGTACCAATAGTCCATTAACTGGACAACGATATGGATATGTACTAGTTGATTATTTGAACTACCTGAACATTCTCCATCTAAACTATGGGCAAGTCACTAAAACATCAACAATTAAGGGATATGTAAAATTCTTATTGGGCTACAGTGGTGAGGTTGTTAATACAGAAGGGAAGAAAAATCTACGAACGATTCGTTATCATATTTCAGTCATTAAACAATTCTATTCTTGGTTACAAGACAATGGACAAATTGAAAATAATCCTGTGGGATATGGTAGGGGGAAGAATAACAGGGGAAAGGCTTATGTAAAGACCAAATTTCTTTATGGTCAGATTTATAATTTTGACAACTCAAAGAATAGCCCATTCTATGCAAAACTTAGATTTAGTCCAGAACAAAATCATATTAAGTGGTATAACATTGAACAGATTCAAAACTTTATCGATAATCTACCTAGCCATAAAGACCGCTTAATATTTCGTATTAGTGTTGAATGCGGTCTTCGTATTTCTGAAATTCTTGGGATGCACTTAAATGATATTAACCGATTCGAAAACATATTACATGTAAGGCGTAAGGCTAACCATGATAATGAGGCGTATGCAAAAACAAACAATCGTGATATTGAAATACTAAACGATTTACCCATCTATGCAGATGAGTTAATGAATGATATTGAAAATTATATAAATGGAGAACGTGAACAAGCAGACGCTCATCATAGTTCATACCTCTTTCTTAACAATAAAGGCAAGTATAGAGGGATGCCTAGTCGGAGAAGAAATTATTTAAAAATCCTTAAAAGGACAGCGGAGAAAATAGGGATAGATGCTTCCCAGATTAGAACGCATAGTGGGAGAAGCACACGTATTGAGATGTTCACAGAATATGGATTGTCCTTATCCACGGTTTCTGATTATGTTGGAGCCAGCACGAATACCATCCATAAATACTATACAAATAAATCAAATATAAAGAAGAGAAAAGAAACATTGGCTAAACTAGCACCTAGAAGAATTAAGACAAAGGGAGAGGGGCAACAAGATGATAACAGTAAAGAACAGCACTAGAGAATTTCATGGTGGAGCGAATTGCTTTGTTATAAACGATAAAATCATTACATTATCCTTCAAAGCATCGGAATACTTAATCGTCCAAAGAATAGCGAATGAAATATGGGATGCTTTAAAGAACCTAGATATAGAAGCTTTCCGTAAAATTCAAAGAAAATATAAAGATGCGCATGTGTTGAAGATTTCAACAGCGTTTGAAATTGAATATGAAAATATGATTAGACTTATTTGTAATCAATTTCTTGAAAATAAAACGCCTATCACTGCATCAGATGTATTCAAGCAATTGGGATTTCCATCTCCAAAGCAAAACAGACCAGAATATATGTTTGTATACGAGAAAGTTGACATGATTCTCCAAGAATATTTTCAAAAACTATTAGAATCCGTTAAAAGTAACAATATAGAACTTGTTTGGAGTTATGCAACAGCAATTCGAAAGAGAATATTGGGTACTGATGTTGTTCTATCCTGTATTTCACTTGGAAAAGCATTTGAAGATTATCTTGAAAAATGTGTGGAAGAGCTTGAAAAGATTAATCCTAGTTTAGGTTGGTTGCAGCTCTTTAATTATTCGTTATACGGAAGTTTAAGAGCTAGGTCACTTCCCACTGTTAGCATTGTGAAGCATTTTAAGAATAATGAATACAATCCTTTTAAAAAGGCTCGTCATGAAAACTACTTGAAACAAATGGAACATATCAAAAATAAAAAATACCGTTTTGATGATGAACTTTGGACAGTGTATACCATCCAAATAGAATATCTTCATAAACATACGTTTGAATTTAATGACCTTCAAGGTGAGGTTAAGAAACATATAAAACAATATATCAATTATTTATTAGGAGCGAAAGAAAATCCAAAAAAGGTTTCAGAGCGATTGCGTTATATTAAGCTTTGTCTTGAAGTATTGAAGCCATATCAAATTATATCTTTATGGGATTTGAATACTGCTCATGTTCATTATTTAATAAATAAACTCCAAGAAATAAAGACAAAACAAGCAAGTGAGAAAAAATATGGGCTAAGGACGATTAACGGATGCTTCAGTATAATGAAGGTTTTTTATGAGTGGTTGATTGAAAAATATGAAAAGGATAAAGAGAATCCATTCACCAAGTTCTCTTTTCATAACGTTAAGTCATTTTCAAAGAAAATATCATATATTCCTGAAGAGGTCATTCATCAGCTTGAAACTCATTTAGATGAACTACCTGATAGAGTAAAAAGTGCTTGGGTTATTATGATGCATTCTGGAATGAGAATAAGCGAAGCCGTAACATTAGAGGAAGACTGGCTTTATTATGATGATGAACAAAAAACTTGGATGCTGAAATATGTTCCTTGGAAGACTGTAAAGTATAGAAAGGATAAATTCCACGTTATTCCAGCCCATGAGGAGTTAATGAAATATTTTAGATTACAATCAGAGAATACAAGGGAATTGCGAGAAAGGTTAAATACGAAACTTATTTTTTGTTCAGAGCAGTTTAATCGAGGAACGATTACGTCAAAAACTCGAATCAATGTTTTGATAAACAATCTGATTGAGAAATATCAAATTCGAGATAACTTCGGGAAGTTATTCCATTATTCTCATCATCAATGTAGAAAGACGGTTACAACATCATTATTTTCAGAAGGTGCAACTCTTGAAGAGGTCGCTAATTTCGTTGGTCATATAAATCTAAAAACAACAGAGGAGACGTACAAAGATATTCAAATTGATAAATTGGCTCAATTAGAATCAGATTTTTTTAAAAAGTATTTTGATGATTTTGTTGAGTCAGAAGAGCTTAACCCATATTCAGAGTTGGAACGCAAAGCTTTACTTCAAGAAATAATGTTAGGAAGCAGAGAGACACCTGAAGGACATGGCGTTTGTTTTAAACATATTGCATTTGGACCATGCGTTAAACAAAAATGTGCAGGATGCAATTTTCTTATTACGGGTCCACAGCATCTTCCCAAATGGTATCAATTATATAAAGAACAACAAGCTGTTATTCATGAATTGGAGGTTCAGTATCAAGAGAACAATATTCTTGATTATCAGGAATATAAAAGCTATCAAAAGCTAAAACATGATTTAGTCACCTACAAGACCAAAATATTAGAATCTGAAAAGACAGCTAAGAAAGTAGGGGTTTCTATTGAAAGACCAACTGATTTGGTTATCTAATATCAATTATGATGAAAATGAAGATATCATAAAGCAACTTCGCATAAAGACGCAACAATATGGTGATTTTTCTTTTGATGATGATAAGTGGTATTGCAATTACAAACATAAGGATAATCGAAATCGTGCTTTTCATACCATTTATTTTGATAAGGTAAGTTCCAAATACAAATTTTTATTAAAGTGCTATTCGTTATTAAAAAGAGGAGCAATTGCGGTTATTAATACAGATGTCCAACGAATCAACTATTTTCTGAATTTTTTTGACGAACGCTATCCAAATCATTTACTGAGAGATATAGATAAGAAAATGATTTCGAAATATGAGCTACATTTAAGAGAAAATTTTGATACAACTGAAATTAAAAATAACTATTACAGAGTAATTAAAAATTTCTTTGAAATTCTAATCGATTTTCATTTTTCTGAAATGCCAACAGTGAGTCCAACTAAAAGCAGGAATCCTTTTCGTTACAAAATTGAAAAAAATGATGAGCAGTACATTCCCATTGAGGTCATTCGTCAATGGGATAAGATTATGAAAGATGAAACGTTAGATATTCCCCTAGAATTAAGAGCGGCATATTGGGTTTTTAGAAGTTTTCCCAACCGTTCACAAGAGGTATTTGGTTGTAAGTTAGATGCTTTAAAAACGAGTTATAGTTATTACGTATTGTTCGTACCTACTTGGAAACAAAATGGTGGCTATGATATAGCCGAGATGAAGTCATTACCATTAATCAACGTTGGGCATGGGGCTTATGTGATTGATTTGCTACAGAGGCTTGTACATTTAAATAAAAGTCAGTTTCAACATTATGAAACGCTTAGTGATGATAAACGTGATAATTTATTTCTTTACCGTAGATTCAGTTTTAAAGAAATTGATGGGAAATTGGTTACTTATACAGCTCCTCAACATCGTAGATTTTTATCCATTATGACAGGTCATAAGTTTAATATGTCTATGAAGCAACTAGCTCATATTTTAAAAGTAAAAGATAAAAAGGGAAACATATATGCACCTACAAGTCATCAATTTCGTCATAATGCCATTACTGATAGGCTATATATAGGCGGTTATTCAGAAGAACAAGTATCTCAATTATCTAACCATAAGAATACAAACATGCTCAGTAAATATCGTCATCCTTTACGTGATGCAATGAAGAAAATGCTACAAGACAAAAATATACTTTCAGAAAGTGCAGCTGTTGAAGTGAAGGGGAAGTATTGGAATCTTGATGAGAAGACAGTTGCGTTATTAAGAAAAACAAAACCTGATGCTTATTTAACTTGGGAGGCTGGTGGAGCAAAAGGAGTGGGTATTTGCAGTCAAATTGACAAATGTAATCCTCAAGGAACTGCAATACATTTTGAGTGCTATGCTTGCGATTGGTTTGTTCCGAAATCTGAATATCTGGAGTATTACAAAAAGGAATTGGAATATTGGGATAAAAAGATGCAGGAGTATGAAAAACATCCCAAATGGGCTGCATCATTCGAAAACGCCATTCGTAATTCAATTCTTATCGAACGAATCATCCGAATTTGTGAGAATGGCATTGAACGTCATAAAGAAGAACTAATAACTAAAATACTCAACGGAGAATTGACAGGAGATATATAGGTGAATGAAAAATTAACAGAAATTCAAAAACAGCAAAGAGAAGAAACTGTTAAGAAAGTACAAGATGTCATTGAGTTTATTAAATTGAATGAAGGTGACTATGCTGTTCTCACACTTCAAAAACTCATCCATTACAGCGGTGGTCAATTATATAAAAGCATTTTGTATAAAGAACATGTCTTGAAAATATGGAATCCAAAAAAATGGGAATATAAATATGGAAAGAGGCGTGTCTTTAAAGATTATGAGTATGATAAAAATGTGAAGCTCATTCGTAAGGAAGTAGAAGGATTAGAGCAAAAATTAAATGATGCTGAATCGAAGAATTCAAAGTTAAGAACTGAGAACGAAAAGCTAAATGATAAATACAAAGGAATTAAAGTCATGTGGGAAGAAGAACGTGAACTCAATGCTCGATTACGTGGTGAAATTCTACAATTACAGTCTCGTCTTTCAGCTAGAGAAAACGAATAATCGAAATCCTCATCCAGCCTAGTTGGGTGGGGATTTTTTAATTTTTCTTTCTATAAGCATAATGGGCTATAATTATAGGTAGTAGAATCATTATGTTAGGAGAATCAAAATTATAATATGGACTTATTTGAATATAACCTTGAACAGAACCAATCATATAAACCATTAGCAGAACGAATGAGACCCAATAACTTGGACGAGTTTTTTGGTCAAAAGCATTTACTTGCACCAGGTAAGGTTTTACGAAGACTAATTGAAAATGACCGATTAACCAATATGATTTTACAGGGTCCACCATCCAGCGGCAAGACCAGTCTTGCCACAATTATCAGTAAAATGACCAATGCGGAATTCATTAAACTGAATGGAGTCAATTTGGGAATTGCTGACTTACGTGAAGCCATTAAGTCATCGAAAGAGAACTTGCGTCTTTATTCGAAACGAACCATTTTATTTATTGATGAAATTCATGCCATGAAATCAAACGTTCAAGAAGCATTACTTCCACCAAGTGAAGATGGAACATTTATATTGATTGGAGCTACAACCGAAAGTGTCATGCATGACATTATTCCACCGTTGGTTTCACGTTGTAAAATTTATTCTTTTACGCATTTGGAGCCAGAAGACCATAAGCAAATTATTCAGCTTTCTTTACAGAATCAAGAAAGAGGACTGGCTGATAAATATACAATAAGTGATGAAGCTCTTGATTACTTAGTTGATATTACAAATGGGGATGTTCGCAATTCATTAATCGCTTTGGAGAATGCAGCTTACTCGTTACATGGTCGTAACAACATTGAACTGGAACATATTCAAGAAGCAGTTGAACAACGTATCAATGGATTATCACAGACTGACTTTTATGATATCGTTTCTGCCTTCTGTAAATCGCTTAGAGGGAGTAACAGTGATGGGGCGATATATTGGATGGCACGATTACTATATAGTGGTGTAGACCCCATGTATATCGCTAGACGAATGGTTGTACATGCGACAGAAGATGTGGGTATGGCTAACCCAGCGGCGCTACAAATGGCATTAGCAGCGAAAGAAGCAGTTCAGTTCGTGGGGATGCCAGAGTGTCGTATGGCGCTTGCACAAGCTGCTATATTCATTTGTGAGAGTCCTAAGTCCAATTCAGCATATAAAGCCATAAACGCCGCTTTGGAGACCGTTAAGAACGCCAAGCCGTTTGATGTACCAGTTCACCTCAGAGACGGTACAAAGACGTATGTGAACCCCATAGACAATCCAGACACTCAGTTGGAATATTTTCCATCAGAGATGAAATATCATAAGTTCTATAAGCCACAGAACAGTGGTGTGGAAGCTAAAATTTATAATAAGCATATGATTAAACAACAAAGAAGCCAATGAATAGAATTGGCTTCTTTCTTGTATTTATTGTTGTTCCATTCCAAAACTAATATATTTTAATCCCTCAATTTCTTTAACTTTCATAAAGTAAAGATAATCTCCAATTGTTAAGGATTTGTGATATGAAGATTTAGTTGCTATACCTTTAAAACCTAAATCGTACATAACGCTTCGTCTCTCTTCAATACTTAATTCTGGGCTAAAAATACTAACGATAACATTACCAGAAACTGAAAAATCAACAACGTTCTGAGCAGTATCGTTATTGAATATTAGAGTTGTTTCAATTGATTTTATCTCGTTGTTGTTATTGCTAGTTTTTCCTTCTAAATATAACCCTTTATTAAAATCGTATCTAAATGAATTGGTATTGTCTATTTGCTTTATTGTAGGTTCACCTATTCTGATATCTTGGTCCCATGCAACTGCGATTTCGTTAAATCTGTTTATAAATTTAGATGAAGCTATATCAATTGATTGTTGTTCTAATTGATTGTTTGCATTATTAATTTCATCGTTGTTTCCATCAGTAAAGAAAAATGAATAAACTATTAATACACCACATGTAAATAAGAATATAAGAGATAAAATTTCTGTCCCTTTAAGTTTCAATATATCACCTTCCATATAAATTATAAATATATGGAAGTATATATCTGATTTCATAAAATTCAAATTCAATCGCTGTAATTAGAAAAGAACAACCTGTTGGAATCAGATTGTTCTTTAATAGTTTAATAAATATGGCTTTTTTTAAAGCGGTAGCATTCCGCTTAGAAGTCGAAACTTCATAATAAAGTATAAAGTATACACCAAAAATATCCAAATAACTAGTGTTAAAAAGTTTGCAGAATTTCTGCGCATTTCCTTTCGAAATTGTTATAGTAAATATATCGAACAAAAATGTTTGATATATTATACATAAGAAGGGACAAAAAATCATGATAATAAACATTCAACAACCGTTAGAAGAAGAGGCTCGTTTACTTAATCATTTGATTAAACAAAATCAATGGACAAATAAGTTGTTTACCTTTACTCCTGAATACAGGGGAAGCCGCTTACTAATGAAGAATATTTCATCGATTCATGATATTTTTAAAGCTGATGAGCCGTTCGCTTTTATTTATAATGCTGTGAATCAACCATGCGTCATTGTTGAAAATGAGCCAGAATACGTTGCTCTCATCAACGTGAAGTCTTATGCTGCCTATAAACAGGATTTTTTACAAAATGATTTCTATACACTTACTACTGATGCTGATTATATTTTTGCGCTGCTCTTTTTAAATGAGACTTATGTATGGACTCAACTTGCTCAACAAAAAGTGGTAAAACAAAATAATATAAGTGCAGATGAATTTACAACTATAGCTTGTAAATCCGTTGAGATGCACTTGAATTTATTTGGCACATACAAAAACCATTCGAATCTGGTCGAATACTTCTTTCATAAGTTTTCACGACAGTTCAAGGGTATTGCTAAATTTGAAGAGGAACGAATTAAAATGCTTAAACCATTAGGATATATTGTTGGTGGATTCTTATGATGCATCCATAGCTCGTAAGAGTGCAATCACACATTGAAGGTTTCGCTGATTCTTATTAGCGCTTAATATTTTGATTACTTCCTCTTCTAGACTATATAATGAAGGGCTTTTCATAAAAAAATCGGATAGCTGTACATTTAATGTGTTAGAGAGCGATTGAAGCTTTCCGATACTAAAATTTGCTTGCCCAAGCTCCATCGTGTTTAAGTAAGCACGTGTTATATTTGACTGTTTAGCACATTCATCAAGGGTGAGTCCTCGTAATTCACGAATTTCTCTGATTCTATAACCTATATCTTGAAGTGATTGCGTCATTATAATCATCCCATTTCTCATACATTTTTGTATGTTTTCATTCTACCAAAAATGAATGAAGAAAAGGTAAAATTACAATTTCTCTGAGGTTATTGGAAGGGAAACTGATTTATCTTTTAGTCAGAGATTACCCCACATCATACTGATAGTGGGGTTTTCATGATTTTTCTCTATTGGCTTTCAATTCGAAATTCGATTGTGCATATTCAGCGTATTTATTTGGTATGCTGTGGTCCGACTCTTAATACGAATGGTGATGCACACATGAATGAATCAAATAGCTTTCTAGATTTAAACGCTAATACATTAGAGAGCCTTTCGGAGCTATTTACAGCTATTGCAGCTCCAACTAGATTGAAAATACTTTATCTTCTTATACAAAGGCAGAGTACCGTATTTCAAATGGCTTATTATCTTCAAATGACTCCTAGCGCTATTTCTCATCAGCTTCGTGAGTTAAGACGTTGGGAGTTGGTTAGCTACTTTAAGAGGGGCAAGTATCATGTTTATTTTTGTAATAGCCATAACGTTGAAATAATATTAGAAAAATCTATTCAATTGATAAAAATAAAAAAGCACTAGATTGACTAGTGCTTTGAGAATTAAACATTATTGTAATGGAATCAATAGTTTAAATGGTTCACTTGCTGGCAAATTATCTTTATCAAAGAATTGAAGATTAAATATTGTTAGGCTTTGAGCTTCTGATTTTTCTGTTATAAAACGAATGCCAATTGAACCATCAGATTCAGGTGATACAGTAGCTTTGCCTAGTTCAGAGGTTGTTGTACCTTTTTCAGTAGTCAACTCACCAGTACTTAAATCTTTTCGGCTGATATATAGTTGTTTGTCTGTCGTATTGTTTTTCAGATAAACGATAATATCATAACCAAGTACAGTTTTGATTTTTTCTACTTTTGTAATTGAAATGGATCCATCTTCGGTGTCAAACCATTTTCATGAAGAATTTGCTTATCAACTCTTAAAGTAAAATCAACTTTCCACTGATTTTCCTCTAAAACTAATGCTAGCATATCCTCACCTTTCTTTAAAATCATAATCTTTCATTTGTTTGACCCATTCAGTAGCCGATATGTCTAAGTTTTTCTCGTAAAGTAATGTTGCAAGGGTATCATAATCTTTTTTTATTACGCTATCATAATATTTTTTAACCGCTTCTTCCGCAGATGGAACAACTGGAACAACTTCGGTTGGTTGTGGTGTTACTGATGGGATAGGTGATTGAGTAACCTCCACAATAGGAGTAGTTGTACTAGTTGTGGTTGGTTCAGGTTGTGCTTTCGAGCATCCAGTAATAAGAAGTAAACAAGCTGCTAACGTTATAAGAATACGTTTCAATTAAATCTCTCCCCTGTAATCGACAGCATTTGTCATAATTCCCCATCATTCTAGCACAATCATTCTTCGTGGGAATAGCCTACAGAAATCCTTATTTGTTCTCTCTATCATTTTATTTATTAATGGAGAGAGGACAGGTGTGTATGGCAGAAGATAAAAATCCTGACCTTGTTAAATTTGGAGTGATATTAAACCAACGAAGAAAAGAACTTGAAATTACACAAGACCAACTTTCTCTATTTACTAGGATTGATAGAAGTTACATCAGTGAAATAGAAAATGGTTTAAAGAATCCAAGTTTAACAACAATACTAATGTTAGCGAGAGCATTGTATTTAAAACCTTCAGAGTTATTAATCCGATTCGAAGAGCAAATCAAATATTTTAATACGGATGAAAACAAATGAGACTAATCCTACAAGGACTAGTCTCATTTGTTTTAGGGCTTTACACCATATGTAAAAAGAATATAGAGACCAATATTGGTGCCTCTATCATGAATGGGACTTGTACTTCTAATTCTTACATTCGGATTTGAGGCTTGAAATTGTTGAAGTGCGCTATCAACATTCCAACCTGTAAAAACGCTTGATAGCCATCCAAAGGCGCTACTATTTGCTGTTCCTGAATAATAAATACCAAACCGATATGGTAAAGGTTTTTGAGGCTTCTCAGAAGTTAGCGTAAGTGTATATACACGACCTTGTGTTATGCTGAAATGCCAACTAATTTTTTGAAAATTATTATTTTGGAGAAAATGATTAATTTGTCTCCGGTGTTCATCACCAATTCTAACCATACTTCCAGTAAAGCTTTGATTGATAAATTCTACTTGTTCGTTTTCTGTTTTGATAAATGTTGCTGTTCCACACTGTGAGCAATATTTCGAGTTTTTTAACAGTTCCAATCCGCAATTTGAGCAAAACAAAATATGACCACCTTTCTAAGAAATAACCCAAATATATATGCACGTTCTAGCACCTTTGTAGGCAGTAGCTAACAAAAATTAAAAATGGAATACATGCAGGAATTTGATGGGTATTGTCGAAAATTGTACAAAAGGATAGACATGATTATTTTAAGCTTGTCGTAGTGATGTATTCCTATTTGTATTTTTGTACCTATAGATAATAAATAAAGGCTTATGTGAGGAGCTATTACGTGGCTATGCCATAAATTTTAAAGGGGAAATATTTGATAATGGTTGCTGTTCAACAAAGTTATATAATTATTTCATTATTTATACCTTTTTTATTTCTCATATTTAATCACACAAATAGAATAATTAAATGGGTTTCACGAACGATTCTCGTATTAGTGATGTTCTACATTGTAGCTGCTATTCCATTTTTAATACTTTCTGAGCTGAAGTATTGGTCGTTAATGCTCATTGCAATTCCTATTATGTTTCGAGTCGTATCTATTTTATTGAGGAGAATAGGTTTATTTGGTTCTAAAAGCATACAGATAGTTGAGAATCTTATGTTTGCATCAGTATCATCATTAAGTATTATTTTTATTGGAGCATCATCTAATACGCTAGAAAAGTTGTTCTTTCTTATACTAATTTTCTTTTTTTTGAATGCAACTGATTTTAAAATTGTAGAGAAATATCCATATTTGGGTATGCTATTTGGTCCAATAATCGCTGTCATTCCAAGTTACGATGGGTTTAATGTATTTTATACAGCCGTTCTAATATGGATTGCTATAACCATTGCATTCAACTCTTTTTTAAAAATATTCAAGATAAAGAAAACCAAAAATATCGAGAAGTCTGTATTAATACTTTATGTCACAGTGTTTTTGATTGTAACGAATAATGGCGGTGTGAATCTCAGTTGGACAGATATTGGTTTGAAAATACTAACTATATTTGTTTGTGGCTGTTTGTTATTTGGCTGTTCTTTTTTAATCAACCAGAAAGTACCGAACAAATATCGTTACATTAAACATTATTCAATTGTTATCATGGCAACTATTTTTATAAGTTTTTTATTAATAATGATGAATTTTTACGAAGGAGTTCAGCTATTTTTTAAACCCATTGTAGCTCTTATTATAGGCATGGGTTTATTCCTAAGTTTTGGAAGATTGTGGTCATCCTTTTATCAATTGATGACTTCTAAAGCATTCCCATTTCAAATGGATAATCTTAATGAAATAATGCAATTGATTTTTGGAAAGAATTTGGGACAGTCATTATTCAACATTGTATTTGGACTTAATTATGCTGAAATAAAACTGCGAGTTGCGTTACCTTTATTTATAGTATTTATTGTTGGTGGAGCTGGCTCTGTTTCCTTCTTATATCCATCGTATAATGTATTTTTATTTGATAATAATGAGATGTTCTTAGCGTTTATTATAACTAATTCAATGTTCGCAGCTTTTATGATGTTAGGTGAAATAGCTAGCATTATTAATAAGGAATCTGTATTAGAAGGAATATCGCAGGAAAAAGCATTACAACGTAGCACTTCAATAATTATGAGTTATTCCTTCATCTTTATTCCATTACTAATTTATAATATTGATATATTTATGAGTGTAGATTTAATTTGGAGGATACTTGGGGGCTGTTTTTTGCTTATGCTCTACGCAAACATAAATATCATGTTGTATTTGGATTTACAAAAACCCTCGTATAATCATTTCAAAAACACAAGGATTGTTGCTTCATCCATGTTGCAAGCTTTCGCACTTGCTTTGGCTCCAATACTCATATTTACTTCATACAGCGAACAATTCGGTTTGCAATTTATAAACGAATACAATGCAAGTGTATTTGTTATTAGTTTTCTTGCTATGTATATAGCGAAATTATTAAGTTATGATATGGAGTTTGGAAGTAAGAGAATGTATTTGCGAAATTTATTATTGTTTTTATTTTTAATTATAAGTACAAATTCAATTGTTAATGTAGGTCCGTACTTATTTTTAATCGTTACAAGGAACGTTGAACAGGCTACTTACTTATCTGTTCATTCAATTCTAGCGCATATTTCACTCTTAGGGTGTTCATTAGCCATACTTTTATTGCCATGGTCTAATCATTCGAAAATAACTATAGTTAGTGAGTGGATTAATCTTTTGAAAGGATTGAATGACAATAAAAAAAATGCAACAACAGAAATAAAGAATCGCTCGAAAAGTAAACAGAAAAAGAAGTCAAAGTGATTTTAGAGTATATACGATAATAAGAACTTATAGATAAATTGGCTTATCACAACATTAAAGTTATTCATTTTTCATTCTGCTAGTGAATATGAGAGGATTCGAGTTAGTATAATTAATTGAATCGCTAACTATCATATGATACTTCAAATTAATTCTCTTTATTTGTATGCAGGGATTTGGTGTGTTTTGTCGAATGTGTCTTCTTGTTAATTAAATAAAGATGAAAGAATGAGGGGAAATATGAGGCTTAAGGTCCACGAATTAATTAAAATGAAGCAAAATGAGGAAAAAATGGATAAAAAAGAAACATCAGCGTTCCCTGAAGTAATTAATCAATTACGAAATACACTTAAAGACACTGAATTAACCATTATTCAACAAAAGCTAGATGAAGGCTTGGAGTATACATTATGGAATGGTTTTACTAATGAATTTGGACTTTATGGTCCGAAAAAAAATACCCATAAATCACGTTCAGCATCCATAGCTCAAAGTAGAGGAAGAGTATTTAATGTGGATTATGGTCAACACAGTATTGGGAGAGAGCAAGCCTTTCTAAGACCATCAGTTATTATTGCTGATTATTCCGATATTTCAATTGTTATTCCAGCTACATCTGAAACAGAAACTAAATTTGATAATCTTGCACCAGATATACAGAAAGCTGTGATAAAAGTAGATTCATCAATCTATACAGCTTTTAGTGTTGATTCGTACTTATTGCTTCATCAAATGAGAGCAGTGTCGAAAAACAGACTCAGAAAAAATTGTGGCTCTATTGCTAAAACGGAATTAATGAAGACGATTGAAGAAAAGCTATACAAATTCCATAGCCCATATATAAAAAAGACTGAAAGTGAAAAGATAAAAATTTTAGAACAAAATCTTGAACTGCAAACGAAACAACTTGAAGAACTAGAAAGAATTATATCTCAGCAAGGTCTTACACATCTATTGCCAGAAGCTGCGGTTGCATCGGATAAGGTTTAAATTAAAAATTGACAAATATAAAGAAGTGTCGTATACTTTTCTCAAGCTAATAAATTGTTTTTACGCAACCCATACTTGCAAAAATAAGTATGAGGCTTAACTTTAACGCAACCCGTACTTTAATAAGTACGAGGCTAAAACTCCCCCCAAGGAACTTTTCCTTTGGGGGGTTTCTCTTATTAAAACGATTCTTATGCTTAACTGATAATCTTTATTATATGAATTAACAACATTCTGGTTATGCTGATTGTGTGAATATCAGTCATGGTACTTTGTATATTAATGAAAATCCAATTATTCCAAGCTGGGCTGGCAAATGGAAAAATAAAAGTAGGGACAGAACTCTGTATTTTAAGAAAGATGTTGGTTTTGAGTGGTTTCAAGAAAAGGAATGGTACTACTTGAATATGTCGTTAGACTAGAGTATCAATTAAAATAATATGTTTACTCGAAACACTCGGTCCTTTTGGGCATAACGAGTGTTTTTATTATGACTACTCAAAAAGCTTTTTATAGAAATTGTCTCCATCAGATGATATTATAAGAACAAGTGTTCTCGATATTCGGGTATATCTTCCTCTGAACCCAGAAATATGGGTAATTAAGAGGGATAATAGAGGATGGTGTCGAAATGACATAGTGCGTAAGATTCATACTTATAAGGATGGAAGTCTATGGAGAGAAGTATTATCAGTCGGGTAGTGGGTGAACAAAGCAAGGGTGAAAGGCTGCAGCGACTAAGAGCTATCCAATTAATATTTGATGAGCTTGAAAAATCACCTGATATATCTGTACTTGTGGCATGTGAACATATCGAGGACATATATGTAAGTAAAGAAGATGGAAACGGTAAACAAACAGAGTATATTGAGAGTGATAAGAGTTATGAATCAAAATGCTTCTCTCTTAACTCTGATGAAGTAAAGAACAGCATAGTGAGTTTTTTGGATGTTTCTCATCATTTTGGGAAGCATATTCGCTTTGGGTTCTATACCAATACTGGTATTACAAATGAGAGAACTACTGAACTTTTAAAAAGACATAAATTAGAATTGCCTGAAAGCGAACTCATGCAGCTATTACTTGATAAAGATTACGAAACGGTTCTTCCATATTTAAAGTGCATCATACTGGATGATTATAAAAAACAATATCAGGGCAAAAATGAGTCTGGATATTTAGATGCAATTGAACGTTATACAGATGAGATGTGGATTCATTTTCTTGAACAGATTGATTGGAAGTTTAATCAAGAAGATGAAATCCAACTCGAAGCAACCTTATTGTTAAAAGTTCAAAGATGTCGTTTATATAACACCATAACGATATCTGGAAAAGAGCAGTATATTATTGATTCATTAGATAAGGAACTTGAGAAAAGACAAGCATTCAAAGACCCCATCCATCGAATGATTAATACGGATACTGTGAGAAATAAGTTTCTTGAAATAGGTAACAATGTGGCAATGGAAAAGCCACTGGACCCATGTTATGAGGATTGGGAATCAATGGAAAAACCGTTTGACGGTCGAAACATTAATAGCAAAATTAAAGATGTATCGCCTGATTATGATGAAACCATGTTTGGGATTTTCGCACGAAAGATTGGGTCAATAAAAACGCAGTTAAGAAGAGTTCAGCATCAAGAACGTGGCGCATATTTATATCGTGTGTTTGAAGCTTGTGAAGAACAACTAATACGAAATGTACATAAACAAACAAAAGATTCCACTGTTGAACCTCCAATCGTAGATGATTGGATAGAAATGTTAGTTCTTTCAGCGACAGCGCATCTTGAAGATTGGGGTAAAGATTACAATTATCCTTTTCAAAGTGAAAATGCAGTTCGTGACACGATTTTTGAATTAATAGATTCATGTTATTTAGCTTTTGATAGGAGGAATTAAATGTGCAATGAATGACCAAATGAAGAATGAGAACCTTAATGTAAAGAAACGGATGATGTTTAGCGCAGAGGACGATTATTACTACTTTGCATATAATACAATCATTTTTTTACATGAGCTTGGTTTCACTAGTGAGAGCAAACGGCTACAAGAATGGTCAAAATTAAATTATCTTATTCCCTTTTTATCTAACCATACTTTATTTTCTATTGTCTCCTCTAATAAAGTATTAGAAAGTAAAGCATCTCCAATCGATAGGATTCACTTGAAGGAAACTTATTTGAAGAGTAGGTTGCGATTAAACTGGGTAGGGTCATTGTTCTATGCTCTACAACAAAAGGGTATTCTTTCCATGTCCAAAAATGTGACTAGAAAATCATTTGATGTATGGCTTTGCATTGAGAATCTTCCAGAGGAATTTTTGTCATCAGAGTTTTTTAGAATGGAACGTGACCACAGCAATGAAATTAAAACTATGTTTTCACATATAAGAACTATGAAGACTGATTCTCTACTTGAAGAACTGTTCCGCAAAAGGGGTGTACACATATGGGAAGACTAAAAATCAAACGAGTGCATTACAATGGCGATAAGTACACCTACAGTTCGCCGCTTTTAACTGACGGAGTTAATATTATTGAGGCTGGAAATGGTGGAGGAAAATCCACGTTTAGTGCTTTGATTTGTTATGCGCTTGGTGATTATGTTCACATGTTTAACTTCTCCAAAACAGAAGTGCATAAAGAGATTAAAAATGATACTAATAATTTTGTTCTGCTTGAAATGGAAATCAGCCAAGAGACTTATTGGGTTAAGAGATATTTTGGACAAAAGCAGAATAACATGATTATTGTTCGTGATAAGAATGGCAATGAAGAAGCTTTATATTTAAACAGACAACACATGCCAGAGGGTCAATCCACTTATTCAGATTGGCTGCTTCAAAAACTGGGTATTGAAGTAGTCGATGTTTGGCAAGGAACTTCTCATTTTAAAGTTAATTTCACTGATTTGTTTCGTCTTATCCATTATGACCAAGGGACAGAGCCGAAAAAAATATATAAAGAGCATAAGTCAGATAATAACTTTATTTCAGACTCAGCCCATATACGTAAAGTTATATTTGAGCTATTAGTAGGTCATCGTTTTTCTGAATATTATGCCATGCTTGGTCAATTACGTGAATACGAAAAGCAAAGAGATGCTAAAAAGATACTTTTTGATAACTTTGGCGTATTAGCGACTGAAATGGGTTATGACGTAAGCAGTCTTCCATCAAGTGAATTATTAAGAAAGCTAACAGAAGAAAAGTTAGAACTTCAACGAGTTCATTTATTGCGTCAGGATGTAAGAAATCGAAAATCAGATTCTTCAAAATTTGAACTACAAATTCAACAACTTCGTCAAGGGTTGGTTCAAAAAGAACAAGAGCTTGCAGAAGTTCAGACAAATCTCAGTAATGTTTCTTTTGAACAACGTGACTTGATTGAATTAAAAGAAGAACTGATTAGAGAAGTTTCGCATATTAATAAAATCATTTTTTCTCATAATACTTTGCATATATTTTCTCCAGACCACTGTCCTTGTTGCTTTAATAAAGTAGAGCGTATTAGTGGAGTTTGCTTATGCGGTGCTGAAATTCAAGAGGGTCAAAGCGAACACTTTTTTTATAACTCGCAAGAGTATGTAGAGATTTTACGTTCAAAACAAAAATCTGTTGAGACCATAGATGTGGCAATCAATTCCTGTGCCAAAGAGATTACCTCTTTACAGGAAGCCATAAAACAAATTCGTTTGAACCTGGATAGCATTCGAAATCAATTAAAAGAAGCTGAACAGCACACCAATTCTAACAATCAAGAATTGCTCCAATTGAATGAGCGTGTTTATCATTTAAGAAACTCCATTCAAGATACTGATAATCGGATTAAAATGATTGAAAAGTATGAAGGAATTGAACGAGCTTATAACAAGGCTAAAAGTGATTTTTCATCACTTCAAACCAAAGTGAGGAGTACACAGGATGCAATCGAGCTATTAATAAACGCTCAGACCAAAAAGTTTAATGAGACCTATAATGGTTTTATGACTAAAACTTTAAGGGAAGTAACAAGCGCAGAGATTAACGAGGATTACATGCCTGTTCTAAATGATGGTGTTTATAGAGAGGCTAGTTCAGATGTGCCTAAGAGATTTTTATACTTTTTGACTTTGTTATCTATGTCTCTAGACGCTAAGAGTCGTATCCCATTCCCTCAGTTTTTACTTATAGATACACCTGAGAACTTAGGAATTGATAAAGACAATCTGGATAAATGTATGGATAGAATATCTGAATTACAATCAACAGACTATCAGATTATACTTACAACTGGATTAGGGAAATATCCAACTTCATTAGCAGGCTTTGTTAAACAAACCATTCCTGATGGTGAGAAGTTGTTGCAACTGAAATAGTCAATCAAAGCAGAGACCGTTTTAATATGCGGTATCTGCTTTTTGTATGGATTCATATCGTATTGTATGTAAGTCAAATATGAGATTTTTAATAATATATTGAATCATTCAATGGTGTATGAAACAATTGATATTCATTTATTAAACTACAACGCTTTCCTGATGATAATTCCTGCTACTGATACATAGATTTGAAGAACCATCGTTCCACTAAATGTGGAGTGTTGGTTTTTTAATTTGATAAAATGAATATGAGTGTACTGGAGTGTACTTGTGATTGGAAACAGAATAAACGAGGTGCATCGCTTTAATACAGCTAGGCAGGATGCGCTGCTTCCTGCTGTTGAGCAGGGCATTATTATTTTTATAGGGGCGACAACAGAAAATCCATTTCATCATGTGAATGGCGCTCTATTGTCACGTTCAACTTTGTTTCAGCTCGAAGCGCTTGGCGAGGAGCACGCCTATGAAGCGATGATAAGAGCGCTAGCCGATCGTGAGCGGGGTTTAGGCTTTATGGACTTGCAAGTAGATGAGGACGCGCTGCGGCATATCGCTGCAATGGCTGGCGGAGACATCCGCAGGGCGCTTAATGCGCTTGAGCTGGCTGCGGTGACAACGCCGTCTGAGATGGATGGTTCTGTCCGGTTGACGCTTGAGGTGGCTCAAGAGTCCATAAGGAAGCCGTCCATTCGCGCAGATCTATCTACACAATATGATGTGCTGTCGGCGTTTCACAAAAGTGTAAGAGGTTCAAGCGACGCAGCGTTATTTTGGTTTTTATATGCTGTGGAGAAGCTGGGCATGGAGCCGATGACGTTTATCCGCAGGCTGATTGTGGCATGCAGCGAAGATATTGGACTTGCTAATCCGCAAGCGATGATTCAAGCGGTTACAGCGATGGATGCCTATCATAAGATAGGCTGGCCTGAAGCGAAATATAACATCTCACAAGCGATTCTGTTCGCGGTAGAGAGTCCCAAGTCGAATGCTACTGCCATTGCAATCGGCAATGCAGAGGCGGCAATCGAGCGAGCAGGCGGTGCAGAGGTACCGCTGCATTTGCGCGACACCCACTACAAGGGGGCGCAGCAGCTTGGCCACGAGGGGTATCAATATCCGCATGATTTTCCGAACCATTACGTAAAGCAGCAATATTTGCCGAATACGCTTGGGGGAATGACCTTTTATAAGGCTACCGAGCAAGGGATGGAAGATAAAATAAGGCAAAATCAGCAAAAACGCCAAGGAAAATGATAAGTTAATTCATAAAAAAACTCCTGCTAATTTGATGGAGGTAAGCTCATTCCTAAGCTTACCTCTTTATCATATTAGCAGGAGTTTTTCTTGTTATTCTTTTAAGCAATCGCAAACATCAGGCCGAAATAGCCGAATACCACTGACAAAATACCCATTACAAAAGCTGGCATAAGCTTATTTACGCGATACATCCAAAGCAGACCGACCGCCATTAGTGCAGCTGCCGCAAGCATGAGCAGGCACTCCATGTTCAGCGTGAATTTCAAGCTGATGTCAGGGCTGAAGTTTCCTTTGTAAATTGAAGTGAAAAATGGAGAAGGTGATTCCGATTGCAGTGTCTCCTTCACCTTATGCGGTGGTGCTTGTTGACCAAGCACACCTGTTGCTGCAAGCACGAGCAAAGCAATGAAGCTTTCTGCTTTTAGCCAGCGTCTTGGATTGAAATTCGGATTGGTTTTTGCTATTTTTTTGTATCCGAAGCCATTTGAGAAAGCAAACAGCAGTAGAGGCAAAATCAGTAGATGTTTAATCAGCAGCATCTGACCGTAGGGAAGCATCCATGAGTTTACATATTCTGGAGTTGTGAATGACATAAGCGTAATGCCGGCAAGAAGCGTTACAACAACAGAAACTATGGCTACTGGCGAAAACCAACGCAGAAATGCATTCCAATTGGCATCGTCTTTGGAAAACCAACTGATCACAAACAAAATGCCGATCCATACGCTGACTGCGAGAAAATGAGCAGAATGTGTAATTAAACCTTTAAATCCATACAAGGATGAAGCATGTCCTGCATAACCCAGCCACACAATTAGCAAAAAGGTAACAAACAAAGCTACCTTAGGCATATGCTTATCGCCCCGGAATGCTTTAAGCCCTAGTAGAAAAGCGAGTCCAGCTGATCCGATGGTTGTCCATACCCACGCTTTGCCTGTATTAACATCGAGCAGGATGCTCTTTAGAATAGCGCCGTAGCTCATGTCAAAATCTTTGGCAAATACGATAGCAAGCTTATGAATAGGAACGTAGGATAAGAACGGTATTGCTACTGCGCATGCGAGCAGCAGGCCATGCGGTACATGAACGGAAGGCCTTCTGTCCTCCGGTACAAGCCGCAATAGAAAGGTGCCCGTTAAAATGGCGAAGCAAATGTATAGAAGGCCTTCGCTGATATAGATCATTATTTGCGCCTCCGCATGAATAAGAGAACTGCTGCTACGATAATGACACCGATAACGACATAAGGAGTATAGTTTGTCCCAGCATCATTAGTTGTAGCTTCACTGCTTCCTCCGTCAGTATTAGTGCTAGCATCAGGAGAAGGAGTAGGAGCCGTTGTCTCTGCTGGTGCTTCAGTAGCTGTAGCTGTTGGTTCTTCGCTTGGTTGTTCAGTAACAACAGGCGCTTCTACAGTAAACGAATAATCGCCTTCCACCGAATGACCATCCGCTCCGATAATGACCCACTTAACTGTATAAATACCATTAGGCAAAGGATTAGGTACTGATCCGGTCATCGTCATGCCGTCAACCTCGACCTTTTCTTTTTCCATTTCCTCGCCCGCAGCATTTAATATTTTAAAATTACTAAGCTTCTCGATCTTTGTGTTAAATGTCATCTCTATACGCTCTGGTGAGGCAGCGACCGTCGCATCTCGCGCAGGCACCGCGCTTTCTAGTTTGGAATGGGCCATCGCTACGCCCGGAACGAGCCATAGAGCGGCAAGAAAAATAAGCAATATTCGTTTCATTTTTAAACCTCCTACATATTTTTGTAACGAGCCTACTTAGTAAGCTCATTGCATTATAACAGATTCCAATTCGCTGTTGCGCCAAATAAAATGATCAATTCATTGCGGCTTAGTGAACATTTGTTGAAGATCGTTTGATGCTTCCTATAAAAAACGCTTAGAAAGACTGGAAATCTGCGTATAAGTGCTAGCCTATGGCGAATAGACATAATTACAGTCTTGAGAGCGGTATATGGCTCGTATGCTTTACCGTTTGACGCGGCGGTTTGTCATCTAGGAGAAATCTCATACTACACAAAGATTGCCGTATCTTTGTTCCAAAAGGAGGTGCACCTGTCATCGCATCCCGTTTCATTTCTTGCGGAGGACAGGAATCCAGTGATTGACCCATTACCGACCAGCTTGTCTCTGCTGCTTATTTTTGTTTTTATCATGATGAACAGTTTTTTTGTTGCTGCCGAGTTTGCAATGGTGAAGGTAAGAGGAAGCCGCTTAGATACAATAATCGCAGATGGTGATTCGAGAGCGAAGCTTGCCTCTCATATGACAGGCAATTTAGATGCTTATTTATCTGCGTGCCAGCTTGGTATTACGCTTGCTTCGCTTGGCCTCGGATGGGTTGGCGGTCCAGCTATTGCAAATGTGATCAAGCCTGCTATGGCTTTCATCGGCATTCGCAGTGAATGGTTTGTTCATGCCTTTTCATTTTTGCTTGCCTTTATTCTCATTACGATGCTGCAAATAGTACTTGGAGAGCTGGCGCCAAAAACGATTGCAATCCGCAAAGCTGAATCCATTACGCGATTGACAGCGTTGCCGCTCGTTTGTTTTTATAAGCTTATTTTTCCCTTTATTTGGTTATTTAACGGGGTAGCCAATTTGCTTCTTAGAAAAATTGGAATTGAGCCTGTGACCGAGAAGGATTCGGCGCACACGGAGGATGAAATTCGGATTTTGATGAAGGAGAGCCACAAAAACGGTTTAATAGATAATATGGAGCTAACGCTTGTTGATAACATTTTTGATTTTGCCGAGACGAATGCGCGTGAAATTATGATTCCTCGAACAGAAATGATATGCCTGAATACAAGCTGCACTTTAGCCGACAATAAAAAAATTGCGCTGGAGCAAATGCTGACGCGTTATCCGGTTTGTGAGAATGACAAGGACAATATCATTGGGTTCGTGCATATCAAGGATTTACTGAAGGACACGATGCACAATCTGCAGGATATAAGGCAAATTACGAGACCGATTACGACAGTACCCGAATCGATGCAAATTAGTACACTGCTGAAGCTGATGCAAAAACGAAAGTCGCAAATTGCTATTTTGATTGACGAGTACGGCGGCACTTCCGGCTTAGTAACGCTGGAGGATATTATGGAGGAAATCGTCGGCGAGATTCAAGATGAATTTGACGAGGAACGAGAGCCTCTTGAGAAAAAAGACGACAATACCTACTCCATTAGTGGTCTCATGCTGATCGAGGAAGTCAACAGCTTCTTCAATCTCGATATCGAAACGGATGATTATGATACAATCGGGGGCTGGATGTATTCCAAAATAAACATACCTCCTGTCAACAATCAGCGTGTCGATTACGCTGGAGAATATGAATTCATTATTGAAGAGACGGATCATCTTCGGATCTCCAGGCTTCTGATTCGAAAGATTGGCGAGAGAAAAAAAGGACAGAACGGCCAATATTTTGGCTGAACATGAACGTTTTGATCAAAAGAAAAGCTGCCTAATGCATCAATAGCGGATGCTTCAGGCAGCTTTTCGTGTTGTTATGCTTGCTTTGCAAAATCAGCAGCAGGATCGACTTTCTTAACTTTATCGATCGTGCCTCCGCCAAGGCAAACGTTGCCGTCGTAGAGTACGACAGCTTGTCCAGGTGTAATGGCTTTCTGAGGCTTGTCAAACACGATATGCGCGTTTCCATCTTCGCCAATCGTTACGCTGACGCCTTGATCGGGCTGGCGATAACGGAATTTGGCGGTGCAGCGAATGGTATCTCCGCTTTTTACTGGTAGAATCCAGTTCATGCCAGTTGCCGTCAAGCTCTCAGAGTAAAGGCTGGCATGCTGCTCTCCCTGTACAACATAAAGAATGTTTTTCTCCAAATCCTTGTCCGCTACGAACCAAGGCTCGCCGGAACCTGATCCGCCAATGCCAAGTCCTTGGCGCTGGCCGAGCGTGTAATACATCAACCCATCGTGACGACCTTTTTTCTCGCCGTTTCTAATATCAATCATATCGCCGGCTTGAGCGGGAAGATAGCCGCTAAGGAAGGTTTTGAAATTGCGCTCCCCGATGAAGCAAACGCCTGTGCTGTCTTTTTTCTTAGCGGTATAAAGGCCAGCTTCTTCAGCAATACGGCGTACCTCAGGCTTCGGAAGATGCCCAATCGGGAACATCGCTTTAGCCAGCTGCTTCTGATTAAGGGCGCTAAGGAAGTACGTCTGATCTTTATTTGAATCGACTCCGCGAATGAGCTTCGTTGTACCATCCTCGGTACGTTCTACTTGAGCATAATGGCCTGTTGCCAAATAATCCGCTCCAAGCTCCAAGGCGCGCTGCAGGAAGTCACCAAATTTAATCTCGCGGTTGCACATTACGTCTGGGTTAGGCGTACGTCCGCGCTTGTACTCATCTAGAAAGTATGTGAATACCTTGTCAAAATATTGCCGTTCAAAATTCACGGTATAGTAGGGAATGCCAATTTGTTCACATACGCGGCGTACATCTTCAGAATCCTCTTCCGCCGTGCAATGACCGAATTCATCGGTATCATCCCAGTTTTTCATAAAAATGCCGACAACGTCATATCCTTGCTGCTTTAGCAGCAGTGCAGTGACGGAGGAATCGACGCCGCCTGACATCCCGACGACAACTCTTGTCGAAGCTTTTGGTTTTTCCATCGTAAACACCACCTTGCTTGAATCAAACATTTATTATTGTAACATAGGCTGCAAACTTTTTCATGAAGATGTCAACCTTTTTGCACACTCCGCCCGCTCGATATGTT
Source organism: Paenibacillus sp. FSL K6-3182 (assembly GCF_037976325.1). NCBI lineage: Bacteria > Bacillati > Bacillota > Bacilli > Caryophanales > Paenibacillaceae > Paenibacillus > Paenibacillus sp. FSL K6-3182. The sequence continues at coordinate 2,210,148 of NZ_CP150265.1, forward strand.
AACATATAAGTGAAATGGGAATACAGAGAATTAACAACCAATGAGGAAGACACAATCATAAATCAATACTAAAAACAATAAAAGAGGTGCCACTTTGAAAATATCGACGAAAGGCCGTTATGGCTTAACTATTATGATGGAGCTTGCGGCTAAATTTGGTGAAGGCCCGACTTCGCTCAAAAGTATCGCTGAACGAAATCAGCTTTCCGAGCACTATTTGGAGCAATTAGTAGCACCCCTTAGAAATGCTGGTCTTGTGAAAAGTATTCGCGGAGCTTATGGCGGCTATATTTTATCGAAGGATCCGGAAACGATTACGTCTGGGGATATTATTCGAATTCTTGAAGGTCCGATTTCACCTGTAGACTTTACAGAAGAAGACGATCCGGCTAAACGTCAGCTTTGGCTGCGCATTAGAGACAGTATTGCAGAAGTATTAGATTCGACTACGCTTGCAGATCTAATTAATTTCGAAGATGCTGGCAAACCTGATAGCTATATGTTCTATATTTAAGGAAGCCGACCTATGACAAATCATTATTTTGATCATGCCGCCACTACACCTATGCATCCGAAAGTCATCCAAGCGATGCTTGAGGTAATGCAAGGCTCCGGCGGCAATTCGTCTAGTATGCATGCTTTTGGAAGAGCGGCCAAGCATCAGTTAAATCGATCACGAGATCTCATTTCAGCAGCAATTGGCTGCAAGCCGGGACAATTATTATTTACCTCAGGTGGAACGGAAAGCGATAATGCCGCTCTAATTGGGGCTGCTAGAGCACAGCGTAAACGAGGCAAATCACATATTATAACTTCAGCGGGTGAACATCACGCTGTTCTTCATACATGCGAATGGCTGGTTAAGGAAGAAGGTTTCTCCCTAACCGTACTACCTATTGATAGCTTTGGACGAACATCACCAGAGCTTGTTCAAGAAGCCATGACCCCGGAAACAGGCCTTATTAGCATCATGCATGGAAATAACGAGGTTGGAACGATTCAGCCGATTGAAGAAATAGGGCGCATAGCTAGAGCTGGCGGTGCTGTTTTTCATGTGGATGCAGTTCAAGCTTTGGGCTCATTCGAGTATAGGCTCAATGAGCTGCCAGTCGATTTGATGAGCTTCTCCGCCCATAAGATCAACGGTCCTCAAGGTGTTGGCGCACTTTATGTGGCTAACGGTACGCCGATTGACGCTCTTCAGCATGGTGGATCCCAAGAGAGAAAGCGGCGTGCAGGCACAGAAAATATTGCGGGGATCGTCGGGTTTGCTGCCGCAGTTGACATTTGTGTGAACGAGCGAGAAAATAAGCAACTTTTTATGGACGAGCTTCGTAAGAGATGGATAGAACTGCTTCACAACCATGTTGAAGTGCCTATCGTAATAAATGGCTCGGAGCAGCACTATTTGCCGCATATCGTAAATATCAGCTTTATTGGTGTCGATACGGAAACGATGCTCATGAATTTGGATATGGAAGGTATCGCAGCAGCAAGCGGTTCTGCTTGTACCTCCGGCGCGCTTGAGCGGTCACATGTACTTCGAGCAATGCAATTGCCCGAGGAACAAATTAATTCTGCTGTAAGATTTAGCTTTGGTTTGGGGAATACTTTGGAGGAATTAGAAGATGCCGCACAAAAAGTTGGAACAATCGTGAGGCGTATTCGTAATAACTACTAGGAGGACTCCAGCTAAGCGTGATCAAACTTCAACGGCTTATTGGACTACCCGTAATCGTTATCCATTCCGGCAAACTTGTTGGAACTGTCAAGGACGCCTGGTTCGATGAGCATTGGCAGCTGAAAGGGCTAATACTCGATTGTCCCAAGTGGTTTGCTTCCTCCGTAAAAATAGTGGAGTGGACTCACGTGATATCTTGCGGAGAGGACACCGTTATTATAGCAAGTGAAGCGGCGATCGTTCGGATGAAGTCGAAGCAATTGCTACGTTCTTATGACACAGGATTAGTGAAATTAAAGGATCTGCCCGTCGTAACTGTACAAGGTATTCAACTTGGCAGAGTGTCGGATGTTTATTTTTACCCAAAAGAGGGTACACAAATAATAGGCTACGAGCTTACGGACGGTTTTGTTTCGGATCTGATGGAAGGGCGCAGATGGCTGAAGGCGCCGAGTGATCCGGATAGCGTATTACTCGGGGAAGACGCGATTATTGTTCCTGCTGTCAGTGAAGCGGAATTGGAGCCTGTCGCAGCTTCCAATTTCAGAGGATAGGGAGAAATGAAAGATGATGAGATGTCCGAATTGTAATTCGAAAGATATCGGAAAGATCGGTTCCCACCAGTTTTATTGCTGGGGCTGCTTCATTGAACTGACGGTTAACGGCGACAAAATGTCGGTTTACCAAGTGGAAGAGGATGGCACGTTAAGCTCACTCGACGACTTGTTCTTTGAGGAAGAAATTACACAAGTTCACGTCAACTGACGTGCGTTGCTATAAACTTGAATATCAAAAGACGGTCTTTGGCCGTCTTTTTTTTGCTGTTATAGGATGATTTAGGGCGCTTGTACATATACTGAACTAGTTCGGCTTGTCTTGCTAAGAGCGAAGCGGATAAAGAAAGTTCGGGGGTGAGGACGGTGGAGCGCTTTACGAAGAACCGTCTGTTTGTCTGGCTGGTTTACATCATTTTGGGTCTGCTTGCGATTTATCTTATGCTGCTTATAAAACCGCTTATTGTGAACGTATATGTGTTTGTAAAAGCCGTTTTTGCTCCATTTATAATCGCGATGATAATTTCTTATGTGCTGAATCCGATCGTTACGATGCTGCATGACCGAAAGGTTCCTAGGACGATTGCCGTGCTGCTCATATATGCAGTGTTTTGTGCAGTCATTACGGTGATTCTCGTTAACTTGATTCCAATGTTCATCGAACAAGTACAGGAAATCAATCGTCATGTGCCTGAGCTTTCCATGCGTGCTCAAAATATCGTCACGGACATTAACAACACTTCTTTTTTACCGGAGAGTATTCGAAGTGGGCTTAATAAGTCACTTTTGCATATGGAAAAAAAGCTGTCGGAGAGTTTGTTCAACTTTGTTAACAATATTGGGTCCATGTTAAATGCAGTGTTTATCGCGTTCATTATTCCGTTTCTCGCTTTCTACATATTAAAGGATTTTGATGTGTTTGAAAGAACGGTCATTACGTATGTACCCAAATCACATCGCAAAAATACGGTCAGGCTGCTTAAAGATATCGATACGGCACTTGGCAGCTATATTCGCGGACAGTTTTTGGTTTGTATTATCGTTGGCGTGCTTGCTTATTTCGGGTACCTGTTGATCGGCATGCCTTATGCGCTGCTCCTTGCCGGCATCGTTGCGATAACGAATGTCATTCCGTATCTCGGTCCTTTTTTTGGAGCAGCACCTGCAATACTAATGGCATCTACGGTTTCCATTAAGATGGTCATCCTTGTCGCGATTATCAACACCCTGTGCCAAATACTCGAAGGTAACGTAATCTCTCCACAAGTAGTTGGCCGTACTCTCCATATGCATCCCTTGTCGATCATTTTTGCATTGCTGGTCGGAGGGGAGATTGCAGGCATTGTTGGCATGATTTTGGCGGTTCCTATTTTTGCAGCCTGCAAAGTGATCATTCAGCATATGTTCGCCTACTACGTGCGAAGAAAGATTATTTGACAGGCGGATAGGCTGTGGCTATAATTTTAAAATAATCAAGTGTCAATTATAAGGGAATAAATCGTTGATGAAATGAAGTAAGCCAATGCCCGTTAGCCAGAGAGAAAGCTTCTTCGCATTTGCTTTTCGATAAGCAGCCGCGTCGGTTGAGAGAGCTTTTATAACGAAGAGTGGCCGAAAGCTATTTTCGGAGTGTGAATGAACTTCACCGGTTGGACCCGTTAATGTCTAATGAAGGCGATTGCTCTAGCTGTTTGCAGCGAGGCAATAACCAGGGTGGTACCGCGATTCTATTCGTCCCTGTCAATGACAGGGGCTTTTTTTGTGTTTTATCATTTGAAGGGGGCTCATCCTAATGAAAGCTAGTGAAATTCGTGCAAAATGGCTTGCATTTTTTGAAAGCAAAGGCCACAAAATTGAACCAAGTGCATCGCTTGTACCGCATAATGACCCGTCCTTGCTATGGATTAATGCAGGTATGGCGCCGCTAAAGGCTTATTTTGACGGACGCATCGTTCCAGAAAACCCGCGTATTACGAATTCACAGAAGTGCATTCGTACGAATGATATCGAAAACGTAGGCAAAACCCGCCGTCATCATACGTTTTTTGAGATGTTGGGCAATTTCTCGATCGGTGATTACTTCAAGGAAGAAGCTATTACTTGGGCATGGGAGTTTCTGACTGAGCCAAAATGGATTGGTTTTGATCCTAATCGCTTGTCGGTAACGGTATATCCAGAAGATGTAGAAGCATTCGAGTTCTGGAATACGAAAATTGGCCTTCCTGCTGAACGAATTTATAAGCTGGAAGAAAATTTTTGGGATATTGGAGAGGGCCCTTGCGGACCTTGTACTGAAATTTTCTATGACCGCGGTGACAAATATGGCGATCTTTCGGACCCAGAATGCTGGCCAGGCGGTGAGAACGAGCGTTTCCTAGAAGTTTGGAACGTTGTATTCTCACAATTCAATCATAATAAAGACGGCAGCTACACGCCGCTTCCAATCAAAAACATCGATACAGGCGCAGGACTTGAGCGTTTTGCTTCTATTTTGCAAGATGTGGATTCGAACTTTGATACGGATTTATTCCGTCCCATTATCGACCGCACTTGTGAAATTGCGAAAGTAAGCTACAAAGTGAATGAAGAGCATGATGTTGCGCTTAAAGTTATTGCCGATCATATTCGTACAGTAGCGTTCGCAGTAGGTGATGGCGTAATGCCATCTAACGAAGGCCGTGGCTACATCATTCGCCGTTTGCTTCGCAGAGCTGTTCGTTACGGAAAAACAATCGGAATCGACCGTCCGTTTTTGCATGAGCTGACTTCAATTGTTGGCGAGGTTATGGGCGTTTATTATCCAGAGGTTGTAGAAAAACGTGAATTTATCGAGCGGGTTATCCGTACGGAAGAAGAGCGTTTCCATGAGACATTGTCCGATGGACTAGCTATGCTGTCTGATCTGGTAGCTGCTGGTACGAAAGCTGGCCAAAAAGAGATTAATGGCGATGATGCATTCCGCTTGTATGATACTTACGGCTTTCCTTTCGATCTGACGGAGGACTTTGCTTCAGAAAATGGAATGACGGTTGATCGTGCTGGATTCGACGAAGCGATGGAAGCACAGCGCGACCGTGCCCGCGCAGCTCGCCAAGATACTGGAAGCATGAAGGTTCAAGGCGGACCGCTCGGCGATTTCACGGTTAAAAGTGAGTTTGTTGGCTATAATGAACTGGTAACTGAGTCCAAAATCATTGCCATCGTTCATGAGGATCTGTTGGGTGAATCGGCTCCAGAAGGAAGCAAAGTCGTTGTGATATTGGATCGCACACCTTTCTATGCAGAAAGCGGCGGACAAATCGGAGATACAGGAACGATTACGGGCAATGGCTTTACGCTTCAGGTTGAAGAAGTAACTAAAGCACCGCACGGTCAAAGCGTCCATCATGCTGTTGTTACCTCAGGTACTGCTCGTACAGGTGAAGCAGTAGAGGCGAGCGTTGCTAGAGCTGTGCGCGATGACATTATCAAAAACCATACGGCAACGCATTTGCTTCATAAAGCGCTCAAAGAAGTGCTTGGCGATCATGTCAATCAAGCGGGCTCTTCGGTAGAGGCTGAACGCCTGCGCTTTGACTTCTCGCACTTTGGCAGTATAACTGCTGAAGAGCTAGTAACGATTGAACGCCGCGTCAATGAGCAAATTTGGCTTGGAACTCCAGTATCCATCGAAACGAAATCATTGAATGAAGCTAAAGCGATGGGCGCGATGGCGTTGTTCGGCGAGAAATACGGCGATGAGGTTCGTGTGGTTCAAGTTGGCAGCTATAGCTTGGAGCTATGCGGAGGCTGTCATGTAAGCAATACATCGCAAATCGGATTGTTCAAGCTGTTAAGCGAAAGCGGTATTGGGTCGGGTGTTCGAAGAATTGAAGCCGTTACGGGTAAACATGCGTATAACTATTTAGATGGTCAGCTTGACCTGCTTAAGCAATCGGCTGCACTTCTGAAATCAAATGCAAATGATGTGCCAAAACGGATTGAAGCATTGTTCGGTCAAGTGAAGGAGTTCTCTCGCGAGAATGAATCCCTTCAAGCGAAGCTGAGCCGGATCGAAGCAGGATCACTTGAGCAAAACGCGAAAATAGTGAATGGCATCACTGTCCTTTGCGCAAAAGTGAATGCTCCTTCAATGGACGCGCTTCGCGGCATAGTTGATGAATTGAAGCTGAAGCTGGAGTCAAGTGTTATCGTGCTTGGTGCGATTTCGGATGACAAAGTGAACCTTGCAGCTGCCGTTTCTGCAGATTTAATTAAAAAAGGTTTCCATGCGGGCAAAATTGTAAAAGAAGCTGCAATTCATTGCGGCGGCAGCGGCGGCGGACGCCCAGATATGGCGCAAGCAGGCGGAAAAGACACAACGAAGTTGGATGAAGCGTTGAAACTTACAGAAGAACTAGTTCTTAATCAAACAAATGTGATATGATATGAGTGTATATCTCATTGAAATGCGGTTTGGAAAGCGAGGTGCTGGCGATGAGTTCCATGGACAAAACAATGAAATTTAACGTGAAGGCGGAGGGGGTTGAATCTTCTCAAGACATTCTGCTATCCGTGCATGAAGCGCTTCTAGAGAAAGAGTATAATCCGATTAACCAGATCGTTGGGTATTTGCTGTCCGGAGATCCCGCGTATATTCCGCGGCATAACAACGCCAGGAGTTTAATTCGCAAGAAGGAACGAGACGAATTAATCGAAGAGCTTGTCCGGTTTTATCTAAACCATAAGAAACAACAAGCGTAAACGGCTAAAGCCCCCCTTAGGAGGCTTAGCTATCGTTTCGCAGAGAAATATAAGCAGTTTATAAGCAGATAAACTTATAAATTCTTATATTTTAACTAATGAGGCAGGAGCCGGACAAGACATGAGATTGATGGGACTTGATTACGGTGACCGCAACATAGGAGTTGCTGTCAGCGACGCTTTTCGTTGGACCGCGCAAGGAACTGGTGTTATTGAACGAAGGCGAGACCATAGTGAGTTTGACCGTATTGCCGATCTGGTTAAGGAGCATGAGGTTAGTGAAATTGTTGTTGGTCTTCCAAAAAACATGAATGGCACCATCGGTCCACGTGGAGAAATTTGTATAGAATTCGCAGAACAGATTAAGCAGAAACTAAACATACCTGTTCACCTTTGGGACGAAAGGCTGACAACGGTAGCTGCCGAACGAACGCTTATTGAAGCGGACGTCAGCCGGAAGAAGCGAAAGCTTGTAATAGACAAAATGGCGGCAACGCTTATTTTGCAAAATTATCTCGATTCTAAAGCGAAAAGGTGAGGGTAAACATGACAAATGAAGAGTTGGAATTCGAAGAGCCGGAAATTATTTATATCCCGGATGAAGAAGGAAACGAAGAGGAATTCGAAGTCATCATGAAATTTGAAGTTGATGGTTCCGATCAGAAATATATGATGGTAGTTCCGCTTCATGGAGAAAATGACGAGGAAGATGAAGTATATGCTTTCCGTTATGAAGAAGAAGGCGATGACCTGAAGCTGTATACCATTGAAGATGAAGAAGAATGGAATATGGTTGAGGAAACGTTCAACACTCTCCTTGGTGAGATGGAGGAAGAAAATTAATGTCCGGCACAGAGCATGAAGCACCTAAGAAGCTGAATACGCTACGAGCGGCATTCGGCAATGAAATTGAGCTTGAAGCAGATGACGGCAGCGTAGAGGTATACGATATTAAAGCTGAGTTTCAGCTAGGGGATCGCATTTATGCAGCCCTGCAATCGGATCCGATGCGTGGCGAGGATGATGTTGAGCTATTCCGCGTCATTCAAGTCGATGGTGAACCGCAGTTGGAAAACATTGAAAACGATGAAGAGTGGGAAGCTGCATCAGAAGCGTACGATGATTTATTGTTTGCTACTGACGAGCGTCCATAAAACGTCGTGTAATGTATATGCATCTAACGAGAGAGCGGCCAATAACCGCTCTTTTGTTCCATGTTTAGCGTTAATTACTCAAACATGCGGTAGTAATTCACTTCATTAACCTGTTTAACAGCATTTTCAGCTGAGCCACCATAGGATGGTCTCAGCCATTTCGCCTGCGCAAATCGATATACCGGAAATGATGCATTATAAAAAGGGGGTCTAATTTTGGACAAGTCATCACAGCACCTTGAGCAACAATCATCATCGGGACCGAGGAAAAGCCGCATTACATTATGGGTTATTTTAAGCTTGTTAGGAATTATGATCATTGGTGCTGGAAGCGTTGCTTTGTATGTGTGGAGCAGCTTGAAGCCAACAGCTGCTGGAGCGGTTCAGAAGATTGATATTCCAAGAGGAACATCAGCGAATGAGGTTGCAGAATTACTGGAAGAGCAAGGGATCATTAAAAATGCATTTATTTTTAAATATTATTTGAAGCTTAAGGATCAAGGCGGCCGCTTTCAGGCGGGACTTTATGAGCTTAACCCCGGCATGAATAATGAAGCCATTATAGCCAAGCTAAATGCTGGCGACACCGTAGAAGCAGAAACGATTCGATTCACGATTCCTGAGGGCTTTACCGTATTGCAAATTGCTGACAAGCTTGCTCAAGAGAAATTGATCAACAAAGAAAAGTTTATTGGATTAATTGCATCGGAAAACAATTGGGGTGATGCGGAGACTGTTCGCTCCATTCCCAATAACGATAAGCTGCATCAGCGTCTTGAAGGTTATCTGTTCCCTGAAACGTATGAGATGAAAAAAGAAAGCACAGAAGAAGATATTATTAAACGGATGGCGCTTGAACTCGACCGGAAGCTTGCTGAGCTTCCAGAGGGCTGGATGGAAGTGCTTGAAGAGAAAAAAATGTCCTTTCATGATATGCTGACAATCGCGTCGCTTGTAGAGCGTGAAGTCGTTGTGGACGAGGAAAGAGCTCTCGTATCGGGCATTATTTACAACCGGATTGCCGATGGCATGAAGCTTCAAATTGATGCTACCGTTCAATATTCATTAGATAAGCCTAAGGAACGTCTTTATGAGAAGGATTTACTCGTAGACAGTCCTTATAACACGTATAAGGTAGAAGGTTTGCCGCCTGGACCTATCGCAAGTCCAAGTCTTAAATCGATTGAAGCGGCTATATATCCGGAAGATACGGAATATTTTTTCTATGTAACCAAGAAGGATGGAAGTCAGACTCATTTGTTCGCAAAAACATATAAAGAGCATTTGAAAAACATCGAGAAAAGTAATCAGACGGCTGGGTAGTCATAACGATTAGATAGGAAACGAAGCTTCACGGTGTTTTTAAGGAGGATCAAGTATGGCGTACAAGCCGGAATTGTTAGCTACCGCTGCATCTATAGAAGAGCTGGAGAGGCTCATGGCAGCAGGCGCGGATGCTTTTGTCATTGGCGAAGCACGCTACGGTATGCGATTAGCAGGAGAGTTTAACAAAGAAATGATAGCGCAGGCCGTAAAGCTCGCTAAGCCTAAGGGTGTGAAAATCTATGCTGCCCTTAACAATCTTATGGATAATGAAGCAGCGGATTCATTAAATGATTATGTATCCTCGCTTGCTGAAGCTGGCGTTGATGCACTAGTATTCGGCGACCCTGCGGTCTTAATGGCTGCTAGGCTGCATGCCCCAGGCATGGCGCTGCACTGGAATGCCGAAATGACCTCAACTAATTATGTTACAGCTAATTATTGGGGCCGCAGAGGTGCTACTAGATATGTGCTCGCACGCGAACTCAATATGGAACAGGTTTGCGAGACAACGGCTAGTACAGAACTTGAGGTTCAAGTACATGTGCATGGGATGACGAATATTTATCATTCAAAGCGTTCGCTTGTAGAGAGCTATATGGAGCATCAGTCGGAGACGGATCGGCTTCCGGAGAAAGACAAAGATCGTGGGCTTTATGTGATGGAAGCGGAGCGGCAGGACGAGCGTTATCCAATCTACGAAGATGCGAACGGCACTCATATTATGAGCTCGGATGATGTTTGTATGGTAGAGAACCTTCATGAGCTGCTGGATGCTAAAGTAACCAGCTTGAAGATTGAGGGATTAATGAAATCTACCGAGTACAACGAAATTGTTGTGCGCTCATATCGGCAAGCAATCGATGCCTATTTGGCTGATCCAGAGGGCTACATTTTTCAAGAGGAATGGCTTGACGCGATTAAGAAAGTCCAGAATCCGCAGCGAGAGCTGAGTTTTGGCTTCTTCTTCAAAGAGCAAGTCTATTAATAAGTCAATGCTTACGAAGTGAGTTTTGCTTCGCAAAACCAAAGTTAATGCTTACGAAGTGAGTTTTGCTTCGCAAAACTTAGGAGGTACACATAGTGACAACAATTGAGAAGACGACACCTCGCTATCAAGGCAAACGCCATCGGCTGGACAAGCCGGAGCTGCTCGCACCAGCCGGGAATTTAGAGAAGCTGAAATTCGCGATTCATTACGGAGCTGACGCGGTTTATATCGGCGGTCAAAAGTATGGCTTGCGCTCCAATGCAGACAATTTCAGCTTTGAAGAAATGAAGGAAGGCGTTGAGTTCGCCAACCGTTATGGTGCAAAGGTGTTTGTCGCGACAAATATATATGCGCACAATGAGGATGTAGAGGGACTTGAAGACTACTTGCGCAATCTAGAAGCAGCAGGAATCTCAGCTATCATTGCCGCAGATCCTGCCATTATTGAAACGGCGCAGCGAGTAGCTCCTAAGCTTGAGGTTCATTTGAGCACGCAGCAATCCACGCTGAATTGGCAGGCTGTGCAGTTCTGGAAGGAAGAAGGCTTGCCGCGCGTTGTGCTGGCCCGTGAAACGAGCTTTAAAGACATTGCAGAAATAAAAAAAAATGTTGATATTGAGATTGAAGCGTTTATTCATGGTGCTATGTGCTCATCTTTCTCTGGTCGCTGCGTATTGTCTAATCATTTTACGGATCGTGACTCCAATCGTGGAGGCTGCTGTCAGTCATGTCGCTGGAAATATGATTTGTTTGTTGACGATATGCCAATGTACCCGGAAGAAGAAGATAAGTTCACAATGGGCTCTAAAGATCTATGCATGATTGAATATTTGCCGGAGCTTATCGAAGTTGGCGTTGACAGCTTCAAAATCGAAGGACGAATGAAAAGCATTCACTATGTGGCGACAGTCGTTAATGTTTATCGTCAAGCGATTGATGCGTATTTCGCTGATCCTGAGCATTTCGAGCTGAAGCAGGAATGGGTGGATGAGATAAATAAGGCTGCCAACCGTCCGCTAAACACTGGATTTTTCCTTGATACACCGGGTGCGGAGGATCATATTTATGAGCCAGAGGAAAAAGCAGCGCCATATGATTTTGCTGGAGTAGTCGTAGATTATAATGATAAAACGGGTTTTGCGATCGTGCAGCAGCGCAATCACTTTAAACTCGGACAAGAAATCGAATTTGTTGGTCCGAAGGGAACTTTTTTCAAGCAAACGGTAACCGAAATTACGGATACAGACGGCAATGCGCTTGAAGCGGCTCGCCATCCTTTGCAGCATATTCGCATTCGTACGTTAAAGCCGGTTAAACCGATGGATATGATGAGAAAGAAGATCGGGAAGAAGTAAATAAGCAAAACATGACTAGAGTCTTATTTTTTTAGAAAATAAGACTCTTTTTTTTGTATTTATTATTATGAAATGACAAGAATGTGTCGATATAAAATAATATACTGTAAATCTACTGTAAATACATATTTCGGCAAGATGCGCTAGCAGCAAACGTACTATTTTGGACTTACAATATTAAAGGCGGTGTCTTCCCTCATGGAAAACCAAGAAGAACAAAAAAAGAAGAAAACAAAGAAACAGAAACAGGAAAAAGAGCAAAATAGCACAAACGAAATTAAGTCAGGTACAAGTATGAAAGCGTCATCAAAAATCCAATCTTTATCACAGGCAGCAAAGGCAGCGACGGTATCTGTAAAAAGCACAAAGCTGTCAAATCCAATTAAATCAGTAGGAACGAAGCTGTTTACGATTATCTTTTGCAGTATTATCGCGTGTGTATTGACAGTAGGTCTAATGGCTTATTCAAAGTCGAAGTCGATTATTGAAAATAAAGTTTCAGAAGCAAGCTTTCAAACGATCAATCAGGTTGCAAACAATATGGACGTTATTTTCAAGACTTATGAGGATTTATCGCTGCAAATATTAATTGATAAAAGCTTCCATGAAATTGTAAGAAAAATGCTTAATGGCGAAGACGATTTCAGCAAGTTTGAGGCATCGCGTAATTTAAGCGACAAAATGCAATCTTACGTTATGGGTAATAATACGATCGTTTCCATGATGCTGCTGCCAGTAAATCCGAAATTGACGGTTGTAACATCCGGCCGGGCAACCACCGGTACTGCGGAGAAATTAATGAAAACAGCATGGTTTATGGAAACTGTCGAAAATGCGGGAAAAACAAACTGGATTCCGCCACAGCCTGAAGGCTTGTCAGATCCAGCGGGTGCTCCTACCATAGGCTTGAGTCGACTCATTAAAGATATAACTTCAAGTGAAGCATCTTATGTACTGCTGCTGGAGGTGCAAGCCTCGACGCTTGCGAAACGCTTCGAAGAAGTTAACCTTGGTGAAGGAAGCCAGCTTTCGATAGTGAATGCAAACGGTGAATATATTACAAATAATGATCCAGAATTGGTAGGCAAGCCAGCGAGTATTACATTCCCAACCGAAGGCGATAAAGCGCTTGAGGATTCGTCGAAAATGAAAACGACAAATGGTGCTGAGGTTTTGGCTACATACAAAACATTCGAAACGATGAACTGGAAGCTGCTAGGCACGGTACCGGTAAAAGAGCTAGTAAAAGATGCTAAAGCGATTCAAAATTTGACATGGATTACGGTATTTATCGCAGCACTTATTGCCATTGCAATCGGTATTCTCGTAATTATGACGATTGCACAGCCACTGGTTAAGCTTCGCAACCTAATGACTGAAGGAGCAAGCGGCAACCTGACCGTACGATCTGTCATGAAAAAACGCCAAGATGAAATTGGTGAGCTAAGCGACAGCTTTAATCTTATGATGACACAAATAACTGCTCTTGCAGTACAGACGACAAGATCAGCTGAGGATGTACTGGTTACAGCTACTGAGCTCGGAGATGCTTCTCGGAAAACAGCTATTTCTGCTAAGGAGATTGCAGTCGCAACAGAGGAGATCGCGGGAGGAGCAACAAGCTTGGCTGTTGAAGCGGAGCGAGGTTCTGACCTTACAGGAAACATCGATGTTCAAATGAAAAAAGTTATTGCAGCCAACGAACAAATGGTGAACTCTGCGCAAGCCGTTGAGAAGGCAAGTGAGCAGGGAACAAACTATATGGGCGTACTTATTCAAAAAACGAGCATGACGGAAGAAATGACCCGTTCTATGGTAGAGAAGGTTGATGCTTTGAAGGAAAGCACTGGCTCAATCGTAAAAATCCTAGACGTGCTCAATAGCTTAACGAAGCAAACGAACATCTTGTCATTGAATGCGACGATTGAAGCTGCTCGCGCTGGCGCAGCAGGAAAAGGCTTTATGGTCGTTGCCGATGAAATTCGCAAGCTGGCGGATCAAAGCCGCCAATCCATTGACGTTGTTGGTCAAATAACGGAGAAAATTAGAGGCGAGATTGACGAGACCGTTCATGTTTTGTCCGATGCCTATCCGTTATTCCAAGAGCAAATCGGTTCTGTAAAAGAAGCGAATCAAATTTTCTTAACCGTTTCTGGCCAAATGGGAGAACTAGTTAAGAAGTTGGATCTTGTTACGGATTCAATCGGGCAATTGGATGAATCGCAAGTCGTATTAGGAGAAGCGATGACTAACGTGAGTGCAGTAGCTGAAGAATCTTCCGCTACATCAGAAGAAGTCGCATCACTCAGCACAGAACAGCTAAGCATTAGCGATGGTATGGTACGCTTGTCGGAGAAGCTGGATACGGTGTCTCGTGAGCTCAAGGATTCACTTTCTAAATTTAAAATTAATTAGCAATCACGGTATCCTATTAAATTGTTAATATTGAAGGAAGAGCTATTCAGGCAGTTAATGCTGAACAGCTCTTTTTTTGTTGTAGAAAATAGAATGGATGTTTGAAGGAGAGCCGCGGAAGGAGATAATGAACGTATAATAACGATTCCAGCGCTTATCAAACATTAGGCAGCATTAAAAAGGAGCTTTCGCAGGATGAGAACGGGACATGATTAAACGAATAACAATGGCTGCTTGTTTCATTAGTTTAATAATGATGCTTTATATTGGCCGCTTAGCGTGGATTCAATTGATGCCTGGAAGCTCTTCTTCAGCGGTCCTTTCTCCACTGGCAAACCGGGGAGGATGGCAACGGCTGTCAGTTCAGCAGCGTCAACGAAACTTGGTGCTGGACACAGGCAGAGGTGACTTTTATGATCGCTATGGAAAACCGATAACAGGTGAAACTTACTCGGCCGTTGCCTTATTTCCCGTACGGGCAGAGCTGCGTGGTCAAGAAAAAAGTTTAGCTGAGCTTAGCCGTTTACTAGGCGTAACCACGGAGCAGCTGCAGCAGAAATGGGATGCTGTGCGAGAGCCTGTGTTTTGGAAGGCTGATGGGATGCAAGCGCCTTTGCGACTGACAAATGATCAAATTACCCGCCTAAAAAAACTTGAGCTAAACGGTATACGTGTGCTTCCTTATCGTAATCGCTATTTGCCGGATTTTGATGCGAAGCATCTGATTGGCTTTACAAGCCAGCATCCTGAGTGGCTGCAGACTAACCATGCGGAAGATCTCGTAAGCGGCAAAAGAAAGCTAGTAGATCAGGTTGGCGGGTCGGGTCTGGAGAAATCGCTGGACATGCTGCTGCATGGAGTAGGGGCTACTTCTGTTTCCTACTTCCTGGATGGACGTAATGCTCCAATGCACGGCCTTGATATGCGGATTACGCAGCCTGGCAATCGATATTATCCTCTTAAAGCGATGACGACGATTGATTTGCAGCTGCAAAACGAAATCGAAGCGTATGTGGATGCACAAGGCTTGCAAGAGGGAGCAATCGTTGTGCTGGATGCGAGCAATGCGGATATTGTAGCGATGGTATCGCGGCCGCAATTGAAGCCAGGACAGTTCCAAAGCTCCGACGGCAGCGAGTGGGCTAATCATGCAATCAAGGCGGTCGCTCCCGGCTCTGTGTTCAAGCTAGTTGCGGAAGCAGCTGCGCTGGAGGCGGGTGTAGTGAATCAGCATGAAACGTTTTTTTGCAATGGTGAATACGGCAAATATGGCTTATCCTGCTGGAAGGAAGGAGGACACGGCCGCTTGACACTCCAAGAGGGCTTGGCGCAATCTTGCAATATCGTGTTTGCAACAGTGGTTGAGCGGCTTGAAGCTAAGCAGTTGAAGCGGACCGCGGACTTGCTCGGGATAGGGCAGCAAGTGGGATGGCATCGCGATGAAGCGTTTGGCCCCTTTACATCACCTCTGAGACTGCTTGAGGAGGAAGATCGCGGACAGCTGTTTGCAGCCGTTAAGAGCAAGCTCGCTTGGAATAGCGGCGTTGAGATTGGTGAGCATGAGCACGAGAGTGAACATGCGATTGGGAATGGGCATGTGAATGAGAGTGGCAGTGGAAGTGGCAATGATAACGGCAGTGACAATGAGAATGGAAATGGCAACGGCAGTGACAGTGGTAGTAGCAGCGACAGTGGCAATGGGAAGCGTAATGAGAAGCGGAGCGGGAAGTTTAATGCGGCGCAGCAAGCGCGGGAAGAAGCAGCCATGCTGGCTGGCGTCGATGGCGGTGTGCTCGCGCAAAGCGCGCTTGGGCAGCGTGATGTAAGGATGTCGCCGCTGCAAGCGGCAAATCTGATTGTAACGCTGCTGAATGAGGGGCGCGTAATGGAGCCGCGCCTAGTGAGTGAAATCCGCTATGCCAACGGCCAGCGGATGGTGAAGCTGCCCGCGCAGCGCGCGCAAGCGATCCGTGGCCGGATTAAACCGGCCACGGCGCATGCGCTGCTGCGCGGCATGCAGGCGGTCGTCGACCATGGAACCGGTCGATCGATCCGCCAAGGGCTGTGGGCGATTGCCGGCAAATCCGGCACCGCCGAAACGACTCAGGCCGGAATCGCCCGCAACCACCAGTGGTTTGCGGGCTACGGCCCGGTCAAAGCTCCACGATACGCCGTAGCCGTCCTCGTGGAGAACAAGCCGCCTGGGAGCTCACACCAGGCGACTAAGCTCTTCCGCGGCGTCATGGATATCGCCGCACGCCATTCCAAATAAAATGAGCCACCCCATTGCAGACGGATCAACGTTCGTTTGCAATGGGGTGGCTCTATTTTATTTGCGTATTATTGTTCCTTGATGTCCTTGTTATTTATTTTCACCGATATACTATCAGTGTCGTCCGGCTTGTCCGAAGGGTTGTCGTATTCTCCTTGCGGAGCGTGAATCCAGCGGTGGAAATAACCTTGATCATACAGCGCTTTGATTAAGATCATAAGAATAGGTGATAATATGACGCCTGCGACGCCGAAAAGCGATAAGGATACAATCATGAAAGCGAGCATTGTAAAGGCGGATACTCCTAAGGAGTCGCCTGTAATTTTAGGTTCAAGAATTTGGCGTGTAAGCACAACTGCGAGAAAGAGGACGGACAGCCAAATGGCAAGCGAGACTTTGCCGACAATAATTAAGTAAATAATCCATGGGATAAAAATAGTGCCTACACCGAGCAGCGGCAAAATGTCGAAGATAGCGGATACGACTGCTATGACAAAAGCATTTTCTACGCGCAGCAGAAGGAGCGCGATCAAAATAACGACAAAGGTGATACTAATCATCTTGGCTTGCGCTTTAATATATAACGCGATTCCTTTAAATACATTGTTTCTAAGGAAGAAAAATGCCGTTTTGAAGGTGTTTGGCGTTTTGTCCTCGGCCGTCTTTTTCCAAGTCGTAATTTCGATGCTTAAGAAATAAGCTAATATAATCCCGACTACAAAATTAAAGATGAAAGTTGAGAAGGATGTGACGTACCCGATGATGCTAAGCAGTACAGTCTTTCCAAACAATGCTAATGTTGAAGAAGCGCCTTCTATGAGGTCTTTGGAGCGCTGAACCAAATCCAAATCTGCGGGCAGATTCCCAAATCTGGTTTGCACCTCTTCAGTCAGATTAGCGATTTGAACAGCGAGCATTTCTTGATATTTCGGGAAGTTGTTAACGAGCTCAGTTCCTTGCTTCGTAATTAGATAAGCAGCGCCTGAGAAGGCGGTAAGTAAAATTAAAGTGAACAGCAGAATCGAAATGCCGGAAGCGATCGATTTTTTCATGCCAAGCTTATTTAGACGCCTTGCCAGCGGCTCGATACATAAGAAAATGAGAAAGGATAAAAATATAGGCGTTGCGATTCGGTACAAATAGCTGAAAGAAAACATAATTAAATAGACAGTTAGTGCAATGAGTGCGATGTCAAAGGCGGTTCGCCAATACTTTTTGTAAAAGGGCAGCATAATGTTTCTCCTTCTTTTTCCATATTCATATTTCCATAAAGATTGTACTATAGTTTTTAAAAAGATGCCTATTTTTAATTGCGTTATGCTACAATTAATACTACTGTTGTTGTTTTGTACCGCTATTTATTCGTCGACTAAATCATATAACGGTGGGGAAAACAAAATGGAAAATTTGCTGTTATGGGGATTATACGTAGCATCCTTCTATGCGTTTCTTCCTGGCCTCATTAGCCGTACTTTTGGCTTTCGTGTTTTTAAGAAGGGCCGTGTGGGAAACGAAATATCTTTAACGTTCGATGATGGGCCTGATGAGATTTATACGCCGCAATTGCTCGATCTTCTTGCCCGCTACAATGCGAAGGCAACCTTTTTTGTTGTCGGCTCACATGCCGAGGGACAAGAAGAGCTGCTGAAGCGGATGAAGGATGAGGGCCACAATATTGGTGTCCATAATTACGTTCATAAATCGAACTGGTTAATGCGTCCGAGGACGGTTAAGCGCCAAATCGAGCGTACGCTTGACATTATTGAGCAAGCTACGGGATTGCGATCGACTTATTATCGCCCGCCATGGGGAATCGTAAATGTATTCGATTATGCGAACTTAGGCCATTTGCAAATTATTTTGTGGTCGGCAATGTTCGGTGATTGGCGGATACGTTTAGGGTCAGAACGATTGAAAAACCGGATGATGAAAAAGCTTCGGCCCGGTGAAGTCATTCTATTGCATGATTGCGGCATGACCTTTGGGGCGGACAAGGATGCACCGAGAAATATGCTTACGGCACTTGAGGCTTACTTAGAAGAAGGTACGAAGCAAGGTTTCCGCTTTGTTGGCATTGAAGAAATGATGAAGCGATCTGAAGCAGCGCGTGCTGCTCATACATCACTCTTGAAGAAAGCGATGATATCGCTTTGGCTGACATGGGAGCGTCTGTTTCACGTCGTTTTCCGTTTGAAGACCGTTGGTGATGTGAAGGATGCAGCATTTCATTACCGGGTGACCACATACACTGGTCAGGACATTGAATTAGCAGAGGGAGGACGCGTCTCAAAGGGAGACCGTATTGCAGAACTGCATTTTGACAACAAGAAATTGTCGATGATTGCAGCAACCTCAAAATCCCCTGTAGCTACAGGTATTCGCATGCTGCGTGAAGTGGAGCAAGCTCTTCCGCTGCTCGCAAATCAGCTTGCTGAAGATACAGATGCGAATGACATCAAAGCGGTATATGGGGTTACAATGATCCATCGCGGGGCTGATCGTTTAGGATTTGAAATATTTCAGCTGCCTGAGGGCTGGTTTGCTAGATCATCGCGTGTGTACTTGCGAGTATTGATTAAAGTATTAACGAACACGAAGCAGACTTCTCAGAGCAAGAAAAAAAGAGAACTGATCTCGCCGCGTATGCTGTTAATGCCCGTCGCAACGATTAGGTCTTATGCAACGGCACAGCTGAACATGATTCAAGATATAAGCCAGACAGTAGAGAGAACTTTAAACGCAGCAGCCGACGAAGCTGCGCAGTTAGGTACAAAAACAACAGCGATCTAATGTTGAGATATAAATGACATTTATCCAAATGAATGTTAAATAAATAAAGGAGTGCAGGCTGTTTCCAGCCTGCACTCCTTTTGTTTAAATATAAGGCTAACTTACCTTATATATCTTGCTCAAAGCTGCTTCAGCATCCAGAGGATACTGAAGGCGATAACTACATTTTCATTACGCCGCCCGTGCTGGCAGATGTAACAAGGTGAGCGTAGCGAGCCAAGTAGCCGCGTTTGATTTTTAGCTCGAAGCCTTTCCATTCGGAACGGCGTTTCTCGAACTCTTCGTCGCTAATAAGAAGATCCATCGTACGGTTGTTCATGTCGATCTCGATGATATCGCCGTCTTGTACGAAAGCGATAGGGCCGCCTTCAGCTGCTTCAGGAGAAGCGTGGCCGATGCTGATGCCGCGAGATGCGCCGGAGAAACGTCCGTCTGTAATGAGGGCAACCTTAGCGCCGAGTCCCATACCTACGATTTGCGAAGTTGGTGCAAGCATTTCTGGCATACCAGGGCCGCCGCGTGGTCCTTCGTAACGAATGACTACGACATGACCTTCTTTGATTTTTCCGTTAGCGATGCCGTGAAGCGCTTCGTCTTGGGAA
Source organism: Paenibacillus sp. FSL K6-3182 (assembly GCF_037976325.1). Taxonomy (NCBI): domain Bacteria; kingdom Bacillati; phylum Bacillota; class Bacilli; order Caryophanales; family Paenibacillaceae; genus Paenibacillus; species Paenibacillus sp. FSL K6-3182. The sequence continues at coordinate 2,230,028 of NZ_CP150265.1, forward strand.
TCGAAACAGATAGCAGGACCTTTGTGGTAGCCGCCAACGGACTTGTCAACTGCACCTGTTTTAATAATAGCGCCGTGAGGAGCCAGATTACCAAATAGTACAGCTAAACCACCGCGTTCTGTATGCGGGTTGTCGATGGTATGAATAACATCGGTGTCTTGAATTTCACAGCCAATAACATTTTCACGAAGCGTTTTGCCAGTAACGGTGATGCAGTCACCATGCAATGCGCCTTCTTTCTTGAATAGCTCATTAAGGACAGCACTTACGCCGCCTGCATTATGCACATCTTCAATGTGATAATCGGATGCAGGAGCGATTTTTGCCAAATGCGGTACGCGTTCAGCTACTTCGTTAATACGCTCAATTGGGTACTCGATTCCAGCTTCATGCGCGATTGCTAGCGTGTGAAGAACTGTGTTTGTTGAGCCGCCCATTGCCATATCTAGAGCAAATGCATTGTCGATTGTATCTTTTGTAACGATGTCGCGAGGTTTGATGCCTAGCTCGATGATTTTCATCAATTGGCGAGCAGCGTCTTTAACGAACTCTTTGCGTTCTGGAGAAACAGCAAGAATCGTGCCGTTACCAGGCATTGCAAGTCCCATGCCTTCTGCCAAGCAGTTCATGGAGTTTGCCGTAAACATACCGGAGCAAGAGCCGCAAGTCGGACAACCGAATTGTTCAAGCTCCATCAGTTGATCGTCATTGATTTTACCAGCTTGGTGAGCGCCTACGCCTTCAAATACGCTGGAGAGTGAAATTGAACGACCATCGGATGTTTTACCGGCTTTCATAGGTCCGCCGCTTACAAGCATAGTCGGGATATTGACGCGAAGTGCGCCCATGATCATGCCCGGTGTAATTTTGTCACAGTTTGGAATACAAACCATACCGTCGAACCAGTGAGCATTTACGACTGTTTCAATGGAATCGGCAATAATTTCACGGCTGGCAAGTGAATAACGCATACCGATGTGACCCATTGCAATACCATCATCAACGCCGATTGTGTTAAATTCGAAAGGAACGCCGCCAGCTTCACGGATCGCTTCTTTAACGAGCTTGCCGAACTCCTGTAGATGAACGTGACCAGGAATAATATCAATATACGAGTTGCAAACCGCGATAAACGGCTTGTCGAAATCTTCCTCTTTTACGCCTGCGGCGCGAAGCAAGCTGCGATGCGGTGCGCGGTCGAATCCTTTTTTGATCATGTCTGAACGCATTCTTTTGGCCGCCATGTAAGTTCCCCCTATATGCTTATTAAAATATCAATACTCTCGATTTTATCACAACGGACAGGCGTTGGCTATAACGTCAGCCGAAAGGCGTTTCGCAAATAAATGTTAAAAAAACATTAAAAATGGCTTAAACATTGTGATATTCCATGAAACAATAGGACATGATGCAGGTTATTCATGTATAGTATGCTCATTGGTAACGATGAGAATAATTTGAAGATGAATAAGGAGGCGCTTGAAATTGGAAAGAAGAGTATTAATTGTTGATGATGAGCGGGAAATTGCCGATCTTATAGAGATCTATTTGAAAAATGAAGGGTTTATTACCGAAAAGGCGTATGACGGGGAGCAGGCGCTGCTTGCTTATGCGCGAGATCCGTTTGACTTAGTCATCTTAGACATCATGATGCCGAATATGGATGGGCTGGAAGCTACGAGGCGGCTCAGGCGCGATCAATCGGTCCCTATTCTAATGCTCAGTGCAAAAGCAGAGGATATGGATAAAATTATGGGGCTGATGACCGGTGCGGACGATTATATGATCAAACCGTTTAATCCGCTTGAGCTTGTTGCTAGGGTACGCTCTTTACTGAGAAGATCCTATCAGTACAGCGGTCAAGCAAGTGCAAATAACGGGGCGCGACTAGATAAGGAACTTCGCCTTGGACCGCTGCGGATCGATAAGCTGAGCCATACGGCTGAAATAGACGGCAATCCGCTGCACCTGACTTCTACTGAGTTCGGCATTTTGCATTTGCTCGCTGGTCAGCCTGGCCGCGTGTTTAGTGCGGAGGATATTTTCCAGCAGGTGTGGAAAGAAAAATATTTTGATTCCAACAATACGGTAATGGTCCATATCAGCAAGCTCAGAGATAAGCTGGAGAAGGAGCTTGGTGATAAGATGATCATCACGGTCTGGGGGGTTGGCTATAAAATTGAAGGATAACATTGCATTAAAGCTTGTCTTCCGTTCGCTGCTGAATATGGTGATAAGCGCCGTGCTAGCGGCCTTTTCACTTTATATCCTATTAGGGTTCGGAATGTGGCTTATCGATAATGTAAGGCCAATGAGAGTTTTATATCAATTCATTGATTCTAGGTTTGATCGACAGCTTGTGTATGGTGCTGCGGGCATTGTAATGTCTCTTTTTTACTACATCATTCTCCAGTGGAGCTTATTTCATTATCTCGGTCAAATGAATAAGACGGTTCGCCGCATTGCTGACGGTACCTATGATATGGATTACAAAATCGAAGTGCGGAAAAGAAATATATTTGGTCCTATGGCAGCCAATATGAACAGCTTGGCAGGAAGGCTCCATCATGCGCTCGTGGAAGAGCGGAAGGCAGAGCAAACCAAAAACGAATTGATTACGAACGTTTCCCATGATTTGCGTACACCTTTAACATCAGTGCTTGGCTATTTGGGACTGATTGAGCAGGATCGTTATCGAGACGAGGTAGAGCTGCGCCACTATGTTCAAATCGCTTATGAAAAATCGATGAGGCTGAATGTCCTCATTAATGATCTTTTTGAATATACGAGAATGAGGCATGATACGACTGCGCTAAAAGTAACGAATTTTAATTTAATCGAAATGCTCGGGCAGCTGCTCGTGCAGTTTCGTTTGCCGCTGGAGGAAGCGGGAATGCAGAGCAAGCTGGTGACAGATAAAACGTCAGTCATGATCAAGGGAGATGCAGCCAAGCTTGTGCGTGTATTCGAGAACTTGATCGTGAATGCCATGAATTACGGCAGAGACGGCAAACAAGTTGTTGTGACTGTTCATTTGGAGGGCAGTGCAGCCGTTGTCGAGGTTATTAATTTTGGTGAACCGATTCCAATGATGGACATTCCACATATTTTTGAACGATTTTATCGCGTAGACAAATCAAGAACACAGTGGTCAGGAGGTTCCGGCTTAGGGCTTGCCATTGCCAAAGGCATCGTTGAAAAGCATGAAGGTACGATTTCGGTGACGAGTGATTCGGAGCAAACGGCATTCCGTATAACATTGCCGATATTAATTAATAATTAAGGGTTTCTTATGGTTTGTTTACGGTCTCCTTAAACTAACTCTCCTATACTTGGTTGTATAGAAGTGACAGTGAAAGGGGATCGTTTTTTATGCAGCAAGAAACGTATGGAAGAAAACGTGGAGGCACAGTCTTGTGGCTTCTAACCGCAATTGGAGTGATCATCAGCGTCTTTTACGTCATATCATTAAAAGGCAGCCCATCTAGAGCGGATTTGCAATTGGATTCTAGCTCGGCTATTTTAATAGATCTCAATACAGGGGAAGTGCTCTACGAAAAAAATGCAAATGAAGCGCTGCCGCCTGCAAGCATGTCGAAGCTGATGACAGAGCTTATCATATTAGATCTCACAAGTGAAGGTACGCTTGATTGGAAAGAACAAGTGAAAACCAGCGCTTATGCTGCGGAGGTACCGGGATCCCAAATAGGCTTTTCGGCAGGGGAGACTTATACGGTTAGAGAGCTTTTTGAAGCGATGGCTATTCATTCCGCGAATGATGCGGCAGTGGCGCTTGCAGAGCATGTTAGCGGCAGTGAGGCTGCATTTGTTCAATTAATGAATAATCGGGCTGCTAAGCTGGACTTGTCCAAAGAAACCGTCTTTGCGAATGCAACGGGGCTTAGCCATGAGGATCTGGTTCCGTTTGAAGCTGCTTCCTCGGAGAGGGATACTATGATGTCAGCTAAGGATACTGCAACACTAGCTGCTTATTTACTAAAGAAATATCCTGAGGTGGTCGATGTTTCCAGCCGCAGCAGCGTGAAGCTTGCGAGCACCTCGCAAAGATTGAAGACGACAAACATGATGCTAAGCGGCATGCCGTATGCATTTCCGGGCAATGACGGGTTGAAAACAGGCTATACCGTGCAGGCTGGTTATTGCTTTACAGGTACAGCGAAGCAGGATGGCAAACGTCTTGTATCCGTCATTATGGGTGCGAAGACGCCAGAGCAGCGATTCACGGAAACAGGGAAGCTGTTTGAATACGGTTTTCAATTAAGCGGTTTGGAGAGCGTGATGGGGCATGTGCAAAGCAAACTTGGCTTTAAAGTAGGATGAAAAAGGTTGAGGTAATCTGTTTTTCTCGAATGATGCAGAAAATAGTCGATTATTCTCATTTGATTAGTTATGTTATTGTCATGTTAAGTCTAGGACGAGCGCGAGTCGCTTTTTCTAGACTTTTTGTTTTTATGTCACAAAAACTAACATTAAATGATTTACGAACCGGTTTTTGCTGTTTATAATAAAACTAATACAGATAAAGAGGTGAGTATATGCAATTGACCGAACGTGAAAAAGAAAAGCTGCTCATTACGATCGCTGCAGATTTGGCAAGACGACGAATGAATCGCGGCTTGAAGCTTAATTATCCTGAAAGCATAGCGTTAATCACCTCTGAAATTATGGAAGGCGCTCGTGATGGAATGACAGTTGCACAGCTAATGGCATTTGGAACGACAATTTTGAATGCAGATCAAGTCATGACTGGCATACCGCAAATGATTCACGAGGTTCAGGTGGAAGCGACTTTCCCAGACGGAACGAAGCTTGTTACCATTCACGACCCTATAACTTGAAAACTAAATACAAAACGGCTAGGGGCATCATTTCATTTGATATAGCAAGTGGTACGTGGAACGATCAGCTTTATAGGGGAGGAGAGAATGGCCTGTGATACCTGGACAATATCGAACGGCTGACGGTGAAATTGAATTAAATGCCGGACGAATGACGAAGCAGTTAATTGTAGTAAATACTGGAGATAGACCGGTTCAGGTAGGCTCTCATTTTCATTTTTTTGAAGTGAATCGTGCATTGAAGTTTGATCGCGAGGAAGCTTTCGGGATGCGCCTTCATATCGCAGCAGGTACAGCGGTTCGTTTCGAGCCTGGTGAGGAGAAGCCTATAACCGTTGTTGAGCTGGGTGGTACAAAGCTGTCTTATGGACTTAATGGTCTCAGCCAAGGGAAAGCGGAGAATGGCAGGATGCCAGATGTTGTTCGCGAACGGCTTGCGGCTTGGGAGGGCGAAGGTAAATGACTAAGATGGATCGACGCAGCTATGCGGCCATGTTTGGCCCTACAACGGGTGATGCCATTCGGCTGGCAGATACGGAGCTATGGGCACAGATTGAACATGATTACACGGTGTATGGCGACGAATGCAAATTCGGCGGCGGCAAGGTTATACGCGATGGGATGGGGCAGTCGAGCGGCGCGCAGCGTGATGAGGGTGTGCTGGATACATTGATTACGAATGCGGTTATTATCGATCATTCCGGCATTGTGAAAGCGGATATCGGCCTAAAGGATGGATTTATCGTTGGCATCGGCAAAGCCGGCAATCCAGACATTATGGACGGCGTGCACCCGAATATGATTGTTGGCGCAAGTACCGAGGTTATTGCCGGTGAAGGAAAGATTGTAACTGCAGGAGCCATTGATTCGCATATTCATTTTATTTGTCCGCAGCAAATTGAAACGGCGCTCTCCTCGGGCGTCACGACGATGATCGGCGGCGGAACAGGTCCGGCAACAGGAACCAATGCAACCACGGTAACACCTGGCGCGTGGCATATGCGGCGCATGCTGGAGGCAGCCGAACATTTTCCGATGAATATCGGCTTTACGGGTAAAGGCAATGCTTCTTTCACCGCTCCGCTCATTGAGCAAATTGAAGCGGGAGCCATCGGGCTTAAGCTGCATGAGGACTGGGGAACAACACCAGCAGCAATTGACGCTTGCTTGCAAGCCGCAGATCAGTATGACATTCAAGTTGCTATCCACAGCGATACGCTGAATGAGGCAGGTTTTGTTGAGGATACGCTTGCGGCCATTGGCGGAAGAACGATTCATACTTATCATACCGAGGGCGCGGGCGGCGGTCATGCCCCAGACATCATTATCGCGGCGGGTGAGATGAATGTTTTGCCTTCATCCACGAACCCTACTCGTCCTTTTACAATTAATACGATAGAAGAACATTTGGATATGCTGATGGTTTGCCACCATTTGGACAGCAGCATTCCTGAGGACGTTGCATTCGCTGATTCTCGGATTAGGCCGGAGACGATTGCAGCGGAAGATATTTTGCATGATATGGGCGTATTCAGCATGATTAGCTCCGATTCGCAGGCGATGGGGCGCGTAGGAGAAGTTATTATCCGTACATGGCAAACGGCAGACAAGATGAAAAAGCAGCGAGGACCGCTCCTTCCGGACAATGAACAGCATGATAACTTCCGTATTAAGCGCTACATTGCCAAATATACGATTAATCCTGCGATCACGCATGGTGTCTCTCATCTGGTAGGCTCGCTGGAAGCCGGTAAATTCGCCGATCTTGTCATTTGGAATCCAATGTTTTTTGGCGTCAAGCCGGATCTCGTCCTGAAGGGCGGGAGCATCGCATTTGCGCAGATGGGTGATCCAAACGCTTCCATCCCGACACCGCAGCCTGTGTTCGGTCGGTCGATGTTCGCTTCCTTCGGGAAGCTGGTGTTTAGCAGCTCGATTACTTTTGTATCTCAGGCAGCCTATGATCTCGGGGTTGCGAAGGAGCTCGGACTGCAGAAACGTATTGAACCTGTAAAAGGCTGCCGCAGCGTAACGAAGAAGGATATGATCCACAATGATGCAACGCCTAAGCTTGAGGTGGACGCGGAAACGTATCATGTTCTGGTAGATGGCGAGCATGTGACCTGCGAGCCAGCTGAGGTGCTGCCAATGGCGCAGCGTTATTTCTTATTTTAGCTGCACGCTGCGGCCATGGAGGACAGGAGGGCGAGCGAAAAATTGAATAATGATATGAAATGGCTGGCTATGCAGCAGCTGCTCGATTCAGCGCTGCCGATCGGCGGCTTCTCGCATTCGTTCGGACTTGAGACCATGGTTCAAGATGGCCGTATGAATCGTTCTGCTCAGCTCTATGATTATGCCTCAGCCATGCTTATGCAAAGCTGGGCAAGCTCGGATGCGATGGTGATCAAGGCCGTATATAGGGATGCGCCAAAAGGGAATTGGGAAAAGGTGTGGGCGATTGAGCGGATTGTTCATTTGCAAAGGGTCGCATCAGAAACACGCAGCGGCGTAGAGAAAATGGGACGGCGGCTGCTTCAGCTTGCAGCAGCTATACATCCGCAGCTGGATTGGTCGCCTTTACTGGAAGCAATGAAGGCAGGGAATTGTTTTGCTTCCCATCCTCTCTCGCACGGCTATGCCTGCTGGGTGCTTGGCATATCGGAGGAGAAAGCGATCCAAGGCTATTTGTATACTTGCATCGTAACTTGCGTCAACAGCGCTCTGCGGCTGATGTCGATGGGACAGACGGAGGGCCAATCGTTGATCGCAAGGCTTATACCGCTAACAGCAGACGCTTTGGAAATCGTGCGTGCGATGGAGCCGGAACAAGCCTATTCTAATATGCCGATGGCGGAGATGGCGATGATGCGCCACGAGAGGTTATATTCGCGATTATTTATGTCTTAATTATAAATTAATGGAGGAATGAAAAATGTGCCAAGGACAAGGACATACGCATCAGGAATGGGAAAGCCCGGCAATAGACAGCTCAAGGCCGATCCGAATCGGTATCGGGGGACCAGTAGGTTCAGGAAAAACAGCGCTTGTAGAACGATTAACGCGTGAGCTGCATACCAAATACAGCCTCGCTGTCATTACGAACGATATTTACACGAAGGAAGATGCTCGTATTTTGTTCAATACGGGTGTGCTGCCGGAAGAACGTATTATCGGTGTTGAAACTGGCGGGTGCCCGCATACAGCCATTCGAGAGGATGCATCGATGAATTTTGAAGCTATCGATGAGCTGGAGCGGCGTTTTGACCATCTGGATCTGATTTTCATTGAGAGCGGTGGAGATAATCTTGCAGCGGCGTTCAGTCCAGAGCTTGTCGATCGTTTTATTTATATTATCGATGTTGCCCAAGGCGAGAAGATTCCACGCAAAGGCGGACCTGGCATTATGCGCTCGGACCTGCTTGTCATTAACAAAATCGATCTTGCGCCGTATGTAGGAGCGAGTCTCGCAGTTATGGAAGCTGACACAATTAAGATGCGTGGGGAGCGTCCTTTCGTTTTCTCTAATTTGTTTGGCGGCGATGGCGTGGATGAGATTGTGAATTGGCTTACACATGAGGTAGCACATGCGCGCGGAACGGAACACTCCCATGTGATCCAGCTTACGAGCATACCTGATGACAAGCGGCACACAGCTTCCTAATGAGGCGTGAGCAAAGTAGTGCAGAGGCTGCAGCCATTCGGCACGAGGATAATGGAGTGGGAGAGGTCAGGACATCCGTACTGCGTGCAACGTTTGCCAGCCGCCTCGGTCAAACGTTAATCGGCAATAAATATCATACCGCTCCGATAAAGATTGCCAAAGCTTTTCCACTGGATGGTCAGCTGGGCGTAATCGTAATGGATGTTTCACCAGGCCTGCTCAGCGGTGACCGGTATGAGCTGGAATGGACAGCCGAGCAGCACTCTCATGTCATGATTACGAATCAATCGTATACGAAGGTGCATCCTAGTTTACCTAACAGTGACTCTTCGATGCAGCAGTTGTTCGAGCTAGAGACAGATGCAGTCGTCGAGCATATGCCGGAGCCCATTATGCTATATAAGGAAGCAGCCTTTCGAAACGATACTCAGGTTCGACTGCAAAAAGGGTCCGCTTGGCTGCAAGCCGACGTCCTTTGTCCAGGTCGCACGCTTCGCGGCGAACGCTTCGACTATCGCTCATACAGCAATTCATTAACCGTTCATTATGGTGAAGAGCTTATCTTCTCGCAGCGTCAGCGAGTAGTGCCAGGCAGTCAAGTTATAACTGCGCCTGGCAGCTGGGATGAGATGACGCACTGGGCTACCTTTTATATGTTCAGTGATCGTGTCAACAGCAGCCATCTGGAGCAGCTTCAGGAGAAGCTGGACAGCTTCGAAGCTCCAGAGGCTCATAAAGTAATTGGCGGGGCGTCTATGACCTATCGTTACGGTGTTGCGGTGTCCGCAGCCTCAACAGCAGCATGGCCGCTGCAGCAATTAATGCAAGAGCTGTGGCAGACTGCGCGAATGGGACTGCTTGGCAAGCCGCCGCTGCGATTTTTGCAAGGATAGATCAAGCAGTTTTATACTTTTTCTGAAAAAAAGGTCAACCTGCAACCTTGGGTTGGTCTTTTTGTGCTAAATCAAAAAGGTTTCATATTTATTTCGTGCAGAACGTTAGTTAAACAAAGGAAGGGAAGGTATAATATGAACAACAGTATGGATTAAAGAAAGTAGATAGGTTGGTGATCAATTGGAAGCTTCAAATATGGAAAGACAAGAGTTAATGAGGCGGCTGGACGAATCATTTCGTCAAGTGAGAAGACAAATAAACACCGAATGGCACACCTATAATGTGCATGGCTTAGGCATGACCCATGGGAAAATGTTAATTATTTTAGGGAAATCAGGACCACAGAAAGCATCAGCTTTGGCTGAGCAGCTGCTCATCACTAGTGGGGGAGTTACTGGAATTGCTGATCGTTTGATAGAGCTCGGGTATGTGAAGCGCGAACGCGGCGAGAAGGATCGGCGTGTCGTGATGCTCGAAATTACGGAAGAGGGTTTGGAAATCATCCATTTAATTGAGACGATACGCTCGAAGCTGATGCTTAAGCTGTTCGATGGCATGTCGATAGCAGATATGGAGCAAGGTGTTCAGTTGTTTGAGCAAATGAGTCGTAATATGGAATCGGATGTTACAAATTCGTGACTAATTTCATATTTCATTATTATTATGGATGAATTTAGTGTAGAATAAACTAGAAATTTGTCGAATCGAAAAAGATTGACAAAATCCGATAAAACAACTAGGATTAAAAGGAATTAATACATTCAATTGTTTAGGGGAGATTACGATGAAAAAGGTTTTTGCTTTGGCAGTATCGTTGTTTCTAATGGTTGCGATTGTTGCAGCTTGCGGATCTAACAAAAATGAACCAGGAAACGCAGCGAATAACGGTGCAGGCGACAAAGCGGACAAGAAAAAAATCGCTCTTGTATTGCCCGAAAAAATTGGCGTTAACAAGTTTTTTGTATTGATGGATGAAGGCTTCAAAAAAGCAGGCTCCGAATTTGGCGCTGAAGTGAAAACAATTGAGTCCACTGACCCAGCGGGCTTTGAACAGAATCTTCGTGCAACTGTAGCTGAAGATTACGACTTGATTATTACAGCAACATTCCAAGCAGAAGATGCACTTAAAAAAGTGGCTGCTGAAAATCCGGACAAGTCTTTTGCAGTTATCGATACTGTAGTTGATCTTCCGAACGTTCGCAGCGTTAACTTCCGCGAGCATGAAGCTTCCTACTTGATGGGAGCACTTGCAGGTCTTGCAACTAAAACAAATATTGTGGGTGCAGTCGTTGCAATGGACGCTCCACTTCTTAGCAAATATACATCAGGATTTGAACAAGGTCTGAAAAGCACAAATCCAGATGCGCAATTCCTTATCAACTATGTAGGCAGCTTCACGGATCCAGTTAAAGGTAAAGAGCTTGCGCTTCTTCAACAGTCCAAAGGCGCTGACTTTATCGCAGGTATGGCAGCAGTTGGCGACAATGGTGTGTTTGACGCAGCGAAAGAAAAAGGCTTCTTCACTTCAGGTCAAGATACAGACCGTACGGATGAAGATCCAGAGCATATCGTGCTTTCACAATTGAAAGGTACGGATGCAGTTGCTTACGAAACAGTGAAAAGCTTCGTTGATGGCAGCTTTGCATTCGGCGTTGCAGACTACGGCTTGAAAGAAGACGGCGTAGGCTTGACTTTCGTTACAAGAGACAGCAAATCAACGCTTAGCCCGTTTATTGGCCAAGAAAATGTTGATAAAGTAAAAGCTATCGCAGAAGACATTAAATCTGGTAAAATCGTAGTAGTTAATCCGCTAGCTCAATAGTACAACAGGCCGGCTGCTACCCATGCAGCCGGTTTGCTTGTTGCCTAGAAGCTTCCTCTGTAATCGAGGGAGCGGTTTTTTTGTTTATATCGGGATTGAAAGGGGAGAGCTTTTGTATGTTGCTGCAAATGGACAGCATTACGAAGTCATATGGGAGCGTAACCGCAAATAGCAATGTTCAGTTTTCGCTGCAAAAAGGAGAAATTCATGCCTTAGTAGGTGAAAACGGTGCAGGAAAAACGACGTTAATGCGTATTCTGTACGGGATGGAAAGTCCAACTAGCGGTGAAATTCGCATTGACGGCAAGCCGGTTTCGTTCGGGAACCCAGCTGATGCGATTAAGCATAAGATTGGAATGGTTCATCAGCATTTCATGTTATTCCCGACGTTTACGATTGCCGAAAATATCGTTATTGGGCGCGAGCCCTCCAAAGGGGTAGGTTTTGACCGTAAGGCAGCTGCCACAGAGGTGGAAAGAATCGGCAAGCTTTATGGCATGCCGGTAGACCCTTGGAAGAAAGTTGCAGATTGCTCGCTTGGCATGCAGCAGCGCGTTGAAATATTGAAAGTGCTCTATCAGGGCGCTGAAGTTATTATTTTGGATGAGCCGACTGGCGTCTTAACGCCGCTCGAAGTGAAAGAGCTGCTTATTGCGATTAAAGGATTAGCCGCGCAGGGCAAAAGCTTTATTCTTATTAGTCATAAGCTGCAAGAAATTATGGAAGTTGCTGACCGCGTTACCGTCCTTCGAGATGGCAAGGTGACGGGAACAGTCGAAGCGAAAGACACGAATGCGGAACATTTGTCACGGCTTATGGTAGGCCGGGATTTAGTACATATATCACGAAATAAGGTGAGCAGAGGCAAGCCTGTTCTTGAAGTATCGAATGTTTCTATTCCAGGTGTCAAAGCGAAGCCGCTGCTTAGCGATATTAGCCTTCATGTCAATGGGGGCGAAATTGTGGGGATCGCGGGTATTTCAGGCAATGGTCAATCTGAGTTATTGCAGACGATATCCGGATTAATGAAACCCGGAGCCGGCATAATCAAGTTGCTGGGTAAAGATGTGACCGGAGCGCCAGTTGGCGATATTCGGGAAAGCGGGCTTGCCCATATTCCTGAGGACCGTTACCAGTGGGGCGTTGCGAAGGATGCGACCGTTACCGAGAATGGCTTGATGGGACATGCAGACAAGCATCAAAAGCTTGGTGTATTGAATGGGACGAGCATTCGTCAGATGGTAGGCGAGTGGGTGACACGCTTTGGGATAAAAACGGGCTCTTTATCTACGAAAGCTCAGTATTTGTCAGGCGGTAACCTACAGAAGCTTATCGTTGCACGGGAACTTGCGCAGAAGACGCCGTTTCTTATTGCAGCGGAGCCAACGCGAGGCGTTGACGTCGGCGCGATGGAAATTATACATGGCGAGCTTCTAAAGAAGCGTGATGAAGGCGGAGCAATATTGCTTGTTTCATCAGAGCTGACTGAAATTTTGAAGCTGTCTGATCGAGTATTGGTCATGTATGAAGGTAAGATCGTTGGGGAACTGGACGCTGACAAAGCTACAGAAGAGCAAATTAGTTTGTTAATGGCGGGAGGAAAAGCGGTTGGATAAGCTGGTACAATTCGGACGTTCGCTGTTACAGCCGCTTTTGGCTGTTATCATTGGTTTAGCAGCGGGTGCGATTGCCATTGTTATCGTCGGAGGCTCCGTAATGGATACATACGCGGAAATGTGGAAGGGCGCCTTCGGCAGCTTTTATTTTTTTACGAATACGCTCAGTAGAGCTACGCCTATTATCCTTATTGGTCTAGGGGTGGCGCTGGCATTCCGTGCTGGATTTTTTAATATGGGCTCAGAAGGCCAAATGGTATTAGGCGCTCTAAGCGCAGCGGTAACGGCAATCTATTTGCCGGGGCCAGGTTGGTTTAAGCTCGTAGCTGCTATTATAGCTGGAATTATTTCCGGGGGAATATGGTCGGCATTCGCAGGATGGCTCGATGCTAGATTTCGAATGAATCTGCTCATAACCACATTATTGCTAAATTATATTGCTACGTTATTTGCAGGGTATATCGTATCTTATCCGCTCAAGGATCGTACAGGCTCTGCTGCAATGGCTCAGACGGTTATGCTTGATCAAAGCGTATGGCTGCCGAAGCTGTTTAAAGGAATGAGCCTTCATGGCGGTTTTATTATCGCTGTAGTCGGAGCAATATTGCTGTTCTTGTTCATGCGCTATACCGTTAAGGGTTATGAAATTAGAATGCTTGGCGGCAATCCGTTGTTTGCAAGCTATGGCGGCGTGCAGCGTGGAAAAATGATGCTTATCAGCATGTTCGTCAGCGGAGGTTTTGCTGGACTTGCCGGCTCCGTTGAAGTGCTTGGCACGCAGTACCGCTATTTGGACGGTGCTTTGACTTCTCCAGGTTACGCATGGTCGGGCATCATGGCAACATTGCTTGCAGGATCGCATCCGCTAGGTACAGCTGTAGCTGCGATTTTGCTTGCTGCACTGCAGACCGGCGGTATGGGTATGGAGCGGAATACAGATGTTCCGCTGGAGGTATCAAGCATTATTCAAGCGGTGCTCATTTTGTTCGTTTCTGCTAAATTCACATATTCGTTCATTAAACGCAGGAAGGCGAGGTCATAAGTATGGATTTTTTATTAGATGTCTCGCTGTATGCCTCGACGCTTCGTATGGTTACACCAATTCTGCTTGCGGCACTCGGCGGCGCAATATGCGCGCGTGTTGGTTTGTTTAATGTAGGCCTAGAAGGCTTAGTATTGATAGGTGCATTTTCTGGGATTGTAGGCAACCACTTCACCGGAAATGTATTCGCAGCGGTATTGTTTGCAGTATTATGCTCACTCCTGTTTTCAGTGTTGTTCGGTTTTATGAGTATTCATCTAAAAGCGAATGTCATCGTTGTTGGTATTGCGCTTAACTTTCTGGCGCTTGGGCTGACGACATTCTCGCTGCGTGCGATCTTTGATGTAAAAGGCGCATACTACAATAAGGATATGATTGGGCTGCCTAAATGGGATATTCCATTGTTAAAGGATATTCCATGGTTAGGCGAGGTTTTATCCGGGCATTCCCCGCTCGTCTACTTGTCCATCATTCTCGTTATTGTGCTGCAGCTGTTTTTGTTCAAAACGGTTACCGGCTTTCGCTTGCTGGCAGCTGGAGAGAATCCAACAGCAGCCAAAAGCTTAGGCATCAAGGTAACTCGCATTCAATATGGAGCAGTGCTGCTATGCGGCGCTCTGTGCGGGTTAGCAGGCGCGCAGCTGTCGCTCGGCAATGTCACCATGTTTACAGAGGGAATGACTTCTGGTAGAGGTTTCATTGCGCTCGTTGCAACGATGTTAGGCCAATCCAATCCAATCGGTGTTGCAGCATCAAGCTTGCTGTTCGGATTCATGGATGCACTCAGCATCAGGCTGCAGGGCTTCGCGCTGCCGACTCATTTTACGATGATGCTGCCTTATATCGTTACGATTCTCGCTATGTTGTTCTTTAAAGATAAAGGTTATATGCAGGAAGCTCGCAAGTCGAATGAGAGCTCCAGGTAGAGCTGAGATGCTTTATAGCTTGAAATAAGAAATGAATCAGCAAGGAATGGAATTTGGAGGTATACGAGATGCATAAAAAAGCAGAACGTCTCAAAAAAGTGACTAGCATTAAACAGACGGTGCTCGCTCCTGAGATCGCTCATCGGATTCCGCCTGGTCAAACGATGACCGAGCGTTTTCCGATTTTGCATGAGGGAGAGGTTCCTTCCTATGACATTAACACCTGGTCGCTGCGAGTATTCGGCGAGGTAGAGGAGGAGCGTATGTTCAGCTTCGAAGAGCTGCTTGCTATGCCTCAAACCCAAACGAAGTGCGACATTCATTGTGTAACGCGCTGGTCGAAGCTGGACACAGAATGGGAAGGCATTAAGTTCAAGGACTTGCTGCCTTTGCTGGGCGTTAAGCCAGATGCTAAATATGTTATGTTTCATGCAGATGAGGACTATGACACAAATGTGCCGCTTGAGGATTTGTTGCACGATAATGTGCTGCTTGCGCATCGATATGACGGTGAGCCGCTGACTGACAAGCATGGCTGGCCAATGCGGTTGCTCGTTCCTCATTTGTATTTTTGGAAAAGCGCAAAGTGGATTAGAGGTATTGAGTTTATGAAAGAGGATCGCGAAGGTTTCTGGGAGCGCAACGGCTTCCACAATTATGCCGATCCATTTCAAGAACAACGCTTCACGAGCGAAGAGAACTCGATGCCGGAAGACGAATGGATAACGAAGGAGTTTGATTAATCAGATGCTGCCTATACTACAAGTTAACCCAGAAGATTTGCCGGCTTACGCCATCGTATGCGGTGATCCGCGCCGTGCGGAGACGATTTCACAGAAGCTGGACAATGTAAAAGAGCTTGCATTCGCTCGCGAATATCGGACATTTGTTGGTGAATATCAAGGAGTAAGACTAGCCGTGGTAAGCCACGGCGTAGGTTCGCCAGGAGCAGCCGTATGCTTTGAGGAGCTTATCCGCGGAGGCGTTAAGACACTTATTCGTGTCGGTACAGCGGGATCTTATTCAGCAGATCACCCTGCAGGAAGCCTAATCGTCAGCACAGCGGCAGTTAGAGCGGAAGGGCTCACGCATCAGCTGGTGCCGGCAGGCTTCCCGGCTGTTGCAGACAGCGCGGTCACTGAAGCGTTGTATGCATCTGCGCTTGAGAGCGAAGGCATTGTTAAAAAAGGCATAACGGTAACGCTTGATGTCTTTTTCTCAGGAGTTGTAGACATTCCGCATCGCCAGTACAAACAAGCAGGCGCACTAGCTGTTGAAATGGAAATTGCAGCTTTGTTCGTTATCGCTACGATGCGCGGTGCACGCGCGGGAGCGATTCTCGCACTGGACGGTTATGCAGATTCTGATTTGGCGGGCGAATATGATCCGCATACAGATGTTGTAGCGAAAGCGATCGAGCGTGAGATTGAAACGGCGCTTCTTGCCGTAGTTAAGCTTGCATCCGCGTAACCATACTTGTTATTAAGTAAGGGGGCTTCACGTGAGTGGGACGTTGTTTAAACGAGAATGGCTGAATGGAGATTTTTATCCGCATGTGTTTGCTTATTATTTTAAGCAATGGTCTGATTACGAGATGGCCTTCCACACGCATGATGCAATCGAAATTATGTATGTCATTTCCGGAGCTTGCGGGATAGAGCTGGAAGCAGAGGCAGTCAGTCAAGCATGTGAAATGACGCTCAAGAAGGGTGATTTCATTATTCTTGATGCGAATGTGCCGCACCGACTGACCGTTGACGAGCGTGGGCCCTGCCGGATGCTTAATGTTGAATTTGATTTTAGGGAACGCCCCTCGGCGTTTCCCTCTATACGGCAGCTGGCGATGGAGGACGAATTTGTGGACAGATTGATCACAGAGCCGTCCTCTTATTTGTTATTGCGTGATCCGAATGAGGTGTATCAGGTGCTAAAGAGCCTAGTGCTTGAGCTGGACAGCCGAGGCAGGAGCGTCAATATGAAGGCAGAGCTGTTGTTTGCTCAACTGATCTTGGCGATAGCACGACTTCATAAGGAAGCTGGCGTAAAGGGTGCTAATCCGGTTGAAGCATATGTGAAGCAATCGATTGAATATATGCATCATAACTATGATAGAGATATTCAAGTAAAGGATATTGCTGCAGCGGTAAGCTTGCATCCAGGTTATTTGCATCGTGTATTTCGCGCGCAGATAGGCCAAACGTTAACAGGCTATCTAACGGAGCTCCGAATGGAGAAAGCAAAAATGCTGCTTCGTGAGACGGATATAGCAATAGCGGATATTTGTGATTACGTTGGAGTAGGAAGCAGGCAATACTTTCATGCGATGTTCAAAAAGTATACGAAGCAGACACCGATCGCTTACCGTCATTCGGTCGATACGCAAACATGGGACTTCCGCTGGCAGCGCAATGAATAATACAAAGTGACGATTTCTGACACTATGAATGGCAGTTGGTCACAATATTGATAACGCTTCCGTTTTATCGTTGCTAAAATGTAGAGGAGATTAAACAAACTCTATTTAGACGATAATCGGAGGCTGATTGGCATGTCTACTTTTAAAATTGCATTTATAGGCGCAGGCTCGATTGGATTCACT
Organism: Paenibacillus sp. FSL K6-3182; assembly: GCF_037976325.1. Lineage (NCBI taxonomy): Bacteria > Bacillati > Bacillota > Bacilli > Caryophanales > Paenibacillaceae > Paenibacillus > Paenibacillus sp. FSL K6-3182. Next base: position 2,247,450 of record NZ_CP150265.1, read on the forward strand.
CGCGGACTGCTGCGGGATTTGCTCGCTGTACAGGAGTTTCAAAACATTGAAATTGCATTTACTGATATTAATGCACATAACCTGGAGATGGTGACTGCGCTTTGTCAGCGTGATATTCATGAAAACGGCCTGTCGATTTCCATTCAATCGACAACCGATCGGCGCGAAGCTTTGAAGGATGCGAAATACGTCATTTGCACTATTCGTGTCGGTGGTCTTGAGGCTTTCGCAACGGATGTTGATATTCCGCTCAAATACGGCGTTGACCAATGCGTTGGCGATACGCTTTGTGCTGGCGGCATTATGTATGGGCAGCGGGGCATCGCTGAGATGATGAACATATGCCGTGATATCCGCGAGGTTGCTGCAAAGGATGTGCTTCTGCTCAACTACGCGAACCCGATGGCGATGATGACTTGGGCATGCAACAAGTATGGCGGTGTCCGGACGATTGGTTTATGCCATGGCGTGCAAGGCGGACACTGGCAAATAGCCGAAGCTTTTGGACTAAAGCAAGAGGAAGTCGATATTATTTGCGCGGGTATCAACCATCAGACCTGGTACATCCAAATTAAGCATAACGGTGAGGATCTAACCGGCAAGTTGCTCGAAGCATTTGAGAAACATCCAGATTTCAGCCGTACGGAAAAGGTACGCATTGATATGCTGCGCCGCTTCGGGTATTACAGTACAGAGTCTAACGGTCACTTGAGCGAGTATGTCCCTTGGTATCGGAAGCGGCCTGAAGAAATTAACGATTGGATCGATTTGAGTTCATGGATTAACGGAGAAACGGGCGGGTATCTTCGTGTATGCACGGAAGGACGCAATTGGTTCGAGACTGATTTTCCAAACTGGATGAAGGACCCTGCAAATGAATTCAAGTCGGAGCTGCGCAGTCATGAGCATGGTTCATACATCATTGAAGGACTCGAAACAGGACGGATCTACCGAGGTCACTTTAATGTGGAAAACAAAGGGGTCATAGCTAACCTGCCTAACGATGCCATCATTGAAGCGCCAGGTTATGTTGATCGCAACGGCATCTCAATGCCAATCGTGGGCGATCTGCCGCTTGGTGCCGCTGCGGTGTGTAATGTAAGCATCTCTGTGCAGCGTCTTGCTGTAGAGGCAGCCATAAATGGCGACATTAACCTGCTCAGACAAGCATTTATGATGGACCCGTTAGTTGGCGCAGTTTGCAATCCGAAGGAAATTTGGCAGATGGTCGATGAGATGCTTGTGGCGCAGGAGCAGTGGCTGCCGCAGTATACAGATTCGATCGCAGCAGCCAAGAAACGCCTAGAGGAAGGGCCTTTGCTTCCTACGCGTGATTATAAAGGCGCAGCGCGTCTGAAGGTGAAGACGGTTGAGGAAATGCAGCAGGACCGAGATGCCGCAAATAAAAATGCAGGCGAATCGGATAAGGGCAAGGAGCGGGTTTAACGCGGAGCGTATTTCAGCTCCATTGCTTCAAGCCTAGTCCCTGGCGGCGTCCAAGCAGGCGGTCCAAATTTCTTGAGGTAGCCTAGTGTATTGAGGTAGCTCTCTACCGATTGCTCTTCATCCATCTTGCGGAAAACTTCCCAACAAGCGATAACATCATTCAGTGCACGATGACCGCCAATTAGCGGAATGCCGTAACGATCGGACATGTCTTTCAGTGTATGCGGATAAACATGCCGTGCGCGGCTAATCGTGAGTGTATCGATGAAGCTGTTCGAAAATGATCTACCCGCAATGCGAAGCAGGGAATGGTGCAGGAAACCAAGGTCGAAGGCAGCATTATGAGCAATCAAAACGTTATCGCCTAACATTCGGTTCAAAATACGGAACGCGGTGTCCTCGTCCATGCCGTAGGAGGTCATCTCATCCGTAATGCCGGTCAGCTCTGTTATTTTGGCAGACAGCTTGCCATCGTATCGTACGAGAGTACTGAATTCACTCGCTATTTCACCATTCACGCAGCGGATCGCAGCCATCTCAATTACACGATCCTTCTTCGGATCAAGGCCGCTCGTTTCAAAATCGATGACAGTATAAGAATGATTAGTCATAGTTGGTTCACCACTTTTTCTAGTTATAAGTTGCAATCGTATATGAAATAATTCGACAAAAAAGATAAATAACCTTCTATTGTAAACATAAAACGACCCATTACCAGAGCTTAGTAAGCCGGTAATGGGTCGTTTTTGCGTTGATAAATTCGTTTTGCGGACTAGTGGTTATTGCCGGATGCATTGCCTTTTTTGTCGGAAGTTTTTGTCGTTGTATTTTTGGTTGCATGACCTTGCTGCTTCGCCATGGTCGGTTCACCCCCTTCTCAATGTAATGGTTGTATTTTGTGATTTGAGGGGGGAGGCTATTCGCGATTAGGTACGATTAGTATGCTTTTGAAGCGCATGTGAAAATTAACCAGATTAAATCTGTTTAACCGCTATGTCTGCCATTTTCAAGTCGGATCGGCAAGTCTAATCATGCGAACAAGGGATATAAACAATGAATACGGTTACTTGATTGCTCCATATGGAAGAATAACGGCTATTTTGAAGGAGTGAGCGCTTTATTGAGTCGAGGGTATATGATAGCCATGTGATAAACTAAATAGAAAAGAAAGCGCTTTTCAGTTGAGAAGCAACGGGGGATGCTGCAAATGCGGACGGGGTCGAGATTTTGGAGTAAATGGAATGTAATGAAAGGTACGCCGCTTCCGCCAGAGAGCAGACTTAGCAAGGAAGCGATAACGGCTTTAATCATTCATTGCTGCTTTCAGTTTGGCGCATCGATGTCGGGTTTGTTTCTCAATTTATATTTGTGGCGGTTAACGCAGGATTTGACAGTAAACGGAATTTATAACATCATCGTTTTCATCGTGACGCCTCCGGCCTTTGCACTAGGTGGCTGGATTGCGAAGCGGCATGATCGAATGGTCACTTATCGACTAGGTATCGTCATGATTGCCATCTTTTATTTGATGGTCGTCATTGCACAAGAGCATGTGGCTCAGTATTACATATGGTTTGCTATTTTTAATGGAATCGCCGCGGGGCTTTACTGGACTGGTTATTTAGTTATTCAATATGATGTCTCAACGGAAGCGAATCGCATACGTTTTCTTGCAATCAATATGATTTTCTTTAATGCATCCGGGCTAGCAGGGCCGGCGCTTGCGGGGTTTATTATTCAGCGAAGCGAGGGACTGCAGGGTTACATCATTATTTTCACGCTTGCCTTCATTATGTTTCTTATCGCAGCGATCGTCAGCTTCCGCATTCCGATGATTAAGTCGCATCACAAAGCCTATTATTTAAAATTCATGGGACTGGTGATGCGTAAGAACCGTCGCTGGCTGAAGGCATTGTACAGCTTTTTTGTATTAGGTCTATTTCAGGGTATTATGCTCTTCCTGCCCAATATTATGCTGTATCAGACGGTTGGGCGTGAGGATTGGGTAGGTTACTTAGGTGTTTTCTTCTCCTCGCTTACGGTAGCGACGGGGTATGTCATTTCAAGAAAAGCACAGAAGGAGCAAGTACGCAAATATGTGCTCCTGTCTACAACGGGGGTAGCCATCGGTTCATCGCTGCTGCTCATTCAAGTGGAATTTTGGTCGGTTGCCTTATTTATGATTTTGTTCTCGATATGCAATCCACTTGCCGTCAATACGCTTACTTCCTATTATTATCGCTTAATCGGGACATTGCCTCTTAAAGGGCAGCTGCGAGTAGAATCCGTTGTTATGCGGGAGCTTTTTCTAAATGCGGGCAGGGTGCTTTCTATTTGCTTGCTCATTATACTTGCTAAAGATCTGCAATCTGTATGGATGCCGATTGTACTGTTTGCCATGGCGGTATTGCAATACATATCGGTATTGCTCATTAAAGAGAAGCAAAACTCGGAGCAAAATTAACGAAAAGAAGGTAGTATTAATTATCTTGGAAGAAGAGCCTCGACCGTGGGATGACTTGGTTGGGGCTTTTTGCCGTGAAGTTCAGAAGCAGTCTGTTAAATCGTAAAAAAATATTAAGATAATCTTTATGAAATCTTAACGGTTACATTAAGCTCGCTTTAGGCGTCTTCCTTATACTAAGTAGAGTGCAGGGTATCGTACAGGTACCAAGGCAGAAGGAGATGTCACAAAGCTATGACAACAAAAAATCCCGTTATTGATATAAGACAAATATCCAAAATATACGGAAGCAATAAGGCGAATCAGGTTTATGCGCTGAACAATATTTCGTTCACGATGCAAGAAGGAGAGTTCATCGGCATTATGGGAGCTTCCGGTTCGGGCAAAACCACACTGCTCAACGTAATCTCGACGCTGGATAATCCAACAGAGGGTACGATTTCAATTGCTGGAACAGATATTACACGAATGAAAGCCCGTGAGCTTTCGGATTTCCGGGCGCAGCGGCTTGGGTTTATTTTTCAAGATTTTAATCTGCTCGACAATCTGACAGTCTATGAGAATATCGCACTTCCCTTGTCCTTACAGGACGTCCCTGCTGGCGAGATCCAAATCAAAGTGCGTCAAGTAATGGACAATCTTGGTATTACAGCGCTAGCCGAACAATATCCAGCGATGATCTCAGGAGGGCAGCGGCAGCGAACAGCTGCGGCGCGCGCCATCGTTCATGAGCCTGCTTTGCTGCTGGGTGACGAGCCGACAGGCTCGCTTGATTTGAAAAATGCGGTTAGTCTGCTCGAGACGATGAAGCGTCTAAACGAGGAACAGCGAATATCGATTCTCATGGTGACTCATGACGCGTTCAGTGCAAGCTATTGCGGAAGAATTTTATTTATACAAGATGGTCAGCTTGTGAAAGAGCTGTACCGCACTGGCAGCCGTGAATCCTTTTATAAGCAAATTTTGGACGTGCTCGGCGATTATGGCTCGGCAGCTGCCGCTGCTGCATCCGATGAAACTTACGAATCGGAAAGGCAGTGAGGTGAGAACATGCTTATAAAACTAGCTTTATCCGGCATGAAGAGCAAATTCAAAGATTATATCGTGCTGCTTGCTGGACTTGTCATGTCGATAGCCATCTTCTATATGTTCCAGACGATGGCGTGGAACCGCGATTTTACAGAGGCAAATGCAGTTATCAACTCGATAGGGCTCGTCTATATATTGGGCTCGGTACTGCTCTCGGCGATCACTTTTTTCTACATTATTTATGCCAACAGCTTTTTGCTGTCGCTGCGCCAGCGGGAATTCGGACTCTATCTCGTTCTGGGGGCACGCAAAAGTAAAATACGTACTTTAATGTTTATTGAGACGATTGCGCTCGGCATTATTTCACTAGCGGTTGGGCTTGGGCTCGGGTTTGGCTTATCCACGCTTGTTGGGCATCTCATGGCTAAGCAGCTTCAGACGAGTCTTATCGGTTACCATGCCCTATTTGGACCAGCCATTTTATTTACTATTATCTTCTTTACTTGTTTATTTGGATTATCTGCGATATGGAATCAGCTGAAGCTTTCTCGCATGAAGGTATTGCATCTTGTCCATGGCAATATGCAAGCAGATCGGCTGTGGGGAAGCAGCCCGTGGAAAATTGTACTTAGCATCGTCGGAGCAATTGCTCTCGGGCTCGGTTACTTCTCCCTTACGTTTATGGAGCAGCTGCGGGAGAATGGATTGTATACCGCCACATTCATGACACCGCTCGGAACGTACCTTCTGTTTATGATGCTGCTTCCGCCACTTGTAGTAAGAATGAAAAAGAGGAATCAAACACGTGGAATCCGCGCCTTCACTTTCGGCCAGCTGAGCTTCCGAATAAATGGCTTAACGAAGCTGCTGGCAACGGTAGCGATGCTGATTGCACTTGGAGCTGGTGCAATTGCCGGAGGTATGGCTTTTGTGAACGATGCGAAAATTAGGGGAGAGAGCTACCGCGTTTATGACGCGATCGTGCATAATCCGAATGCGGAAGAAGCAAAGATACTCGCTTCCATTCCATTCAAGGAGCAGTTCAAGTATCGCTACAAAATAGAGAACGAAATGGTTTATTATGCGAAAGAGGACCTCGAGAGCCAGCGGCCATTTGTTCATTCGGGGCAGGGCCGCGAGTATTGGGATGAGATAGAACAGATCAAAGGCCCTCTTCCAGCAGGCTCTGCGAGTGATGCAGATAATACGGATACAGAAGAGCTGTCCAGTCAGAAGTGGAGAGGTTTCATCTGGGAGATTTCGCCACCCATAAGTGAGTTCAGGCTTGTTGATGCAGGAGAGTTCGCAAAGCTTGAAGCAAAGGAACAGTTCGTTGTGATCGGAAGGACGGGTAATTTCCTCGCTTATCGGATGTCATGGAAGGCACTAGACCAGCTGGAAACAGAGAAATCCAATGGGGAGTACCTATCATGGAGCAAGTACAAGAACTATGAGAATGCAATAGGTATCGCTAGCGGTACAGTCTTTATGGGCTTTTTCCTTGGCATCGCCTTTCTTGCTATGATGGCGAGCTGCTTAATGTTCAAAATATTATCGGGTGCAGCGAAGGATGTTCAGCGATATGAGATGCTCAGCAAGCTTGGCGTAAGGAGAGAGAGGTTATCGCGTTCAATCTATCACGAGCTGTTCCTCGTATTTTTATTTCCTGGTATCGTTGGGCTCACGCATGTTCTAGTTGGTATGAATCTCTTCTCGTTTATGTTAACTGAGCCATATTATCGCTTATGGATTCCCATTGCGTTGTTCGTGGTTATCTATGCTGCTTACTATATATTAACCGTTCGATTGTACCAGAACATCGTGCTGTCAAAGCGGGACAAGGCTGTACATTAAAGGTAACCAAAAAAGGAGCTCTCAGGATGAATGACCTGAGGGCTCTTTATTTGGATAGAACATTACAAATAAATTCCTTTTTAATATTAATTTTATGTATAATAGCGCTTAATACGATTATTGATTAGGGGAGGATCACATGAGAGAAATAGATTATAGTCAATATTTTTGGCAGGATGAGGAGATTAGATTACGAGCAATTCAAGACGCTGACTGGGAAGGGCATTACTTCAACCGCTTTGATACGCCAGCTCGGCGCCTACTAGAGTGCACGGTTGAGCTGCCGCCTACGATTGCCGAGGCCAAAAATTTCGTTGAAACTTATGCTGATTTCTCTACGGACAACAGGCGCATCATGTTTGCGATTGAAAATAGAAACGCTGAAAATGTTGGAGGCGTTAATCTAAATAGTATCGATGAGAAAAACGGCACGTTTAGCATTGGCATACAGATCGATAGAGATCATCGAGGCAAGGGATACGGGACTAGAGCGATGAGAATTCTTTTAAAGTATGCTTTTATGGAAAGACGGCTTAATAAGTTTAATGACTATGTACTGGAAGGCAACGCAGGCTCAACAAACATGATGATCAAGCTGGGCTGCCAGCAAGAGGGTGTTCGCCGGAAAGTGATATACACAAACGGTGAGTATAAAGATCTCATTTTATTTGGACTAACGAAGGATGAATTTGTAGAACAGCATAACCATTGATTAAAGGGAGCGGTTTCTTTGAATGAAACAAAGAAGAAAGCGTATGAGAAACTGATATATCAAGCATTCCTTGATATAAAAAATAGTGGCGAGTTTAACGAGGAAAACTTTTATAGAAGTTTCCGCATTGCGCATGTTTTTCATAACCTTGCAGATTTTATCGTAATGGATTATGACGGATTTGATGAGAACGAATTTTGGAGAAGAGTAGACGTGATCGAGGATCAGTTTAACACTTCCCCTTACAAAAAGATTTTTAATGAGAATCTTAAGTGAATGCACGAGATGATGCCGACTAGGAGGATAATAGATTATGAATATTCGATTGTTCGAGCACAACGATAGGCAGGATGTAATAAATATATTATCGGAGCATCCGCTGCAATTCCCAGATTTCGTTATTGAAAGATATCCGCCTCGGTGGGCGGACTTCGCCAAAGCCCCAGCGGGTAAAAGCCAATATTATGTAGCTTATAGCGATGACAATCAAATAATGGGCCATGCAGGATACCTATTTAATAATGATGTAGGACTTTATGAAATCGTAGGCGTAGTCGTGAAAAAGGATTTTCAACGAGCAGGCGTTGGCAAAGCTTTGCTTTCTACCATCTGCAATAAAGTAAACGAGCTGAAAGAGAAGGAAATTATTCTTTATACTTTAGGTCATCCGGGGAATGAAGACACGATAACGTTTTATCAACGGATCGGTTTTGAGGTCAGCCTATATGAAAAGGACTATTTCAGCAGTGGTTACGATAGAGTGACGTTTATTAAACAATTGAGCTAGTAGATTCGTTGAGTATAAAAGAGTGGGTGATTGCATTCATGACTAACGATGTTGAAGGCTTGATAAGTGTTATGGAAATGGGTCGACCAGAAAACCATGGTTTATCATCAAAGTCATTGCTTGCGTTTTTTACACAAATCAATCAATTAAACTTGAAGTTGAACAGCTTTATCTTGATGCAAAACGGCAAGGCTACTTCCACGTTTTATCGTGATCCTTATCGTCCAGGCACGCCGCAGCTGTTATTCTCACTTAGCAAAAGCTTCACATCTATCGCAATAGGCATTGCATGTGACGAGGGCCTGTTGGATTTAAGAGACAAGGTTATCTCTTTTTTTCCTGATAAGCTGCCTCTCGCGATTTCGGATAACTTGGCTGAAATGACCATTCACCATCTGCTATCGATGAATGCCGGCCATCATGACAATATTTACAGAAGCGTAGCAGAGCAAATGGACTGGGTTAAAGCCTATTTAGCAATGGAAGTAGAGCATAAGCCAGGAACCTATTATCGTTACAGTACACATTCTACCTATATGTTATCTGCTATTCTTGAGAGAGTAACAGGTCAAAAGCTAACCGAATATTTAATGCCTCGTTTGTTTATGCCTCTAGGCATTTCATCCCCTTCTTGGGAAACCTGTCCACTTGGCGTCGTTGCTGGGGGAATGGGACTAAGTATTCCTACTGAAGGGATAGCTAAGTTTGGGCAAATGCTGCTAAACAAAGGCATATTTAATGGCCAGCGAATCGTTTCAGAGAAATACATTTCACTCGCCACCAGCATGCAAAGCGATACATCGCGAGACGAAGAGCGCATCGATTTTTCCCAAGGTTATGGGTATCAATTTTTTCTATGTCGTGATGGCTGCTTTATGGGGAATGGTGGGTATGGGCAGTTATGTTTTGTGTCGCCCAAACATCAGGTTGTTATTGCGGCAACATCGAGCTTCTCTTCCATGAAACAGCTTCAAACCATGCTAGATTTAGTGTATGAACATATCCTCCTGCAAATAGACACGGATATCCTCTTTGAAGATGGTGAACAAAAAACAGATTTAGATCAGCATCTTTTGAAAATGGCTAATCCGTTCATACCAGCATTAAGTGAGCCTAGTCCTATTCGCTTAGATGATCTTCGTTTTTCATTCATGGATAATAATCAAGGACTCACTGAGCTTCATTTTGCAGCAAGTGGGAACGAATTTCAGTTTAAGTTATTTTTTGGCGAACATAGTGTGAAGACGTATCCGTTTAACTTCAGCACCATAAACCATCCAATCGATCATTTTGTGAAAGATTTGGAGACACATGATCAGGAAGTGGTTACAAATGCTTGTTGGATAGACAGCAACCAACTATCTCTTACTTTGATCTACATAGAAACCCCGTATGTGATAACCTATTTCGTTCGCTTTTATGATCATAAAATAGAACTTAAATGTACCCATAACGTTTCATTTGGATTTGAAGCGTACGAATTAATTGGTGTGCAGGTTTAGTATTGTGACAGCATAGTTATGCGCTTTAGCAGAAATTCAGAGAGGATGCCAAGCGGCGTCCTTTTTTCTTACATACAGGAATAAAAAAATATTAACTTACCGAACGAATCGGAGTTTAGCGACCAATATCATATATTACAAAATGTGAGGTGAGTTCTTTTTGACAGCAGAAATCAATCGTCGGATTGAGCAGGTGGGCAGTAACATAATCACCTTGACTTGAAATATCATATTGAGTATAATTCCAATAAATTGAATATTCTAACAAAAGCTGCGATGAGAAAGAGTACCAAGGCGATGTCTTTTTACAGAGAGCTCCGGTTGCTGAAAAGGGGTAAAGAATAACTTTGGGAATATGGTCTCTGAGCTGCGCATCGAAACCTCATATGGTTGTAGGCTGCGCCGGAACCCGCACCCGTTACTGTGCTAGGGTATACATGCATAAGCATCGTACCTGAAGAGGTTAATGCCGCGAGGCATTAATAAAATTGGGTGGTACCGCGTGAGCACAGCTCTCGTCCCTTTGGGATGAGGGCTTTTTTGTTTGTCAAAAAAAGGAGGAGTTATGATGACAAATGTGTTTATTGGCGGTGCTTGGCCCTATGCGAACGGTTCATTGCATTTGGGAAGATTGGCGAGTGTATTGCCAGGGGATGTATTGGCACGCTATTACCGCGCAAAAGGAAATAAGGTGTTGTACGTATCTGGGAGTGACTGTCACGGTACACCTGTTGCGGTGCAAGCGATTCAGGAAGGTGTTTTTCCGGGAGATATTGCAGATCGATTTCATCAGGAATTTGCTGAATGTTTTAAACAGCTTGGGTTTACGTATGATTTGTATACTCGAACAGACCAGCCATTTCATCACCAAGTCGTTCAACAGTTATTTTTGACACTTTTAGAAAAAGGACATTTATATAAAAAAACAATCCAACAAACGTATTGTGAAACAGATCAACGATTTTTGCCGGATCGATATGTTGAAGGGATTTGCCCTGTTTGCAGCAACCGTGCGAGAGGCGATCAATGTGATTATTGTTCAACCTTGCTTGACCCAGCCGACCTGACAGACAAGACATGCAAGCTTTGCGGGAATCCTCCAATTGAGCGGCCAACGGAACATTATTATCTTGCACTCTCTTCCTTCCAAGCTGAATTGACTAAGTATGCAAAAAAAACAAAAGGTTGGAAAGAAAATGCAGTACAATTAACGCAAAGATATCTTGCAGAAGGGCTTCAAGATCGAGCGGCGACAAGGGACTTGGATTGGGGCGTGGCGGTTCCGGTTGCAGGCTTCGAGGATAAAAAAATTTACGTCTGGATTGAAGCAGTGAGCGGATATTTATCGGCAAGCCAGCAGTGGGCTGCTGAAACAGGCGGCAGCTGGGAGGCCTTCTGGAAGGACGGAAATGAGGATATAACCGCTTATTATGTACACGGCAAAGACAATATCCCTTTTCATACTTTGATATGGCCGGCTGTACTGATAGGCGCCGAGGAATACCATTTGCCTGATCGAATCATCTCTTGTGTATACATGACGCTGGAAGGGAAAAAGTTTTCGACAAGCAACAATTGGGCGGTTTGGGTGCCGGACATTTTGAAGCGTTATGAGCCAGACTCTATTCGTTATTTTCTGATCGCAAACGGTCCAGAGAAGCGGGATACTGATTTTTCTTGGCGAGAATTTATTTATAGTCACAACGGAGAGTTGCTTGGCGCATTTGGCAATCTAGTCAATCGTACGCTAGCGTTTGTGAATAAATCTTTTGAAGGAAACGTTCCTGAAAGCAAGCAGAGCGCGGAATGGATAAAAGCCATTACTTCTTTATATGTCGAGTCAGGTGCATTCATTGAAGAAGGACGACTAAAGGAAGCGATTGAGTTAATTTTTGCTACTATTCGTAGAGCAAATAAATATTTTGATGAACAAAAGCCATGGATTCAGATTAAAGAAAATCGAGAGGCTTGTGCTTTTACTATAAACACTTGCGTGCAAATTATAGCGAATCTGTCTCAATTGTTGAACCCGTTTATTCCTTTCTCATGCGAGAAAATAAGAAGGTTTCTAACTCTTCCTGAGCCTAGCTGGGAGCTCATTACTGTAGCTGCTAACCAAAAAATTCAAGGTTTAGAGCTGTTGTTTGAGCGTATTGACGTTGGTCGCATTGAGGAAGAAACAAATGCACTAAAGATTCAATCCAAAAGGGAGTGAGCCTATGAATAAGAGAATTATCGTCACTGGCGGAGCCATTATTAAAGATGAAGCTGGAAGAATATTATTACAGAGAAGATCAGACTACGGAGATTGGGGTCTGCCTGGCGGCGGAATGGAAGCGGGAGAAAAGATTGAGGATACGATGATAAGAGAGGTGTTGGAGGAAACGGGGCTGCATGTAACAGAATATGATTTGTATTCCATTTACACTGGTCCCAATATGCAGTATCGATATCCTGATGGCAATGAAGTTGTATTCGTCATGTTTATCTTCAACGTTGCGGTAGATTTAACAGGTAAATTAGCTGAGGATGGTAAAAATGTACTGCATAAGGATAGCAATAATGAGTCGCTGCAGTTGGTTTTTACGAAGTTGGAGGATATCGATATTGAATGTATTAGCAGCGTGCAGAAGCAGCTTTTTAGGGATCTACTGAATCATAAAACGGATATTTTGCGAGGGTGATGATCGAATTTTCTTTTTGTTGCAATAGTTTAGAATAAATTATAAATTTTAGGAGTTGTTATTGGTGGAAAATAAGAGTGCAAACTTGGTTCAATTGAAAGGACCATCATTGGTTTTTCTAGTAGCCGATATACACGAATCGATCCATTTTTATGAAGATATCGGATTTACTTCAGAAAATATTGGCGGACACATCCATATGAACTACGGAGATGTGACCTTCATTCTACACGAGGCTAGATTGAAAAGTGATATTCGGCCTAATTCCTCAGTAGAAGGCGGACTTTATTTTGATGCTTTCTGTTATACGAATCCTGAGGGATTAAGACAGTTACATAAGTTGTTTATTTCAAAAGATGTGAAGATTGTGCAAGGACCGCATTGGTCAGATGGATGGAGTGAGCTTACCATTGTCGACAATAACGGTTATCGTATAGCGTTCGGTGGGTGAGCAATGTTTTTTAAGTCGATGTGCCCGAACTTAAAAGTCTTGATTTGAATAATGGCATAAAGCATGTCATTAATCGAAGTATGAGATAAAGTTGAAGCGTTGAGAAATGGTTTGGACAGTTTTTGCCTAGAGTTGACTATTAAACGTTTTTTACCTTTGAGCGATACAGCAGTGAAGCTAAAATAAATGTATAACTTTGTTAAGGAGCTGCTGCAATGCCTAAGAAAAACGAGCTTATCTCATCATTATTATTTATGGCCAATGAATGGGGGTTAACGGATATCACGCCTCATGTGCTTAGTGAGGGTGGGAATTTAATTATTCATCTAGCTCCTTATCCCGTTGTGGCAAGAATAGCGATTGTCCTCTCTGAAGCAGATGAAGAGAATGCATACAAGATACAGGATCGAGAGCTGCTTATAGCGCGTTACCTTCATTCCAAGAATGTCCCTGTGCTGCTGCCAACTAGCCTTGTTGATGCGGGTCCTCATAACGTTGCAGATACATGGCTGACGCTGTGGGCTTATGTCCCTCCTATAGCCTTGCAACCTCCATCACCGAAGGAAGCAGTTGATCTTATTAACAAACTTTCTAAGGCGATGAAGGACTTCGAAGGTGAGGTTCCTATGCTTGGTGTTTGGGAGCGCACTTGTCAATCAGCACAAAGATTAATCCAAAACCCCGATGAACGAATACAAGCATTATTGCAGAAGTTTCATAAATGGGATGAGCAGATGCGGGAGGAGCTAGACTTGTTAGTACCAAGTCATGGAGATGCCCATGCAGGAAACCTGATACCAAGCCCGGAGGGCTGGTTATGGATGGATTTTGAGGACATATCATTAATGCCCCACTACTGGGATTTGGCCTCCTATGTTGGCAACCTTGTTTTATTTGGTGGAACACAAGAGCCAGCTTTCACATGTATGCTGAATCATTCTGATATTGTTTCTGATCAAAAGGCATTTGGATTTGCAGTTTCTGCACGCATATTGATGTCTACCTTAGGCAATCTGGATTTTGCTCTCGCAGGGCATGGTGATCTGGAGTTTGCAACGAAACAACTTGAATTAGCCGGGCCCATTTTGCAGCTGATAGATCTATTAACAGGCGAGACTCTCAAAGGGGAATAGATTCGATGAGCAACGATCAATTCTACTCTATAGGCCAAGCGGCAAAGATATGTAATATCGCTGTTCAAACACTGCGCTTTTACGACAAGATCGGCTTGGTCATACCCAGCCATACGGATAAATCCACTGGTTATCGGTATTACTCCAATTATGAACTTCTTTATATTAAAATCGTCCAAGACATGAAAACATTGCAATTTTCTCTTGATGAAATAAAAGCAGCTTTAAAAGATGGAAGCTTAAGCAGTTTAATAGAGAAGCTAGAATTAAAACGAAGGAACACGATTACTGAAATAGAACAATTAGAGCAGCTGGTACAACTGATTGGAAAGAGATCGGAACAAATCAATTATTTGCTGGATTTAGGCGATGAGCTTAAAAACCTTGATGTGTTAGTGGAATTAAAACATTTGCCGGAGCGGCTTATCCTATCTGATCGCAGCAGATCAGCCTGCGGGATGGAAGCATCGGTTGTGAAGTTTACACGATTATTTCAGCAGGCGGAAGCAAATGGATTAATTCCGAAGCAATTGATGACGATTTACCATGAAAATATTTTGACATTTGATCGAGAGGATTCTGATTTGGAGTTTTGTATTTCTACTGACGCTATTGGTGCTCACGCTCCAAATGATTATAGCCGAATTATTCCTGAAGGCGAGTATATTACAGCTCTTTATTGCGGAATTCCGAATGCTGAATCGTGCAAACGGATTTACAGCAAGCTGCTGGAGTGGATGGAGAAGCATAACTACATCGAAGCGGGCCCATCGATTGAGCTGTATTTGGTTGATATGGCTCAAATGATGAAGCCGGAGGAGTTTATTGTAGAGCTTCAAGTTTCTGTTCGAAAAGCGTTGACCCTATAGTTACTATAGGGTTTATATTGTTTTTATTCACCAAATGGGGAGGAAAAAACAATATGAATGTGATTTTCGGAACGGGTCCGCTGGGTATGGCCGTCATGAGGGAGCTTGTTGCTCTTGGAGAACCTGTCAAAATGGTTAGTTTGAGCGGGAAAGCGACTGTGCCTTCAGGGGTGAGTGTAAAGCAAGCGAACGTAATGAATGAGGATGAGACAAAGGCCATAATGAAACATGCAAAGGTTGTCTTTCAGTGTGCGCAGCCGCCATATCAGAAGTGGCATGAATTGTTTTTGCCTTTTCAGGAGCATATCATTTCGGGAGCTATAGCTGCAGGAGCGAAGCTGGTCGTTGCCGAAAATGTATATATGTATGGGCAGGTTAATGGGAGCATGCTTGAAGGATTACCGTACACAGCTGTGACTAAAAAGGGGAAAGTACGCGCAGACATGTCTAGTCGACTGCTGCAGCTCTATCAAGAGGGAATGCTGCAGGTGACGATGGGGCGGGGAGCGGATTTTTTTGGACCGAATGTTCACCATTCTTCTGTTGGTTCACGGTTGTTCAAGCCGATAGTGAAAGGCAAAGCGTGCACGGTTATGGGGAATCCGGATAAGAAGCATACGTATACGTTTATCGATGATTTTGGGAAAGCGCTCGTTGTGTTAAGTCAACATGAAGATGCATTTGGCCGTGCCTGGCATGTTCCGAACGATGCTACAGTTACAACAAGAGAATTTGTTGAAACAGCTTATCGACTTGCTGGATTCCCTGCAAACATTCAAACGATGGGAAAAACGATGCTTCGAATAGGGGGATTGTTTATACCGGCAGCGCGAGAAAGCATCGAAATGCTGTACCAGTTCGAAAATGATTTTATTATTGACAGCAGTCTATTTTCAGAGAAGTTTGGCTTGACGGCTACACCCTTAGAGGAAGCTATAGCTAAAACATTGGAATCCACTGTAGGGTAGAGGTTTTGCAGGCGTGACCATGAAGAGATGGAGGTACACCTATGGATGAAAATAATCAATGGAGTGCTAACACACTGGTGAAAATTGATCATTACAAATTTAGTGGACTGGACAGTTCTTTAATCGGTGCCATTAAATCTACGGCTGACTTTTATCAAATGCCTCTATCGGCAGCATGGATTTATGGCATGACGGGGCTTGCTTTCTTACATGTCATTGATGAAAGACTAGTTGAGCCTAACGGGGGACCTCCCGAGCCGGAGGTTTTTCGGCTTGTTCGCAATATTGGATTAGAGGTTAGTGGGCTGCATGCTTATGCGGAAGGAGAAGACTTTAAACGTCTGCAAGCGGAAGCATGGGAGAAAGCAAAGCGCGCCTTACGTGCCAATCATCCCGTTTTTTCTAAAAATATTGATATTCAAAACCAGACATCTGTCGTGTACGCCCATGATGATCACGGTTATTATACATATAATTGGCATACAGGGTATGAGCACAGCGAAGATGCAATACCTTGGAGTTTCTTAGGTCTAAGTTGTTGTCCTTGTATAAACTGTGTAAAGAATCGAGAGAAATCCGAACAAAAAAACAAGGCAAGCGGCCTCATTTCTTTGCATTCGGTTGTTCCTATTCAAGCAGTAGACGAACGAACCGCTTTTATAGAAGCGCTTGATTATGTTATTCGTTTAAATGAGGATGGCGCTTATCGGTGGCAGGATAAAACGTATCTTGTTGGTGCAAAAGCTTACGAACGCTGGCTGGACGCACTCGACACCGAAACGATGGATAAATATTATTTTAGTTTATTTATCGAGATTTTGTGCGAAGCTAGGAGTCATGCCGTGCAGTTCCTGACGGAATTAAAGAGAACACCATCAGGTTCGGAAGAACAAAGCCTAAATGAGTTAATCCATACATATAGACAAGTTGTCTCTCGATCTAATAAGCTGAAAGAGATGTATCCATATCAAGAGCCACGAGAGCGCGAAGTGAAACAAAAAGAGCAGTGTATAACCATCGTTAAAGAGCTAATGGCATTAGAGAATGACGCGTTCTCTATTTTAAAAGACATTTATGCTGGGGGACAATGATGATCAAATATCCGAGGTTTGAAGAAGGAGCAACGATAGGCGTAACGGCACCATCGCATGGGGTTTCTGCTTCTATGTATGACTCGTTTAAGCTGGCTTGCAGACGTATGGAGACGAAAGGGTATTCAGTCATTTGTGGGGAGACAGTTTGGACGCAAAATAAAGCCAAATCATCACCTGCCAAAAAACGTGCCGATGAGTTTAATGAAATGATGAGCAGCGATCACATTGATATCGTCATTCCTCCATGGGGAGGTGAGCTGTTGATTGAGATGCTTGAATATATTGATTTCAACCGCTTAAATGATAAATGGATAATGGGCTATTCAGATATAAGCGTGCTGCTGTTTGCGACTACGTTAAAGACAGGCATAGCGACTGCACATGGTGCTAATTTATTTGATCTAAGAGGCGAATATTCGGATGAGACGACAGCCATGTGGCAACCGGTTTTATCAACTAAGGCGGGAGAATCTATCATTCAATACTCTTCTAACAATTATCAAAAAGAATGGCAGCACGATAATCCAACCCCTTTTGTATTTCATTTGAACGAGCCTACATACTGGAAATCGACCTCCAACCAACAAGTGAAGACCGAGGGGCGTATACTTGGAGGCTGTATTGATGTGATTAGACATTTAGTAGGCACACCTTATGGTGATGTATCCGCTTTTCGAGAGCAGTTTATCGATGGTGAGCCTATTTTGTGGTACCTCGAAAACTGTGAGTTATCGACCGTAGATTTACGAAGATCACTGGTTCAAATGAAGCTGGCAGGCTGGTTTGAGCAAAGCCCATGCATTTTGTTCGGACGGAGTCCAGCAAATCAACCTGTAGATGGTTATACCGTTGAAGATGTATATCAAGAGCTCGCTGAAGAGCTTCAAATTCCGATCATTTATGATGTGGATTGCGGGCATGTCCCTCCGCAAATTACGCTCATAAACGGTGCTTATGCCGAAGTGGAAGTTAATGAGGGTAAAGGTATAGTCAAGCAGTATTTTAAATAAGTGGCAAAGGTCAAAAGAATTCTATTTGCAATATAGTGCTGATCCTAGAATTAAGAGAACGTAGCAGCAGTATTTACAGCAGAGGTGAGTCCGTCTTTCGAAAGCAATGGCCTGGAGCTATTTGCGATAGGGAGGACGGATTGGTATAAAAAAGTAAGCGTTTACATATGCTCAATTGGCGTGATGAAAATTCACAAGCAAGGATGGGTGATCAGGTTGGAAAATACGACAAGCAAACAAGACCTTCATCAACGTTATATTGCAAATGCGAATAAAGCGCTTCAAGAAAATGTGAAAACGATTGATACAACATATCGGCTTCATTATCATATGATGCCGCCAGCAGGCTGGATGAATGACCCGAACGGCATGATTTATTTTGAAGGACATTATCATCTGTTTTATCAGCATGATCCCTATCAATCGAAGCAAGGTCCGATGCACTGGGGACATGCTAGAAGCAAGGATTTAGTTCATTGGGAGCATCTGCCGGTTGCGATAGCACCCTCCGAGGATTATGACAAAGCGGAGTTTGGCGGACAGGGCTGTTGGTCAGGAAGCGCAGTTGATAACAACGGCGTTTTAACGTTAATTTATACGGGACATGTTGATGGCAAAACACCGGAAGAGGTTCAAGCTTTAGCAACAAGCACCGATGGTGTGACGTTCCACAAGTATGCTGCTAATCCGGTGATCGGTGATTCACCTGACGCGCAGCGGTTCGGATTCCGTGATCCGAAGGTGTGGAAGCATGAAGATAAATGGCATATGGTCGTTGGTTACGGCAAAGACGGACTTGGCAAAGGGTTAATTTATACGTCAAGCGATTTGCTGAGCTGGGAATATCAAGGTGCAGCTGTTCAGAGTGATGGCACGATGGGCGATATGTGGGAATGTCCAGATCTATTCCCGCTTGGAGAAGGCAATCAGCATACGCTGCTCATCTCCCCGATGAATATTGCACCTATCAAAAACCTGTATTTGTCAGGGACGTTCGATTACGCAAGCTGCCGCTTTGAGAAGCAGCAGATGGGACAAATCGATTATGGCTTTGACTTTTATGCGCCGCAAACGCTGCTTGATGATCAAGGCAGAAGAATTATGATCGCATGGATGAACATATGGGGAGCTAAGATGCCAGAGCAAGCGCATGGCTGGCTTGGCGGAATGACACTGCCGCGCGAATTGACGTTAGCAGCGGATGGTACGGTAAGAAGCAATCCAGTGCCGGAGCTTTCCGTGCTGCGTGGACAACAGGTTTCGGTGTCTGATGTAGCTCTATCAAACAACGAATTTGTCAAAATAGAAGGCGTCCATGGAGACTCTCTTGAAATGGATATTGTATTTGATCTGGCTGGAACGGAAGCAACAGAAGTAGGTATTCGTGTACGCAGCTCCGAGGATGGGACGGCCTATACTGAAATTAGCTATTGCATAAGCGAACAAAAGATTTATATGGATCGTAATCTCGGCGGTGAAGGCGATGGCGGAGTTAGCGAGGCGCCGCTTCAGTTGTCTTCAGACGGGCGTTTGCAGCTAAGATTGTTTCTTGATCGCTCCTCTATTGAATTGTTTGCAGGCGAAGGCAGAGTCGCTATGACCAATCGGGTTTATCCGAGACCTGAAGATACAGGTATCTCTTTCTTTTCTCGCGGCGGCGATGCGCTGCTTCAAACCATGAATGCTTGGCAGCTGCGCTCGATTTGGTCATGATGTTGATAATGTTGATACCGTAATTGTCTGAGGTTTGGACGTTGTTGCGCGTGGCGAGTTGTTGATGGATTTTACACCTCTATTAAATGATTTGGTAGATAAGTTGCAGGCAATTGGTTCGTGATTTTGTCTGCAATCTTCCCAAGGGCTGTTCCAAGCGTAGATTTATCTACGCCTGGGGCAGCCCTACTTTATTCTGATGGAACTTAAGCAAAACGATGAGCTCCCCTTATCCAATACACGGCTTACGAACCTAGAAACTCTTATTTAAACCATTCAGAATGGATTAACATTGTAACGAACTCTAGAATCGTTATTTCGAGAAAAGCAGCTAAAGACACCTTAAAAATCATGCTTTAGCGTTAATTGTCCACAGAAAATAAAGTATTAGATTGAGAAAATAAAGCTTTAGACTTGCGGGTGCTTCATTACGCTAACGGGCAGTTTAGTTCAACATCCCTTGCAACCCACGGTTGCATTTAATGGTACATTCAATTCAACATATACTCGATTTTGATTTCGCTTTCTTTATGATACTATTTGCTTTAGTTGAGTAATGGAGGTGATCCACAGTGTTAGATAATGTAAAAGTCGGTAAAAACATATTGGACTTGCGGAAGGGACTATCATTAACGCAAGTAGAACTTTCCAATTTACTGGGCGTAAGCCATCAAGCCGTTTCCAAGTGGGAACAAGGCGAATGTTAGCCTGATATCGAAGTTCTGCTAAAACTAGGACAGGTCTTCAGCAAGTCTGTTGAAGAACTTCTTCTAAGTGAAAGTTTATATGGGGAGCCAGTAATTCATGAAGTTAAGAATACTAAAATAGAAGTAACGGAACAATTTGATGTCTGGACAAAAGCATTGGACAAAATACAAAGCGAAATTTCAATTCCAAGCTTCAATACATGGTTTAAGAGTACGAAGGCAGAGTACGTGGAAAGTACATATTTAATTTACAGTCCGAACAACTTTACTACGGAATGGTTATACCAAAGATACTCCAATTTCATTATGCAAATTCTCGAAGAAATTACTGGTGAATCCGACTTTAAAATCGATTTTCGATCAATGGATAATTCTTCGACTAAATTTGAATCAAGTCTAATTCCAGGTAGAGCGAGTTTATGGTTAAGCTAACGGGAAACGATTGTTAATAACACACTTGATGAGCAGGCGCTACGGTGGGCTACTCTTCTTATTAAGCTAACGGGCAGTTTAGTATAATAAGGGACATTTGCTAGAACGTTAAAATATTAAATTGAGATACATTTAAGAAAAAAGATTGGGCTATTTAAAACGATATCAGCGGGGGGAGAAGTGAATTGGAGGATTCATTAACGGAAAAGAATGGCTTGTATTCCTTACCACTGAACCAAAAGTCTAAATTAAAGTGGTCTCTCCACATTCTTTATGGATTTATGGTAGTCGTGTTTCTTGGTTTCATTATGATACCTGGTGATGACCAGGAAAAATTTATTCTAAACATTTTTTTTCTTGTGTTCGCTATCATTTTCGGATACGTATGGCTTGCAATGGCATTGTTTAATAAGCCCCATTTAATAATTACTGACGAATACCTCGAATATAAATGGTTATTTGGACATAAGGTTATCATTTTAAACAGTATATACAAAGCTGAATTTTTTTCTGAAAGAGGTATTACTAAACTTGGAATTTGGGCTAATGAGCAAGGTAAACAGTCATTTTGGGAAACCACAGACCGATTTTTCGGCAGGGACTATTCAGTTAGTATCGTTGTTTCTACGTTTCAAAATATTGAATTTGATAAATTACGTTTAACAATTCTGTCAAAAATCAAAAGTTAGTGTTTAGTTTAATCGTAAGTATAGAGAGGATATTTCTCTTCATTCATTGAACTAACGGGAAACTATAGGTGAACAAATAAGGAGCAGTTTGCTACATGGCAGCTGCTCCATTTCTTTGTTAAGCTAACAGGCAGGCTAGCGTAAACAAAATGATCAAAAGTATTAACCATACGTAGTTAATTACATTTCGGGATTAGCGCAATGATTTTCGGCAGCTTCGTTTGGTTAACGGGGGTAGTTTGAGTAAATGTAAATATTTACTTGCGAACTAGTGTTCGGTATAATAAGCTTGATTCCATTACAAAAAGGAGATGTTGGATATGTATAAACACATTAAAGATTTTGCCGCAACTTGGCAGTATGAAACGGAAGCAACAATGCGGACACTGGAGATGCTGACCGACGAGTCTCTTGGCCAACAGATAACAAGCGATCATAGAACGCTTGGACGTGTTGCATGGCACCTTGTACAGACGTTGCATGAAATGCCATCTCGGACGGGACTGTCTTTCGAAGGACCGGGCGAAGATATGCCGGTGCCAGCTTCGGCAGCAGACATCGCGTCAGTCTATAAGAGGACCTCACAAGCGCTCCTTGATGCTATACAGTCCAGTTGGAAAGATGAGAATCTGCTTATCATGAGCGATATGTATGGTGATCAATGGCCAAACGGCTTAATGCTGGATATTCTCGTAAAGCATGAGATTCATCATCGTGGTCAGATGACAGTCCTGATGCGTCAGGCAGGCCTTCGTGTGCCGGATCTTTATGGCCCGACAAAAGAGCAGTGGGCCGAGTACGGAGCGCTACCTCCAGTAATTTAGAGAAAGATTATATCCGCTTTGGCCGTTTGGCTATAGTGGGATTTATAAGTATTTTATCATAGGATTGAAAGTGGTGGCTTGAATCATAGACAAGAGGATACCATCGGACTGAAACTGTTGATTCTATTGAACTAACGGGGAACGATAGTTGAACGGAAAATGGAGCAGTTTGCCGCGGCATCTGCTCCTTTTATTATTAAGCTAACGGGCAGTTTAGTTCAACATCCCTTGCAACCCACGGTTGCATTTAATGGTACATTCAATTCAACATATACTCGATTTTGATTTCGCTTTCTTTATGATACTATTTGCTTTAGTTGAGTAATGGAGGTGATCCACAGTGTTAGATAATGTAAAAGTCGGTAAAAACATATTGGACTTGCGGAAGGGACTATCATTAACGCAAGTAGAACTTTCCAATTTACTGGGCGTAAGCCATCAAGCCGTTTCCAAGTGGGAACAAGGCGAATGTTTGCCTGATATCGAAGTTCTGCTAAAACTAGGACAGGTCTTCAGCAAGTCTGTTGAAGAACTTCTTCTAAGTGAAAGGGTATATGGGGAGCCAGTAATTCATGAAGTTAAGAATACTAAAATAGAAGTAACAGAACAACTTGATGTCTGGACAAAAGCATTGGACAAAATACAAAGCGAAATTTCAATTCCAAGCTTCAATACATGGTTTAAGAGTACGAAGGCAGAGTACGTGGAAAGTACATATTTAATTTACAGTCCGAACAACTTTACTACGGAATGGTTATACCAAAGATACTCCAATTTCATTATGCAAATTCTCGAAGAAATTACTGGTGAATCCGACTTTAAAATCGAGTTTCGATCAATGGATAATTCTTCGACTAATTTTGAATCAAGTCTAATTCCAGGTAGAGCGAGTTTATGGTTAAGCTAACGAGAAACGATTGTTCAATACACTACGTTAGCTGGTCTAATGCTCAGCTGCCGTTTCTAATTGAAATAACGAGCAGGAATATAAAGAAATGGAAACGAGTACATAATTCAGCATCCAAAATAGGTTGATTAGCGTGATTTCAACAACCGAGGATTTTTGTAAGCATCATAAAACTAAAAGGAGTAGCTGTTACTATGAAGGATTTACATAATTTTGTTTCAGAGTACACGAAAGATAAGAAACATTTACATCTTGCGATCGGGATTATTAGAGAGGGCGGTATTGAATACTTTTCGTTCAGTAATAATCAAAAGAGAAGTACGATTCCTCCTGAGCATATGTTGTTTGAAATCGGCTCCATAACCAAAGTTTTCACATCCATTCTCTTATTAGAAATGGAACGGGAAAAACTGCTTTCCTCGGATGACATGGTTGGTAAGTTTGTGCCAAACGTTAAAAACGATTATTTGAATAAGGTTACTTTGAAAAGTCTTGCTACTCATACCTCTGGTTTACCTAGATTGGCAACAAACCACAATCTGGCTAAAAAAAGATCGAATCCTTATTCAATGTATACCGAGCAAGATTTAACTGCTTTTCTATCTAATGCTGACTACACGGATAGTATTGGTTCATTTGGATATTCCAATATCGGTGTGGGCTTACTGGGGAGTATTCTATGCAAAGTGTCAGGAAGCAAGTATGATGAACTGTTGAAAAAATACATAACGAGCCCATTAGAGATGAATGAGACAGCCGTTACACTTGATTCAGAACAGAATAGAAGGTTTTTGAATGGACATGCTTCAACTGGGAAGAGAGTCCCTCACTGGGATCTCTCTATACATGAAGGAGCTGGGGGGATTAAGTCATCGGTTAACGATTTGAGTTTATTTGTCCAAGCCAATCTAAATGATGATAATCCGATAGCCTCTACACTGCAAAAAAGTCATATCCCTATATGGATCGGAAATTCAAACCGCCATTTTGGCTGGGGTGAGGATAAACTTCTAGATAAAGGTATCCTCTGGCATAACGGGGGTTCAGCTGGTTTTAACAGTTATCTAGCTTTCAACAAGGAACTCCGTGTAGGAATTGTATTGCTATCCAATTATTCTTTTTTCTCGAATTCTCTTATGGATTATTATGTTGCTCAATTAATAAAATGGATTACTAAAAAAGAGCCTTCTCAAGGAACTATGATAGACGTTACAGGGTTAAAAATATTTGAAGCCATCCTAAGTAGTGAAAAGTCATGAACTAACGGAGAACGTTAGTTGAAATAGCCGCGGCAGTCTAAGACTTTATTTATCTGGTCTTGGTTCGCCGCTGCTTTTGTTATGGGGTTAGTCTAAAACTTATTTTTTAAAAGCTGACGATCTTTCAATTCAAAAATCGCGTTAATTCAATGACTCCAGTCTAATACTTTATTTTCACCGAACATTAATTAGATTCGTTAAAACGCAAGAAGCGTAGTTTTCTATGGAATAAGCTCAATACAGTTCGTTAGAGAATAAACCAACCCCTAATGTCTTACACGAAATCGTTTATTATGCGCGAATCTATCACAATAGTGACCATATAAATCAAAAAAAGAGAATTCCACCCCTTATTAACATAAAAATCCCCTTTCTTTCATAGGTGCAATCCAACTACTATAGGTATGAGTTCGAATGGTAAAAAGTATCATTTTTTTGATATTAGTATCAAATTAGTAAGGATGACCACGCTCTTTGATATCAAAATAAGCTAAACCTTTACAGCATTTTCCCACACCTCTTTCATTGCGCAGCTCTTTTCTAGTAAATGATTTCATTGCTAATCTACATGCTTGTCAGTCTCCCCAACAAGTTAACCCACATGTTATTTTAACTCGAATATTCAACCCGTATAAGCTTATACCTTCAACCAAAACTACTTAGTCGAATGCATTCAGAAGTTATTAACAAACTATTGTTAACGCTTTCATGTTAATGGAGCGATTTCTTCGTCTTTTTTATTTTAAAATTTGTAATAAATACAAATAAAAGTAACTTTAAGGTTGTGTTAAAGCACTATTATTTATCGGTATGTTAACCAAATTCACTATTCTATGAGGAGTGTGTTATTTATGTTTAGAGAAATTCACAAATCCAAAATTCACCGTGCGGTCGTTACGGAAGCAAATTTGAATTATGTAGGCAGCATCACGATTGATCAAGATATTTTAGACGCATCCAATATTTTAGAGAACGAGAAAGTACAAGTTGTAAATATCAATAACGGCGCACGGTTGGAGACGTATGCGATCACTGGCCCAAGAGGCTCAGGCATGGTTTGTCTAAATGGAGCGGCTGCGCGAATGGTTCAGCCAGGAGATCTCGTTATTATTATCTCCTACGCTATGATGGAAGATCATGAAGCGAGGGTGTACAAGCCCGATGTGGTCATTATGGATGAGAATAATCGGATTGTGACGGACAAGTATCAAGAGCTGCACTCTACAACGGTATAATGCCACAGACAAAAAGTAGGGGGAGCTATATGAATATCATTCGAAATCTCTCAGAGGTACTCATTGCAAGCGGAACGAGCGGTGCGGGCATTACGTTCTGCGAGGCGGGTAAGGATCGATTCGTGTCGTATGGGCAACTACGCAAGGCAGCGGGAGCAGTACTAGGTCAGCTGCAGGAAAGAGGGCTTGGCAAAGGGCAGCATGTTGTGCTGCAGACCGAAGATAATGAACGATTTCTTGTTTTGTTTTGGGCCTGCCTATTGGGCGGCATGATCCCCGTTCCACTTACAGCGGGACGAACTGACGAAGGAAGGAAGAAGCTTCTTCAAGTAAGCAGCCAACTTGGAAATCCGTATTTGCTGTGCGAGCCAGAAATATGGGAATCAATTGCAGCTTATTGTCTCAAGAATGAAGAGCATGCCACAGGACAGCTTCTGCAAAAAAAAATGCTGCCGATCAAGGATGTTTTGGATGAAGCAGCTGCTATAGATCGCCAAGGAACAATCTATGCGGCAAACGAGGATGATGTTGCATTTATCCAATTCACCTCTGGTTCTACAGGTGATCCTAAAGGTGTTGTTTTGACACATGGCAACTTGCTTTCGAATATGCGGGCGATATTGGAGGGCGCTCAGTCGACCGAGGCTGATTCCTCTTTAAGCTGGCTCCCGCTTACGCATGATATGGGTTTGATCGGATTTCATCTAACTCCGATGCTTGGGCTTATGAATCAATGGCAGATGCCGACCTCGACATTCGTGCTTCATCCGATGAAGTGGATGGAGCTCACGCATCAGCATCGCATTACCTGTCTATCATCACCTAACTTTGGTTATGTTCACTTTCTACAGCATTTTAAACCTGAGAATGCCACCGGCTGGGACCTTAGCTCGGTAAGGCTTATCTTTAACGGAGCGGAACCAATATCCGCGAGCAATTGCCGTGAGTTTCTCGCACAGATGAAGCCTTATGGGCTTAGAGAACAATGTATATTTCCCGTCTATGGACTAGCGGAAGCAAGTTTGGCCGTTACATTTCCGCATGTGGAGGAGAGGTTGAATACCTTATATGTAAGCCGAAAAGGCTTGAATATCGGGGATGTTATTCAGGATGCTCCAGCAGATGATCCCAATAAAATAGAAATCGTTGAGCTTGGGGTCCCTGTATCCGAATGCGAGCTTAAAATTTGCGACGAGTCTGGCCGGGAAACGCCAGATCGGTATGTTGGACTCCTCCATATTAAAGGGAGGAATGTCACCAAGGGTTATTTTAACCGCCCTGATGTGAACGCCGTCATTCTATCGTCAGACGGTTGGCTGAATACCGGTGATCTTGGATTTATGCAAGACGGCAGATTGTATGTGACTGGCCGCATGAAGGATATTATTTTCGTCAATGGCCAGAACGTATACCCGCATGATTTGGAAATGCTGGCAAGTGAAATTAAGGGAGCAGAAATAGGCAAAGTAGCTGTCAGTGCGATTCAGAATGAAGTAACGAAGCAGGATGAGATCGCCATATTTATTCAATTTCGAGGCAAACTTAACGGTTTTGTGCCGCTGAGGCAAAGCGTGCAGCGATTGCTTAATCGAAAAACTGGACTCCAAGTGGAGCTCATTGTTCCAGTGAAGCGTATTCCGAAAACGACCTCTGGGAAAATTCAGCGTTACACTCTTGCTGAGAGTATGCAGAGCGGACAATTCTCTTCAGTCATTTCGGAATTGGAGTCGCTGGCAGCGATTATGGAAGAAACAGCTCCCGAGTTGGCTGCTGCAGCTCCTGAAACGGATGCCGAACAGCGCATATTGTCTATTTGGAAAAAAGTGCTGAAGACAGACCGCATTGGAATAGATGATCATTTTCTGGAGCATGGCGGTAATTCACTGCGCGCAGCTTATGTAGCTGCCCAGCTGCAGTCGGCGTTTGGCATAAATGTATCTCTGAGCGAGTTGTTTCAGCATCATACTGTTCGGTTACTGGCCGCTTATGTCGCTGAAGTGACTGCTGGGGAAGATCAAAAAAATGGCGGAAATGGCCAGTGCGAAGTGATCTCAAATGGAGGCACGAGGGATTGGTATCCCGCTACGTCTGCTCAGAAGAGATTATTTATTGTTGAGGAAATGAATTCAGGTCTCCTTCGTTATCATCTTCCGCAGCGCATAAGCATTGATGGGGAGCTTGACCTCAGTAAGTTTCAACAGGTGTGGGAGTCTTTGGTCAACAGGCATTCTTCACTACGTACATCATTTGTTATGGACAATGATATCGTGGTCGGTCGCATTGCAGATTCAGTAAAGCTGCCCATTGTTTGTACAGACGGCCGCGGTTGGTCAGAGAGTGATATGCAGCACAAAATAAGTGCATTTCTGCAGCCCTATGAGCTGTCTAAGGCGCCGTTGTTCCGAATGGAGTTAATCACACTTGGTCATAACCGACATCTGATGTTATTTGATATGCATCATCTCATTACGGATGGCACGTCGATGGGGATATTAATCGGGCAATTTGTTGCGATGTATGAAGGGGCTGTGTTGCCTCCAATATCTTTTCAATACAGCGATATTGCTGATTGGGAGAAAAGGTTCAGGGCAGAAGATAGGCGCATGATCAGGCAGAGAGGGTATTGGCGGCAAATCTTCAAGGAGGGAGCGGGGGAGATCGACATCCCGGCAGATTATCGGCGCCCGCTCACTCCTAGCTACAAGGGAGCTATCGAAAAATTTGTACTCGATGCAACACTTACAGCTAAGCTGGAGCAATTAGCTTTCCGAACAGGCGGTACGCTGTATACCGTTTTAACTTCCGTTTACTTTATGCTGCTGAGCAAGTACACCGGAGCAGTTGATATGGTGATCGGTACTGCGTCGGCAGGGAGAACAAGGCCGGAGATGGAAGGTATCGTGGGCCTGTTCGTCAATATGGTGCCGCTGCGACTTCGGGCTGGCAAGGAGCTTTCGATCCTTCAATGCTTTGAAGAGATCAATAAACAAATATTGTTATCGCTAGACCATCAGGATGTCCCTTACGAAGAAATTGTAGAGCTGGCAGAGGCAAAACAAGAACATGGCCGTAATCCATTGTTCAGCACTGTATTTACGTTGCACAACATGGAAATTCCACAGTTTAATACAGCGAATGTCACATTCAAGCCTGAGCCGATAGGGACAGGTACATCTAAATTTGATATGACCTGGGAATGTGTAGCTTCGGAGGAAGGCATTAAAGTATCTATTGAATATTCCCTCGACTTGTACAGTCAGGAAACAGTAAGAGGATTTGCTCGCCATTATAAAACATTGGCTGATGCAGCAGTTCAATCCCCTGAGACGACTGTTGAGATGCTTCCTATGTTAGACGAGGATGAATGCCAGCTTATTTTGGCAGATAGCGAGTCGAGTCGAGCACCTTACCCTAACGATACTTCACTGTACAAGCTGTTTGAGAGGCAGGTGGCTCATACACCGCAGCTCCCGGCTATAGTTATGGATGAGGCAAGCCTCTCTTACACAGAGCTGAATGAAATGGCAAATACTCTGGCTAGATGGCTCATCAACCATGGAGTAGTTCCACATTCACGTGTGGCGCTGCTTCTTCATCGATCCTTTAATATGCCAGTTGCGATACTTGCTGTGTTGAAGACCGGCTCCGCTTATGTGCCAATCGACCCGAGTTATCCTATCGACAGGATTGAGTTTATGCTTGGGGACGCTGATATTTCTACAATGATAGTAGATGCCCGGACAAACCATATAGGCGGCAAGCTTGCTCAAGCTGGGAATAGACCAGTAGATAAGATTGACATGGATGCTATGAGGAACGAGTGGAGACAGGCAGAGGGACATAATTTGAGCGTGGATGTAACAGGGGACGACGCAGCTTATGTGATGTACACCTCTGGTTCCACAGGACGGCCAAAAGGAATTTTAACTACGCACCGAAACGTCATTCGCATTGCTCGGGATACTGACTATATCCGAATCACGAATGAGGATGCGCTGCTGCAGTTATCGAATTATGCGTTTGACGGGTCGACGTTTGATTTTTATGGGGCACTTTTGAACGGCGCAAAGCTCGTCCTTGTGAATGAAAACGATTTGCTTGATATCCATCAGCTTATTTTATTGATGAAGAAACAAAGGGTTACTATATTTTTTGCGACTACAGCTTTGTTTAATGCATTCGTTGACTCTGGACTGAAGGACTTGCCTTCCCTTCGTCATCTATTGTTTGGCGGTGAACGCGCATCAGCCTCGCATATTAGAAGAGCTTATCAGACCGTCGGTTCAGGCGTGCTGCTTCATGTGTACGGTCCAACAGAGTCTACTGTTTTCGCTACTTGTTATCCGATTGACTCGCTAGAGCAGGACAATGCTGCAATTCCAATAGGCAAGCCTGTCGCACATTCAGAAGCACTTGTATTGGACGAAAATGGTGCCTTGCTCCCAGCACTTGTGCCTGGGGAGTTATGTATTGCCGGCGATGGTTTAACACAAGGTTACTTGAACCTGCCGGAGCTTACTGCAAATAAATTTGTTCCCCATCCTTTTAAGGAGGGAACCAAGCTTTACAGGACAGGGGATTTGGTTAGGCGGCTGCCTGACGGTAATCTAGAGTTTTTGGATCGGCTCGACACCCAGGTGAAGCTGCGTGGATTTCGCATAGAACTGGGGGAAATTGAGAGCAAACTACTAGAGTGTGAGGACGTTAGGGAAGCGGTAGTTATGCTGAAATACCGCAGCGGCGATCCGCAGCTTGTTGCTTACATCGTAGCGAATGGTGAACTCTTCATAGATCGGCTGCAAGCAGAGCTGGGAGCACAGCTGCCGCAATTTATGATTCCGGCAGTCTTCGTGCGGGTGGAGAAGCTCCCGCTCACTTCTAACGGCAAGATTAACAAAAACGCATTGCCTGAGCCTGACTTTTCCAAACTGAGCATCGGAATGGCAGCAGCCTATGTCCCCCCTGCAACCCAAACCGAAATTCAGCTTGCAGCCATTTGGGAAATGATTTTGAAGGTAGAGGCTGTAGGCGTTAATGATCACTTCCTCGCACATGGCGGTCACTCTTTGAAGGCTGCAGCGCTTGTAACGGAAATCTACAAGCAATATCATGTCCGAATGCCGATCAAGGAAGTTTTTCTACGTTCAACAGTTAGAGAGCAAGCAGAATGGATTGACAACGCAGATATAGAGGCATATGAACCCATAAAACCGATAAACATTTCTCAATCTTACCCGTTAAGTCCATCCCAGCAGCGTATTTTTCTCATTGAAGAAATTGCAAACGCGGGTATAGCCTATCATATCCCGCTAGCGCTGCGCTTAACTTGCCATGTTCAGCGAACGGATATGGAACGGGCCATAAAAAATCTTATTGCTCTGCATGAGCCGCTTCGTACATCATTTCAGTTTATTGACGGTGAGGCGCGTCAAATTATACATGAGCATGCTTCGTTCGAGCTTCAAGAGATAAGCGATACAACAATAGATTTGGAGCAACAGTTCTGCGAATTTGCTAAGCCGTTGCCGCTTTCACAAGCACCGCTCCTTGACGCACGGCTGCTCAGCAGCGCATGCGGAGAAACTTATTTGCTTCTAAATATCCATCATATTATTGCGGATGGCATTTCGGTGAGTCTGCTTATTGAAGAGCTAGTCAAACGACTAGACGGCAAGCGCTTGGAAGAGCCGCATATTCAGTACAAGGATTATGCGGTATGGAGAGCAGGCCAAGGGAATACGGAACGCATGCGGAAGAGCATCCGATATTGGGAGACTGAGTTAAGCGATCCACCTCCGAGCCTCGACATGCCGCTTGACTTCCCGCGTGGGGAACGGCAATCACTTGAGGGGGAGACGCTTGGATTCCATGTATCTTCAGAGCTAACAATTCGGCTTCAATCTATATCCGATATGCTCAATATCAGCTTAAATAGTCTGTTGTTTGCTTCCTACGCTCTGCTTCTTCAAAAGTATACAAGTGGAAATGACTTGATTATTGGGGCGCTAGCGGCAGGAAGATTACATCCCGAAACGACTAATATGATCGGTATGTTCAATAATTTTCTTCCAATTCGCCTTAAAATAGGCGATGGAATGAAATTTGATCAATTTGCGAAGGTGTCACATGATCATATGCTTGCAGCACTCGAACATCAAGATGTGAGCTTTGACCAGATGATTGAAGCTGCGCAAATGACGATGGATCCCTCACGAAACCCGCTGTTCGATACGATGATGATTTTGCACAACCAGATCGGAAATGATCTGGAAGTGAAGGGTCACACTGTAGGGGTACAGCCTATACGCGCAGGTAAAAACATGACATCTAAATTGGATTTTAAACTTGATCTTTATTCTCATGGTGACGGAGGCCTTCGAGCAGAGCTAGAGTTCAATACGCGATTATTTCATAAAGCAACGATGATGAGGCTGGCGGACCATTGGCTCAATGTACTGAAACAAGTGACGGATGAGCCAGGTATGAGATGCTCTTCCCTCAGCTTAATTATGGAGAAGGAAGCGCAAATGCTTCTTCAAGAATGGAATGATACAGCAAGGCCGTATCCTAGTGGCGAAACCATCCATGGCTGTTTTGAGGCACAGGTGCGCAAGACGCCTGATGCTCCAGCTATTCGATCGAACGAGGGCATGTTTACTTACCGTGAGCTTGATGAACGCGCAAATCGACTCGCTCTGCTGCTCCGTCAGAAAGGTGTTGGAGCTGACACAATCGTCCCGATTGTTGCAGAGCGCTCTTTTGAAATGATGGCAGCGATTTTAGGCATTCTAAAAGCCGGGGGCGCTTACTTGCCTATCGATCCGCATTTTCCAGAGGAGCGTATTGGGTACATTCTTGAAGATAGCGGAGCCAATATATTATGTTCCCAGCACAAATGGATGAACCAACTGCCGTTTAATGGTGAAATTATAGATATAGATGCTGTTGAAGACAAGGGTTCCCATGATGCTGAGAAATGGCTATGGGAGCCTGCTGTGAACGCGCATCATTTGGCATATGTCATCTATACATCAGGTTCTACTGGAAAACCAAAGGGAGTTATGATCGAGCATGCTGCGGTCATCAACCGTATACATTGGATGCAAGATCAATATCCACTTGACGCGCAAGATGTCATTCTTCAGAAGACACCCATAACATTTGATGTTTCGGTGTGGGAGCTGTTCTGGTGGAGTTTTGCAGGGGCATCTGTTTACTTGCTGGAACCGCGGGGGGAGCGGGAGCCGCAGGTCATGATGAAAGTCATCCGTGAGCAAGCGGTGACGGTCATGCATTTTGTCCCGTCCATGCTGGGTGTATATCTTCAGTATGCATCGGAAGTTAAGGCGGACAAGCCTTTCGGAGGTTTGCGTTACGTATTTGCAAGCGGAGAGGCGTTGAAGCCTGCACAGGTGGAAGGGTTCTATAGCCAGCATTCTACAGGCAGCGAAAGTCCACGACTCATAAATTTATACGGACCGACTGAAGCGACCGTGGATGTCAGCGTATATGACTGCGCGAACTATAAGCAAGGATCAGTTCCAATTGGCTCGCCGATTCAAAATATTCGGCTGTACGTTGTGGATGAGCAGCGACGGCTGCAGCCCATTGGAATTCCGGGCGAGCTCTGCATCGCTGGAGTGGGACTCGCTAGAGGTTATTTGAACCGTCAAGAATTGACTGCGGAAAAATTTGTACCCGATCCTTTTTTTGCTGGGGAACGCATGTACTTGACCGGAGATCGCGCGCGCTGGCTTGCTGACGGTCATATCGAGTATTTGGGTCGATTCGATCATCAAGTGAAGATTAGAGGATTTCGAATGGAATGTGGAGAGATTGAGTATGCGCTGATGCAGCTGGAGGAGGTTTCCGATGCGCTCGTCATGACCGTGAAGGATCTGACGGGAGAGCCAGCCTTATGTGCATATATGGTTTCTTCTTTTGAGCTCAATGAACGTGAGTTGAAGGAGAGGCTGAGGGGGAAGCTTCCGGAATATATGATTCCTTCCCTTTTTGCCTGCCTGCATACCTTTCCTCTAAATGCTAGCGGGAAGATAGACCGCAGTCGCCTTCCACAGCCGACGTTTGCTGATTCTATTGGCGGCGCCGATCCCCGCAGCGAGACGGAGCTCCGACTGGCAGAGCTATGGAAGAGCATACTTGGTGTTCACATCGTACGCACCGACGATCATTTTTTCCAGCTTGGCGGACATTCGCTGCGCGCAGCGCAGTTAACGGGTGCAGTGGAGCGGCAGTTAGAGGTCACATTTACACTAAAGGATGTGTTCGCTTACCCGGTCCTAGAAGAGATGGCAGCGTTCATTGATAGATCGACGAAAAGGACTGCAGCATCTATCACAAGGGCCGAGCAGAGGGATGTTTATCCATTGTCGCTTGCGCAGAACCGACTATTCGTTTTGCATCATATGAAGCCTTCCAGTACAGCCTACAATTTGCCGCTCGCACTCAGTATGCGTGGTGAACTGAACGTTGAGAGACTGCAAGAGGCGCTGCAGCGGCTCATTGATCGTCATGAGCCGCTCAGAACAAGCTTTGAATGGCGCGATGGTGCCCCCGTGCAGCGCATTCATGAGCGAGTAACGGTGCGAGCTGATGTAACAAAAACGGATCAAGTGGATGGATGGAGCAGCATGCAAAAATTCGTTCAGCCATTCGATTTGAGCATTGCTCCGCTGCTGCGCGCTTCGCTTATTACGAATGGCGCGCAAGAGCATTTGCTGCTGCTTGATATGCATCATATCGTTTCTGACGGTATTTCAATGACAGTGCTGGCACATGATTTCACCAAGCTTTATGAAGGCGGCACATTGTTGCCGCTTGAAGTCCAGTACAGGGACGTAGCTGTATGGCAGCAGGGCTTTATGAAGAGCCGAGAGCGGGATAGGCAAGAGCAGTACTGGCGAGAGGAGCTGGCGGGAACGCTGCCGCTTCTGGATTTGCGAGTGGATAAGCCAAGGCCAGCCGAACAAAGCTTTAAGGGGAGCAAAATCATTCATGCGCTGCCTCTCTCGTTAATGTCCGAAGTAGAGTCATTGGCAGCAACGGCTGGCATGACTAGTTTTCCAATATGGCTTACTTGTTTTCACGTGCTGCTTCATAAGCTGACGGGGCAAGAGGATATTATCTCCGGTACACCGATTGGAGGAAGATCCCATCTAGAGACAGCCCCGCTTGTTGGGATGTTTGTCAATACCGTTGCTATACGGAGCCAGCCATCGGGTGAGCACAGCTTTCTTCATTTTGCCAAACAGATCAAGGAGAAGGTGCTTGGTGCGATGCATAATGGGATGCTGCCGTTCGAGCATTGTGTAACCGCACTTGATGTAAAGCGAGACCTGAGTCGAAATCCAATCTTTGATGTCATGTTCGTTATGCAAAATATGGATGTGCCGTCAATGAAAGCTGATGTGCTGCAATTAAAGACGCAGCCGCTGGAGCATGCTGTATCCAAGCTGGACCTGACGTTTGAGCTTGCAATGCGTGAGGATGGTGCAGACCTTACTGTAGAATATGCAACGGATCTATTCGAAAAGCAAACAATCAACCGAATGATTAGCTACTATATTCGAATTATGGAGCAAATTACGAAAGATACGCATATCTCTTTAAACCAGATAAGCTTGCTGACTTCGGATGAAGAAGCCATTCAACTTGTTCAATTTAATGAAACGGCTACCGCTTATCCAAGTCATTTGACCGTTGAGTCTTACTTGGAAGCACAAGCTGAGTGGATACCGCATGCCACTGCCCTGATATATGAGACGGGGAAAATGTCCTATAGTGAACTGAATGGGAAGGCTAATCGGCTGGCAAGAGCTCTGAGAAAGCACGGGGTGAAGCATGAGGATACTGTAGCCGTCATCATGGAGCGTTCTGTAGACATGATCATTGCGATTTACGGCATATTGAAGGCAGGAGCGGCGTATGTCCCGATCTCACCTGGGCTTCCTGAAGAGCGAATTCGATATATGCTGGATGACTCGGGAGCAAGGATTGTTTTGACTCGGGGCTTAGACGGGCAGATCGGCAACATGTCGCTAGACTCTGAACGATTGAACATAGAGGAAGCGCTGCAGCATGAGCAAAATGATGGACCGTTAGAAAAAATCCATCGATCGCGCAGCTTAGCGTATGTGTTGTACACCTCAGGGTCAACAGGACAGCCGAAAGGGGTAATGATTGAGCACCATTCCGTAGTGAATCGCCTTACGTGGATGCAAAACAGATACACACTTGATATGCATGATGTGATTCTGCAAAAAACGCCATTTACGTTTGATGTGTCGGTATGGGAGTTGTTCTTATGGAGCTTCTCAGGCGCTAAGCTATGCTTGCTTGCACCAGGCGGAGAAAAGGACCCTGGGGCGATATATGATGCCATTAATAAGCATGCGGTGACTACGCTACATTTTGTACCTTCTATGCTTCATCTGTTTTTGAATTACCCGGGCCTTGTTAATGATAGTAAAAAGCTTGAGAGCTTACGTTATGTTTTTGCCAGTGGAGAAGCGCTTACGGTCAATCAAGTAGAGAGATTCAGAGAGCGAATCGGAGAACCTAATGCTGCGAAGCTCATTAATCTGTATGGTCCAACGGAAGCGACGGTCGACGTGTCCTATTACGAGTGTATAGGAGAGCAAAGTTTAACGAGCGTGCCTATTGGCAAACCTATCGACAACATTTCCATATATGTGGTCAATGATGTTATGCAGGTTCAACCGGTAGGCGTGGCGGGAGAGCTGTGTATTGCGGGAGCTGGCTTGGCGCGAGGGTATTGGAAACGTCCTGATTTGACCTCGGAAAAGTTTGTGATAAATCCATTCGCAGCTAACGAGCTCATGTATCGTACAGGCGATCTTGCGAGGTGGCTGCCTGATGGCAGCATCGAATTTCTGGGACGAATGGATCACCAGGTGAAAATTAGGGGGTACCGCATTGAATGCGGGGAGATCGAGCATGCGCTTACGGGTCATCCAGACGTAAGGGAAGCCGTTGTCATGAAGCGTGACGGGGTTGCGGGGAAAAGCGCATTTCTATGCGCGTATGTCGTAACGAGTGATGCAGTCACAACTGCACAATTACGCTATCATTTGGCTAAAACATTACCCGATTATATGGTTCCGGCTGTCTACGTGGAACTGGATCACATGCCGCTTTCTCCAAATGGCAAGGTAGATCGGAAGTCATTGCCAGCACCAGACGAGCGGTTGGATGCAGGCGTGCGTTATGTGGAGGCAGCAAGCGAAACGGAGAAAACCATTTCTATCGTTTGGGGAGAAGTGCTAGGCCGAACCGCTATTGGGACGCATCATAATTTCTTTGATGTTGGGGGAGAGTCGCTGCTGCTTGTCCGTACCCACCAGCGATTGGAAGAGCTGTACCCAGGTTTACTCAAGGTGACGGATCTATTTAATTATCCGACAATTGCCGCGCTTGCAGAATATATCGATTCCCAAAGCAATCTTTCTCGCACTTGGCATTATGCAGGGATTGCTGCAAGCGAGGACTGCTTCAATAACACATACGCTGCGCAGCGGAATGGTTCGTATCAATTCACCCTTGAGGACGATTTAATTGAGGGACTGGCGGAAATGGCATATTCGCAGTCCGTGTCCATTACAACCGTTGCACTAGCAATCTACCTGCTCTTCTGGAAGCAGCAGTCAGGCGCTAATGATCTGGTTATGCCGGTTGCAACATCAAGGGGACGGCTCACACCTTTAGAGCTTGACTTTAGTAAGGTGCTGGAGTTTAGCGAACTAATACGAGCAGCCGACGCGTTGTTTGACGATACGAAAATTTCCTACGATTGGAATCAAGTGGAGAGAGAGCCTGGGAGCTATAATAGTTCCTGCATCACGCCTTTGTTTGTAGATCGCTCGCGCACAGGCTTCATTCCCGAAAATCAACACATGCATCTCTTCGATATCATTCTGACATTAGACAGCGGCAGGGGCGCAGCAGGTAAAGGAATGAGCGGATTATGGGAATTTAATGCACGTCGATTAAAGAAAGAAAAGGTTAAGGCATGGGCTCAGAGCTATATTAAGCTGCTCAGAATGGCCGTTCATCAATTTCAGCAGACTTCTAATGCTAGAGCTGGCGGCAAGCAGTAAGGACAACCCCATATGCAAAGGAGCATTACGTTGAAAAAGATCTTGTTTATGCTCGAGAATATCGCATGGTATTTAGGTATCTTCTACGCTTTGCTTTATCTGCTGCGCTCAACCTATCAGTATGAAGCTACACTCGGACTTGCCAAGTTTATGGATCGTAACCCGGCGATGTTCATGGCGATATTATTTACCTCCATTTTACTCATCTATATGCTTGTTTTCCGTTTGAAGAGAAGCATATGGAAAGAGCAGAAGCAAACTTTGTTTCAAGTTAGCGGCTTCAAGAAGATCGGGGTCAAAGATGCCGGGTTGATGCTGGCTATGGGGGCAGCCGGATGCCTGTTTAGTATTGGTCTAATTGAAATTGATGTCATCGCTCGGCACTTTCCATCCATCCCCTTCCTCGTAGATGATCTCATTAGGGGAGATTCCATTTTATTCGTTATTTTGGGTGCGGGGCTTATTGCCCCCATCTATGAAGAAATTTTGTTTAGAGGATTAATTTACGGACAATTGCGTCAAGTGATGCCGCTGTATGCTGCGCTTATTTTGCAAGCATTGGTTTACGCCTATTTTCAGCCAAGCCTCAGCCTGTCATTCATTGGTTTTGGTTCTGGACTCATCTACGCGATATTGTATATCCGAATAGGGAGCCTGTGGGCGCCAATTATTGTACAAACCTCAGCCATGAGTCTTATTTTTATAACAAAATATGTTGGATGGCATGAAGCGATTAACGAAATAGGAGAACCTGCTTTGTATGTTTTAACGGCTGGAAGCCTGCTCTTTCTCGTAGGAGGAACGGCATATATTTGGCGCAGAGGGCTAGAAAAAGGTGCAAGATCAGTACAAGCAGACCCGATTACGGTTGGAAGAGGGCGATAAGATGAGAAATTGGACTGTATCGATAGGGCGTGTTCTACTGGTCATCGGATTGTATTTCGCCTGGTTTCTTACCGTTACCAAGTTGTTCTTTGCTTATATCTACCCGTTAAGTCCTTGGTTTGAACAAAATACGCTAACTGTCATCATATTAAATGACATTATTGGTTTTCCGCTTATGTACTTTGCAATAAAGCTAATATTTAAACAAAACCTATTCAAGGAAGCCCGATTTCAAAAGATGGATGGCAGCGCTATTTCCTTGTCGCTATGGGTGGGTTTGGGTGCGGGGTTGTTCACTGTGGCATTCTCGCAATTGCCTGCGATCCAGTCTGATCAGTTCAAATTCCAAGAGCTATTCGAATATTTGAATCGGGCAGAATGGTATGTTTTCCTCGTTTTTTTATTGCTAGGCAACGTATACAAGGAAACGTTATTCAGAGGTTTACTGCTGAACAGTTTTAGAGGCGTTCTTCCTGTCACCGTTGCGATTTTGCTGCAAGGGTTATTATATGGCGTTCTATTCTTCTTCGGCGATATTCCGCTTTCCTTGTATGGTTTTCTTGGCGCTATCATTTTTGCCCTCCTGTACGTATGGTTTGATTCCATCTGGGCGCCGATTGCCGCGCAGGTGGCTTGCCAAGGAGTTCAATACTTGCTCTGGCATCTAGGCCCGAAGAGTGACGATATATTCATATTGTCAGCCGTAATGGCAGTTGCAGGTGCCATGATTGCAACTGGCTTATATTTGGGCAATCGCCGCTTGCGCAAGCCATACAGTCACGAAGAGGTCATTCACACATGAGAACGTTAACTGTGATTAGTAAAGTTCTACTCTATTTAGCTATTTATATCTGCGTAGTTTTATTCACGAATTGGGCGTTGAACCATTGGATTCAAGATGCTGAGTTTAGTGCTTGGCTTAGCAAAAATCCAGCGAGCTCTCTTATCGCAGCGAATACGATTGTGATCGCCATTTATGTGCCGCTGCTTCGCTGGCAAAACATTCGAATGCAAGACCTCGGCTTCGTTCGACCACAATCAGCAGTGATGGCTGCTGGGACAGGAATTTGGCTTGGTCTGTTCATCGCGGTGTTCACACAGCTTGCTTGGATCGCTGAGAATTTTCCGGAAATTGCGAATTTGGTTCAATTTGTAGCTGGTGGAGGGAATTTCTATGTATTTGTATTGAGCAGCTTATTGCTAGGTTCTTTGCTCGAGGAATTGCTGTTCCGGGGGATGCTGATCCATGTTTTCCGCCAACGATTCTCCTCTGCATGGTCTGTGCTGCTGCAAGCTTTGTTGTTTGGAACTGTATTTATGAGCGTAACCATTGGTGCTTTCGCTGCTCTTGGAGCGATTATTTATGGTGTAACTCGCGTGACCACAGGATCGATATGGTCATCTTTGCTCGCGCATGTGTTCAGTACAGCAACCTTGTATGTCGTCTCTCATTTTATGAAGGATTCCTCTCCCGAAACTTTTCTTATTCTGTCGTTCATAAGCGGATTAGCGATTATTGTGCATTTGTATATATTGCTGCGTAGACAATCGGAGAATTTGAAGCGGCACAATAAAAGTATATCGAGTTAAATCAATAATTTATGGTAGTGATCACATTGCCACTGCAAACAACCGCAAAAGAGGAGTGTGCAGCATGTTTCAGTTGGATTTGTTGGAACCAAATCGCAATGAAAATGAAGGAGACGCAGGCAATGACGCGGTGCTGGAAACCGCAAGCCAAGAAATTGCGATCATCGGCATTTCTGCCAAGCTTCCGAAGTCAGACACACACCGAGAGTTTTGGGATATGCTGCAAAATGGAGTGGACGGTGTACGTTCCTTCCCGCAGTCGAGGCGGCAGGAGTTGGAACCGTATCTTCGTCGCCTGAGCGCATTGTATGAAACCATTTCAATATTTGATGGTGCATATTTGGAGGATATCTCTTCCTTCGATTATTCCTTTTTTCGATTGTCTCCGAAGGAAGCTTCACTAATGAGTCCGAACCAGCGCATGTTTCTACAGACCGCATGGAGCGCATTGGAGGATGGCGGGTATGGGGGCGAAGTGCTCCATGGCTCACGAACAGGTGTATTTATCGGTCATAACGCCGATGCGCTGCATGATTATAAACGTATTATTGAAACGGTAAATCCAGAAGCGCTCGCAATGGCAGCGCCAGGCAATTTAAGTTCAATGATCGCAAGCCGCATCTCTTATCTCTTGAATTTGAAAGGGCCGGCACTTAATGTCGACACCGCTTGCTCATCCTCTCTTGTGGCCGTCCATTTAGCATGTCAGTCCATTCGCAGCGGTGAATGCGATGCTGCTATCGCTGGAAGTGTGAAGCTCAATCTGCTTCCGATCGATATGGGCATTCGGCTTGGGATCGAGTCAAGCGATAACCGTGCAAAGCCGTTTGATGACAGCTCTGACGGGACCGGTATCGGGGATGGTGTAGTCGCATTGCTGCTTAAACCGCTCGCAAAGGCGCTGCAGGATGGGGATCATATTTATGCACTTATTAAAGGGAGCGCTATGAATCAGGATGGCAGCTCCGTAGGCATTACTGCGCCTAACGCCTTAGCGCAGGAGGATGTCATTGTCCGTGCTTGGCAGGATGCAGCCATTGATCCCGAAACGATCATGTATTTGGAAGCGCATGGTACAGGAACCACATTGGGAGATCCTATTGAAATTGACGGCATTACGAGAGCATTCAGACGTTTCACAGACAAGAGGCAGTTCTGTGCGATTGGCTCGGTCAAAAGCAATATCGGACATCTCGATCATGCTGCTGGTATTACAGGGCTGCTGAAGGCAGTTCTTTCCCTTTGCAATAAACAGATTCCACCTACGCTGCATTATCGTTTCCCCAATCGCAAAATATCGTTTGTTGATTCTCCTGTGTATGTCAACGACAAGCTATCGCATTGGAGTGACGAGTTTGGTGCGCGTAGATGCGGTATTAGCGCATTTGGTATGAGCGGAACCAACTGCCATGTTGTGCTGGAAGAAGCACCGTCAATGTCAACGAATGATAGCGTTATGTTGGAGGAGGTAGCGCATGCAGCTTATGGGGAAGAAAAAAATGAAGTTTTTTGCCTATCCTCCCAAAGTGAATCGGCTCTTAAGCGATCCATTATTAATTATCGTGCTTGGTTTGCCGAGCAGGAGCAGCACGAGTGGCGCTTATCGGACATTTGCTATAGCTCGGCGATAGGTCGCGGACATTATCGATATCGTTTGGCGATCGTCGCCAAAAATGAAGTTGAGCTTAGAAATAGGCTGGAAGCCTTAGATGTTGAGCGGTTTCAAAACACGATGATGCCGAATATTTATTACGGCGATTCAAATGCAGTGCATACGGGAGGGAATGACGAGCGAAAGCAAAAGGAGCTCTTAGAGCAGGTTGTCCGCAGTAATCGGGGCAAAGATGATGCAAGTACACAGTTAGCTCAGTTATATGCAGCTGGTGCTAAAGTAGATTGGAAGGAGCTTTATCGTGATGAGAGACGCAGAAGGGTACCGCTGCCTGTATATTCATTTGATCCCTATCCGTGTTGGGTAGAGGAAGATGATCGCAGTGTTAATATAGCACCTCTGACAGAGATCAAGCAGGAATCGGCAGTTAACCACGTGAGGCTGTGCAGTGAAGGTGCAATCTCGGAATCGGAGCAAAGTGTCGCTAATGTATGGGGGGAACTGCTCGGTTATCGTGAGCTCAGCAACGATGCCAACTTCTATGAACTGGGTGGTGATTCGATCATTGCGCTGCGAATCGTAAATTCACTTAGTCAAAGCTGGGGGATTCGGCTAGAAGTGCAGCATTTGTTAGGACATCCTACACTTAGTGGGTTTGCTGGTGTTGTGGAAGAGCGGCGATTAAGGAGCAGCTCGCCAGAAACGGAAAAAGTAATTCATATGCCCCGAGTAGCGGAGCGGGAGTATTATACGATCTCTTCGTCGCAAAAGCGCATGTACTTGCAGCAAGCTGCCTCGCCTAGGGATAGAAGCTATAATTTGCCGGAGCTTTTACATATAGAGGGGGAAATTGATGCAAGCAGATTGGAAGCGTCTATTCATTCATTAGTAAAACGGCATGAGATGTTAAGAACGTCATTCGCCATAGTAGACGGTGAAATTTGTCAATTTGTCCATACTGATGTTCACTTTTCCCTTCAGCGGCTTCAGGCATCAGAAGAAACGGTGATTGAAACGCTGCATAGCTTGTTTACATCATTTGACCTGAGTCATGCACCGCTGCTTCGCGCTGCTTTATTGACCGTTAATCCTGAGCGGCATGTGTTGTATTTGGATATGCATCATATTGCTTCGGATGGCTTCTCAGCAGGTATTTTGCTCAAAGAGCTTATGATGCTTTACCGAGGAGAGAGTCTTGAGCCGTTAACCTTGCGGTATATAGACTACGCAGCGTGGCAGAGAGAGGAACTGCAATCGGAGCGGATTGAGCG
Source organism: Paenibacillus sp. FSL K6-3182 (assembly GCF_037976325.1). Classification (NCBI taxonomy): domain Bacteria; kingdom Bacillati; phylum Bacillota; class Bacilli; order Caryophanales; family Paenibacillaceae; genus Paenibacillus; species Paenibacillus sp. FSL K6-3182. The sequence goes on from NZ_CP150265.1 coordinate 2,290,714, forward strand.
ACAGAGAAGTTACTGGATGAAGCAATGCCAAGGGGAGTGGCCTGTACTGGAGCTTCCGACTGACTTTCCTCGCCCTCTGATAAAGAGCAATCGCGGTGAAACATTTGATATTTATGTGGACAACGAATTATCGGATAATCTGCGTAAGCTGGCAAAATCAACGGAATCTACGCTATTTATGGTGCTTTTATCCGTCTATTATACCCTTCTTGCAAAGTATTCTGGCGGGGAAGATATTGCTGTAGGCACACCGATTGCGGGGCGAGTCAACCGTGAAGCAGAAGCTCTGGTAGGGATGTTCGTCGGAACACTTGTATTGCGCGGGTATCCCGTGGCAAACAAACCGTTTACCCAGTTTTTAGAAGAGATAAAAGCAGCATCGACAGAGGCTTATGAAAATTCGGACTTTCCATTTGAAGAGCTAGCGTCCATGGTGGATCGGCGAGACAGCAGCCGCAATCCGTTATTCGATACGATGTTTATTATGCAAAATTTGAACATTCCCAACTACTCGAGTGAAGAATTGACCTATCGGCATGAGAGGTTCCCGCATGGGACGGCGAAATACGATCTGATGGTTCAAGCCGTGGAGCAAAATGACGGCACCCTGCGATTGGTAGTCGAATATGGCAAGGACTTGTTCCGCGAAGAGACCGTAAGGTCGATGATGAGGCATTACGTTACGTTGCTAAGTTATGTAACGGACTATCCAGACCATACATTAGGCGAGTGTGAAATGTTGTCCCCTCAAGATTACAACAAGTTGCTGACGGAATTTGGCAGTCGTGCGGCTGCTTTCCCTAGCGCTCGTTGTATCCACAGCAGCTTTGAAGAACAGGCAAGACGAGTTCCTGGAAGAGTCGCCGTTCAGTGCAGAGGGGAGTCATTAACGTACGAACAATTGAATGGGCGAGCAAATGCGCTGGCGCGCAAGCTTGTTCGCTGCGGTGTTGGCCCTAACAGCATTGTCGGTGTGATGGCTGAACGTTCGATTTCAATGGTGACAGGAATGCTTGCGATTATGAAGGCTGGCGGTGCATACCTGCCAATCGACCTTCAATATCCGCAGGAGAGAATTAGCTATATGCTTTCTGACAGCGGAGCAAGTTTGCTCTTAGTAGACGATTCGGTTCATAGAAATGTGTATTCATCCGTTCAGGAAGTTCGATTAACGGATGAAACGATATATGACGGGGATAAAAGCAATGTGGACGTATCCATTTCAGCAGATGATCTTATGTATGTCATCTACACTTCGGGATCTACTGGGCAGCCGAAGGGGGTTATGGTTCCGCATCGCAGCTTCTATAACTTCAGCCATTCGTTGAAGCTGTTTTATGACGGAAATTTTGATGAAAGAGACCGCTGCTTAAGCCTTACCAATATTTCGTTTGATGTGAGCGTTTGCGAGCTGTTTATGCCTTTTATGTTTGGCGCGTCCCTTGTCCTTTATCCAAATCCTAAGCTGCTTGATCCTAGAGAGCTAGCTAAAGTAATAGTAGAAGAGCAGATAACTTTTGCATATATTCCGCCGACGCTGCTTCGGGATGTGGCGCAAGCGTTGGAACAATCGAGGATGACGATCTCCTTGGACAAGCTGCTTGTTGGCGTTGAACCTATAAAAGATACAACGCTTGCGCTTTTTGTTCAATTAAATCCGAATATACGAATGGTTAACGGGTATGGTCCGACTGAGGCAACGATCTGCTCCAATATGTATGTGTATAAATCAGCTGCTGCCAGCGGCGTTAATGTACCAATTGGCGGGCCGATGCATGGCGTCGCTGTTCATATTTTAAATTTTGGAGACAAGCCTGCACCGGTGGGAACGGCTGGGGAGCTATGCATCTCCGGCAGCGGCCTTGCTGCTGGGTATGTTAATAAACCGGAATTGACCGCGGAACGGTTTGTTGAACACCCGCTGCAGCCTGGCACCATTATGTACCGTACCGGTGATTTAGCTAAGTGGCTGCCAGACGGAAATGCGGTGTATTTAGGCCGGATGGATGATCAAATCAAGCTGAGAGGCATTCGGATTGAGCTAGGAGAAATTGGTGCGCAGCTTCAAAGACATGAGGCGGTAGATGAAGCGGTTATCATCGCACATGAGGATCAAGCAGGCGATAAAAAACTTTGCGCATACATGGTTGTAAATCAAACAATCGGAGCTCAGGATTTAAAGATCTTTTTGAAAAGTAAAATGCCAGACTATATGATCCCTTCGTTTTTTATGGAGATCGATGCGATACCGTTAACACCTAATGGCAAAGTGGATCGCAAGGCGCTCCCAGAACCTGTTTTACAGCAACGAGTCGTGGCTGAGCTTACCCTGCCGCGAACCTCGCTCGAGACAGAGGTCGCTGAAATATGGAGAGATGTGCTCGGCATTGAGCAAATTAGTATGTATGATGATTTCTTTGAGTTGGGTGGACATTCCCTGAAGGCTGCGGTATTGGTAAGCCGGATTCAAGCTAAATTCCATGTTGAAATGCCGCTAAGCGTCGTATTTGAGCGACTGTCTGTTGCGAGTATGGCTGAGTGGCTGGCAGGGGGAACGCGGTTAAATTCTGAGCTAGGCATCGCAGGAGCTATCATTCCACTGCAAGCAAATCGGGATCATTATCCAATGTCTCCTGCACAGAGACGCCAATATATGATCGAGCTCATTGCCGGACAATCGACGATGTATCATATTCCGTTTGTGCTTCACATTCACGGTAATTTGGAAAAAAAGAAACTGGAAGCCGCGTTTACTGCTCTAATTACGAGACATGAGAGCCTGCGAACATCATTCCACTATGTGGGTGAAGAGTTCTGTCAGCGAATTCATCCTGCAGAGCCATTTCAGCTAACGGAAATGGTTATAAAAGGCGAGCAGGCTGAACTATGGCAGCGCGCGTCATCTGCAATCGGAGCAGATATGAGGATCAATGAATTAATGGCCCAATTTACAGATCCATTTGACCTCGGAAGCGGTTCACTGCTAAGAATCGGTCTTGCTGAATTGGCAGAAAACCGTCACTTGTTATTGCTGAACATCCATCATATTGTGACGGATGGGATATCGATGAGCGTGCTCATAAAAGAGTTGATCGATTTATACAACGGGCAGGCATTGCCAGAGCTGACGGTGCAATATCGAGATTATGCAGTCTGGCAGCTGGAACGATTAAGCGGTGACTATTACTCGAAGCTGAGGCGTTATTGGCTGGGCATGTTCTCGGACGAACTCCCGGTGCTTGATCTGCCTGCAGACAAGCAGCGTCCGGCGGTTCAGCGTTTTGAGGGCCGAAGGTATGCTTTTCAGCTAAACGAGGAGCTGGCATATCGGGCGCGGCAATTGGCAAGGGAACGAGGGACGACGTTATATACGCTGCTGCTTAGCGCTTATACGGTTCTCCTTGGGAAGTATAGCGGACAAGAGGATATTATCGTGGGTACTCCCGTAGCCGGACGCAATCACATTGATGTAGAAAGGCTAATCGGCATGTTCGTCAATACGGTCGCCATTCGTTGCCGCCCGCAATTCGGAATGACGATTGGCAGTTACATTACTGAAATGCACGGGAATGTGCTGCAAGCGCTGGAGCATCAGGAATTTCCGTTCGAGGATCTTGTAAATCAGCTTGATATGGAACAGGATTTAAGTCGCAATCCCCTATTTAATACGATGTTTATTTTGCAAAATATGGAGCAGCCAGCAAGGCAATCGGGGGATTTGATCTTCGAGCCGCAGCCGTACGAAACCGGATTCAGCAAGTTCGATTTGTCGCTGGAAGCAGTGGAGACGGGGAAGGGGATCACATGCTGCCTTGAGTATGCAACCTCCTTATTTCATGAGAGTACGATCGAGAGAATGGCCGCATATTTCTGCACAATCGTTAGGGAGATGACATCAAGCGAAGGGTCTAGGAGGACGATTGGTGAGCTGGAATTATTGGATGAGGCAGAGCAATTGCAGCTTTCTTCGCTGTCAGCAAGCGCTGATGATAAAGCGGAACAGAAGGGTAATGACATCGCTGAGAAGGTAAGAGATGCACTGCTCGATGAAATAAAAGAGATGGTAGAGATGACAGCAAATAATGCACATTTCTCTGCATCGACCGAAGAGCATCCCTGCTGGATGAGCATCATGGAAGAGATAGAGCGGCAAGCGGCAGAAACGCCGCATTCCGCTGCGATTTTATTTGGTTTGGAGACGCTCTCGTATTCCGAATTAAATGAGCAAGCGAATCGTCTTGCACATACGCTTCGCAGCCGCGGGGTAGGACCGGAGCGAATTGTAGCATTGATGGCAGACCGATCACCTCTGTTATTGATAGGCATTCTTGGCATTTTGAAAGCAGGAGGGGCTTATGTCGCTATTGATCCGGCATACCCTGCTGAGCGTATCCAGTGGATGCTGGAGGATTGCGGCGATCAATGGCTTCTGACAGAAAGAAAATATGCCGGGTTTGTCATGAACGCTTCAGAAGAATGGTATTTGGATGATGCTGATCTGTATAGCTCGGAACGAGGGAATCTGGAAAATATAAGCCTTCCCGAGCATCTGGCGTATGTACTGTATACTTCTGGCTCAACGGGCAGGCCGAAGGGTGCAATGATCGAGCATCGCGGACTGGCAAGCTTTGTGAGTTCATTCCGTGAGCGAATTCCATTCGAAGCAGGCCAAAGCATATTGGCAATGGCGACCGTATCCTTCGATATTTTCATTGTAGAGAGCCTGCTCCCATTAACAATGGGGATGAAAATGGTGCTGTGCAATGAAGAGGAGCGGGGTGATGCTCATCTGCTGCAGGAGCTTATAAGTAAGCATCGGGTAGAAGTGCTGCAAATTACGCCATCGCGTTTCAAGTGGTGGATGGCGCAGGTGAGCCAAAGCGAGGTTTGGAAATCCTTAAGCGTAATCATGATTGGCGCGGAGCCGTTGACGATGGATCTGCTGGAGAGACTTCGTTCGGTGACGAATGCACGTATCTTCAATCTCTATGGACCAACGGAAACAACGGTATGGACATCGGTGTGCGAAGTAACTAGCGGTGAGAACATTACGATTGGCAAGCCTATTTCCGGGGCAGCAATGGTTGTGCTAAATCCAGCACTGCAGTTGCAGCCGACAGGTGTAATTGGTGAAATCTGCATCTTAGGAGCAGGCGTTGGACGGGGGTATCTTTGCCATCCAGAATGGGATCATGGAGTATTCATCACGAGCCCGTTTAATGCAGGTGAGAGGATGTACCGCACGGGTGATCTTGGCCGAAGGCTGGCAAACGGTGAATTTGTATACGCAGGCCGCCGCGATCATCAGGTAAAAATACGAGGACATCGCATTGAAACCGGTGAGGTGGAGCAGCAGCTGCTGCTGCACGAGCATGTGAAGGAAGCTGTTGTTATCGCATTTCAGGAGGAGGAGGGCGAGCATGCGCTTTGCGCGTATGTTGTACCCGCTTCTGACTCTAGTTGTAACAACAATATTAACGAACACAACCTCTCCGACATGATTTCGGAGCTGCAGACCCATCTCAGCAGCAAACTGCCTGCCTATATGATTCCAGCTTACGTGATGCTGCTAGATGTAATACCGCTCACACCAACCGGAAAGCAGCATCGAAAGGCGCTGCCGAAACCTCATAAGGTTGCGCTGCGTGAGCGCCAGTACTTAAGGCCAAGAAACGAGACGGAACATAAGCTTGCCGAGCTGTGGAAAGATTTGCTGAAATCGGACGATATTGGCGTGATGGATAGCTTTTTCGAGCTTGGCGGCCATTCGCTCAAGGCTGCAGCGCTGGTAAGCCGAATCCACGAGCAGTTTGGTGTACATGTGCCGCTGAGGGAGCTGTTTTTAAATCCAAAGCTAGGGTCCCTTGCTGAAGTAATTGAAAGTAAACATCTGCAAACATATGAATCGATTCCGCGCCAGATGGATCAGGAGCATTATCCGATGTCGCATGCGCAGAGAAGACAATACTTGCTGGGGCTGCTAACAGGAGAATCAACGATGTACCATGTTCCGTTTGCACTGCGAATTCGGGGCAATCTGGACTCTTCGAGGCTTGAAGCTGCGTTTACATCATTGGTCGCTAGGCATGAAAGTTTACGAACTTCGTTTCATTATATTCATGAACAATTCAGGCAGCGTGTCCTCCCAGCGACGGTATTTCATTTCGAGGATGGTGTAGAGGAACTAGTACCAGCTGGCAAGTGGTTGGGAACTTCTGGTGATGATGTAAGCGCTGAATCCGAATGGCTGAATGAGCTTACTACAAAGTTTATAAGACCATTTGATTTGGAAAGCGGGCCGCTGCTAAGGGCAGGTCTACTTCAGCTGGAAGAAGAGCATTACTTGCTGCTGCTGGATATCCATCATATTGTGACTGATGGCGTTTCGATGAGTGTGCTGGTAAAGGAATTAACGGCATTATACGGCGGAAATGAACTGCCAGAGCTGCGGGTGCAATATAGGGATTATGCGGTCTGGCAGGAAGGACAGCTAGGCGGTGAACCATTCGAGGCGCATGAGCGTTACTGGTTGAAGAAGTTTGAAGGCGAGCTGCCGCTGCTGGAATTGCCAACAGATAGGAAACGCCCGATCGTTCAAACTTTCAAGGGGCGAAAACATGTCTTCCATCTGAACGGAGAGCTTGCACAGCGAGCGCGGCGTTTGGCGGTAGAGCAAGGTGTGACACTATATTCAGTGCTGCTGAGTGCTTTTGCTTTTATGCTTGGGAAGTACAGCGGACAAGAGGACATTATTATTGGCACGCCAGTAGCTGGACGTAATCATGCTGATGTAGAGGGACTCATCGGCATGTTCGTCAATACAGCAGCCATTCGTTGTCGACCGCAGCTCGAACGTACGGTGAGCAGCTACATTGCCGAATTGCACGAGGATGTGCTGCAGGCGCTGGAGCATCAGGAGTATCCGTTCGAGAAGCTGGTGGAGCGGCTAAACCTCGTTCAGGACAAGAGCCGAAATCCGTTGTTTGATACGATGTTTATTTTGCAAAATATGGAGCACTCAGCATTGAAAACGGGCGGTTTGAGCTTCGAGCCGCAGCCGTTTGAACACGGTGTCAGCAAGTTTGATTTGACACTTGAAGCTGTAGAGCGCGGGAAAGGCATTGCCTTCAGCTTGGAGTATGCAATGGATCTGTTTCATGAGGAAACGGTCATCAGGATGGCACACCACTATTGCACGATTATTAAAGCAATGACATCGAGCAAAAATCGATGGCGAACTCTTGGTGAACTAGAGCTGTTAAACGATGAAGAAAAGCTGGAGCTGCTTGCGGAATTGGATAGCATGACGCGGATGAAGAGCAGTGGTGCTGATGTCAGAGGGGCTGTAGCACCAGAAGATGCACCCACTAAAATGCCGCTGAGTATGCAGGGCCAAGATTTATCTTTACCAGGCGTCCCGTTCAAATGGCGATCCGTTATCGAAGAGATAGAGCGGCAGGCAGCAAAAACTCCAGATGCGGTTGCAGTCCATTTTGAATCGGAGCAGATGACCTATCGCGAACTAAATGATAGATCCAACCAGCTGGCACATACGCTTCACAGCCGCGGGGTGGCACCAGAGCGAATCGTAGCGCTGATGGCAGACCGTTCACCCCTGTTGATGATCGGCATTCTTGGCATTTTGAAAGCGGGTGGCGCTTATGTTGCTATTGATCCGGCATACCCTGCTGAGCGTATCCAGTGGATGCTGGAGGATTGCAGCGATCAATGGCTTCTGACAGAAAGGAAATATGCCGGGTTTGTCATGAATGCGTCAGAAGAATGGTATTTGGATGATGCAGATCTGTATAGCTCGGAACGAGGAAATCTGGAGATCGTAAGCTTACCCGAGCATCTGGCGTATGTATTGTATACTTCCGGCTCAACGGGCAGGCCGAAGGGTGCAATGATCGAGCATCGCGGACTGGCAAGCTTCGTGAGCGCATTCCGTGAGCGAATTCCATTCGAAGCAGGCCAAAGCCTATTAGCAATGGCGACTGTATCATTTGATATTTTCATCGTAGAGAGCCTGCTCCCATTAACAATGGGAATGAAAATGGTGCTGTGCAATGAAGAGGAACGGGGTGATGCTCATCTGCTGCAGGAGCTTATAAAGAAGCATCAGGTAGAGGTGCTGCAAATTACGCCATCACGCTTCAAGTGGTGGATGGCGCAGGTGAGCCAAAGCGAGGTTTGGAAATCCTTAAACGTAGTCATGATTGGAGCGGAGCCGTTGACGATGGATCTGCTGGGGAGGCTGCGTTCGGTGACGAGTGCGCGTATTTTCAATCTCTATGGCCCAACGGAAACAACAGTATGGACATCGGTGTGCGAGGTGACTAGCGGTGAAGCGATTACGATTGGCACACCTATTTCAGGGGCAGCAATGGTCGTACTGAGTCCAGAGCTGCAGCTGCAGCCAACAGGTGTGATTGGTGAAATTTGCATCGGAGGAGCAGGTGTTGGTCGGGGTTATCTTCAGCATCCGGAATGGGATCAGGGAGTATTTATTACGAGCCCGTTTGGTACAGGCGAGAGGATGTATCGCACGGGCGATCTTGGCAGAAGGCTGGCGAACGGTGAATTTGTATACGCAGGCCGCCGCGATCATCAGGTGAAAATACGAGGACATCGCATTGAAACCGGTGAGGTGGAGCAGCAGCTGCTGCAGCATGAACGTGTGAAGGAAGCGGTGGTCATCGCGTTTCAAGAGCCTGAGGGTGAGCCTGTTCTCTGCGCTTATGTTGTCCTGCAAAAGGCTGATGATGCTGATCTGCCCAATATGACCTCGTACGCGGAACATTATGTTGCAGCAGCTTTCGAGAGTACCCATATGGGAGAACCCCTTTGGTTAGAGAACGTAGGCGGGCATTCTCTCGGAGCAACCGAGGAGCTCATCCAATATCTAAGAGGCAAGCTGCCTGCTTATATGATTCCAACCTATGTGATGCTGCAGGATGAAATACCGATGACGCCAACAGGCAAGATAAATCGCAAGGCACTGCCAAGACCGCAGCAGACAGAACGGAATGTACGACATTACCGGGAGCCAAGCACGCAGACGGAGCGCAAGCTGGTTATGCTCTGGCAGGAGCTGCTATTGACGGAAAACATCGGAGCGACAGACAGCTTCTTCGAGTTAGGTGGACATTCGTTAAAGGCGGCAACATTGGTCAGTCGGATAGGCTTACAATTTGGTGTGCGCGTGCCGCTGAGAGAATTGTTTCAGAATCCGACACTAGAGTCACTCGCTCTAGTAATTGAAGGTCAAAGCCAGCAAACGTATGAATCGATTCCGCGTCAGATGGACAGGGCATATTTCCCGATGTCGCGCGCTCAAAGAAGGCAATATGTTTTATCTCTGCTATCTGGAGAAGCAACGATGTATAATGTCCCATTTGCACTGCATATCCGTGGGAAGCTGGATGCGAAGAAGCTGGAGCAGGCGTTCACCTCTTTAATCATGAGGCATGAGAGCTTAAGGACGTCTTTCCATTATGAGGATGGACAATTCAGACAACGAATTCATCCATCAGCGGCATTTAAGCTGGAGGGCAATGCATGGGCACGAATGACTGCCAAGCGTTTGTTGTCAGAAGCGGGAATGGATGAAACCATCACTAGATTAATGTCGCGGTTCATACGTCCCTTTGATCTTGGCAGTTGCTTATTGCTGCGGGCAGCTCTTGTTCCGCTAAGCTCCAGCTCTCACTTGCTGCTGCTTGATATGCATCATATTGTTACGGATGGTGTATCGGTCAGTGTGCTTCTGAAAGAATTGATCGAATTGTACTCCGGAAATGAGCCTGCAGAGCTGCGGGTACAGTATAGAGATTATGTCGTCTGGCAGGAAGCTCAATTAAATGGTCCAGGGTACGAGGCGCATGAGCGCCACTGGCTGGATATGTTCTCAGGCGAACTGCCAATACTGGAGCTCCAGGCGGATAATCCGCGACCAGCGATGCAGAGCTTCGAGGGGCGCAGATATAGTTTTAAGTTGAATGAGGAACTTACGAGAAGAGCGCAGTACATGGCAAGAGAGCTGGGGACAACTTTGTATACGGTACTGCTTGGTGCTTATGCGCTTTTGCTTGGCAAGTACAGCGGCCAAGATGACATTATTATTGGCACGCCGACAGCGGGACGTGACCATGTTGATCTTGAGGGCCAAATCGGCATATTCGTTAATACAGTTGCGATTCGATGCCGACCACAGCCTGAAAGAACACTCGGTGGTTATATCACCGATGTGCATAATGACGTACTGCAAGCGCTGGAGCATCAGGAGTATCCGTTTGAGGATTTGGTGAAGCGATTGGAGCTTGGAAAAAATCAAAGTCGAAATCCTTTGTTCGACACGATGTTCATTTTGCAAAATATGGATCGTTCTGTCATGCAAGGAGGCGATTTAACCTTTGAGCTTCAGCCGTTCGAGCCAGGCGTTAGTAAATTCGATTTGACGCTGGAGGTTGTGGAGAGCAATGGAGAAATGATTTGCAGCTTGGAGTATGCTACAGCACTGTTTCACTCAGATACGATTACGCGCATGGCTCAGCATTATTGTACAACTGTAGAGGAAATGACGGCTGCTGCCAGCCCTCTGATGAAACTAAGCGATCTATTGCTGCAAGATGGTCCGAAATAACATCGTTCTCGGCGGTATTTCCTTCGTGCAGTACCGCCGAGAAATGATTAAATGATACGAGTTTGGATCTATTAAGGAGGATAAGCGGATGAAAGTTACGTTGGACAGACAACCATTTAATGAATTCTGGGCGAACTGTATGCTCAATCAAGCCTATTCAATCGCTGTTTCTGCTCATCCCAGCTACCGATATGCGGCATATTTGAACATTCATCGATATTATCCTTGGTCTGCAGCGACAGACCAGCAATTTCGATATCCGACGATTGATACGCTATATTATCTCGATGATTGGACCAAATTTCCATTAACCGGTGTTATGAAGTGGATTGAGCCTGGGCACTTCCGCGATAAGGAAAAGTTTATAGATGAAATAAAAGAGGTGCTTGACGGTGGGCGCAATTTAAGTGTGAATGTCGATTTGTTCTATTGGCTGCCGGGAAGCATGGCTTGGAAAAAGTTTCATTGGTACCATTATTCGCTGTTTAATGGTTACGATAATGAACGCTCATCCTTCTATGTAATTGACGATACGCTTGCTGGCTACAGTGAACATGAGGTTCCTGAGGATCGGCTCAGAAAAGCATTCAAAAATTCAGAGTACAATATCAACAAAAACTATAATGGCCCTGCCTATTATATTTATAATCTTCATTCAACGATTAAGCCGTATGAATTGAACTTATCGGAAGTTGTTGACAATGCGGAGCGGCTTACGCGGGAGCTTGACGATTTCTCTATGGAGGGAATGTGGCAAGTAGATTCAAGCCCGGATAAATATAGCGCTCATATTACGTATGCACTCATTGGAATCAACATTATATGCAACCGGCATATTGCAAACGAAGGTCTTATTCGAACGCTGCGAGAGCAGAAGCAAATAAATGTGACATTATACGAATCCCTTAAGGAGCAATTGGAAATGATCTGTGACGGCTGGAATGCAATCAAGCAATCTTTTGTTACGCATAAATTTCAGCGAGATAGAGAGATAGCTCTAGCAGAAAAACTATTTGCAATGGAAAAAACATTTTGGCGTACGCTGGCTAGTGGTGTTTAACAAAATCAAATCGCTTCCTAACAAGGTGGTCGTTCCTAATTATGGATAGTATACCGTTGCTTTGTTTGCCTTACGCGGGGGGTTCGGCTCAGGTCTATAAGAAATGGTCGCGGCAGCTAGATCCTTCTATTCAATTGATTCCGATTGAATTAGCTGGGAGAGGAAGCCGGATGAGTGAGCCGCTCTACGAGGATATTCATGAGGCAGTTAAGGATGTATTGCATTTAATCCGTGACTATGCACAAAATCAGTATGCTTTATTCGGCCACAGCATGGGATGCTTGATCGCTTATGAATTAATTCATAGCATTCATGCAGCAGGATTGACGCTCCCATCCGTAGTTTTTATGTCAGGGTATGGGGCGCCTCATTCCAGCCATGTGAACCGGGAAATATACAAGCTTCCCGATAAAGCTTTTATCGAAGAAGTATTAAGCCTTGGCGGAACATCTGCTGAGCTGTTTGAGCATATGGAGCTGCGAGAAGTATTTATGCCCATATTGCGAGCTGACTTTAAGCTGGTTGGCACGTACAAGCCAGAGGTTAAGCCGCCGCTCCCTCTTCATCTCATTGTTATGAATGGCTCTGAGGACAGCAGCCTATACGGGACTTCAGAAGATTGGCAGTCACAAACGACGGAGACCTGTAAAATCGTCAACTTCGAAGGAGGCCATTTTTTCATACATGAACGGGAACAACAAGTCGTTTCGCTCCTAAATGATACGCTCCTGAGGACATTGACTGGCAAAGGAATCATCCATTCATAACAGAGAGGAGCAAAAAATATGGATAAGGTATTCATAGACGCTGGCCAGAGAAATCAATATTTGTGGCGAGAGGATGGAGGGTTTCCCTCAGACTTGCTTAGCAGAGCAGCGGAGTATAGTTCTATGGAGCAGTGTATCCATTTACCCAAAGAGCTCACAGAAATGCTGCTTCGATATGCTGAACATTCCAATCAGCGATTGTATAGCGTACTGCTTACTGCGGTTTATATCATGCTTTATAAATATAAAGGGGATGACCGATTAACGATCGGCATTCCGTCTCAGGGATTCGGAAGTCATATGGACGGGACATGGATTCCGCTTCAAATCAGGGTAGATGAGCAAAATATGCTTCAGTCATTGCTAAAGCAATTAGACGGAGCTCTAAATGAATTCGAGGACAGTAATAAGGGACATATTTTGGAACTAGAAACGATGGATTCCGCCAGAACAAGCAGCTTCAATTCAGGACAGGCTGTAGCCGTAACCTTGGAAAATAGTTATGGGAAACCGAGCGCTGATGGGGTTGGTTTGCTCTTTTCGTACAGTGTCTTGGAGTCAGAATCACCCGCTATAACGCTTACTATGACATATAATAGCTCTGCTTACAGCACGACAATGATGAAAAATCTAGCTAATCATGTTCATCGGGCAGCGGAGCTGTTAGTTCGAGGCGACGACATTCTCATTAGAGATGCAGCCATATTGGATGAAGATGAAGTTCAAGCATTAATAAAATCACTTTGTATTGGTTCATGCTCATCCACTGAACATAAGCCTTTGCATAGAGAGGGAATAGCTGGTGAATTAAGCATAACCCTGCATCAGCTATTCGAGAAGCAGGCTCAATCTCGCCCCCATGAGACGGCACTTATTTGCGGCGAGGAGTCGTTTACTTACGGCACGCTGAATCAGCGGGCACGCGAACTTGCTAGTAGACTGCGCAGAGAAGGCGTGCGTTCAGGAATTGTGGTTGGACTGATGGTGGAGCGAACGGTCGAGCTGGTAGTTGGCATCATCGGCATTTGGAAGGCTGGAGGCGCCTATTTGCCCATTGATTTGGAATACCCAGAGGATCGCATTCATTATATGCTGGAGGATACTAAGGCTCCGGTTTTGTTAACGCAGTACGATTACCTCTCAAAAGCTTCTCAATATGAAGGCAATATTGTTTGTATCGATGAGAGAGACGAGCAGTGCGCTGCTGGCATGGAAGAGAAGAATTCACACATACTCTCAAGCAGCATGGAGCAGGACAATTCCTCTCAAAATCTAGCTTATGTGATCTATACATCAGGTTCAACAGGCAGACCAAAAGGTGTAATGATTCAGCATGAGAGTGCGATACGGTTCATAGAAGGAATGGCAGAGCAAGTAGAATATGTACCAGGAAAAACGATTGTTGCTTTAGCAAGCGCTGCGTTCGATGTATCTATACATGACTTAATTATGCCACTTCTTTATGGGATGAAGGTCGTTCTAGCATCACAAGCGGAGCGCAGAGACCCAGACCTGCTGGATCGTCTCATCGTCAATCATGATGTTGAGATGATGGTAACTACCCCGATGAGACTGCAAATGCTGCTGGCTGGCAAAGAAGAGAGACCATGCTTGCGCTATTTAAAAGATTTGATCATTGGCGGGGAGCCGTTTATTCCAACCCTATGGAATCGGCTGAAGCCTTATCCACAGCTTCGAATATACAATGTTTACGGGCCGACAGAAACGACGGTATGGTCAACCATACAGCGGATAGAGGATAATCATCCCGGAATAGGCAAACCGCTTGCTGGAGTGCGAACGTACATTTTGGATAAGGCGGGACGTCTTCAGCCTCCAGGCGTTGCTGGTGAACTTTGTATAGCGGGGACAAGATTGGCCCAAGGTTACTTTGGGAAGCCGGAGCTTACGGAGGAACAGTTCGTTAGCGACCCTTTTTATCCCGGTGAGAGAATGTATAGAACAGGAGATCTTGCACGCTACTTAAACGACGGAAACCTCGAATTTCTCGGGCGCAGTGACTTTCAAGTGAAAATCCGCGGACATCGCGTCGAGCTGGAGGAAGTTGGAATGATGCTCGCACGGCACGAGGACGTTACTGAATCGGCGGTGCTGCTGGAAGAGGAGCAGTCTAATGGCGGATTGTTATGTGCTTATTATGCAGCGGAGTCTGAATTGTCGACATTAGAGCTTCGCAGCTTTATGGCAAGTCGAGTGCCTGAATATATGGTTCCGCAGCGTTACATTTGGCTTGCAGCATTGCCATTGAATAATAATGGAAAGATTGATCGCAAGGCGCTGCCAAAGCAGAGTGAAGTGGCTCGTTTGCGGGATAATGCTGCATTTGCTCTGCAGCTGCTTGAGCTGGATACCGATACGGAGCGGAAAGTAGCGGCTCTTTGGCAAGAGGTGCTGCATACAGTCGATTTTGCCGCTGAAGACAACTTCTTCGAGGTAGGAGGCAACTCCATTCTGCTTGTTGCTTTACATCACAACTTGGAGCAGCACTACCCTTCTCGTGTATCCGTTGCTGATTTGTTCGGACATGCGACACTCCGCGGAATGGCTGCGCTAATGGATGCACCATTCAGTGAAGAAGGAGATATGGATGGATTAGCAGGGCTGAAAGGTTTAACTTTCCCTAATCGCATCATAAGCAGAGAAACGGGTATAGATCATGCAGCCATTCCCCGTTCATGCAAGCTGGATGAAGCGCTGCTCGGGAAATTGATGCAGCTATCAGAAGACATTGGATCAGATATCGTCGATATATTGCTTGTCCTTTATATGTACGTGCTATCCGATATTACGATGTCCGATGAAGTTACAGTCATCGTCAAAGATGGTGTAGGAGATCGGATGGTGCCTGTGTCGCTGAATATGTCCCACTATATGACGGTTGTGGAAATGATCCCTGAAGTAGTTAATCAACGGGAAAGCGGCGACTATTATACCTTTTCCTCGCTTGCGACAGCAGCTGGTTTCCGTACATTGGACAATGGAATCATACCATGGTTCTCTTCAACCGACTTGAGAGGAATGGAGTCCTATATGCCGCTAATCGGCTTTGCTCTTCAGCTTGAGTTTAGTGAAGACGAGTTAAACATCCGATGTCTATATGATGCTCTTTCATGGGACATAGCAAGTGTGGATGAATTGCTCTCTCTGTATCTAGCATCTCTCAAGGTTGTACTCGCAGAATTAGAAGAGGGAGCTGAAAGCGTATGGTAGGCGGCACATTGCTGTTTCCCGGTCAGGGCTCACAGTATGTTGGCATGGGCAAGGATTTGTATAGAAAATATGAGCTCGCCAAAGAGACCTTTCATGAAGCGAGTGAAGCGATAAACATGGATCTCACAAAACTTATGTTTGAGGGCAGCATGGAGGAATTGACAAGGACGGAATATGCACAGCCAGCTATATTAACTGTAGGGATAGCAATGTACAAAATATACCGAGACCTGCTGGGGAAGGCTCCGCAATTTTTAGCCGGTCATAGCCTTGGAGAAATTACCGCCTTGACTTGTGCAGGGGGTATTCCATTCGACAGCGCTGTCCGTATCGTTCATCGTCGCGGTGAACTCATGCGAGATGCGGACGATGCTGGTAGTGGTGCAATGGCGGCGGTAATATCGCTTAGCGCAGCTGAAGTTGCAGAGATCTGCAAGCACGCTAGTTCCTCGTTTCAGGGTGGAGCTGAAATTGTTGTAGTGTCTAATATTAATTCAGATGATCAGGTTGTCATTTCTGGACATAAAGGAGTATTGAACGAAGCGGTGCAGCGTATCTCCAAGCGGGGAGGCGTTGTCATCCCGCTTCATGTGAGCGCGCCGTTCCACAGTCCTCTTATGGCACCAGCAGCGCAGCTATTTGCAGAGGAGCTTAAAGGACTGAAGCTTGGAACACTCCAGCATCCGGTTGTTTCAAGTGTGACTGCAAGATTATATCGGAGTGCGGATGAGATTCCAGCAGTACTGACAGAGCAGATTACCGCACCCGTACAATGGACAGCGGTTATCCGTTTTTTGCTGGAGAACGGGGTTTCGGAAGCGGTTGAGATGGGCCCCCAATCGATATTGAAGAAACTAGCCAACAATAGTACTACCCTTAGGGTGCTTTCTTTCGACCATGAACCGGATAGGGAACAGCTCCTTGGGAAGGGCCGGGATGAGGGGCAAGACTATTCGTTAGATTTTATTATTCAATGTTTGACTATCGTTACGTGCATGCGTAATCGGAACAGAGATTTAGAGCAGTATGAGCAAGGTGTAGTTGTACCTTACCGCGAGGTTCAGACGATGTTGAATGAGCTTCAGCTTTCTCGTGGCAGGGCAGAGTGGAAGCATTTGGTTAAGGCTTATGAGATGCTGATCTCTGCGTTCCATACGAAGCTTGTTCCAGAGAACGAACAGCAGGATCGATTGGAACAATTGCTTCAAGACAACGGCCTTAAGGATAAATTAGGGAGTCGATTTTTAGCTTCTAATAGAAGTTAAAGGATGTAAAAGGGAAGTCAACCATGCCAAGGAGGACTTTACGATGATTAGCAGCTTGGACGGGCCGATATATGAGTCCCCTCAATATCTATTGCAGCAATTAATACGGTTCAATACAACGAATCCGCCAGGCAATGAGCGAGATTGTATTTATTTTATTCGTGATCTTCTTCTTGAATCGGGAATCAGTGATACGATCATTATTGCTCAAGAAGAGCATAGACCTAATTTAATTGCACGATTAAAGGGGTGCGGAGATGCACCCCCTTTTCTCATGTACGGGCATGTTGACGTTGTAGGTGTAGAGAAGCAAGCATGGACCCGCGATCCATTCGGTGGTGAGATTAGCGATGGTTACGTATGGGGGAGAGGAAGCCTAGATATGAAAGGCGGTGTAGCGATGATGCTTGCCGCCTTTCTAAAAGCTCACGCAGAGAAAACAGTATTACAGGGCGATATGATTTTGGCTATTGTAAGTGATGAAGAAGCAGGCGGGGATTTAGGAGCCTCCTACTTAGTTAAACATCATTCTTATCTTTTTGCTGGCGTGAACTATGCGATAGGGGAGTTTGGGGGCTTCTCCTTTCAAGTAAGCGGCCAAAAATTTTATCCGATTATGGTGGCAGAGAAACAAATTT
The DNA here is from genome assembly GCF_037976325.1 of Paenibacillus sp. FSL K6-3182. NCBI lineage: Bacteria > Bacillati > Bacillota > Bacilli > Caryophanales > Paenibacillaceae > Paenibacillus > Paenibacillus sp. FSL K6-3182. The sequence goes on from NZ_CP150265.1 coordinate 2,308,320, forward strand.
GTTTCCTTAGAGCTACGGTTAGAGGAGGAGGCGGGCATGGTTCGCTTGGCCAAAATGAAGGAAGCATGGCGCAGCTTGCCTATATGCTGGGAGCGTTAAATAAGGTTAAACTGCCGATTCATGTCACGCCCGCAGCGTCGTATATGATTCAATCCATGGCATCGGCATTGCCCCTATTGCCGAGGTTATTATTGAAAGGGCTGCTTCGGCCACGCCTGAGCAATCTCATGCTGAGGATAATGGGTGACAAGGGAAAGCTGTTTCAACCGCTGCTTCGCAATACAATAAGTGCTACGGTTGTGCATGGTGGCGAAAAAATCAATGTGCATCCAAGTGAAATCATTGTGGAGATGGATGGGAGGCTGCTGCCCGGTTTTACTCCAGAGCAGTTCATTGCCGAGCTGTACGATCATGCCATACAACATCAAATAACGTTAGAAGTGATTCGCCATGACCCTTGTCCAGAAAACCCGGAAATGGAATTGTTTGAATTGCTGTCAGATGTGCTGAAGAAAGCCGATGAAGCTGCAGTGCCTATTCCGATGCTGCTGCCGGGTGGAACAGATGCGAGACATTTTTCAACATTAGGTATTCAAACGTATGGTTTTTTGCCTATGACGCTCCCAGAGGACATGAATTTCTCGGAGTTGATCCATGCAGCAGATGAGCGTGTGCCTGTTGAGGCTATTCGTTTTGGGGCAAAAGCTATTCATGAAGTGATGGCGCGTTATGGAAATTCGAGGTTATGATAGATTCAGACGAGTGCTTTTAGGATTAGTTGAGGGGGAAAGGAGCAGCAAACTGTGCAGGCTGAGATCATGGTTTTGAAAATACCGCAAAACATCACGTCGAATGACTACCGGCAATTGTTAAGTCTCGTATCAGAAGAGAAGCGTTTAAAAATAAGTCGATTGCGACAGCAATGTGATGTTTATCGGACGTTATTTGGTGAAGTGCTTGTACGTGCTGCAATTGTGCGAAACCTAGACCTATCCAATCAAGCAATTCAGTTTACTTCCAATTCATATGGTAAGCCGTCACTTATCGGCTGCGAAGATTTTCACTTTAATATTTCGCATGCTGGAGAATGGGCTGCCTTATTTATAAGCTCTTCCCCGGTAGGCATTGATGTGGAACAAATAGGTGAAATAGATGAAAGTATAGCAAAATCTTATTTTTCGAAAATGGAATATGAACGGTTGTTTTGTTTGAGAGGGGAGGAGCGAACCGCTTATTTCTATGAGCTTTGGACGCTGAAGGAAAGTTACATAAAAGCAAAAGGTAAAGGGTTGTCCATACCGCTGGATTCCTTCTCAATACATATTAGTGAGGATAGCTTCATCGCTTTAACTCCGAGAACGGAAGCTTATTTTTTCAAACAATATGAACTGAACCGAAGCTATAAGCTGGCGGCTTGTACTACTGCTCCAAAGGGATTCCCTAATCAGCTGCAGCATTGGAGCATGGAGGATTTAATACACCTCTTTTTCTAATTGTAATACATTGCGTTTGTACCATTCATGTGAAACGACATGACGCGTAATAAGCGGAAAGCCTTTCTGTACCGAAAGGTGTACTTGGCTTATCGCGCGTCTTTTGTGTTTATACTATAATCAAAGATACATGTGAATGGAAGAAAACGGATGTATGGAGGTTGTTGGATTGACATTAACGTTGATTGGTAAAATTAGTGGCATAAGCAGGTACCCGATTAAGTCATTTGCAGGAGAGGAACTGGATACCTGTAAAATCGATAGATACGGATTAATGGGAGACCGTTGTTACGCTTTTTATGATGAAACAAAGGAAGGCTGGGATAGCTTCTTTACTGCAAGAGAAATCCCGGCAATGCTCGCATACAAAGCGAAGCTGGTTGATGAACGCACGAGCGCAGAGCATCCCAAAGTAGAAATAACTTCTCCAGAGGGTCAGACCTTCAGCTGGGACGAGGAGCTGTTAGCCGAAATGCAGAAGCACTCCAAGAAGAAGATGCGGATGCGCAGCTATCAGGCACAAAGCCCTGATCTTAAAGCGGTGGATGAAGGCAGTATCCTCATCATCACCGATAGGAGTTTGCAAAAGCTCGAAGCGATATGGGGAAAACAGCTGGACGCACGGCGCTTTAGAGCAAATATACTCATTACAGTAGAGGAAGGCGCTTTTGGAGAAAAAGAGTGGATAGGCAGACGAATAACGGTAGGCGGTGCTGAATTGCAAGTGGATAAATATTGTGATCGCTGCTCCATGGTTACGCTTGATCCAGATTCGCTAGCACGTGATGCTTCCTTATTGAAAAAAATTAACACAGAGATGAATTTAAACTTCGGGGTGTATGCTTCTGTAAAAAAGACAGGAGACATTGAAATAGGCGAAAAGGTATTTCTAATGGATTGAAAAAGATCGCTGCCCGAATGCCACTGTGGCAAGGGGGCACGATCTTTTTTTTAACTAGAATGCTTATAGTCGTTTACGTTTATAGAAGACGATGAATGCACAGGAGAGAAGCAGGATCACGATGGCGATTCCAGCCGTCGCGGCTTCTTTAGGACTGCCTTGTGCCTGAGTTTGCTGCGTGCCAGGGCCGCCGAAGCCGCCTCCCATGCCGCCACCCATATCGTTTGGTCTTTGGCCGCCAAACCCGCCTTGCATGCCGCCTTGCTGATTAGGCATTTGTCCATCTGGAGGCGTCATGCCCCCATCGCCCTGAGGGACTTGCCCGTCAGGAGCAGCGGTACCTGCATTGCCTTGAGTGCTCTGCGTAGTAGGGGAGGTAGTGTTATCAACTACTTGCTGAACGACGCCATCTGCCACAGCACCTTGCGGACTCAGCTCTTTGTTCGCTGTAATACCGGCATTTTGCTGCCCGGCTCCTGCATTAACAGCAGCTTTGCTGTTTCCGGTGTTGCCCTGAGCGTTGCCCTGCTGACCGTTTGGCCGATTGCCGCCGAATCCGCCACCACCGCCCATGCCACCACCGCCACCCATCCCGCCGCCGCTGCCAGATCCGTCGCCTGCAGCAGGAATAGTGCCGGCGAGCTGCTGTGCAATGGTACTGGTTTGCTGCGAATTAAAGGAAACAACCTGAGCAACGCCTTGCTCATATTGCTCATACGTGTAGAAGGAGGAAGGGTCTGCCTTTACATAATCCGAGATCATAGCTTTAATTACATCGACCCTTTCCTGAAACTTATCTGTTGCCAAATATCCTTCTAGCATGCTTGTAACGATTTCGTGATATTTATCTTTATAGGCATCCACTTTAAGCAGCTTGTCAATAAGCGGCCGATCGGCTATCGCGCCGGTAGTTGGCTCATCAATGAGCACGCTGGAGCCGCCGAAACCGCCAAAGGACATATTGTAATCCCAAGGCAAAATGCTGAAAATACCATCATCCTCATACAAATAATAATTATGTTTTTTCTCAGAGAGGTAGCTGTCAAAGTTGCCGGCTACTGCGTTTAAGGCAATGAACTTAAGCGCTTCATCAACGTCCAGCACACTCTCGTAATTTGCGCCATTGTTCAGTTCATCCAGCATATCGAGCAAGATATCATCATTTGATTTGTCGGACTTCAAATCGAGTCCCGTATAGGCATCGATCGTTTCAAGCCAGTTGAGCTCGCTGCCGTTTCCGCCGTTTGCTTTGTAAAGCGCGCCATATGCATTGCCAAAATTACGTTCAAGATAGGCATCGCCAATCTGCTCGACAGCCAAATAAAAGCCCCAAAGCTCGCCATTGACGTAAACATTGACATAAGAATATTTTGGCGTTGGAAGTCCCATTTGCTCAGCAAGCTCATACGATAGAAACTCTCGCATATAAGAGGCATCGCTGTAGTTGTTATTTAAATTAATTTTGCTTATTCCTTGCAAGGTTTGATTAACATACTCATCGAATGAAATTTTAAAGCTGTACCGATCGGAATCGGTCATTCTTACGACACTGTTCAAGCTGAGATTGCCCTTCGTTCGAATGGCTACGTTATCGAACTTCTGACCGTTATATTCGACCGAGGCTTCTTTATATTCCTCCGCGCTGGCGTTGTCCAGCATATTTTGGAACGCATCCTCGTCGATCGTAATTTTTACATCTACGATTTTATCTTTAGGAAAAACCGTTTCATCTAGCTTTTGCTCATCCGCTGATTTCTCATCTGTACCCGTTGACGCACCCGAGCTGCTGAGACTGAAGGATGTACCGCCTGCGGCACATCCAGCGAGTAAAGTAATCAGGAGAATGGAGCAAAAGCATAATAAGATTACACGCGCTTTCGCTTTCATAAAAACACCTCCCGATAATTAGGATACATAGTCCCCGCTATAGCTAATAAGTACGGCGTTACGAACGCCAGCCAGCTCCGTCAGTTGGTTAACGAAACGTCCGGTTTCGTCGCGAAGGCGAATTTCCAGCGTCATTTCAATATTGCCCTGCGTCACTGTTTTTTGCTTCACGTTATAACGCTTAACGAGCGTGCCGACTTGCTTGTGAACAAGCTGCTCGGTAGCATCACTGTCGCAGTTAACAACAAGCAGGTAAGGTGTTTCCACCGATCCGCCCTTAACGAAGAAGAACAGAATAAGACCAACCACAACCGAACCAATTACCGCTAGTGTAAAGAAGCCCGCGCCTGTAACGATACCTGCAACGGCAGCCCAGAATAAGAAAATTAAATCGGTTGGATCTTTAATTGGAGTACGGAAACGGACGATGGACAGAGCGCCAACCATACCAAGCGACAGCACGAGATTGGAGTTAATCGCGATAATGACAACTGCTGTAATCATGGTCATGCCGATCAGCGAAACGTTAAAGCTTTTTGAATAAAGCACGCCGCTAAATATTCGTTTATAAAGCAAGTAAATAAAGAAGCCAAGTAAAAAAGCGACGCCCAGCGTAATCAATATTTTCGAGAGGCTGATATCAGAAGCAAAGTTATCCAGTACTGAATTTTTTAAAAGATCGGCAAAATTTGTTGTCGTCTCCGTTGCAGCCGCGGCAGTTGTATTGGTTTCCATTTTAATAATCCTCCCATGTGTTGAACTTCAAATGTTTTCGGCAGATGACATATTTTGAAGCGGATTGCCGGTTTAGTCCTTCAAGCTGCAAAGCGATTCGAATAAAAGCTGGAATGTATTCGTCATATTTCACCTCAAGAATGATTAAATCATTGTCGAGTGCGCGTACGGGCTCCACCTTTTCATCAAAAATATTAACGGCATGAAGTCCTGTGCGCAGCTCCTTGTCGAACGTAATGCGTACGTTGCCGTTAGCGTAAACATATGGCTCACGGACATAATCGACGATGACCTTCGGACGCAGCAAATGATGCTTCATTTCATTGTGAATTTCGTTCAAAAGCGGCTTGTCCGGCCCTCTAAGGACGTCGTAATCGCCATCCATAAGCTTGTCGTACATTTCCCTCGTTAGCGGTTCCTTCACCTTTGCGATGTAGTCCTTGAATTTAATCTTTTTCTCAAAATGAATGACATGGTCTTGGCCATTGTATATGCGGATACGATATTTGACCCGATCACGAATGCCGCCAAGCTTCTCATGCAAAGCTTTGTTGTTTATATCATCAAAATATAAGCTTCTAATATGGTACTCGCCTGACGGACCGACATGTTTGTCTTGTTCCATCAGATCCTTTAGCCGCTGGCGAATAATAAAGTATTGATGATAGTTAATGAAAAATTTCAATTCATGGCGATAGTTTAGGTTCTTGTTCATCTCACACCTCATTTCATGTTCAGCGCCCCTCGCTGCTTACAAATGTTATTCTACGGGCCTTTACTTATTCTTAACTTAAGGCTGGCTGAAAGATTGCTGAATGCGCCGTGCAACAGCTTTTTGTTAAGATATAATTAAAATTAGATAGAGAAGAAGGAGTGTGACTAGGATAAAAATCCGAAAAGACATGATGATACTGCTCATATGCTGCGCCTTATTAGTTGTTGGAGCCATTGGCATGGAATGGTTAAAGGCCAATAAGTCGGTGAAGCCAGCCGCGATTGTGACCACGTTCAAGGGCGATCCAAAAACTAGCCGCGCCTTCACTTGGCATAGTACGAATGTACACTCCGATTCAATTGTTCAGATCATTGAAGGAGCCGTCCCTAGCGATTGGGAAGAGGCTCTTGTAATGACCTTTAAGGGTACGACATCATCGATTGACATAGGTGAGGATACTTTGCGCGGTGTTCATAAAGCAGAAGCTACCGGCCTTAAGCCGGGAACCACATACACGTACCGAGTAGGCAGCGGAGAAAAAGAGGCATGGAGCGATGCTGCACAATTTAGGACGGAGGCTGAAGCAAGCGATGCTTTTACTTTCATAAACGTAACGGATTCGCAAGGCGTGACGGAGCAGGATTTTGAGCTATGGGGAAATACGCTGGATCAGGCGTTTAACGTTTTTCCGGCGTCTGCCTTTATCGTCCATAATGGTGATCTGACAGAAGAGCCCACCGATGAGCAAGCCTGGATCGAGCTTTTCGCAAAAGCAGGCAAGTGGGTAACACAGGTTCCATTTATGCCAGTTACGGGCAACCATGATGAAGTGGATGGAGATGCCAAGCGATTTGTTTCTCATTTCAACTTACCTGCGAGTGGCGCGAAGGGATCGAATGCGGGAACGACATACTCGTTTGATTATGGTTCTGTTCATTTTGTTATTTTAAATTCGGAATCGAATATAAAGGAGCAAACCAGCTGGCTGAAAAAAGATTTGGAGAGCACGGATCAGCCATGGAAAATCGTTGCTCTGCATCAAGGGCCTTATGGAGGCAATACGAACAAGAAGGTAAAGGATTGGACAACGCTATTTGACGAATTTGAGGTTGATTTGGTGCTGCAGGGTCATAATCATGAGTACTCCAGATCCTATCCGCTTCGTGATGGTCAAATCACAGGCGACGGTGATCAAGCGGTCCAAAACCGAGAGGGCACTGTATATGTGGTAACCAATACTGCAGGGCAAAAATTCAATGAGAAAAAGGAAAATAAGTTTTATCATAAGGTTCATTTTCAGAATGAGAAGCAAATGTTTGCAGGGATTACGGTAAACGGCGACAATCTAACTTATCAAGCCTATGACGTGGAAGGTGCAAAGCTGGATGAGTTTGTGCTTCAGCACGGAGCAGCAGATTCAAAAATGAAGTGACATTACAAAAAGCCGATTTCTTTGCAAGCTAAGAAATTCGGCATTTTTCATTTAAATAATGTTTTTAGTTTTTGTTTGATCCCATTTATTATTTTTTGTCCGGTATTTACTTTATGAAGTGCAATGTCCCACAGCAGGACATCTCGATCGGATGTATGATTAACAATTTTTATAGTAAGCTCCTTTGCTCCATTCAAAGGGATTTGAAAAAACTCGGAAGGAAGCTCTTCCTGTCCATCGAAACTCCATCCAAACGAATGGATTACGGTTCCGTCTGCGCTAAAAATGAGATCGATATTTCCATTGCCGGCACTTTGAATTAAGTCTTTTGATATCGCGAGATTACCTGCTATCATGTGATATTTGCCGTCTAAAAGATAGGTAAACTCATTTGTTCGTGTATTGTTTCGGCTGTACATATTTAGTTTCGGCTCAACGTTCTCTTGGGCTGCGGGGAAGCTGGAGAGGCTTTTATCCCAAAGAACAGTTCCAGCCTTTAATGGCAGTTTATCTAAAGCGATAACCTCGCTGCTTGCTTTATCTAGATAATTATTAATGCCTCCAATACTGCCGATGACACCAATCGCAAGTACAATTGCTGTTATTATAATTTTGCAGAAGCCTTTAAATGTATCACGCTCATGTCGAACAAACCTTTGTGCGCAGTAGCCTACTGCAGCACCTAACGTATTAATAATAATATCGTTGATATCAAAGGAGCCTAAACGGGAAAGCATCTGCAGCGTCTCAAGCATGGTAATCGATACAATAAATAGCAGTATAAAACCCAAAAAACGAGAACGAAACAGAAGCGGGATCATGATTCCGAAAGGTATAAATGCTGCAAAGTTGCCGAACTCAAAAAGCGAAAATGAAAACTCTCTCTGCATAGGGAGGAATAAATGGATCTTCTCGGGTATTAGATTATATCGCAAGCCGCTGTCATGAATAGAAGCAGCTCTGTTGAATCCGACATATAAGAAATAGAAGATTAGTACGGTATATAAAACCAACAGTAAAATAGTTATTTTTCGCAGCTTTCCTTGATACATCGTTACATCCTTTCTTGTCTGAGTGCGGTAATTACCAGAATAATTGCTTTACGTGTTATTCTATAGAATAAACATGAAAACTTTTTTAAGCATCTCTTATTTTTTCCTGAAGATTACTTTTATCCAAGACGATATTCTGATATTATCGGTGTAACTTTTTAAATGTATTTAATAAGTATAGCAATCAGAGGTGGTGATCATCATAAATGAGCTATTTGCAACTCCAAAAGAATGGAAGAAAGTTATTTTACGCAGCATTCGAGCGGCTCTTCTGGAGCATGGGAGTGCCACGAAGGTTGAGCTAAGTCAGAAGCTAGGAGTAAGCTTCCCAACCATTAGTAAGTTTCTCACGCAAATGGAAAAGGACGGGGAACTCATTTTAGTTGGTCTCGATCATTCAAGTGGCGGGAGAAGAGCAAACAGATACGCATACAATCCCGAGTTCATGCTCGGTTTGGCTATATTTTTAGAAAAAACAGAAACTAACTATACCATTTTTAATTGTTTAGGCGAAGAGAAAGAACAAGGCAGTACTTCAAGTGTGCTATTGGATGATGCTTTGAGCTTATCTCATTTACTTGAAAGCATTATTGAAAAGCATCCCAAAATCAGCTCTGTAGCTATAGGTGTGCCGGGTTCAGTCAATAATGGCCGAATTATTTTCATCCCAAGCTATGAACAGTTTCATGATTTTGATTTAAAAGGACATTTTGAGGAGCGTTTATCCATACCTGTCGTTGTAGAGAATGATATGAATGCGGCTGTCCTTGGATACTACGACAACCGAAACAATAAAGACAAGGGTTCCTTGGTCTACTTGTATTTGGGTCAAAATGGTCCTGGTGCCGGCATTATGATTAATGGTGATGTCGTGCGAGGCAGTACGTTTTTCTCAGGAGAAATATCCTTCGTTCCTCAGTATGATGACCGAAATTTTGTACAAGCCCTCAATAACGAGGATGGAACAGAAACTGCATTGGTTCATGATGAGAAAAAGATTGATGCGATTAGTCGGTTGGTAGCCTCATTTACAGCTACAATAAACCCGCACACGATTATTTTTTCCAATGATGAAATAAATAAGCAAATAACCGACCAAATAACATTAAGAAGCGCAGCCTATATTCCTAAAGAACATTTGCCGGAGCTTACTGTGAGCGACTGGAAACAAGATTATTTGTATGGATTACAGAAGCTTGGTTTAGGCCTAATGATTTCAGGAACAAAAAAGTAATCGAATGTAGTGACCAGACAAACCGTATTTCTGCTTACAATTGAAACAACAAACAGGAGTGGTACCGAATGAAGACAGAAAAAGAGAAAATGCTGAATGGTGAGCTTTATAATGCAGCCGATGCTGTGCTGATTGCGGATAGAATGAACGCTCGCAGACTAACGAGGTTATTCAATCAAACCTTGGAGACAGAGGATAACAAAAGAACGGAGCTGCTAAAGGAATTGTTCGGATCCACAGGCAAAAGTCTATATGTCGAGTCCACTTTCCGTTGTGATTACGGCTACAACATTCATGTTGGAGAAAACTTTTATGCTAATTTTGATAGTGTACTATTGGACGTTTGCGAAATTCGAATTGGCAACAATTGTTTTCTTGCACCAGGAGTTCACATCTACACAGCAACTCACCCCTTGAATGCAAAGGAGAGAATATCTGGCGTTGAATACGGAAAACCGGTAACGATTGGCCATAATGTATGGATAGGCGGGAGAGCCGTTATAAACCCTGGCGTGAACATCGGCAATAATGTCGTTGTTGCTTCCGGTGCTGTCGTTACAAAGGATGTGCCAGATAACGTAGTTGTAGGTGGAAATCCCGCCAAGATTATAAAGCAGATTGAAGAGTAATGGAACGTAATTGAAATTTTTTATTAAACAAAATTGGGGGCTTATGCTTGTTTAAGGTGCCGAGCTTGAGAAAATAATATCGTCGACCATCCATGTATTTTGAATTTGTTTAAGGATGATTCTTCGCTCGACAATCATACCTCCAGCATTTAAGGGGGATTCATATTGATTAATATATCCTTCCTTTCCTTCGGAATGACTGTATGCTGTACCTGTGAATGGAACGTTGAACTCTAGCCCATTTTGTTTGATGATTTTATTAATGAATGTGCCAGTAAAATTGGATTTAAAATGGGCTCTAATTTGTGAATAGGAAGATAGCTTAGTCGCTTCGTTCGCTTTTTGGATCAGCGTATTGATATGTCCTTGCGGGATCGTAGACAAGTTAAAAGTAGACTCTGTAGTAATTCTAACTTGTTTGTCGCCTAAAGAAACGTCGGCTACTCTACTTTCAGCATCCCAAGAAATGGTACCGCCTAAGGTTTGTGAGATAAAGCGAATGGGGATGTATGTAACCCCTTTGGTTATTTGAGCAGGAACATCAATCGTGATTTCAGTACCATTCTGCATCACTTTATTTGAATTCATTTTGAGCATAACTTCGGTTTTTCCGTTAAGAATGGTTACCGTTTTGGACTGTTGGTTCCAATTAACCTCAGCCCCTAACCCTGCAGCAACATAGCGTACTGGAACTAAAGTGCGTCCCTGAACCACTTTTCCTTCTATTACGAATGGCTGATTTGCTGCTTCAGCATGAATGTGATTAACTGAAAATATGCTGGCAGACAACATAAGAGATAATAATGCAATAGTAGTTTTTTTCATCTGAAAGCCCTCCATATCATGTATATCGTAATAGACGTCTCCACAAAGGATTAGTTGCTTAGATAACCTAAGCAATTTAATCCTTTTTTCATTTTTATTTTGTCAGGATGGGTGTAAACTGAAAGGAAAGATTGCTATACAGATATGAAAGTGTGGATAGGAGGCTGGACAGCTTTATGCAGGTGAAAATCGATAAGGATCGGTTCGTTCGCAATGAGCGCGAAGCGGAAATCGTGGCGACAGCGGATCAGCTGGCAAGCAAGTTTGCAGGAAGATCAGCTAAGCATGATAGGGAAGGCTCTTTTCCACATGACAACTTTGCCGATATGCGGGAGTGCGGGTATTTGAAGCTTACTGTGCCGAAGCAATATGGCGGGGATGAGGCGTCATTGTATGAATTTGTACTAGCACAGGATCATTTGGCCCGCGGTGACGGTTCAACGGCGCTCGCCGCGGGCTGGCATCTGGGACAGGTGATGCAAATGCGGATAAGCCGTCCATGGCCCGAAGCTTTATACGCCAGCTTTTGCAAAGAGGTTGTAAGCAAAGGCGCCACAATAAATCATTATGCAAGCGAGCGAGCAACTGGAAGCCCGAGCAGAGGCGGCAAGCCGGAAACTACAGCGATAAGAACGGCTGGAGGTTTCCTTATTAACGGGCGCAAGACCTATAGCACGCTTAGTCCTGATGTGTCTTATTTCACCATATCTGCATGGATGGAAGAAGAAAATCGTGCAAGCGAGTTTTTAATTCCAATGGGTGCAGGCATAAGTATTGAGGAAACATGGGATACACTTGGCATGCGGGCAACTGGAAGCCATGACCTCCTGTTGAATCAAGTATTCGTGCCAGACAGCGGTACGCTTGAAGGCGCAGAAATTAATCGTAAAGGCGGGACGGCCTTCGATGGCGGAACGCTGCTTCATATTCCTGCCTGTTATATCGGCATTGCACATGCGGCACGTGATTTTGCAATTCACTTTGCCCAAAACTATCGGCCTAACAGTTTGCCAGGCCCAATATCCGAACTGCCAACGATCCAGCGGCAAATTGGCGAAATGGAAGCGGAGCTAATAACGGCTCGCACCTTACTCTACAGCATCGCCGATCGCTGGGACCGGGAGCCGGAGGGACGGAGCGGATTAAAGCCCGAGCTGGGCCTCGCTAAATATGTGGCGACCAATTCAGCCGTTCGCATCGTTGATCTTGCCATGAGAATAGTGGGTGGAACCAGCTTGTCTCGCACGCTTCCGCTGGAGCGGATGTACCGGGATGTTCGCGCAGGCTTGCATAATCCGCCGATGGATGATATTACTTTAAACGGATTAGCTCAGCGGGCATTAGCAGAGATGCAGTCTGCGGAATAAATAATAAATCATGAAGAAGAGGCAGTCTCAAAAGTAGAAAATCTACTTTTGAGACTGCCTCTTCCTGTTTTTTCTAAGTTAATCTTGCATATCAATCGGCTGGAGCGGGGTGGTTGGGAGCAAAATGCGGAAGGTTGTTCCTGCTCCGGGCAAGCTGTCTACTGTAATTGTACCTCTATGAGCATCTACAATCGATTTCGTAATGGCAAGCCCGAGACCTGCGCCGCCCTTCTTACGCGTTCTGGATGATTCGTTTCGATAAAAGCGCTCAAACAAATGCGGCAGATGCACGGCCTCAATCCCTGTTCCATTGTCGGCAACGCGTATTTCAGCTTGATTATTGTACGAAGCGAGCGTGATGCTGATCACGCCTGTCTCCGAATCGGTATGCTGCACCGCGTTGAAAAATAAATTGAGCACCACCTGTTTCAGCTTATCCGCATGGAACTGACCGCTCACATGAGGAGTGAGAAGCAGCTCTACTATGCGATTGCCAGCAATCAATTGTAATTGAGGTTCCATCTCGAGCAGAAGCGCATCCAGCTTTGTTTCGGCCAGCTGCAGCTGCGGGTCTTGATCAAGCTTCGCCAGCACGAGTAAATCCTCGACCAGCTTGTTGATACGATTGGATTCAAGAAACATGCTGTTAAGCGCGCGCGCGAGTTGATCCGGATTCGAGGCCGCTCCGCGCAGCAGCACTTCTAGAAATCCGTGAATCGAAGTAAGCGGTGTACGCAGCTCATGGGAGGCGTCCGCTACGAAACGCCGCATTTTTTCAGTTGTTTTCCGTTCCGCCTCGAAGGAATGATCGAGTCGCTCAAGCATCCCATTAAACGCATCGGATAAACGATCGATTTCCTCTTGTCCTTGGCTGGCGGGAATTCGTTTCGTTAAGCTGCCTGCATCGGTTTGCTGCGCTGCCACAACGACGCGAGATAAAGGGCGAAGCGTACGCCGAAGCAGCGGCAAATAAAGCGCGAGCCCTGCTGCAAGTGCAAGGACAGATAAGCCAGCGAATATGGCAAGCTGTGTCATGAGCAGCTGCTTGAGTGAATCAGTTTCGGTGCTTACTTGAATGAGGCCTTCGGCTCTGCCTGGCGGTCCAGCCATACGATAGACGACTAGCTGCTCGATGCCTTCAGCATTGTTCAGGATTTTATAGCCGATTTGCTTATGCGCTTTAAGCTGAATTCTAATCTGCTCATATTCGTCCGTTGATAGAAGCGGGGCGTTAAGGTTATTATCCTTCGATACGTCGGCCGTGACACCGTTTGGATCAATAAGGACGATAGACAAGCCCGGTTGATAGAACATGGGCGAGTCGCGTCGATCTCGCTGCGGCCGTTCAGCCGAATTAGCAGGATCACCCTGATTGCTCGTTTCAGGGCGATTATTCGTATCTTTCCCATCCATAAACCAATCCATGGGCATCGACATGATTTGAGCATTTAAGGCATCGGCTTTATTTTGAAAAATAAAGTCCTTCATAATGAAGTATTGAAGCACGCCAATTAACAGAAACAAAGCCGCTAGTATAAGCAGCGACCGATATAATAACTGATATTTTAGTGAACGTGGAGCAAAGAAACGAGTGATGTCGGACCTTTTAATAAGCGTCATGGCAGATCCATCCGATAGCCGGCCCCGCGGAGTGTTCGAATGAGGCGATGCTCCTTGTCGTCCAATTTGTCGCGAAGCGAGCGGATATACACCTCGACAATATTTTCTTCTCCACCGAATTGATATCCCCATACCTTATCTAAAATGAGCGATTTACTAAGCACGACACCATGATTTAGAATGATAAACCTTAGCAGCTCATATTCGGTAGGAGACAGTTCAAGAACCTGTTCCATATAAATGAGTTCTTTGCGGCGGTCATCGAGCCGGAACGGTCCATACACAGCTTCACCAAGCAAATTAGGAAACTGATTCCGCAGTCTTGCACCTATGCGGGCAAGCAGCTCGCTGAAGCTGAAGGGCTTCACCAAATAGTCGTCAGCTCCAAGGGTTAAGCCTTTGACACGATCCTCAATCTCATCTTTTGCTGTCAGCATAATAATAGCGATATTTTCGCCGGTAGCCCTTAATGCCTCGCATACTTCAAATCCGTTCAGCCCGGGCATCATCACATCGAGGATGACGACATGGGGCTGAAAGGTACTCGCTTCCTGCAAAGCGGATTCCCCGTCATAGGCGAATCGAATATCAAATCCTTCGTTGATGAGCCCAAGCTCCAGAAATTGCACGATATTTGGTTCATCATCCACAAGCAATATTTTAATCCCTTTGAAGGACACCATTTCAAATTCCCCTTTCGCAGCTTACCCCTCTATTATCTGTCTTTTTAGAAAAAGATGCATCTGTTTACTCGTTCTTTCAGCAAACTTTCAGCCACATACGAAACCGATTGATGGGTTTAGTTTACAGGTTCTATTTTGCAAAAAATGAGGTAACCTTTATATTTATAAAGCATCTTATTCCTAGTGCGTTACTTAAACTGACGTAAACTTGTTTTTTTGTATTGACTAGAGAGGAAACGTTTGTTAATTTATTGATTAATAGAAACTAATTATTGAATAATGATAATAAGGAGAATCGGATATGGATCGAATTGTAGCTGCCAGAGGCGTTGAACTGCGTTGCAAAGGCTGGAGGCAGGAGGCGCTGCTGCGAATGCTAGAGAATGTTCTTGAAAATGGCGAAAACCAACAAGAGCTTACTGTCTATGCTGCACTCGCCAAAGCGGCGCGTAATTGGGACTCCTATCATGCAATTGTCAGCACGCTCAAATCATTAGAGGAAGATGAGACGCTGGTCATTCAATCAGGCAAGCCTATCGGTATTATGAGAACACATAAGTACGCTCCAATTGTTGTAATGGCGAATTGCAACATTGTTGGCAAATGGGCAACGAGCGACAATTTCTATAAATATCAAGAACAGGGATTAATCGTTTGGGGCGGTTTGACCGCGGCAGCTTGGCAATATATCGGTTCACAAGGTGTCATACAAGGAACCTATGAGATTTTTCAATCGATAGCTAGAATGCATTACGACTGCAATCTGGCTGGGAAGTTTATTTTGACAGCCGGTCTCGGAGGAATGGGCGGCGCACAGCCGCTTGCAGGAACGATGGCGGGTGCCGTTATTTTATGCGTAGAAGTGTCTGAGGCTAGAATCGACAAACGTATCGAGGTCGGCTATTTGCAGAAAAAAACGGCAAGCTTGGATGAGGCTTTGGAATGGATTCAAGCAGCTTGTGCGAATAAGGAGAGCTTGTCAGTCGGTCTTCTTGGCAACGCAGCCGATATTTATCCTGAACTGATACGCAGAGGCATTCAGCCTGACGTTGTAACCGATCAGACGTCGGCGCATGATCTCATGTACGGATATATCCCTTCAGGCTACAGTTTAGATAAGGTTGCTGAGCTGCGCAGAACAAAACCGGATCAGCTTCAAGCGGATGCAAGAGCTTCTATCGCATTAGAAGTTGAGGCGATGCTGGAGTTTCAGCGCAGAGGTGCAGTCGTTTTTGACAACGGCAACAATATTCGTTCGCAGGCTGTACAAAATGGCGTTACAAATGCTTTTGATATTCCTGTGTTTACCGAAGCGTTTCTAAGACCGCTGTTTTCTCGTGCGATTGGGCCGTTCCGCTGGGTCGCTTTGAGCGGTGAGGTTTGTGATATTCGCAAGATTGATCAATATATATTGGAGCATTTCAGCGATAACGAGGTTGTAGTCAACTGGATTCGCTTAGCGAATCAGTATGTTCCGGTCGAGGGCTTGCCTGCGCGCATTGGCTGGTTCGGTCATGGCGATCGGACGAAGCTGGCACTAGCGGTGAACGCCATGGTTCAAGCTGGCGAGCTAAGCGGTCCCATTGCCTTCTCGCGTGATCACCTCGATGCGGGAGCGATGGCTCACCCGAATATTATGACGGAGAACATGAAGGATGGCAGCGATGCAATATCGGATTGGCCGCTGCTTAATGCAATGATTAACTGTTCATCGATGGCTGATCTTGTAGCGATACACTCTGGCGGCGGCGGCTACAGCGGATATATGACAAGCGCGGGTGTCACGCTCGTTGCAGATGGCACATCCGATGCAGAGCTTCGATTAAAAACGACGCTAGACAATGACACAGGCCTTGGCGTACTTCGATATGCTGACGCTGGTTATGAGGAAGCGCTGGATGAAGTAAGCAAAAAGGGAATACGTCGAATTGATACGAATCGGAAGGAGAATGCATGATGCGTGAATTAACGATAGAGGATGTAAAAGCAGCAGTAAGAGGAGGGGCAGTATTCGCATCCGGAGGCGGGGGCTGGGTTGATCATGGCCTTGAGATTGGCGGGGCAGCAGTAGGCATTGCTAGACCAAAGCTGGTTTCGGTTGATGAGCTGCCTGATGATGCCATTATTGTGACAGCGACGGCGATTGGCGCACCAGCAGGAAATGACTGGGAAATGTGGGGCATTGATTATATTAAGGCTGTTCAGCTGCTGATGGACAACTATGACGGCAAGGTTGTAGGGGTTATGACACCGCAAAACGGCATGTCGAGCACCATTAATGGCTGGCTTCCAGCTGCGGCGCTCGGTCTGGTTGTCGTTGATGCGACTGGTGATATTCGTGCGCATCCAACAGGCAAGATGGGTTCGATGGGCCTTGCTTCCCGCACCGATTATGAAACGATTCAGGTCGTTGTTGGCGGACGCAGAGATACGGGTTCTTATTTGGAGCTCGTTGTAAAAGGCACGCCAGCTAAGACATCGAACATTTTGCGGACAGCTGCAGATATGTCGGGAGGATTTATCGCTTCTGCTCGCCATCCTATTCCAGCATCTTATGTGAAGGAGCATGCAGCGATTGGCGGCATTTCGTTAGCGCTTGATCTAGGTTATGCGATGATCGAGGCTGAGCCGAATGGCGCGGAAGCGATTATGGAAACGGTTTGCAGTAAAACAAATGGACAGATCATCGGTCGCGGTGTCGTTTTGAAAAAGGATGTTCATTATTCAGGCGCTTTCGATATTGGCACCATTACAATGGCGGATGGATCAGGCGGTCAACTGACGATGCATGTCATGAATGAATATATGGCTGTGGATGATGCTGACGGCAAGCGACTTACAACTTATCCGGATGTTATTACGACCTTTGAAGCAGCAACAGGTTTGCCGATCAGCGTAGGCGGCGTGAAGGAAGGGATGGAGATCGCATTGTTTGCAATCGACAAGCAATTTGTCCCTTTAAGCTCCAGCGTGAAAGACCCTACCGTATATCCAGAGGTGGAAAAGGCGCTTGGCATACCGCTTGCTGAATATGGCTTGAAGGGTATCGTCTAGCACGATCATTCTAATTTATCGATATCTACTAAGAAGGTGCCTGTTATGAATGAAGTTATAGATGGTATCGGTTTGGAGGATACACAGTCGTCCGAACGATTGGTTACGCTTGATGGCAATACGCTCACGATTCGCGAGCTTGAGCAAATTGCATTGGAAGGTTATCGCGTGGAGTGCTCGCAGCATGCATTGAAGCGAGTAGAGGAGGCTCATGTTCTCATTCATGAGCTTGCCGCCGAAGGCATTCCGATCTATGGGCTAAACCGCGGCGTAGGTCTTAATAAAGATCGAACCATTACAACGGAGATGTATGAACAGTTTAACCGCAATCTTATTTATTCCCATTCGGCGGCTATTGCGCCTGCTGCTTCTGAGCAGCAGGTGCGAGCCGTGCTCGTTGCCAGGCTAAATTCATTGCTTATTGGTTGTACAGGTGTGCAGCCTGCGGTCGTACGCATGTATCAGGATTTGCTTAACGCAGCTATCCATCCGATCATTCCGCTTCGAGGATCTGTTGGCGCAGGCGACATCTCGGTTTTGTCTCATATCGGCTTAACGATGATGGGAGAAGGAAATGTGAATTACAAAGGCCAAATGATGAGCGCGGAAATGGCTTTTCAAGCTGAGGGGATTACTCCTGTGAAGCTGGGGCCAAAGGATGCACTGGCCATTGTAAGCTCCAATGCGCTGTCCGCGGGCACTGGTGCACTGGCAGCAGCAGCGGCTTTAAAGCTGCTCGGTACGGCAGATGCTATTTTTGCATTGTCGCTTGAAGCGCTTCGGGGATGCATGAATCCGCTTGATCCGGCGTTATTTGAGGTAAGGCCATTCGAGGGAGCTGCAGCAAGCGCGGCAAATGTGAGAAGTTATTTGCAAGGCGGAACGCTGCAGCAGTCAAGTAAAAACGATAAAATTCAAGATCCGCTCAGCTTTCGCAGTGCTTGCCATGTACATGGCGCAGCTCGTGATGCGCTTGCTTATGCGACAAGGCTGCTGCTCATTCAATTAAACGGATCTGATGATAATCCTTGTGTATTAATAGATGAAAGAAGAGTAGTGCCCTCCTCAAACTTTGACGTAACCTCATGGACCGTGGCGTTTGAGATGGTAGCGATAGCGCTAAGTCATGTATCCAAAATAAGCTGCTACAGATCACTTAAGCTCGGAACGCCATCCTTTACCGGTCTGGAGAGGTTTCTAGCCCCAAATCCTGAGTCTATCGCTTTCGGAACGCTTCAAAAAACATACACCTCCCTTGATGCGGAAATCCGCTTGCTCTCTAATCCGGTATCTGCTGATTATTTATCGCTGGCAGGCGACATGGAGGATCATGCAAACAATACACCGCTCGTCATTCGTAAGCTCGAAGACATTATCGATCGCTTAACCTACATTATAGGGATGGAAGCGCTGCATGCAGCCCAAGCCATTGATTTACGCGGTATACAAGCTGAATTAGGCATAGGCTCGGCCGCTGTTTATTCACAAATTCGCAGTGCAGTGCCTATGTTGACGGAAGATCGTCCGCTAACCCCAGATATTTCTGCTATGTATGAGCTTATTCGCAGCGGCATTCAATTGAGAGGAGGAGCAAATGGTGAATAACAGCTATGATCTCGTCATTTATGGAAATCTCGTACTTCCAGGGGGCGTCGCATACCATTCCGCAGTTGGAATCAAGGACGGTAAAATTGTTCGTATTGGTGATAGAGACGACACGGACATGGCTGCCGCAACAGAAAAGATTAATGCCGAAGGCAGCTATGTGCTGCCTGGTGCAGTCGACGCTCATGTCCATTGTTACAGCTCACTTGACGAAGGGTTTTACACAGCGAGTGCGGCTGCAGCTGCCGGAGGCGTAACAACGATTATTGAAATGCCTTATGATGCGACGGGGATGATCTGTACGCTTTCTGCTTTCGAGGAAAAAAAACAGCAGCTGGAACAGCAATCCATCGTTGATATGGCGATGCTTGTTACGATTCATAAGCAAGATGGTTATGAGCATATCCGCCAGCTTGCCGAGGCCGGTGCATGCGGCTTTAAAGTATCGATGTTTAATACAGATTCCTTCCGCTTTCCGCGAATAGATGACGGACAATTGCTTGATTCGTTTGCGGTTATTGCTGAAACAGGTTGTCCGGTTGGCGTGCATGCGGAAAACGATGAGATCGTCCGCAGATATATTGATAAATATCGCTCCCAAGGTGCAGATCCACGTTCGCATGGCTGGAGCAGGCCGAAAGTAAGTGAATCAGCCGCAGCGCTGACCGCTATGGAGCTTGCTTATGAGACAGGAGTCAAACTGCATTTATATCATTGTACGTATCCGCGTATTTTTCAGCTGGTGGACTATTTCCGTTCAATCGGAGCGAAAGTCACTGCGGAAACCTGTACCCACTATTTGACGCTAAGTGAAGAAGATATGCCGCGTTTGCAGGCGAAAGGTAAAATCAATCCACCGCTTCGCACGAAGCAGGATAAAGAGGATTTATGGGACTTATTGAAAACCGGATCGATCGATATGATTACTTCCGATCATGCTCCGTGGCTAATTGGGCGTAAATCAGACGCGGATATTTTTAATAATGCTTCAGGTGCTCCCGGAGTGGAACATTTGCTTCCGATTATTTACAGCGAGGGCGTGGCTAAAGGGAAATTGGCGCTTACCGACATGGTCAGGCTGATCAGTCAAAGGCCTGCTGATGTATTTGGGCTTGGTCATCGCAAAGGAAGATTAACAGATGGTTACGATGCGGATATCGCGATTATCGATCCTGCTGCAGCTTGGACGCTAGATGAGCGTGAGCTTCAATCGAGTGCTGGCTGGAGTGCTTATAACGGAATGAGTATGCAAGGTAAAGTAACGCACACGCTCGTAAGGGGAACGCTTGTGTATGAAGCGGGAGCTGTTACCGGCAAGGCGGGTCATGGCGAATTTATTAGAGCAGAGCATCTTGCTTAATCATTTTGCGAGAGAGGAGTGAATGGGATGGGTAGCAAAATGGATAGACTGGTGCCAAGTGTATCTCGAATGATGTCTGATATTGAACATCTATCGATGTTTGTTGATCCATCAAAACCCGGCTGGACGCGTCGTCCATTTACGAAGCAGTATGCTGACGGCAGGTGCTGGCTGACCGAGAAAATGGAGGAAGCGGGCCTGTCTGTTTCGCTGGATGCAGCTTCAAATTTGATAGGCAGCTTGTCTGGCAGCGATCTGGATTTAGCGCCTATCATGATTGGCTCCCATACAGATACCGTTACTGGCGGCGGGCGATTCGATGGAATCATAGGAGTGCTAGCCGGCATAGAAATTGCCCGTCTACTTCAACAATCAGGAACGCAGCTTAGGCATCCGCTGCAAATTGTCGATTTCACGGCAGAGGAGCCGAGTGAGTTTGGCATCTCCACGATTGGGAGCAGAGGGATGGTCGGCAATTTGCCTGAAGCGATGCTGGAGCTTAGCGACGATACTGGGCTGAAGCTTAGTGATGCGATTAATCAACAAGGCGGAAATGTCGAACGGTTGACAAGTGAGGCGAGGCAGGTGGGTGATGTAGCGCTCTACCTTGAGCTTCATATCGAGCAAGGTCCGGTGCTGGAGCAATCAGGCCATCAACTTGGAGCGGTGCTCGGTATCGTAGGTATTCATCGCTATCGTGTCACGCTCAAAGGTGCGCCAAATCATGCAGGGACGACGCCGATGACGCTTCGTAACGATGCGCTGGCAGGCTTTTGCGAGATTGGTTTAGCATTTGAACGTCACTGCAACGATCATGCAAGCGTAGCCGTAGGCACGATCGGCAAAGTGACGAATGAGCCGAATGCATCCAATGTCGTGCCCGGCCTCGTTCGTTTTGAGCTTGAAATCCGTTCGCTAGATCGTAAGGTGGCTGACGCGGTTTACGCCGCTTTTGCTGCGGAGACGATCCAGATTGCTGCAAGGCGAGGCCTTCGTTTGTCGCTTGAGCTGCTGTCGAAGTCAGATTCCGTCATTGTCAAAAAGTCTGTGCTGGGTGGAGTGCTTGCAGCCTGTGCTTCTGTTGCTCCAGCTATTCACCTCGCAAGCGGGGCGGGGCATGATGCGAACCAGCTTGCGCGCATTGCGCCAATCGGCATGATCTTTGTTCCTAGCAAGGATGGCAGAAGCCATTGTCCCGAGGAATGGACCGATGAGGATGATATTGCTGCGGGAACGCAGGCTCTAGCCGCCGCATTGCTTTATTTTGATAAGGAGGATTTAAGCGGGTGGCATGATGGCTAAGGCTCAGCATGTACAGGTCAACGGTAAACGGTTATGGGATTCGATTCAAGCTTTGGGTTTAATCGGCGCAGATCCAAGCGGCGGTGTAACACGGCTATCACTCAGCAATGAGGAATTAATAGCGAGGCAATTTATTATCAGTGAAATGAAAGCAGCAGGACTAGAAGTCAGGCAGGATGAGGCGGGCAATCTGATTGGGCGATTGGAGGGGGAGGAGCAACGGGCAGGAGCTGTAGTGACGGGCTCTCATATCGATACGGTCATTCAAGCAGGCCAATTCGATGGAGCGCTTGGTGTTCTTGGCGGTATTGAGGTTTTGCGAACGATCAAGGAGCAGTCAATCAGGCATGATAGGCCTTTCGAGGTTATTTGCTTTACGGACGAAGAGGGCGTACGCTTTGGAGCCGGCTATTTGGGAAGCCGTGCGATGGCAAATACTTGGGATGAAAAGTGGCTGGATCTTACTGATTCTTCCGGCATGTCGCTTCGCGAAGCGATGGAGCATAGCGGCTTGAACCCCGATTACGCAGCACTTGCAAGTCGCAGCTCAGAATCCATTCATGCCTATGTTGAGCTTCATATTGAGCAAGGACGAGTTCTGGAAGAGCTGAATAAAGCGGTTGGCATTGCAACAGCGATTTATGGACATCGCTGGTTCGAAGTGACCATTCATGGACGAGCGGACCATGCGGGAACAACGCCCATGAAGTTAAGACAGGATCCGATGCCTGCCGCAGCAGAAGTTGTGCTTGCTGTGGAACAAATCGCAGTGAAGCATGGGGGCGTCGTAACAACAGGGACGTTTAAGCTTGCGCCAGCCGCAATAAACGTAATTCCGGGTGAAGCGGTGTTTACACTCGATGTTCGGCATGAATCCTTGGAGTCGCTCAATAAGCTGGAGGTTGCGATAAAAGGCGAGTTGTCACGCCTTACTGCAGCAAGAGGGCTGACCTACGCTATCCGGACATTAGATGCTGCTGTGCCTGTACAAACGTCGGAGTATATTGCAAAAGTGATTACAGATAGCTGTGAGGATGCTGGTTTGCCTGCGGAGTATATGATTTGCGGCGCAGGTCATGATGCGGTGGTCATGAGTGAATTAGCGGAAATGGGGCTCATCTTGGTACGTTCAAAGGATGGTATCAGTCATCATCCACTTGAATGGAGCAGCCGAGAGGACTGTGAAGCAGGAGTAAACGTACTGCTGCAAACGCTTATTCAGCTAGGAAATGATGTAAATTAATAATTCCGATTGACATAATGGGGTATAAAGTTTAATAATAATGGTAACAAGTTATTGATTAGTGATAATACATAAGGGAAGGAGGATGACAAACGAGTGAATGTATTCCTCGAAGCTTATGACTATGTGAATGCTAACAGCGACAGATTTTTGGAAGCGGTCAAGGTGCATTTAAGCATAAGTTTCTACGCGCTCCTTATTGCTTTCGTCGTATGTGTGCCTCTCGGTATACTATGTGCCAAGAAAGAGTGGCTGACCGGTCCGATTATGGGGCTGTTCAACTCCTTGCGAGTCATCCCAAGCCTTGCGGTTTTAGTCATTATTTTACCGATCATGGGAACTGGCTTTGCACCGGCATTAGTTGCATTAACGCTGCTTGCTTGTCCGCCTATTCTCATTAATACATACATGGGCTTTAGAGGTATTGAGCCAGCGATTATTGAAGCTGCTTCAGGCCTCGGTATGGGAGAGAAAATGATTATGCGGAAAATCGAACTGCCGTTAGCTGCTCCGCTGCTGCTGTCAGGACTAAAAACAGCCGCCGTAGAAGTTATCGCCAGTGCAACATTGGCCGCATTCATCGGAGGAGGCGGGCTGGGAACGTTTATTATTAACGGTCTTGGCATGTACAAATTCTCATTGCTGCTTGTCGGGGCGCTGCCGGTAGCGCTGCTAGCTATTTTATCGGAGATCGGATTTGCAGGAATTGAAAGAGCAGTAACCAAATATCAGCGTGTATAATGAAAGGGGAAAATTCAGATGAAAAAGAAATGGGTAAGCTTGGCATTGTTGATTATAAGTGTGGTACTCGTTATTAGCGCTTGTTCTTCCAAGGGAGGTTCAGGCAAAGAAAAGATTAAAGTCGGCTCGAAAAACTTTACGGAATCATTGATTTTGGGTGAAATGTACGCACTGGCACTTGAGGACGCAGGGTACAAGGTAGATCGCAAGCTCAATCTTGGCGGCACACTCGTTGCCCATGAAGCGCTCAAAAAAGGCGACATCGACTTTTACCCGGAATATACAGGAACAGGCTTAATCAACGTATTGGAATTGCCGCCAAACTCCGATGCCAAAACCGTATATGATACTGTAGCAAAAGGCTACAAAGAGAAATTCAACCTGGTTTGGCTGGAGCCAACAAACGCAAACGATTCACAAGGTCTTGTTACAACAAAGAAAATTGCTGAAAAATATAATCTTTACAAAATATCAGATTTGGTGAAATTAGCTCCTGAGCTTAACCTCGCTGCTGTTCCTGAGTTTGAAGAGCGCGAAGACGGATTAAAAGGACTAAATACTTTCTACGGTAAAATGAACTTCAAAAGCATCAAGCTGTTTGATTACGGCATCAAATACCGTGTAACGCTAGATGGTGAAGCGGATGTAACTGTTGGCTTCACGACTGATGGCGATTTGACGAATCCGGATCTTGTATTGCTTGAGGATGATAAGAAGTTTTGGCCTCCTTACTTCGTAGCTCCAGTGCTTCGCGGCGAGCTGAACGAGAAGGACCCTGAAATTGCTAAAGTGTTGAACAAAATTTCTGCAAAGCTGGATAACACAACTGTTCAGAAGCTGAACGCGCAAGTGGATATCGACAAGAAAGAATACGCGGATGTAGCGAAGGCATTTTTGGAAGAGCAAGATTTATTGAAAAAATAATTCATAATTAAATGCAGCGGGGTTTCTCCATATTGGGGAAGCCCCCTTCCTACAGGAGTTGATATAGAATGAGCAAAGAGGCCATTATTTTTGAGCAGGTGTCCAAAACATTTCCAAAGTCTGCGAATCCCTCCGTTAATGAAACGAGCCTTATTATTCCGCAAGGCTCCTTTGCTACGATTCTAGGTGCATCAGGATGCGGCAAAACTACCTTGCTAAAAATGGTAAACCGAATTATTGAACCGACCGCAGGCACGATTTCGATATTTGGCAAAGACATTCGCAGCTTGCCCGTGACGGAGCTTCGCCGAAGCATCGGTTATGTAATCCAGCAGGTAGGGTTGTTTCCGCATTTGTCGATTGAACAAAATATTGCAACGGTCCCTAATATACTGGGCTGGGAACGCCAAAAAACAGCGGAGAGAATCGATTATTTAATGGATCTTGTTCATTTGCCAGCAAGCTATAAGAAGCTTTATCCGCGTCAGCTGTCAGGTGGACAGCAGCAGCGTGTAGGGATTGCTAGAGCGATGGCAGGTGATCCAGCTATATTGCTGATGGATGAACCGTTTGGAGCGATTGACGCGATTACGCGTACGAAGCTGCAGGATGATTTTAAGCAAATACAACGTGAGCTTGGCAAAACCGTATTGTTTGTGACGCATGACGTGGAAGAGGCGATGAAGCTCGGCGATCATATGATCGTGATGAACGAAGGAACGATTCAGCAATATGATACACCGCTTGCCATCATGTCCAAGCCGAGTAATGCTTTCGTATCGCAACTGATTCAAGCCGATGATTTGTTCCAACAGCTTCACCTGATTAGGGCAGAAGAGAAAATGATTGAGCTGGAAGAACCGGCTGGATCTGATATTCCTCGCATTCCCGCTGGTGATAGTCTAAAGTCGGCGCTTCAAATTCTACTGCAGCAAAACGCACCTTATGTGGCTGTGGAAAATACCGAGCATGAAATCATTGGTAAAATAACGCTTGAGCAATTGAAGCTGCAGAACGGCAGGTGAGAGGCATGCTTGACTATTTAACCCGCCATTATGATGATTTGTTAACCTCGTTGCTGGAGCATATTTATCTCACCTTCGTTTCGTTATTTATCGCACTTGTTATTGCGCTGCCATTAGGTTATTGGTTGTCGAGGCATCGACGGATTTCCGTTCCTATTTTGTCCGTACTCGGCATTATCTATGCGATTCCAAGCCTCGGGATGTTCGCTTTGCTTATTCCGCTAGTTGGCCTCGGCAGCAAGCCGGCGATTATCGCATTAGTTGTATATAGTCAGCTGATTTTGGTGCGAAATGTCATTTCAGGATTTCAATCGATTGAACCTTCGATCATTGAAGCAGCCAAAGGAATGGGTTATGGCAAGTGGAGGCTGTTCGTCCATATCGAGCTGCCGCTGGCACTGCCCGTCATAATTGGCGGCATTCGTATAGCATCGGTATCCGTAATAGGTATCGCAACCATAGCGGCGTGGATTAATGCCGGCGGGTTAGGCGGTATTTTATTCGAAGGCTTATATCAAAACTCAGTACCAAAAATGGTATGGGGCACGCTGCTCGTATCGTTATTAGCTTTATCTACAAATACGATTTTGCTGCAAGTTGAAAAATCAACGATGCGCAATGCACGCGGAGAACAAAGGGTATGATATACTGATCCTTATAATTGACTACTATTGTAAATATTTTGAGGTGCAATGATGAATGGAACTCAAACATTAGGACGTGCTATCGATATTTTATTCGTGCTCGCTGAATCGGGTGCAACGCTCACGGTCAGTGAAATTGCGGAGAAGGTAGGCATCCCCGACAGTACCGCATATCGTTTTATTCAAACGCTTATAAAAAATGGTTTCGTAGAGCGTAAGGGCAGAGGGCAAATTGGTTTAGGTCTGCGTATTTTTGATTTAGCGAGAAGCTTATCGCAGCAAATCGAAAAGGAGCTTCTTACGATCGCGAGGCCGATTATGGAAGACCTCACCGCACTTACGAATGAAACGACGGTGCTTTTTGTCCGCTCCGGTTCCAAAGCCATTTGTATCGAAAATGTAACGAGTAAACGTTTGATTAGGCTTTCTATTGAAAATGGAAGAATATTGCCGCTTAATTCAGGCGCTTCAGGGAAAACGCTGCTCGCTAATGAAAATGACAAAGTTATTGAAGAAATGTGCAAGCTTTTTGGCGAAGATGCCGGTAAACCTTTGCTTTTGCAAGAAATGCATCGTATTAGGGAAGCGGGTTATTGCTTTACTTTGGGTGAGGTGGATACGGATGCTTTTGCAATTGCTGCCCCTATTTTTGATCCTCAGAAGCGAATCGTAGCCAGCTTATCTGCAGCAGGACCTATCCATCGGCTTAATGAGAAGGAAATTCCAAATGTGATCCAATATGTAAAGGCAGCTGCATCACAAATTTCGTGCAAGCTTGGTGGTTTGGCATAAGTATTTTCAAATAGGATGAAGAAGAGTAGCGGAGCGCAAATAAGCGATCCGCTTTTTTAATGGATTCAATGTGGAATGAAATTAAATATTTGGGGATAGTAAGGGGGGAGTTAAATTCAAGAATCAAAAGGATGGTGTATTTTGCATGCAACAACATAAAAAGGAAATTGGATTGGATGAACAACGCAATAAGATTGGGAGGTTTGCTGCAAGGTACATAGGCGCAGCGTTGCTCGCGATCACATTGATGTTCAGTATGCCTCATACTGGTCAAGCGATTGGCAAGAATGCTAAGGGTCCAGATGTCTATGTTATTCAAGGCATGCTGAAATCCCTGGGCAGCTATTCTGGTAAAATTGACGGTCGTTATGGGCCTTCTACAGTGCGCGGCGTAAAATATTATCAAAAAACACATGGCTTGCCTACAACAGGCGCCGTAGATGCTAAAACGCTACAATCGATTTCTTATTCTTATTCGGAGAAGAAAGCAGCAACGAAGGCAAAAACGCAAGCAAAATGGAAAGGTAAAGCAAAATCACTCGGCAACGGTAAAGGCGCTGGCAATGGAGCTGGTGGCGGTGCAGGTGGCGGTGCAGGCGGCGGAGCTGGTGGCGGTGCAGGCGGCGGAGCTGGTGGTGGCGCAGGCGGCGGTGCAGGCGGCGGAGCTGGTGGTGGCGTAGGCGGCGGAGCTGGTGGTGGCGCAGGCGGCGGAGCTGGTGGCGGTGCAGGCGGCGGAGCTGGCGGCGGAGCTGGTGGTGGCGCAGGCGGCGGAGCTGGTGGCGGTGTAGGCGGCGGAGCTGGTGGCGGTGTAGGCGGCGGAGCTGGTGGTGGCGCAGGCGGCGGAGCTGGTGGCGGTACAGGCGGTGGAGCTGGTGGCGGTGCAGGCGGTGGAGCTGGCAGAGGTTATGGTGAGAACCAAGGCAAAGGCGGCGGATTTGGCGGAGGCCAAGGAGAAAACCGTGGCAAAGGCGGCGGCATTGGCGGAGGCCAAGGAGAAAACCGTGGCAAAGGCGGCGGCATTGGCGGAGGCCAAGGAGAAAACCGTGGCAAAGGCGGCGGCATTGGCGGAAACCGTGGCAAAGGCAGCGGCATTGGCGGAGGTCAAGGAGAAAACCGTGGCAAAGGCGGCGGTATTGGCGGAGGTCAAGGTAATAACCAAGGTATCGGTGGAGGCAACTCTAATAACCAAAGCAACAAAGCTCCATCCGAAAACCAAGGCAAAGGCGGCGCTCAAACGGAAAACCAAGGGCCGAATGGAAGCCATTAAGCAACTCGCTTCCTTGATATAGATGAAAGGACTTCTCTTAAGTGAAGGTCAGAGATTAACAGCGATTAATGTTGTGAAGTGAATATAAAATCAAAAGGCGGCTTTCATTCCATAGTGAATGTAAAGTCGCCTTTTTATATTTTTGGATGTTGTTATGAGATCCATTCTATTTCCTTATGCGATTTGTGTAATAACAAGATGAGCTGAAACAGATCTTGTTCCTCCAGCGAGCGGTGTGATCGTAAGTGCCGTGGAATTGCCCGCAGGGTTTCGCACGGTGAGTATTGAATTAATGACAGTCGTGTGTACAAGAGCCATTCCTACAATTTGAGAAGTACCTGTTGCTCGGCCAACCACTGTATAAGCTAGATCAGCGCCATTAATGGTTAAAATCAGCTGCCCCGGTTCGGTCACACTTACTTGAAACAAAATCTGATACGTTCCAATTACAGCTAAGTTAAATGTAGTAGCACCAGTGCGGGTAATGTTAGTTCCGCTAGTAGGTCCATTTTGCGGAAAACTTACATCTGCACCGACAGCAACAGTTGCTGCATTATCAGGCGGCATCAATGCAAAAAAATCAGCGAAGCTTAATACTCCTCCGGCTACGCCAGTTGCGCCAGCAGCTCCAGGTGCCCCATTAGTACCAGGTGCGCCATTAGTGCCAGTCGCACCAGTTGCGCCAGCAGCTCCAGTCGCCCCATTAGTGCCAGTCGCACCAGTTGCTCCTACTGAACCAGGAATACCCTGGGGTCCTTGAGGTCCGGTCGGTCCTACCGGAGCAGTTACATTCACTTGAGGAGGAGGACATGTTACCTTCACAATTTTTTTAACAACTCTATTACGGCATTTCTTTCTGTTTTTTGATTTGCATACTATTACACGTATCTTTTTGCAGCGATTTCTTTTATTCAAACAACTCACTAAAGACACCTACCTATAGATGGTTTAGTGTACGTTTATACCTTTTTTTAAGGTTGGACTAATAACCATTTTTAACTAGACTAAAAACTATTTTAAGAAAAATGGGTTAATGATAGGGTTATTTCGCCGCCCAAAAGTTGGGTCTATTAGACTTTTTATGGAATATAGGATATGATTCTATCGAATAATCGATAGAGTGATAGCTATGCTCATAAAGGAGAGGATGTAGTGAGGTTCAAAGGGAAAACAACCGTTATTATTGGAATCCTGCTAATATTTATGCTGGGAAACGCCGTGCAGGTGTTTGCGTATGATGCGCAATTAAAGCCCTATCGAGATGTACCTGTAAAGGATTGGGCAGCCGAATCTATTTATCGTTTAGTCGCACTTGGAGTCGTTTCTGGATATGAGGATGGAACCTTTCGTCCAAGCGCCGAACTTACGAGAGAAGCATTCGTAAAGCTGCTAGTACAATCCGTTAAACCGGTGATAGATAAAGAGAAGTCTGCTGGACTCTCTGACGTGGCCAAGGATCGTTGGTCTTATGCCTTTATTAAACCCGCATATGATGCTGGTTGGTTGGATTTGCTCATCGTAAATGGGAAATTTAATCCGAGCCAAAATATTAAGCGTGAGGAAGTAGCAGCATTAACGGCTTTTGCGCTGCTTCAAGGAAAAACGGCAGAAGAGAAGCAGCAATGGTTAGATACAGGCTGGCAAGAAGCTAGCGAGAAAGCGGCCTTTGCCGATATGAATCAAGTGGATAAAAACCTTGCACCATATGTGCTGCGTACATACGCGGATTCGATTATGCAAGGGGACAATAAAGGTTTGTTTCTTCCGAAAAAGTCGTTATCACGACGCGAAGCAGCCGCCATTGTTGATCGGATGATCGACTTCCAAAGCGAAAGCCGCCAGCTTGAGGTATCAGTTTTTTTTGCAGCAGGTGGACCTTACAAAAAACTGGATAGATTCGCCGCCTCAGATGAGGTTATCTTTGACTGGGCTAAGCTTGACTATCAGGGAGCGGGCAAAGCATCCGTTCTTATGTCGCCGCCAAGCGACTGGAAGCAGACTCTAACAGCGGCAGAAACGAGTGGTTCTACGAAGACGCTAATGATCTTTGGAAATACAACGCTTCAGAAGCTTGGTGATTTTATAATCGATGCTGAAGCTCGCAAAGCATTTGCTAGTTCTGTAGCCGAGGCAGCCGCTAATCCTTTGTATGGTTTTGAGCGAGTGGCGATTGATTTTGAAGGCATGGTACCTGCTGAGTATAAGCAGCCTTTCGTTGAACTGATTCGTGCAATTAAGGCCGAACTAAGCAGTGAAATATCACTTACGGTAGTTGTACCGCCTTCTTATTATTATGCAGGTTATGATTACAAACAAATTGGCGAACTGGCTGATGAAGTTATATTGATGGCCTATGAATTTACGCATGAGGAAA
The DNA here is from genome assembly GCF_037976325.1 of Paenibacillus sp. FSL K6-3182. Lineage (NCBI taxonomy): Bacteria > Bacillati > Bacillota > Bacilli > Caryophanales > Paenibacillaceae > Paenibacillus > Paenibacillus sp. FSL K6-3182. The sequence goes on from NZ_CP150265.1 coordinate 2,339,224, forward strand.
GTGGATTGCCGTCTGCGCCGCTTACGCTTGTTGGCGATTCCGTACGAAATATACTCTCGTATATTCCAGCAGATAAGCTGAAGCTAGGCATTTCTAAGCAGGCTAACCAATGGACAACAAAGGCAGACGGTACTGTAGAGTTTTTCCGGTCGCCAGCCATCGCGGCTGTAGAAAGTCGCTTAGCAGCTGCTGATACGAAATCTGTCATGCAGCTGCCGTACTTTTTGAATCAAATTACGTTTAAGGACGATAGAGGCTCGCATCTGCTTTGGTATGAGAATACGCAAAGCATCGAAGCCAAAATACGTTTAGCGAAAGCGTTTGGCTTGCGCGGTGTTGCGGTATGGCAAATCAATCAATTAACGGATGCCGATTGGACAATGATCTCTTCTTATCATCATTAAGAAGCAAAAAAATAGGACAAAGCAGACTGCTACAGCTGCTTGTCCTATTTTTTATTGCCAATAGAAGGCAGACCCTTAGAATTATACCCTTATACCTTAGTTTCTTACATCGTCACATTATGAATGCGCTTTTATAATTGAATTATCGCCTTGATGCGATCGCTTCTCCGAATAGGCTGTTCGATAATCGGTTGGGGTTAGATTTGTTTCTTTACGGAAAAATTTCGTGAAATGATTCGTTTCTTTAAAACCAGATTGATCAGCAACCTCCTTAATACTGCGAGAAGTTGTCGTTAAAAGTTGTTTGGCTCGATCTACTCGTTTGCGGCTGACGTATTTAAGCGGAGGCATCCCGAAATGTTTTTTGAAATAGGAACTAAAATAGTTGGGATGAAGATGAACAGATTCCGCCATTTGATCGACGCTGATGCTCGTATGAAGACGACTGTCTACATATTGCTGTATGACGTTCAAACGGTTCATTTCCTCTGTACGGTGCTGCAGCACGCGAATCGGAACGGATTCGAGAAAACAGCTTATGATTTCTAGCAATACAGCTTTTTCTCGGAGCCTAGCAACGATTGAATCTTGTCCATGCCATTCGATGAGCTCATGGAACAAGCGCGTCATGCTGTTCTTATCTTTAATGTTTAAGCAAAGCGGAACGCCAATCCACTGAAAAAGATCGAGGGGACCTGCCATGATATTGAAATGGCACCAATATTTTAAGTATGGGCGATTATTTAAAGAGGAGAACGATATCTTTGTATGCGCAGGCGTGAGAAACAGCTGACCGGGTTTTGGATAATAGTCGTCGTTGCCGATGCGAATCCAGCCTTCCCCTTCGCAAATAAAATATAGCTTATTGTATTCGGGAACAGAGTTGGTTTCCCCCCAATTTAGAGAGACTTGGGTTTTATGCGCCATAAGCAATTTTAGCTGCAGCGACTGCAGCAACTCAGATAACGCATGTTGTTCACTTGTTCTATCCACCTGCGGCACCGCCATTCAATTTTTTTGAAGGATTATTAATATAGTAAAGGATTGTTCTCTTAAATAAAAGATGATTAAAAGGGGAATGGAAGATGACGCTGGTTGAAGAAACGCGCTTGTGGTATAAGGAGCCTGCCTCCAATTGGGAGGAAGCGCTGCCTGTTGGCAATGGGAAGCTCGGAGGCATGGTATTTGGGGGCATTAGACGTGAGCGGATAGCTCTGAACGAAGACAGCGTATGGTATGGCGGACCGCGTGATCGCAACAATCCAGACGCACTGCCATATTTGCCGAAAATTCGTGAGCTGCTGAGAGAGGGAAGTTTGAACGAAGCACATGATTTATCCGCGATGGCTCTATCTGGCGTACCCGAAACGCAGAGGCACTATATGCCGCTTGGAGATATAGAGCTAAGCTTAAAATATGATTCGAAAGAAGAAGCACGAGAATATGTTAGAGCTCTCGATATCGTCAACGGTATTGCAAGTGTAACCTTTACTAAAGGAGACGTTTGTTTTGCCCGTGAGACATTTGCTAGTTTCCCAGATGAAGCAATAGTTACAAGATTCACAGCAGATAAGCCGGGCAGCATCAGCTTTACAGCCCGTTTGCTGCGCGGCAGCAATCGCTACTATGACGAGCTGGTGAAAGCAGACGAGAATACGATCGTGATGCGCGGCATGTGCGGCGGTTCAGGCGGGTCTGATTTCCGAACTTCTTTGCGCGCGGTTGCAGATGGCGGTTCAGTATCAATTATTGGCGAGCATCTCATCGTGGAAGGCGCCAATAGCGTAACGCTTCTATTAACCGCAGCCACATCATTCCGTCATGCTGATCCGGAGGCATATGCTGTCCATGCAGGAGCCCGTGCTGGCTTAATAAGCTATGAAGAGTTGAAATCGCGCCATATTCAAGATTTCACTTCATTGTCAAAGCGGGTACTGCTTCGCTTAACGGATGCTGCTTATTCGAATGCCGCCTATGTACCTACAAATGAGCGTTTAAAGCTAGTTCAAGAAGGCAGCGCCGACGTAGGATTAATGGCCTTATATTATCAGTTTGGCCGCTATTTGCTCATTTCAAGCAGTCGTCCGGGCTCGCTTCCTGCCAATTTGCAAGGCATTTGGAACGAGAAAATGCTGCCGCCGTGGGACAGCAAATATACGATTAATATTAATACGCAAATGAATTATTGGCCGGCAGAAGCGGGAAATCTAGCAGAATGCCATGAGCCATTATTTGATCTCATCAAGCGGATGCGTGAACCCGGCAGAATAACCGCAAGAGCAATGTACGATTGTGGAGGTTTTGTCGCTCATCATAATACCGACATTTGGGGCGATACCGCTCCGCAAGACATTTATTTGCCAGCCTCGTATTGGACGCTTGGTGCGGCTTGGCTTTGCCTGCATATGTGGGAGCATTATGAGTATGGCCTTGATGATGCTTTTCTTGAGCAAATATATCCAACCTTGAAGGAGTCGGCACAATTTTTTGTGGATTTCTTGACGGAAACAGAGGATGGCCTGCTTGTATTGAATCCTTCTGTATCACCTGAGAATACCTATTTATTGCCAAATGGACAATCCGGTACGTTATGTATTGGTGCATCGATGGATAGTCAAATTTTATATGAATTGTTTACGGCTTGTGCAGAAGCGGCGAAGAAGCTCGGCATCGACTCATCGGAGCAGGAACTTTGGCACAATATGAGAGCCCGTTTGCCGGAGCCTGCAATTGGCAAGCATGGGCAAATTCAAGAATGGATGGAGGATTACGAGGAAGCGGAGCCGGGACATCGTCATATCTCGCATCTGTTCGCCCTGCATCCCGGCAAGCGCTTTACGGTTAGAGGGACACCTGAATGGGCAAATGCTGCCAGAGTAACGCTAGATCAAAGGCTTGCAAGCGGCGGCGGTCACACGGGTTGGAGTAGAGCTTGGATTATTAACTTTTGGGCAAGGCTTGAGGATGGGGAGAAGGCGTATGCGAATGTGCAAGATTTGCTAAGTCATTCCACGCTGCCTAATCTGTTTGATAATCATCCTCCGTTCCAAATCGATGGCAACTTCGGAGGCGCTGCAGGCATAACGGAAATGCTGCTTCAATGCCATGCGGGCAGTCTGCATGTATTGCCTGCTTTGCCGGAAGCATGGCCTCATGGAGAAGTGACAGGTCTCCGCGCAAGAGGCGGCTTCGAGGTGGACATCCGCTGGTCAAATGGCTTGCTTGTTGAAGCATGCATACGAGCTGGCGCAGCTAATAGCTGTGTCGTGCAAAGCAGCATTCCGCTCATCGTAAGGAAAGATGGCCATGAGGTGAAAGACGTATTCAGCAAGGATGGGCTTGTATCATGGACGGTGAGTGCCGGAAGCGAGTACGTGCTTTCTCCGAAGTAGAGGGTTTGCCAAAGAAACCAGCTGTACCTGATAATCGGGTGCAGCTGGTTTCTTTGGTTTGCCGGCTTTTCTCGGCAGGAGACATTCAATTCTTGAGGGCTTTGCCAATGCGACGGACGCCCTCATAAATTTGCTGATCGTCCAAATGCCCGTATCCAAGCAGCATTCGGTTATTCGGCAGCAAGTCCGCAAATACAGACGCTGCTTCCAACCGGTTCATTAAATCTTCCGGCAGCTGCGCTTCAAACTGAGCGACCAGATGCAAACCAGCCGCTCGTCCACATATCTGGTAAGGCAGGGTAATTTGCTCATGTAAAGCATCAAGCAGGAGCTGGCGTCTCTTTTTGTACAACTTTTTCATTTTTAAAATATGAGCATTAAGCGTTCCGCTGTTCATGAAACGAATCAAAGCGAGCTGCTCAATCATAGGCGTTTGATAGTCTGACAGCCGCTTAAGCTGGCGACAGGGTTCAACCAGTGGTTCAGGGACAATCATATAGCCGATTCGCAGCGAAGGGAACATGACTTTGCTGAAGGTTCCAATATAGACTACCTGCTTAGGACATAAGCTTTGGAGTGAATGGATAGGAGCCCCATCATACCGGAATTCGCTGTCATAATCATCTTCGAGGATATAGCTGCCGCTTTGGCGGGCGTATTCAACTAATTCAATCCGCCTTTGTATCGGTAAAATGCCGCCAAGCGGGAATTGATGAGAGGGTGTGACGTAGATGCATTTTGGCCGAAGGTTTACGGGAAGCTTGTGGGTTAAAAGGCCGGAATCGTCAACGGGAACGCCATGTAGCTCGGCTCCTGTAGAAGTTAATATCGTCTTTAAATCTACATTGGACGGATCTTCGACTAAAACATCTTCCCCGCCTCTCAGCAGCAGCTTAACGATCAGCTGAAGCGCCTGTACCGCACCGTTTGTAATTATAATTTGTTCGGGATTGCTGACGACTCCTCTTGAAATCCACAGCTGTTTGGATAGCAGACGACGTAATTCCAAGTCACCGGACGGATCGCCATAACCTAATTCAGCAATAGAGGAATCCATGCATACACTTTGCAAAATAGAGCCCCATTTTTTCATCGGAAATAGATTCAGTGCGGGCAGGCCCGTACGAAACGAGATGAAATCGAGCTCTGATTTGTTCGTCGATTCTGCTAATGAAGCGGGTAATGGTAACGGTGACGCCTTCGTGAAGCCAAGCAAGCAGGCTCCTTGAGCTACATAAGTTCCTGCACCAGAGCGGCCTGTTATGTATCCTTCAGCCAATAAAAGCTCATAGGCTTCCAAAATCACGTTGCGCGAGACATGAAGCTGCGAAGCAAGCTCTCTTGTGGATGGAAGCTTGTAGCCAGCAGGCAGCTCACCCGAGAGAATAGCACCTTGGAGTGAGTTGAAAACCTGGCGAAACATAGGCAAATTTGCTTGTCTATCGATGGACAGCCACAAAATATCCAGACTCCTTTTGAAGTGGTACTATGAAAATGCCTGTTTAATGGCACTACAACCAGTTAACGACCCTTTGCTACAGTATACATGAAACAAAAGTAGAGGGGTTGCTGAATGTGAATCATTCTCGTATTATTGCGTATTTTGAGCTGACCATTGCCGCTATTCTCATCGGAAGCTCCATAGTAGCCGGCAAAATAACGACGATGCAGATGCCGGTTTTTTTGTCACAAGCGATTAGCCTAATCATTGCTTTATTGCTGTTAATTCCGATTTTGATGCTAAGCGGCAAAACCACGCTCCGAGTCGGGAGAAAGGATTTTTTATTTTTACTGCTGCAAGCGTTTCTCGGGATGTTTTTATTCCGCGTATTCATGCTGTATGGCCTTCGGACCGCGCTCGCAACGGAAGCGGGTATTGTGACGAGCTTAACGCCGGCGGTCGTTGCTTTCCTTTCGTATATGATTTTAAAAGAAAAATTAACGAATCCGATTAAAATAGGCATCGTTTGCTCCATACTGGGTGTTGTTAGCATTCAGGTGCCAGGATGGCTGATTCCTTCCTCTTCACCTCCGTCACAAGCTTCGTATATTGGGCTTTTGCTTATTTTAGGCGCAGTTGTTGGGGAATCGATGCTTACGATCCTGCGCAAAATGACTGCAAGCAATGTCTCTTCACTGCTTGGGACAACCTATGTAACCTTGTTTTCATTCATCATGTTTTTGCCTATTGCACTTATTGAGGCTAAACAATACGATTTCAGCAGTGTAACTGTTGGCGATATTGGCCTGTTGTTTTATTACGGTATTTTCGTTACCGCTTTGGCTTATATATTATGGTTTCGCGGTGTTTCCAAAGTGAGTGCGGGAACAGCGGCTGTCTACACAAGCTGCATTCCGCTTAGCACTGTGCTTCTATCCTACGGCATTTTAAACGAACCTTTCTCATGGTCTCATCTCGTAGGGGGAGCGTTTGTTTGCCTAGGCATTTGGCAAGTTTCTAAGAGCGATTCATTAGTGCCGCGGAAGCTGAAAAAAAGCCCCAAAAGCAGCAGCGCTTAAACCTTATAAAGATCAATTCTCAGATTATAGAAACTCCATTGTTTCACACCCTATACATATGGGATAATTAATGTGGAACGATCATCAGGAATGGAGCTTGTGTATGAACAAATTCAGTATTAAGAAAAAAGCGGATTTAGCGCTTCTTTTCTCAGCGATCGGAATATTGGCGGCTTTTCCCTTTCATGAAACATTTATTGGCGGCCTGTTATTTTCCTTATTTAGCGCTGCAACGATTGGCGGACTGGCGGATTCCTTTGCGGTAAGCGCATTGTTTGGAAATCCTTTACAAATAAAGTGGCCGGTGTGGATGGGAACCAACATCATTTCTCGGAATCGTGAGCGCTTGATTGGCGAGCTTGTCCAAATGGTTCAAAATGAATTGTTAACCATCCCGAATATTAGGGAGAGGCTTGACGAATACAATATTGCAGACGTTTTAGTCACATATTTGAAGCAGCACGGCGGCGAACAGGGTGTGAATGACATTTTGCAGCAGCTGGCGGATGATGTAATTACGACAATTGATTTGCAGGAACTGGCCAAAACCGTTCAAACCTTCCTTCTCGAGCATGCCGATTCGATTCCTGTAGCAGACATTGCTGCCGATGCTGGTGATTGGACCATCAAAAACGGTTACGATGATCGGATTATCGAGTTTATCATTCCGGAGCTTATCAAAATTGTGAAATCGGCACCATTTGGCGCTGTTGTAGACCAAATTGTCGATTCAGCCATTCGTTCCTACGAAGGCGATAAGTTTAGAAGGAAGCTGATCGATTTCTCTGCAGGGCTAGAAGCGGCAAATATTAGTGGACGATTGCAGGAGTGGCTGGTATCTTTTCTACAGAAATTTCATGCTGAAGACCACCCGCAGCGCAAGGAAATCAAAGCTTTTATTGCGCAATTTGTTGCAAGACTGCGTACGGATGAACAATTGCGCAGCCGAATAGAAGCGGGGAAAACAACGCTTCTGGCATCTGTGAAGGATGAGCTTAAGCTCGATGCGTTCATTCAGCGGGGACTGGAGTCCATTCGACTCGCTGCGGCTTCCAATGCGGAAGGCGAGCAAGTGCGCTATCCTTGGATCAAGGATAAAGTTGAAGAAGGAATAGCTTATGTAGTGGGAAATACAGAGCTGCTTACTCGACTGGATCAATACGTGAAGACGACGCTGCTGAAATGGGTGGAGCAGAAGCATTCTTTTATCGGCAAAATGGTAACTGACAAGCTGAACAGCTTCTCTGAAGAAGAGCTTATCGAGCTGGTTAAAGAGAAAGCAGGACGCGACTTGCAGTACATTCGGATTAACGGAATTGGTATCGGAGCGCTTATCGGCGTAGTCCTGCATCTAGCGACGTTTTGGATTGGAGGGCGAGCATAAATGGCTATGAGAAAAAAAGCAAACCGCAGCTTAATATTGCTTGCCGCCTTATTCGTCATTGCCGCCTGCTGCTTATATGTCTTCCCAGACCAGTGGTGGGCACGGATGCTGCTCTACACGACCGAAGCGGGCCTCGTTGGCGCATTAGCTGATTTATTTGCTGTAACGGTATTGTTCCGCCACCCATTTGGGTGGAAGTGGATTCCGCATACAGCGATTATCCCTAGAAATCGCGATAAGCTGATTGAAGGCGTCGCGAATATGGTCGAGCAGCAGCTGCTCAGCAAAGATTTGTTAAAGGAAAAGGTAAAGCAAATATCGCTTGTAGAGATCGGCATTTCATGGATCGATCGCCGACCAAACGGCATGCTCGCTGAGCAAGGCTGGACGCTGGTGGCTGGTCTGCTTGCCAAGCTGGATATTAAAGGTCTATCCGTCATTTTGGATGAGAAAGCACGAAAAAGCTTAGGCAAGATTAGCTTGTCGCCTTACGCCGGCAAGGCGCTCAAATGGGTGATGGCGAAAGGCAATTTCCAAAGCTGGGTTAGCCAGATCGTTGAGTTCGCCGCGGCACGCGCAGCAGAAGAAGAAACCAAAGTTGTCATTCGTGAGCTGCTTGGCAAGGAGAAGGAGAAGTTTGTAAATCAAGGCAGTATCTTCTCCAAGTGGCTCAAAAAAATGGCAGTGGAGATTGCTGAATCAACGAATGCGCTGAATCTCGACGATGCTACAAATGTGCTGTATGACGATTTGCAGCTGCTCATTAATGATTTGCGAAATCCAGAGCATGAGCTTCGTGTTTTACTGGAGGAAATGGTGCTGCAGCTTGCCGACAATTTGCAGCACCGCGAGGATGTTTCGGCTGCTGTTGATGAATGGAGAGATGAAGTGATTGAGAAGATCTCGTTGCTTCCTTCTATTGAAGCTTTGCTCGGCAACTTTAGACAGCTGCTGATCAGCGAACCGAAGCTGCAGCTAGCCTTGCCGCAGAAACATTCCGTCAATCCATCCGATATTAAGGAGCTGATTAATCAGTTCATTATGTCATACTGGGAGTGGTTCAAAGCGAACGAGGAAACGAAGGGCTGGCTGGAGCAATATGTGCAGAAATTCGTGCAGAAGATGATTGAAACCGAACATGCAATTATCGGAATCATCGTACGCAAGACGCTTGATAGCTTCACAGAGCAAAAGCTGGTGCATTTCATCGAGAGCAAGGTCGAGACCGATCTGCAGCGTATTCGTTTGAACGGAGCTTATATAGGCTCAGCGCTCGGAGCGGCATTTTATATTCTGCTGTACGGAGTATACGAGCCGATTTTGAACTTGTTATAACACGAGAAGCAGCTGTTTCCAGCAGGTTTTTGAGACCTATTGGGACAGCTGCTTTTATTTTTGAGTGAGCTTGTCTTTGGATGATCGTATGAAGGTGTGCAGGTACACTCGTTTATTTAATACTAGACCATAAAGTTTGCAATTACCCCCGTGTAATCCGAAATACAGTCAGGTAGTATGTAGTTAGGTAATGGTTCCGTATTGAACATCTTTGAAAATGCATGAAGGGGAAGGTGAGAGGATGCTGCGTGCTTTAATAGTGGACGATGAATTCGAAATCCGCGAAGGTTTACGTAACCGCTTTCCATGGGAAACATTCGGAATTGATGAGGTACTGGTGGCTGATGATGGAGATACGGCATTAATGCTTGCACTGGATATGAGACCGGATCTTATCGTCACAGATATTAAAATGAATCGGATGTCGGGGCTGGAATTTCTTCGTTCATTGACTACCGTTGAAAATTATAAACCGGAAGCGATTGTTGTAAGTGGGTATGATGATTTTGAACTGGTGAAGCAGGCGATACAAATCGGTGTTATGGACTATATCCTCAAGCCGATCAATTTGGACGAGCTGACCCAAATCGTTAGAAAAACGATGGATCATATCCACAGAAAAAGAATGGACCAGCATAACGAGCAGCAGCTTATTAATCAAGTGAGGTTTGCGATTCCAAAAATGCGCGAGGAGCTGCTCAGAGAAATGATTGAGCAGGACTATGATCCTTATCGTGAAGCACGGAGAAGACATCGCTTGCAGACATTGAATTTGGAGTGGATAGCGAATCAGCATATGACGCTTGTTGTTGTGGAAGCTGATGATCTGAAAGCAATCGAGAATCGCCATACGAAGGAAAAGGATTTAATATTGTTCGGAATCGGCAATGTGGTCAATCAAACGCTGGAGGAAGATTATCCCCACCCCTTTGCGCTTTGCATGGACAGCAGCAATCGATGGATTGTCATTTTCAGCTGCTCGCGGCCAGAGCATGCCGAACTGAGCCGGGGCATGGCGCAGCTTTGCTTACAGCGAATCAACGATTTTGTTAAGGTGAAAGCAAGCGCTGGCATGCGAACAACACCTTGTACATTTGAGAATCTTCATGAAATGTATGCGGAAGCGATAAACGTATTGGAGCAAAAGGCTGTATACGGAGGCAATCGATTATTTACGGAGCAGGGTTTATTTTATGAGGGTGACGGGAGTGACTTGTCGCTTAGCGAGCCTGAAGAGGTGCTCGATCTCGTGAAGTATGGCACGGATGAGGAAATTACAGCAGCGATGGATCGATTTGTGGAGATGGTACAAGCCTGGCGTCTCAATCAATTGCGTGACATTCAGCAAAAAATATTTGAGTGGCTGTTCGAGGTGTTTCGCAGAGCGGCGGCGGCAGGTGTTCCAAGCAAAAATTTGGGCAGCAATCCGATCGCGGTGTGGGAGCTGTTAGAGCAATACGATACATTGCAATCGCTGCGTGTGCAAACAGAGCTGTTCCTTCTTGCAATCGCAGCAGATTTCCGCAAGCTGTCCAATACGCCGAGCCAGATCGTCTATGAAGCGGAGAAAATATTGCAGAGGGATTATGCTGAAAGCTTAACTCTTCAGAGTGTTGCAATGGCCGTTCATGTGACGCCGGTATGGCTGAGCAAGCTTTTTAAGAAGGAGAAACGGAAAACCTTTTTGGAATATTTGACAGAAATACGGATTGAGAAGGCGAAGGAAATGTTAGGCGACATCAAATACAAAGTGTATCAAATCTCATTTCAGGTGGGGTATAAGGACCCGGTTCATTTCTCGAAGCTGTTCAAAAAGCAGGTCGGCTGCACGCCGAAGGAATATAGACGACAAAGAGGCATTGCGGATGAAGAGCCAGCTGTGCCACACTAATGATATGAAAAATTGCACTCAGCAAGAAGCATGAAGAGGCAGACTCCTAGGTGAAAATGGCATAACCTTGGGAGACTGCCTCTTTGCATTTTAACTTTTAGTTTTTTGATTTGGTCATTTTGAAGCTGCGGTTAAACCAATCGTTACGATTTTGAAGCCTTCGACCTGAACGCTGTTTTTGATTTTATTTTCGTTATCGTTCTCCATTATGTCGCTTACATAGGATTCAGAAGCAGCGCTTGGATGAATAGCTAAGCTGGTCGTGGATTCTGCTAAATTGTACCACCTTGCCATGCTGTCGCCACGCTCCTCGTTGATCTTCAGGCTGGAGAAGGCGAGCTGGTCACCATTCCATTTGAGGAAATCACAAGTGGGAGCAAGCTCGCCATCATGCAATCCAGCTGCGATTGCCGTAACAGGTATAGGGAAACGATAGGCTTCTCGATAAGCCTCAAAACGTTCTTCAGCGCTGCCGTAAGGAATGATCATCCATTCCGCTTCATTTGTACCTAAGCACTGCGCTTCAGGCGTATGAAATACACCCCAATCGCCAAGCTCTCCGACGGAGCGCAGAAGGGTTACAGCGATCGTATTTCTGCCATCTTGAAGCACTTCATATTCATTTAAGCCTTTGCCTGCAATCGTGAGGCCTCTTTGCTCGCTATGCACGTCAATGAACGTCTGCATATGCTGAGCATTGCTCGGATTTTGCCATTCCTTTGCAGGAACGTTTTGACGCTCAGCGACCTCGAAGATTGAATCTGCAAAATGTGTGGATGCAGCAATATCCGAAGGAAGAAGCACGCGCAGCCTGTGATCTTGCGATTGATTTTCAATGCGCGCATGGACTTGAACACCTTTGCCCTCACGTTCTAGGCTAACTAGTGTCACAATTTCTAGCGGTACAAGGGAAGTCGATCTGCCAGCCTTCCGCTGCCGGAATTCAACCATTGTGCGGATTTCTTCTGCTAGAAGATCATCTGCCCGCGCAGGTATAGCAAGGCGATGAGTGATTTCAATGGCTGCCCGGTAAGGCGAGTCCTCAACTACTCGAATTTCGGCTTTGCTGCCCTTAGTCGTGATTGGCAAGTCGCCTACTGGCTGCTTGAAAATATATTCATTGCCGATATCGCCTACATTCTCGTAATGGCCAAGATCCGAAAACAGCTGCTGGCTTTTCTTATCATAAACTGTAAAACTTCCGTCTTCCTCTATCATCAATGTAAGACGAGCATTTTCAAGTGTTCGTTCACTAGTCACTAATGAATGGCTATTCTCGCCGGATGTTATAATTTCATTTTGACATGGTATCCATGCAAAAGATTCATATCCCATCGAAGGCAATATGCCGGTCTCGAAGGTTAGACGCAGTGCGCGAGCCATATAGGGCTGCCGGAATTTATCATTTGGCAGTTCATAGCCGAAGCGAACGCCCAAATCATGAGCAGTAAAGTCGATGCGTTCACCGCTGCCGTTCACCAAGTACCCTTCGGCGTGCGTCCGATCTTGAACCTGCTTAGCAATGGCAACAGGATCCTCGCTTTGATCGAAGAAACGGTGCGACCATTCAATCTCGAATTGGTGGACCGATGAGCCTTCATAGCCGCTTGAGTTAAAGACGATAAAGGGAGCAGCTGACTCACTGATATTGGCAAAATGATTTGTATTGACCTTAGTGCTAATAAATTTAACGCTCTCGGTCGTTAATGCTTTGCCAACCTCCATGCTTTTGGCAAAACGAGTTTTCATTTCTTGGTACACTTCGTCGACACTGCATCCGCAAATGCTGTCGTGCGGATGATTTTGCATCAGTGTCTTCCAAGCATATTGGAATAGACCATGCGGATAAGGCTTGCCGAGCTGATGGGCGATGGCAGAGATCGGCTCGGCCACCTTCTCCAGCAGCGTCTGATTTTGTTGATTAAGCTGTTTGATGTAAACACGAGCAGACGCTGTATTCACTAACGAATACCAGCCATCCGTTTGCTGGCCGCGCAGCTCTCCGCGCGTTAGGCTCAGGTTCGGAGGCTGCTGCGTTTGAACCGCCTTTACATAATCGTCAAAGCTCGAGTGGATGAACTCGTACGCAGGGAACAGCTCTCTCGCTACGCGGAGCGCTTCGGAGAGATTGGTCTGAATGGGCTGATGATCGCAGCCGTTCATAAGCAGCAGCTGCGAGGTTGAAGCATATTGTTCCACTCGCGCAAGGCGATGCTCCCAGTAAGGCTTTGCTTTGAGAGGATCAACTGGAATCTCCATACCGTTGTTATACCAATTGGCAAATAGGATGCCTAATACGCTTGAACCGTCGGGTGCCTGCCAGATGAGCTCGGAATAAGGGGACTCAAGGCCGGAGGAATCTTCCACCCGATTGTTGAAGCCAGTTGCTTTTACACCTCTTCCGAACACGGCGGTATCGATGCCTGCTTGTCTTAATAGCTGAGCAGCCTGTCCCATATTGCCAAACGAATCTGGGAAATAACCAAGCTTCGAAATCGGTCCATATTTTTTGGCATCCCTATGTCCGATTTGCAAGTTTCTTACGTTTGCTTCGCTGCTGGTTAGAAACTCATCCTGCAAAATATACCAAGGACCCAAAGAGAGCTTGCCTTCATCACACAGCTTTTGGATTTGGCTCTGCTTCTCTGGGTACACCTGCAGATAATCATCTAAAATTATTGTTTGACCATCGAGGTAAAAGCTGCGAAAATCAGGATCGGCCTCGAACGTTTCCAGCAGCGTGTCCATTGTCTCAATCAGCTTGACATGATGGGCTTCGTAAGGCATATACCATTCTCGATCCCAATGGGTATGCGAAATGACATGTACCACCCTTTTCGATGCAGTCATCGTTGCTCCTCTTTTCGTTGAAAGGTTAGGTATTACGCCATTAGTCTAAAGAATATGCAAGCTGCTCACAATGAGGGATATGCAAACTTTAAGGGGAATTATTATCGCTTTACCAGGAATGAGGAATTAAGCATAACGAAATGCTGTAACAAGCTTAAATTACTTATTGCAAAAGTAACTCAATGAAGTATATTATCGAGGACAAGTCTACTCCAGCGATGGAGGCAGCATAGTGGAAGGCAGGTGTATACTTGTGAATAAAGTGTCCTTTCGGCTCGCTTCATCCTTTCGCAATCGGATGATTCTCATATTTTTTATGATCATTATCGTCCCGTTTCTGCTTTTTGCATATTATGCGCATATTAAATCGATCGAGGGCATCTCCAATACAAATACGAAAATGTCCATGAGCTATCTACTTCAAGCAAGAAAAAACTTCGAGATTTATCTGGGCAACTTAAATGATCAAGTTAACGATGTCATTGGAAATAAGGAACTTCAGGATTTATTGGAAACGGAACCATTAAATCAGGCAGAAGAGGAAGCGTTTACAGTTAATTTATTGACCGTGCTGTATCACGCTACGTCTACGATTGATGCTTTTAGAGTCAAGGTGTACCCAATTAAGCCAACAGATTATCCATCCTATATGAGAACAATTGATGAATCGGTGCGTATCGGAGACCAGTATTGGTTTCAGCGCTCGAAAGCGACGGTTAGTCCAACGTGGTATCTGACCATGCCCATGCATGGGAAATACGCAAAACCGCTGCTCTCCTATGTGAAGCGATTCTCGGGCTTGTACGATCAAAAATTAAGAGGCATTATTGCGACCGACTTATCCGAGGACTATTTAAGAAGATATTTCTCGCCGTCCGATCAGCTAAAGGATCAGAAGCTGCTGCTCATTAATGAGAAAGGCATCGTGCATTATGATTCTACAGTTAATGAATGGACAGGCAATGAATTTCCGTCAACAGCCTTAATCTCTTATATGAAGTCGGGTGATGAAGGCTCTACGTCCATTACGATTGAAGGGGAAACCTACCTCGCCACATATTTGAAGATGGCTAACCATCCCTGGACTATCGTCAGCTTGACCCCTCTTCATGAGCTGACGGGTACGATTGATGAAATTAACCGCATGCTCGTTATTTTTTTGATCGGTTATCTTATTTGCTGCATTAGTGTCGTCTTTTATATCACAGCTTACTATACACAGCCTATTGCGCATTTGGTTCGTTTAATGAGGAGGCTGGAGGCGGAAAATCTTCATTACTTGCTGCCTTCGTCGTCCCGCAAGGATGAAGTTGGCTGGCTGTATAGAGGAGTAAGCAATCTTGTTCAGCGCATAGATGGATTGATTAAGGAGGCAGCGCGCTCCGAAAGGAACAAAAAAGCGCTGGAGTTTCAAGTGCTGAGTCACCAGATTAATCCTCATTTTCTATACAATACCTTGGAATCAATTAGGTGGAAGGCAGAAAATCATGGACGCAGCGACATAAGCGAGATGGTATCGGCACTTGGAAATCTGCTGCGGCTCAGTCTAAACCAAGGGAAAGAGATTACGACGCTGCGCCGCGAGATTGAGCAGGTGAAGGCTTATGTATCGATTGAACAAGCAAGAATGGGCAAGGTCGTTCGTATTTTGTATTCCTGTGAGACAGAGACGCTGGATATGCCGTTTCTAAGGTTATTGCTGCAGCCGCTTGTAGAAAATGCGATTCAGCATAGCGTGCGCGACGATTTTGATAAAGGGAAAATTATGATCGCAGCCAGAAAAATCGGAGAGGATATCGTAATCGATATCGTGGATAACGGCAAAGGCATTCCAGCGCCCGTGCTGGAACAGCTGGAGAGGGAAGAAGAGCCTAGCGAAAAGTTCTCGCGTACGCGCAGAGGCGTAGGGCTTCGCAATGTGAATGATCGTTTGAAGCTTTATTTTGGAGATCGTTACAAGCTTGAAATCAAGACGGGGCCCGAAATGGGAACAACGATAACGTTAAGGCATCCCATTTTGAAGGAAGACCAGAATATCGATTCGATTGGCAATGAGTGAAGCGTGAGTATCAAAGGAGGCATAATCTTGATAAACAAACGTAAACAAACATTTGTTATAAGTATACTCCTGATGTTTATGCTAGTTCTAACCTCTTGCACGTTTAAAGGCTGGGATGGCGAGAATGCGGCAGAGGGATCAAATAGTGGTCAAGAAGGGCAATATTCAGGCAAAACACCAGTTACGCTTAAGCTTCTGACCTGGGGAGGAGAGACGTATAAGGAGCTGTACGATAAATTCAATGCCAAATATCCATGGATTACGATTGAGCCCGTTCAAATCGTGGGCGGCGATGACGAAATCATGAATCAAATTATTGCATTGGAGGCGGCAGGCACACCAGCTGATCTGACTTGGGTTGTTGGTGATTTGCTTCGTTATGAGCAAAGCGGCCTGCTCGAAAATTTAAAGCCGTACATGGATGAAGATGCTTCCTTTCAAGGCAAGGTACTGCCCGATGGATACTTTGATACGATGGCCTTTAATGGCCGAAGGCTTGCTGTGCCGTTCGTCGATGTTCCGATGTGGATTATTGTGAATAAAGATTTATTGGCTAAGCACGGCATAGATATGCCTTCTAATGATTGGAGCTTTGATGATTTGCGTGATATTGCAAAACGTGTCACGGACCCTGCAGCTGGGGAATATGGCCTCACTACGAACAGTGATTTTGTGATGCGATTGCTGCCGATGAAAGCTGCTGCGGATGGGCATGCGCCTAATTTGGCTTACCTAAATGATCGATTGACCCAAAGCTTGTTAAGCACGCCGGATGTGATGGCGGATGTGCGCTGGCTGACTGAATTTGTCACCAAGGATGGGTCTATGCTCTCTTGGGCGGATTCCAAAGCACAAGGCGATGTGGTTAAGCAATTCATAAATGGAAAAACAGCGTTTGACATTGCCGGGGATTGGCTGCTTCCGACACTGCAAAAGGAGGCTGATTTTAACTGGGATATTCTTCCCTTTCCTAGAGGGCAGGTCAACCAATACTCCTTCCATATTTATGGTCCGCTTGCGATGTTGAGCGGCTCGAAGCATAAAGAAGAGGCATATAAATGGATTAGTTTTCAATTCGAGATGGAGGCGCAGAAATGGAAAATCGAGAAGGGAGCGAATGCTTCCGTTATTGATCCAGAGCTGACAGCCTATATTGATGAGGTTCCCTTATGGCAAGGGAAAAATATCGAAGCCGTGAAGATGACCAAGGATAACAGTCTCGTATTGCCCGGCGCCACGATACCCGGTTTTTCGGAGTACAACTGGATTAATGTTATTAATGATATCGTATATCAAGGTGCCGACATTAATCGTATTATTCCTGAGACAGAGGCATGGAACAAAAAAACGCTGGAGCTGCGGGAGCATTGGAAGCGGAATCGTGATAAATGAGAGCTGGCAGCGGAGGGGATGTTTGATGAGGACGAGATGGAAGGCTATTTTTGTTGTTTTCTCGGTCGTCATAATGATCATGGGTGGCTGTAGTAAATCCATTACGGATACGGCTACAGAGAAGAGAATAGAGTTTATTCAAAACCCGGATTCCTCATTGACGAAGGTAAAAGTAGAAACGGATGGCATGCTGTCAGAGCTTGGTTATACGCATCCCCATCCATTTGCTTTAAACAATGAGGTGTTGGTTGATTTGAATTATTATAAGGAAAATCAAGTATCTCGCGGCGATATTGCCTTATTCCAAGTTGAAAAAGATAAACTAGCGACGGATATAGCAAGAGTTGTTGGGCTTCCTGGCGAGTCGGTTCAGGTTAAACAAGGGCAGGTTTATATTAATGGGAATAAACTGGATGCCTTTTACGGGAGCGATCCTTCTTCCGATAAAAATGATTCTATGAATAAGCCATTGCAGCTAAAGGAGAATGAGTATTTTATATTGGCGGATGTACGTTGGCGAGGAATCCATGACAGCCAATCAGCTGGTGCTTTTGCCAAAGAGGAAATAGTAGGTAAAGTAGTCGGCTATGAGAACAAACGTTAAGCAGCAAAGGAGGTTAGGAAAGTAACCAAGAGTAATGGGAGCTATGACGTTTTTGATGAACAAAGCTACATATGGATACAAAGCTTAATTGGTAACAACGAAGGAGGACGTCTGTTACTTCGTTATGTGCATGTAGAGATCACCGGTTGTTTAGGTGGTCTTTTTTTGTTTGAACTCGATAAGCACAAATATATGCTTAAAGAGTAGTTGCGGCGTCTGGTTGAGGTGGAAGTGAAGCTGTAAGCACGTATGTGTTCTTACAGCGAGAGAATAGCCTTAGTTTGTTGTCTGTAAGCGCATATGTGAGCTTATTGAGTAGAAAAGCCGTTTGGTTGAGGTAGAAATGGAGCTGTAAGCACGCATGTGTTCTTACAGCTCGAGAAAAGCCTTGGTTTGTTGTCTGTAAGCGCATATGTGCGCTTATTGAGTAGAAAAGCCGTCTGGTTGAGGTAGAAATGGAGCTGTAAGCACACATGTGTTCTTACAGCGAGAGAATAGCCTTAGTTTGTTGTCAGTAAGCGCATATGTGCGCTTATTGAGTAGAAAAGCCGTCTGATTGAAGTGGAAATGGAGCAGTAAGCACGTATGTGTTCTTACAGCTCGAGAAAAGCCTTGGTTTGTTGTCGGTAAGCGCAAATATGCGCTTATTGATTAAATGAGGCGTCTGATCGAGGTGGAAATGGAGCAGTAAGCACGTATGTGTTCTTACAGCTCGAGAAAAGCCTTGGTTTGTTGTCGGTAAGCGCAAATATGCGCTTATTGAGTAAATGAGGCGTCTGATCAAGGTTGAAATGAAGCTGTAAAAATATATGGGCTTAAACTGTAGAGAAGCCATCTGGTTGAGGTGGAAATGGAGTTGTAAGCACGTATGTGTTCTTACAGCGAGAAAATAGCCTTAGTTTGTTGTCTGTAAGCGCATATGTGCGCTTATTGAGTAGAAAAGCCGTCTGGTTGAGGTGGAAATGGAGCTGTAAGCACATATGTGTTCTTACAGCACGAGAATAGCCTCAGTTTGTTGTCTTTAAGCGCATATATGCGCTTAAAGAGTAGAGAAGCCATCTGGTTGAGGTTGAAATGAAGCTGTAAGCACGGAAGTGTTCTTACAGCTCGAGAAAAGCCTCAGTTTGTTGTCTGTAAGCGCAAATATGCGCTTATTGAGGTAGATGAGGCGTCTGATCGAGGTTGAAATGAAGCTGTAAGCACGTATGTGTTCTTAAAGCTTAAGAAAAGGGTTAGTTTGTTGTCTGTAAGCGCAAATATGTGCTTATTGATTAGAAATTCCGTGTGCTTGAGGCGGAAGTGAAGTTGTAAGCACGCATGTTTTCTTACAGCGCGATACAAGCCTTGGTTTTTTGTCTATAAGCACATCTATACGCGAATAAAACAGAGCTGACGTCTGGGAGACGGGGGAAAGGAGCTTTATGCATAGGAGGATAATCTTAAACCACAAAGTATAAGATTGGCTCATAGTAAGCCCAGGCGGGCTCCCTTAGAATAAAAGTATCACATCAATGGAAGGGAAATCGATTATGAAATCTAATGGAGTCATTCGGGAATTACTTAGAAATCGAACGCTGCTGCTCATGTTCCTGCCCGTCGCGACGCTCCTTTTTCTCTTTAACTACTTGCCGCTTGCAGGTCTAGTCATCGCCTTCAAAGACTTTGACTTTGCTAAAGGAATTTTCGGAAGCGATTGGATGCACCCGCTGCTGAATAACTTTGATTATTTGTTCTCTTCTCCGACCGCTTTTCGGGCGATGAGAAACACGATACTGTTAAACGCATTGTTTATTACAGTCGGGCTCATTTTTGAAGTAGGGTTTGCCTTGCTGCTCAATGAGATTAGAAACAAATATTTTAAAAGAGTTACGCAGTCGCTAACCTTTCTTCCTTTCTTTATTTCGTGGATCGTAGTCGGAGTGTTCGCTTACAACTTAATGAACTTTGAGAGTGGAGCGATTAATCGTGTGCTGGAGACGATAGGCTTGCAGCCGATTGATTTCTACAGCGAAGCCGGCTTATGGCCGCTCATTCTAACGATAGCGGTTCGCTGGAAGGTTACCGGATACGGCACAATCATTTATTTGGCGGCATTAACGTCCATCGACAATTCGTATTATGAAGCAGCGTCCATCGACGGTGCGACAAGATGGCAGCAAATCCGTTTTATCAGCATTCCGATGCTGCGGCCAACGATCATTATCTTAACCTTGCTGGCTGTTGGCAGAATCATGAACGCCGATTTTGGAATGTTTTACGCAATGGTCGGCGATGCTTCTCTCTTATTTCCTACAACTGACGTTATTGATACGTTTGTTTATCGCAGCTTGCGCAAATCAGGGGATATCGGCATGGCATCTGCGGCGGGCTTCCTCCAGTCGTTCATCGCATTCGTGCTCATCATCGGCAGCAATTACGCGGCACGCAAAATAGACAAAGACTCGGCTATTTTCTAAAAACGTCCATTCACATCAAGGGAGGATCATCTGCATGCATCTGAAGAGATTTTCAATTTCACAATTTATTATCATTATAGCGATCTCCTTGTTCAGTCTGTCCTGCTTGTTTCCATTCATTATGGTCATTTCAGGTTCATTAAGCACGGAGAAGGACATTATGGATTATGGATACACGCTATGGCCAAAGAACATTACTTTCGATTCTTATCGCATATTATTTCTAGGCTCTAATCGCATTATTGATGCGTATGGCGTAAGTCTTCTCGTTACGGTGGCAGGAACAATTCTATCCTTGCTCGTAACGAGCATGGGCGCATACGTAATGGCGAGACGGTCATTCAAGTATAGAAACATTTTGTCTATCTACGTCATTATTACAATGCTGTTTAATGGCGGATTAGTACCTTGGTACATCATTTGCGTGAGATATTTGGATCTAAAAGATACACTATGGGCGCTTATTTTACCGATGCTCGCTAATGCATTCAACATGTTCCTCATTCGCAACTTTATGTTATCCATACCCGAGGATATGAATGAATCGGCCAAAATGGACGGTGCGGGCGACTTTAAAATCTTTTATCGCCTCATTGCACCGCTTTCCTTGCCTGTACTTGCAACCGTCGGTTTATTCGTAGCATTGAGCTACTGGAACGATTGGTTTCTAGGTCTCATGTTTGTCGATAAGCAAGAGCTCCAACCGCTGCAGCTGCTGCTGCGAACGCTCATCTCCAACGTGGAATTTCTGAAGAGCTCGAGCAATGCATCCGCTATGCAGCGAATATCAGCGCAAATTCCTTCGGAATCGATCAAGATGGCGCTTACGGTCGTTACCATTGGCCCTATCATTTTCTTGTATCCATTCGTTCAACGTTTTTTTGTCAAAGGTTTGATGGTGGGCGCAGTAAAAGGATGACTATCTCGGCTACAGCCGTGTAGTATATAAAACATAAGCTAAGGGGAGAGGTTCAGATGCAGAAAAGCATAACAAAAATGCCGCTATTTATTGCTGTCATTATGCTGCTAAGTGTTATTCTAGCAGCATGCAGCTCAAGCAACAGCAATACGCCAAGCAATAATGGGAAGGCGACTAATGCGCCAACTGGCGGAACCGAAGAAGTGAAGCAAGAGGATGAAGTTACGTTGAAGTTTTATTTTGGCGGTGATAAAAAAGCGGCTACGGATGAGGTTTGGTCCAAGGTTAGCGAATATGTGAAAGCGAAAGGTCTTAACGTGAAGTTCGATATTAACTTCATTCCGTTTGGCGACTTCAAAGAAAAGATGCTCGTTATGGCCGCATCCGGCGACAACTGGGATATGAACTTTGACGGCGACTGGCTTTCGTACAAGCAGATGGCTGCAAAAGGTTCATACATGGCATTAAACGATCTGCTGCCGGAATTTGCTCCTAACTTGCATAAGAAATATGAGGAGCAGGGTACACTTGCTGCTGCAACGGTAAACGGCAATATCGTAGGTCTTCCATGGACGATGAAAATGAATGAGCGTAAATTTACTGGCTGGCGCTCTGATCTTGTCGAGAAAGCGGGACTTGATATTCCAGCAGGCTCAATCAAAACGATTGAGGATGTCGACAGATTGCTGCGTGAATTGAAAAAAGCGTACCCGAACGAAAGAATTTCCCGGACGCCGCCGGTATCCCTCATTATGATTCGTGATGAGTGGGTAGATCTTAACTTCCACGGTCTTGGCTTCTATTTAAGCGATGACAAAATTACGATTAAAGCAGTTGAGCAGCAACCATTCTACCTAGAGGCTGCAAAGCTGGCTAAAGTTTGGTATGACGATAATTTGATTAATCGTGATGCGATGATTGATAAGTCAGACGAAGCAGCAGAGTGGAGAAATGGCAAGAAGCTATTCACTGTAACATCTCATGAATGGGTAAGTGCTAATCCTGGTTTCTCTGATCCGTCATTCAAGATGGAATCGGCAGAGCTTTATCCTGACAAAAGATTCGTTAACCGTACGGCTCTTGCCAATGTCGTTGCCATTAACCGCAACTCCAAAAATCCAGAACGAGTGCTTCGTTTCTTGGATATGATGGAAACCGACAAAACGTTGTATGACCTTGTGCAATACGGTATTGAAGGCAAAACCTATGTATTGAACGGGGAAACGGCTGAATATCCGGAAGGCATGGAAACAACGACGAGCAACTATATGGAGTGGGGCGGACAATGGGCATTCTGGAAGCCGCAATTCATGCGTCCGACGATGACATATGGAACGGATTTCTGGCTGAAGGAAGCTGAATTTGCAAGCAAGCCTAATAACGTCAACTCACCTATCGACGGCCTATTTATCGCTGAAGACAATATGAAAAACGAGATTGCAAAACGTGATACAGCAAACGATGAGCTGAACAGACCGATAGAGTTTGGCGTGGTGAAGGATGTCGAGAAAGCGGTTGCTGCTTATATCGAAACGCAAAAGAAAAATGGACTTGATGTCATCATCGCTGAAACTCAAAGACAAATTGATGAGTTTCTTGCGAAGAAAAAATAAAGTGTGACGAATGAGAAGCCGACCTTATGAAGAGGAAGGCTTCTCCTTTAACAACGATTGAAAGCGGATACATTGGATGAGTATAAAAGAAGCCGCTGCGAAACGGCAGTTCTCTTGAATCGCATTTACAACCAGCAGCCTTAAAACGCGAGCCTGGTCCCCCGGGGGACCAGGCTTTTTTTGATACCCCAGAAGCGGTGAAGGAGGTGGTAGGATCGAATAAATAGGGATTGGAGCAGCCGCTGTATCATCCATTTTTTGAGGAGGGATTTTATGTTGGTTAAAGGAAGAAGACAGGTTTACGTCATCCTATTGCTTGTTCTGGTTCTTATTTCAACGCAGCTCTCGTTTTCACCATCCAAGGTATCGGCAGCTGGCAATTTAGCGCTGAACAAAAGTGTAACGGAAAGCAACCATACTCAGAACTATATAGCTTCAAACGCAACGGATGGCAATCAAGCCAGCTATTGGGAGGGGGCTGCAAGCAGCTATCCGAACTGGATTAGGGTCGATTTGGGCAGCAGCCAAGCCGTCAATCAAGTGGTTCTTAAGCTGCCGCTTGCTTGGGGTGACCGTACCCAAACCTTATCTGTGCAGACTAGCAGCGATGATATAAACTACAACACCATTGTTGCTTCTGCGGCCTATACTTATCAATCCGGTACAAATGCGGTCACCATCAACTTTACAAGCACCAATGCGCGTTATGTCAAAATAAATGTGACGGCTAATACTGGAGCAACTGGCGGACAAATATCGGAGCTTGAGGTGTATGGACCGACCGTTGTGGCAACGCCAACGCCTTCACCGAGTGCGACGACAGTTCCAACAGCTGCGCCAGGCTCGATATCGGCTTTTGTTCAAACGGCAGCTTCCGCCTTTAACAGTCAATTTGGCACACAATTGGAAAACTCCAGTGAAGGCGGTCAAAATGTCGCCTATGTGGACAACGGGGATTACCTTGTGTTTAACAATGTGAACTTCGGGAGCGGAGCCTCATCGGTTGCGCTGCGGGTGGCAAGCCAAACAAGCGGCGGCAATGTTGAAATTAGACTGGACAGCTTGAATGGCACGCTGGCAGGTACCTGCGCGGTAACGACTACGGGCGGCTGGCAGTCATGGACAACCAAAAATTGTTCCATTAACACAATAAGCGGAGTCCATAATCTATATTTAAAATTTACTGGAGGAGCAGGTAATCTGTTTAATATCAACTGGTTCAAATTTGCTGCTGCCGCAATTGGCGGCGATGTAGTCGGAAAGGTGTTTGCAGGCTACCAGGGCTGGTTTACCGCTGGGGGTGACGGATCACCTCTAAATAACTGGACACATTGGTCCAAAAACAATAATAATCTGACAGCGAACTCCAACGTAAACTTCGAGATGTATCCGGATTTAAGAGAGTATACGAAGCTGTATCAAACGAACTTAGGCAATTTAGGCAACGGTCAGCCAGCCAAGCTGTTCTCCTCTTATGATCAAGAAACGGTGAACAAGCATTTTGAATGGATGCAGACGTACAACATTAGCGGCGCAGCGCTGCAAAGGTTCGGGGCGGATGCAAACTATGCGCCGAATAATTGGAATCAGAACCGCGACAGCGTAGCTGTGAAGGTGAAAAATGCTGCAGAAACCTATAACCGCAAATTTTATGTGATGTATGATATTACGGATCTCAATCCAAGCCAGTGGGTCAATGCGGTCAAAAATGATTTTACCAACAATGTTGTTGGCACGATGAATTTAACCTCATCGACTGCCTATGCTAAGCAGGACGGTAAGCTGGTCATCTGTATTTGGGGGATCGGTTTTACCGATCGGCCAGGAACAGCAGCGGAATCCGCAGACTTAATCGCTTGGTTCAAAAACCAAGGCTATTATGTGATCGGCGGCGTTCCTACCCATTGGCGCAATGGGGATAACGATTCGAAGCCTGGTTTCCTCGATGTGTACAAATCGCTTGATATGCTATCGCCTTGGTTTGTCGGTCGGTTCAGCCAGCTAGCGGGCGCTGATCATTACAAGACGAATCAATGGGCGCCGGATTTCGCATTTACTCAGCAGAATGGCATCGTATATCAGCCCGTGATTTGGCCGGGTTTTGCATGGAAAAACATGAAAAACGGTCCCGTCAACGAAATTCCTCGTCTGCATGGCGATTTCATGTGGCGACAGGCTTACAATTTAAAAAGTTTAGGCATCAATACAGGTTATATTGCGATGTTTGATGAATATGACGAGGCGACAGCGATTGCCAAAGCCGCCGAGAACAGCTCGATGATTCCGAACAATCAATATTTCCTTACGCTCGATGCGGATGGCGTAGCCGTATCCTCTGATTTCTATTTGCGGTTGACTGGCGATATTGCACGTCTCTTCAATAATGAAATCCCATTAACCGTAAATCATCCGACTAGTCATCAGTAAACAATCACAGCTTTAAATGAAAAGGCGCTCCCCTAGCGGGATCGCTTTTTTCATGATTATAATAGAGAGGGATAGTAGGAGAGGAGAGATTGTTTTGAACAACATTAAACATATTATTTTTGACTTTGATGGTACACTTGCTGATACTTGGCCGGTGATGTATCAAGTGATTTCAGGTGTATTCCAGAGATATGATGGCAGGCAAGTGTTGATTGAGGATATGTACGCATTGGCAGGGCCGACGGAGCTTCAAATTATTGAACAGCATCTAAGCAATCGCGAGCAAGTGGAAGCAGCCATAACCGAATATGTAGCTGAATATGAGCAGCGTCATGAGGAGCTCGTAGAGCGAAATACGGAAATTGCTGATTTGCTAGTCTCATTGCGGCAATCAGGCATTGGAATTGCCATGTTCACAGGCAAATCGCGGCGTACGCTCGATATTTCGCTGGACAAGCTGGGCTGGGAGGTTAGCTTCGACAAGATTGTAACGGGCGATGATGTGGAGAAGCGCAAGCCATCAGCGGAAGGGATCCATCTTATATTGAACGAGCTTGGCTGGGCAAAGGAAGAAACTATTTTTGTCGGCGACAGCAACGATGATATGATGGCAGGTCAAGAAGCTGGAATACGTACCTTTGCTGCCCAGTGGATGGCTGTAGTGCAGGATAAAGATTACCGGGTCCTGCCGGAGCGAATTTTTAACGAGGTAGAAGCGTTCAAGCAGTTTGTACTTGAGCAAGTAGAGAAAGTCTAATTTTAAACAGGTAAAAGAGAGTACCCAATATTGAACTGCAACCCGTCAAGTAGACAGTGGAAATTATATAAATCAATTAAGCGGCCTTAGTCCTAAATTCCATTGGACTGAGGCCGTTTAATTTTGCTTTAATCTTTAAAATTACCCTAATATTTTAACAGAAAAATGAAAAATCACTTTGGATCAATTAGAATTAAACGTTCCGCAAAACCTTTCCTTAACGCCATACTTAATTGATTTTTACCTGACAACTTCCCTTTCTTTATTTCGTCTTTGGCTCCAGCGTCAAAAGGATTTATCGTCAGAACAATTTTTCAAGTTAGTGGAGAACCTATATTCAAGAGGGATTACGCCCTATTTTAAAGAGTGAGTCTGTCATTCAACCAAATCCATTTCTACCGTAAGGGGAGCATATCATAGGGGATGCTCTCTTTTTTTATTGTCAAAAAATAATAAACCATTATATTTATTTCCTCTATAACGAACGACACTATGTTTTACCCGGGTAATATTGACTTTTTATTTTTACACGGGTAAAATTATTTTAACATTCAGAGGAGGAGATACAGTATGCGAAATGACCTAATGCGCTTTTTCTGCACGGCATTTTTGGGTGTGAGGGTCGTCGCCAGCGGTTCGTTACATCACGTTGCTTCTACAGTGAAGGATGCTCTTGATGACAAAGACCTCGGACAGCTGCTTATATTTGACGATTCCACGGGGAAGCAAATAGATGTTGATTTTCGTGGGAAGACAGATGACGTGCTTCAACGGATAGGTGAACAGTTTGGCGACTTGCCCGGTACGGAAGTGAATGATGAACCTACACGGCGAGTCGGTCGACCGAAGCTGGGTGTTGTATCCGGTGAGGTTACGTTATTGCCGCGGCATTGGGAATGGCTCAAGAGTCAACCTGGAGGGGCGTCGGTAACCTTGCGGAAACTCGTTGATGAAGCTCGCCGGGCTGTAGGAGAACAGAGCAAGATACGAGAGTCACAAGAAGCAACACATCACTTTATGACAGCTATAGCCGGGAACTTCCATCAATATGAAGAAGCTCTGCGGGAACTGTATGCTGGTGATTTGAATCGTTTTTACCACTTCATCGATGACTGGGCACCCGATATCAGAAACTATATCAAAAGTTTGTCCGCTAAAGCATTCACTGAAGGGAACTCATGAATGAAAGAAAATTCACGATCTCTACCTATGGCAGAACTTTCGATAACGAATGAATTGGAGGGGAACATGATGATGAACATCTTGAAAGTCAACGGCATCGAGTTGGCCTATGACAGTTTCGGCAACGAAAATGACGAGGCTATTCTCCTAATCGCCGGACTTGGAACCCAGATGATCCGCTGGACGGATTCGTTTTGTCGGATATTGGCAGCGCGGGGCTTTCGCGTGATCCGCTTTGACAATCGCGATGTTGGTTGCTCGACGCACTTTAGCCATTATCGGGCGCTGGATTTTGGCGCACTAGCGACTGCTCTCATGTCGGGGCAGCGGCCGGACATCCCATACACTCTCGATGACATGTCCAACGACGCTATTGGACTGCTCGACGCTCTTTCGATTGACCGGGCACATTTTGTTGGCAGGTCGATGGGCGGAATGATCGCCCAGATTGCAGCCAGTGAGTACCCTGACCGGGTTTTATCTCTCACCTCCATTATGTCCAGTTCCGGTAATCCCGCCCTTCCGCAAGCTTCCTCAGATGTCATGGCGCTGATGACTAAACCGGCGCCGAACCCATTTGAGGATGAAGCAGGATTTTTGGCGCACAGCCTCTCTTTTGCGAGACGCATCGCCGGTTCCGGCTATCCGTTTGAAGAGGACGCTTATCGGGCGCTCATTCTGGAGGAAGTCCAGCGAGCCTATGATCCAGGCAGTGTGGGACGACAAATAGCTGCTATTGCTGTCTCTGGTGACCGTCGTCCGCGGCTGGCGACGATAAAAGCACCAGCGCTTGTCATTCATGGGGTGGATGATCCGCTGTTCGTCCCTGCGTGCGGCGCTGACACGGCTGCTGCCATCCCGGGCGCCGAGCTGATGTTGGTTGACGGCATGGGACACGACCTGCCGCACCAACTGTACAAAGTAATCGCTGATGGCATAGAGCGAACGGCTCGTCGCAATTGACACACGCATCCAGAATAGCAATCAGCCAAAGCAGCTCCATTTCAAAGGGCAGGCTAGATCATTAAAACAGCGACAGTCTAGGACTTTTTTTCTTGTTCTATGCTGTCGCTGTTTCCATTTCAAGGCTCAGCCTATAACTTATTTTATGGAGTCTGACGGTATGACTATGAGAAGATCTGCGTGGAATAAAGCCTTCCTGTCCAATCCTTTATTTACTGCTGATATTTATATTGTAATTGCAAAGGCAATAAGCATCATAGGATTAGGAAAGAGGCTAACAATAGGACAGAAAGTTTAAAAATGCCTCATGTGGAATGCCGTGTGATTGACTTAAACTAAACGAGACACGGAAAGGAAAGGTGAGGGCATGGCGAAAATAACGGGAATCAAATGTATTCGAACGCGTAAGAACGGAACTTGGACGATCGTAAAGGTGATGACCGATCAAGACGGGCTTTATGGACTCGGCTCGGCTTCGGATGTCTACAATCCGGAAGCCGTTGTACAAGTTATTGAGCAGTTGCTGGCGCCGCTTCTGATCGGCAAAGATGCCGCTAACATAGAAGATTTGTGGCAGACGATGTATATGAGCGGCTATTGGAGAAACGGAGCTATTTTGCATACGGCAATCGGCGGTATTGATATGGCATTATGGGATATAAAAGGGAAGGAAGCGGGATTGCCAGTCTATCAATTGCTCGGCGGAGCAAGCCGCGCGGCTGTTCCTTGTTATGGACATGCAGGGGGATCGGATATTTCCGAGCTCAAAGAGGATGTGCAGCGTTTTATGGAGGAGGGCTATACCGTCATCCGCGTGCAGATGGGCGGGTATGGGGGAGGCGGCTTCATTAATGCTGACAAAGCGAACCTGCCCGAGCGTGCTTGGACAAAAGGTCCGGTGTTTGACGAGCAGGCTTATTTGAATGCCATCCCGAACATGTTCGAGCAATTGCGGTCAGCGTTTGGCATGGGTATCCAGTTTACGCATGATGTACATGAGCATCTGTCGCCTATCAATGCGATTCAGCTGGCGAAGCGGGTTGAGCCCTATGGTCTGTTCTTTCTTGAAGATGCGCTCGCACCGGAGCAAATTGGCTGGTATCGCCATCTTCGTCAGCAGAGCGCAACGCCGCAGGCGGTTGGCGAGCTGTTCGTGAATCCGCAGGAGTGGACGGAGCTAGTCAAGGAGAGGCTGATCGATTTCATTCGCGTTCGCGTCTCGAAAGCTGGGGGCATAACGCCATGCCGCAAAATAGCAGCGCTGTGCGAAGCATTTGGCGTGCGTACCGCGTGGCAGGAAGGCGGAGAGAATGATCCCGTTAACCAAGCAGCGGCGGTACATCTTGATATGGCGATATGGAATTTCGGCATTCAGGAAGTGAACCATTTTAGAGCGGAAGAGCTTGATGCCTTTGAGGGGCATATCGTTAGAAAGGGCGGTTATCTTTACCCTTCGAACAAGCCGGGTCTTGGCATTGAGCTGGATGAGCTAAAGGCGCAGCTGCTAGTTGGGGACAACTGGAATCGCTCCGCATATCACAATCCTTATCATCTGGATCGAAAGGCTGACGGTACGCTTGTACGGCCATAATATAAAGTTGGAAATTGGAGGTGCTTCTTCTATGAAAACAATCGCAGTAACTGGCGGGAGCGGCAAGCTCGGGACACAGCTCATTGGGGCGCTTCAGCAGGATGGCTATCAGGTTGTTTCCTTGGACAACGAGCGGTCAAATCAGCTGCATTGCAAGCAAATTAAAGTAGATTTAAATGATTTTGGGCAGGTCGTTTCAGCGCTTCACGGTGCGGATGCCATCATACACTTGGCTGCTATTCCTGCACCGCTTGGCCACTCGTACCCGTATATTTTCGCGAACAATACGGTTGCAGCTTATCATATTATGGAAGCCGCCTCGATTCTTGGTATTCGGAAGGTTGTTATGGGCTCAAGCGAGTCCTCTTACGGCTTTGCATGGGCACCGACGCCATTTGCACCGGATTATTTGCCGCTGGACGAGGACCATCCGCAGCAGCCGCAAGAGTGCTACGGTTTATCGAAGGTAGTGAATGAAGTGACAGCTGCGATGTTCGATCGAAGGAATGGCATGCAGGTCATTTCACTCCGCTTCTCCATGATTACCAAACCTGAGGATTACAAGCACCTTGCGGTTGATAAGCCGGAGTCCTTTAAACATATTTTATGGAGCTATATTGATATACGAGATGCTGTCAGTGCATGTATCGCGTCGCTTCATGTGGAGGACCGCGGAGCGATTTGTCTCAATATTACGAGCAACGACACGCTCAGCGAATGGTCAACCGAGCGTTTGCTGCAGCAATTTTATCCGGGAGTCATCGATCTGCGCGCGCCTTTAACTGGGCGGACAGCTGTAGTCAGCAATCAAATGGCGAAGGATACGCTGGATTGGAGCCCTAAGTATTCTTGGGCAGACCATCGGTAAACAGCTGAATAAGTACAATTGAAAGAGGTCGACTCAATAGGTGCAAACCTAGCGAGGCGGCCTCTTTTTTTATTGGCAGCAGAAGAGTCTGATTATGGATTTGTTTCCATTATAGAAAGCGCTTTCTAAGAATGAAGGGAAAATAGTGATTTTCAGCTGAAAGAGGCTAATTTTTGACAACAAAAGAAAATATCATCTCATATTTGCCGGCGAATGTATGCGTTAACATTAAAAGTAGCAAGAGGAAGACAATACGTCATGAGAGGTGAGCAAGGGTGGGAAGCATTACGTTTAGCCATGTATATAAGCACTATAAAGGGGAGTCGCGTCCGGCGGTCAACGATTTCCACCTTTCCATTGAGGAGGGGGAATTCCTGGTGCTCGTCGGTCCTTCCGGCTGCGGCAAATCAACAACGCTCCGGATGCTGGCTGGCCTAGAGGAAATCACCGAAGGAGATTTGTACATCGATGAGAAGTTCGTAAATTATGTCTCGCCCAAGGACAGAGATATTGCGATGGTATTTCAGAACTACGCCCTATATCCAAATTTAACCGTTTACGAAAATATCGCGCTAGGACTCAAGCTTCGCAAGACGGCAAAGCACGATATCGAGCTAAGGGTCAACCGTGTGGCGAAAATTTTGGAAATATCGCATCTGCTGGAGCGCAAGCCAAGCCAGCTGTCAGGCGGTCAGAAGCAGCGTGTCGCACTTGGCCGAGCGATAGCAAGGGAGCCGCAAGTGTTCCTCATGGATGAACCGCTGTCGAATCTCGATGCGAAGCTGCGTGCTCAAACAAGGGCGGAGATTATTAAGCTACAGAGCGACCTCAAGCGGACGATGGTCTATGTGACGCATGATCAAGTCGAAGCGATGACAATGGGAACGCGGATTGTCGTTATGAAGGATGGCGTTATCCAGCAGGTTGCCCCGCCTCGCCAGCTTTATGATGAACCGACGAATTTGTTTGTCGCCGGATTTATCGGGTCGCCCCAAATGAATTTTATGGAGGGGAGCCTAGTCTTGGAGGATGGTCTTTATTATTTCGTTAATAAGCGAATAAAGCTGCTCGTTCCAGAACGTCATTATGCGCATTTTGCGGTAAAAAGCGGATCGCTTCGCAACTGTGTGATGGGCATTCGCCCAGAGCATGTATGGCTGAAGCGGGAAGTAGCAAACGCGGAGGAGGATGATTTCTTTCGATGCGTAGTAGAGATGACGGAAGTAACGGGAGCCGATTCGTACGTGTACGTGAAGGTAGGAGAGAAAACGCTCATTGGCAGAACGGAGCCAGAGATCGTTTATCACAAAGAGGAGAAGCTTGTCGCTAATTTCAACATGAGCAAGGTTCATTTCTTTGATGAGGAAACCGGCGTATCTTTGGCAGCTGGAGGAGAAGACAGATGAGGAGAATGAGGATGCTGGGCATCGCTCTTCGTCTCATTCTGGTTCTGGCGCTGGTGGTCGGAGTCATCCGCTGGATTACGGCTAGTAGACCCGTTCTTCATGCAACCTCGGTGAGCACGGAGCAGCTGCTGTCCTATAAGAGCAAAACAGAGGAGCTGCCATACGCGAAGCTGATGTACCAATATCCGGAGGCGGCCAAAACCGACGAGAGTCTTCCGTCCATTCTGATTTCACCAACCGAATATCAAGCTGCTGCTGAAGAATCGGCGGTCAGGATTGATAAGGAGCAAGGTGAAGCTGCACTTTATTGGGAAAACGAAAAGGGCTGGGTGGAATGGACGTTCGACGTGCCGAAGGGCGGCTGGTATGAGCTTCATTTTGATTACAAGCCTTTAGAAGGCGGCAACGCCTCCGTCGTACGCGGCGTTCAAATTGATGGCCGATATCCGTTTACGGAGTCGGAACGCATTGAACTGGAGCGACTTTGGAAGGATTCCAAATTTCCATATGATCACAACGAGATCGGACAGCAAATTCGTCCTCCGCAAACCGAGCTTACCGGTTGGAGCGCAAAAGCGGCAACGATATTTTCTGCTTCATCCGAGCCAGTACTCTACCAGTTGAAACAAGGCCAGCATAAGCTGCGGTTGGTTGGGGTGAGAGAGTCCGTCGCGCTCCGAGAAATAGCATTCAAGCCAAAGGAAGAAATTCCAGCTTACGAGTATTACAAAAACTTGCATCCGCCGGAAGAGGAGAAGCAGAGCTGGTTCAGCATGATCGAAGCGGAGCAGTTTCAGCGAAAATCAAGCCTCGCGATTCAGACCGATTTTTGGTCAGAGCCTTATATTTCACCTGACCCGAAAGGGAGAATTACTTATAACGTCTTAGGCGGTCAGCGCTGGCGATTGCCGGGCGAGTGGGTGGAATGGGAGCTTTCTGTGCCAGAGTCCGGCTGGTATGAAATCGACCTGAAAACATTTCAAAACTATCGAAATGGCTTTGAGGCATATCGCACCATCTCGATTGATGGGAAAACACCGTTTCAGGAGCTGCTTCATTACGGTATTCCGACGAAGAAGGAATTCGACATTGGCACGCTTGCTGATGCAGAAGGGAAACCTTTCCTCTTTTATTTAGAGAAGGGCGCACATGTCCTGCGCATGACCGCTGATTCCTCACTCGTTCAGCCCGTTTATCTGGCTTTGAAGGAGACGCTGGATCAGCTTGCAATATTTGACCGTCATATACGATTGCTTACAGGTAACTATAGCAAATCGGCTTTTGACGCCAACATCGATTCAACGCGAACGTGGAATATGAAGAAGCTTGATCCAGATGTGGAACAGAAGATGACGGAATTTGTCGCTCAGTTAACGAATATTCGGAATTATATCAATGGTCTCAATAAAAAGGATTCTGACTTATCTGAGGCGATCAAAGGTTCCGTAGCGATACTCGAGAAGATGCTGGTGGATGTGAACGAAATACCGAATAAAATCAATGATTTCTCGACGATTCAGAACAATATTGGGACGTGGATGGCAACGCTGACTCAGCAGCCGTTGCTCATGGATTATATCGTCGTTCGGACGCCAAATACGGTGACGGATCTGAAAGTGCCTACGACGCTTTCAAGAGTGCCTTACTCGATTGCTGATTTTGGCCGCTCCTTCTATTTGGACTACGACACGCGCAAGCATAACAAGAAGGAAGCACTGACCATTTGGGTACAGCGCGGTCGGGATTACGTCGAGCTGCTGCGTGAGATGGTTGATAATGATTTCACGCCTCGGACGGGAATTGAAGTCAATATCAATCTGATGACCAACCCGAACATGCTCATACTTGGAAATGCAGCAGGAGACGTGCCTGATATTGCGCTTGGCGTTGGGGAGTCTACGCCAGCTGACTTCGCAATGCGGGATGCGGCCGCGGAGCTGTCCGACTTTCCAGGCTTCAAGGATGTGCTTGAGCGATTTATTCCCGGAGTCAGCCGTTCGCTTAGCTACGACGGAAAAATTTATGGACTGCCAGAGGTGCAGAACTTCCAGATGATGTTCTACAGAACCGACATTCTAGAAGGCCTGAACCTGAAGGTTCCGGATACATGGGATGAAGTGTTCGACATTTTACCAACGCTTCAGGAAAACGGAATGACGATGAATTATCCGAAAAGCGATTTCACTACACTTTTCTTCCAAAATGGTGCAGAGGTGTATTCGCAAGACGGTTTGAAGGGTGCGCTCTCGAGCGATGCCGGCCAGCAGGCATTCAAGCGCTGGACAGAGCTCTACAAGAAATACAATCTGCCGATTGACATTCCAGCATTTTTCCAGCATTTCCGCGATGGAGATATTCCTATAGGTGTGGCCGATTTTAACACTTATGTGCAGCTGCTCGTTGCTGCTCCGGAAATAACCGGACACTGGAAAATCGCACCGCTGCCGGGCATCGAGCAAGAGAACGGCGAGGTAGCAAGATGGTCGCCGCAGGCTATATCTGCCGCGATGATCATGAAGAAAAGTGAACGGAAAGACGATGCTTGGAAGTTTCTAGAGTGGTGGACCTCGGAGGAGGTGCAATCGCAATACGCCAAAGACGTCGAGTCCTTTTATGGCATTGAGTTCAGATGGAATACGGCGAATGTCAATGCGATGAAGTCGCTCACTTGGCCGAGCGATGACCTGAAGGCGCTTCAAGAGCAGGCGCGCTGGGCGAAAAACATGCCTTATGTACCGGGTTATTATTTCTTGAACAGAGAGATGGAGTTTGCGTGGAATCGGACGGTTCTCGAAGGCATACCAGCGCAGGAATCGCTTGAGGCTGCTCAGCTGTCCTTGCAGCGGGAAATGAATCGCAGACAAAATGACTTTGGCATATCGGCTAATGAGGATTTGAAAATTCCGCAAATTAAACAACCTTACGAATGGGAGGAACCGCAGAAATGAATACGCAGCTTTCTCCCAGCATAGCTAAGCCGAAGCAGAAATCCGCTTTGCGTGTGAAATGGAATCGCTTTTGGCGGGAAATGAGACGTGATGCTTTTTGTTATCTGTTTCTTGCGCCGTTTCTCATTTGCTTCCTAATGTTTATCGTCATTCCGGTTGTTATGGCAGCGACACTTGGATTTACGTCTTATGACGGCTTTGGTTCGCTTCATTTTATCGGAGTACGAAATTACATCAGCTTGTTCACACAGGACATTATTTTTCTAACTAAAGCAATTCCGAATACGTTTTTGTTCGCGTTAATCGTAGGGCCGGGAGGTTATGTTTTAGCTTTCCTGTTCGCTTGGCTCATTCATCAGCTGCCGATTCGCATTCGTGATTACTACACGCTTGCGTTTTATGCACCGTCTATGGCTGGCGGCGTCGCGTTATCCGTCGTTTGGATTGCGACGTTCAGCGGTGACCGCGTCGGTTATTTTAACAATTTTTTGCTTAAGATGGGCTGGATCGACAGTCCGACGATTTGGCTGCAGGACCCTAAATATTTGCTCAATATTATGATCATCGTATCGCTCTGGGTTAGCTTTAGCGTTGGTTTTCTCGCTATGCTGGCTGGTCTTCAGACGGTAAATCGTGAGCTGTACGAGGCTGGCCGCATAGACGGGATTTCTAGCCGCCTGCAGGAGGTTTTCTACATTACAATTCCGTCGATGAAGCCGCAAATGCTGTTCAGCGCGGTCATGTCGATCGTAGGAACGCTGAAGGCGGGAGGCATATCCACCCAGTTGACGGGGATGGCAATTACTCCTTCCTATTCAGGGCATTTGATTATTAATCATATTGACGATTACGCTTTTATCCGTTTCGAGCTCGGTTATGCATCTTCTGTCTCAGTCATGCTGCTGATCATCAGTTATTTTGCAATGAGATTTGCTTATCGGCTGTTCGGATCAAAGGAGGAGCTGTAAAACCATGATTCGAAAACTTCGCAGAGTGACGCCGTTTCAGATCATCCTTGTTACTGTTTTTACCGCACTGGCCGCATTCATGTCGCTGCCGATCGTGTTTATTTTGAACCATGCCTTCAAGCCGCAAAATGAGCTCTTTCTTTTTCCGCCGCGATTTTTGGTGCAAAACCCAACGCTGCGCAATTTTGAATCGCTTATATTGCATGCATCAAACGCGACGGTTCCGTTTACCCGTTATTTGTTCAACAGTTTAATTGTAGCGGGACTTACGTTGTTTACGGTCATCATCGTCAGCACTATGGCAGGGTATGTGCTTGCGAAATACCAGTTTCATTTCAAGCAGCTGATTTTGTCTCTTATTACTTTATCGTTGATGTTTGCACCCGAGACCGTTGGGATTCCGAGGTACTTGATTATCAGCGGAATCGGCATCAACAATACGTATTTCGGACATATTCTTCCTGCATTAGCTTCTCCGATCGCCGTATTCATGCTGGTGGGCTTTATTTCGCAAATTCCGGGAGAACTGCTGGAAGCAGCCAAGATCGACGGGGCCAGCCACTTCGGTATTTTTACCAAAATGGTGCTTCCGCTCTCCGTTCCCGCCATTGCGACCATATCCATCTTCACATTCCAAGGCGTGTGGGGCGATGTGGAGACGTCAACATTATTTATGCAAGAGGAAACGATGAGAACGTTAGCCTTCTATGTCAATAGTCTGCTTAGCGGATTGCAAAACAGCGTATCGGGACAAAACATGGCCGCCGCTGCCGGCTTGCTCATGTTCGTACCGAACCTAATTATCTTCTTGCTCTTCCAGCGAAGAGTGCTTGAGACGATGGTCCATTCCGGAATTAAGTAATTCAAACCAGCAAAGGAAGTCGTGACGATGAAGAGATTTCTAATATTCCTGCTTCTTGCGGCGACCTCCATGCTTGTCGCACCAGAAGCGATACACGCGGAGCTTCCCTATCGAACGGCCTACTATGACAGCAATCAATCGACTTGGCTGCGTATACAGCCGGTTTATTCACCAGCTGAAACGAAGGGAGTTCGCTTTGTAGAGCCGATCGATCTGCAGGTGGGCGCAGACGATAAGGTTTATGTGGCTGACAAAGGAGCAAACCGAGTTATTGTGCTTGATAATGACGGAGCGCTGCTGCAGACGATTGGCGAAGAAGAGGGAGCCGGCATGCTCAGTGCGCCGGAAGGCTTATTCGTTACGCCGGAAGGGGTCGTTTATGTAGCCGATTCGGGCAATCAGCGCATTGCTGTCTTTCGTGCCGACGGTACGTTCGACCGAGAGTACAAGAAGCCCGCATCCACTTTTCTGGAGCAGGAGCATTTTGTTCCCGTAAAGCTTGTCGTTGATCGGCGTGGCGTCATGTATGTCAGCTTGAACTCCTCTTATCAGGGCTTGCTGCGCATGAATGATAAAGGGGAATTCATGGGTTTCTTTGGTGCCAATAAAGCGCAGCAAACGGTACTCAACTGGCTGAAGAAGCTCGTTCTCAACAAGGAGCAGTTGGATAAAGAGACGGCAAGCCTCCCCCGGCCAATCTCCAATGTTGCCATTGATAAAGATGGATTTATCTTTACAGCAACGGCAGCGGGATTCGGGCAGGGCGCTATTCGCAAGCTAAATGCGGGCGGTGTCGATGCTTTTAAGAATAAAACGCTTGTTAATGGCCATGGAATCGTTGATGTTGCAAGCGATTCAAAAGGCTTCTTATACAACATTGATATGGAATCGGCCAACATTAATATTTATGACCAAAATGGCGAAGCATTGTTTGCTTTCGGGTTCATTGATAACGCAACACAGCAATATGGTGTTCTTGGATTTCCGACGAGCATTGGCGTAGATTCCAAATTCGGTGTCTGGATTTCTGACAGCCGAACAGGTACAATTCACAAATTTGTTCGCACGGAATTCGGAAGCGACGTTATGAATGCGTTGGGGCTCTATTTGGAAGGCAAATATGAAGAGAGCAAGCCTTATTGGGATCGCGTTTATGCCCGCAATGATATGTACAACGGTACTTTTCAAGGACTCGGCAAGGTGTATCTGCATGAGAATAACAATGAGGATGCGTTGACCTTCTTGAAAACAGCCTTTGATACAAAGGGCTACTCTAAAGCGTTCTGGCAAATCCGACTAGAGTTTTTGCAGCAGCATTTCATATGGATCGTTTTAGGCTTGGCAGCTCTACTTCTCTTGCTTAGGTATAGCCGAATGCTGCTTAAAAAGCAGCTACAGCGCCGCCCTTTGCCTGAATCATGGCAGCGCCCGCTTGGCGATTTGCGCAACCTTTGGTACGTCATGCTTCATCCTTATCATGGCTT
Source organism: Paenibacillus sp. FSL K6-3182 (assembly GCF_037976325.1). NCBI lineage: Bacteria > Bacillati > Bacillota > Bacilli > Caryophanales > Paenibacillaceae > Paenibacillus > Paenibacillus sp. FSL K6-3182. Next base: position 2,377,499 of record NZ_CP150265.1, read on the forward strand.
TTACAAGCTGAAGGAAGCTAGAGTTGCGCCTTGGATTATTATTTTTATTTTAGTTTCGGTTGTAGCGGTGAAGATCTTAACGATTTATTACACCGGGTTTTTGTTCCATCCCGTGGAGCTCTCGCAGGTCAATCTATTTGGAAGTCTGGGATTATTCGTAGTTCCTTGGGTAACGTGGATCATCGCGAACTATCTCGTATGCAGCGTGAAGGACGGGGAAGGGAAATTCAGAGAGGTCATTCAAGGCAGCACCTATGCGCTTGCTCCGTATCTGTTCTTTTCCATTCCAACATTACTGCTGTCCAATATCGTGACGCTTGATGAGCGAGTGATCGTGGACTCATTAAACACGGTTATGTTCCTATGGATGGGTGTCATGCTGATCGTTATGACGCAGGTCATTCACAATTTCGATTTTGTGGAGACGCTCAAAAATATCGCCATCACGATCTTTACCATTGGCACGATTTGGCTGTTTGCTTTTCTCGTCTTCGGATTGTCCTACAATTTATACGATTTCTTCTATCAGCTTTACAAGGAGGTGACCTTCTATGGTTGAGTTCATCAAGCGTACTTCCCTTCGAGTAAAGCTTGCAGCAATCGCAGTTTGCGCATTACTTATTATCATTTTGGTTGTTATCCTGCAAGGAGATGAGCTCTCGCCGGCACAGGCGCTTGCCTACACTGGGATTAAGGAGAGAGTAGTGAGCAAGGCTCCTCTCTATGAAGGCGAGGCTTGGAAACCGCAAGCGGGAGCTGATGGTTTCGCAGAAGCACTAGCAAGCGAGAACTTCGCGCTTTATATTCAGCCCGCAAGCACACAGATTGCTTTGGTTGATAAACGAACTGGCTACAGGTGGAGCAGCAATCCTTCAGAAGCTCAGCTAAGCAGCGAAACGGTTAAAGGTGTGCTGCTCGCCAACTTGAAATCGCCTTTTGTTCTCACTTATGTCAGGACACAAGGGAAGGATCAGACGATCAGGGAAGTGCTGAATGCGAATGATCCGAAAGTGCAAACAACGCTGATCAAAACGGCAGAGGGACTTCAGGTTTCCTATGTTTTCCCGGAAAAACAGCTGGGCTTTACGATCCAATACGAGCTTACTGCAAAGGGGCTTAAGGTACGGATTCCAACGGAGGGAATTAAGGAGGACGGAGAATATGCCGTCTTTACGGTAGACTTGCTTCCCTACTTTGGCGCGGCTTCCTCAGAGGAGGATGGATATATTTTTGTTCCAGATGGACCAGGCGGCTTGATCCGATTTGACAGCGAGCGGGCTGGCGTGTCTAGAGGTTATATCCATCAGGTATACGGCCTTGAACTAACCAATACCGGAAATTGGACGCGTTCAGGTGAGAGACGTGAGAATATTGCTTACCCGGTGTTCGGCATGAAACGAGGCAGCAATGCCTTTATGGCGGTGCTTACGGAGGGCGGTGATTCGGCGAATATTGCTGCGATGCCGCCAGGTCTTAAATCCAATATGTATAACGTATTTTCCAATCAGATTTACCGCGAGGAATATTTGTACAGAATGAGCCGGCTTGCCGCACCGCTTAAAGCGGTACAGAAACAGCGATTGGATACGGATAGAGAGGTTGAATATCGCTTTCTTAATGGAGATGACGCTGGTTATGTCGGAATGGCGAAGGCTTATCGAGATTATATGACGGAAACCGGTAAGCTGAACGAGCCGTTAAAGCCTGTTGAACACACCCCTCTGTATTTGAAAATTATGGGGGGCAACTATACGGAAGCCTTCAGCAAAATCAAATATATTACGGCAACGACCTTTCCGCAGGCAACGAATATCGTAAATGGGCTGCTGGAGAAGGGTGTCGCTAATCTGAAGGTCATTTATTACGGCTGGCAAAATCAAGGCGATTATGACCTTTATGACCGGTTTCCAATTGAGGAGTCGCTAGGCGGCGAGACGGCTGCCAAGGCTTTTGTCTCCAATATGACAAAGCATGGCATTGACGTCATGTTCGAGGATGATTTTGTCTGGATCGATTCGGACAATTCCGATTTATCTGGCAAAACGAACGGTATTCGCGGCATTGATGAAACGGTATTTGTTGATGAGGGATGGTTTATCAGCAAGCCGTCACGCACCGTTGCCATGGCCTATCAAACGATTGAGAAGCTGAAAGAGATTGGCATATCCGGCATTTTGTACAACTGGATGGGTGAAATGGTGTTCCATGACTATGATCCGTCAGGCATAGAAACTCGTTCGGACACGATTGCTGTATACGATGGCTTACTCGAATACACGCAGAAGACGCTTGGCACGGCTGGCGTATATCGCGGGAATGACTACGCAGTTGGTCAAAGCGATTTTATTGCTAATTTGCCGCATGAATCCAGCTATGATTTCATGGTCGACGAGACGGTTCCTTTTTATCCCATCGTGCTTCATGGTTATGTATCGTATTCGTTGGGAGATGGCAATCTTCGTAATGATGTAGAAACTGAGTTTTTAAAAGCCATTGAATACGGAGCTGTTCCTTCTTTCTTCCTCACACATGAGGATTCACGGAAGCTCAAGTACACGGCTGCGAGTTTCTTATTCAGCAGTCAATATGAGAAGTGGACAGACCGCATTTTAAAGGAATACGAGGCTTTCGATTCCCTAGCAGGTTTGTATTCCCAAACGATTAAAAATCACGAAAAGCTGTCTGAAAATCGGTTTGCTACCGTTTATGAGGACGGCACACGGGTAATCGTCGATTATAACAGCAAGACGTTCGTCGTAGAGAAGGGAGTGGGCGCCTAATGCAAGCAAAAGCTAGAGTCCGTGCAGCGCGCCTTCATCTCTGGAAGCGCTACGGAATGGGACTGCTGTTCATGCTGCCATGGATTATTGGGTTTGCGATGTTCGTCATTATCCCGATTAGCTGGTCGTTATTTATGTCCTTTAACAAGGTGCAAGTAGCGGTCGGAGGATTTAAATATGAATGGGTCGGATTGCGCAATTTTCGGGATGCTTTTTTGAAGGATAACATTTTCCCAATTGAACTTATCACTTATTTCCAAGAAATGCTGCTGATGGTTCCGATCATCGTTATTTTTGCCCTGCTGATCTCATTAATGCTGAATCAGAAATTTCCTGGACGATTTATTTTCCGTGCGCTGTTTTTTCTTCCAGTTATTTTTGCAACAGGGCAAGTGCTCTCAGAGCTGTTCTTGCAAGGAGCTGGAGATATTCCATTCCTGGAGCAATACAATTTGCTTCCGATAGTTGAGGAATATGTTGGCAAGCAATTTGCAGAGACAGTAATGGCTGTTTTGGGCAAAGCGATTCTAATTTTATGGTATTCCGGTGTACAGATACTTATCTTTATTGCGGGTTTCCAGACGATTTCACCAACGATTTATGAGGCTGTGCGGATCGATGGCGCCTCCCCTTGGGACAGCTTCTGGAAAATAACGCTGCCAGCCTGTGTGCCATTCATCAGCTTGAATGTGCTCTACACGATTATCGACCTGTTCACATTCCCGCTTAATCCTGTGCTGAAGCATATCAAAGACAACATGTTTAAGGTCGATACCGGTTACGGCTACGCCAGTGCGCTCGCTTGGATTTATTTTGGACTCATCTTCGCGCTGATCGCCCTCGTATTATGGCTGTTTAACCGGAGCCTCAAGACAAGGAGGGTACATTCATGATTACTGCGATGAAGTCTGAGTTCGAGAAGGTTAGCCGCAGCGTAAGGGGAGTTCTTTGGGGCCGCAAAGCCCAGAAAACGAAAATGCTGGTGCTCGGACGAAGCTTGTCTGACGGATTGCTGGCGAAGCTCATCATTTATTTGCTGCTCTCGATTGTCGCTTATCTTTATTTACAGCCGATTCTTTATATGGTCAGCACGATGTTTAAGAACATGAGTGATCTCCTTGATCCGACGGTAAAGTGGATTCCGCGTGAGATTACCTGGGAAAATGTGACGAAAGCGCTGAAAGGTCTGCAATACCCAGAAGCGCTCAGAAACACTGCCCTTATATCGGTGACATGCTCGCTCGTACAGGTCATTATTTGTGCGATGACCGGCTACGCGCTTGCTAGGCTAGAGCTGCCATTCAAGGGACTTTTTACGGCGCTAATCATATTGACCTTCTTGATTCCGCCGCAGGTTATCATCATTCCGCTTTACGTTATATTCAGCAAGCTCGGCTTGTTGAATTCGATTTTTGTGTTTCTCATACCGGCTATATTCGGGCAAGGCCTTAAGGGAGCATTATTTATTCTCATTTTCCGGCAGTTTTTCAAAGCGCAGCCGCCAAGCTTGGAGGAGGCAGCGAAGCTGGACGGAGCTTCTACAGCGAGGCTGTTTTTCGGAATTATGCTGCCTCTTGCAAGGTCAGCGTGCTTAGTCGTGTTTCTCTTCTCATTTATTTGGTACTGGAACATGTATTATGAGCCATCGATGTTTCTTACCAAAGGTTTCACGCCGCTGTCGATTCGCCTAGATATGCTGGAGGATGTGCTGAATCCGTCCTTACTCGGTAATACGCGAACCATCGTTAATCCGATTACGGAGAGCACCAAAATGGCCGCAGCCTTCCTTATTATTTTACCGCCGATCATCGTGTTTATGTTCCTTCAGCGCTGGTTCGTTAGCGGTATTGAAAGAACGGGAATTGTTGAATAGTCCGCTGTCTACGCTAAGGTGCAGCAGCTCTTTAGGGGGGTGATGTTTCGGCAAACAGCTGCTGGAACGGTTTCAACGTTATAAAGAATGCTAAACCGCAAAAAACGAGGGGAAGGCTTACGAAACTAAGCTTATGCTTACGAAGCCAGTTTTGCTTCACAAAACTTAAAGCTTATGCTTACGAAGCTAGTTTTGCTTCACAAAACTTAAAGCTTATGCTTACGAAGCCAGTTTTGCTCTACAAAACTTAAAGCTTATGCTTACGAAGCCAGTTTTGCTTCACAAAACTTAAAGCTTATGCTTACGAAGCCAGTTTTGCTTCACAAAACTTAAAGCTTATGCTTACGAAGCTAGTTTTGCTTCACAAAACTTAAAGCTTATGCTTACGAAGCTAGTTTTGCTTCACAAAACTTAAAGCTTATGCTTACGAAGCTAGTTTTGCTTCACAAAACTAAGCTTATGCTTACGAAGCTAGTTTTGCTTCACAAAACTTTAGGAGGTCAAAAAATGAAAAACAAAAGCGCTTTGACATGGATGTTGTGTATGGTCTTGTTATTTTCAGTCGTTCTCTCGGCTTGCTCCGGCAATGGTGAAAAGAATAAAACGACTAACACTCCTTCTAATAATACAGCGACAGATGCACCTACCGATGATGCAGCCAAACCGGCTACAGAAGAGAAGCATGAACCTGTTACGATTAAACTCATTTCATGGTCCGATTCTTACACGGAATTATACAAAATGTTTAACGAAAAATATCCATGGATTACAATTGAACAGGTTCCTGTAAACGGCAAACCAATTATGGAGATCATCGCTACTTTGGAAGCGGCAGGAACACCAGCCGATTTAACTTGGATCGACAGTGATTTGATCTCGTTTGACCAAGCTGGCTTGGTTGAGGATTTGACTCCTTATATCGAGAAGGATATGACATTCCAAGATGTTCAGCTGCCTCAAGGATTTTTTGATACGATGACGTATAAAGACAAAAAATTGGCTGTGCCATTCGTTGACGTACCGATGTGGATACTCGTCAATAAAGATTTGCTTGCTAAGCATGGTGTTGAAATGCCAGCAAATGATTGGACTTACGATGATTTCCGCGATGTAGCCAAAAAAATTACCGATCCAGAAGCAGGGGAATATGGCTTAACGACACAGCCAGAATTTCAAATGCGTGTTCTTAGCACAAAAGCAATTGCTGACGGACATGCTGCAAACATTCATTACTTAAATGAAGATTTGACACAAAGCTTGCTCAATACGCCAGATGTAATGAACGATGTTAGATGGCTTTCAGATTTTGTGTGGAAAGACGGCTCCATGCAGAGCAATGCAAAGGCAAAGGAACAAGGCGATGTATCGAGAGAATTTATTAACGGTAAAACGGGCTTTGCGATCGGCGGAGACTGGGTACTTCCAGGCCTCAAAAAAGATGCAAAATTTGAATGGGATGTTTTGCCTTTCCCAAGAGGAAAAGTAAGCCAACCAGGTTATAGTATTTATGGTCCGCTTTCACTGCTCAGCGGTTCCAAGCATAAAGAAGAAGCTTTCCTATGGATTAGCTTCCAATTCTCCAAAGTAGCGCAAAAATGGAAGATTGACCAAGGTGCAAATGCTTCGGTTATCGATCCTGAATTGACCGCTTATTATGATGAAACGCCAATGTGGGAAGGCAAAAACAAGGAAGCTGTAAAAATTGCAAAAGAAAATGCAAAAATTCAGCCAGGTGTAACCGTTCCTGCTTGGTCTGAATACAACTGGAACAATATTTTGAATGAAATTATTTTTGATGGAGCAGATATTAATAAACTGATTCCAGAAACGGAAAAATGGAATAAACGGACACTAGAGGTTCGTGAATCGTTGAAATAATCGGAGTCTACCTTTAGTAGGCTAATCTCGAAATCACCCTATGTCGCATGGTTTGCGGCAATAGGGTGATTTTTTTGTATTAATAAGGTATGTAGATAGCCTAAGCTTAGTAATTCATATACTTAGTCATATAAAATAATTAATAATTTCAATATAAATATGTATTATTTAAGAAGTTTCAATCTAATTGGTTTAATTTACATAACATTTTAGTTAAACTGGTTTAATATAGATAAATTAACAGTGGGGGTTATCAAAAATGAAGATGGGATTACGCTCGTTGACGAATAAATTTATGCTAGTCATGGCCGTCGCATTAGTCATAATCGTAAGTGTGATTCTCATTTATGAATGGAAATCTACTCGTATAGCTGTTGAGCAGCAGCTTCTGGACAAGGGTCGCACGATGGTTTTATCGCTAGCTCGCACACTTGAGAATGTTACGGAGCAGGATTTTAAAACAGGTGTTGTGCTGGAGGATGGAACGAAATGGGATGGAAACAAGCTTAAAGAGGATTTTTTCAACGATACATTGACTGTAAATCCTGAAAGTGAGAAAGTGGCAGAAAAAAGACTAAAGGACTCATCCTATGCGGGGAAAGAATCGATTTTGTACAATGGAGAGTCCATTCCGCTATCTCAATATGAACTGAAATATGATAGTGCCTATGACCGTTATACGGATTACCGCTGGCAAGGCATTATGGATAGTTTTCTGACGGAGGAAAATGTTATTTTTGCTATTGCAGGCGCTTATTCAGAAAATCCGAATTTTGCGGGCTATATCCCAACACATAATAGCATTTACAGCCCCATGGGAGAAGAATCAAAAGATGCTTGGGGCGACGAGGGACTTCTTAGTCAAAACTACCGGGCTAATCGGATTTTTAACGATAAAACAGGCTACAATGCCGCTACGAATACGAAGACGGATGATGTCCTTCTGCAAAAATATAATAGACTCATAGACGGGAAAACGGTAGAAACGTGGGATATTTCCTATCCTTTAATTATCGATGGCAAACATTGGGGCGGGGTACGTGTTGCATTGTCAAAAGAAAAGGCCGATGCGCTCATCGCTTCAGAAAGAACGATGGTTGTCATGCAATTTGGCGGCCTGATGGTTGTTGTATTGGTCGTTTTGTTTCTGCTATCACAATTTATGGTAGGACGTAAGCTTCGTAATATTGTTCATGCAGCAATTAATCTTAATTCTAGCGAAGCGGATCTTACCTATCGTATAGAAAATAAAGGAAATGATGAAATTGCTCGCCTAGGCGAAGAAATCAATCATTTCATTGCCCATATGCAAGGCTTAATGCGGACGATTCGGAACAATGCCGCATCCGTATCGGATTTTGCAGGCCGATTAGGTGTAGGCTCGCAGCAAAGCCGAGAGCTCTCCTCGCAGCTTGCTTCCTCTGTGAATGAGATGGCAATTGGCGCGGAAAATCAAGCGGACGGAGCAGTTGAGGCAGCAAGGTCTATGGAGGAAATGGCGACGAGCGTAGGAAGGATTGCTCACTCCTCGAGCCAAATGTCGGAAGCGTCGAACGACATGCTGCAAGCAGCGGAGCTGGGTCATGAAAAATCGGATCATGCGGTTGGTCAAATGGAACGGCTTGGCGCGGCAACGGCTTCGATATCAAGAGTGATCGGACATCTTAATGAGCGCTCATCCGAAATCCAAGAGATGGCAGGCACGATTGCTGCTATTGCAAATCAGACGAATTTGCTCGCTCTAAACGCTGCTATAGAAGCGGCACATGCAGGGGAGTATGGCCGTGGATTTGCAGTAGTATCAAGTGAAGTAAGAAAACTGGCTGAACAGGCTTCGGCTCATGCGGGCCATATCGAAGAAACGATTAATGAGGTGCTAGCCTTGACTGCCGATGCTGTTGACGCTGTCACTGCAGGAGAGCAAGAAATGGAACAAGGATTACTCATCGTTCAGGAGCTGAAGGTATCTTTTGACACGATATGGAAGGAATCCCGCCTTGTTGCCTCACAAATTGAAGATGTATCTGCTTCAACGGAGGAGATGGCAGCAGGCAGTGAGGAAGTGAGCGCTTCCGTTGAATCGATGGCGCAGGTAGCCAAGGATACTTCCACTCATGCTGCGCAATCGGCAGCGGACACTGAGCGGCAAAATCAGCTCGCAGCTGAAACGCAGCAGCTTGCTTCATCTGTAAATGAGCTTTCGGAGGAGCTTCAGCGCTCGATTAAGAGATTCAAAATTGAGTAATTTGTAGCTGAAGTAGATTTATGATGAAATACTAGTCATATGCGCATGAAATCGAATAGAGAATTGTACAAGTTGAAAAAAAACGGTCAGAACCTTTGTCTAATCCTTTCAAATTTGATACAATTCACAAAACAAGCACTTACAATTTCATAGAATAGCTAATATGGTGCTGCCGTGAATCTATCATTCACAAGCAGCTTAATAGGGAAGTTCGGTCAAAATCCGACGCGGTCCCGCCACTGTATCGCGGAGCAGATGATCATGTTGTCCACTGTCATATCATGACGGGAAGGAGATCGTCTATGCAATGAAGCGAAGCCAGGAGACCTGCCATAGGAGCGCTCTATATTTCTCACGAGGATGGGAGGGAGATGTTTATTCGTGCTTTTGCAATAGGTGGATTCCTATGCTTCCATGCGCACGTGTTTATCCAAACATCTTTCCACAAACGGAAAGATGTTTTTTTGTTGCCAAAAATGATTAAAGGGAGAGAAAACATTGCTTAATTTAAAAAGATTTATGAAAAAGAGTTTGCCTGCTATTTTAAGTTTTGTATTGGTGTTTACTTTATTTGCACCACAAGTAGGTAAAGCGGCAGATCATTCTGCGAATGCTTCATTGAATGAGATGATTGATAAGACGGTTGAGTATTATAAAAACAAGAAAAAGCCTTTGACATCGTGGGTGGAAATTGTAGCGCTTTGGGGCGCTGGCGTAAATTTGAACGACGGCGACTGGCAGCTGCCAAGCTGGGAGACACAGGAGCCTACAAATCCGGTACTAAAACCGGATAATGGAGGAACTGAGCATATCCGTTACATATTCGGACTGCTTGCTATGGGTGAAGATCCTGCTCATGCGTGGGAAACAGATCGTAATCTGTATGCCGAGCTGGCATCGCAGCAAGATGCAGCCACGGGAGCAATTGGTTCAACAAACAAACATATGTGGGCAATGCTTGCCCTTGATACTGGCGAAAAGCTAGGAAGCAACGTTGGAAAATGGGATGCAGCTGCTAAGAAAAAAGCAGTAGATTTTTTACTAAGCAAGCAACTGGCTGATGGCGGCTTTGCTTACTTCGGAACGAAGTCTGATCCAGATATGTCAGGGATGGGCCTGTTAGCACTTGGAAATTATCAGGATGACAGCGCTGTTCAAGCGGCAATTGAAAGAGTGAAAAGTTATTTACAAACGATAAAGCTAAACCAAGAACATATTATGTTTAGCGACAATAACTCGAATAGTCTATCCACTGTAGTGACCGGAATAACGGCTATTGGCGAGGATATTTTATCTGATGTCTGGACAGCGAACGGTAAAACGGTACTTGATTCTTTCTCTTTATTCCAGCTTCAGGATGGATCATTTAAATACCTTCTTAGCGGCGGATCTAATGGAATGGCGACTGAGCAGGCGCTAATTGCCCTGCTTGATATTAAATATCAGAAAACGGTATGGCATCGTTTAGAGGAAATTAAACAACCTATTTCTGTTAATATGAGTGTTGATGGCGTTACGGGTTCTGTTTATGGCAAGCAACCGGTAAATTTCACTCAAATTAAAAGGCCAACAGTGTTGGATGCGTTTAAGACTGCTTTGGATAATGCCTCACCAGCAATTTCCTACAATATTGTAAACAGCAGTTATGGCCCTTATATTAAAGGGGTTGCAGGACAAAATGCGGGCACCTTTGGCGGCTGGGATGGCTGGGTGTATACAGTCAACGGCATAGCTCCGAACGTAGGTGCAGGCTCTTACAAGCTTAAAGCTAACGACGAGGTTCGTTTCTTCTATAGCCGTTATGCAGATATTACAACTGGAACAACGCTTGTAAATGGTGCAACTAATCCATCAGTTGATGTAAAGCTTGTTGGAGATGAGTTCAACAGCAACGCGCTAGTGAAGAATAATTGGAAAATTAACTCTGACGTATCGGGACTGACGATTGAGTCGATCGTGAAAGAAAGCGATCAAAAGATCAAACTTAATTTGTCAGGCAAAGCTACAGAAAAAGCAGTGACCATCCAAGCATTGGGAGCAGCTTTAGTTGGTAAAAAAGACAGCACTACAATTACGCTGCGGGTTCCTGTAACCGCTAAGCTGCAGGTAGATGGCCGTTCCAGTTCGATTTATAGCAAACAAGCGGTAACGGTGAAAAACACGGTTAAGCCAGTAACTGCATTGGATGTGCTAAAACAAGCACTCAATCAAGCAGATCCTAAAATTAGCTATAAAATTGAAGATAGCAGCTACGGACAGTATGTTTCTGCCATAAACGGAGAAGCAGCGGGTACATTTGGCGGTTATGATGGCTGGATGTATGAAGTGAATGGCATTGCTCCAATGGTTGGAGCAGGTGAATACGAGCTTAAAGAAAACGATGAGGTTCGTTTCTATTACAGCAGATGGCCGGCGATTTCTTCGGGCTCGAAAATTGCAAATGGTGCTGTAGATCCATCGATTGAAGTAAAACTTGTCGGCGATGAGTTCACTAATCAAGCAACGGACATTAAAAACTGGTCAATTGATCCAGGAAATACAGGCCTTCAAGTTAATACCTTTACGCGAGATGGAAATAAAATAACGATTTCGTTAACTGGAACTGCAACTGGCGGCGCGATTACGATTAAAGCGCTTGGGGCTGCTTTTGTTGGCGGACAAGATAGTGAAGATCTAATCTCAATTGCCGTACCACGTGTTGTTGGGGATACAACGGATCAAAGCTTTGCCATCAACAAGAACGAGAAAGAGGTTGTTGTTGGCGCAGCAAGCGGTGGTCAAGTAACAAACAATGTAACCCTTACATTTGAAACAACAGCATTGCCAAAAGTAACAGCGACACGCGGTACTACAGTACTTGAAATTCCAGCTGCTACAGTGGTGACAACAACGACATGGGATAAAGCACTAGCACTCCCAAAAAATCTAAGCATCGATGAAAGTGGTTTGGCTTCCAAGCTGGATGCCGTTTTATCAGCTGACAGCAAGAAAGTGGAATCCATAGCCGTTCGCATTCAAGTTGGCGGTTCTGCAAAAATTCAATTTAATCAGCATGTATCCATCACGCTGAAGGGTCAAGGCGACAAGGAAGCTGGTTTCATTGATCAAGCAGGTGTATTCACGCCAATTAAGAAATATGCAGATTCATCCGTTCGTACGGATGAGGTTTATGCTTACAAAAAAAATAATGACTTAGTTATTCAAACGAAACATTTTACACAATTTCTTGCTTACAAAACTGCTGCTGTAACCAATCCTGGCGGTGGCGATGGTGGTACTGCTCCAATTGTTCAGAAGGTTACACTGTCCGTTGAGAAACGTTCGATAAACGAAGGCGATTTCGTTGCACCAATTACTGTAACTATACAAGATGGCGATACTGCTTTTACAGCACTGAAACGTGCACTTGAAGATAAAAGTATAGCTATTGATTACTCCGGATCAGGCTCAAGCACTTATGTGAAATCGATTGGCGGTCTTGCTGAATTCGATAAAGGCAAGGAAAGCGGCTGGATGTACTCCGTTAACGGCGTTTTCCCTAAAATAAGTGCGGGTTCCTATACTTTGAAAAATGGAGACGTGCTGCGCTGGCAGTATACGAAGGATCTAGGTAAAGATCTTGGCGCTCCAACAGAGCCAGGTGAATCAGGTGGAATAGGCGGAGTAGGCGGTGGCGATAAGCCAGAGCAGCCTAATGCAACAAAATACTCAGATGAATCAAAAATTGCAAGCTGGGCTTTGGAAGCAGTAAACAAAGCAACGGCACTAGGCTTCATGCAAGGCACAAGCACGAGCAATGCAACATTCGAGCCTAAACGTAATTTGACGCGTGCTGAATTTGCAGCGCTAATGGTAAAGTATTCCGGAGCAGACCCTATTATGGAGGATTCCGGCTTTAAGGATGTTAACAGTGGGGCATGGTATTATGGTTATGTTAAAGCAGCTAAAGAAAAAGGATTGATGTCAGGTGTAACTGAAACTTCTTTTGCACCGAACCAACCGATTACAAGACAAGAAATGGCTGCCGTTTTAGTTAGACTTAAAGGTCTAGCTGATGAGAATGCACCACAAGCAGCAATTAAGGATCGTGACGCTGTTGCAGCGTGGGCTGTTCCTTATGTAAATGTAGCTTACCAAAAAGGTCTTATGACAGGAGATAACGGCAAGTTTAATCCACAAGCTCTTGTTACACGTGAGATGGCAGCTGTTACGATCATCCGACTTCATGAATTGAAATCATAATTTACTCAGCTGTCTCGTAGGCTATTGCAATAGCTGCGGGACAGCTATTTTCTTGAAAGGAGAGTGTGGATTCAGGATGAACAAAAAATCCGTATTGCATAAACCATTATTATTGTTGGTTATATACGCATTAATGCTTTCTTGCGTCAGTACGGCTCTGTTGCCTATGCAGCGCGCGGCAGCAGCAGAAACGATGGCGGTAGAGAATGAAATGACATCAGCCGCGAAACAAATCTTAAGCAGCGGCACCATTAGCGATTGGGAAGCGATTGCCTTATATCGGTCTGGCCATGTGGTGCCAGCAAGTTATTTGAACGGGCTGGCTTCTTATTTAAAAGAGAACAAAGGTGAATTCCGCAAAGTAACCGACCTTGAAAGAATGGCTATTGCGATTAGAGCGGCAGGTGAAGATGCAGCCTCCTTCGCTGGCTACAATCTCATTCAAAGCATCTACAATCATTCGAGAATGACGAATCAAGGCACAAATGGCGTGATTTTTGCATTGATTGCTTTGGATAGCGGTAATTATGAGGTGCCAGCAAGTGCCTTATGGACACGTACGAAGTTAATAGATTGGCTGCTCAGCCAGCAAAATACGAGTGGAGCATTCCCGCTATCGGAGAAATCCGAGGATAATTTAGATATAACCGCCATGGCGATTAGCGCACTCGCTCCTTACCAAGAACAAGTAAAAGTGAAAAGTGCAATCGATAAAGCTGTAAAATGGCTGTCTTCTGAGCAGCAAGTAAATGGCGGTTTTAACGCGTTTGGAGACGACAACAGTGAGAGCGTGGCTCAAGCTATTATTGCTCTGTCAGCTGTGGGAGTTAGTCCGATGGAATCCAGCTTTATGAAAAAGAACGGGAATCTCCTAACGAGCTTATTGAGATTCCAGCTTGCGGATGGTAGTTTTGCACATGCACTTGGTCAGCCATCAAATGAGATGGCAACGGAGCAAGCGTTGATGGCGTTAGCCGCGTACGACCGCTATAGCAAGCAAAAGCCGGCGTTGTTCAACATTTCGGCGGATACAGAGTTGACGGGCAGCAAGCCGCAATTTGTAGACAATAACCTCATTTCCGTATGGGCCTATGATGCTGTTTATAGCGTGTTCGAAGCTAAAGTTATGGTAGGAGTAAGCGGTTCGGAGCTTCGCTTTGATCCGAAGAAGCAGATGACAAGAGCTGAATTTGCAACCTTGCTCATCAATCTATTGGAGGAAGCCCCTGCTAATGAAGCAGCAAAAGTGTTCAAGGATGTTCAGCCTGGCGCATGGTATTACGGAGCCATTATGCGTGCCAAGGAACTTGGCATCATTCAAGGGATTACAATAGATTCGTTCAAACCGAACCAAGCGGTAACAAGACAAGAAATGGCGATCATGATTGCCAAGGCTTTCAAGCTTAAGGGCAGCACAGATACACTTCCTTTTAAAGACGAGAGCAGCATTCATGAAAGTGCAAAAACATACGTCAATGCCGTATATGTAAACGACTTGATGCAGGGCTCGAACGGAAGCTTTAATCCGAAAGCGGTCGTTACGAGAGAAATGGCAGCCCTGGTAGCCCATAAACTGCTGGAATTGCCGGCAGCCTAAAATCAGAAGAAGCGAAATGAAAGAGCAAGCTGCTCTTTCATTTCGCTTCTTTTTTTGCATCTTAATACATAGGAAGGAAGCCCCTTTTTTCACTAAACGAACCAAATTCAGGATTTTGTTCTTTATAAAGAATGTTGGTAGTGGTATATTTAAGAGGTTGAAAGGAGGAGCACTTATTTCTTGCAATCAGATGATTTGAACCGCAAATAGGAGGCTTAAAGTGAATATATTAAAGCTAGTCATGTCACTAATGCTCGGATTACAGCTATTGATAATACCTAATCAGGCTTCGGCAGAGGCGCCGGATTCCAAAGACTATTATCTAATTGAACTTTCTAAGTTTGGCATTTATAACGATGGTACACATCCTATTGAGACAACAAAGGGCATAAACAATGCACTGCAATGGGCGGTTAAAAATGGGAAAACGACGACGTCACTGCCGCCGGGTACCTATTTAATCGATAAAGCTAACCGGATTAATATGGTCAGCAATATGGTGTTTGATCTCCCGATGGATGCGGTGCTCCAGAAGGAAACAAATGATAAAGAGTCGTATCAACTCATGTATTTGGGTTATGGCGTTCATAACGTCACGCTGAGAGGCGGGACCTATGCAGGTGACCGGGAAACACATAACTATTCTAAAAAAGACAATAAGCACAGCTCAGGCACACATGAAGCTGGTTATGGCATTTTTACACAAGGAGCTTATGATATTACCATTGACGGTGTGAAATCGATTAATTTTACAGGCGATGGTCTCATACTGGGCGGTTACGGCACGATGGCAAAGGATTTGTATGAAGATCATTTTGTATTAGGCGCATTCGATGATAAAGGAAAAAATGTCGCGAATGCCAAAAAGCTTCGAACGAAGCAGCCGCTTAATTTTACGAACACGATTTTTAAAACGGAAAAACAATTTGAACTGTCGAATGCGATTAAGCTGCCATATAAATTTGATATCTTCTTCTATAAAGCGAACGGAGCTTTTATTAAGAAGCTGGCAAATGTGAAGGTGCGCGAGCTCATCGACATACCGGAAGGAGCGACGCAGTTCCATCTTGTATTCGAGCAAGCGACCAAAAAAGGCGCCTATGTGGAATTTTGGAACAAAAGTGTAACGAAAAACGTGGTTGTGAAAAATTCTGAATTTGCTTATAACCGTAGGCAAGGGATTACGGTCGGCGGTGCTGACCAAGTACTTATTCAGAACAACGTTCTTCATCATATCAAAGGGACGATGCCGCAGTCGGGAATAGATGTGGAGGGCGGTTTTGGCGAGAACGGACACCGCAACAGCAATATTACGATCAAAAGCAATAAATTTCACGATAATGCTTCGTACGATGTCATTCTTTATGATGGAAAAGACGCAATCGTAGAAGATAATCATTTGGCATCAAAAGGTGCGATTGGGCTAGCCATCTCCGATCCATTTAAAGGGGCCATGATCAAAGGCAATCACTTTGACGGCTCGCGCATTGCAGCGGCTCACGATGCTACATTTATCGATAACAAGATGAATGATTCCTATACTTCGTTTACGGGTCCTAATATCAAAATAGATGGAATGACCTTTACGGACTCTATGTTTTTAATTAGTGCGAAGGATGCTTTTGGAGTGAGTGCATCGAACATCGTTATGAATAACAACAAAAAGAGTGATTCTGGTCTATCGCTTTGGGGAAAACCGATTCGATTGAAAAACATAACGATTAACGGCGAGGGTAAGCTTAGGGTCGTAACGGGCGGTATAACCGAGGGCTCGATCATCGATAACTTAAAGGTAACCGGCTTTAATACCGATTCCGGGTTAACGCTGCCTCCTGCCACATACAACAACTGCGAATTTATCGGAGCCACGGGAACGGGTAAATTTGGATCGATTGCGGTTGCACAAGCCGGCAAATATGTGTTCGATGGCTGTACCTTTCAATCACCGCCAGCGCTTAGCACATTAGTGATCGCTGAACATCCGAAGCTTGATTTGACAATCAAAAATTCGACATTTGAGCTATTAGGCAACTCCCAAGCCATTAGTGTACAATCGGCGAAAAACCTGCTGCTGGAGAATAATACGATTACAGCGGAAAAGCTGACCTCCGATAAGACGGAGATTGTGCGTATTAACGATTATTGGAAACGAAATGATCCGCATGATGTTCTTAAAGCAGTGATTAGAGGAAATACGATTAAAACCAATTTGGCGGCAATCGGCATCACTACTTTGTACGCGGGAACAGGAGCACCAGCCTATCTCATTGAAAACAACACCTTATACACAGCTAAGCTGGTTCAAAAGAAAAACGATATTTTGAAAAATAATTCGATTAAGAAACAATAGGCTGGCAGACGTTAGCTTTTATAAAAATGAGCATCCGTTTTCTTCAATTGAAGAGAACGGATTTTTTATTGTATTTTTCCGATTCGACGCGGGGGTAGGTAAATAGCTATAATAAGGAAATGAAGTTGCTTAGCAATTCCATTTCTTGCTTTATTGATTACCATACAATGAATAGGATGAATGTTCATGCTCAAGCGGCTTGGTAGAAGTATCCGTGACTTTCGTGAAACGTACAAGCAACATTTGTTGTTTGAATATTTATTTATGCTCCTAACGAGCTTTGTCATTATTCCGATTATTTCCTTTATTTTTAACCGTATGCTTCGTGTACTTGGATCGGGCTCTGTATTGAATGGCGATGTTTACAAAATTGGTCTGAGCTACACGGGCGTTGCTGGATTAATCGCGATCTGTTTAGTAGCCGTACTTGTGCTTTTTATCGAGTTTGGCGTAGTCATTACGATTTCTCAGCAGCATTATTTTGGCAAACAGGTATTGATCTCTGATGCCGTGCTAACGACGCTGAGACAGACGCCTAAACTATTTGGATTTGGCTTGATTCAGCTGTTGTTTTTCTTATTGTTTCTCGTGCCATTTATTGAATCGCCGCTGTCAACTTCCCTTTTTGCACAATTTAACGTCCCGATATTTTTTAACAGCCGCGTCTTGAGCTCGTCTATGATGATGCTTTCTTTATACGGCTTGTTGCTTTTGGCGGGCGTGTACACCATCTTGAGATGGATTTTTGTTTTGCATTTCATAATGATCGAAGACAAATCCATTCGAGTAGCAATCAGAAGCAGTCTCTTATTGACGAAGGGAAAGCGGTTAACGATCTTTGTTAATCTGTTTTTGCTAAATGTGTTCGTTTTCGCGCTTGGTTTTGTCGTCATCTCGTCTGTTGCTTATTTGCCAGCGTGGCTGGATATCAATGTGCTTAAAGTGGTGTCCAATCATTATTCATTAACGCTAACAACGGTACTAACCTATATGTTCACTTTGCTGCTCGTGCCGATTAATATCATCTTTTTGACAAGGCTCTTCTATCACTTTAAACGTACACGGGGCGTGATGCCGCGAGATCAGCTCCGTTTATTCAGAAATAGCTGGGTTGGCCCGCTTGAGCAGCGTCTTATGACTTTTCTAAAAGGCAGAACGAGGAAACGAGTGCTCTACAGCTCTATATTGGCTGCTTATTTAGCGCTTGCGCTGTTTGTCAGCTATGCTGCTAATGATCAATTGGTTTATGTAAAATGGAGCGTGCTCTTGTCTGCTCATCGCGGCGATACGCTCGTTGCGCCGGAAAACTCGCTGGAAGCGATTCGCAGCTCAGTGGCGCAAAGCATTGATGCCGTTGAAATTGATGTACAGATGACAAAGGATGGCGTAGTTGTCCTGAACCATGACTATAATCTACAGCGTATGGCGGGTGTGCCGAAGCGGGTGAGCGAGCTGGATTATGAGGAAATTGCGAGGCTGAACATTGCCAAAGCTGGCGGTGAACCCGATGAGATTGTGCGAATTCCTATGTTATCCGAGGTGCTTGGAGAAGTGCTGGGGAAGTCGAAGCTAATCATTGATCTTAAGCCATACGGTTCAGGCGAACAATTGGCTGAGCATGTTGTCGCATTAATTGAACAATTCGATATGGTGCAGGACTGTTATATTCAATCATTCGATCGGTCTACGCTTCAGCATATTCGGTCACTGAACCCTGAAATTAATATTGGCCAAATTTTATATTTTGCACTCGGTGATCTTTCGCTCCTTGATGTTGATTTCTATACCATTGAACAGATTATGCTGACTGAGCAGCTCGTGGAGCGTGCGCATAAAAAAGGCCGTGAAGTATGGGTGTGGACAGTTAACAGCGAGCGAAATTTAAAAGAGGTGCTTAAATTCGAAATCGACGGCATTATTACCGACTATCCTGCACGCGCGCATAATATGGTTGAGCTGAAGTAAGAACAAACAAATTGAGCGGAGGGGCGGTTAACGGTGAAACAAATTGAAAAATATAAACCTTTTATTGAGTCGCTCCCGCCCGGCAGCTTGTCCAAGGAGCAGCTGTTCGTGAAACAATTGCTTCTTCACGAAGAGCAGGACATGTCGATTTATTACGTGCCTTACGAATATGTGAATACCTCTGCTAAAGTGATGATTATCGGCATTACGCCAGGCTTTACCCAAATGGAGGTAGCCATACGCAGCGCGCGGGAGGATCTTGTAAATGGGGTGTCTTATGACCTCATTGATCAACGCGCGAAGAAGCTTGCCAGCTTTGCAGGCTCTATGAGAAAAAATTTGATCGACATGCTCGATCAAATTGGATTGCCTGCAGCGCTTGGCATAAAGAGCAGCGAGCTATTATTTTATGAGCTTAGAGATTTACTGCATACAACTTCAGCAATAAGGTATCCCGTGTTCATAAAGGGTAAAAATTACACCGGGCACAGCCCTGTTATTTTGAAATCAAAGACGCTATATCACTATGCTGAGAGTATCTTTCTTCCAGAATTGCTGGCGGTAAATGATGCGCTTGTCATCCCGCTTGGCAAGTCGGTATCCGATGTAGTCAAGCATTTTGCTGACAAGGGATGGATAGATAAAGAAAGATGCTTGTTCGAAATGCCGCATCCCTCAGGAGCAAATGGTCACAGAAAAAGCCAGTTTGAGCAGAACAAAGCACAGATGCAGCAGCAAGTGATTACATGGTTCAGCTAATCATATAACAGCTACAGAAATAGAAAGGCGTGACGGGGATGCATAGTAAAAAAGTTCGTATGATTACCTCTTTTGCGTTTCTAGCCAGTCTCTTATGGATATTTGCTTTAGGCTGGTCGATAAAGGATTATTTATTCGGAACAGCGAGCCAATCAGCTGTATCGCAAGATACGGAACAACCAGCAGAATCATCAAGCGGATTAAAGATTATTGCATTAGGGGATTCGTTAACGAGAGGAACAGGCGATATCGAAGGAAAAGGGTATGTGGGTTATGTCAGCGATCAACTGAAGCAGTCCGGTACAGATGTTTCCTTAATTAACTTAGGCATAAAGGGACTTACCTCTTCAGAGCTAGTGGAGCAGATGAAACAAAAGGAAATCGAGCGGCAAATTGGACAAGCAGACATTATTCTGATGACCATTGGCGGCAACGACTTATTTCTCGGTGGTCAATCGCTTACGGATCTGTCTGAGGCAAGCATTTCGGGATTAGAGGAAGCGTACTTGAATCATCTAAAAACGATTTTGACGAGCATTCGTGCCGTTAATACAGAAGCGACCGTTTATTTGCTTGGACTGTATAATCCGTTCAGCGAGTTCCAAAATGGTGAGTTAATGTCGACCGTGGTTAGGAATTGGAATAGTAAAACTGCAGAGACACTGGCGCAGCATTCGAAAGCCGTTCTGGTTCCGACCTATGATTTGTTTCAGTTGAATGCAGAGAAACTGTTATTTACGGATCATTTCCACCCGAATGAGATAGGGTATCGCTTAATGGCTGAGCGGGTAGCCGTGTTAATTGCTGATGCAGGAGGACAATCATGAGCGACATTACATTAGCGGTTCAGGGTTTACGGAAGGTGATAGGCAAGCGGACGATCATCAAGGACTTAAGCTTTGAGCTGAAGCGCGGCGAAGTATTTGGTTTTCTAGGCCCTAACGGAGCAGGGAAAACGACGACGATTCGGATGCTGGTCGGTTTAATTAAGCCAACCTCCGGCACCATCCATATATGCGGCTTGGATATTGCGAAACATTTTACAAAAGCGATGCGGCATTTAGGATGTATCGTAGAAAACCCAGAGCTGTATCCGTTTCTCAGCGGAATGGACAATCTTCGCCACTTTGCCGTTATGATTAATGGAATTACGCAGGAGCGGATCAATGAGGTTGTTGCGCTTGTTGGCATGCAGGATCGAGTGAATGATAAGGTAAGCACCTATTCACTTGGGATGAGGCAGCGGCTTGGGATCGCTCAAGCACTGCTTGGCAAGCCTGATGTCCTCATATTGGACGAGCCAACGAATGGGCTTGATCCATCGGGCATTAGAGAAATGCGTGCTTTTATAAGGTTTCTAGCCGAGGAAGAAGGATTGACCGTGCTCGTATCGAGCCATTTGCTGCATGAAATTCAATTGATGTGTGACCGGGTTGCGATTATTTCCAAAGGCGAGATCATTCGAGTAGATTCGGTTAAGCAGCTGCTGTCCAGCGAAGAACGTCTAGTATGGCGGCTGCAGCCGCAAGAACTGGGACGATCGATACTTGGCGATGTTACGGCTGTCCTTGGTGAGACAACGGATACGGTTATGACAGCTTACGTTGAACATGCAGTTGGAGAGTGGAATCGCAAGCTTGTTGAGGCTGGGGTAAGTGTGCTGGAGATGAATCGGAAGCTTCCCGCGCTTGAAGATCTATTTCTTGAGCTGACAGGAGGCGAGTCGATTGATTAATCTCGTTCAAAATGAAATGACGAAGCTGGTTGGCAAACGACGTTTTATCGTCATTTCGATCATTATTATCGTTCTTCTCTCGATGTTTACTTATGCGCAGGCGAAACAGGCGGAATCCATAAAGGAGCGGCTGGGTGACGTGGATTGGCGCACCGAATTGCAGCAGCAAATTGTGGATATGCAAAATCGGTTGAGCAGCGCAGGACAGTGGCGAGAGCAAATTCAAATTCAAATCAAACAATCCGAATATTATTTGAACAATAATGTGAATCCCTCTGAGCCGGGAGCGCCAACCTTCATTAGAGGTTTTGTTCAAAACTCGGCGGAGCTGTTTCTCCCGTTGCTCATCATGATTATTGCGGTAGATATCGTCTCCTCAGAACGTAGCATGGGAACGATTAAGCTGCTGCTAACCCGCCCTGTGAGCAGGTTTAAAATATTGCTCAGCAAATATATCGCGCTGATATTGTCCGTTTCCTTAGTTATTTTCATATTTGGTTTGTTGTCTTACCTCATCTCAGCCGTTATGTTCGGTAATCAAGGGTGGTCGGCTCCCGTATTAACCGGATTCTCCACACAAGGCGGCGAGCTCGACATATCAGGTGTCCGCCTGGTGTCACAATGGCAGTTTATTATTCAGCAGTTTGGACTAGCATGGTTTATCTCGCTTGTAGTGGGAACGTTATCGTTCATGCTGTCCATTCTAATGAGAAGCAGTGCAGCCGGGATGGGAACGATGCTCGCATGCTTGATTGCAGGCGCTATTCTTAGCAACATGGTATCCTCATGGGATTCGGCCAAATATTTGTTCATGGTCAATCTTGGTTTGATGGACTATGTCAGTGGATCTGCTCCTCCAATCGAGGGCATGACACTTGGCTTCTCGCTTGCCGTGCTGGCCGCTTGGATGGTCGGTTCGCTGCTCGTTTCATTTACGGTGTTTATGAGAAAAGACATTTATTGATCGTGCTGCAGGTTGTCTAACTCATCCTAAAATGCTTCTTCTATGCATAAGCATGTAATAGAGAGGAGCGTGATAAGGTTGGACAAAACGGTACGCAGATATTACCAGCAAAAACAAAAGCAAAAAGAAATAGAGCAGGAGCTGACAGAACTCAGGCAGACCATTATGAGCTACTTGGCTGAGCAGGAAGCAAGCGAGCTGGAGATTGGGAGCCATAAAGTAAAAGTGGTTGTGCAGGAGCGTAAGGAATACGACGACAACAAGCTTTATGAGGCGCTGCCAGATCCGGAGCTATGGCGAATGTTATCGAAGCCGGATGGCTCAAAAATTGCAAGCCTGGTCAAGCTGAACGTCATTAATGAGGAAAAGCTGAAGGATACTTTTTCTACAAAGACGGTTAAGCTGCTTCAGGTGGATAAGAAGTAAATTTATGAAAGGACGATTCGATCAAACGAATCGTTCTTTTTTTGTGCGCGGCATTTGAAGCTCGCTTGGGGAAACAGTTTGTTAGCATTGACGAGGGTCATTCCGCCAAAGCAGCTTTGCGGCGCGAGTTATACGGAAATAGATCTAGAAATTAACTCTATTTCGCTCAAACTGACCAAAACCGCTCAAATAGAACTAAAAACTAGACTTATTACTGCGTGCATCCTGCCTAATTGCCTCTAAATGCGCGAACTACACAGAAATAGATCTAGAAATTAGCTCTATTTCACTCAAACTGACCAAAAACGCTCAAATAGATCTAGAAACTAGTCTTATTACTGCGTGCATCCCGCCGAATGGCCTCTAAAGCGCGAACTACACCGAAATAGATCTAGAAACTAGCGCTATTTCGCTCAATTTCACCAATACTGCACAAATAGAACTAAAAACTAGTCTTATTACTGCGTGCATCCTGCCGAATCGCCTATAAATCGCGAATTTTGAAGAAATAGAACTAGAAATTAGCTCTATTTCTCACAAACTGACCAAAACTGGACAAATAGGTCTAGAAACTAGTCTTATTACTGCGCATGCTCAGCCGAAATGCCTCTAAAGCGCAAAACTTACAGAAATAGAACTAGAAATTAGCTCTATTTCTCACAAACTGACCAAAACTGGACAAATAGGTCTAGAAACTAGTCTTATTACTGCGTACCTCCCGCCGAATGGCCTTTGAAGCGCGAAACTTACAGAAATAGAACTAGAAATTAGCTCTATTTCGCTTAAACTGACCAAAATCGGATAAATAGAACTAAAAACTATACTTATTACTGCGTGCATAAGGTACTTCAATCGCCATCCAGCTAAGTCAAAAAGGAGGTAATGCAACAACAGGCTTCTTAGATTGTTACTAAGCGACGTTTCTCAGTGAATCAGAGAGCTGATACTTCAAATAGACTCTCAAAAAAGTCGTACCGATTCTTAAATGGTCTGAACTCTCTGAATCAACTTATAGACAACATGTAACTGTCCTCCTAAACGCAACTTTTTCATCACTCTAATCGTCATACTTACCAAATAAAGCCAAACTACGGGCGCATTAGATTTTAGTGTGCAATGGAGGCCTTGTATTTATGACTATCAAAAAATATCAAACAACAGCAATCGTTGTGCTGCTCGCCTTGCTCGTTGGATGTGAGGGCAATGCCATTAACGACATGCCATCAAATCAAATATCCGCTAGGGAAACACCCGCGAATACTTTGAAGCT
Organism: Paenibacillus sp. FSL K6-3182; assembly: GCF_037976325.1. Classification (NCBI taxonomy): domain Bacteria; kingdom Bacillati; phylum Bacillota; class Bacilli; order Caryophanales; family Paenibacillaceae; genus Paenibacillus; species Paenibacillus sp. FSL K6-3182. The sequence continues at coordinate 2,401,583 of NZ_CP150265.1, forward strand.
CGTCCAAAAAGAAGAAGCCGCAACTCCTATACCAATTACGATCGATATGATTAAGAGTGAAATAAAAGATGATTTGACCCAAGATCAGGTTCATACGCTTTTTGGAATACCAGCATCATCTGGAGAGAATTACATCATGATGAACGGTAAAATGAGTGTCATTGATCAATACATATATGAAGAGGGCCAATCAAAACTCGTCATTCAATGGTCCAAGGAAGGGCAGCTGCTATACGCTGTGTTCTACGATACGGATGCTTCAGGGAAACGCAGGAGCTTCCTGCCTGCTATTAAGGGGCTGTCGTCATCCTCATCAGAAAATAATCTTGTAGCTAGAGAGCATGCGATTGAGCTGGATAAGCCAGTTACATTATATATGAACACGAATGCCTATGAGTGGTGGGGAGGAACACGAGCTGTTAAGTTCATCTCTGTAGATGCACGGGCAAAATATAAAGTCGTTACATTGTCGGATGATTTTGCCGAAATTCAGGACGAATCGGGATACGGTGGGTTTGTACCCGTGTGGTATTTAACAAAAGAAGCCGCTCAAGTGAAAGATATAGCACCTCTATCGTTAAAAGCAAAAGAAAGTGCTAAAGCGAAGTGGTATCCGAATTCACAAGGTGATGCCACAACTATGAAAGAGGGAGATACCCTTTATGCTTACAAGCAATATGGGGATTGGTATGGAGCTGCCGTACCGGATAGTGCCGAAGGCGATAAATCCTATGGCCTTCTATGGATTCGTAAGGATCAAGTAACGTCAGCTGGTGCTGCTGCGCCTTTGTTTGAGATTAAAAATAGCAAACAAGCGGTAGCTGCTGCTGTGCGGAGTATACTTGTGCCTGGTCTAGAGAAAGCTCGCGTGGAGGCGATCTTTGGTGAACCTTCGTTCGAAGAGTCTTCCGAAAATGTAGCTTCATTAGAAGCAAAAGCTCGCACCCTTCCATTATGGCGTTATGAGGGTGAGCAAAATGAGCTTATCGTTGCTTGGTCAGAAGCGGGGACACTTCGGTATTCGATATACCGAGACTCCCCCGAACTAATTGCGCCACAATATGGTGTTAGTGCTCAGGGGCCTCTTGCACCTTCGCTGCATATGCAGTGGGATTGGCGCTTCAAGTCCGATCTCGGATTCAATTTTCTACTTGAGAAGGTTGGTAATGTTCTGCTCATCGCAGGCGAGGATGGCGGTTTCAGCGGTATGCACAATAATTCGAATATATATGCACTTGACTCTGCTACGGGTCGTAAGAAATGGCAGTTTGATTTTGGCTTTGGAAGACATGATTACGGTTTATCGCAGGATAAAGAACGAATAGCGTTTCTTAAGAGCTCTATGCAAGAAGACCGTCCAGTTCATACGCTTCAGACATTAAAGACAGCTACCGGACAAAAAATGTGGCAAAAGAAGCTGGACAATGGTAAGGATGTAACCTCATTTGCTGTATCCAAAAACGTGATCTCAGCCGTACAATCAAAGCGAATCAGCACAACGGAAGAAAAGTTTACTTATGATCTCATCGGGTTGAGCATGGGAACAGGCAAGCAGCTTTGGAATATTGAGCTAGCTCAAGAATCAGAATTGGTTCGTGATGTCGGCAATCAAGACGTATTGCTTATGCAAGCAGGTCCGGACATTAATCCTGTGATATTGAATGAGCTGCAAGCATACGACCCGTTGACTGGAAAGGTGCTCTGGAAGAAGCCGGAGCGTAAAGCGGCCTCAGATCAAGAAGTGACGGATAGTGTTCGTTATGCGGAGCGTTCGAAAGCTTTTTGGACGAGGACGGTGGATGAATTAGTGTTAGTAGATGCTAAGACAGGCAAGGATGGGCTTCGCCTGCCTCTTGTCGGTTATAGCCGTTACGACATTATTGATGAAAATTATGTGTTTCTACAACAGTCATCTGATAACAACTTATATAGTGAAAACGTGAAAAGCTCTTTAATCGAAGTTAAGTCAGGCAGGCTGTTATTTACACTAGAAGGAAGAGCTGAATTCGGGAAAGTAGAAGGAAGCTTGCTATATTATCGCCTGAATGGTAAAGCGATGTCTTTTGATTTGAAAAAGGAAGAGCAGCGCTGGACATCTTCCAGTGTTCCTGGCAAGCAAACGGATGGCGCTTCAGTTGTACAGTATGGCGGCAAGCTAATTGGCGTTTTTCCGGGTCTCGGTAATATGTATGTGTTAGACGAATCGACTGGAGAAGCAGTGAATAGACTCTCAGACGTTCGAGTTGGGTATTACGATTTTACGCCAAATCAACTGCTGAGTGGTTATTTATCGGTTAATGATGGGCAGCTTTATGTAGGCTCCTCGAATGGGTATTTTAGTAAGATAAAATAGAAGGAAGTGTGTTATGCCAATTGATGCCGTATTATTTGATTTTGATGGAACTTTAGCAGATACTTTGCCATTATCGTTTAAAGCTTTTAACACCGTGTTCAAAACATATGACAATCGAGAGGTTACGAATGAAGAGCTCATAGCGATGTTTGGTCCAACAGAAGAGGAGATCATTGCAAATCATTTCAGGAATGAAGAATTTATTTTACAAGCGATTATGGACTATTATGCGATTTACAAGCAGGGGCATTTTGATACCATCGAAAAGGATCAGGCTATTATTGATTTGCTAGAACATTTGAAGGGAAAGGGGATCAAAATCGGAGTCATCACAGGAAAAAGCAGGCGAGCGTTCCAGATTTCATCTGAAGCGCTGAATTTAATAAGTTACTTTGATGTGGTGATTACTGGTGATGATGTCGTGAAGCCCAAACCTGACCCCGAAGGCATATATAAAGCGTTAGAAATCCTTGGCGTTAATAAATCCAAAACCGTATTTATTGGCGACAGTAATGCAGATATTGTGGCAGGTAAATCTGCTGGCTTACGGACCTATGGCGTGCAATGGCTGTCAACGTTCCAAAGCAGCGTGTTTGATATACCGCCTGATGCTATTTTCAGAAGCGTAGCTGAATTTCTTGACATCATGAAAGAAGAGGGATAAATCGATGGAATTGAAGTGGTTGGAGTGGGCGAAACAGATGCAGGCGATTGCTCAAACGGGACTTACATACACGAAGGATGTTTATGATATAGAACGTTATGAACAGCTGCGGCAGATGAGTATAGAAATTATGATGAACTATACTTTGGTTAGTCAGGAGAAAATTGCTCTAACTTTCGCAAGTGATTCTGGTTATGCGACGCCAAAGGTCGATATTCGTGGTGTGATTTTTAAGGAGAATAAAATACTGCTTGTTCGCGAGAAGCTGGATGGCGCATGGGCATTGCCGGGAGGCTGGGCGGATATCGGTTATTCGCCTTCGGAGATTGCAGTGAAAGAGGTCAAAGAAGAATCAGGGTTTGATGTTGTGCCCGTTCGTTTGCTCGCTGTATTGGATAAAAAATTTCATGATCATCCGCCTGAGCCTTACCATGTATATAAGTTTTTTATACTTTGTAAAATTGTTGGTGGAGAGGCCGCTGTCGGAGTAGAAACAAGCGCAGTTGATTTTTTTGAGATGAATCAATTGCCAGAGCTGTCTGCGGAGAGAAACACCAAAAAACAGATTCAAACATTGTTTGAGTTTCTTGAAAATCCAAATAAAGAGATTATTCTTGATTGACCTGTTGCAATAATCGGGATCGTAATATTTTATATACCTTGAGATGAAGCGGGTTTATTTTCAATTGTCGAAATCCCGTACATGCACTTCTAGGCGGCTACCCACATATAATGGAGAACAGACTTCAGTGTTCATCTGTAATACATCGTGGGGGTGACTGAGCATGCCAGGATTGTTTTCGGCAATAGCACTATTTATTAAACAGCTTTCGCTACTTGTCTCTTATGTCAAAAATAATGCTTTTCCCCAGCCTCTTCAAGAGGAGGAGGAAACTAAACATCTGCAACTGATGGCGGAAGGTAATCAACGTTCACGAAATCTTTTGATCGAACATAACCTTCGACTTGTCGCTCACATAGTGAAAAAATTCGACAATACTGGGGAGGATCTCGAGGATTTGATCTCGATCGGGACGATCGGCCTGATTAAAGCGATCGAGAGCTTCCAAACCGGGAAAGGGACGAAGCTCGCTACATTTGCTGCTCGTTGTATCGAGAATGAAATACTTATGCACCTTCGGTCTTTGAAGAAGACTAGGAAAGACGTATCACTTCATGATCCAATTGGAACGGATAAGGAAGGCAATGAAATTACGCTGATCGATATCCTCGGAACTGAAGCAGATGATATCGTCGATAAGGTGCAGTTGAAAATTGAAAAGTCGAAGATATATAAGAATTTGGATATACTTGATGACCGTGAGAAGGAAGTTGTCATCGGGCGCTTCGGGCTGGAGCATGGCGGGGATGAGCGGACGCAGCGGGAGATCGCGAAGGAGCTTGGGATTAGTCGGAGTTATGTTTCGCGGATTGAGAAAAGGGCGTTGATGAAGCTTTATCATGAGTTTTATAAGGCGAAGCGGTAAGACTCAAATAAGCTCATATATAATACCTGATTTATCGTATGCAACGATAAAGTTAGGGTTTGATTGCACGATGTTATATCAATAAATGAAACCAAATGGCTGAGATGCCGTTTGGTTTTTTCTGTCTGTATACACACTCCACACATGTTGAGTGTGTGGCTGTGTTGGTTTGGAACGGAACTGAAGATAAGTAACATTAACAGCCCTTCTAGCGAAGGGCTGTTATATCGTTTATACTGATAAAACCAATTTACTTCTTAGGAGTTGTCTAGCGAATCATGATAAAGAAAGAAGTCGCGCATATACGCAAGCAATTTAAGCTGGATCACGATATGATGAATATTAACGACATTCTCAACGTGTATATTATGAAGGATAGCAACGAGGTCTATCATTGGGAGAGCCAGGCGTTTGCTCTGGTGGATAGAGAGAAGCAGGAGTTGTATATGGGGAATTTCAAAAAACTGCTGACCGGAGAATTGGATCAGAAGTTGTTCGAGTTGAAGTTTCAGGAGGAAGCAGAGGATCCGACGCGAGTGATACTTCACCAAGGTTTGGCGACAGGCAATCCTGAAGAATGGAAGGACCTGATGCTGCTGTTGGTGGATAAAATGTTGGTGGATGCCAAGTATGAACAGGATACAGTAGTCACGTTCGTTCGTGGACAGTATTTCCGGCCGACCAAGGGCAGAAATGAAGAAGCCGAAGAGAGCGGGAAGGACGAACTGTTCGCGCATCCGTTCATTCTATGCAGCGTGAATTCCACGGAGAAGCAAAAGAAGACTCTCTTGTTCGATTATGTGGAGAGGGAATTTAAGTACAATGTCATTGTAGATCCGATTATCAAGTTAAGTTCGCCGGAGCACGGGTTCTTTTACCCTAGCGTGACGGATAACTATTCCGATGTGAACCGCATTCTGTATTGTACGGCAAAATCGAATTATCCAGATCCTCACTTCATCGGACAGGTCTTAAATGCCGAAAGATCCATGACGGCAATGGAAGAGAGGGCTATTTTCGAAGACATCGTGAAGGAAGTGGTGGGCGAACAACTCGACGTAGCCACTCTCGCACAGGTGTACGAGGAGATCCACCAGGTAATCGAAACCAACGAAGATAAGGAAGAACCCCCGAAGTTGGATTATAAAGATGTGGAACGTGTGCTGACAGTAAGTGGCATAGAGAACGTGACGACGGATAAAGTGGAACGCGCGTTTCAAACGATCGTCGACGATAGGAACTATGAAATGAAGGCAAGCAGCGTTATGCCGAAATTCACTTCAAAATCGATTAAGATCGATACAAAGGTAGCCTCGATTTCGGTCAGCCCGCAGGATTTAAAGTATGTGAGACAGGTGAATTATCAAGGGAAACGATGCATCCTGATTGAGATCGACGAAGATGCCGTAATCGAAGGATTTACGCTCAGTACAGAGACGTTATAGACTCAGTTGACAGCGTTGGTTGATGCGGTTGCAGCCTTTGAATAGGTCGGCGCATAATGTGTTCTTGAGGGAAAGAAAATATTAAAATAAGACAACAGCGAGCAGAGGAGATCGTCTTGCTGGAGGATAAGTCACCGGGATGGTGCTCATCGTATAAAGTTTGTTCACACTGTCTACTCGACACATGTGGAGTGCTGTGTGTTGTTGGTAATAATATAGCAGCTAAGAGCCACATTTTCCTGCAAGTTGAAGCCCGGCAGTATACTGTCTGGGCTTTGTTTGTATCTATGGATATACATGTACTGTATAAACTATTATTATGTGATTTATTGCTTTAATGGTACCTTCTTGAGACAATAACTAGTGTAAAAATTTGAATGTTGTCGAAATAGACCGTTATTGAAGGATAGAATTATAAATTATTGAATATAGTCTTCAAGTACAAATTTCCAAGAGTTAGAGAGTGAATACAGGAGAACGAGATGGTTCAAGTGTTAGAAAGGAAGTGATTCTATGTTTTATATTGTTTTAATCGTCATACTGGCTGCTTTAATCATTCAATCCGTTTACCTTGTTTATTACAAAAACCAAATTAAGGATATCGGCAACCAATTATCTTTTATATCCGACCATCATTCATTCAAAATGATACAAACACAAATTAAGCCAAAAGAAATTCATCGGCTAATCGATTTATGTAATGCATTGCTTCATGATCAACGTAAGTTGAAGCAAGATTTTATCGAACAAAAGGAAGAAATCCACGCGACTATTATGAGCTTGTCCCACGATATACGAACCCCGCTGACTTCACTTGACGGCTATCTGCAATTGGCGGAACGATCCGAGTATCTTAAAGAAAAAACAGAGTATGTTAGTCTGGCACAGACTAGAATGAAACAGATTATTACACTTGTTGACGAGCTGTTCCTATATACGAAACTGAAAAACCCAGATTACATCTTGGAGCTTGAGCCAGTTGATGTGATAAAAGTGTTAAATAAACGTCTGTTTACCTTTATTGACGATTTTTTGCGAAGTGGCTATGATCCAAACATCTGCATGGTGGAAGCACCGCTATATATAGTGGGAAATGAAAGTGCGTTGGAAAGAGTATTTGAGAATGTGATCAAAAATTACTTTATGCACAGTGAAGGTGCTCTAAGCATTCGTTATGAGGAGAAGCAGGACGAGGTTTTGTTTCATTTTTCCAATGTACTGAAGCGAAATCATCTGCTGAGCCTTGACAACATATTTACTCGCTTTTACAAAGCAGATCCGTCGCGTACGAACCAATCTTCAGGTCTGGGACTTTTTATCGTGAAATCACTGATGGAGAACATGAATGGTTATGTGCAAGCTGACCTGAACGATGACCAGTTTTGCATCAGCTTAGCTTTTAAGAAAATCGTAAAGGAGAGTTGACGTGTACAATGACACGAACCACCCCAAAATTCTAATTGTTGAGGACGACGTGCATATCAACAATATCATTTATGATGTGCTTCGAAAAGAGAAGTTTCAATGCACGCAAGCGTATTCTGGCAGTGAGGGAATCATGAACGTCACTCATCACGAGTATCAGCTTATTATTTTGGACCTCATGCTGCCTGGCTTCTCGGGGGAAGATTTTATGCATCGGCTAAGAATAGAATTAAGCTCTGACACACCAGTTATAGTTCTATCGGCCAAGGACAAATTGGATAATAAATTAAATCTGTTTGTAACCCTGCAATAAGTTTGCGACCCAATTCACAAAGATTGATATGAGAAGATCAGTATTTATTGATGTTACAACTCTCATATTCACAAATTATTGAGAATGGTTGTTTTCTTAATTTGGAAAATTTATTTTATAATTTTGATTTGAATATTTCTTCAAGAATTAGTGAGATAGGAGTGTTGATGTCGTGGATCTTGGGTGTCTATAACTGTTTTTTGCACCTACGCTAATTACGGCGTATTTCGGAGTGACTGCTGTAAGAAAGGCAAATGATGTTGATGTATTGGAACCATGATGACCCACCTTTAATACATCAGCTTTTAAAGCAGTTTTGGAGGCAATCATATCTGACTCTGATTTCACTTGAGCATCACCGGTGAAGAGGGAGGAGTTTTTACCATTCACAACGCGTAGAACAGTGCTCCAGTCGTTTAGATCACTTTTAGCATACTCTTTTGTAGGAGCGAAAAAGGAGACTGTAATACCCTATAGCGGCAGTTTTATGCCTACTTTTTTCTTCTTTAATTGTTAGTTTTTCACTTTTAACGGCAGTAAGAAAATCTTTAAAGGACTGTGATTTATGTCACACTTTCGTTGCATACACAGATTCAACTTTAAATGTTTTAAGAATAGCATCCTATCCACCGACATTATCCTCATCGGAATGAGTGGAGATTATTTCTTCAATATCATCGACGCCAAGCTTTTTTAGATCATTAAAGATGATCTTACCATATTTGTTATTACCGCCGTCAATTAGGATATCATCGCCGTTAGGAGTTTTGAAATAGGTTGCATCGCCTTGACCTACATCTAAAAAATACACAGATAATTTACCTTTCTCCGGTTCCGCAATCGGATCTGCCGCGTAGATTGATGATGAAAAGTTGGATGTAAATAGAGCAGATGTGAGTATAAGTTTATGTATTCTTTCAATGGTCCGGAACTCCTTTTTTTTTTCATTATTATACTAATGTGAGCAATAACTAACGGTAGGGGTGTGCAAATGAATTGGAGCTTTGTTGGGTGGAATGATTCGAAGTGGTAATTATAGATATAACTCTCTTTGGAAAAATAGTTATATGCTACTAGTTTGATTTTATTGTATAATTATCCATTATACAAAGATAAAGAGGTCGATGAAATGAGTTTTGAGAGTTTAGTTTTTGAAGTTTTTATTGCTTCACCATCAGATGTTGGACAACAAAGGGATGAAATTGAAAATAAAATTAACGAGTGGAACAAATTATATGCTGAAGATACAAAAGTTATCCTATTACCTCGGCGGTGGGAAGATTTAGCCCCTTCCTACAATTCCAATGCAGCAGACGCCCAAAAAATAATAAATGAAGAGTTAGTTCAAAAATGTGATATTGTGATAGGTGTATTCTGGACAAAATTGGGGAGTGAAACGACAACTCATAATTCAGGTTCAATTGAGGAAATTAGTATTTTTATCGAACAAGATAAGGATGTTTTGGTGTATTTTGTTGAAGATAAAGTTCCATTAGATATATTAAGTAAACAGGCAAATAGTCTACAGAAGCTTGATGCATATAAAGAAGAGTTTAGAAAAAAGGGAATATCCAAAAGATATAATGCTTCAACTCTAAAAGATGACTTGTTTAATACAATAAAAAAGATATCAAAGAGAGAGCAAAGCATCATTCCGCAACGTAATGAGACTAAAGAAACTGAAGAAACTTCAGTAATCATCGATAATGTTCAGAAAAAAAGTAATACTGACAAGAATCTCACATACATTTTTCACGCAAACTCTGATCATCGAACATTTTCTGAAATATGGCATGTTCTTGATAATGGAAATTATTCTCTTAGATTTATTGAAAGTGAGCTTAGTAAATCTGCCGTAAGGGGTTTATTCAATGCAAAGAAAAGCGGGAATTTGGACGAGGTAACAGTTTTGGGTATTTATTATAATGATGAAGATAATCCGAAAAATGGAATTGTTATTAAACTAACTGACATTAGACAAGAAAATGACGTGATTGTTTTTGATTTCGAGTTTGTTAAAGATACTAATTACGATAGTGGCTTATTTCATCAAATACTAGGTATGGATTATTCGTATCGAAAACATAATCAGAATCAGTTCATTACCCGTACGAGAAAAACTTTAGATGCAATATTGAGTGAGTGTAGATCAAGTCACGCAAATTATTCCGTGAATGTCAAAACAAGAAATTTTTTGAAAGGTATAAATAAATATTAAAAGTTTTTTTAAAATACGATTCCGCCCGCATTTTTTAACCTGTCGTTATTAGCACATGTGGTAAAACAATGATCAGCAGTTAAATAAATTAACTTGTTGCTGTGCTTTATTAAAGTCAACGAACGATATTTGTAGTAAACATAGCTTGTCTAATCTATATGCAGATTTTTCTGATGATAGCATCGTCATTAATGGTTTTGTGTTTGAAATGCGAACAAAATAATTTAAAAATACCGTAGATGGTATTATCCCCTTTAAGTAGACACTCAAAAAAACCGTCATGTTATCATGGAGGTTCGAGCGACACTTGGAGGGGATATTTTTATGGCTAAAAAAGGGCAAATATTTCAAACGTATATAGAAGAATTCAAATTGAAAGCAGTCAGAGCGTATTTAGAGAGCTCTTCAAGATATAAGGTGGTAGCTAAACAAGAAGGAATTCGTCATTGTTCACAACTGAAGGAATGTGTGAAAAAGTGGCAAAACGGGGATTCGTTCGATGAGCGTAAAAGTGAGATGAACCCACTGAAAGGTCGTCCTCGCACGCTCTTTTCAAGCGTCGAGGAAGAAAGAGATTACTTGAAAGCGCAGATGGACTACTTAAAAAAGCGGTATCCAATTTAACAAAGGAGAAGCCCTCAGTCAGCGGATTAAGTAAGAAATAATAGATGAGTTTCGTCATCTGCACCGTATTACCTAACTGTTAAGCATAGCAGGGATACCACGGTCCAGCTATTACAAATGGCGAGCCACACAGCCTCAACGCAACGCGAGGCAAGAGAGAGATCACGTAATCAAGGAACACATGATGGCTATCCATTTTTGGGCATCCAGAATTCGGCTACCCTCGTATGATGACCACCTTGTGATTTGATGAAGCTCTATCATGAGTTTTATAAGGCGAAGCGGTGATAATGACCTGAGCTCTTATAGTAAATCTGAACTTATCGTATGTAGTAGTGAGACCAGATGTTATTTCAATAAATGCAACCAAATGGAAGAAATGTCGTTTGGTTTTTTACTGTTTACGCACTCCACATATGTGGAGTGCTGTGTGTTGTTGGTAAGAATTTAGCAGCTAAGAGCCACATTTTCCTGCAAGTTGAAGCCCGGCAGTATACTGTCTGGGCTTTGTTTGTATCTATGGATATACATGTACTGTATAAACTATTATTATGTGATTTATTGCTTTAATGGTACCTTCTTGAGACAATAACTAGTGTAAAAATTTGAATGTTGTCGAAATAGACCGTTATTGAAGGATATAATTATAAATTATTGAATATAGTCTTCAAGTACAAATTTCCAAGAGTTAGAGAGTTGAAATACAGGAGAACGAGATGGTTCAAGTGTCAGAAAGGAAGTGATTCTATGTTTTATATTGTTTTAATCGTCATACTGGCTGCTTTAATCATTCAATCTGTTTACCTTGTTTATTACAAAAACCAAATTAAGGATATCGGCAACCAATTATCTTTTATATCAGACCATCATTCATTCAAAATGATACAAACACAAATTAAGCCAAAAGAAATTCATCGGTTAATCGATTTATGCAATGCAATGCTTCGTGATCAACGAAAGTTGAAGCAAGATTTTATCGAACAAAAGGAAGAAATCCACGCGACTATTATGAGCTTGTCCCACGATATACGAACCCCGCTGACTTCACTTGACGGCTATCTGCAATTGGCGGAACGATCCGAGTATCTTAAAGAAAAAAAAGAGTATATTAGTCTGGCACAGACTAGAATGAAACAGATTATTACACTTGTTGACGAGCTGTTCCTATATACGAAACTGAAAAACCCAGATTACATCTTGGAGCTTGAGCCAGTTGATGTGATAAAAGTGTTAAATAAACGTCTGTTTACCTTTATCGACGATTTTTTGCGAAGTGGCTATGAACCAAACATCTGCATGGTGGAAGCACCGCTATTTATAGTGGGAAATGAAAGTGCGTTGGAAAGAGTATTTGAGAATGTGATCAAAAATTACTTTATGCACAGTGAAGGTGCTCTAAGCATTCGTTATGAGGAGAAGCAGGACGAGGTTTTGTTTCATTTTTCCAATGTACTGAAGCGAAATCATCTGCTGAGCCTTGACAACATATTTACTCGCTTTTACAAAGCAGATCCGTCGCGTACAAACCAATCTTCAGGACTGGGACTTTTTATCGTGAAATCACTGATGGAGAAAATGAATGGTTATGTACAAGCTGACCTGAACGATGACCAGTATTGCATCAGCTTAGCTTTTAAGAAAATCGTAAAGGAGAGTTGACGTGTACAATGACACGAACCACCCCAAAATTCTAATTGTCGAGGATGACGTGCATATCAACAATATCATTTATGATGTGCTTCGAAAAGAGAAGTTTCAATGCACGCAAGCGTATTCTGGCAGTGAGGGAATCATGAACGTCACTCATCACGAGTATCAGCTTATTATTTTGGACCTCATGCTTCCTGGCTTCTCGGGGGAAGATTTTATGCATCGGCTAAGAATAGAATTAAGCTCTGACACACCAGTTATAGTTCTATCGGCCAAGGACAAATTGGATAATAAATTAAATCTGTTTAAGTTGGGAGCCGCTGATTATGTCACGAAACCGTTTGAGGTGGAGGAATTGCTTGCCCGAGTCCATGTACATGTCAAACGAACCTCCCGAACGGATTCTGCCACTCGCTATCGTCATAAAAATCTACTTTTAGATAGCGGAACGATGAACGCTAGCGTCAATCAAGCAGATTTGAAACTTACAAGACAGGAATACAAGATTCTTGAGCTGCTGCTTAAGAATCCTACCCGAGTGTTTACAAAGCAGGATCTGTATGAGCTTGCATGGGAAGATATATACATAGGTGAGGACAAAACCATTACCGTTCACATTAGCAATATTCGCAATAAAATCAAAAGGGTTGACGAGGAGGCTTATATTGACACCATTTGGGGCATTGGTTTCAGGCTGGCACCATAGGGAGGCCTTAAACCGGCCCTAATCTTCTTTGAACTTTCTTAATCATTTATTGACGATATGTTAGCTTCTTTTTGTTATTTTATTGACAAGGAGGTGTGAATATGGCTGAAGCAATTATTGAAGTAAGTCAATTAACCAAACAATTTAAAGGGAAAACGGCAGTGCGTAAGGTAGAGTTTAAAATAGGTAAAGGTGAAATCTTCGGTTTGATAGGCCAAAATGGAGCGGGAAAATCCACCTTGCTAAAGATGATTGCTGGATTGATATCCCCGACTTCAGGAGAAATTAAATTATTTGATCGTCCAGTGAAGGATAATCACCCTTATTTTGAACGAATAGGCGTACTCATTGAAAATCCAGGGTTATATCCCCATCATACTGCCTATGAAAATTTGGAATTAATCGCGATTTCCTATGGATTGACTAATCGGAAAGAGCATATTAACAAGCTGCTGAAGCTTGTCGGATTGGAAGGTTCGAACAAGACCAAGGTGAAAAATTATTCAATGGGCATGAAGCAAAGGCTTGGAATTGCAGCTGCATTAATTGGAAGCCCAGATGTCTTGATTTTGGATGAACCGATCAACGGTTTGGACCCGCAAGGAATTTCTGAGATTAGAAACATGATTTTGGAATTGAATAAAACGGGAATGACCATCATTATTTCAAGTCACATTTTGGAAGAGTTGTCGAAAGTAGCGACGCAATATGCAATCGTACATCAAGGAGAAATCATCGAACACCATTCAAGGGAGCAACTGCTGCTTCAATGCGAAGATCGTATTGAAATAGAAGTGGATAAAGCAAGCTCGGCTGTTCCCATCTTAGAACAAAAATTGCATATTAATCATTACAAAGTCATTAGTGAGCGTATGGTGTATGTATATGATGCTCATCTTGAGAACCAACATATCATCAAGACCTTAGTTGAAAGCGGCATAACTGTTCATTCGATTATCAAGCATAAACAAAGCCTAGAACAATATTTTTTGGCACGGATAGAAAGTGAGGGTGGGAGCCGTGATTAATATTCTCAAAATGGACTTTCACCGTTTTAAATCAAATAAAATGATTTATATATTACTGTTAATTTTTTTTGCTTTTCAAATATTCGGTATATTTATGTTGGGAAAATACGAGCAGCCCGGAGAAAGTGGGGTTATGTTGATCAGCTCGATGAACGAAAGTCAGTTCATCCAAGTCATGATGTCTCAAATCCCATTGTGGCCGCTGATTTATATTGCTGTATTCGTTGTTTACTTCTATATGAGTGAACATAACTCTGGGTTTTATAAAAATTACATTTCCATGAAGCGTGCGCGGATGTACACTGTTATTTCAAAAATATTAATTGCAGGCCTATTCACTTTGCTTACATTTTTTGTAATGATCGCTGCGGATTTGATCGGAAGATCAATTTTCTTTAACCATGCAATGATTGGAGATGGGGGTTATTTTGCGAAATTGTTGATCGGCCAATTTTTACTTCATTGGGCATTTTCAATTGTAATCTTATGCATCTCCATCATTAGTAGAAGCTTGATTGCTAGTATTGTAGTTGGATTTGTTCTATCGTTGAATGTTTTTGGAATGATTGTAACTGTCTTGGAATCCATCATTGATGACGTTCATTTGTCCTCTTTCTTAATAGTTAATACGATCTTAAGCGCAAGAGATTTTGATAATATAAATGATCTTGTTCATGTAGCTAGCGTGTCGATTGTTTTCATAGTTATATTTTCATTTATAGCCATCAGATATAAGATCAAAGAGGATCTGAAATAAAAAAATGAATACTTGAAGTTAGAATAAGCACGGGGGCTTAGATTAGTTGGCGCTTCGATTCCGCCTAGCTCCACCATACTTTTAATTCAGATACGGACAGAGGTGCAGTTTTTGATTGGGTTGTGGTACTCCACACATGTGGAGTGCGGAAACATGAACAATATTTTATGGGGACGAACTGAGATGTGTTGATGTAAATACGCAAGGACGTTTCGCTGTACGGATAAGGAAATCAAAGAGATCACGTTGATCGATATCCTAGGTACTGAAGCGGACGATATTGTGGATCGGGTACAGCTGAAGATTGAGAAGAGCAAAATATATATTTGTTGAGGCTTAATGTAATGATGAGATAATAAAATTGATCTCGTAAGGAATAATTTCAACATTTTGGCGGCTGAACCAAAAGAGCTGTACATCATTCCAAAAGCAGGATGATCTATAGTGGTTTTTTCAGGGTTAGATGCTGATAAAGGATCCCCATCTTATCAATTTATTGATGATATGCATATAAATTACGCTTGAACCTCAGCGATCGCTATCGGGTCAATGAGAAACAAGTTATTTTCGTGCCTGAGCTGAAACGGGAGACAAAAAGCTGTTAGGGGCATGTCCTCTGACAGCTTTTTACTCGAACTTTGACGGTGCAACGTTATAGTATTTTTTAAAAGATTTCGAAAAGGTATAAGGATCAGGATAACCCAGAAGGTTAGCAATTTGTTGAATCGTATATTTCTTTTCGTTCAAATATTCTCTTGCCCTGTTCATTTTAATCTGGTAAATATATTGTCCCGGAGTAATGCCCAAGGCTTTCTTGAAATAAGTGATAAAGTATTTTTCTGATATGCCTACAAACGCTGCAAGCTCATTTATTTTAATAGATTTGTGCAGATTGTTATTAACGTATTTGAACACTGGCTGCAACACGTCCAAATTGCTCTGTACTTTTCTTGACGTTCTCCCATTCAGAAATGTGCCGGTATATTGGCCTAGTCCGTAGAGTTCAATAATTTTGGCAATAACGGCCGTCAGACAAGCCTTCAAATATAAACGGTTTCCAGGTATGCTTCGTAATAGATTCGATTGCGTAAAGGCTTTGCCGAACAAAATGGCTTCTTCCCGGATCAGCTCTTGCGGTATGACCCCCGAGAGCTGAAAATCGTTTAGAATTCGTTGCTGTTTGCCGATTTCAAAATCGAAATGAATATAAATAAACCGGCACCCCTTATCACTAGCTGCTGCCATATAGGGAACCCCTGGGTAAAAAAAGACCACATCTCCCGGGTTTGCTGTATGTTCAAAACCATCGATAGTAATGGTAACGATTCCCGATTGAACGAACCAAAGATCATAGTCGGTGTGTGCCTTGTGTTCAATCCATTTCGTGTCGTGGGTAAGCTCAAAGAAGGATTTCATTCGAAGCGAGATCAATTCCGACAATTCATTGAGAATCCCCATATCCGGCATATTCTTATCCATTGGCATCCCTCTATATTCCTCAACCAGAAGACATTGCTCATATTATTTTAGTATATCACTGGATGTGTTAATCACAAATATTCGTACTATTTGACATGAAGGTGAAACTATCTCATATTCTACTTTTAAACCATTCTCCTATAATTAGGTTATAACCAGTTAGGAGGACTTGATCATGATGGATTCGAATGTTTCACAACCGAAGGTAGTTATCATTGGGGCTGGGAGTCTTTTCTTTGGGCGGCAGTCAATCTGGCAAATGGTTCACTCTAAACATTTGAATAACGGAACACTTTCTTTAGTAGATACTGACGAAGAAAAACTATCCAAGATGGTAAGGCTCGCCGAAATGGTTGCAAAGGAAAACAATGTATCTCTTAAAGTGGAAGGCTCGACGAATAGGAGACAGGTATTGAAGGGAGCGGATTTCGTCGTTCTCAGCTTTGCTGAGGATACCGTCAAATACCGTGGCATCGATTGCCAGGTTTCTTTAAAATATGGAATTCGGATGTGCTCTGGGGATACCATCGGTCCAGGCGGAATCTTCAGGGCAATGAGAGAGCTGCCAGTTATTATGGAATGCGCTAAAGACATTGAGGAACTTTGTCCCGATTCGTGGGTAATCAATTACATCAATCCATCTACCGTCCATGGGATCGCGTTAAGCCGATAT
Organism: Paenibacillus sp. FSL K6-3182; assembly: GCF_037976325.1. Lineage (NCBI taxonomy): Bacteria > Bacillati > Bacillota > Bacilli > Caryophanales > Paenibacillaceae > Paenibacillus > Paenibacillus sp. FSL K6-3182. Next base: position 2,418,405 of record NZ_CP150265.1, read on the forward strand.
GCGCCGAATCTTAAATCCTTTGCGCTTTGCGACTCCCATCACATGCCGCACAAGAAAGCTTACTACGCGATTCGAGCGGGTATCATTCAGGAACAAAGCGAATTCAATGAGGAGATCGACCAGAGATTTGATTTCCGCGTTGCTGGTGTCAATCATTTCACCTGGCTGCTTAAGGCGGAGTATGACGGAAAGAATGTTATGGCTCCGATTGCCGAGGCATTAAGGAGGTCGGCAGGGACGGAAAACAACGGTGGAGATAGAGGAGCAAAGGCGCTTTATAACGATGCAATCACTTATGAACTTTATAACATTTTCGGGTATATTCCAACATGTACGGCCCATACCAAAGAATATGTCCGGTATTGGCAGGGGCTTGGCAAGAGGGAAGACGTCATCCCGCCTTTATCGATTTGGGAAACGGAAGACCGGTATAAACGGCATGAGGAAATGTGGCGGCAAGTGGATGACTTCATCTCAGGGAAAAATCCTATCGCCGATTATATGAAATCTTTCGGACCCGATCACGCTACGGATATTATCGAAAACATGGTGGGGAATTTGAACAAGCGGTTCTTTATTAATACGCTCAATAACGGTGCTGTGACCAACATGAATAACGACTCGTTCCTTGAGTTGTTAAGCGAAGTAAGCATGGATGGAATCAAACCGCTTCATATGGGTGAAATGCCGAGGGGAATCCGGGGCATGCAGGAGCTGGTGCTGGATACGCACGAACTGACTGCGGAGGCTGTTGTTGAACGGAGCTACACGAAATTGAGAAGAGCGATGATGACCGATCCGCTTGTGAATTCCATACATGATGCGGATTTAATTATTAAAGAGTTGTTGGAAAAGGAAAGGGAGATCATCCCCGAATATTGGTACGAGTAAACTAGTACGGCAAACATAATACCTAAACAATATTTTCAAAACAATAGACTTGAAATAGCTCATGCTGAAATTGCATGAGCTATTTTTGTTAGGTTTAACTCAGTTGGGAGAACACCATTACCAGTTTAACACCCATAAAAGTTAACAACTAAATATGGGGCTATAGTTTAGGGGGGAAATAGGTCGCTGGCAGCGATCAGTCGGCGGTTCGATTCCGCCTAGCTCCACCATACCTTATCATCAGAACGGCAGAGATGCCGTTTTTTTTATTTTATTTTGTGCTTGGATATTTCAAATCCCTAACTGAGAACATTTGAACAGTTTAGGTATGTATGCTGAAATTCAGCAATTATTTTACATAATTACTAAAATGAAATCAAATGCTTGGTTCTTTGTAACGTCACACATGCTGAGTGGACGTGGTACTAGAGGTGTAGCTAACATGCTGACCAGTAACTCTGCCGCAGTTTATCGCTAATACTGAGGCTCTTAGGGAGCTTGGGGTTGTCGATGGTGAAGAGAATCCACTAGAAGCATACACGGAAATTCAAAGTGCGATCGACAATGACCTAAAAATACATGAGCATACGCTCGTCTGGGAAAGCCAATCGATTCCGTGTCTGAACAACGCTAAGATCTCTGCTGAATTATGTTCATTTATGATATATCCTTTTATTTGAATTTAGCTGGTGGTTCATAAGTTCGGATCTAATATCTTCTTTAATTTTTATAGTAGAATCTCTACTTCGTTAGGTGCCGCCCTATTAAAACGCTCATTATAATTGAAGATACGGGAAGGAGAAGTCATTCAACATCAAAATTGAAAGCGCTTTAGGCAACATCAAAATCCATTATAGGGGGAAGGACATCAAATGAGTAGACGCTTCAAACAGCTATTGTTGTCACTGTTAGCCGCTGCACTGTTAGTGCCGCAATTTTGGTATGCTCCAAATGCAAATGCTGCGAGCGCAACGGTACCTGTCATCCTGTACCACGTAATCACCGATAATCCATCCGGAGATTATCAATACAGCACAGCCAACTTCAAAAAACAAATGAAGTATCTGAACGATAACGGCTATACCACCGTATCCGCGGAACAGTACGTCGACATTATCGTGAACGGGGAAACCGCTCCTTCGAAACCGATCCTGCTGACGTTCGACGACGCAACACCGGATTTTATTACAAACGCGCTTCCAGTATTGACGCAGTACAATATGAAAGCGGTATCTTTCGTCATCCAGGACAATATCGGTTCTTGGGGAATGACGCTGAGCCAATTGAACACGCTGAAAAACAACCCGAACATCAGTCTTCAAAACCATACAAAGACGCATGATCAAGCCGTATGGACGACTAGCATCACCAAAGCGACCGCGGCCGCGGAAATCCAATCCGCTAATACGTTCTTGAAAGGAATTACTGGCAAAGATCCGATCCTTCTTGCCTATCCTTACGGCAACTACAACGCGGACGTAAAAGCAGCCGCGACGGAGAACGGAATTAATGTCGGTTTCAAAGCCTGGAGCGGCGATGACGACGCCTTGGCGATGGGACGTATTCTCATTAAGAAAGACGATACTTTAAATACCTTCGCAGCCGCGATCGGCGGACCTACACCTCCCACACCGGAAGCGATCGGGAACATCGTCGTTTCGAACGACTTCGAGAACGGCACGCAAGGATGGTTTAAGCGCGGTACCGAGACGGTAACGGCTTCGACCAATGCCGCTCAGAGCGGAACTGGCAGTCTCTTAGTGCAAGGAAGAACAGACAACTGGAACGGCCCGGGTTTTAACCTCGCCGCCACCGGCAAACTGAACAAGGAATCAGTTTACGAGTTTTCCGCATGGCTTAAACTCAAAGAGGGAACGACCGGCTCCGAGACAATCCAATTCGGCGCTCAACAGACTGGGGCAGCCAACGAGTACCTGAATCCAGGCTCCGCGGCAACGGTAACAGCCGATGCTTGGGTACAAGTCAAAGGCGAGTATACATACGACATGAACGCCAATGCCCTGCAAGTCTACTTACAGAGCAGCAGCAGTAAAACCGCTAGCTTCTACGTCGACGATTTCCAAGTGAAAGTCGTCAAACCGGCCGTTCTAGTCGAGAAATTCGAAAACGGCATAAATGGGTGGACCGGCAACGGCGCTACGGCGACCGTAACGAATGCCGTCTCCCACTCCGGATCGAACGCGCTTCTCGTGACGGGACGCGCCCAAAATTACCACGGCCCGAGCCTAGCGTTGACGAATACGCTTGAAAAAGGCGCAGAATACGAAATTTCCGCCTACGCCAAGCTGGATAACGGAGCGGCTTCTACGCAGCTAAAGGCATCGATTGAGCAATCCGGATTAACCGGCAACGATCAGTTTAAGGAAGTAATCGGGTTGACGACGGTCACCGACGGTGCTTGGGTGAAACTGAGCGGTACTTATACGTATAACACCGCCGCTACGGGAATTAAACTCTACTTCGAATCCGAAGACGCCGGTAAAAATACAAGCTTCGCGATCGACGACATCGTCATTACCCAGACAAGCGCAGCTCCTCCTCCAGGATTCTTCGTCCTGTCCCAAAGCTTTGAGGATGGTCAGCTCGGCGGTTGGGCGGATCTGGGATGGAACGGCACCGGTACTGCGGTAGTATCGTCTGACTACGCATCCGAGGGAACGAAATCCCTTCTGTATAAGGACCGTTCGGACAGAAAGAGCGCCGTATCGCTTAATTTGACCAGCAAGTTGGTATCCGGTCATAAATACGATATCTCATTCAAACTCCGGTCCGCTCAAGGAACCGATAACTACCACTTAGGCGCGAAAGTCAAATCCGGCGGTACGGATAGCTTCCCATGGATTATCCAAAACCAGGTCGTTACGGACACCGTCTGGAAGTCATTCGAGGTGAAAGGCTACGAAGTACCAGCCAACACGACCGAATTCCTAGTGTGGATCGAAGCGAACATCTACGGCTCAGACGAAACAGTCACGGCGAAAGCCGATTTCTATATGGACGAATTCGTAATCAAAGACGTTACGCCTGGCGCTGAGCCTGCTAGAACGCCTGCAGTGCCATTCAATACCGTAACGTTCGAGGATCAATCGAATGGCGGCTTTGTCGGCCGCGCGGGAACGGAAACGTTGACCGTTACGAATGAAGCCAACCATACTGACAACGGTTCTTATGCGATGAAAGTAGCAGACCGTACGGACTCTTGGCACGGTCCGACGATTCGCGTCGAGCAGAACGTAGACAAAGGCAGCGAGTACAAAGTAACGGCATGGGTCAAGCTGATCTCGCCGACCAGCTCGCAGCTTCAGTTGTCCACGCAAGTCGGCAACGGCAGCACCGCCAGCTACAATACCATACAAGCAAAAACCGTTAGTGCTGCCGACGGATGGGTGAAGCTTGAAGGCACCTATCGTTACTCCAGCGTAGGCGACGAATTTTTGACCATTTACGTCGAGAGCTCCAGCAACAAGACTGCTTCTTTCTACATCGACGATATCAGCTTTGTGAACACGGGCTCGATCCCTATCTCCGTACAAAAAGACTTGACGCCAATCAAGACAAAGTACCAAGATGATTTCTTGATCGGCAACGCGGTATCCGCGGCGGATTTCGATGGCACTCGCCTGGAGCTTCTCAAATTGCATCATAATGTCGTAACGGCGGAAAACGCCATGAAACCGGATGCGACACAGGCGGTGAAAGGTACTTTCACTTATGCGGATTCGCTTGTCGATAAAGCGATCGCCGCAGGGATGAAGGTACACGGCCATGTGCTCGTGTGGCATCAGCAGACGCCTGCGTGGATGACTACTTCGAACGGTTCGCCTTTGAGCCGTGACGAGGCACTCGCCAATATGAGAACGCACATCCAAACGGTCATGACGCACTACGCTGACAAATACGGCAACAATTTGATTTCTTGGGACGTAGTCAACGAAGCGATGAACGACAATCCTTCTAATCCGACGAATTGGGCTGCTGCCCTGCGCACCTCTCCTTGGAAAACGGCGATCGGTAACGATTACGTGGAGCAAGCGTTCTTAGCGGCGAGAGAAGTGCTGGACGCAAACCCGTCTTGGGATATCAAGCTCTATTACAACGATTACAACGATGATAACCAGAACAAAGCTACGGCAATCTACAATATGGTCAAAGAGATCAACGACAAGTACGCACTTACGCATCCGGGCAAAAAGCTGATCGACGGCGTCGGCATGCAGGCGCATTACAACGTCAACACGAAGCCGGACAACGTTAAAGCGTCGTTGGAGCGGTTTATCTCCTTGGGCGTTGAAATCAGCATTACCGAGCTGGACATAACGGCCGGCAACGGCGGCACGATCACCGAAAAGGAAGCAATCGCGCAAGGCTACTTGTACGCGCAGCTATTCCAAATTTACAAAGAGCACGCCGCGAATATCGCCAGAGTCACCTTCTGGGGTCTGAATGACGCGACGAGCTGGAGAAAAGAACAACCGCCGTTGCTCTTCGATAACAACCTGCAAGCGAAGCAAGCCTATTACGGCGTTATCGATCCGAGCAAGTTCATAGCGGAGCACCCGCCGGCTTCGGCAACCGCTAGTCAAACTTCCGCTAAATACGGTACGCCGGTCATAGACGGAACCATTGACGCGATCTGGAGCGATGCGCCTGAAGTCTCGATCAACAAGTTCCAGATGGCATGGCAAGGTGCACGCGGTGTAGCCAGAGCGCTCTGGGATGATCACAACCTGTATTTGCAAATCCAAGTTACTGATAATGCGGAACTGGACAGTACTAGCCCGAACGCGCATGAACAAGATTCCGTCGAAGTGTTCGTAGACGAGAATAATGGTAAGACAGCTTCCTATCAATCGGATGATGGACAATACAGAGTAAACTATATGAACCAGGCAACTTTTAATCCGTCAAGCAAAGCAGCCGGTTTCGAGTCAGCCACCTCTCTTTCCGGAACGAACTACACGGTGGAAATGAAAATACCGTTTACATCGATCACGCCGGAAAACAACATGAAGCTAGGCTTTGACGTGCAAATCAACGACGGTAAAAACGGTGCTCGTCAGAGCGTTGCCGCATGGAACGATTTGACCGGCCAAGGTTATCAAGACACGTCCGTTTTTGGAGTGCTTACGCTTTTCGGTAAGAATCCTTCTGCAACGACACCGGCGGCGCCTGCGAACGTAACGGCTTCTGCCGTGAACGCTAGCTCGATCAAGTTGAATTGGAACACCACTTCAGACACGAGCGTAACGTTCTCCGTCTATCGTGGAACGTCCAAATCCGGTTCTTTCACGGTAATCGCTTCCGGCGTACCGGTTTCCGAAATCACGGATACGGGTCTGGAGGCTTCAACGAAGTACTACTACTACGTGAAGGCAGTTAAAGGGGAACTGGTATCGGATGCATCCACAGTCGTAAATGCAACGACGATTCCTCTGGTTGTAACGCCTCCTGAGGAGGTTTTGGCGGCACCTACGGGATTGACGGCTGATGCTCAAAGCCAATCCTCAATCAGGCTGAATTGGAACACCACTCCAGACACGAGCGTAACGTTCTCCGTCTATCGCGGAACGTCCGAATCCGGTTCTTTCACGGTAATCGCTTCCGGCGTACCGGTTTCCGAATTCACGGATACGGGTCTGGAGGCTTCAACGAAGTACTACTACTACGTGAAGGCAGTTAAAGGGGAATTGGTGTCGGATGCATCATCAGTTGTGACTGCAACAACGAGAGCCGCTTCGCCTCAGACCGGTACAGACACGCCTCCTCCGGTGACTGAACAACCGGTTGAAAACGGCCAGATCACACCAAAAGTTACAGTGAATAACGGTAAGGCATCGTCCAACATCTCTGCCGGCAATCTGCAGAAAGCGTTCGATCAAGCTGTAACTAACGCTGCAGGCAAGAAAAAAGTTACGATCGACATTCCTGCAACATCAGGCGCAAATTCATACGACGTGCAATTGCCGCTTCAAAGCCTGAAAGATTCCGGATCGACAGTACTTGCGATCAAGACGGTGAACGGCACGGTCGAGCTTCCTGGCAACATGCTGGCAGGCACGAGAGTCGGCAGCTCCGAGTTCGTATCGGTTCGCTTGGGCAAGGTCTCGACAGAAGGACTTAGCAATGACGTCCGCCAGCAAATCGGTAACCATCCGGTCATTAGTCTCGAAGTTTTGGCAGGCGACTCCGTTGTCGCTTGGAACAACCCGAACGCGCCTGTAACGGTATCCGTACCTTACACGCCGACGGCTGAAGAGCTAAGCAACCCGGATCACATCATCATCTGGTACATCGACGGCAGCGGCAAAGCGACACCTGTGCCGAATGCCCGCTACGATGCAGCAAGCGGTACTGTCAAATTCTCGACGACTCACTTCAGTATCTATGCAGTTGTGTTCGTCGTGAAATCGTTCGGAGATCTTCAGTCCGTACCATGGGCGAAGAAAGCAATCGAAGCGATGGCATCTCGCGGCATCATTAACGGCACGAGTGAGAACGCGTACGATCCGAATGCTTCCATCAAGAGAGCGGACTTCCTGTCGCTGCTCGTTCGCGCATTGGAGCTTAAAGGTAACAATGCTTCCGTAACGATGTTCTCCGACGTGGATTCCTCCGCATACTACTACGATGCGGTCAAGATCGCTGCGCAGCTCGGCATCATTCAAGGCACGGGCAGCAATCTGTTCGATCCAAACAGCAAGATCTCGCGTCAAGACATGATGGTCATCGCGGCGCGCGCGGCGAAAGCCGCAGGCAAAGCGTTGCCGACAGGTGGCACTTTGGATGCGTTCAGCGACGAGGCATCGATAGCTTATTACGCGAAAGACAGCGTTGCAGCACTGGTCAATGCCGGTATCGTGCAAGGATCGAGTGGCAAACTGGCGCCGAACAGCTCTCTCACTCGCGCCGAAGCGGCAGTTATCCTGCAGCGAATTTGGAGTAAATAAGAGTTTCAGATAGCCTAAAGAGGCTACTCTGCAGATTGAATCTTGATATGCTCCCCATACGGTAGACAGGTGAAATAATATATAACCTGTTTGCTGTGAGGGGAGCATTTTTCATGCCCGAAAATAAACTTAGTGCCTCAGAGAAATTAGCCATCGTGCAAGAGATTGAGAGCGGTCGAATTGGATTGAAGTCCGCTGTTAGTAAATTTAAACTGAGTAAAAACACGCTCGTAAAATGGCGACATCTTTATCGGTTATATGGTATTGACGGATAGATATCCGCCCAATCAATCGTTGCTACTCCGCAGATCTTTAGCTGCAGGCTGTCAATGATTATTTGTCTGGAGAACTGTCTCAGTTTCAGGTTTCTTACCGGCAGGTGTATGGGTGGGTGAAGAAGTACGAAGCAGACGGCCAGGATGCGTTAAAAGACGGGCGCGGGCGGACAAAACAACCAGAGGAACTGACCGAAGTAGATCAGCAGAGGCTTGCCACAAAGAAGCTTGAGTACGAAATGGAACGGCTTCGAGCGGAGAATGCTTTCTTAAAAAAGTTATACCCATTTCAAAGGAGGCGTCGCTGAGCCAACATCATCAGGAGAACGATTATCTCGCGATACAAGCCGTTCAGCAAACGGAATCGCTGAACATACAGCTTCTTTGCAAGGTTACGGGGGCTCCAAGATCAAGTTATTACAAATGGCTAAACCACAAGCCTAGCCAGCGACAATTAGAGATTCAAATTTTAACAGAAGTCATGTTGGCTTTGTACAGGAAAGTCGAGGGTATCTTCGCTTACCGTCAACTCACACTACTGAAATGAAAAGGAAAATTAACCACAAACACGTAAAGCGTCTAATGAGGATACAAGGGATTCCAACAATAATCCGCAGAAAGAAGAAGAAATATACACGTTCTACAATTGTGTGAAATGGGATGTGCTCCAAATCTGAAAACCTGCATCACAGTAGGATTTTGGTCCCATTGGTACCTTTAAGGACATCATGCATACCAAGCTGGCAGCAAAGAAGTCAGCAAGTTTACTCAGAATATCGTTATCCCGTTTGAGTCCACCATAATCAGAAAATAAGAGGACTCCGGATTTCATCATTCATCCGGGGTCAACTTTTAATGACGGTTTTCTTATCGTTTATGGACTATTATTTTTACCAATTCGAGCTTCATATTTGAATGCTACCTTAGAAACATCCGCAAACAAGAATACGGATTTGTTGCGGTGGACATTTACTGTACATCAAATAGAGTTACAAGGACTCACTTTCAAAGGAAAAGGAGAACCATTTGACCAATCAAACACTTGTGCAGTGACCTTCGGGGTATGTTTACCAAGATTTACACAGTCTACAAGAGCGAATTTGGTAGTCTCTCGACACATGTGGAGTGCTGTGTGTCGCTTATTAAGAAATAACTGTAGATAACAATTAAAGTTTGCCGCTGTCCCACAAAGTCTGCCACTGAGCAAATAAAGTTCACTACTGAGCCGACCGATCTTCAGGCGCATTTGTCCTGATCTTCGCTCGGCTCTTTTTCTTTCCATTCTCAAATTCGATCCCGTCGTCAAACCTTGAATCCCTTGATTTATCAGGCTTTCCTTGATTTTCCCTCCGTATCTTCTGCCTCAAATCCTGCTTTATCTCCTGCTTCTCCTGCCTTTTCACATCAAACTTTATTTGCTCATTTTTCAGTTTTCCCTCTGATTTTCAATCGGCTATTTCTCTGGCTCAGCGGCAGACTTTTAGTGGTTTAGAGTAGTGAAGGAAATTGTAAAGATTGTCGGTAGAAAGATTATCATCCAGGTATCTAATCCTGTATTTCACTTGGCTCTTTCTTTATTTAATCAGACAGCCCCTTAATTTAGAAGTTTAAGAAAAACTTTATCTTTAACCACATTTCTTTTTTAATAGTATTCCTTATCCTAAAGCTAATGAAGGATTAGGAGGAACCTATGATTGGTCGCTATTATTGTGACCGTGTAATTGTGGTTAGGGCTTAAGAGTCTCAATAAGGAGAGGATGGGTATGAAACCAGTCATGGACTAATTAACCTGGTTGGGAATTGTAGCAGCTACGTCAAGTATTTTCCAAGCAGGAGGCATTTCCGTCTGATACAATAAAAGCAATATTAAGGTGATAAAGGGGTAGAAAGAATGAAGTCGATCACAATTCTGATAGCTGATGATGAGGCAGAGATTGCCGATCTGATTGAGTTGCATTTAGTAAAAGAGGGTTATCGCTGCATTAAAGTATTGGATGGGCAGGAAGCTGTTTCTGTTATTCAGACGCATTACATTGATTTGGCAATTTTAGATATTATGATGCCTAAACTGGATGGTTATGAAGTAACAAGACAAATTCGAGAGAAGCATCATTTACCTATCATTTTTTTAAGCGCCAAAACGACCGACCTCGATAAGATTACAGGACTAATAAGAGGTGCAGATGATTATGTGACCAAACCCTTCAACCCAATGGAATTGGTTGCCCGTGTGAATGCTCAGTTGAGGCGGTCCATGCAGTTTAATCAATCAGCGCAAGCGAACAAACTTGCTTTGGAGGCAGGCGGACTGATCATCTATCCCGAAGAACGCACCGTATTCCTTTACGGCAAGCCTATTGAACTAACTCAAAAAGAGTTTGATATTTTGTATCTGCTAGTCAGTTATCCAAAGAAAGTCTATAGTGCGGAAAACATCTTTAAACAGGTGTGGGGAGATGAATACTATGAAGGCAGCAATACGGTCATGGTACATATTAGTATTTTGCGAAAGAAGCTTGGAGAAGACATTCATAAAAACAAACTGATTAAAACAGTTTGGGGGGTGGGATATTCATTCAATGGCTAAAATGATCCGAAGCTTTCGATTTAAAATGATTCAATTCTTTGGATTAAGCATGTTATTTTCCGCTGCCATTACCTATATGCTCTATAAAGCTCTCCAAATCTATTATTATACGACCAAATTCGAAAGTCCATCGACAAAAATCCGTTATTTTATAAGAGATATTGGGGATGTTAACTTCTTTTTGCTTATTTTCATTCCTCTCTCTTTTTTGTTCTTCTTTCTTCTCACCAAACGATATGCGGCTTATTTTAATGAAATATTTAGCGGAATTAATCAGCTTGCGAATGGTGAGTTCAACAATCGTATACATATTCCATCCAATGATGAATTTGGGGATGTTGCAAGAGATATTAATCTGGCAAGTGAAAAATTACAGCAAGCTTTGGAGAGAGGAGATTTTGCAGAAAACAGCAAGGAACAATTGGTCTTGAATTTGGCTCATGATTTGCGTACGCCGTTAACTTCAGTTCTAGGTTATTTGGATTTCATTCTTCAGGACGATCAACTGACTGCAGAGCAAAACAAGCACTATACAAGCATTGCTTATACAAAAGCTCAACGTTTAGAAAAACTTATTGACGAACTATTCGAAATTACTCGAATGAACTATGGCAAGCTTACCATTGAAAAAAAACCGATCGATCTCAGTGAGCTTCTCATTCAATTAAATGAGGAGCTATACCCTGTTTTTGAGAAAAACAACCTAGAAACCCGATTGAATGTGACTCCGCATATGACTATTAGGGGGGACGGCGAGCTATTGGCACGCGTATTTGAAAATCTTCTGACTAATGCGATTCGCTATGGAAATGATGGCCAGTATATAGACATAAATTGCAACTTTGATGCAGAAAATGTGTTAATTCAAGTGGTCAATTATGGAGATCATATTCCCCCTGAAGAACTGCCGTATATCTTCGATATGTTTTTTACGGGCGATCAAGCGCGAACTCATCATGAGGGGAGCACCGGCCTTGGCTTGTCTATTGCAAAAAATATTGTGGAGCAGCATCAAGGCACAATTTCGGCTCAAAGCAGTTTAATTCGTACGCTTTTTGAAGTCCGTTTCCCGCATAAAAACGGCTCTGAAACACTCAGTTAATGTTTAAGTCGAGTATTTAAGGGAAATTTTATATTTACCCCACTTCTTTATTTAACAGTCTGCCCTATTCTAAATGTATGAATGGGAGGAGAGAGCTGTGAATGAAGAAGTGGGGTTTTTGGCATGTCAACATTATGAAGAAAAAAATAAAAGAATCGATTCGCAAGGATGCTTCAGCGGCTTTGATGTTTCTGGCACCGAGCGTTATAGGGTTTGCACTGTTCTACCTTATTCCGTTTGCGATTGGGGTGTTCTATTCGTTTATGGATAGTACGGTAGACAGCCAATTTGTGGGATTGGCTAATTACCGCGAGTTACTTGCAAGCCATTCCTTCCGGAAGGCGTCATCCAATACGTTTTATTTTAGCGTGATTAGTGTTCCTCTTATACTTTTGCTGTCGTTAGGTTTGGCAATGCTGTTGAATAAAAATATCTATCTTCGCAAATGGCTGCGGACTGCATATGTGATGCCGCTTGTCGTTCCAGTTGCTTCAATTATCCTGATCTGGACTATTCTATTTGACTGGAATGGCTCCTTGAATACATGGCTGAGTGGCTTTGGAATCGAACGTGTGGATTGGATGAAGACCGATGCGGCCAGAAATGTAATCATTGTCGTTTATTTATGGAAGAACATCGGCTATAACGTGATTTTATTCTTGGCGGGACTTCAGCAAATCCCGAAGGATTATTACGAAACCGCCCAAATTGAAGGGGCCGGGCGTTTACGGCAGTTTGGCAGTATTACAATTGTCTATCTAACATCCACCATGTTCTTAGTAGTTATTATGTCGATCATTAATTCGTTTAAAGTATTTCGGGAAACGTATTTGATCGCAGGCGACTATCCACATGACAGTATTTACATGATGCAGCACTATATGAACAATATGTTCACGTCGTTGGATATACAGAAGATGACTGCTGCTGCGACCTTAATGGTCGGCTGTATTCTTCTGATCGTCATGGGACTGTTTGCACTTGAACGCCGGCATCGGAAGTACATGGAATAGGGGGAGGAAGGTCGTGCTAGTTGCTAAAGTATTGCAAAAAAGTGCATTAACGGTCGTCATGGTCATTATAGCAGTTCTATTACTATTCCCGATTGTGATCACTTTCACAAATTCACTTATGACAGAACAAGAAATTGGCATTAATTATGGACCCATAGGGCAGATGAACAAAGCCGCTGCAGGGAGAGAAGACCCTTTTGCGAATCTAAAACTGCTGCCGGATCAAGTGACTTTGGAGCAGTATGGCAAGGTGTTGGTGGGCAGCTCGAGATATCTAATGATGTTCTGGAATTCGGTATTTATGGTAGTGCCGATCATCGCAGGACAAACTCTCGTAGCAGCGCTGGCTGCTTACGCATTCTCCAAGCTGCGATTTCGCGGCCGGGAACACTTGTTTCTGGTCTATGTCTTGACGATGCTCATGCCATTCCAAGTGACGCTAGTGCCGAATTATATTATGGCGGATAAGCTTGGTCTGCTCAATAGTTCGAATGCCATTATATTACCTGGCATTTTCGCAGCTTTCGGTGTGTTTATGCTAAGGCAGTTTATGCTGGATATTCCATATGCCTACATCGAAGCAGCCAAGATGGATGGAGCTGGACATTTGCGAATTTTTTACAAGATTATTATCCCAATGATCAAACCGGGTCTGTCAGCGCTTATTATCCTCTTGTTCGTGGATTACTGGAACATGGTAGAGCAGCCGCTTATTTTTCTAGACGATCCTCTCAAGCAGCCGCTATCGGTTTATTTATCCAGTATTAAAGGTGAACTGGGAATTGCTTTCGCTGCATCTATGCTCTACATGGCTCCAATGGTGCTGCTGTTTCTGTATGCGGAAACGTATTTTATTGAAGGTATACAATTGTCTGGCATCAAGGGCTAGTTTTTGCGAGGTTAAAGCTTGAAAGGCAAGCTTAGCATAAGTAAAACACAAACAATGCTTACAAATTAAACTTTCCTACGGAATGTTCTTAGGAGGAAGATGGGATATGGAGTTGGAAAAAGAACCGGCTGATCGTAGGCGCAAACGAAGCATTCAAGTCGTGTTCATTGTTTTTATGGGATTGTTGCTATTTTTTACGTTGTTCAGCAACACACTGCAGTCGCTCACTTTGCCGAAAGTGAGAACGGAAAAGGCGGCCAATGGAAGTCTTTTTTTTAGAATCGAAGGTAGCGGTATGCTGCAGCCGTTCGCCGAAGCAAGATTATTGAACCCTGCTGGCTGGAAGGTACAGAAGATTCTCGTAAAAGAAGGGGATCATGTGAAGAAGGGGCAAAAGCTAATCATTTATGACAGCAAAACTGCCGAACGAGAATTGGAAGATGAAATAACCAACAGGGACAAGCAGAAAATCGAGTTGCGGAATATTCAGGATCAGTACATAGAGTCAGTCAAGGAAGAGGACGAGCTCAGAATTCGAAAAGTAAAACGAGATATTGAAACGCGAAATCTTGATCTAGGCATGCAGGAACGTAAAATCAACGAGTTGAGAGACCGTCTAGCAAGCCAACAGGAAATAACCGCTCCGTTCGATGGTGTTATTACAAAATTGAATGCCCTTGAAGGTTTAACATCAACGGGAGAACCGGATGTTCTTATTTCAAACAGCAGCCTAGGTTATCGAATGGATATTTCTGCCGATTCAACTTTGCTTTCTAGCTTGGAGATTTCGATCGGAGATAAGATAGAGGTCATGGTAGATTCAGTCCAAGATCAACAAACCCGTATGATCGACGGCACGATTCATGAAGTGGTGAATGCACAACCTCGTACCGTAAGCTCATCTGGTGAACAAGTGGGGCTGACCCTATCGATCCCGCAGAAGGCTCTTCAAATAAAGGTATTTGATACTGAGCTGAAGGGGGGTGAGCAGGCAAAGATCAAACTTGAAAAACGCTCACAACAAGAGGGGGTGGTCATTCCCAATGAGGCAATTCATCAGGACCGTGACGGCATGTTTGTTTATAAAATTGACGAGCAGAGAGGTGCATTAGGTAATGTCTTTGTTGCCACTAAAGTCCGAATTCATTCCAGTGAAACGAATGACAAAGAAACGATGATTCAATCGGATATCCTCTATGAAGAGGATCTGATTATTCTGGAAAGCAGTGAGCCTTTACAAGATGGAAACCGCGTTCGTCTGCAATAGTTAAATAGGTATGCGATAAAATTATAGGAGGAATTCATTCGATGAATAAGTGGCTGTGTATGATATGTATTGGCATTTTAATGACATCAATGACCGCGTGCAGCTCTGGAGGCAGCGGGGAATTGGCAAGTACGGAGAAACCGGTAAGCAAAGAGGGTCAAACAGTCGTTACTTTGTCTATGCAACAATCGAGCGCATTTTATCAGGCGGCAGAGAAAAAGTTTGAAGAAAAGTATCCGGATATCGATCTGCAAATTCAGATCACAGATGATTATCAGAAATACCAAAAAACGACGAATACAGCGCTACTATCAGGGAAAGGCCCGGATATCTTCGAAATAAGCAGCTTGCCTATCGACGATTATGTGAGCAATAAGCTTCTCCTGAACATGGATGAGCTTATGAAGCAAGATAAAACAATGAGTATAAGTGATTTGCAAATGAATATTTTGGATGAATTGAAGTTGAATGGCGGTATGTATGCCATGCCTTTCGGGTTCAGTCTGCGAGCATTCGTAGGCGATGGGGACATTCTTGAGAACAAGAACATTGACGATAAGAACTGGACCTGGAAGGAGTTTGAAAAGACTTCGAAGGAACTGGGGGAGAGTGGCACAGAACGCCGCTATGCTATAGCGAATGACCCGCCGGAGATGCTCCTTCAAGAAATGGTTGTGGATAAATACACAGAGTTCGTTGATCATACAACGAAAAAGGCAAAGTTCGATTCTCTCCTATTCGTGGAAGCAATGCAACAAATTAAAAAAATGTACGATAATAAAGTCATGACTTCGGAACCGGCGGATATAGGCAAGCAAATGTTCTATTCTACCGTTTTGCAATCGCCTGGAGACTTTATCAATGGTCTACATATATTCTTCTCAAATCCAAAGCTGCTGCAAAAGCCAGAACAAACAGGTGGAACGAGGATTATTACCGATTCCCGGTTCGCCATTCAAGCCAAATCTCCTGTTAAAGAGGAAGCTTGGAAGTTTATTGCCTTCTTGTTATCCGAAGAAGGGCAATCCCTGCAAGAGAGACAAGGGTTTTCACTGCTTAAATCTGTGAATGAAAAGCAGATGAACGACATTCAGGAACAAGTTAAGAGCGGAACCTACAAGCTTTCAGACGGGAAAATTCCGAAGGTGTCGGACGAAGACTTTACTCAGTTCAAACAACTCATTAGTACAGCGGATAACCATTCTGATGCGGACGGTAGTGTGATGTCTATTATAGGAGATGAGTCCAGATCATTCTTTGGCGAGCAAAAGTCTGCGGAGGAAGTAGCCAAGCTGATTCAGAACAAGGTGACAACCTTATTAAACGAGTAGAAAAAATTGAAACTGATGCAGCGCATACCATATGCGCTGCTTTTTTTAAAGCTATCAACGTAGAAAATAGTATTTGCTATATTTTCTTCACATAGTATTCTCTCTTTTTTGAAAGTAATAGAATTTGCAGAGCGAAATGTTCTTAGTGTCCCCGGCAAATGCCCAAACAACACTGATCTCGATTGGGACAATCTAAGGGAAAAGGTATATCTCGGGTTGGTATTTGAATTTGACAGATACTGCATATATGCAGTAAATTAAGTTAAGTGCTTAACTACTTTTTGGTGGTGACTTTATGAAAGATTTGCAAGAATACGTTCATGATTTACCTCTACATTCGCTCGCTTTTTTTTCCTTAGTTGAAGTAACAGCAAATTTAGTCGATGTATCGGAAAGATATTGGCAATCCAAAGGTTTGAATGGAGCTAGAATTCGAATTTTGGTTGAAATTATGAAGGAAGGAGGTACGATACTACCCTCGATGCTCGCTAAGAAAATTGGTGTTACCAAACCCAATATTAGTCTTTTGCTTATCCCATTAGAAAATGACGGATTAATTCATCGAGCAAGCCATCCTATGGATGGTAGAAAAACGGTGATTTCAATAACAAGTGAAGGCCAGAGCCTCCTGTTGAAAAACTTACCTGAAAATCGTCAAAGGATTGCCGAAAAAATGAAAGTGCTGGAAGAGCATGAATTGAGGCAACTTCTTATTTTGTTAAGTAAACTACAAAGAACTTGACATTTTTTTTGGATATTTGGTTAAGGGCTTAACTAAATTTGTAGTAGGGAGGATGAAATTTGATGACTATCGTCATTACAGGTGCCAATGGTAAATTAGGAAGTTTAATTATCAAGCAACTCCTTCAGAAAGTTTCGGCAGATCAAATTGTTGCCTGTGTTCGAAACCTTAAGAACGCTAAAGAATTTCTTGAGCAAGGAATTGAAGTGCGTCTGTGTGACTACGATAAACGTGAAACTCTTGATCAAGCATTTACCGGAGCTTCTAAGCTATTATTAATTTCAAGCTCTAATAAGGATGATACCATTAGGTTGCGTCAACATGCGCATGTCATAGAAGCTGCGAAAAAATCGCAAGTGGAACAACTCCTATTTACAAGCTTTGCTTTTCTAGGAAATGGCTCAATTCCACCCTCTAATTTGTACTTGGCTACTGAGCATGCTATTCTCACATCAGGAATTCCACATACTTTTCTCAGAAATTCCTTATATACTGATTTTGTTGGAGTACTTGGTCTGGATGCTGCCATAGCTACTGGTGAGCTAAGCATTTACCCCGGAGATTGGAATTTTAATACTGTGACACGTAATGATCTTGCTTTAGGAATAGCAGCAGTTCTTTCCGAACCAGGTCATCAGAATAAGACATATGAGCTTACTGCACCTCGTCCATGGACGTTCACTGATCTTGCGATGGTTCTGTCTGAACTTTCAGGCAAGCCCGTTTCAATCCGTCAAGATCCTCAGATCCAAAACTGGATATTTGGTTTTTTAGGCAAGATTAATACTTCCTCAACCTCAGCAGATTTGGAAAGATTAATTGGCGGTCCAGTCACTACTTTGAAAGAAAGTATTAAGCCATTTATTACAATTTGAAAATATCCCAATATAAGCTAACTGGCAATTTCAGATGAGGGCTCATTCCGAAGGTATGTATTTGGAGCGGGAGTCTTTTCTTTGGGTGGCAGTCAATCTGGCAGATTGTTGACTCAAAATATTTGAATAACGGAAGATTTTCTTTAGTAGATAATGACGAAGAAAAACTATCTAAGATGTTAAGGCTCACTGAAATGGTTTTAAAGGAAAACAATGAATCTCTTAAAGTGAAAGGCTCGACGAATTGGAGAGAGGTATTGATTCAAATACTGCGGTATTGATTGCAAGGTTTCTTTAAAATATGGAACTTGGAT
This sequence comes from Paenibacillus sp. FSL K6-3182, assembly GCF_037976325.1. Lineage (NCBI taxonomy): Bacteria > Bacillati > Bacillota > Bacilli > Caryophanales > Paenibacillaceae > Paenibacillus > Paenibacillus sp. FSL K6-3182. The sequence goes on from NZ_CP150265.1 coordinate 2,436,659, forward strand.
GTGCTCTGGGAAAGCCATCCCATCTTTAACTATTTGGGAAAAGGAAGACCGGTATAAATGGCATGAGGAAATGTGGATTAATAGGAGCTATCTTTCGCGGATAGAGAAAAGGGCTTTGATGAAGCTTTATCATGAGTTTATAAGGCGAATCGGTGATAATGAACTGAGCTCTTATATTACATCTGAATTTATCCAATATAGTGATAAAGTCATTGCTTGATTGCACGATGTTATATTAGTAAATGAAACCAAATGGGAGAGATTCCATTTGGTTTTTTCTGTATAAACACTCCACACATGTGAAGTGCTTAATATTGAAGGTGCTAACAATGGTTGAGATGTAACAGTATCGCTCGTGCACGTTATGACATGCTGGATTGGTACTTGGCTAATTTAGTCTTGGATGTTTTGATTTCAAGCGGAGGGAAGTGTGTGTAGTTTATGGAGCGGTGTCCTCCCTTATTATTAACTTTTATATTGGCTTAAGAAATTCGTAAGGTATGAGTAAGAGAAAAGAGAGACTTGATTCATACAATATAAATCAGAGAGAGAACAGCAAATGTGGTTTGTCATAGGGAGAGTGCTGAATGACTATTTTGAATATTGTTAGTACAGCTTCAAGAACAGGAATGCAGTCGGCATGGATGGCATGGGAAGGTTTATTTGATCAAATCACAAAGATACGTAGCGTATCTGTGACACAGTATGGCATATGTAAGCTAGTCGTTAGAAAGCATCAGGGGAAGAGCATAGCTTGTCATGATGGATACTATATAAATGCAGGAGATTATGTGGGAGAACTGCATCTGGATAATCAGAAGGTGTTGGAGCTGTCGCGTACAAAAGGTGCGGATCGTACAGCATTAATGACAGCACGGATGCTGCGTAAATCGCTTGAACAAATCAGTTATGCGATGGAACATAATCTTGAATTTAGGAAAGTGAAAGCTTTGACTGGCATCACGCTCCTTCACAGAGGGATCATTCACGGATTAGGTTTTAATCAACATCCGATTCAATCAAAGTGTCTTAGAATATGGCTAACATTATACCTGAGATTTCTACTACGAGTGCTACATCCCGTAGGTAGGCAACGTGTGAAGCAGAGCTCTTCAAAGCTGGTTCCAATGATGTTGATGATGTCTAGACAAACGTTGTTACATCGTTATCAAAAAGAAGTGCAATCATGACTCAATGGCTACCTGTCCTGTTTTTAATCGTTTCCTTTGTGTACATGATGATTCCCGTAATATTGTCACGAGTCTTTGGTCTAGGTGTATATAAGAAAGGTATACAAGCACAACAGGCTGAGGTCGCCTTTACTTTCGATGACGGCCCTGATCCACGCTATACACCTGAACTACTAGATTTGCTGAAGGAATATGATGTGTTGGCAACGTTCTTTGTACTTGGTAGTAAAGCTGAACAGTATCCACATTTAATACGAAGAATTCATGATGAGGGGCATCAAGTTGGAATTCACAACTACATTCATAAATGTAACTTACTTATATTTCCATGGAAAATAAAGCGTCAGCATATCAATCGTACGGCAGATATTATTGAGGGAATTATCGGGGAGCGACCTTCTAGTTATCGCCCGCCGTGGGGCGTATTGAGTATGGGCGAATTATTTTGGCTTCGCAAATCATACGACATTGTGCTTTGGTCCGTGATGGGTTGGGATTGGAAGCGTCAAGAGAATTCCGAGAAATTAATAGACCGACTATTAAGTAAGATACAACCCGGATCTATCGTACTACTACATGATAGTGGCGATACGGCAGGTGCTGATGAAGACGCGCCAAAGCAGATGTTGGAGGGGTTACGAATAGTTCTGCAAGAGCTTAAGCACAAGCAGTATGCTTATGTACGGACAGATAAACTATTAAAGAAAAGAGTGGTTAAAGGATATAAAATCGATCAGAATATTCATGCTACACAACACATCAATTCTCGGGTTATATGAATATCTCGTTACACACATGAGTCGGAACAATCGTTTATTAATAAGGATTCTTCCTACTTCAAAAAAAAAATTCAAGCCGATCTCTAACACTGGCTGATAAGGGAGTTCAGCAATAGGCCGGACAGCTTGACGGGGAGTATCAGGTTTCGCGTCGTCGCGGATAGCGACAATGGATAGTTTTCTTCTTTATAACCGGGCCCGCAGATACCTGCGGGCTGTTTTGCTATGGTACTGAGCTCAGGTGAACAACTGGGCCGCGTCCTGCTGGTTCCCGTAGGTCATGAAGTCTGTAGGTGACATCGAGGTGTATTTTTTGAATACCCGGAAAAAGTAAGAGGTGTCATAGTAGCCTAAATAGTTTGAGATATTGGAGATGGACATGTTGGAGTTCAACAACAGGTTACATGCTTCTATCACGCGCAATTGATGGATGTATTTGATCGGCGATTGTCCGATAACCTCTCGGAATACGGCGATCGTATAGTTCGGTGAACGCTGAATTAATCGTGCGAGATCCTTGATCTCAATCTGTTCGCGGTAGTGGTCTAGCAAATAGTGTTTTATCATATCGGCATATTTCGTTTTGATCGGTGTAACCTCGGGCTTCTCTAGTTCTCTTGCGATGATGCCAATCAGCTCTTGCAGGATGCCGTGGCAAATGAAGGTTCTAAAGTTCTCCCCCTGCCGCGTTTCCTCATATAAACGTTCAAATCTTCTATGCAAGTACTGTAGCCTCCACAGCTTGAAATGTACAAATTTCTTATCGTGAAGAAAAGGAATGAATGGCATAGCATCAACTTCATAGTTGAAGATGATCGTAAACTTTTGATGTGGGCCGGAAGGGTGATTTTCACCGGCGCGACGCGAGCCATGTGGAATAAACATAAAGTCTCCCCGTTCACCGGTATAATCTTCGTTTTCAATCCTGTAAGTAACTTTGCCCTCCATGACAAGAACAAGGACATTGTAATTGATAATCTCGGAATGCGTACGCCAATTCGGGATGAAATCGTCAAAATGTACAGCTCTAATTGTCAGCATAAGCATCACCCGTTTAATGAAAATGGTTGCCTTTATTATAGCATTGATAATTATCACAATGTAACCGAAAACGTGTTGAAATCTTCAAGTTAGTGTTGAAATGTACATCTTCCGGAGATTATGTACATCGACAAAGAAAAGGGCTGACTCTTATACTGAAGATAATGCTTAAAGAAGGCGTTATCATTCTAGGGAAAGGGATAACGACATGAAAGCAAGGTAGTCACCGGGCGAACGAGAGCACGGCAAACGGTGCCATTGCGGGAGATTCGGGCGAATTCTCAAAGCAGGTGATGCTTCGTAAGAGCGACAGCATCAAGACTGTCCGCGAACAATTTCTCAAGAAATTATGGAGAAATACCCGAATATAAAAATCGAATACGCAGCTCAATTCTCAAGGACGAGGTGTTTGCGTTATTCGAAGGGATGAAGGATGACGGTAGCTTCCATCCGAACACGATGGGAATCTTGGAGCAGTCAAGGGCTAATTACTAGCAAGGAGCTGCAGCAGTTGCAGGGACGAACGACTAATAATCGAAGTAAAGGAGATTGAACGATGCGAGTATTGCTGCTTGATCTTGATTCCACCAGACCTGACCATCTTGGTTGTTACGGGTACCATAGGAATACCTCCCCCCATATTGACCGGATCGCCGCCGAAGGAGTCCGTTTCGATAATTATTACACGTCCGATGCGCCGTGCTTCCCCTCTAGAACGGCGCTTATGACAGGGAGATTCGGCATTCATAATGGGGTTGTCGGTCACGGAGGGACAGCTGCAGATGTGCGCCATGAAGGCGAATCCCGTGATTTCCGCAGCAGGCTGGCCAGTGAAAGCTTCCCTTCGCTGTTCCGCAGCGCGGGGATGAAAACCTCACTTGTCAGCCCGTTCGGAGAAAGGCACACCGCCTGGACGTTCTATGCCGGCTTCAATGAAATTTACAATACGGGCAAGGGCGGCATGGAGTCGGCTGAGGAGGTGACGCCGGTCGTGCTCGAGTGGCTTGAGCGCAATGCCGAGCAGGATGATTGGATGCTTTACGTAAATTATTGGGACCCGCATACGCCATATCGTGCGCCGGAGGAATTCGGGAACCCGTTCAAGGACGATCCGCTCCCGGAATGGATTACCGATGATATATTTGCAGCGCACCGGGAAAAGGTGGGACCGCACAGCGCGCACGAGATCAACATGTATAACAACCGTGTCTCGCCCCAATATCCCCGTCATCCCGGGGAACTTGTGGATCGCAATGATCTCCGCCGTATGATTGACGGGTACGATTGCGGTGTGCGCCATATGGACGATAACATCGGTATGATTCTGAACGCGATGGAGAAGAAAGGCATTCTGGACGATACCGTAATTATTATAACGGCTGATCACGGAGAGAATATGGGCGAGCTTGGCATCTACGGCGAACATGGTACGGCAGACCAAGCGACATGCCGGATCCCGATGATCATCCGCTGGCCGGGCTGCATAGCCGGTCATGTGGATAAAGGCCTTCACTATCATCTGGATTTGCCGCCGACGATGGCGGAGCTGTTGGGACTTCAGCAGGCGCCGAGCTGGGACGGACGCAGTTATGCCGACTCGATACTGACGGGCGAAGATACGGGACGCGACAGCCTCATTATTTCGCAATGTGCACATGTGTGCCAGCGCAGCGTAAGGTTCGACGAATGGCTCTACATCCGCACCTACCACGATGGCTATCATTTGTTCGACAAAGAGATGTTGTTTCATATCAAGGATGACATTCATGAGCTGCACAACTTGGCTCCCGCCCGCCCTGACATATGCAGAGAGGCTGCATACCGCCTGCTCGACTGGCATGATCAGATGATGATGTCGATGGAGCACGATGTTGACCCGCTCTGGACCGTCATACGAGAAGGCGGGCCCTATCATGCCAAGGGCAACCTCAGCGAATATGCCGAAAGACTGATCGAGTCGGGCAGAGGACGTTACGTGGAGGAATTGAGAAAGAGGCATCCACAAGAGAATTAGCAGTGAAAATGTTGAAATAATTAATGTTTGAAGAAACGCCAGCAGTCCTTTTAAATCAATTTTCATGAGAGAGTTGTTCAATTCAGTGAAAAAATGATTTAAAGGGCTTCTGGTGGCTTACATGTATGTGGAGGGAGGCGAAGGAGTGGAACAAATGAAATCCTGCTGTGCTGCAAGCAGGCTGCATGCGAACATTGAGCCCAGTGTTATAGCGGTCCCAGCACCGTCACAAACTGCCGTTCCGGAGCCGGATCACATCGACTTGGATTGGGCTATCATACCGGGCGGTTCCTTCGAAATGGGAACAATTACTAGCGAAGGGTTTCCAAGCGATGGGGAAGGTCCGGTTCGGAGGGTGGAACTCGAAGCCTTCAAAATCTCGGCTTGCGCCGTGACGAACGCGCAGTTTCGGGCATTCGTGGATGCAACCGGATATCGAACTGAAGCAGAAAGCTATGGATGGTCATATGTCTTCCATTTGCTGGTATCAGACGAAACGAACATCAGGGTTAAAAATGTACCTAGGCAAGTCCCTTGGTGGCTTGTCGTTGATGGAGCAAATTGGAACAACCCGGAAGGGCCGGATTCGAGCATTGAGGGTCGAATGGATCATCCGGTCGTTCATGTCTCTTGGAATGATGCAGTGGCGTTCTGCTCCTGGTTTGGGACAAGACTGCCGACGGAAGCGGAATGGGAATATGCGGCACGAGGCGGTTTACAGGGCAGGACCTATCCTTGGGGGGACCTGCTCAAGCCGGACGGTAGGCATATGTGCAATATATGGCAGGGAAAATTCCCAATTAAAAATAATGCAAGCGATGGTTATATCGGTACTGCTCCTGCTCAGTCGTTTGATCCGAACGGTTACGGACTGTATAATATGGCAGGAAATGTATGGGAATGGTGTGCGGATTGGTTCAGTCCTGCTTATCACCGTCAAACGTCTTCAGTGAATCCACGATACACACATGATACAGGCAAAAGGTCGATGAGAGGCGGCTCGTATTTGTGCCACCGCTCCTACTGCAACCGCTACAGGGTTGCGGCGAGAAGCGGCAATACACAAGACAGCTCAACGGGCAACATCGGCTTCCGCGTGGCCGCGGACCTAGTCCCTAAAGTAACTTAACGGCTATCGAAACGGAATAAATGGAGTATCTTAATACCTTCACAGTAACGGTGAATATTACGCCATGTGATCATGGCGTTTAAAATCATGGTTAACCGGAGGATTTTTTGTCGTCGCTCTTGTGCTGAAGCGTTCGGCGCGCTGGCGGACCTGCTGCGAATTTTCTCCAATAAATGAAATGATCAACTGGAAAATATTATACCAGATTACCAGAGGTTGGCGCTGGAGAATGAGAAGGATATCGGTCTAATTCAGGGTTATTTTTTCAACTGTTGGAGCAATGGTCAAGGCATCATAATCGAGATGAAAGAAAGAGCCGCTTGCTACTGAAAAAAGTTAATAGATATATACAGCAAAACCTTTGAACCCTATCACAACAGTGGTAGGTGAGCCTATAACGTTGATCTGATGCATAGCGATTTGATTATTTGCAGTTTTCAATATTAGAGGGAAGTAAAGAGTGTCTGCTGTTGTTCTTAGCTAGTTATTTACATTAGGTTTATTCCATTTAAATTGCAGAAATTCGCTTATTTAAGCGTTTTATTTCTTTATGAAATAAATGGAATTACCCTGTATTAGTTAAGAACATGGGACATCGACTACTTCTAGTTGGCTGCGGAACCGTGCTCTCAAACACGGTTTTTTTACATTATGCTCTAATTGTCAAGACTCTTTTGTTTTGACAATTGTTTGAATGGAGAAATCATGTTATCCGTTAGTCAATTCCCTATGGAGGCAGAAGATGAACGATATGTTCATTTCTGTCCTTTTTTGTTTTTAAAAAAATGAGAAAGTGAGGAGTTAGAAAAAATGTAATCGACGAAGTTTAGGCACCTATTATAAATAGATTGGTAGGTAGATTAATTAATTTGGATCTTCCTCCTATGTATTTTTTTAATTATAGCTCTGGCAAGTGGAGTCGTTCTACAGGAATAGCAAATGTTATCCATTACTAAACTCCAATTTATATCTAGCGCTGATATAAGTGATGAGTTGAACTTATCCACATTCACTTCAAATACATAATGCTGCAATCCCATTGGCAACGATGAGGTCAAAGGTTCGAACCCGGCGGAATCCATAATAATTAATGTCTTTAAACACAGCATATCGGGTGTTTAAAGGCTTTTGTATGGAAAGTAGGTTTACAATCTTAGTTCGAGGTCGCATTTGCTCTTCTTGTATGATGTGGTTGCGTCTTGTTAGGGGTTGTATAGGGTGGACGCGCCACTATAGGAATGTAATAATTGACTTTAGGCGAATAGATATTTAGAATTTTAAAGGGAAAAATGTTTACATTTAGTGAAGTTAAAGAAACGAGAATAGGAAATGAGGTTTAAAATGAAGAAAGAGAATAAACAGACAGCAGTATTGGTCGCGGTGCTGCGAGGACTCATCGTTGTCATCGGTGCTTTTATTACGGCCTATGGCCTTGAGGCAGTATTAATTCCGAACAACGTATCGGACGGCGGCGTGACGGGTCTTAGCATCGTAGGGTCGAATCTATTCGGGTTGCCTTTGGGACTTCTCATTGCGATTCTGAATATACCGTTCGTATATTTAGGGTATAAACAGATTGGAAAAAGCTTCGCGATATATTCCGTGATCGGTATTGCTTCACTGGCCGTGGGTACCGTCGTTATGCACCATATTACTCCGATCGTAGAAGGCGATACGCTCCTCGTCACCGTTGTCGGAGGCATCATTATCGGTTTGGGAATGGGTCTTGCTCTTCGGAACGGCGGCGCGCTGGATGGCATTGATATGCTGGCGGTATTGCTTTCCCGGAAGCTTCCTTTCGGTACAAGCGATCTTATCTTATTCCTGAACGTATTCGTATTTATCGTCGTCTCGACCGTATTTGGCTTGCAGGGTGCTATACTATCGGGAATTGCTTATTTTATAGCTTCCAAGGTGATACATATCGTCGAAGAAGGCCTCAGCGGAGCTAAAACGTTTAAGATCATTACCAAGCATCCTGAAAGCATGATTGACACTATTCGCGATCGCTTGGGTCGCGGCGCTACGTATAGTGTGGTGCAAGGCGGCTATTCAAATGAGCATTTTAAAGAAATCACATGCGTCATTAACCGTCTGGAAGAGCGGAAAATGAAAGAAATTATTCGTGAGATTGACGAAAATGCTTTCATCATGGTGTATGAGGTTGCTGAAGTAAAAGGTGGCAGCTTTAAGAAAAAGGACATCCACTAATATATTTCAATTTCTAATCCCCTTTTGAAGTGACCCTTAAAAGTTAGACGGGTTATTTGATTAGGCGACATTCTGGGAATGAGTTCGGTACTATACCGGGCTCATTCCTTTTCATTTTGCCTTCACTAGCTCATCTCGAGTGCGGCGATAACCTTAGCGCCCTTTTTTAATCTATCGTCCATAAAAAAATTTTTTAGTGTGAAAAATAATAGGCTCTTCGATTGTATTACTAATGTAAGGGCGAGATCAGAAACAACGAATAAAATATTTGAATTTCAACTAAAAACTCTACGAGGTGAAAGAAATGAAAACAAAATTCAAAATGATTACGATGTCCACGATTACCGCATTATCATTAACCTTTGTAGGTCATAGCTATGCAGCTGCTAACCCTTTTTCGGATATAACGAATATCGCGGTAAAGGATAAAATTGTTGCCTTACAAGAGCAAGGCTTAGTCCATGGTATTTCGGACGACTTATTTGCCCCTAATGATACCATCACAGCGGCACAAGGCATTCAGCTTATTGTTAATGCTGCGAATCTGAATCTAGATCTAGTAAGATTTCTTGTAGAACCTAAAGCTACGGATTATTTCAAAAACGCAGACAACAATGCTTGGTATGCGAATGCTTTAATTACGGCAAGCGTTAATGGAGTCGTACTGCCAGCCGATCTGAATCTGAACAAGAAATGGACGCGTGAAGAGTTCACTCACCAGCTTATTAGCACGATTGAAACGCATAGCAATCTTCCAAAGATTAAGCTTGTTCCTGCCCAGATTAACGATAGCACAGATATAACCGTTGATTATGATGGATCCATCCAGCGCGCGCTAGCTTATAACGTAGTGAAACTAGATGAACAAGGGAACTTCCATCCTAAAGCTGAAATCTCTCGCGCTGAGGCAGCGGAACAAATCTACAATGTACTCGAATACATTAAGGCACATCCTGCACCATCGCCACAAACAGATCAAGAATCAGAAACAAACTCAAAAAGATCACCTTCGTCAACAAGTCCACAAATACCAGGAACAAAATAAGATCTACAAAATCGGTTTTCTCAAAATAATAAAGCGATCTCCCTAATCATGGGGGGATCGCTTATTTTTGACTGTAATGAGTATTAACTTTATTTTAAGTGATTGTTCCTCTTTGGAGCTCGCTTCATGGAACGATTCTCCTTCGATAACGATTTTAGGCAGACTCTGACCATTTCTTGTATGAGCTGTTATATGGATTCCGACCCAAGAGATTGGTTTGCAGGAGGGGACAAAGCGGGGGCGAATTTCGTCCCCAAACGTCGGATATTTATAAGGCGAAGAGATAATTGATGAAAAAGGCTGATGAAAATCATCGTTCTCTTATTATCTAAATGACGGAGTGCAGGGAAATGTCATTAATTGTTGAATTTGGGATAAAGAATATACGACTAACATAATGCCCAATACAGTAAGGTATGAAGTATTGTTAAATCTGATTTTGGTACAGTGAACGAATTAGCACTACAATTTCTTGAAGCAGATAGGCTTGAGTTGTATAACAAAATAAGTGAAAAGATGACTGGCCTTGAGGGATGAAACCTTCAAGGTTTTCTTTTTATCCAGACTAGTTTCGAGTAAAGCAGGTGGGGAACGACCCAATGGCTTGTGCTTGTCGGACTCACGCTGATGGCTTTCGCCCAATTAAGGTTTGCATTCAATGAATACAATATAAAACTTAAAATAATAAACATTCCAGACGTAGCAGCTTGGTTGCTGCTACCTGGAATGTTTATTTATCAAAATTATAAGGTTGAAATTGCTCGTGAAAGTACTTTGTATTTCTCATAGCGATCCTGATAGATGGACGTATTAGATTCACTTGGGTAAAATATCCGCAGCGGTTTGACAAGTATGTTTACGGCTTCCTCATAAGTTTGGTAAACCCCGGAAGCTTTTCCAGCGAGAATGATGTTACCCATCGTTCCAGCTTCACTAACGTTTAATCTCTCTACAGGACAATTCATAATGTCAGCTTTAATCTGTAGCCACAGGTCGGATTTAGCCCCACCGCCTACCGCGCGCAGCGACTCAATAGGAATGCCCGCTTCCGCAAGGCATTCGAGGTTGTAGCGCATTTCATACGTAACACCTTCCATTAAGGCTCGGTACAGATGGGTCGAATCTGTATCAAATGATAATCCATAAATCGTACCCTTGGCTTCGGGATTCATGTATGGCGTACCTGATCCGGCAAAATGAGGAATCACGAGCAAATCGGTAGGTGATGCTGCAGATGTTGAATTCAAATAGTCGTAAACGTTAATGCCTAATTTGCGGGCTTCTGCTTCGGCGATTTGACCGAACTTGTCTCGGTACCACCGAATAAGGGAACCGCCAGTAAAATTGAAGGCATATGTCAAATATAAACCTTCAATGACATGCGGTGCGCAATTGAATTGATACTGGAGCATCTTCGTATTCAGAATTGGTGAAGAATAGGCAGGCGTAATACATTCCACGGTTCCGATACCGTCCACCGCATGATTGTTATGTAAAATACCTGCACCGAGAGCTGCACAGGCTTGATCATGGCCGCCGGCTACAACTAACGTTTCTGAACGGAAGCCTAGCGATTGTCTTATTTCATTGCGAATGGGGCCAATGATTTGACCAGACTGAATGAGGTCAGGAAATTTGTGTACTTCAATTCCGGCGGCATTAAACATATCAGAGTCCCATTCTTTTTTGGACACATTAAAGGCCATTGTGCGAGAGGCCAAGGTGTAGTCTGTAACCGAAATGCCCGTGAGTACAAAAGCGATGAAATCGCCAAACGGCATGAACTTCCATACTTTTTGGTAAATCTCAGGCTGGTATTGTTTGATCCACATGACCTTCGGAAGGGAGAACATCGGATGCAGAGGGACTCCGGTAAGCTCCATCGTCCGTTCCTTACCGATTTTTTGTTCAATGATTGCAGCTTGCTCTATACCTCTTGAATCCGTATACAAAATGGCATTGCTTAATACATTTCCATCATGGTCGACGGGAACAACCGTCTCACCCAAGGAAGAAATGCTGAGGGCGTGAACATTGACGCCGGGAACAGCTAAGAGCACATCCGCGATAACCCGTCTGACGGATTCCCAGACTCGTTCTGGATTTAGCTCAAAAGCTCCTGGTTTAGGTTGTTCCAAAGGGTATTCCATATACGCGGCTGATAGAAGAGTTCCGCCCTCATCAAAGAGCGAAGCCTTACATCCAGTCGTTCCGATGTCGAGTCCCATTAGTGACAATTTATAATCCCTCCAATAATTAGTGTATGTTCATTATAAACAATTTTTGTTTGTTTGTATAATAGAAATTTTGAAAATAATCTTTTAAACAAAATAGCTGAAAACTTTGATATATAGCGATATTAATGGGATTCTGCTATTCGAAATGCTATATTCGAAAAAAACGAATTATAATTTTTAAATTTCATGGTTGCTTATTACATAGGGATTAACTATAATATGTTTGAAACGAACATTAAGGAATATAGACTGATAGAAAGGTGGAAGGTAATTTGTCTAAAGTCTCCATGGGTGAAATGCTGCGGGATGCTTCTCGTAGGGGCTATGCGGTCCCATGCTTTAACGCAATAAATTTAGATATGGTTCGCGGAATCATTGAGGCCGCTGAGGATGAACAGTCGCCAGTCATCCTATGCCATGCTGAAATTCATTTTAAGTATACACCGCTCGAGCAGATTGCACCCATTATGGTAGAAGCGATGAACCGTGCCAAGGTACCGGTCAGCATCCTTCTCGATCACGGAAAGAGCTTCTCCGCGGTAACGAATGCGATGCATTTAGGCTTTAACGCAATCATGTTTGATGGTTCGGAGTATGAGTATGAAGAAAATGTTCGCAGAACCGCAGAGGTCGTGAAGATTGCTAAAACGCTTGGCGTTTCGGTGGAAGGAGAGCTTGGCTACGTAACTCGGCCAAAAAGCGGCGGCGCGGAAGGTGAAGATGATGATTCCATCATTGACGATACTTCGCTTTATACCGATCCCGAGCAAGCAAGGGAGTTTGTTGAGCGAACCGGTATTGATGCGCTTGCCGCTGCATTCGGTACTGTGCACGGCGTTTATTTGAAAAAACCAGTTTTGGATTTAATGCGCTTGGAGCGAATTCGAAATACGGCCGGTGTTCCGATTGTGATGCACGGTGGGTCTGGATTGTCGGAGGAAGACTTCCATAAGTCGATCGATCACGGTGCGTCTAAAATTAATTATTACACAGGGATGGCGCTTAAGGTTGTTGACCGGGCTAAAGAACGGTTTATCCAGTCCGAAGAGAAGACTTTCTATCACGAATTCATGATGAATGTCATTCAGGACTTTAAAGAAGATGCGCAGCATATTATGCGCACGTTTCGCAGCAGCAACAAAGCGTAATCACCAATAAAACAAGTATATGGGGTGTGTCAAATATGTCCGTTACCGCTCGTTTAAATCGTTTATTTAGTGAACAAGGCAAGTGCTTTGATGTCGCGATCGATCATGGCTTTTTCAATGAATATTCATTCTTGGCTGGCATTGAGAATATGAAAGCAGCAATCGAGACCATTGTACGTGCCAATCCCGATGCGATACAGCTTAGCGTTGGTCAAGCAGAGCATCTTCAAGCTATTCCAGGCAAAGAAAAGCCTTCACTCGTGCTGCGTACAGATGTTGCTAACGTATACGGCACGAAGCTTCCTTCACACTTATTCAGTGAACTCATTCATAATCCGGTTGAACAAGCAGTTCGCCTGGATGCAGCATGTGTCGTTGTAAATCTGCTGCTTCTGCCGGGACAACCGGAGCTTCATCGTCAATGCGTGCAAAATATATCAAAGCTGAAAACGGAATGTGAGCGTTATGGCATGCCACTTATGGTTGAACCGCTCGTTATGCTTCCGAATGAGCAAAAAGGCGGCTATATGGTCGACGGTGACATTACGAAGATCGTTCCGCTTGTTCGTCAAGGTACGGAGCTTGGCGCGGATATTATCAAAGCCGATCCATGCGATAACGTAGAGGATTATCATAAGGTTGTAGAAGCGGCATCAGGCAAGCCGGTATTGCCGCGTGGCGGCGGACGGGCTTCTGACGAAGAAATATTGTCGAGAACTTACGCACTTATGCAGCAGGGAGCTTCAGGAATTGTATATGGACGCAATGTCATCCAACATAATAATCCAGAGGCGATGACTCGCGCATTTATGGCTGTAGTTCACCAAGGCGCGACGCCTGAGCAAGCATTAGCTATTTTGAAAGGAGCGTAATCGGCATGGCGAAAAAAGTCATTCGCTTCGGCGTTATCGGCTGTGGATTAATGGGAAAAGAATTTGCAAGCGCCTCAGCGCGTTGGTGCCACTTGAGCAATGTGGATTATATTCCTGAGATTACACATGTATGCGATGCGCATTTGCCTGCGACAGAATGGTTCGAGAATAACGTGCCTAGCGTGAAGAAAACCACTTCCGATTACCGCGAGCTCATTGCGGATCCGGAAGTGGATGCTGTCTACTGCGCAGTGCCGCATAACCTGCATGAGCAATTATATATAGATATCATTAAAGCTGGAAAACATTTGCTTGGTGAGAAGCCATTTGGCATCGATGCAGAAGCCAATCAGTCAATTATGAAAGCAATCGTGGAGAATCCGGACGTGATCGTTCGCTGCTCCTCTGAATTTCCATTCTTCCCGGGAGCCCAACGGATTGTCGAATGGGTTAATCAAGAAAAATTCGGACAAATTATCGAGGTTGAAGCCGGCTTCTGGCATAGCAGTGACCTCGATCCGAACAAAACGATCAATTGGAAGCGTCGTATCGGAACTAATGGTGAATACGGCTGCATGGGTGATTTGGGCATGCACGTCGCACATCTGCCGTTCCGCTTCGGTTGGAAGCCAGCTAACGTAAGGTCACTGCTTAGTAAAATCGTGCAGGAACGTCCGGATGGTAAAGGCGGCATGGCCGCTTGTGAAACATGGGATAATGCGATATTGGCATGTGAGGTCAAAACAGATAAGTATAATTTCCCGATGGTGCTTTCCATGAAACGGATTGCTCCAGGTCATGCCAATACTTGGTTTATCCGCATTAACGGCACAAAAGGCTCTGCAGAGTTCACGACCAAGAACCCGAAGCAAGTCGCATTCCTTCCATACGAGCCAGGGGGCGAGCAGGCATGGCATATTTCAGATGTTCCATATAAATCAAGCTATGGAACGATTACTGGAGGTATTTTCGAATTCGGCTTCTCGGACTCGATTTTACAGATGTGGGCAGCTTTCTGCGATGAGATCGCAAATGGAAAAGACAACCAATCCTCCTTCCAATGTGCGAAACCGGAAGAAGCGGCCATGAGCCATCAACTATTCACAGCGGCTTTGGAGTCAGAGAAAACGGATAATACGGTTTTGCTGAACTGGGAATAGGACTGCTTAAGGGGGAGGAAAACGTGGAGCTTTACGGAAGGAAATGGAAACGTCGCGAGCTGGAAGCGAGAGTTGGCCGCATTGAGCAAATTGGCGGTGTTGAACGTTATACAAGAAGTGAAGGGCCTGAAGCGGGAGTAGACACGTTCCGAGTGCGAACCGGAGGGGGGTTATGTTACTGGGTAACGCCAAGCAAGGGAATGGACATTTCACTTGCTGAAATGCATGGCATACCAGTTAGTTGGTCCTCGAGCAATGGAGAGCCTCACCCTTCTTATTACGATCAGCGAGAAGCGGAATGGCTGCGAACAGCATCCGGTGGATTGCTTATGACCTGCGGATTATCACAGGTTGGATCGCCAGGTAAAGACAGCGACGGTGTTTACGGTCTTCATGGCCGAATTCATCATACGCCAGCACGTCAAATTTCATCTTGGTCAGAATGGGCGGGTGATGATTATGTGCTGCGAGTCCGTGGAGTCATAGAGGAGACCTCGATTTTTGGAGAGCATCTACGCCTGACTAGAACAATAACTAGCCATTTAGGTGAAAATCGCATAACGATCCTAGATTCCGTTCAGAACGTTGGATTCCGTCCTGCGCCTCATATGATGCTATATCATTTCAACTTCGGATTCCCGCTGCTTGCCGAGGACACGACAGTGGAACTTCCGAAAGGAAGAACGTCAACTCGCGACAGCGATATGGATATGAGAAGGATGGGATTATGGCAATCGCCTGATCCTACCTTTAGAGAACAAGTGTATTATCATAAACCTGATCAAAGCAAGGATGCGGTCTTTGCACGTATTCATAGTCCCTCATTCCCGATTCGTCCTGCAAACAATAATTCACATGGCTTATCGGTAGAATTGGAATGGGATCCTGTCACGCTTCCGAAATTCGTTCAGTGGCGAATGCCAGGATCAGGTGAGCATGTACTCGGACTGGAGCCTTCTAATTGCTGGACGAGAGGAAGGATGGACGAAAGGGAGAGAGGATCGCTCCGTATATTAGAGCCGAGTGAAACCGTCGATTATCGATTGGAATTGCGATTTATTTAAACACATTCTAAGGAGGATAAAGGTATGCTGCAGACTAAGCCTTATGTATTTTGGTTCGTAACCGGAAGTCAGGGACTGTATGGTGAAGATGTTTTGTCAAAAGTGGAGGACAACGCGAAGGAAATGGTCGCTGGGCTGGATCAAGACGATGCTCTTTCTTATAAAATCATATTTAAAGCAGTCGTAACAACGCCGGAAGCTATCCGTCGTGTCTGTCTGGAAGCGAATTCAGACGATCATTGTGCGGGAATCATTACTTGGATGCATACGTTCTCGCCAGCAAAAATGTGGATCTCAGGCCTTACCCAACTGCGTAAGCCGTTGCTTCACTTTCATACGCAGTTTAATGTAGATATTCCATGGGACAGCATTGACATGGATTTCATGAATTTGAATCAAGCGGCACATGGCGACCGAGAATTCGGATTTATTGGAGCCCGTCTTGGCATAGCCCGTAAAATCATTGCAGGTCACTGGAAAGACGTGCAAGTACGCAGCAGAATCGGTTCTTGGATGAGAACGGCTGCCGGCTTTACGGAAAGCCAAACGATGAAGATCGCTCGTTTCGGTGATAACATGCGTTATGTCGCCGTCACGGAAGGCGATAAAGTAGAAGGACAAATAAGGTTCGGTTGGTCGGTGAACGGTTATCCTGCAGGTGATCTGGCTGAACGTGTGCAGGATGTCACGGATGGACAAGTCAAGGAATTGATGGATGAGTACTCAGAGCTTTATGACTTCACAGAGAACGGCCAACGTGAAGGCACCGAGCGTGATGCGATTCGGGAACAAGCACGTATCGAGATAGCATTAAAAGCGTTTCTTCAAGAAAGCGGTTACAGTGCATTTGTAACAAGCTTTCAGGATTTACACGGCTTGAAACAGCTGCCTGGGCTAGCTGCGCAGCGACTTATGGCTGCCGGATACGGCTTCGGAGCAGAGGGTGATTGGAAAACGGCCGCTCTTGTTCGCATTATGAAAATAATGGCTGAAAACAAAGGCACGTCCTTTATGGAAGATTATACATATCACATGCAGGAAGGCAATCAGCTTGTGCTCGGCGCTCATATGCTAGAGATATGTCCGACAGTTTCCGTCAGCAAGCCAAAGATTGAGGTTCATCCGTTGTTCGTCGGTGGTAAAGCCGATCCGGCTCGTCTCACTTTTAATGGGAATAGTGGTAAAGCAATCAATGCTACCGTAGTTGATCTTGGAGACAGATTTCGTCTGATAGTGAACGAAGTAACTGCTGTGAAGAATGAGAAGGAAATGCCGAACCTGCCGGTAGCGCGTGTTCTGTGGAAACCTGAGCCGTCGTTATCAGATGCTGCGGAAGCGTGGATTTTGGCTGGCGGCGCGCACCACTTTGGTTTCTCTTTTCATGTTACAAGCGAGCAGATGGCTGACTGGGCTAAGATGGCCGGTATCGAATGCATCATTATCAATCAGACCTCTACGATGACGAGCTTGGAGAACGAGATTCGTTGGAATGATCTATATTACCGTTTGAACCATAAATACTAGATGTTTTTATGACGAGAAACCAACGCTCCTGTCTGTTGTGCGCTATAAAGAGCCGTTTGTGTTTCTCGTCCATTTTCATTCCGGGGGGACTTGCGATGTTGAGTATTGAAGTTAAAAGTGAGTTAAAAATGATTGTAGGCGATTCCTATTTTAAAGACGATCCCCAGTCGCTGATTACCCATTCCTATGACGGTACGCCGATGCAGCAAGCACTGCCTGATGGCGTCATTTATCCGGAAACGACCGATCAGATTTCAGCAATTATGAAGGTTCTCCATCGTCATCGTATTCCCTTGATCACCCGCGGCTCGGGAACCAACTTATGCGGAGGAACTGTTCCTGTTACTGGTGGCGTTGTAATGGTTATGCACAGAATGAATCGGATATTGGAGATTGATCTTGAAAATTTGACGGCGGTTGTACAACCCGGCGTGAACACGAAGCAGTTTATCACTGAGGTTGAAAATCTAGGGCTTTTTTACCCGCCTGATCCGAGCAGTATGTCCATTTCCACAATCGGTGGAAATATTGCAGAATGCTCTGGCGGTCTCCGTGGTCTCAAATACGGAACGACCAAAGATTATGTTATCGGACTCGAAGCAGTTTTAGCCAATGGTGATATATTGCGAACGGGCGGAAAGCTGATGAAGGATGTGGCTGGTTACGATCTTACGAAGCTTCTTGTCGGCTCAGAGGGAACGCTTGCCGTTATTACGGAGGCTACACTTAAGCTTATTCCGCCTCCAAAAACAAAAAAAACGATGCTGGCGATGTACAGAGATATCAATGGAGCTGCGAGAACGGTATCCAAAATCATTGAAAACCGGATAATTCCTGCGACGCTGGAGTTTATGGACAGTCCAACCATTCAGGTAGTCGATGATTATGCGAAGCTCGGATTGCCAAGGGATATGGAAGCGATTTTGCTTATCGAGCAGGATGGCGAAGCTGAGACAGTTGAGCGAGACATAGCTATGATTGAAGAAATATGCCGAAGTGAGCAGGCTGATCGTATTGATGTTGCAGAAACCGCAGAGGAAGCACTGAAATTAATGACAGCGCGCCGCAGTGCGTTCACGGCGTTAGCGAGACTGAGGCCTACGACGATACTTGAGGATGCAACTGTCCCACGTTCAAAGATTGCTGACATGGTTTTGGAAATAAACCGTATTGCCAAGAAACATAATGTTCAGATTTGCACCTTCGGGCACGCAGGCGATGGTAATCTACATCCTACGGCAACTACGGATGCTCGAGATCATGAAGAGGTGCATCGCGTGGAGGCCGCGTTCGAGGAAATCTTCGAAGCAGCGATCCGTTTGGGAGGTACTATTACGGGGGAGCATGGAGTTGGTATCGTGAAGGCTCCATTCTTAGAATGGAAAGTAGGTACGGCGGGTATTGAAGTGATGAAAGCGATCAAGTCGGCGTTTGATCCACTGAACATTCTTAATCCAGGAAAAATGTTCGCGAAGGAAACAAGGAAAAGGGTGGTAATCGGACATGCATGAGAAAAGCATAGACAAGCCGAGAAGTCCGATGGCTTCTAAGCTCGCAGCCAAACTGGATTATGAGCAGCTAACTAATTGCATGCGCTGCGGATTTTGTCTCCCTGCTTGTCCGACCTTCAGGGAAACCGGTATTGAGGCAGAGTCACCAAGAGGACGAATCGCCTTAATGAAAGCGGTTGTTGACGGCATAATGGAGCCTGACCAGCAATTTGAGGAGCAAATGGATCATTGTCTTGGCTGCCGAGCGTGCGAACCTGCTTGTCCCGCCGACGTGAAATACGGGCAGCTTATCGAACAAACGCGGGATGCAATTGAAGAACATACCGATCGGCATCGTTGGTGGGTAAAAGGGATTCGCCGCACCGTATTAAAAGAGATGTTCCCTCATCAAAAACGGATGCGACTGCTGGGTGGCGCTCTTAAGGCCTACCAGAAAACAGGGCTTCGCAAAGTCGCTCACGCCAGCGGGATGATGAAGCTGTTTCCATCGCATTTGCGGGAGATGGAGAACATATTACCTGACACATCATATAAAGGAGTGGCCGAGAAAATCGGGGTCAGGCACTTGGCTAAAGGGGAAAGAATCGCTACCGTTGCATTATTTCGAGGCTGCCTCATGGATATGATGTTTACGCAAACCAACATCCATACCGTTAAATTGTTAACGGAATCGGGATTTGACGTGCTCATACCCGTGACTCAAAATTGCTGCGGCGCCTTGCACGCCCACAGTGGGGAGTCCGAAGAAGCCAAATCTCTGGCGCGGGTGAATATCAGAGCCTTTAAGGATGCGAACGTCGATTTTATCGTAACCAATGCGGGAGGCTGCGGAGCAATACTGGTCGAATACGATCATTTACTCCATGATGATCCGAATTGGAAAGCAGATGCCAAATGGTTTGCCGAGCGGGTTATTGACATTTCCGATCTTCTGGTTCGGATAGGCCGCAAGCTGCAGTTCTCAGAACGAGGTAAAAGTAAAGCGGAGAAAGCACTCCGTATAACATATCAAGATTCTTGTCATCTCCGTAATGTCATGCGTGCATCGGATGCACCAAGAAAGCTTATGGGAGAGATTGATGGCGTAAATTATGTTGAAATGAAAGAAGCGGATCGCTGCTGCGGCTCTGCAGGTATTTATAATGTGACTCAACCGGAAATGGCGGGACAAATACTGGAGCATAAGATGGTGCACGCAAATAATACACAGGCGGAATACATTGTGACCAGCAATCCTGGCTGCTTGCTGCAAATGAAGCATGGGATTGAGAAGCACGGCTCTCCTGAACGAGTGAAAGCTGTCCATATCGTGGATTTTCTATTTGATCGATTGAACATCGATTAGTAATGAAGTAGTTTCAAGTAGTAAAATGTTTAAAATAGACGAAAACATTATGAAATGAAACATATTTTGTTGATTTCCAAGAATTCATTCCATACAATAAAGGTACAACCTTTCGGAAATGTAATCGTTTATTGCTTTTGCTTAAAAACCATCTGCTGGAGATATGAGGGAGTGCCATGAAGGACGACTTGAATGACAGACAAAAACAAATAATTCAACAGTTACAGACCAAAGGTGAGGTCAAAATATCGGAATTGAAGGAACACTTCGACGTAACGGATATGACTGTGCGAAGAGATTTGGAGAAAATGGAACGCAGCGGCCTGCTTAAAAGAACGTTCGGTGGCGCCATTCTTGCATCAAAAGATGTTGCCCTGGGAGAGCGTTCTATTGTACGAGGAGTAGAGAAAGAACGAATCGGGCGTCTTGCAGCCAGCTTAGTGCAGCCTGGTGAATCGATATTTATTGATGGAGGTTCTACGACGCTTCAGATTGCACGGCATCTTCCGGAAGATGCCAATATTACCGTTGTTACGAATGCTATTAACGTAGCTGCCGAGTTGTCAGAAAAAAGGATTCCGACCATAGTTCTTGGTGGCATATTAATGGATACGACCAAGTCAATGGTTGGGCCTGTCACTCTGGAGACGATTTCTCGTATGGCATTTGACAAGGTGTTCTTAGGAGCAACGGGACTTCATCCTCAGCACGGATTCAGCAACTCCAATATGCATGAAGCAGAAATCAAGCGTGTTGCCATTCAAAAAGCAAAAGAGTCGTATATTGTAATTGATCACTCTAAGTTCGGTACGAGCATGCTGGTTTCTTTCGCGGATTTGAAAGTTGTCACAGCAATAATTACGGACGAAAGACCGAATCAAGAAATGGTTTCCATTTGTCAAACCGCCGAGACAACCATCTTCTTAGCATAGATATCATTAATTGAATTTGTCTCTACGCTTATGTTTTATGTATCACTTAATTGTTATTGAAATGAAATCGATAAGGATGAATGAACCAATCGTTGTGACATCACAATGGTTGGTTCATTTTTATTGCCGAATATTATGCAGAATCTACGTTGTCTACCAACCAAACTAGTTATGCTTGATCAGATTCATCAAATATTGAAGCCAAAATACCACCAAAACACATAGCAGTTTCAAAGATAAGTACATGTTAATAGAGATGGACGAAGTGATAGGATAATGATGTTAAGAAGGGATCCTATCACGGGGGGTATTTAATTGAAAACAATGATTTGGAATCGAGTTTTCCTAGTTGTGATGATTGTGATGTTGTTGACGATGAGTTGGCCGACGGGAGCGAATATTTCATATGCTCAAGCAGGCGAAAGCTCGATTTTCTTTGACAATTTTGAAGATGAAGAAGCTGCAGCCTGGACCCACGAAAGTGGAACCTGGGCTACCGTTAATAGTACGGGAGTAACTTTATTTTCTGATGAATTCGAGAATGGAAGTTCTGCAGGGTGGACTAATAATGGGGGCGAGTGGTCTAGCGTACAAGGCGAAACGTCCAAAGTCTATCAACAGAGTTCCAGCAACGGGGGAGCAGAGCTAATTGCAGGGAGCAATGCTTGGACAGATTACTCCTTTGAAGCGGATGTGAAGCTGATCAGCGGCGATGGAGCGATGCTGGATTTTCGGCATCAGGATAACCAGAATTTTTACTATTTGTATATGAGTGAATCGTACATCAGGCTGATGAAACAAAACGGCAGCGCTCAAGATTGGTTAAAGGCATATGATGGTCCTTCACTTGATGTCTCGAGGTTTGTGCATCTGAAAATCGATGTGATAGGGAATCAAATCCGTGTATATAAAGACGGTGATTTGGTCATAGAGACTACGGACGATAACGGTTATATTCCATCCGGTAAGGTAGCGCTTGCCACATGGGCCTCATCGGCGCAATTCGATCATGTTGCCGTAACAGATCTGTCTGCTAATCAAGTTTATTCGCAAACGGAGAGTAGCGGCGGTATTTCCTATACAGGCAATAGCACTTGGGCTGATTATTCCGTACAAGCTCAAGTTATGCCGACAGCCATAAGCGAGGATGGAACGGTAGGCTTAAGCCTGAGATATAAGGATAGTCATAACAGATACGATCTACAGTATATCGAAGCTGGGAAAATCCAGATTGTCAAAGTTTTGGACGGAGAAGTGACAACGCTTTCAGAAGCGGCTTTCAGCATGGAAAAGGGCAAGTCCTATACGTTCAAAGGTGTAGCAGGGGGGAAATACATCGATTTTTATATTAACGGCGTTAAACTATTGTCTACAGTAGACACATCTTTTGCAACCGGAAAGATTGCTTTGACGATGTCGAGGGCAACAGCGGACTTTGATAATATCGAGGTGCAAAAGGTATTAGCACCTGTTAATTCGGATGGTCATACAGCTTATTATGTTAGTTCCAGTACTGGCGATGATGCGAACGATGGTTTAAGCGCTGAACGCGCATGGAAAACTCTGAATAAAATTAATATTTCGACTTTCAGTGCAGGGGATTCCATCCTCTTGAAATCGGGCGACGCATGGAATGAACCGCTTGTTTTGAAGGGGGCCGGCTCGAAGGAGCATCCGATTACAGTTTCTTCATACGGCTCAGGCGCTAAGCCTGTCATTTCGTGGAATGCTCCATATGGTGGAAGTGTAGTCACTGGACATAATTTAAGCCACTGGACGATTAAGGGATTAGCCGTTAACATCCTAACCTCTTCAACGTTATCATGGAGCAATATTACAGCAGGAATTAACGTTATATATGATAATGCCGAGCGGTACGAAAATCTTCGAATTGAAGAGAATGATGTGTACAGCGCTAATTACAACAGTAATAGCAATGGAATTATGATTACGGCGTTGATTCCGGGAACAGACATCAAAGAGGTTGCGACGGATGTGTCGATCATTAACAATGAGGTCCATAATGTGGGGTGGTATGGAATAACCACTGCTGGATGGGATACCGCGAAAAACGAGGATTTGCGCTCCCAGATGCTTTTTGGAAGATTTAAAATCAGCGGAAACTACGTGCATCATACTGCCAGCCAAGGAATCGTTCTGCAAGATGCTCATCATTCCGTTATAGAAAGAAATGTTGTTCATGATGGAGGTCTCGGTGTGGACACTTGGGGACCAGGCGGCTTGTGGATCATCGCCTCCCGGGATTCTGTCATTAAATTCAACGAGGTTTATAACATGAAGGACGCCGGATCGGGTTATGATGGATCAGGGGTTAACGTGGATTGGTACTGTGACAATATTACCGTTCAGTATAATTACGCGCACGATAACAAAGGCAACGGCATAACGACAATGAGTAACTACGGAACAAAAATATGGAATAACAAAGTCAGAGGCAATCAAGGGCAGCAGTCGAACGGAAAGGGTCAAATCGCGCTCGGGAATTTCACGGGCAGGCCCGATCTCTCATCAGGAGAGCATGATCTGGATGTCGCCAATAATATGATCATCGTAGACTTAGAGAATTCAGCCGCGATCAACAGCGCTTCTAATCCCCATGGAACGTGGACGGGAAATAAGATTCATGATAATCACATTGCGGTTGCCAGAGGAATAACGAACTTTACTATTTTCGATATCGCTTCAAACACGAACTTCGATGTTATTGATCATAATAATGTTGCTAACGAAGCGCTAGCCTTTAGCTCGATTTATCATGGAGCTACCTATACGAGTCTTGGATCATGGCAACAGGGTACAGGGTTTGACGGCAAGACAAGAGTGCTGCCGCTTGATGAATCGATTCCTTCGACGATAAATCAAGTTACCGCAACGCTTAACGATTATCCTGAGTTATCCTGGTCGGAGGCAGAAGATCAAGGGAACGGGATCCTGCACTATAACATCTATCGAAGCGAAGACGCGGCTTTTTCGCCAGCTTATTCCAATATGGTGGGAGAATCCGCTACGACAAATTTTATTGATAGGGAAGAAGCACAGCCAAACACGACGTATTATTACAAGGTAGAAGCGGAAGATCGGAGCGGAAATGTAGGGGCTGCTTCAGAGGCTGTCCATCTAACAACCGGACCGACTGTCCCGGAAACCGAGCAACCGAAGATTGTTGATTTCGCAACTTTTCGCGATGGTTATCAATTAAATGTGGCCGATTTACAGACTATGCCTTATATCGCGGGAATACAACCCATTCAAAAGGTTGAGCTGTACGTGGATGATAGATTGATTCAGGAAATGACGGTATCGCCTTATGCATATACCGTAAAGGGCTTAAGCAATGGAGAGCATACTCTGCAATACAAGGCTTACGATATGACCGGGAGTGTTACCGAGTCGAGACGGATTAAAGTAAACAAACAAGTTACCGCCCTGCGCAGCTTATTCACACAATCTAGGCCGACAATTGACGGCTCAATCCAAGAATGGGGGACGCCCGAGTTTGTCATGGATCAGAGAGCCCAGGTGAAAAGTATTGAAAGCACTTTCTCTGATCAATGGACTCCGCAAAGGTTAAATGCACTAGGGCATACCCGGTGGGATAATGACAATTTGTATATCGCAATTAAGGTTATGGAAGACGTACATCGTTTGCCTATCTCGAATGCGGCCGATTTGTGGAAAGGCTCCAGCATTCAGATCGCCATAGATCCCGATAGAGGAACTATTCCGGGAAGCAAAGGATACACTGAATTCGCATTTGGGTTAACAGATGAAGGCCAGGCTGTCGGGTATCGTTACAATGCTATTGCCGGCAAAGCTGCAGGCGAGTTTACCGCAGGCGAAATGGAGATCATCAGAGACGAAGCGACGAAGTCTACTAGTTACGAATTGAGTATTCCTTGGGGCGAAATCATCCCGGGAGGAATTTCAGTTAAAGACGGTTCCGCCTTAGGGATCTCTGTACTTGCCAATTATAGCGACGGAAGCTTCGTCAACCCGGGTAATGGAGATTCCCGAAATGGATGGATTGAATACAACAGTGGGATCGGTGCTGGAAAAGCCCCAATTCAATATGGATATTTGATTCTTAACAAACAGATATTTGAAACTCCAACGATTAACGCGAAAGCCGGAAATGGAGAGGCGCAATTAAGTTGGAGTGCGGTAGCCGGAGCAACAGGTTATAACATTAAGTACGGTACAGCCAGCGGAGTGCATTCTAGCAAGATTGATGCGGGAAGCGTCACCCATCTTACTGTATCTGGGCTGACAAAGGATACGACCTATTATTTTGTAGCGGAGGCCTATGATGCATATGGCGAAAGCGGTCTTTCTAACGAAGTATCAATCGTCACTTTAGGCGAGAGTGGTATCGGAAGTTCTGGAAGCCAAGTCGGCAACGTTCACTCTAAGGTAGAGATTAAGGACGGGGCGGCGCAAGTGAAGCTGGATGAAGGTCAATCGAAAGCTGTCGTCCTCTTATCGGAAGTCGGGAATTATCCGCTTCAAGTGCATCTTGGCAAAGTAGCGATTACCATCAGTCAAGAGACGCTGGATGATCTCAGAAAACAATCAGGCAATATCACCGGTACTTTGATTGAAGTGACCATGAGCCCTATTAACGATTCTGCTATATTAAACGTGCCGATCAGCGGCAGCAAAGCGACGATGAAAATCGCAGGTGAAGTTTATGATTTCGAAGTCAAGCTCAAGACTGCCGATAATCGTGAAATCCCAACCGATATAGTCTCAGGCGGCATTACGCTATCTCTGCCTTATGATCCCGGTCAAGTCGATGAGAAGCTTCTCGGTATTTACTATTACGATAAGGCGAAGATGCAATGGGAATATGTCGGCGGTGAAATCGATGAGGTCATGAATCAAGTTAAGGTAACGCTGCAGCATCTTAGCGTGTATTCGGTTATGGAGTATAACAAGACTTTCAGCGACGTGAAGGAAGGTCACTGGGCGAAGCGGGTGCTTCAAATATTGGCAGCAAAGCATATTGTCAATGGTGTGGATGAGTGGAGATTTAACCCTGAAGGAAAAACGACCAGAGCAGAATTCGTAACTTTACTGGCGAATGCTTTAAACCTGGAGGCCGATGGTGTGAGCAATTCGTTCATCGACGTCAAAGAGGAAGCATGGTATGCGGATAGTGTAGCGGCAGCAATTAAAGCTGGAATCACTTCAGGCATAAGCGCAAATCAGTTTGCCCCAGACCAATTCATCAGCCGAGCGGAAATGGTCACGATGATCGTGCGTTCGGCCGGCATTCAACCAAAGCCTGTGGCGACAGTCGGCTATACCGATGCGCATGATATTCCGAGATGGGCTCTACCCTACATTGCCGCTGCCGAAGAAGCGAATTTGGTGCGTGGAAGAGGAAGCAACTTGTTTGCGCCTCAGAGCAATGCGACGCGGGCGGAAGCTGCCCAACTCGTTTACAATCTATTGAATAAATAAAGGGAGCGATTGCACATGTTGCTACAGGAAGGACAGAAAATTATATTTATTGGCGACAGCATTACGGATTGCGGCAGAAAGGATGACCCTGAAAATATAGGAGGCGGATATGTACGCATCGTTCGGGATTACTTATCGATCGTACGACCGGAGATCTCTTTGCAGGTAGAGAACCGTGGGATAAGCGGTGAGACGATATTGGATCTAAAGGCACGTTGGAATGAAGATGTAATTGAGTTAAAGCCGGACTGGCTTACCGTATCAATTGGCATAAATGATGAATGGAAAAATGTCAGCTGCGATGATTTCAGAGAAACCTACCGGGAATTATTGGCTGAAACGAAAAGCAAAACGGGGTCATCGTTGATAGTAATGGAAACGACAATCCTATCCGAAGATTCGAACGACGGGAAGAATGAACGACTTCTTCCCTATAATCAGATAATTAGAGAAGTCGCGGCGGAATTCGAAGCCATTCTCGTGCCTCAGTTTCAGTCATTTACAGCATATTTAAGGGAGCAGCGCGGCAAAACACTAACCGTGGATCAAGTTCACATGAATTCTGCCGGGAATTTGCTAATGGCCATCAATTGGTTGAAGGCTTGCGGGTTCGCACAATAAAAAACACATAAAAGCAAACCCGAACTCACAATAAAACACATAGACAAACCGATTATATTGTGACATTATTGAGTCGTTAACCCTTGTCCGAACTGCTGAGAAATTGTTGCCATCATCATATGTCTCGGAGGATCTCATGTTTAAAGAACTGGTGTCCTATACAACAAAGTATAGATTAAGCTTTCGGATGATCCTCACAAATATTTGTATTGCCGTTTTGCCCATTCTCCTTCTAGGGACAGTGGGCTATTTTTCTTATATTAATATTCTAAAAAAGAACGCACTCGATAATATTAATATTTTCGTGACGCAAACTAACAATCGTTTCGACGAATATTTTTACCGAATGGATCAGCTTTCAAAGTCGATTTTCTTTAACCGGAACGTTCAGTCCATCATGCTCGAGAATAAATCATGGCAGGAATCCGATATTTTGCTGAAAAATTTAAACTCGTATTTGTCACTGGAACCTGCCTTAAAATCCATCGGCATGATTAGTTCAGAAGATTTTCGCTTAG
This sequence comes from Paenibacillus sp. FSL K6-3182, assembly GCF_037976325.1. Taxonomy (NCBI): domain Bacteria; kingdom Bacillati; phylum Bacillota; class Bacilli; order Caryophanales; family Paenibacillaceae; genus Paenibacillus; species Paenibacillus sp. FSL K6-3182. The sequence continues at coordinate 2,464,484 of NZ_CP150265.1, forward strand.
TATCCACAGGAGAACTGCTTATGCATCCTATGGTGGCGTATTTGAAAGAGATGGAAAATAAGAACAGACTAAGCAATAAGCTGCAGATTTCTCCTCCATTTTCAAAAGACCAGGGCATACTGGCTTTCAGGAAGGTTAAATCCGTTCTTCCAAACCGATACCTGCAGGAAATTTACATAGGCGTTTTGTTATTGGATACGGAGTGGATACAGCAAATATTACGTTCAGCAGATTTGGCGGATAAAGCAGAGCTCTATATTATGAACGAGAGCGGCGATCTCATTGGCTCTTCGACTAATAATCCCGATTTTGAACAAATATATGCCCAGACTAGAACGAATCAGGATCACAAAGTCATCGATTTTCAAATGAACGGCATCAATTACTTGTACCAGTCTCTCCCGATCAAAAGCTTAGGTTGGAAGTTCGTTGCATTAATTAATGAGGATAAGCTGGTGGGAAAGGCATCAATCATTCAGTATATCGTGATTTCGGCTATAGCGATCATGGTTCTAATCGTCATCTGGGTCGCGATCTCCTTTAATATTCGTTTAACCCATCCAATTACTAAGATGGCCGATATTTTCGATAGCGCAGCGAGCGGTGACCTGGATGCCAGGTTGAGATTCGGCTATAAGAATGAAATTACTATTATTCAGGACCACTATAACAATATGATGAATGAAATCAAGAAGCTTACGGACAATCTGCTGCAATCACAGCAGCAGCTCTATGAAACAGAAATGGAGAAACGAATGTTTCAGTTAAATGGGCTCCAAAGCCAGATTAATTCTCATTTTTTGTATAACGTGCTTCACTCTATAAGAGGCATGGCCTTGTCCAACGCAAAGAGGGAGGTAGCTGTCGCAATTGACAATCTCGTCTCTTATTTCCGCTACATTACGCGTACGGATGAATTTGTTCTTCTGCACAAAGAGCTGGAGCACCTGGAGCGATACATAGATATTCAAAAAATAAGGTTTGGAGAACGGCTGCAGTTTAAAGTAATCATAGATCAGGGTCTCGGAGCCCGTTCGATCGTGAAGCTCATTCTTCAGCCGCTTGTGGAAAACGCCTTATTTCATGGTCTCGAAGGAAAGACAGGGCGATGGATCATTCACATCCATGCGACTATCAAAGAGGAGAATCAATTGCTGATCAAGGTGATGGATAACGGAGTCGGAATGAGCGAGGAACGCTTGATGCGCATGCGTCAAGAGTTTGAAAGCATGAATAAGAACTCATCCGAAACCGCAGGGCTGGGACAAGGAATCGGGCTCGTCAATATTCATAAAAGAATTCAAATCTATTATGGCAAGCCCTATGGACTATCCATCAAGAGTTGGAAAAATAGGGGTACGGTTGTGACGGTCAGCGTACCGCTTAAAGCGAAAGGGTGAGTAAACGATGTACAAGTTGATCCTCGTTGATGATGAGCCGTGGATATTGAAGGATATGGAACAAATTGTGGATTGGGAAGCACTCGGCTTTCAAATTGTAGCGAAATTAAACGACGTACATATGGCTGAAAGCCTATTGAAGCGGCAATCGATCGATATCGTGATCAGTGATATTCGTATGCCAGGGAAAAGTGGCTTGGATTTATTGTCTTTCGTGAACCGTGTTTCTCCCCATACGCTGGTGGTGTTCATGAGCGCATACAGTGAATTCAGCTACGCGAAACAAGCGCTGGAGCTGGGCTGCTTTGCCTATCTGCTTAAACCTGTCAACGAACAGGAATTGCGGGATACGTTAAATAATTGCAGCAATCGGTTAGCTAAACGTGATCGGGATCAGCGCGTACTTCAAACCTACCACAACTCCATGTTGTTTTTGGAAATGATCGAGAAGGGATTAACCGTACAACAAGTATCCAAGCTGTTAAAAGGTTTGGGAGTTGAAATGGGAACCGGAGCAGGATCAGGATATGCCTTTGCTATCGTTAAAAGCAAAACAGCCATATCGGAGCAATCCTTGCTGAGATCGGATCGATTGCTGCAAGAGCATGGTGTTGCTTTATTCCGTGCCATGGCGAGTCCACTCAAATGGACGTATTTATTAAGTCGTTCTGACATGGATTCGAATACGTTTAAGTCATTATATAAACACATACTAACCATGGCCGCAGAGTTTCAATGGGATGTAGGAGTAAGTCTGTCGAACGACTCCGACAGTCAAATCGCAAAATATTACAACCAAGCGAATATGATGGCTGAAACCTCGAGCTTGAACCGCAGGATAGGCGTTTACCGCTATAGGCCGAGAGTAAACGCGGCATTGCCGTCTATCATGGAGCGGATAGGCAAAGCAACAAAGCTTGAACATCTGGAAGCGGCGTTATTCGATTTACATAGAGGAATCGCCAAAGATCAAATTCATTTAAGTGGGCTAGTTGAAATCTATAATTTTTTTGTCGTGGTGATCAAGAACTTCTCTTCGTCGACCCAATCATTAGCTGAGGACTCCATTACCGTTCAAGATCTGGTCCTCCACTACGGCAATCCCCATGATTTGCTTGTACAAATGAGAATGTTAATTGACGAGCATAAGAAGAAACCGTCGGAGTTAACAACATTTCCAATCGTTGAGGAGATTATCAAGGACATCGAACGACGATATGCGCACAAACTATCTCTCAAAGAGTTTGCCCAGCAGTACTTTATTAGCCCAAACTATTTGAGTCATCTGTTTAAACAGGAGAAGGGCCAAAGCTTTATCCATTTCCTCATTCAGAAAAGGCTTGATGCGGCTATTACGCTATTGAAAGAGGATATATCACTATATGATGTCGGAAAGTTAGTTGGATATGAAGATTATGCCCATTTCAGCAAGCTATTCAAGAAACATCTTGGTCAGTCGCCGCTAGAGTACAAACAGCGCATTGACAATAAAAACATCGTACACAAGAAACCACAACCAAATCTCTTTGATTAATACATAGAAATGCCTTCGAGCCCGTGTCACAATGAGAACCATCAATCAAGAATAGAGGGTGAATGAAAAGTGACAAGGGCCTATGGTATGGAGATGGATACGATGGAAGTGCTGAGTTGGATTAGAATTTATGAAAATGGAATTTATTTGGAGATACAGATTGCCGAATGCGGAGATGTCCGTCTGGTTCATTTGTCTCCCTTCCCAGCGAATGAAGATGTACGAGGAACAGAGGAGGTACGAGGAACGCGCCGAATCGTCGAACTGCAAGTGACGGGTGAAGATCGGAACGATCATCATGCGTCTAAATACACAGGGACAATGCCGGGAGGTAGGCTGAAGTACGATTGCCACAGAGATTTCTATAACGAAAGTGGAAGAAAACTTGAAGTGGTTATGGAAGATAGGGGTATGTGGGTGACGGTTCACTATCAATTTTATAACGATATCCCTGTCATCCGAGCTTGGACGGAGGTCGTCAATCAGAGTTTGAATTCCATTCCGATGGAATATGTCTCCTCGTTTACAGTGACTGGTATCTCGGGCGGAAGCCGCGGGTCATGGGAAACCAAAAGTCGACTTCATATTGCACATAATGCTTGGCACGGAGAGCTGCAGTGGAGAAGTTATAGGCTATCCGAGCTAGGTTTAACGAAAGTAAATGATTTTTCGATCAAAAGACTTTCGTACAGCAATTCGGGAACCTGGTCTTCCGCCGATCTTCATCCGATGGGTGGATATGAAAATATTGAGGCGGGAATGGCCATGTGCTGGCAAATCGAGCATAACGGTTCTTGGCATTGGGAGATTAGCGATAAGGCGAATGATCAACTCTATTTGCAATTAAGCGGCCCTACAGAGAATGAAAGCCATTGGTGGAAAAATGTCGCGCCAGGTGAAGCATTTATGTCCGTTCCTGCGGCAATTGCGATTGTCAAAGGAGGGTTCGAACAGGGAATTGTGGAATTGACGCGTTATCGGCGAGAAATCCGTCGTTGGAATGAAGACAATGAGCGGCTTCCCGTTATTTTCAATGATTACATGAATTGTTTATTCGCTGATCCAACGACCGAGAAGATTTTACCCTTAGTCGATGCGGCTGCTTCGGCGGGTTGCGAATATTATTGCATCGATGCTGGCTGGTATGCGGATGGCGAATGGTGGAGCGATGTAGGGCTTTGGCAACCGTCACAAAGGCGTTTCCCAAGCGGATTGCAGGAGGTGCTCGACTACATCCGAGCGAAAGGTTTAATCCCGGGACTTTGGCTGGAACTTGAAGTCATGGGCATTCATTGCCCCTTAGCGCAGCAAGTGTCGGATGAATGGTTTTTTATGCGACATGGCAAACGGGTCATTGATCACGGCAGGTATCAATTGGATTATCGACATCCCGAGGTCATTCAATATGCAGATGAAGTAATCGATCGCCTAGTGACGGAGTACAAGGTCGGTTACATCAAAATGGACTATAACATTAATGCAGGCATTGGAACTGAGGTTAACGCCGATAGCTTCGGCGATGGCTTGCTTCAGCATAATCGTGCCTACCTGCGCTGGCTTGATAGCGTATTTGCTCGTTATCCAGATTTGGTAATCGAGAATTGTGGAAGCGGCGGTTTGCGTATGGATTATGCTTTGCTCGCCAGGCACAGCGTGCAGTCCATTAGCGATCAGATGGATTACCGCAAGTTTGCGGCGATATCTGCTGCTGCTCCTACGGCGCTCACACCAGAGCAATCCGCTGCTTGGTCATATCCGCTCAAGGAAGGAGATCGGGAAGAGGTCATCTTTAACATGGTGAACGGCATGTTAATGCGAGTTCATCAGAGCGGGCACTTGTCAGACATTGCATCGGATCGCTTTGAATTGATTCGCGAAGGAATTTCCTATTACAAGAGTATCCGGGCATTAATTCCGAAGGCTCTTCCATTTTGGCCGATTGGCTTGCCTAAACACGGCGATCATTGGCTTAGCCTTGGACTTAGAAGCGGTGAGAAGGCTTATGTGGCTGTATGGAGATTGGAAGGCGGAGCGAAAGAGGCGAGATTTCCTATTCCGGATTGTGACGGCAAGAAAGTAACGGTTCGATGTGGGTTTCCTCAGAATGAGAATCGTAGTTGGAGCTGGAGTCAGCTTGAGAATGCGTTAGTTGTTACACTTCCAACGGAATTTACGGCACGCCTGTATGAGTTGCACATTGAGGAGGAATAGCCAATGGCCAAAAAGTGTGTCTTTGTTGCATTGATATTCGTTATAGCAATGATTGTCTTCGTTCATAATGACAGGGCTTACGCAGCGGGTACGACCTATTATGTAAGCAGTTCGACGGGCAATGATAATAATAACGGGACTAGCGCAGGCACTCCTTGGCAAACTTTGGCTAAAATTTCTAACCTTACGTTTAATCCTGGCGATAAACTATTATTAAAATCAGGTGACACTTGGAATGAAAGCGTTACCTTAAACGGTTCGGGAACGAGTCTGCTTCCGATCCAAATTACCGCCTATGGCAGCGGGAGCAAACCTATCATTCGATCTTCCGCCCCAGCTGTGGTGAGCATGACGAATGAGAGCGGTTGGATCATTTCGGGATTGGACATAGAGTGTACAACGACGAATACGCTAACCAGCTCGACTACAACGAACAGAGCGATCGTTATTACTTATACTGCTGAAGGGGCATGGTCCAATATCACGATAGATGGAAACCTTGTTCGCGGTCCTGGAATAAACAGCAATTCGGAGGGCATTCTGATTTCGGCGGTTTATCCGACAAACAAGCATAGCGAAGTCGTACGAAATATCGTTATTAGCAATAATGAAATCTATAACTTGGGTTGGAGAGCAATTGGAGTTGCCGGTTGGGATAGCACATTATCGGACAATCATAAAAGCTCCGCGTTATTCCACAATGTTAAAGTGCACAATAATGTGGCATATCAGCTTGGAAACCAAGGGATTGTCATCGGGAATTCAAATCATAGCACGATAAAATGGAACCTCGTACATGATGCCGGGCAATATGCCGGAACAGGGATCACCTGGGGACCGGGAGGGATTTGGCCAGTAGCAAGCTCATACGTTGATGTCATGTTTAACGAGGTCTACAATATGTCTGACAGCAACACGGGGCATGATGCATCCGGATTAAACATTGATTGGTCTAATGAATATGTCAACGTACAATATAATTACGCTCATGATAATAAAGGCAACGGCGTGACGACGATGGCGAACATTAATTCGAGAATTACTGACAATAGAGTGAAGGGCAACCGCGGAGAAACCTCTATCGGATCGGGTCAAATCGCATTAAGCGACTTTACAGCGGATACGGGGAGATATTCAGGCTTGAAAAATCTCGTTGTCGCAAACAATTTAATCGTAGTGGATCATGCGAATACGAGTGCGTTAAGCAGCAAAGATGCGTCACCCGGTGACCCTTGGTCGGGAGATTCGTTCCAGAATAATCGGATCATTATGGCGAACGGAATTTCGGGAACTTCAGCTTATAAAATTGGGTTAAGTGCACCGGTTGATCTTATCAATGACAATCGATTCTATCAGGTAAGCGGGACGGCATTACAAGCTGAAAGGTTTGGGGTCAGCTACAACACGATGGCGGCATGGAGAAGCGCATCCGGATTCGATCTAGGCAGTACCATCTCCGCATTGGATACTGTGGCGCCAGGTAATCCGTCCGGGGGATTGGCAGCTTGGAATAGCGGAAGCTTAGGCATATCGTTATCTTGGACGGCAGCTTCCGATACGGGTTCAGGACTTAATCACTACAATATTTACCGTTCAACGACCCCAAACTTTACCCCTGCCTACAGTAATATGGTTGGAGAATCAACGACAGCAAGCTTTACCGACCGGCAAGAGCTTCAAAGCGGCACGGCCTATTATTATTTGATTGAAGCCGAAGATAACAATGGAAATATTAGTTCAGGCACAACGTCGGCAGGAGCGACCAGCGGAACCATTCCGGCATCCACAAGAAAGTATGAAGCTGTTAAGGACGTCGGTGCGATCTCGCAGGGACCTGTTTGGTACTATCACAAATGGAATGGCACGACTTATACGCCATTGGCAAATTACTACTCTCCTTGGAGAATGTGGCGGGATGGTTCGACTTTTTTAAGTGTAGGGGAAAATCTGCAATCTCCAGATGGCAGCGATTCTGTAAGAACATGGATAGCGCCGGAGGACGGCGAAATAACGCTCTCGTCAAACGAAACCATTCACATGTTGAACACGGGGGCGGGAGCGGATGGGGTAAACGTTAAGATTTTGAAAAACAACGCGCAAATTTGGCCGGCGAGCGGCTGGCAGCAGGTCATCTACGGAACGACAGTATCGTCTCCCGCAATAACGCTCGATGTGATCAAAGGCGATGCGATACGTTTTGTTGTGAATCAGAATTCGAACAATTTGTACGATACTGTTTATTGGAATCCTATCGTAACCTATAATTCCATTTACTTATTATCCGAAAATTTCGAGAGCTCCGCAGGAAGATGGACCGTGCAATCGGGCAGTTGGTCGGTCGTGACAGATAGCGCCAGTAAGAAATACAGGCAGACGGACTATTCAGGGAGCCTTTCAACGGCAGGGATCGACTCGTGGAGCAACTACACGTTTGCTAGCGATATTCAAATAAGAAATACCGCGGGAAGCGGCGGTTTCGCGAATCTGGTCTTTCGTGTAACGGATGCAAACAATAAATATTTTGTCTATATCGGTAATATGCATGGGATCGCGATCAAGAAAACGATAGCGGGAACCCAGACGGAGCTGGCATCGAAAGCTTATACGATCAACGTCGGGACGACTTATCGCGTGTCAGTTGAAGTTATTGGAAATCAAATGAACTTGTATGTGGATGGCATTCTTCAACTAAGTGCAACAGATCCTGCTTTTACGTTCAGCAAGGGGAGGATTGGGTTAGAAACGTATAATGCGACTGTGCTATACGATAACGTTATACTCACTGTGCTATAGGAACGTAGGACGCCTCGATCACCGATCGGGGCATTTTTTTTGAATAAGCATCCATACAACATCGTAACAAACTACAACCAATGTTCTATTCTCAGCACATATTAAGGGATGGCCGTCTATGGCACAATCAATATAGCAAGAGAGTTAACAGGCGTGGTTAGAGAGAGGAGGCAGGTGAGTGGAGCGCGTAAAGAATGATGATACAGCCGTGAGCATGTCTGAAATCTCAATTAGTGCTCCGGAATGGAGTGGATATAAGAGAGTTAGCGTCGCTGATTTCGGTGCTAGATCCGAGGAAGGGTATTGTAACGGGAGTGCCTTTCAGAATGCTATTGATTATTGCAAACGGGAACGTTCGTCCGAGCTTGTCGTCCCTTCGGGAATATATCGATTTTATAATGGCAATCATCCTATATTCGAAGGGATGCACGATTTTCAGTTCGATGGTGGTGGCTCTGAATTCATCTTTTCTACGGTGGAAGTCTTCTTTACCATAAGGAATTGCGTACGGACGATATTCAAAAACTTCACTGTCGATTGGGACTGGGAAAGCGGGCAATTGGCAAGCATCGGACTAGTAAGGGAAGTGGCCTCAGACAGCACTTATTTCGATCTTCACTTTCCGGAGTATTCGCAAGCGCCGAGCGATCTGAACATACGGACATTAAACGCGATGAACCCGTTGACGTTATCTGCAGGCTGCGAGTTAGGTCGTGAATTCCACAAAACCCATTTCCGGAATATTAGTCGCCAGGATCTCAATACGTTCCGAATTGCACTGTCCAACCCTGAAGATTTTCGCTTTCTGAATCCAGGGCAAGCTTACATCGTACGTCATTACATTTATGACGCGAACGCTTTCGAGCTTAAAAGCAATCAGCATTTGCAAATCGAGCATGTAACGATCTATTCTGCGCCAGGACATGCTTTCGTGGCGTCGGGAGATCAACACCATTGGGCGCTGCGACAATGCAGAATTGTGAAACGGCCAGGAACGACGCGTTGCATTTCCGTCACGGCAGATGGCTGCCATATCAGTAATTCTCTAGGTTACTTTATGATTGAAAACTGCGATTTCAGCTACAACGGCGACGATTGCCTGAACATTCACGATAATTCAGTTCAGGGTTTCAAGCGAATCGATGATCGGACCTTAAGTATAATTCGTGTGCTAGCATGGCGTAATCCCTTTGCAGTAGGGGACGAAGTCGAGTTTCGAAATGAAGATCTGTCGCCTGCCGAGATCACGGAGCGTATCGCAGGCGTGGAATGGAACAAGGAATATAACACCTGCACGCTTACCTTTGAAAAACCGATCCCAGCCGAGGTTTCAGAACGCGCGATCCTTTTTAATCGAAGATATGATTCCAGCAACTATATCGTTCGCAATAATTTCTTTCACCATAACCGCGCAAGAGGGATATTGCTGCATTCCAGCAACGGCTTGGTGGAGAACAATCATTTCTTTATGAATCAAGGGTCAGCGATTCAAATCGAGTGCGGTTCCGAGTCTCGCTGGTCGGAAGGATTTGGAGTAAGCAATCTGCGTATCCGCAATAATTTGATTGACAGCTGCGATGTGAATCACTGGAACATGGCCGTTATCTACATGGGTGTATATCTTGCTATGGGGAGAACGCAATATGCGGTCTTTGACCGAGTGTGGATCGAGAATAATACAATTATCAATTGTCCGCAGCAAGCGGTTTATGCTTCATCCTGCAGGAGGGTATATATCCGCAATAATGCCATTCTGAATTCCAATGCTATGAGGCTCAAATCGGATGCCTATGGAGATGAGAATGGCTTGCTCCACCCGGAATATTATCAGGGAAGCTTAATGGCAAGCCATTGTAAAGAGGTTTGGATTGAGAACAACAGAAGATTGTCCACGGTTGAAACAACAGAGGATCATATTTATATTGATGATGTGACTAGTACGAATGTGAATTTGCTTAATAACATCGGATTCAATAGAGACGACAGCCGGTTCAGGCTGCAGAAGAAGACAGGTGAGCTATAATATGGCGACAATTGGGGCGAAAGCCGTAGCGGGTAAGGATGTACGCAGAAGAATAGTCAAATATAAAATGCTGTATCTCATGCTGCTTCCTGCAGTTGCGTTTTTAATTATATTTAGTTACATCCCCATGTATGGTGCATCAATCGCATTTAAAGAATTTTGGATTACGAAAGGAATTTTAGGCAGTCCATGGGTAGGATTTAAGCACTTCGAACAAATTTTCGCGACCGATAAGTTTTGGCAGGTTTTTACCAACACGATTGAAATCAATTTAATGCGTCTCCTATTTGGGTTTCCTGCTCCGATTATTCTGGCTATTCTTTTAAATGAAGTGAGGCACAGAATCTTCAAGCGATCGATTCAAACGATTATTTATTTGCCCCACTTCATCTCGTGGGTAACGATCTCGGGCATATTGTTCGCACTGCTGTCTAACGAGGGCTTGGTCAATAGCATTATTGTTCTGTTCGGCGGAGATCCAGTTAATTTCTTGACAAGCAACAGCATGTTCCGGCCACTATTGGTCATTTCAGGAATTTGGAAGGAAGTCGGATGGGGAACGATTATTTTTCTGGCGGCATTGTCCGGTGTCAATCCGGATCTATATGAGGCCTCCGTAATCGATGGTGCTAACCGCTGGAAACAGATTGTTCACATTACGCTGCCAAGCTTGCTGCCGATCATATCGATTTTGTTAATATTGAATTTTGGAAGCATGATGAGCGGTGGTTTCGACCAAGTGTTTAATATGTACAACCCGATGGTCTATGAAAGCGGCGATGTTATCGATACCTACGTTTACCGAATCGGGCTGACGCAAGGTCAGTATAGCATGGCAACCGCAATCGGGTTATTCTTAAACGTAATCAATTTTGTTCTTCTTATCGCGGTAAACAGCGCGGCTAAAAAAATGAACGGACATGGCATTTACTGAGGTGATTGAATAATGGTGCGATCTACGAGTGTTTCTGGGAAAATATTTGACATACTGAACATCATTTTTTTAGTTTTCATGGCTTGTATTATGCTTTACCCGTTCTGGCATGTACTTGTTGGATCCGTACTGCCGTATGAAGAAGCAGTCAAAACGAGATTTAATATCATTCCGCGAAGTATTTCCTTTGAAGCCTATGAATACGTTTTCTCGAAAAATACGATTCTTATGTCGGTTGTGGTTTCCGTATTCGTTACGGTTATTGGTACGCTATACCAGCTTTTGATTACATCTATTGCGGCATATCCGTTGACGAAACAAGATCTTCCGGGTAGAACCGCTATCTTTCTCTTTATCATATTCACGATGTTTTTTGGCGGGGGGCTCATTCCTTATTACTTGCTAATCAAGAGCCTTGGGATGGTAAATAGTTTGGCCGTTATGATCATTCCGGCAGCGTTAAGCACTTATAACTTGATTGTGCTCAAAACATTTTTTCAAAATATCCCAATTGATCTGGAGGAATCAGCAAAAATCGATGGGGCTGGTTATATGAGAGTGTTCTTTCAGATCATCATCCCCTTATCGTTTCCTGCTCTGGCAACTATCGCATTATTTATCGCGGTTGGGCAATGGAACAACTGGTACGTTCCGATGTTGTTTCTTAACGATAAGGAACTATGGCCGTTAGCGATGGTGTTAAGGGATGTTCTGATTAATAACAATATGGAATTGACCCGCAGCGGCAGCTTCGTAAGCAAGGATTTCATGCTGGGTGACACCATTAAGAATGCGATTGTAATGGTTTCTGTCATTCCCATCATCATTGTATATCCTTTCATTCAGAAGCACTTTGTTAAAGGGGTGATGATTGGATCAATCAAGAGTTGAAAGTCAGTCAGATTACTAGAATGAATTAATTATTCATTAAAGGGGAGTAGTGAACAACATGTTGAATAGAAAGAAAGGTCTCATTTTATTGCTTGCAGTTGTGTTGTTATTTGTTGGGATTATTGCAGGATGTGGAAGCAATAATGAGAAAAACGAAGCGGGTGAGTCTTCTTCAACTGCAAGCCCAAGTTCTAAACCAGTCGTTGAAAATACAAAGCCTGTTGAATTATCCGTATTTAGTTGGATGTTCGAGGGAGCTGACTCGCAGGATTCTCAAATCTATAAGTACTTGCAGGAAAAGCTCAACATCCGCTTGAAGCCGATTACAGCTTCGTGGAATGACTGGGAAGAGAAGCTGAACGTGATGATTGCCTCTGGGGAGATGCCCGATGTATTTGTTTCCTACGGCGTTGACCGTCCGGTTCAATATCGTCAGTGGATTAAAGAGAGCATGCTTCTTCCGCTTTCAGATTACTCTGAGCAGTATCCGAATATTAAAGCGTCACTTGCCAACTTTGAACATTTAGCTAAAACGACCGACAACAAACATTATGCGCTCCCTATATTCAATGAATCCGGAAGCGGCAAGATGGCGGTGAGCGGTCACAATATACTAATTCGTAAGGATTGGCTGGATAAGCTAAATCTAGAAGTACCAAAGACGATCGATGAGTTCTATGCGGTTGCTAAGGCATTTGCCGAGGGTGATCCAGACGGCAATAACAAGAAGGATACGTACGGTTATTCCTCCAGCGCTGGAGGGATTTGGTGGCAATATCCACTGTTCAACGCGTTCGACACGAGCACTGATAGGTGGGAGAAGAAAGATGGGCAATGGGCGCCGGAGGTGCTTTCCGATGAAACGAGAGACGGGCTTTCTTTTCTAAACCAGCTTTACAAGGAAAAAATTCTTGATCCTGAGTTTATGTTGAATACAGATGATCAGAAAATCGAGAAATTCATAACGGGCAAAGTCGGAATCATGATTCATAACGCAAATGCGACCTTCTATAATGATTTTTATGATAAGTTCAAGCAGGCATATCCCAATGCCGATCCGAAGTCAATTTTCACATGGGTAGGTACCTTGGTAGGGAAAACAGGCGCTCAGCGAATGGATGGCTTCAATAACTTCTGGGCGGAAACGTCTATTAATGCCAACATCTCGGATGAGAAAAAGAAAAAAGCGTTGGAGCTGCTAGACTACCTCCTCTCAAGTGAAGGGCAGCAGCTTATGATGAACGGCATTGAAGGGGTCCACTACAGCAAAGACGGAGATAAAATCACACCCCTCATGACGGATGAAGAAAAGGGCAAAGATAAAGCCTTTTCATTAAAAGCATTGGTTTCTTGGAATTCGGACTTCCTAGCCGACAGTACGCCTAATAAAGAGGACATTGTAGCAATGGCAAAATCGACAGGCGACTTCGCCGTTCCGAATCCGTTAGCTTATTTAAACATTAATCCTGAGGAACTCGATCCGAGTATTCCAAGCCAGCTGAATGATTTGGTAAATGAAAAATTCGTAAAAATAATTGTGGAATCCAAGGACGTTCCTGCGGATTTCGCTTCCTTCAAGGAAGAGTGGTTGTCTAAAGGCGGTACGAAAGTGATTGAAGCAACGAATAAGCAAGCGCAAGCGGAAGGTCGCTAAATCCGCGAGAAAGCTCGTTTAGTGTAGGAAGAGACCTTGCTGGAGCCGAATTTATCAGCAAGGTCTCTTTAATTGGGCGAAAATTACATATTTGCAACGCTAAGAGTGGAGGTTGTTGGAATGATAAAGTATGAGGATTTTCAGCCGGGCGAATTGTGGCTGGATACGAATGGAAAGCCTATTCAGGCACATGGCGGCAGTATATTATTCGATAACGGTAAGTATTACTGGTATGGAGAGAATAAAGACGGCCCGAACAGTTTAGGTCGGATCGGTATTCAGCGCGTAGACATCATTGGCATATCCTGCTACTCTTCAAGTGATTTATACAACTGGTCATTCGAAGGCATCGTGTTGCCTGCGGTTTCCGATGATCCGAATCACGACCTTCATCCGTCTAAAGTAGCGGAGCGTCCGAAGGTTCTGAAGAACGATCGGACTGGTCAATACGTCATGTGGCTTCATATTGATAGTGAGGACTATACGCTGGCTAAAACCGGCGTGGCCGTAAGTGAAAATCCAGCGGGACCATTTGAATATGTGGGAAGCAAGCGTCCTAACGACGTGGATAGCCGTGATATGACATTATTTAAAGACGACGATGGAACGGCGTATTTAATTCATTCGTCTGACTGGAACAAAACCCTGATCATTTCGAGGTTAACGGATGATTATACAGATTTGAATGGCGAGTTTACGAAAGCGTTCATCGACCAGTCCCGGGAAGCGCCGGCGGTGTTTAAACATGAGGGGAAGTATTACTTGCTATCCTCGGGTTGTACGGGGTGGTATCCCAATGCGGCTCTCGTTGCCGAGTCGGATCGAATGATGGGACGGTGGGAGCTAAGGGATAATCCGTTAAGTGGACCAAATGCCCGTAAGACGTTTTATGCGCAGAGCACGTATGTGTTTCCTGTTCAGGGATTGGAGAACAGCTTTATTTTTATGGCTGACCGATGGCGGCCGGAAGAGCTAGCGGATTCAAGATATGTATGGCTTCCTATCACTTTTATGGAAGATGGGATAGAAATCAAGTGGGCGGATCGCTGGGATTTGAATACGTTTCGAAGATGAATAGATGAATTAAGGCCGTTCCTCAGGTAGGAGCGGCCTTATGTTATTGAACTGAATAACCTTATTTTGTACCTACTATATGGACAGAGACACACTTTCTTAAAACTTGTATTCAAAAGCATAAGAAATAATTCGTAAATTCTGAAATGCCAAAACCGCTCGTACAAGCTACTGTAATCGAAATATTGGTGTAATTGCTAAAAGCTATGTATAGTCGATTTGAAGGCTATTTCAGAAAAGATACATCTTCATCCTGTTTAACTAGGTAAGCTGTTTAAAGCCGAAGAAGACATCTCCTATAATGATTATTTGTTAAGCGTGCATATGGAAAAGTCTAAAGAGTTGTTGCTTTATTCCGATAAAAAAAGTATATGAATTGCTCCTCAAGAGGTAGATTATCGGAAATTGGTTTAGTTTTATAAAAAATCAAGGAATATACTCGTGTTAGCTCGAATGAATATCACAATAAAGTGAAAATGTGTTAGTAGCTTATTTCCTAGTGTGAATAAAAATACTCCATTAATGAAGAAGAGGTGCTTAAGATGACAGTAAATTCTATTATTAAGCCAAGCCCGAAACAGCTCGAGTATCAATCCTGGGAGTTCGGATTATTTGTGCATTTTGGTCTACGTACGTTTTATGAAGGGTACGTAGATTTTGATCCAAGAGGCATGTCCCCCGAGTTGTTTAACCCGCAGCAATTGGATTGTGAGCAATGGATCCGTACGGCGAAGGAAGCTGGAATGAATTATGCTGTACTTACGGCTAAACATCATGATGGATTTTCTAATTGGCCGTCGCAGTACAGCTCGTTCTCTACGAAACAATCGTCATGGAAGGATGGTCAGGGTGATGTTGTTCGGGAGTTTATAGAGGCTTGTCGAAAATATGATGTAAAGCCTGGTTTATATTATTCTCCTTTTGACGGATCTGCGGATTTCTATAACCAGGATGCAAGCGCTTACGATGATTATTTTGTAAATCAAATTACAGAGCTGCTAGGTCAATATGGAGAGATTGATATTTTGTGGTTTGACGGTTGCGGCTCGGAGGATCATGAATATGATTGGAAACGGATCATCGGAGAAATTCGCCGCCTTCAACCGAATATTTTAATTTTTAATATGGGAGATCCTGATTTCCGTTGGGTGGGGAATGAGGATGGCATTGCGCCGATTCCATGCTGGAATGTCGTGGATTCGCTTGAGTTTTCGATCATGACCGAGGAAAAGGAAGCTTTGACGGATAAGCTATGGCTGCCTGCGGAATGTGATGTGCAGATGCGAGCGAATTGGTTTTATAGTGATAGCGACGAGCATACGATCAAAAGTCTGGATCAGCTCATGGGCTTATACTATTATTCGGTAGGGCGCGGTGCGAATTTGCTGCTGAATATCGGCCCGGATAGACAAGGCTTGCTGCCTTCGAAAGACGTAAGCCGACTGGCTGCAATGGGTGCAGATATACGAAGAAGATTTGACAGCCCTATCGCGACCTTGGAGCAATGTACTCACAACCAGCATGAATGGGTTTATGAGCCTGCTCATCCACATCTGATAGATCATATTGTTATTCAAGAGGATTTATCTTCTGGGGAGCATATTCTTAATTTTCAAATCAATATTATGACAGAGAAATCGCATCGAACCATAACGGTATATGAGGGACAAAACATTGGTCATAAGGCGATTGTACGAATTCCGCCTGTTAAAGTTCGAGGCGTCACTCTAACCGTGACAAAGTCGCAAGGCGAGCCTACTATTAAGGAGCTGTCATTTTATTACGTTGGGGAGATTGGGAATGGATAAAGCATTAAAGTTTCGTACTGACGGTACATTCAAAATAGTCCAGTTTTCTGATACTGAGTATATGGATGACGTCGCTGACCTAAATGAGCGAACCGCTGACATGATGCGAACCGTCATGGAGACGGAGCAGCCTGATCTTGTTGTATTTGCAGGTGATGTCATTGGCAGTTTGCGCTGCAGCAACCCAGAGCAGTCATTCCGAGATGCAGTATCAACTATAGAAGCGATGAAAGTCCCGTGGGTTGCTATTTTCGGCAATCACGACTCAGAAGCGGGAATTACAAGGGAACAGCTAATGGATATTCAACTGAGCCATAGCTATTGCGCCGCTGAACGGACGGCTGAGCATGTCAGCGGCGTAGGCAATTATGTGTTGAGAATACAGGGTAGTGATGAACGTTTCGCGGCAGCTTTATATTTTTTGGATAGCGGCAGTTATTCTGTCCTTCCTCACATTCATGGATACGATTGGATTCGCAGAGATCAAATTGACTGGTATGCAGCACAATCGCAGGCATTCACGGATCAGAACGGAGGACAACCTATACCTTCACTAGCTTTTTTCCATATTCCGCTGCCGGAGTATCAAGAGGTATGGAATAAGGCCGAGTGCCATGGCGAAAAGAGAGAAGAGGTTTCTTGCCCTCGTATCAACAGCGGTTTATTTTCCGCAATGGTAGAGATGGGCGATGTTATGGGGACCTTTGCAGGGCATGATCACGGAAATGATTATTCGGGCGAGCATCATGGCATTCGCCTTTGTTATGGACGCTCTTCAAGCTATATTATATGGGATACGGATATTCCAATTGGTGCAAGAGTGATTGAATTGCAACAGGGATCCAGAACATTTGATACTTGGCTGAGATTAAGTGATGGATCGACTCAGCAGCGCTCGATAGGGTAATATTTAGAAACCGTCAATAAACGTTAGAATTTGTTATAATGGATAACAAGCGTTATGTTGGCCTCCACTCACAGCGGTGGAGGTTTTTTCATGCTACGAATCCCTCAATAAATATTTATAATATAAAACATAGAAACGAGGAGGAAATATGTCCTGGAGCAAATTGAAGCAACAGCTTGAGAGTTTTCTATCTCCTGCTTTACATGGCAGGTTCGAATATCGTGCAACCAGCTATCGTTATTTACCTGACAAAGCAGGTCAATGTTATATTGCGGTAGATAAAAAGAACGTACTCAGTATGAGTGATAGCACTACTTTAATTAGATGGTATCAGACGGAGCTGGAAATTAAGAATGATTCAGCTATCGAAATTCCTATCAAGAATGAAGAAATTGAAACGGTGAGAAAAGATACCAATGGGAAAGTTCCTGAGGATCGTCTAAAAGTAATGGCAAGAAGCAGAAAACTATCCGAATATGCTAAGGAAATTTTTTCAGCACAATCATCATTAAGTAAATCAAATTTTGTCGTTGTAGCTAATAAGTTTTTATCCACTTCTATAGTGGAAAGCCTAGAGAGCAATGATATTTTATTGAATATTCTAGCTTTGGTGGACAGACGAGTTGGGAAAAAGCGGCTTTTAAACATGGCCGAGCAGATGAAGCTAAAGCATCCCATTGTGCAGTATTTTTATGAACTACGGCTGAATACGTTATGAGAATAAGTAACTCATTCACCTCTAATCACCAGCGAGCTCTCTATACTGCTTCGGGGTTATCTCCGTTTCCCGCTTAAATAGGCTGCAAAACTGCGCATCCGTCGAAAAGCCGCATTCCATAGCGATAACCGATATTTGCAAGGGGGTATGCCTAAGCATTGTTTTGGCATGCTCGATCCTACGCTGTAAAATATATTGGCTGGGAGATAACTTGATCTTCTCTTTGAACAAATGACGAAACCGATCATAGCTATAACCAGATTGGTCGGCAAGAGCTTGAAAGTCAATTTTCTGCGTATAGTACTCATCGATGAAAGCCTGGGCAAATCGGATAATGTCATAGCGGCTATCTGGTTCTTGGGAAGGTTGAGCCCGCAGTACCTCCAAATATAGGCGCGAAATCAAATTATCGAGCAATTGCTTATAGAAGGGGGGCTTATCACGAAGCTCCTTTGCCATCATCTGCATGAGGCCAAGAATAGGCCTTGACGGGGAATCCTGGTAGATTCCTTCTTTCAAGGGAGGATAGACGGTGCTGGTGAATCCCGTAAACATAACCTTCGATTGTTTGCCATGCCGTTCATCGTGAGGCGTGCAGGGTGCTATTATCGCATAATCACCTGCCTTGAAAACATGTTCGGCATCCCCGATTCGAGTTGTCCCCTGACCGCAGTCGTAATAAACCAGCTCATAACACTGATGGTGATGCATTGCAATATGCTCATGCTTCGCTCTCGTTTCTTGATAAAAGAAGTCCAATGAGGCTGCCATTCATAGCTCTCCTGTCATCGTAGCCAATTCGTGATATAGAACGACCGTATGATGCTACTACATTATTTAAATTATTTATAAAATGAATTCATTATAGCATGGCTGAAAAGCCAATTCATTATATAAATGGAGGTAGATGATATGGGTCTAGATTTCGAGGCATTGCCCGTAGATGAGCTGGTTCGCAAGTTGGAAGCGCCGGGTAATAGAGTTAGGATGGTGCTCGATACGGATACCTTTAACGAGATCGACGACCAATTTGCGGTTATTTATGCGCTATTGTCACCAGAAAAAATAGAGCTTCAGGCTCTATATGCAGCACCGTTCCATAATGAGCTCTCTACGGGGCCTGATGACGGGATGGAAAAAAGCTATAAGGAAATTATTCGCATTCTTAAGCTAATGAATCGAGAGGATGTCCCAGTCTATCGCGGCTCCGAAGCTTATTTGCGTGCTGTTAACTCCCCGATTCGCAGCGAGGCAGCGCTGAATTTGGTAGAACGTGCAATGGCAAGTGATAAGAATGATCCATTATATGTCGTCGGTATCGGTGCCATTACGAATATTGCGAGTGCCATTCTAATAGAGCCGCGAATCATTGAGCGCATCGTTGTAGTCTGGCTGGGAGGCCATGCACTGGATTGGCCTGACACTCGTGAGTTTAATCTCGAACAGGATATTCATGCATCGAGAACCGTAATGAACTGCGGAGTGCCTTTGGTCCTTATCCCATGCATGGGAGTCGCTTCAAACCTTCGTACGACACTATCGGAGGTTAGAGATTATGTGAAGCCATCCGGCGCAATTGGAGAGTACCTCTATGAGACGTACAAAAACTGCAAGGATGATCATTTCGCCTATTCCAGAGTGATATGGGATATCTCGGTTATTGCATGGCTGAATCAGCCCAAGTGGGTTCCTTCGCGGCTTATTCCAAGCCCAATCATTTCGGAGGACTTTCGCTGGAGCACGGACAGCACAAGACATTTGATACGCTGTGCAAGCTATATTGACCGTGACGCGGTATTTCAAGATCTGTTTTCTAAGCTTGCTCTAAGCAAAATGGAGTAACAAGATGACCAAGCCGAGAATAACCGTCGAAGGCTAGCTCAATATGGGTCTTGTAGTGTCCGTATCTCACATTTGCTTACTAGGTTATAGCGAAGGGCCCCTGTTATTCCGAGCGGAATGATAGGGGCTCTTTTGATAGATCTTACTTTAAAAAGGGAATGTCGACGATATTTGAGGGTCGGGTGCAGACCTTGGATCCTTGAGCGTTTCAAAATATTAGTTAATATGTGGGGGCAAATCTATAATTTGTTAAGTTGTAATGTATGCGCTTACTTTCTATAATTTAGTTATTCAAGACATGAATTGTCTTGAATTAAAAGAAAAATTCCTTAGATAGGAGGGACAGATTTCACGTTATTTGAAACAGGACAAGTTACGCACTGTACTGCAAGGAAAAACAACCGACAAAACAATGAAAGGAGAGAGATTTATAAAAGGTAATATTCAAGTAGTGTGTAGGCAAGTTGTGGAAAAACCAAATTTTAGGAGGTAATAATATATGTTTAAGTTTAAAAAGAAAGTGTTTACGTTAGTTATTGCAGCTTCAATGAGTATTTCCAGCTTGTTTGCAGTATCCGCAAGTGCGGCGACAGACTACTGGCAAAATTGGACCGATGGTGGCGGCACAGTAAATGCTACTAATGGATCTGGTGGGAATTACAGTGTCAGCTGGTCAAACACCGGAAATTTTGTGGTTGGTAAAGGCTGGAATACTGGATCGCCATCTAGAACAATAAACTATAATGCCGGTGTCTGGGCGCCGTCTGGCAATGGGTATTTGACTCTCTATGGATGGACAAGAAACTCACTCATAGAATATTACGTCGTTGATAGCTGGGGCACTTATAGACCTACAGGAACATTTAAAGGCACAGTGTCCAGTGATGGAGGAACATACGATATTTATACGACGCAACGAGTCAATGCACCTTCCATTGACGGAACAAAAACATTCACCCAGTTCTGGAGTGTCCGCCAGTCTAAGAGAGCGACAGGCAGCAACGTCGCTATCACTTTTGGCAACCACGTAAGTGCATGGCAGAGTAAAGGAATGAACCTCGGAAGCAGCTGGTCCTACCAGGTGTTAGCGACAGAAGGATATCAAAGCAGTGGCAGCTCTAACGTCACGGTTTGGTAACAGGTCATCTTCAATTAGGGCAATGGATCGGCGCCTGATGAATTTAGTGTGTTGAGAATGTGTTTAATCTTTTGATAATGTTAAGGTCGTCCGGTCTCACAGCCTGCGGCCTTATCTATTTCAAAAAATGATAGAACCTACATGCTACTTGACTATTATCTTTTAGAATCCATCCAGTTGGATCCTTCAGTTTGGACGCATTGAGGATCGTTTCCCATAAGATAAACGCTCCTCGATGCTGCCAGAGGTGAATTGTAGTCTGTTACGGACTATAATTTTTCCTAAAAGTTTAAAGGAGATATAACAATGAGAAAAATAATCGTTTTTCTTATCATAGCAATAATGGTTGTTGTCAGCGCTTGTTCGCAAGAAAAGCCTGATAAAACTTCGAATAAAATGCCTGATGACTTTGTCTTAGTCAAGGGCGGACCGTTTAAGAACAAGAAGTCCAACTACTATGGTGAAAAAGTAGCATTATCGAACTTTTATATCGGCAAATATGAGGTAACTCAAAAAGAGTGGATTGAGATTATGGGGAGCAATCCCTCGGAATTTAAAGGCGACAATTTGCCGGTAGAAATGGTGAGTTGGTATGACGTTGTGGAGTATTGTAATAAGAGGAGTATCAAAGAGGGATTAACACCGTATTACTCAATAGACAAGAATAATAAAGATCCGAAAAATACAAGTGAAAACGATAATCTAAAATGGACAGTAACGATCAATGCAGGAGCGAACGGTTACCGATTGCCGACAGAAGCAGAGTGGCAATATGCTGCAGGTGGTGGTCAGAAGAGCAAAAGCTACACCTACAGCGGAAGCAATAATGCAGATGATGTAGCATGGTATTGGAAAAATGCTGGAGATAAAATTTTATCAGGAGAATGGAACTGGCCTATAGTTGAAAGCAACCATAACAAAACAAAATCCATCGGTGTCAAGAAGCCCAACGAGTTAGGGCTTTACGACATGTCGGGTAATGTAAGGGAATGGTGCTGGAACGGGTTTGGAGATTCGGAAAGCAATAGCAACTCTACCCGAGTTGTGAAGGGCGGGGGCTGGCTTGGTGATGTTGGCGAGTTATCTTATCTGAGCAATTTTGAGGCAAATGGCATGGGACCCGATCAAGGTTTTCGTGTGAGCCGCGATGAATAAAGGATAAAAGCCCAAGAAGAAGGGTCAAAAAGCGATGATTGACAATGTTGTGCAACGATGATAACTTAAAAAATATAAAACATATTAAACTTATCGGAATTACAAGCTGGCTGGACAACCGGAAGCATGGATTATTAAATCCATGCTTTTTTTTATGTTCACAAAGGGTAGGTTTGAGATGAACCTATTAGAGATGGAGTCTGGCTTAGAGAGGAGAGTGTAAATCTTGAAATTTGCTTTGTTTAGCCTAATGATGAACATACCGAATGCTGTAAGCGGGGAGACATTGACCACCCATCAGAAATTTGAGAACGTACTTAAACAGGCTGTCCTTGCTGAAGAACTCGGCTTTGATGCTTATGGAATTGGAGAGCGGCATGGAGCACCATTTATCTCATCTTCGCCACCAGTCGTTCTGACCGCGATTGCTGCCAGAACCGTAAAGATTCGTTTGCTAACAACGGTCACTGTTCTAAGCGTTCTAGACCCAGTGCGTGTTGCTGAGGACTATGCCACACTTGATCATCTTTCGGGAGGTCGACTCGAGATGATTATTGGCAAAGGAAACGACCCTCGCCACTATCCGCTTTTTGGAATTACCGAAGACGAACAATGGGAATCCCTTGCAGAGCGGTATGCACTCCTGAAGCGCTTGTGGCATGAAGAGAACGTAACCTGGCAGGGGCGCTACCGTTCACCGCTTGAAAATGTGACTACACAGCCAAGACCCTTTCAACATTCAATTCCAATCTGGCATGGAAGCGCATCTAGTACACTGTCCACCGAATTGGCTGCGAAATATGGTGAACCGATTTTTTCCTCCAATACGTTTCACCCCCAGGCTAAATATAAAGCATTAATCGATCATTATCGCGAGAGATTGGTTCATTACGGCCATGATCCTCAAAAAGCAATTGTTGGCTCGGGATTTGGAAGCTTATATCTGGCGAACACCACAGAAGAAGCAGTCAAACGATATAGGCCCTATTACGATGCTTTCCATGCAACGGCTGCATCGCAGCACAACAACTCGCCTTTCAAAGACCTCGAGGACAATGTACAAAATGGGCCTGCCTTGATCGGCAGCGCTGATAAAGTGATCGAGAAGATTTTAAACTATCATGAAGCTTACGGGCACCAAGTGGTCAGCATCAGTGTAGATGGCTTGTCAGAAATGGAGCAACGCGAGCAAATTGAACGATTTGCTACTGAAGTGGTACCTGTGCTGCGTCGAGAGGTTCCTAGTACAGTATGGAATAAAGGAGTTGGGAACGAATTGAGGACGTAATTTATTTTTACGTCCTTCATTTCGTTATGGAGTGTCCCAGTCGTGGAGGAATAAGCGTTGTATGAACATTCTGGTTGATTAGGTGTTTTCACTTATGTATGAGTGAAAATTAGAACAATTACCTGTTGTCTTTGATCTCGAGCATATGAATGATGATCGTTGTCCCTTTGCCCACTTCACTGTTCATTTGAAAACGGGCTCCTTTAATAAGCGAAAGCTTTCTAAATGGATTTGTAAAGCCCAGCCGCTCATTTCGACCACACATTAGCTCTTGCTGCTTTTCTATAGGAATCCCGACACCGTTATCCTCTATTATGATTTTGATATGCTGCTGTTCCCGCGCGATAGTAAGACGCAGCGTTCCACCTTTATTACTTTTGATTATTCCGTGAGTAACAGCATTTTCCACTAGCGGCTGCAGTGTCATTGCTGGGATATAGGTTTGAATCGTTTCGTCGATATTATAATCGATATGCAGCCTTTCTTCGAAGCGCAATTTTTCTATCGCTAAGTAAGCCATCACTAATTCTATTTCTTCCTCCAAAGGGACGAGTGAGCGCTGCTTCTGGTAATCCAGCTTTCCTCGGAAATAGGTAGAAAGATGTTCTAATGCAGTTTGGGTTTTTTTCTGGTCAGACCAACTTAGTGCAATAATCGCATTGAGTGTGTTGTATAAAAAATGCGGTGTAATCTGAGCGTAAAAGCTGCTGAGTTCATGCTCCACAGCATCCTGCGCTGACTTTTTCATTAATAATAAGGACTCGATTCGCATCTCTAATTCTTTTAAATTAACAGGCTTCTGCAAGTAATCATTGGCTCCTAATTGGAAGGATACAACTAAGTCAGACAATTGTCCTGCTGCTGTTAATATGATGACAGGCAAATCTACTAAGTCTTGCTTCTGTCTGATCGTTTTGCAAACCTCATATCCCGACATATGGGGCATCATTAAATCTAAAATTAATAGATCCACCTTTTCCGTTTCAATTATGTCGAGTGCTTCCTGCCCGCTGCCTACTGCAATTACGCTATAATGAAGTGAATGAAGCATATTTATAAGTACCTTCAAGTTGGCAGGCTCGTCATCTACTACTAATATCGTATACGGTTTTGGTCCTTTCACTCGTGTAGGCAGGATAACCTGCGACTGCTGCATCTCCCGATTTTTCATTTGGGTAGACGTAACAGGTTCGTTCATTTCGTGATTGTTTATTTCATTATGCTCTAATAGCTGCTGATTAGTAGCCAGCGGGATTGTAAAGGTGAAGCATGAGCCTTTACCTATTTCAGAAGTTACCCAAATACGTCCGCCTGCACTCTCCACAATTTTCTTGGTAATGCTTAATCCCAAACCAAGTCCTTCTGATTTCCTAGACCGGCTGCTTTCAACTTGATAAAAGGTAGTAAATATGAGGTCTTGGTAATCTGAAGCAATACCTGAACCCGTATCCTCAACCGATATGTGCATTTGTTCCTCTACGATTTGAGCTGAGATTGTGATCGTTCCCTGATTGGTGAATTTAATCGCATTGTAGATCAGATTGAACAAAACTTGCTTTAGCTTTTGTTCATCGGTATATACAAGCGGCAAATTTTCTGGGATCATATTGATCAATTGAACAGGCAGAGTGGGCGGTATAACATAGGCAATCTCAGCGAGCACTTCCTCAATAATTCGGATTTCGATCGGTCTGGATGTAAAAGGCACCTCACCTTGCTTTATTCTAGAAATAAATAATAGATCCTTAACCAAACCTGCCAATCTTCTACTAACCGAGTGTATCAAAATAACACTCTCTTGCTGTTTTCTTTTTAAAGGCCCTTCTACACCCTCCAGCAGCGATTGAGAAAGATTCATAATGCCGTGGAGCGGAGTGCCGAGCTCGTGTGATGTTTTGACTAGAAAATCATCCTTCATTCGGTCGAATTCAAGCAATTCATCAGACAGTTCCTCAACTTTATTATATGCCTGCTGTGAACGGTGACTCATTAGTAGCGCCAAGCTCATCACCATAATTAAAAACAAAAGAAGTGACGGAACTTCGATATCCACATCAAATAGCAAGACAATTGCAAGTAAAATACCATAAACAGCAAAAGCAAAAACAACGATCAGCACATAGTCGGACTCATCCGTTTTTTGCTTATAGGCTTTTAGCAGCATAATAAAAATATACACATAACTAATAGCGGTAGTCCCTGAAACAATGAGTTGAATGAGCGGAAATGGAAAATTCACCATTAGATCAATGGTTATATTTAATATACACACTGCCAAGGCTTGAAATCCTAAGATAGCACTTAATGCAGTGACGAACCTTTTACTGGCAGACATGTTGAAGAAATGATAAACAAATAGGAGGAAAAACAAGACGAAAAGCGTAAGTGAAATGGCTTGAATTCCTAGTTGTGAGGCTGGGCTGAACTCCGGAAATAGTAAGTAGATCCATCTTTCATTTATCGTTGATATATGTACAGCTTGCGCTAAACTGAATAGACTGAAATAGAGCTCATACTGGAATTTCCGTTTGTGTTGTAAATAGGTCGTAAAGTATATAAATGAAAACAGAAAGTAGCCGGAAATGAGAAAGGCTTCAATGAATTTTCCACGGCCTTGCTTTGCTAATATTTGATCGGCTAGACCGAATTGGAGGGAACTGACAATCCCACCAACAGCATAGTCATAATTGGCAACTAGTATAACAAGTTCTATTTGTTTGTCTCTACTATTTCCCAAAACGACATATTTTTTGTAATCAAACCGATATTCTTCAGTGCTTTTGGAAGGAACACCTGCTGAGCCAAGCTCTTCCCCGTTTAAATACACTTTATTGGCATTTCGAATCGTATTCAGCTTTACACCGTAAAGGTCATCCTCCGGAACATGTATAAGCAAGCGATATGTGCCTGTCCCATAAGGAGTAGCGCTTTCAGCTCTATAGCGATCCCACGCTGTAGGAACCGGAATGGAATGGCGTTTGTTCTTATAACGTTCAAAGACATCATCAACCGGGCTTGGCACAATTAATTCATCTGGATAGAAGTCCCATTCTCCATCAAGCGCAATCGTTTTTTCATCTTGCCAATCCCAATGCTGCAATGAAAGAACACCATTTTTCGCCACGAATGTATTGGAGTCAAAAACACGAAATGAGTGAAGGACAAAGTAGGTTGTTAAGAGAGTGACAGCGATCATAATTAGAGTGAGCGTCTTTCTATTTTTCAAATAGCCAATTCCTTTCACTATGAGAGCTTCACCCATTATGGTACTTTCTTGTGACCATTCAAACGGGCGGCAGCGCATCTTGTTCTAGTAGCCTTATCGCGTTCAGTCCTTGCTATAGAGGTGATGATGAGGAGAAACTATGGTTTGTCGAATATTTAAATAGTTTACCATAAATGTAATAGAAGTGTTATGGTAGGCATGCCACCGCGTGGTCCATCCAGTGAATATCAGTTGGGGATTGCAGCGTTCAACATTCAAACGTAAGGCTATCGTTTTCCAAGTGGAGGATTGTTTATATGGTCAATATTCTTATTGTGGACGATGATCCTAACATTCGCGCCTTGATGCGCCTTTATTTGAAGAATGAAGGATTCAATCTGACCGAGGCGGACAACGGCATCGATGCGCATGCTATCGTCAAAGGTTCGGGAATCGATCTGGTCATCCTCGACATTATGATGCCGCAAATGGACGGATGGGATTTGTGCAGAGAAATTCGGAAAAGCGATCCCGACATTCCGCTTCTGATGGTAACGGCCAAGGGTGAATCGGGTCAAAAGATAAAAGGCTTCCAGCTCGGGACCGACGATTATATGCCGAAGCCGTTTGATCCGATTGAGCTTGTGATGCGGGTTAAAGCGTTACTGAAGCGATCCCGTATTGCCTCGTCCCAGGTCATACCGTTGGGCGAAATCGTGCTGAATCGGAAAACGTATAAGGTCATGCGGGGAGAAGAGGAATTAGCGTTGCCGCTAAAAGAATTCGAGCTGCTGTTCATGCTTGCCGGCCACCCAGGGCAGATATTTACGAGAGAGCAGCTGATCACTCAGATTTGGGGCATGGATTACGAAGGCGACGACCGAACCGTTGATGTACATATCAAGCGGCTTAGGGAACGCTTTGCCGGGGACGTCCGCCATTTTCGCATTGAAACGGCACGCAGCGTCGGCTATCGTCTGGTGGTGAATCCGGGATGAAATCGTTATACGTTCGCGTCGTGCTGACTTTTCTGGCCGCCATTGTCATCAGCTTGGTCTCATCCCTTCTTCTCGCCCTTGCTCTATTCCAGAATGATCTGAACGCTACGGGTAAAAACGATATGATCGCGGCCGGCGATCGTATAATACGCGTGTACGAGCAAACGAATCCTCCGGATTTGGATGTGTTCATGAATGACATGGCTGAATTGGTTTCCTATACCTTGCAGCTATACGACGGCAATGGCGGGATGTACTCCTATGTGCCGAGCAAGGGCAAGAAGGTCGGAGCGATTAACTCGGAATCGGTTCGCATGGTACTGCGCGGAGAACCGTACCGTTCGCATGGAAAAGATAACGGTACGTTCGTCGGCCTTCCGTTTTCTTCCGATGGAAAACATTATGCTTTATTTTTTCAGAGCTCTTCCAAGAACGAAATTACGATCTTCCGATTATTATTCACTATTCTGTTCCTCATGCTTGCGATCGGAAGCTTGTGCATTCTCATTGCTGGCAGATACCTGGTGAAGCCTCTTCAAGCGATGACGGATGCGACTAAGCGGTTGGCCAAAGGGGACTTCGAGGTTGAGTTGAAAATCATTCGCGGAGACGAGCTCGGAACTCTCTCGCGGAGCATCAACGACATGGCTAGGGAAATCAAGCAATTGGAGCGGATGCGACAGGATTTCGTATCAAACGTGTCCCATGAAATCCAATCGCCGTTAACTTCCATCTCCGGATTCGCGAAGGCGTTGAAGGATGGCAATCTGGTTATTGCGGAGGATGATCGTGTTCAATACTTGGATATAATCGTTACCGAGAGCGATAGATTATCCAGACTCAGCGATAATCTGCTGAAACTCGCGTCCCTCGAATCGGATCATCATCCGTTTGTGATGGAGTCGTATAAACTAGATGAGCAAATTCGACGAGTAATCGTCGCGTGCGAGCCGCAGTGGTCGGCCAAAAGCATTCGCGTCGACATAGAGTCCCCTTCGGGAGCCGGCGCCGATATAACGGCCGACCGGGATCAACTCAATCAAGTTTGGATGAATTTGCTTGGGAATGCCATCAAGTTCACGCCCCGCGCCGGTCAAGTTCTCATTGGGATCAGCCGGCCTCATCCTCATGAGATTGCTGTTGTTATAAGCGATTCCGGGATCGGTATTGCGCCGGACGATTTAAGCTCTATTTTCGAGCGCTTCTACAAAGCGGACAAGTCACGGGCCCAAGACCGAAGCGGCAATGGTCTCGGTCTTGCCATCTCCCACAAAATCGTTGCTCTCCATCGCGGAAGCATTGAGGTGAAGAGTACCGTCGGACTGGGCACGACATTCACCGTGATGCTTCCCGCTGCCTTGCATAACGATTCGGCCATTTGCAAATAAGTTCACGCTCCGTTCATATTTCTCCAATACACTCAGTTCGATTCACATATAACTGATCGGAGGAATAGAAACGATGAGCTTTATTCAAGATGTTATCGATTCATTGAAATGGTTGACTGTCTGGGAAATGATCTTATGTGTATTAAACTTGTTCGTTTTGCTGAGGTATGCTTGGCCCCTTCTCAAAAATAACCGCTGGTTGGATTTTATACCGAGCGCAGGTGTAATCATTGCGATTATTAGCCTTATGAATGGCGACGCCTCTATACTGGCTCTGCTGATTTACTCCTCTACGGCCATCCTATTCTTAAGTACTGCGAGAAGAGTCTTTAAACCGGCCATTAAGCCGATGTCTTCGAAATTTCGCTTTGTCATGGTTATCGTTTGCGTCCTTGGTACCCTTCCTACGCTATTGGCATTAACCGTTGCGGGAGAAGTTCGATACAATCCGGTGAGCGATTTAAGCCATATGAGCTATTCCAAAGCTTTTATCGCGATGAACGAAAGGTTGTCCGCCGAATACCCTTTCGGAGATTGGAAAAAAATCGATTGGGAAGCAAAGAAAAAGAAATACGAGCCTCTATTCCTCCAAGCGGAAATCAACCATGATCCGAACCTCTACTATAAAACTTTAAGGGATTACCTCTTTTCTTTCCGCGATGGCCATATCGAAATTGCGAATGAACATCTGTACGACGATAATAACACGTTTAAAAATGAAGTCGGCGGCGGAGTCGGAATTAGCGCCGTTCAATTGGATAACGGCAAAGTATTGGTTAGCTTACTGTTAGCTGGCAGCCCGGCTGACAAAAGCGGAATCAAGCTCGGAGCCGAAATCATGTCGTGGGACGGGAAAGACGTTCGGGAAGCATTGGACCAAACGTCATGGAGCGAGAATCCGTCGGCAACCGAAGGAGATCGGATTCAAAATCAAGGGCGTTTCTTGGCAAGAGCTCCAATCGGCAAAGAAATCGAAGTCGAATTTCGGAATTGGGATGATGAAGCGAGCAAGACTGCGACGCTTACAGCTTACGACGATCAATACGAGACCTTGAAGAAAACGAAAATTAAGCTAAAAAAAGAAGATCCTCCCGTAGAAGGCGAGATCCTTCGAGAGGAATACGGGTACGTGAAAATCAGATATTTTCTTCCCGGAACGACACAATCCGATCCCGCGCAAGTGCTGGAAGACCAATTAAAAGAGTTTCAAGAGAAACGCGTAAAGGGAATCATCATCGATCTACGGGATAATCCGGGCGGAGACGACGAACTCGTTGCCCAAATGGCAGGACATTTTGTGAACGAGAAGAAGTTCTATGAATACGTCAGTTACTACAATCGAAATACGGGACGTTTCGAAATCAACCGCGCCGAAACCAGAACCGTTCATCCTTCGCGGAGTTGCTTTCCAGGGGAAATCGCGGTCCTCATTAATTCGAACACCGCGAGCTCAGGGGAAGGATTGCCGTTGTTCTTAAAAGGAATGCAAAATGTCAAGATTATCGGCTTTGCGTCCACGAACGGTTCGTTCGGAGTCGTGTCCGCTCCTATAGAAATGAAAATGCCGGGAGGATATATCTTGCGGTTCCCGGATGGCCGATCACTTAATCAAGACAAAATGATTCAAGGCGATAGCGATGAACGCGGATTTGGCGGAGCGACTCCCGATATCACAGTTCCGATGAACGAGCAAACATTTAAGATGAAATATATCGATGGGCAGGACGTGGAATTGAATTATGCATTAGCATCTTTGAAGGAGAAAAACAAATGACCATAATCGACAAATTAGCATCGTCACTTAACCGCAAAGACGAAGGTCCTAACCAGGAGCTGGCGAAAAACATTGCCGATCGAGATGATAAAGGAGCTGTAATAGAACTAGTTGATAACTTGCATAACAATGACAAGAACATCCAAAGCGATTGCATTAAAGTTCTCTATGAGATTGGAGATCTGAGGCCATCTTTAATTGCTGAATACAGCAAAGAGCTTGTAACATTGCTTGATTATGGAAACAATCGACGAACAGCTTAAGAAATGTCCGACCAATCAGCTTCCAATGTATGCGGAGAATGCAATAGCCATCGTTAACGATAATAACAAAGCCCTTTTCATAAAGACGCTTTCCTCACGACTGGGCGATATTGATAAGGACACAAAACGAAAGCGAGTGGAGAAAGTGATTAAGAAATTGAGTTGAAGCTTAAGTGAAAAGTTATTATTCAAGGGGAGTAGCCTAACAGGCTGCTCCTTTTTTGTGAGCAAGTGGAGTTAACAATCATAGCTGAGGGGCTATCATCAAATTTTGTTGGCGATAGCGTGACAATAGATCGATCAATCTCCTTCTGGAGACCGAGCGCAAAATACATCGACTGAGGGAAGGTCATTTCTTTTGGATGGTATATGATGGAAAAATAGTGCAGCAATGGGGCGTTGCCTCCATAAGTTAACCGGTGAAACAACAAACCATGTTCTAAAAAATAGAATACGAGGAGATGAAGGTAGTGAAAAAGTTAATCGATTTCAAAAATGTAACCAAAGAATACAACATAGGTGAAGTGACGATTAAGGCGCTAGCAGGTGTTGATTTTTCCATATTAGAGGGGGAATTCGTTGTCATTTTAGGTGCAAGCGGTGCCGGCAAAAGTACGATTTTGAATATACTTGGCGGAATGGATACAGCTTCTTCTGGTCAAGTGTTTGTTGGTGGCCATGAAATCACAAGATTAGGCGAAAAAAAATTAACAGAATATCGTGGTGAGAAGGTAGGTTTTGTATTTCAATTTTATAATTTGATTCCGAATTTAAACACGCTAGAGAATGTTGAATTTGCAACGGAAGTATGTAAAAACCATTTGGATGCTAAAGATATTTTACATAAAGTGGGATTAAAAGAACGGATCAAAAACTTTCCTTCCCAGTTATCTGGAGGGGAACAGCAAAGGGTTGCTATCGCGAGAGCGGTTGCCAAAAATCCTTTACTGCTGCTTTGTGATGAGCCCACCGGAGCTTTGGATTATGTAACGGGCAAGTCTGTCTTAAAGCTTCTTCAAGATTTGAACAAAGATACGAAAAAATGCGTTGTTGTGGTCACACATAACTCTGCAATTGCTCCTATGGCTGATAAAGTCATAAAGGTTAAAAGCGGAAGGATTGAGAGCATCACTATAAATGAGGAAAAACAAAGTGTTGAAGGGATTGAGTGGTAATTATGAAATTATTTTTGAAATCAATAAGGGATATCAAACAATCGATAGGACAATTTATAGCTTTTGTTTTGGTTATCGCAGTAGGAGCTTTCTTCTATACGGGGCTTGTAACTTTAAGTGACAATCTTGGCGCGTATACGAAGGTTTATTTTAAAGAACATCATTTAAGCGACTTAAATGTATACTACAGCCAAATTTCAAGCGATGATGTGGCTCGTCTAAGCGAGATCGCAGGTATTCATAAAATAGAAGGACGGTATAGCTTTGATGCCACGCAAGCTTTTAAAGATTATAAAGCGATTTTGAAAATCCATTCGATTCCTGAAAAAAATGAAATAAATACGCCTACGATCATTACGGGCAATATCCCGTCAAAACAGGATGAAATCGTATTAGATTCCGCTTATGCCAAAGAACATCATTTTCAACTAGGTGATTCACTCAGTATTAGCAGCAATGGCAGAAGCTTTAATTTTACAATTAGCGGCTTGATTGAGAATGTTGAACATACTAAAAAGAACGAAACGCAGGACCATAAAATCAGCGGAATCGCTTATATTGCCGAAGCGGCAATTCCTGCAATCGCTGACGGCTTTTACTATAATGAAGTTATGATTGAGGCTCAAGAGGGTTACGATATAGATAAAATAGGTCAAACCATTGAGGTTCAATCCAAACAACTCCCTTATTTAACTCAAGAAACTAAAGAACGGTCTTTCAATTACTCGCAATTAAACCAAACAATACATAATAACAAATTGATGAGTAAGGTTATACCTCTTGTTCTCTTTTTAATTGAAGCAATTATTCTGTTCCTTACGATGTCGAGAATTATAGATTCACAAAGAAACCAAGTAGGCATTATGAAAGCATTAGGTGTAAAAAACAGAAATATTATGCTTCATTATATGGGCTATCCTGTGCTGGCAAGCATCATAGGATCTATCCTTGGTTTTGTCATATCCGCTATTGTATTTATTCCATTAATTACGGCGTCGAATGCAAGGGCTTACTCTATGCCTGGCATTTCATTTACACTTTCATTATTTTCTATTATTCCTCCTATTATTTTCTCCAGCGCTTTTGGAATCCTGTCATGTTATTTTAGTGGCAGAACGATATTAAATGAACGTGCTGCCCAGGCGATGCGCCCTAAACCGCCAAAGAAGATGAAGAAGCTGCTCATTGAAAAAATTCCGGGTATTTGGAGCCGAATTTCCTACAGCCATAAGCTCATTTTGAGAAATATATTTTTAAATAAACAAAAAGCTTTAGCGAGCTCCGTTGGTGTTGTTGTAAGCACTGTTTTATTGATCACTGCATTTGGCACACAAATGTCTTTGGTGAAGGTGGCTGATCAAATTGAGGATGTGTATACCTATGATTTGAGAGTCGATTATGCGGTAGGAACATCTTCTGATTCGATTAATCTCTCTTCCAATATTGCAAAAAGCCATGGATTATCTACCTTTCCTGTTGCCTTTATAAAAGAGGATGTCAAAGAAAACGCCACATTAGTGGTTACGGAAAAAGAAAACGACCTTATTCATTTCTTTGATGAAAATGATAAAAGAATTCGTTTAGAAAACAATGGTGTACTAATACCGAAATCTTACGCAGACAAGTATCAAATTGCAGAAGGCGATACGATCCAAATGGAATTTACAGCACCAGAGCTTAACCAAAAATCGGTGAACATGAAGGTTCTAAAAATATCTAATCAGTATTCGAATCCTTCGTTTTATAGCACACCCGAATATATGAATAGTTTAGGTATAGACTATCGCCCAACCTCGGTTTTAGTTAAAGCGAACAGCTCGGCGGATCTGATAAGCGTTCGTAATTTCTTTGAGCAGGATCAACGTGTAGACACCATTGCAGATAAGGATGATCTAAAGAAATCCGCGCAATATATTTTGAGGCAAAATAGTTTTGTATTCATTATGTTTATCATTTGTGCGGTCATACTCTCCTTTGGGGCTATCTATACGATATCTTCCATTAACATTTATGAAAGGATTCGTGAGCTTGCAACACTGAAGGTATTAGGCTATCAAAAAAATAAAATAAACCGGCTTATCTTCTCTGAAAATATCATTTTAACCGCCTTTGCGGTAATTGTAGCGTTACCGATCAGCGGCTATATCTACACCATTATTGTTCAGGCATTGTCGAGTCCCCATCAGCAAATCCCAGATAAATTAAACATAACGATCTTGTTAGTTTCTATTCTGCTTGCGTTCTTACTTACTACGCTTTCTAATTTACTGCTTCGGCGAAAAGTTTCTCAAATTAATATGATTGAATCATTGAAAAGTATTGAATAAAACGTATTAAGCGTTTCACTAGGTAAGGTTTTCGAAAGCTTCACAGGGCATTTATGTTAAACACGCTATAGTTTAGCGTGTTTTTTTGTGCTGTGATACCTTTTGCTAATAACGAACTCAGAGGGGACAAATGGCTATAGAAGGATAATATTAAACGATTCCGTTTTCTATGAAGTTGAAATTAAAACCCATTTACAAAGAATAAGAGATATTTATCCCTTAATAACATAATCAACCTTCTTTTTGGTTATGGAGACAACTCGTACAATAAAGGGAGAAACATATCAGATACTCGCTTTACACCGCAATTTCCCCCCCGATTTTCTTTGTGCAATCTTCTTTTCTCTTGTTCAAACGACTTAGCAGAACTATGATGTGACGGTTTTCCTTTGTTTTTATCCTTACTTTAGGAGGTGACTGGGCAGAGTCTATTTGATATTCACTTATTGAAAGCGATTTCAAAACTGAAGGAAGAGGTGTATTTAAGAAATGGTACTAGGCGGAGCATCGGTACGAAAAAGTAGTGTTATCCTGTTGGTTGCTTTTCTCATCCTCTCATTGTTTTACTCCCTAGCATTTGGTGGACAGAAGGTAGAAGCAGCTTCAAATTCAAAGATAATCGGGTATTATCCCTCTTGGGGTGCCTATGGCAGAAATTACAATGTCATGGATATGGATGTTAGCAAGGTAACTCATATTAACTATGCGTTTGCAGATATTTGTTGGAATGGCATTCACGGAAATTCAGATCCGACAGGGCCTAATCCCGTGACATGGGCTTGTCAGGACGAAGTTGGTACGATTAACGTGCCAAATGGGACAATCGTATTAGGCGATCCTTGGATCGACACAGGAAAAGCGTTCCCTGGGGATACGTG
The DNA here is from genome assembly GCF_037976325.1 of Paenibacillus sp. FSL K6-3182. NCBI lineage: Bacteria > Bacillati > Bacillota > Bacilli > Caryophanales > Paenibacillaceae > Paenibacillus > Paenibacillus sp. FSL K6-3182. The sequence continues at coordinate 2,499,862 of NZ_CP150265.1, forward strand.
GGATAAGCCGATAAAGGGCAATCTTGGGCAGCTGATTAAGCAGAAGCAAGCTAATCCTCATTTAAAAACTATTATCTCCGTAGGCGGATGGAGTTGGTCGAACCGATTCTCTGATGTTGCGGCCAGTGCGGCCACAAGGGAGACATTCGCTAATTCAGCAGTAGACTTCCTACGAAAATATCAATTCGATGGCGTTGATCTCGACTGGGAATACCCGGTAAGCGGAGGGTTAGCTGGCAATAGCGTAAGGGCTGCTGATAAGCAAAACTATACGCTGCTGCTTCAGAAGATTCGGGAGAAGCTTAATGCTGCGGGTACGGCGGATGGTAAAACTTATCTGCTGACGATTGCCTCAGGTGCAAGTCCGACGTATGCACAAAATACCGAGCTAGGTAATATTGCTGCGATTGTCGATTGGATCAACATTATGACATATGATTTCAACGGCGGCTGGCAAACCGTAAGCGCCCACAATGCTCCACTGAACTATGATCCAGCAGCAGCAGCGGCGGGCGTTCCAAACGCGGCGACGTATAACAGTGCGTCTGGCGTGCAAGGGCACTTGGATGCCGGAGTTCCAGCTAGTAAAATTGTGTTGGGAGTCCCTTTCTATGGTCGAGGCTGGGCCAATTGTGCAGCGACCGGTAATGGGCAGTATCAAAGCTGCTCTGGCGTGCCTGCGGGTACATGGGAAGCGGGGTTATTTGATTATACAGATCTCGAAAACAACTACATTAATAAAAACGGCTACACACGTTATTGGAATGATACAGCGAAGGTACCTTACTTATATAACGCTGCTAAACGTACTTTTATCTCCTACGATGATACAGAATCACTGGGCCACAAGACAGCCTTCATTCAAAGCAAAGGGCTGGGCGGTGCCATGTTCTGGGAGTTTAGCGGTGACCGAAACAAAGTTCTATTAAACAAGCTGGCGAGCGATTTGGCAGGATCTGGTAGTGCAGACATCATTGCGCCATCGGTACCGGGCAACCTTCAATCCACTGCAAAAACATCAAATAGTGTAACATTAGCTTGGGGTGCGTCCACTGACAACGTTGGCGTGACGGGTTATACCGTGACTTATGGTTCTACAAGCGTAAACGTCACAGGAACGAGCACGACAATTAGTGGACTTGCTGCTAATACAGCCTATACGTTTACTGTGAAAGCGAAGGATGCGGCTGGCAATATTTCGGGAGCGAGCAATGCACTTCCAGTAACAACGAATCCAGCTGCGGGAGATACAACCTCGCCAACAGCGCCAACGAATCTTCAAGTCACAGCCAAAACATCCTCCAGCGTCAATCTTTCATGGACGGCATCTACCGACAACGTCGGCGTAACCGGTTATACCGTGACTTATGGTTCTACCAACGTGAACGTTACGGGAACGAGCACGACAATTAGCGGTCTTGCCGCAAGTACGGCTTATACATTTACTGTAGTGGCGAAAGATGCCGCGGGCAATGTTTCGAGCGGCACATCGATTGCTGCTACGACTGATGCAAACGGTGGAACGGTAAATGCTTGGGCACCTAATGTAAGCTACAAAGCAAACGATCTCGTTACTTACGGAGGCAAAACCTATTATTGTATTCAGCCTCATACATCATTAGCTGGCTGGGAACCATCGAATGTGCCAGCATTATGGGGTTTGAAATAAGCAAGAGCAGCCGCCCTGCCTAAGGGCGGCTTTTTTTATTTTTTAAACGCTTAATAAAAGGAATAATAAGTTAATTATTTATTCATTTCAAATAGAATTAGGGAAGGTAAACTAGCATGCGTGTCGAAAATAGCGTAGAGAGTTTTCAAAGAGGTGATTTGCAATTTACACATTAATGGATAAGTGGTTTGTTTCACTAGGATTGGCGATAGTGCTGACCTGTTCTTTTAAAATATTGGAGTTCATCATTTCAAGGGCTTTAACGAAGACGAAAATTAATCATTTTAAAAGAAATACCGTATATGTATGGGGATTTTTCGCCATCGCAGCAGCTTGTTTTTATGAGGAGAATTATGTTTTTAATCTGCCTATTAATTTTACAATGGTATTATCGTTGACTGCTGTTGTATTCATTGCGAATGTAATCGTCTCACGACACTCTGGATATCGTCTGGAAAGTAAATTTAATAGGATTAATTTTATAATTGCGTATCCGATTATCGAAGAAATCATATTTAGAGGTCTAATGCTTCCGATCCTGAACCAAGCATTCGTAGCGGCATCATCCTATGAACTATTTTATCTTCCGGTCACACTCCCAATCCTCATTTCCTCCTTATTATTTGCAGTCTCGCATTTGCAATACTATACATTAAACAAATTAAGTGTAAGGTTTATGTTCTTTGCTTTCATAGGTGGAATCATATTTGGAACCATTGCAGACATCACACAATCCATATTCATTCCTGTATTACTGCATATTCAGTATAATTTGCTATCTGTCTATTACTCTAGAAAAGTGAAAATATAGCAACTAATTTAATGTTGTTTACAAGCGGAAGGAAGGCGCATCGCTAGTCACGCTGAGGGTTTCCATCACTATGTTTAACGGGACGCTCAGCGCATACATCATTCCACTAGTTTATGAATGGTTTTTCCATCACAGAGTCCTCATTCAAAAATAAGAGGAAACATCTTATATAAGGAGAAGCCATGATGAAAAATTGGAACGACTACTTGCTGAAGAGTAAAATGTTCATCGTCTTCTCCGCGGTATCGCTGTTCATCGTCATGCTGACCTGTATTATTTTCTACTATAAAAATGTAAACGATATCAAAAATCAAACGTTAGCGCTTTCCGACACGATTTCTCGGCAGTTCAGCCGAACCTTCGAGCTGTATATTCAGGATATGGAGAAGCTCTCCGTGTCTATTATTGGCGATCCTATTATTCAAGAAAGCTTAATTGATCATTATGGAATTCCGGAACCCGTTACGCAGAACCAAATTGAACTGACGATCAACAATAGATTGTTCACTCATCTTCAGCCGCGCCCTCAGCTCCAGAGCATCTATATTTTCACCACGGACGACATCGCTTATTTTGTATCAAAGGCGGGGGGACCTAAGATAAGCTTCAATCTTCAAAGCGAGAGCTGGTATCAGAATCGACTGGATATGCCTGGAGTCAAATTTCTGCTGCTGCCCGTCACAGCGGAGAATACGGGCGGTGATCGTGAAGCTCAGGTGATATCCTTCGTACGGAATATCAGCCGCATTCCATACCTTGATGTTTTGGGATATATGAAAATTAATATTAACGTAAATGTCATCAAGGACATGCTCGTCAATTCCGACAGCAACGACGTTGAACGGAATATGAGAGCGTTCATCATTACCGATGAAGGCAGCGTCGTCTATGACGACAGGAATGAGCTGACGGGCAGCAATGACACTGGAATTGATCTTTCCATCTTCCAGGGCAATCATGAATCGAATGAGGTGGTGTGGAACGGCGAGAGCTATATCTATACAACGTCGAAATCCTCCTATACAAAATGGAATACATTGATTCTAATTCCGAACGAATTCCTGCTGTCCAAGCAGAAACATTCTACTTATATTCTTTTTCTCGTTGGCCTGCTCGCGATGGGTCTAATTGCGTTTGTGTCCTATGTGCTGTCTTATCAGATGACGCTTCCGCTCCGTAATTTGATGAAAAAGATGGCGCGTGTCGAGCAGGGGGATTTAAGCCAGAGAATGGAGGTGACCGGCAACAATGAGATCGGCCGTCTGAGCCGTATCTACAACAACATGCTGGATAGTATCACACGCTTAATTAGTGAAGTGTACACATCCAAACTGGCGGAGAAGAATGCGCAGCTATCGGCACTGCAGGCGCAGATCAACCCTCATTTTTTGTATAACACGCTTAACATTATGAAGTCTATCAGCAGGGTTCGAGGCATCGAAGAGGTTGCGGAAATGGCAGAATCGCTGGCTGAGCTGTTCAAATACAGTATGACAAATCTTCATCATCCTATCCCGCTGCATGACGAGATGGAGCATATAAGCAATTACATGAATATTCAGCAGCATCGATTCGGCAATCGATTTGAGTTCAATATGGAAGTGCCGGAAGCGCTGCTGCAAGCATCGGTGCTGAAGCTTACCGTTCAGCCGCTAATTGAGAACGCAATCGTTCACGGACTGAGCAAGGTCAAGTCAGGCGGTCGAATCGACATCGCTGTTAAGAGGCTTGGCAGTGAGCTGATTATCGAAGTGTCCGACAACGGCTGTGGTATTGAAGAGGAACGCATCCACATGCTGCGCCGAAGGTTGGAGAGAGTACAGGCGGTGGACGCTTACGACGAGGAGGGGCAGGGGATAGGCCTGTCCAATATCGCACAGCGAATCAAGCTGTTCCATGGTGTCAAATATGGAGTAGAGCTGATAAGTTCCCCTGACCGTGGAACGACGGTTAGGTTGACGTTCCCGTATGAACAATTCGTCAAGGTGAAGGGAGAGGCCGACTGATGAATATATTTTTGGTAGAAGACGAGCGGTGGGCGCTTGCGGAGCTCGAGGCCCTCTTTAAGCGATACGAGCCGCAGCATCGTGTGCTTGCGTTCGAGAACGGGGAAGATGCGCTGGAAGCAGCGAGATCCGTAGTCCCGCATCTGGTGTTGACCGACATTACAATGCCGGGCATTGACGGTGTGGAGCTGCTGGCCGAGCTTGGCCGCAGCCATCCGGACACCAAAGGTATTATTCTCAGTGTCCATGATGATTTTGCTTATGCACAGCGGGGAATGCAAACTGGCGTGACGGACTACTTGCTGAAGCCTGTTAAGAAAGAGACCCTTTACAAGGCGGTTGACCGCTTGCTTGCGCGTATTGAAGACGAGTCGCGCAGCCGGATCGACCGTGTTGCGTGGTCACTTCTTCAGCGGCTGCTGGCGGCGGATGCGATGGAGCATGTTAAGCCAGCCGAAGCAGAGCAGCAGCGTATGTTCATGGTGCTGCTGCTTCTGGAGAACTGGGCATCGCCGCTTACTTGGAAGGATGCTGGGCTTGAGGCATCGGATATTCTCTCGCATTTCGGTAGCGTCTTGAACAAGGAGCGGGATAGTCATTGCATTACGATCGACGGCCGCCGCAGAGTTCTGCTGCTGCCCGCTGGGAATGAAGCATTTACGCAGTCGCTAAAGACAAAGCTTCAATCGCTCTTCCAATATGTGAACACCCATGGCATTCTTCTCCATGTGAGCTTCACAATAAAGAAAGAGCACGAGAGCCTGAATCGCAGCTTCATTCGTCTTGGCAAGCAGCTTGAAGAGCATTTGCGAATCGGCGAGCCGACCTTGGCATCACCGGATATGAAGCTGGCTGTGCCTGATATTTCCGAAATATGGGTAAAAGCGCGTGCACTGCAAGCACAGGTTAAAGCGGGCGATATGGCAAGAGGACGAGAAACGATATCGCGTATCGTCAAGGGACTGCAGTACAAAGAGGTCACCCAAAAGCAGCTGGTACAGTTTGCTAGTGATTTGTTCTATTCGTTGAAGTTTAATTTGCAAGCAGAATCATCGATTCTACTACAAGAGGATATGAGCCTGCTGCTCGAAGTGACCGACTATGAGCCAATCAAGGAATGGCTTACGGCAGCAGTATTCGGGATTGCAGGGAAACACACATCAAAGGAACAGAAACCAAAAGGGCTCATTCCGGTGTTGATGAACTGGATTCATGCCAACTATCAAGGCGACCTTTCCCTTCAGCAGTTTGCTTCTGATCATCATGTCAGTCTTGGACATTTATCCAGATTGTTCAAAAGCCAAACTGGCTATACCTTCTCCGATTACGTGAGCGGTTACCGAATCAGCAAAGCAAAGGAGCTGCTAGCCGACGGCACGTCGCGTCCGTCTGAAGTCGGCGAGCTGGTAGGTTACGACGATGCCAAACATTTCTCTCATTTGTTTAAGAGAACAACAGGCGAAACACCGACCGCCTTCGCAAAACGCAAAATGAGCGAATGATCCAAGTGCAAGCAAGCAGTTAGATGATATGCGGGCGATGCACTCTCGCAAGCTGGATGTCTCTTCGCCCGTACCACTTCCTGTTGTTAAAAGGAAAAATTCCCCCCTTAAAATAGCAAATGAGCAGGTATTCATCAAAAATGTAAACCCTTAGACTGAAAATACGAGGGAACCCGGGCCCTTGGAACGGAAGCTCGCTCTTTATGGAAGCGTATTCATCACATTGTAACTTACAGCATCAGTGATGCAAAAAAGAGGCAACGATGGACGGCTGCCGAAAGGAGCAAGGGTCCATACCTACAAAGGGAGGCTGCAGAACGATGAAACGAACGACTGGCCAAACACTCGCATTTGTGACAAGCGTGATGATGATTTTGCTGCTGCTCGCTGGATGCGGCAGCAGCAACAACACCCCCTCTGCGACGAAGAACAACACCGGCGCTGCGAACGGGAAAACGGACACGACAAGCGAACCTGCAGCGAAAACGACCTTAACGCTGATGGTAGGCAATTCAGGCACAACGCTCGAAGCGCTCAAGGCTGTTGCCACTGAAGCGGAGAAAAAGCTGAATATCGCCATTGAGTATGACATCAAACCGGATGGCACGGAAGGCGACAACCTGGTCAAGACGCGCCTAGCAACAGGAGATATGTCCGACCTTCTTGTTTATAATACGGGCTCGCTGCTGAAGGCAGTTAATCCGGTGGATAACTTTCTCGACCTGACGAATGAATCGTTTATGGCGGACGTGCTTGATTCCTTCAAAACGGTAGTTACGGTCGATGGCAAGGTGTACGGTGCGCCCGTCGGATCAAGCTCCGCAGGTGCGATACTTTACAACAAGAAGGTGTACGGTGAGCTCGGATTAACCGTCCCGCAAACATGGACCGAATTCATGGCGAACAATGAGAAGATCAAAGCTGCGGGCAAAACCGCTGTTATCGCGTCCTACAAGGATACTTGGACGTCCCAGCTGTTTGTTCTAGGTGATTACTACAACCTGCAGGCGCAGGTTCCGAATTTCGCAGACGATTACACGAACAACAAGGCGAAGTACGCAACGACACCAGCTGCACTGCGCAGCTTCGAAAAGACGGAGGAACCGTTTAAAGCAGGCTACATGAATAAGGACTTCCTAGCTACAACGTATGACGTTGCTTTGAAAATGCTTGCCGATGGCACAGGTGTACACTATCCGATGCTGACTAGCGCACTTGATTCCATTTTGCAAAATAGCCCGGACAAGATCAATGACATCGGCGTTTTCCCAATCCCGAGCGACAGCGCAGATGTCAACGGACTGACGGTATGGATGCCGAGCGGTCTGTACATCAACAAGAACAGCAAGAAAGTAGAAGCCGCCAAGAAGTTCGCGGAATATTTCGTATCTAAGGAAGGCCAAGACATATTTGCCTCCAAAGTCAAGGCGGCTGGCCCCAATGTGATTAAAGGAATTGAGCTCCCTGACGATGCTTACGAGGGTGTCAAAGAAATGCAGAAATACTTCGATGAAGGCAAGACGGCACCTGCGCTGGAGTTCGTATCGCCGGTCAAAGGCCCGAACCTTGAGAACCTCACTGTCGCTGTTGGCAGCGGCATCACCTCCGCGCAGAAGGGCGCCGAGGATTATGACAAAGACGTACTGAAACAAGCGCAGCAGTTAAATCTACCGGGCTGGTAGAACGCCCGCCGCATGCGGGAATTCTAGTTGAAGACGGGACTCCGTACAAGAAGCTGCGGGGTCCGTTTTCTCCGGAAAGAAGGGGAGAGCCATGACCAAGCTGACGATTCGGACTTACTCTTATTTATTTCTTATTCCCGCATTTCTGATCTACTTCGTCTTTTACTTGCTGCCAACGGTATTATCGCTCTTCTTCAGTATGACGCGTTGGACGCTCACCGATTGGAATTACATCGGCTTCGACAACTATGTCACTTTTTTCTCAGAGACGGCGCTCAGCATCGGCTTCCGAAACACGTTAATTTATGCGGTTGTAACCTGCGGCCTCAAGGTCATCCTTGGCCTATTGCTTGGTGCGTTTCTCACTTCTACCGTTTTATTTAAAAACTATTTGCGTTCTGTTATTTTCTTCCCAACACTGCTTAGCACGATCGCGGTCGGAATCGCCTTCTCAATTATGATGCATCCTTCGCAAGGGCTGATCAATACAAGTCTGGCTGTATTTGGTATTGACGGACCCGATTGGCTTGGCAATACAAAGATTGCGCTGTTGTCTGTTGCCTTAGTAGACGTATGGAAAGGTATAGGCGTTGCTACCGTTATTTATATCGCAGGCATTTCAGCCATTCCAGGCGAATATTACGAAGCGCTCAAAATCGATGGCGGGAGCAGCATGAACGCATTCCGGTATATTACCGTTCCCTTAAGCAGACCGGCGATGAATTCGGTCATTATACTCTCATTCATCGGAGGGCTCCGTTCCTTCGACCTGATCTGGGCCATGACGAAGGGGGGGCCGGGTTTCACGACCGACCTGATCGCCTCGATCATATACAAGCAGTATCAAGCGGGTTTTTATGGCCTAGCAACTGCGGGCAACGTCATCTTGTTTGTCGGTGTGTCACTGCTGGCGTTTCCTTTGTATAAGTACCTGACGAAAAGTGAGGTGCACTTATGAGCAGCGAAATGAGCCGAGTGATGAATAAAGGCGTGGGCAAACCGCTGAACCGCGGCGAAAACAGGGGGATAAGCAGCGCAGCTAAGAGGATTATCGTTGCCGCGTTCTCGCTGATGCTCAGCACCGCCATTTTTTGGATTCCTTTTTATTTTGTCATTATCAACTCTTTTAAAAATCAAGCCGAATCTGCACTTATGAATATGTCGTGGCCGAAATCATTTCATATTTTGGAAAATTACAGGGATGTGTTGACTGCTGCCGATCATATGCTTGTCCGCGCTTTTTATAACAGCATGCTGCTTACGGTATTATCGATCACTGTACTGATCATCGTCAGCGCGATGGCCGGATTTGTACTGCATCGCAGAGAAGGGGGGCGCTTTTCTTCCTTCTTAAACTTTCTAGTTTTGGCAGGTTTGATGATTCCGCCGGCGATCGTGCCTACGATCTGGGTACTCGACTCGATCGGCCTGTTCAAGACGCTGGCAGGCATCACTTTCGTGGAGGTTGCGCTGCACTTTCCGTTTGCAGCTATTTTGTACAAAGCGTTTGTGGCAACGCTGCCGCGTGAAATTGATGAGAGCGCCTTGATTGACGGCGCGGGCGGCGGGCGGCTGTTCTTTAGTATTATTTTTCCTCTGCTAAAGCCCGTTACTTCAACCATCATTGTGCTTGAATCGATAAACGTATTTAATGACTTTGTTAATCCGCTTTACTTCTTCCCAGGTTCCTCCAACGCGACGGTGCAATTGACGCTGTACAACTTCATGAGCCGGTTCACGACATCGTGGAATTTGTTATTTGCCGATATTGTTCTGATCTCTATTCCGATGCTCATTCTGTTCATTTTCTTCAACAAAAAAATTGTAGCCGGCATGACAGCGGGGGCTATTAAGGGATAATCAAGCATGGACTGCACTGCTTGTGCACGAACGAAATCATTGTAAGGTAATTGATTTTGTCCTCATTCAGAGAGCCGCAGTCATTAGGATTGCGGTTTTTTTAGGATGCTTGGGGTGAATCGGTCGCTGCAAATCCCACTTCGTGAGAACGTTGATCGACCTAAGCTTACCAGCTGTTTGGTGTAGATCCTAAACCAAGCCTCTCCTTTTTTAAAAGCAGTCTCGATCGGAAAGGTTTTTGTCCCGAACCGCCATGATTTGGACAGAAGGAGACAGTATGATGAACTTATAAAGCGTTTACAACTATGACGGCTTGGCGATTAGGCTATCGATATGATCTAGGAATTTCATTATCCAATTCAGAGGACGAAAGGAAGTTGAATATGGCGGTCAAAATCGGAATTGTAGGCATGAACGGGATCGGCAACAACCATGCGAACTGTTACAAGGAGGATGAACTGGCTGATGTCGTAGCGGTATGCGATGTCATTAAGGAGCGCGCCGACGCAGCTGCGGAGAAACACGGTGTAAAGGCGTACTATACGCTTAAGGACATGATCGAGAACGAGCCTGATATTCAGGTGATCGATGTGACGACAGGCGGCATTGACAACGGCAGCTGGCATTTTGAACCGGCGATGGAAGCGATGTCTTACGGAAAGCACGTGCTCGTGGAGAAGCCGCTGTGCAACGATGTGCGTGAAGGCCGCGAGATGGTGGCATTTGCTGAGAAGCAGAAGGTGTATCTAGGCTGCAATTTGAACCATTACTTTACGCCGCCGGCGGAGAAGGCGAAGCAATATATGGAGAGCGGAGAGGTGGGCGAATTAATTTATTGTCTGGCAAAAATGGGCTTCAACGGCGGCGAGCTCAACTATGCGCTTGCCAGCTCGGATAAAGTGAAAGGCCACCCTTACTTCCATATGCGGGCGTTCCTGACCCACCCATTCAGTGTTATGCGCCATTTCTGCGGCGATATTACGCACATCCAGACGTTCTCCGACCGTCCAGGCTTCCGCCGGAGCGCAGGCGATGTTATGGTGTCCATCAACAGTATCCATATGAAGTTCGCAAACGGTGCAGTTGGCTATTTATTGAGTCAGCGCGGCGATGCGGTCTACGGACTAGGCGGCTGGTGGAGTCTTGAGGTTGGGGGCTCGAAGGGGACATTCACCATTGAGAACTGCGTCGAGAAAGTGTCGTTCTGGAAAGCGGAAAAGGGCATTCCAGCGATCAGCGTTCCGATTGAGCCTGAAGTGACGGATTTCGGAACAAATGATTTCAACCGGACTTTCAACCATCGTCTGCATGCATTTCTGGAGGATGTTGACAACAAGGTATCTCCGGATGCGCTGCGCGCCAGCGGACGCGATGCACTTGCTGTGCTGGAGTATGTGCATGCAGTACAGGAATCGTATGAACGTGGGGGAGAAGTCGTTCGTCCTCAGCCACTGCCGCCGCTGCACGGTGATCCGTTTTATCTGAAATAATCTCAGTAAGATAGCGCGTTGCTATTTTGTTGCTTGCGATTTCTATGAAGGTATCGCTGGAACATGAACTAATACATGTTTTACTAATCCATTATTCAGGAGGGCTCATACATGATTAAACTGGGTGTCAATTCCGTACTGTTCAAAGAGTTCGACTTCGCTGAAGCGGCGAAGCATATTGCGGCCTGCGGCTACGATGGTGTAGAGATTGCCGCTATTCAAGGCATGTGCGAGCATCTGGATCTCAGCCGCTGGAAGCAGCAGAAGAGTGAGCTGCAGGCGATTGTGCAGGAAAACGGCCTAACATTTCTGTCGACTGAGGTTGCATCGCTCAATGAGGAGCGGCTGCTCCCAGCGTTCGAAGCTGCCGCTGAAATTGGTATTCCAATCGTAAACGTTGGTCCTGGCGGAAAGCTGGGTGTCGAAGAAGACCTGCAGGCATCTATCGAGATGCTTGCGCGGATGGCAGAGAGAGCGGCTTCGTATGGCATCACGCTCTGCGTTAAAGCTCATGTCGGCAATGCCATTCACAATACGCCGACCACGCTGCGAGCGATGGACTCGATCATCTCCCCCGCGTTCGGCATCGACATGGACCCGAGCCATATCCACCGTGCCGGCGAAAATGCGGAGAAAGCGCTCCCCGCTGTGCTTAGTCGCGTAAAGCATGTTCATATCCGTGACTGCAAAGGACGGGAGCAGGGACCTGGCCCGATCATGCTTCAGGCGTGCGGACGGGGCGACATCGATCTATATGGCTACTGCAAAGCGATGGTGGATGGAGGTTACGACGGACCGGTCGTCGTTGAGGTCATTGGTGCTTCACCTGAGCATACGCTTGCGCAGGTATCCATCGTAGCCGCTGAGTCGTACGGCTATCTAAATGCGGTTCTTAAACAGCTGAACGCGCGATAAAAGCATTATTTTCATCCAAAAGGAGGATTTCAAAATGACTAATAAGAAACCAAATATTCTACTGTTCGGCATAGATAGCCTTCGTCGGGATCATATGAGTGCGTATGGTTATTCGAGGCTGACTACTCCGCATCTGGACAAAATTGCTGCCGAGGGCGTTCTATATGAGAAACATTTCAGCCCGGGCATTCCGACAACGCCTGCTTATGCATCGATGCTGACGGGTATGGATGTGTTCGGAACCGACGTTGTGGCGCTGCGCCACGAAGGACCGCTTGGCAGTCACGTGAAGACGCTGCCTGAGCTGCTTGCGGAGAACGGCTATAACACATCATGTGTCGGCTTCACGGGCAATCCATCATCACGCGGTTTCCAAACATATCTCGATTATGAATCTTGGGTGCCTGACGAGTCGGGGCGTACGCCTAAGGCGCAAAATCTAAACGATGTCGCTATTCCAGAGCTGGAGCGGCTGGCGGCAGAGGATAAGCCGTTTCTGCTGTTCATGCGGCATATGGATCCGCATTCGCCTTATTTGCCGCCTGCGCCGTTCGAGCGGATGTTCTACGGCAAGGACGAGAAGGACCCAGCCAACGACTCCATGGAGCCGGTTTATAATTTCAAGCCGTTCGCCGACTTCTTGAAGTCATGGATTCCGGAAGGCGTCACTGATGAAGCCTATGTTGGTGCGCAATATGATGGTGCAATCGCTTATATGGATGCTTGTATCCAAGGTATCTTCGAGAAGCTGAACGCGCTGGGCTTAGAGGAAGAGACGCTTGTCGTTATTACGTCGGATCACGGCGAGACGCTGTATGAGCACGACTGTTATTTTGATCATCACGGCCTGTATGATTGTACGCTTGTTGTGCCGCTTATTATTAAGTTTCCGGGGCGATTGCCTGCGGGAAAACGGGCTCAGGATGTGTCGGTCATCTCGGATATTATGCCGACGCTGCTGCAGTTGATTGGCATCGACAGCGGCATTTCCTTCGACGGCCGCAGCCTGCTTGAGCCGGTTGCGAGCGAAGATTCAGAGCGGATAAGCGAGCTGTATCTGACGGAATGTACGTGGATGCGCAAGCACGGCTGGCGCACACCGGAATGGAAGCTGATCCGCTCGCTTGAGCCGGACTTCCACTTTAAGCCGGAGGTAGAGCTGTACAATCTGATCCAAGATCCAGAAGAAAACAACAATGTGGCGGAGCAGCAGCCGGAAGTTGTTGCACTGCTTACGAAGCGGATGGAGGATCATATTGCAAAACGTGAAGAGCAGACGGGTCGTACGAATCCCATCTATACGAATCTGAACTGGCATGGCAAAGGCCAGACGTTCACCTCGTCTGAGCAGGCATACGAGTCACTGCATATCGGCAATATTATTGGCGCGCGCTCCCTTCAATCCAAGGAGGAGGCGGCATCCAAATGATTCGGGTTGCTGTCGTTGGTGTCAATCATATTGGGAAAATCCATTGCCGCGCTTATCGGCAGCATCCAGACACGGAGCTTGCGGCTGTCTGTGATCTGATGCTAGAACGCGCGGAATCAGCTGGTCTTGAACATGGCGTTCCTGCGTATACCGACCTGAGAGAGCTGCTGGCTAAAGAACAGATCGATCTAGTCGTCGTAGCGACAGCGGGGGTTGAGAAGGGCAGTCATCATTTTGAACCCGCGATGATTGCGATCGATGCTGGCAAGGACGTCCATGTAGAAAAGCCGATTTCTAATCGGATCGAGGAAGCGAGGACGCTGGTTGCTGCCGCCCGGGAACGGGGCGTCCGGCTCGCTTGTAATTTGAATCATCGATTTACGCCGGCTGCTAACAAAGCGAAAGAGCTGATGGAAGCTGGCAAGCTAGGCTCTCTTCTCTTTGTCAATATGCGGCTAACGATTCAGAACCCGCAGGAGGATACGGAATGGCTGCACATGCGTGCTCTGCATCCTCACTCCATCGATGTCATGCGGTATTTTGCCGGTGATATTAAGCGGGTTCAAGCGTTCATGACCAAGGCGCCGGGACGGCAGAGCTGGTCGACCGCATCCGTCAATGTGACGTTTGCATCAGGTGCGGTTGGCCACTTAACCGGCAGCTACGACATGTCGATGCGGCATCCCATTGAATATTGCGAAGTCGCAGGTAATGAAGGCCGGTTTGTTATCGACAACGTTTACGAAAGCATGACGTATTATCCGCATCACTCCGATGAGCTGCTCGTTGTACGCAACTCGCTGTTTGGCGGGATGCAGGGCTTCAATGATACGTTTACCCATCGGATCAATCGATTCATCGAGCAGGTCAAAGCAGGCGATGCGCCGGAGAAGATCGAGGCGTCAGGAGCGGATGCGCTTGCCGCACAGGAAGTTATTGAAGCCGCAATTCGTTCGCATCAGTCCGGCGGGATGCCCATTGACGTGCCTGCAATCGGATAAGCGACCGAACTTGGCGAGAGGAGAGGACAACATGGATAAACAGCATGGCTCGGTTATATGGTTCATGGGCTTGTCGGGAGCAGGCAAGACGACGACGGCCAGGCATATAGCGGCAGAGCTGCTGCGGGAAGGGCGGCACGTAGAGCTGCTCGATGGCGATGAACTTAGAGAAACGATTTGTAAAGGACTTGGATTCTCACGGGAGGATCGATTGGAAAATATTAAACGGATCGTCTACGTCGCTAAGCTTCTCTCTCGCAATAGTGTAGATGTGCTCGTCTCTGCCATCACACCTTATGAGGAAATGCGGGACTATGCCCGTTCGCAGCTGCCCGGATTTGTGGAAGTTTATGTGCAGTGCCCGCTCGGGGAGTGCGAGCGCCGTGATGTGAAGGGCTTGTATGCTAAAGCGAGAAACGGGGAATTGCACCATTTTACAGGCGTTTCCGATCCATTCGAGGTACCGCACTCGCCCGACATCATAATCGACACCGCTTCTGCTTCATTGCAGAATAACGGCGAAGCCGTAATGGGCTGGCTGCATGCCAATATGAGGTTCAAGCATGCGGCGCAACGAGCATAACCCGAGAGGTGAATAAGGACCGGAATACCGGACTACCCGAAGGAGACATACAATGAAGATCATACTGATATCGCTGGATACGCTTCGTGCATCAAGGCTGAGCGGGTACGGCTATTCAAAGCCGACAAGCCCATATTTGGACCAGATTGCCGAGCAAGGTGTGCTGTTCGAGCGAGCTTATGCCGCAGACATTCCAACCGAAGTGGCGCATACCGGCATTTTTACAGGCAAAGTAGGGCTTACGACAGGGATTGTCTCCCATGGCTCAGAGCTGACGCATCTGCCGAAATCGACCCCATGGCTGCCAAACCTGCTGCGCAGCGCGGGCTTCACAACATCGGCGGTGGACAATTTGTACCAGCTTAAGGAATGGTTTGCCCGCGGCTATCGCTACTATACGAACAGCGTTGGCGGCAATCGCTGGATTGACGGCCGAACGGTCAACGATCTGGCTATGCCATGGCTGGCAGAGCATAAGGATGAATCGTTCTTTTTGTTCCTTCATTACTGGGATGCTCATACGCCTTATTTGCCGCCGGAATCCTATATTCCAGACTTTTATGAAGCAGGGCGAGATCCGTATGATCCGAACAACCGAAGCATGGAACCGGCCTATAATCATCCCGCCTACCCTTTCTTTAAGCACCACCATTACGATCTCGTTGGCCCAGTGACCGACAGCGCTTACTACGACGCGCTATATGATGCAGAAATCCGCTATCTTGATGATCGTTTGAAGGAACTCGACGCTCATCTGGAGAAGTTAGGTATCAAAGAGGATACGATGCTCATTCTATTCGGCGATCATGGTGAAAGTCTAACGGAGCACGACATCTACTGGGATCATTGCGGCTTATACGAGCCGACTGTCCATGTGCCGATTATTATGCGATGGCCAGGTCGTATCCCAGAGGGACGCAGGGTGCAAGGTCTCGTGCAGCAGGTTGACCTCATGCCGACAATATTGGAAGCGATACGCAGCGAGAAGCCAGAAGGTATCGAGCTTATGAAGGTTGCAGACCCGCCAGGCATGGACGGCCGGAGCTTATGGCCTTCTATTCTTAACTTGGCTGACGGAACGCACGATGCTGTGTACCTTAGTGAATGTGCATGGCAAGCGGCGCGCGGCATACGGACGGAGCGCTACAAGTTTATTCGCACGTACGACGCGGGGCCTTTTACTAGACCGCCTAGAGAGTTATATGATCTGGATGCCGATCCAGAAGAGACGGTAAATCTTGCGGAGCGGGAGCCAGAGCTCGCCGATCAGCTGGAACGGCAGCTGGATAATTGGGTGGAGGCGAAGCTGGGGGGACGCGAAGATCCGAAGGATCGGCAGCTACGCAAGGCGGGACTTCCGTTCCGCAGACGCATTGAGCAGATTTTGGCGGAGTCAGGGATGACGTGGGACGAATGGTTTCAGGATCCGCGTCGTGAACGATTCGATCAAGCGACAGACGGTCGGCATGAACAGACCATCGGATCTTGATCCGATTACGAACCGAGGGGATGAAGGATGGGGCATATACTGGGAAGCAATAGTTACATGAAGGATGAATTCCCGTTCTGGATCAATCGGATGGTGCAAGCTTCTGTCTCTGAACATGGTCACGAGTTCATTGAGCTCGTCTATGTGGTGCATGGACAGGGCGTCCATATCTTCCAAGGCAACCATTACAATATTCATGCGGGCGATGTGTTTATTATTAATCCCGGCGAGACGCATGCTTATTCCGTAGAGAGTGGCGGGAGTATGGAAATCATCAACTGTTTGTTTATGCCGTCCTTTATTCCCGATGCGCTGCTTCAGGAGCTGGAAATTACGGCATCAATGGACTACTTTTACGTGCATCCCTTCCTGAAGCAGGATGTCCGCTTCAACCATTACCTGAATCTGAACGGGCAGGAGGCGTCGTCCGTGCTGGCGCTGCTGGAGAACATGATCCGTGAGCTCAACAGCCGCGGCCCCGGCCACACGACGTTGATTCGCCTGCAGATGGTGGAGCTGCTCGTTCTGCTGTCTCGCTATTACGCTTATATGCAAAGCCATCGTATTCATAAATCCCCGCGCCAATCGGAACGAGTGATGATGGCTAGACGGATTTCCGGCTATCTCGAACGCCATTTTGACAAAAAAATTACGCTTCAAGCGCTGTCCGGCCTGTTTAATGTCAGCACAAGGCAGCTGAATCGGTTGGTGCGCGAGGAATTCGGGAAGAGCGTATTCGACCTGCTGCACGAAATTCGTATTGAACGGGCGAAGCGGATGCTGCTGGAATCCGACCAGAAGGTCATCTACATCGCGACTATGGTCGGCTACGACGATCCATCGTTTTTTAGCCGATTGTTCGTTCGTTATGCAGGCTGCTCGCCGCGTGAATATCGGACCGGTACACAGGGTCTGCGTGAAGGAAAGGAGCTGATCGCGCATGCCACACTCGATGAAAGAGCGGAGGCCTAACGTACTGCTGATTACGGCAGACCAATTACGCGAGGATTGCGTGGGCTTCAGCGGTAAATATCCCGTTCGCACACCGCACATTGACCGTCTGTCTGAACAGGGAGTCTCCTTCTCCCACGCTTATTCCGTACTGCCGGTGTGCGCGCCGGCGAGGCAGTCGCTCCTGCGCGGCAGGAGGCCGGAAACATTTGGCGCCTTATGGAATTACAGCGGGGCGCTGCCTGTGGCGGCACTGCCGCCGGAAGCTTATACATGGACGAGAGCACTTGCGGAGAGCGGTTATGCAACCGCATATTTGGGCAAATGGGGAGTCAATCCGGTGCACGGGCCTGCGGCTTATGGTTTCGATTCATACGTCAGCGAAGCTGAATATCATGACTTTATCTCGCAAAAGCATCCGGACGTCCGATACGAGAATGGCTTCTTCGGAGAAGAGAGTCCGCTCCCGTTAGAGGACGCAGAGACGCATTGGTTCGCCGCGCGTGCAAGTGAGACGCTGGAGCGGCTGCAAGGCGATGGTCGACCTTGGCATATGGCGCTGCACTTTAGCGATCCCCACTTGCCCTGCCGACCTTCGCTTCCTTTTGCAGGGATGTATGCTGCTGCGGACATCCCCGAGTGGGCAGGCTTCCACGATACTTTTGCCGGAAAGCCGTACATTCAGTGCCAGCAGCTGGAGAGCTGGGGCGTTGCCGATTATGATTGGCAGGACTGGGCGCCGATCGTTGCTCGTTATTACGCCATCATTAGTCAGCTCGACGATGCAATTGGACGAGTGTTGGGGACGCTGGAGCGGTTAGGTATGGCGGATAATACCATTGTGATCTTTACTGCAGATCACGGTGACATGTGCGGTTCCCACGGTATGATGGATAAGCACTACATCATGTATGACGATGTTGTTCGGGTACCGCTCATTGTTAGAATGCCGAGCGTCGGGGACGTAGAAGTGGGCGGACGATGTGACCGATTTGTCTATAATTTTCTAGATTTGCCGCCGACGCTTTTGGAGCTTCTCAATCTGCAAACGTATGATCCTGGCGATTTGCAGGGTCAATCACTTGTGCCTCTGCTGGCTGGGGGGGAGCCTGCTGATTGGCGGGACGCCGTTGTATCCACTTATAACGGCCAGCAGTTCGGGCTTTACACGCAGCGGATGATCCGCACGGCAGATTGGAAGTACGTTTGGAATTTAACAGACGTAGATGAGCTGTATGACATGGCTAATGATCCTGGCGAACTGGTTAATGTGAGTGGGAAGTTAGAGCACGCAGAGTTGCTTGCCGTGCTTAGGAGACGGCTATTTGAGCAGCTTTCCGTGGACGGTGATGTGATCGTCGCTAACGAATGGACGAGACGTCAGCTGTTGCAAGGTGGGAAGCTGGGCGGAATATGAAAAGGAGTACTGAATTCTTGTGCATCACGTTTTGGAATATACTAGATGAGTGCGAGAAGAAAGTTGTTATTAGACAGTGTGTTTGGAGAATTTTTGAGATTGCGAAGTAGCTTGGATCAGTCAGGGTAATGTTTCACTTATAGAGAAAAGGGCGTTTATGAAGCTTTATTATGAGTATTATAAAGCGAATTGTTAATTTATTTTAGTTTTCGTATTAGATAGGGATAATTTGCTCTAAATCAAATAAGGAAAACCACAATCATAAGTGAAGTGACCCCAAAAAGTTAGACAGGTTATTTATAAGGCAAAATTAAAGGAATAAGTACGGTACAGTACTGGACTTATTCCTTTAATTTTGCCTTAATACGCTTGCGATTGTAATAATAGGCCTCATGCTTAAAATGTTCAATACTTTCAAATTCATTTAAAAAAAGAAATTAAGATTTCATTGTGCCAAAGAAGATTTCGATGAAGACGTTGTCGTAGCAGTTACCTTTGAAGGACATGCTTTACTCGATACCACGTTCTTTAAGGGTATGCCGATACGCTTTTATTTGATAATGCCAGCCTTTTTAGAATGAATCATGAGTTTATCTTCATCTGTTAACTAATGGATTAAATACTTGACCTAACAACGTGGACACAACGGAATAGACCAGTATTGAACCAGTCGTATACGTAATAATTTCCCCGTTAAATAGATCTAGCATGGGAGATAAGTATAGTTTTTCTCCAAATAACTTAAACTCTGTTATACTCGTAACCCACTTTTCATTCGACTTTTCAGCATGAAAGTCATGTTCTAAAATGTTAGGTGCAATCTTGCCAACAATGCCTTTATATGAACGTTTTTTTTCATATGTGCAAGACTCTTTAATTCGAATACATCCATCAAACGTTGTACTCTCTTATGATTCACTTGGTGTTTGCGATTCACTAACTCATCTCGAATTCGGACAAAATTACAGCACCCCTGGTGCACCTTGTAAATGGCTTGAATCAAATCTTTTAACTTGGCATCTTTGTCTAGCTTACGGAAGGTTTTTATACTTGCTACGAGGGATATCTGCTAGCTGTATGAGTGCTTTAACAGAGAAGTCGTTCCTTAGTTCATAGACTACTTGCGCTTAGTCTTTTTTGGTGATTTTTCCTTGTTTTGAACTAAGGCATTCAACTTTTTTAAATACGTATTCTCCATACGCAAACGGTTCACCTCAGCTTGTAAAAATCTCTACAGACCCTTATACTAACTTTTGGTTCATCTGTTCTTTTGACATGGGTGGACGCCCCTTTTTCTTTGATTTTAGGGCATATATTCCATGTGTTTTTAAGCTTTTTTACCATGATACTCATAATATCTAACCCTATTTATGAATATATATTAATGAACACGATATGATTTCGCAACCGTATTAAGGCTTGTTACTCCATTTAAATAAAGAGTGACTGCTTATATTTTTTATCTGGACTGAATTTTTTGCATAGAAAAACTGCACCTCCAATGTTAGATGGTGTCTAACAATTGGGGTGCAGTTCATATGAATGTGGTTTTCCTTATTTGATTAACTAAATACGCCCAATAAAGGTAAGATAATATTTTTGGACAAATATAACTGGAAGTAGAATCGTGAAAACTATTTTTGATTCATCATGTTGTAAACGCATTAAAGTTGCGTATATGATCTTTTGTAATTATCTTATCCGTACACAAAATTATTAATAGACCTGTTACTTGTACTAGTGAGTTCTTCATGTATTCTCGTAATAAAATTCTCTGCGAGTATAACAGGAACTGCATTGCCTATTTGAGTTGCAATATTTTCGCTCGATCCTTCGCAAGATATACCGCTTATTTTACCAGTAAACTTATAATCTTTTGGGAATGTTTGTATAAGTGCAGCTTCTCTGATGCTAATTGCTCGATCCTCTTCAGGATGACCGAAACGTCCTTTTGTATAAGCCAAACAACCACAAGTAATAGTTGGAGCGTATTCTCTAAAGTCCATTCTTCCATATACGTCACCAAAATTAATATTTGATTTCTTGTGACAATCGAGTTCTAAATTTTGGTTCTCGGGCCAATCGGATCTACTTCCACCGTTTTTAGGGGTATTTCTTATACGAATTAGATTTAATTCTGATAAATTCCTACATCTGTGAAGCTTATCTTCAGGATCTTGTTCTCCCGCACGGAGTGGGGCTAAATTGTATTGTTTTAAATAATCACCTAAAGTTAATGCAATAGTTTTATTGGGCCATATTTCATGTGGTTTTACTGATTGGAGCTTTCCCTTTTGGTTTATACTTATAAAAGCATCGACATTAGGAAAACTATCTATTTTTTTTGCAATAAGTATGAGCCGTTTTCTATGTTGGGGAACTCCAAAGTCAACGGCATCTACGACTTCATAACGGATATGATAGGAAGGTTTGTTTTTATAAAGTTTATTTCCATTCATATCTATATTGCTTAATAGTTTCAAAAAACTTTTAAATACTTTAAAGTTAATAATATTATCAACATTTTCTAATAGAACGAGTTTCGGTTCAAAAATATTAGATATTTTTATTACTTGGAAAATAAGTTTATTTCGCTCATCAGAATTTATATCACTTTTTTTTCTACTATGTCTTGAAAAACCCTGACATGGTGGGGTAGCGACTAATAAGTCAAGTTCTTGTTTATCTAGTTTTTTTTTCTTTAAATTATTCCAATACTTTTTTTTGATTTTTTTTATATCTTTTATTAGTAAATGATCACTTCCGTGATTTAGGGCATAAGTAGAAGCAATGATTTTATCATATTCGACAGCACATATTATTTTAAAATGTTTTTTTAAAGCTTGTGATACCCCACCAGCTCCTGAAAACAAATCAATTGTAGTGAACATTACGCAGAATCCTCCATTACCAATTCTAAATCTCTATTGTATCGTATTTGATTATTATTTGAAACGAGTTTTAGATTCCATATACAAGAAAATTTATATGCGGCTGTCCCAAAAGCTCATGTAATGACCTGAGGATGATCCTGTTTTTGTTTTCACATACCAAAAAAATCACTCTTTGGTATAAAAGAAACACCATTAACCAAAGGAGAGATTTCTTAGTATATTTAATATAGCATGGATCAACTTTTACTGCCAATCAACGTAGTCGAAGATATATTCGTCATCGAGTTTACAAGAGTAGTTTAAGTGATTTGAACTGAATAACCTATGAATAAAACATTCGAAAGAGTTGATAGTATAGTCTGCTGGGTCTCTTATTTCTAAGGCAACTAATCTTTCTGCAAATGACATCCGTGTCGGTATATGTATGTAAGAAGATCATTTTGAAAGTGGGCAACTAAAACTTGGATTATAGAAGTAGATCTAAAAAGCATACCAGTGTATTGTTTGTTATTACCTTTACCAGTAGTTAATAGATACACGTTATTTGGAACCACACTTAGAAAAGATGAAATTCGAATTCGACAGGTTTTTGGAATATTCATTCCAAATATGAGTTCTTGCAGAAAATTGAACGATGACTTATGAGTGCAAGTAAATTGAAGCTGTGGTAAAGTACTGTGCGTATCAAATATTAAATTCTAAAGTGTCGTAGTATAAACTTAATAAAATAGACAACTATGCATACCATTTACTTAGTCAGGTAAAACTCATTACATATCATTATTGTGACGATCTTATGAGGCATACCTGTTTCTTGATTGCATTATGGTAAAGTAAAAGCTATCGATTCTATAAGCTTACAATAATACGACTAAATGGTATCGTCAGAATCCCCGTTTATTCCTCATTTGTTTAACATACACACATACATTTCTAGTTTTAGTTGCTGTTCATCTAACATTGAATTTTAATCTGCTTGATGACACATCACTCGTTAATCTGATTAAACAAAGAGCTTTAGGTGAAAGACTAAAATAAATTTAACAATATATATTCAGGAAATTATTTGAAATACTTGGATAGAAGGTAGTAAAATAGAACTAGATAATAAATACATTGTATTATGGACGTATCTATTTTTTGACCTCAATGAATTTAATTAATTGAGATGGATAATTTTATGTAGTGTCAGAGAAAATATCTGGGGAAAATAAAGAGTAGTATATAGACATCATGCAACCATGTGATAGTAGTTGGGAGGTTAAATCATATAAAAGATAAATTATAGTTTCAGTTTTAATTTAATTATTACATTTCCCAATAGAATATGTTTTATTCTAATTTTTTTAGAACACTCTAAAATAACAAAACTATAAATCTATTAACTTCAAAGTAATATATTTTGTTAGTTAGACATGAAGATATATAAGAGTAAAAGGAGAAAGCTTATAAGTTAGAATTAGTTTGAAAAATCTAGCATCTTAAGGAGATTAATTAGTGGCTAACTTTAGAACAAGAGCTCGAGCAGTTGATTTACTTGGGAAACAACAAATAAGAGATGAAGTGACAGCGCTATCTGAATTATTAAGAAATTCGTATGATGCAGATGCAGACGAAGGGTTAATTGATGTCAATACGACTAAAAACCGAATTCTTATTTGGGATGACGGTGATGGAATGAATAAAGATGATATTATGAATAACTGGCTTACACTCGGTACATATTCAAAAAAAAGTAAAAAAATTATAAGGACTAGAAAAGGAAGGATAAAAATCGGTGAAAAAGGTATTGGTAGGCTCGCTATTTCATTATTGGGTGATCAATTATTAATTTTATCAAAAAAGAAATTTAATCAAAATACTAACAATCCATGGGCTTTATTGTATTTGCATTGGGCTTTATTTCGTAATGAAAATTTATTTCTTGAGGAGATAGAAGTACCAGTTTTAGAATTTGAAAGCACTCAACATATAATTGAGTTTTTACAAAATGATTTCCATTTAGCTAAAGATATTCTTTTAAAGAATTTTGAAAACAAAGTTTTTTGGAATACAAATGAACATGACATAATTATAAAAAATATCCAAAGTTTTGTGATATCAGATGAAATAATATCAAGAACTCGTCAAATTGAGAAAAATGGCGGGGGGACTATGTTTTATGTAGATGAAATAGATAATACTTGGGATTGGAACAATTATAGTGTTCAGACAAATGAAGAAAATTTAATAAGAAAGAAACAACGGTTAAAAGATCTATTATTTTCATTTAGAAATTTTATTGATATTTTTGATAACCAATTAGTTGAAACTGAAGAAGCGATGTTAAGAAGTAAATCTGAGAAGCAAGATAATTTTATTCCTAAAATACATGTAAATGGTATCTATCTTGAGAATAGTGAAGCTTTGAATGCTGATGATGTAGGTCTATTTGATTACGCATTAAAAGGAGTAATAAAAAACGGGGGTTTTTTAGGGAATGCATTTATTGGAATAGGAAATTCACCTGAAGAGGTTAATGTTACTCATGAGAAATTGACACATGGTATGGCAAATATGAAAGACTGTGGTCCTATAAAGATAAAATGGTTTTATGTTGAAGGTACCTCTAATTTATCAAGCATACCCGCAGATCAACATACAATACTAACTGATAAATTAGACCAAATTGGAGGAATATACGTGTTCAGAGATGGATTACGTATACTACCTTATGGTGAAGTAGATAATGATTTTCTGAACGTTGAAAAACGAAGAACAAAACGTGCGGGTACGTGGCTATTTAGTTTTCGAAGAATGTACGGTTATATTGAGATTAGTAAGGAAGCAAATGAATTTTTGGTAGATAAATCAAGTAGAGAAGGTTTTATTGAGAATGAATATTTTAATTATTTTAGAACAGTCTTAATAAATTTATTACAATGGTGGGCAGTTGATTATTTAGAGACTAAATCAAATGATGGTAAGAGAAGTAAATATATAGAAGGTTCTAAAGAAAAAGCCGAGTTTAATAGAAAAAGAGACCTTGAAAGCATCGAAGAAAAAAAGTATTTTACAAGACTGGATAGGTGGGTTACTAGTTTTGAAATAAAAAGTAATGAATTGGAGAAAAATCTTAAATCTCAAATTGATAGATTAACTGAAAGTTTTAAAAAAAGAATTAACACTAATGAAATTTCAGAATCTGAGTTGACTAGAATAAAATTTACTATTTTTCAAATTGTTGAATCCGTTAACGAGATAAAATGGGAAATACAATCCAGATATGAACATGAGGTTGAAATACGAGAATTAGTTGAAAATTTTAATGAGGAAATAGAATTTAAGAAAGAAGAACTAAAAAAGTATGCTGATAATAATATTCAAAGTCTAATAAATATAATTAATGAAAATTTAGTTTCGGAAAAAGATCATGATTATCATTGGATTATCGAACAAGTAGATGAAAGAGTAGAATGGTTATCAGCATCTTACATTAAAAACATAAAAGAGATTGATAAAAATAATATTAAACTTTTCGAAAATTACGTTCATAGTATAACAAATGAAATAAATATGATTATTGAATCTGAGATTGAAAATGCAAAAAAAGAATTCATAAATTCTAATGGATCACGAATTCAGATACTAATCAATGACTTAATTTCTCTTCGTAGCAGATTGAATAATCATAATAGAGTAACGGAAGAAATAAGAATTGAATTTAATCAGTTAATGGAACGTTATCATTTGACTAGTTCAGATGTTCGAAGTTCATTGGTTATTTATCAGGATACGTTAAACAATTCATCAGTAATCAGAAAGCTAAAAAAAATGATAATAACTTTCACTGAAACCATTGAAAATAAAGATAAATGGAATTATGACGGAGACTTAATAGGTAAATTAAAAACTGAACTAACCACATATAGAGACCTATCGGCACTAGGGTTAGCTACTGAATTGACCGATCATGAGTTTAATTCAGTCTACTCTAATCTTAAGGAAAACTTAAATAAACTAAGTATTGCTCTTGGGAAAACTAAATTGATGGTTTTATTAAATGGTGTTAATACAGGATTTAAGTCATTAGAAAAACTTCATGAACGAATGAGTCCACTCTATCGTCAGTCTAGGCATAGGAAAATTAATCTTTCACTGAAAGAATATATAGAAAATGTTTTAGTTTTTTTTAATTCAGATATTGATCGTTATGGTATTACTATTCATAACAATATTCCATCGAGTTTTTTTATTAAGGAAGCTGAAGTTGTTTTATTCACTCCTTTAGTTAATCTTGTATCTAATTCTATCTATTGGATGCTAAATAGTGAAATAAAAGAGTTACACTTTTACTTATCCGATGATCATAAGCATTTATATATACACGACACTGGCCCAGGTATTAGTGATAGAGATGTAGAACGTGTTTTTGAACCATTCTTTTCAAAAAAGGTTGAAGGAAGAGGATTGGGTCTATTTTTATCTAAAGATATTTTAAATGCAAAAGGACACGATTTGTCATTATTGTCGAATTATGAAAAATCTATATCCTTAAAAGGTGCTTGTTTCTCAATAACATTTAATAATAATTCGTTATTAGGAGTGTAAAATAGTGTCAGTAAATCAGACTGCTAAGCAAATTGTTAAGGAATATTTTAGTAATGCATTAATAGTAGATGATGAATTCGAGATAAATGAACTTCTTGTAGGTCAGAAAGAAACTAATGAATTTATGGATCTAGAGAATTATACAGATGATGATATTGATTATGATGAAATCGATTATATCGATGAAGAACAAGTAAATCACTTTAAATCCGATGAGCAAAAGGAAGTTGCAGCAGCAAAAGAAATTTTTCAAACTCCTTTTATTACCCATAGTCCACTTGATGTTTTCAAAAGTTTTATTGATACAGGGATTGTTACCTATCCTTATAAATATAATAGTGGAAGAGAAGCTAAAGAAAATATTAGTACAATTAATAACGTTCTTAAGAATAGTCAAATATTGATAATTGATTGGGAAATGGAACCAAATACAGGGGTTAAAGCTCCGGGAAATGCTACGAAAGAAATAATTAAATCCTTTTTAAGTAATGATACTGGAATAAAATGTGCGGTTATTTATACAAAAGGAAATTTGGGAAATGTTTTAGATTCAATAAAAAAAGAAAATGAATTTGAAGTAATAGATGAAGAATCTTTCTTTTTTCAAACAAAAAAAGAAAATGAAGGCTGTTCGTTATTTGGTTTTATAATGGATAAAGGAGTTTCTCCTGATCAAATTATTAATAAGATTACAGATATTCTGGTGAAGGACAAAAGCATAACATTACACTTTATGGAATGTGTTAACAAGTTGGATAAAAATATGCATAAAACACTCAAGAAGTTTGATACTCCATTTGAAAAAGTGCTTTTTTCTCAAATCTTCACATCTGATATATCAAATAATGAGATAACTTCGTTCATAAATAATACTTTACTTTCTGATTTGATGGATGAATTTACGTTAAAATCCGACACACATTTCCTATTCGAAAGGAAAAAGGAAAAAATAAAATTTATAATAAGTAAAAGAATAATTAAAAGTGATGCAATAAATGATCTAATGAGCATATTAAAGATAAATTTTGCTAAAGACTTAATAACAAAAAATTTTCGTAACGAAGATTTTTTAAGAAAATTGGAGAAGTTGCTTGATGATCCAAAAGTAGTTTCTTTTGAGACTTTTAGAGATAGTATAAACTCTCTTTGTGAGACATATCATGATAAACCAAAAAAACATCAACAAATAGTTAATGAAGTGGTTCTTTTTATATTACTTGTTGAAAATTATATCAATGAAAAGGGATATAATGGTATTAACAAAGGGTTTAAAGATTCATTTTTAGAGGAAACGATTACGTTTACTAGGATGATGAAGTTTTATAGCGAAAGTAATGTAGTACAAACTGGAACGATAATTAAAAGAAAAGATCGAATTTCGGGAAATGATTCTTTTTATTTTTGTATTACACCTGTTTGTGATATTGCTCGTCTTAATTTAATAGGAAACAAGTACAAATTTTTAGTTGGAACTAGAGTTAATCAATTGGATGATAACACATTGAAAAATTCTAGTGCCAAAGAACACTGTACATCTGTTCCTGACATAAATAATAAGCAGCTGATTTTTATTAAATGGAAATTTTACGAGGTAGAAACAATTTCAAAAGATACCATTGAGAAAGAGATTCAAACAAAAACTACTCAAATTATTGGAAATATGAAGTTAGATTATTCCCAAAGTATTATAAACAAATACATTGCATATCAATCGCGCGCGGGTGTATACGAGATGTTTTATAAAGAATCGGATTACATTCCGAACTTTTTTAATATTATTTCACAACCACCTCTTGAAGAAAATATTATTGAAAAGAATGAATTAATAACTAAAGTGGTACTTAGAAAAAGGAATAGAGAAAAATTATTGAAGAATAAAATTTCAAGTAGTGGTAGAAAAAGAAATTCTAGAAATGGAAAATAACATTTAAACTATTTCTTGTAGCTTTTGGATAATCAATAGAGATTAACATGATGGAGTAGTTTGGTTTTAAACTGAGTTTGAAACCTTAAACTGAATTTCATTTGAATTCGCTTCTGGCAAAGCAAATCGAAAGAGTAAGTATTAATTTAAAAAGATAAAAAATTTATATCTTATAACATAGCTCCCGCATGGCTAACCGTTGAACGAACGGAAGGTGGCGGGGGCTTTTTGGATTATTAATAACCCAGTACTTTTTTAAGTCCTGCGACAAGTTTTCTTTGTGTTGAAAACTATTGGATTTCGATGCGACTGAAAGAATAAACAATATCTGGAGGAGAAATACGTACGACCGGAGTTTCTAAATGAAGTATGGCTTTTTGATTAATTTGAGCAATGATCTCAGCAGCTACATTAGAAGTGCGAGGTGTTTCATTAATAACAACTGTCTGATTTGCCTATATTTTCGACTCTATATTTGATTCCATATCTAATGGAATTAAGCTTCGTAGGTCAACAATTTCTATGCTTATCCCTTGTTTTCTCCACCTCCTCCGCGAAAATCGAAGCCAGAACCGCTGCCACTAAACAACAAAATGATGATGTTTGAAAAGTCACTGTAGTATTTAAAACAAAGCAAGGAACTGAATTACAGCGACATAAAGATACAGATAGTCAAATAGTCAAAATTTTACTTGCCCTAAGTCAGTATCTCTCCTTTGATTTGTCCTTGTTTGCTCTATAGTGGAATGATTAATATTATATATTTCAGTATTACACGCGTTTTAAGTTACACGCGTTTTGAGTTCCTTAGATTTTAAATTACTAGAAATTTAAGTTACTACCACTGCGTTCAAAAGGACAAATCTGGAGTGAGAAAATATGGGAATTAATAATAATAGATTAATAGAGAAACGGCCTGCAAATGTTTGGACTGAGGCTTTTCCAATCGGCAATGGACGCTTGGGCGGCATGGTATTCGGTGGAATTCAATCCGAGAGAATTCAATTAAATGAAGACTCCATCTGGTATGGAGGACCGATGGGGAATGATAATCCAGCATCCATTGGAAAGCTGCAGGAAATTAGAAGCTTATTGCTGGAAGGAGAACCGCAGGAAGCAGAAAGATTAGCGTTGCTGCATATGACCAATGCGCCGCATTATTTTGGCCCGTATCAGCCGCTTGGTGATTTAACCATTAAGATGGAAGGTCATCACAACGCTTCGGATTATCAGCGTGAGTTGAATCTTCATTCTGGAATCAACTTTATTGAGTATAAGTCTGAGTCAATTCATTATCGACGGGAAGTCTTCTCGAGCGCAGCAGACCAAGTATTAATTATCCGTCTGACTGCATCGCAGCAGGCTGCTCTTACTTTAACTTCCCGTTTGAGTCGAAGGCCATTCGAGGGGGAAGTTGGCAGTGAGGCAGAGGGTACTTTGACAATGAAAGGACAATGTGGGCCAGGTGGCGTTCATTACGCAGCTGTATTACGAGCAGTTGTGGATGGGGGCGAGATACAGACGGTTGGGAACTATTTGGATATCCGTCATGCGAGTGCAGTTACTTTAATAATAGCGGCACAGACCTCGTTTAGGTGCACTGATCCGTGCATGGAGGCGCTCAAACAGGTGGAGCAGGCAGCTTCTTTGCCATATGCAGAGCTTAGGAATAGGCATGTTCAAAACCATAGTCATTTATTCGATAGAGTTTCACTAACATTAGGCTCTGCTGATGAGAATAATCTTGAGCTTGAACAAAAACCTACCTCTGAGCGGCTGCTGCATTATCAGCAGGGTCATATAGATTTAGGTCTTGAAGCGTTGTTCTATCATTATGGACGTTATTTGCTAATGGCAAGCTCAAGACCCGGCAGCCTGCCGGCTAATTTACAGGGAATATGGAATGAAAGCTTCACACCTCCTTGGGAATCTGACTTCCATCTGAATATCAATTTGCAAATGAATTACTGGATCGCGGAAGCTGGCAATTTGGCTGAATGTCACGAGCCGCTGTTCGATCTCATCGATCGGCTGGTGGTTAACGGACGAGAAACGGCACGAAAATTATACGGTGCAAGAGGTTTTGTAGCACATTCTGTAACCAATCTGTGGGCGGAAACAGGGATATTTTGCGCGTGGACGCCAGCAATTTTTTGGCCATCAGGAGGTGCGTGGATTGCCCTTCATTTATGGGAGCATTACAGATACAACGGTAACGTATCGTTTCTACGTGAACGAGCCTATCCGGTGCTGAAGGAGGCTTCGCTTTTTTTCCTCGATTATCTAATCGAAGATGACAAAGGCAGGCTTATAACCGCGCCGTCCCTTTCTCCAGAGAACAGTTATGTATCAGAAAGCGGAGCAATCGGGTCGTTATGCGTTGGTCCTTCGATGGATTCTCAGATACTTTATGCGTTATTTAGCGCCTGTATAGAGTCAGCAAAAATTGTTGATCTTGATCCACTGCTTCAAGTGGAATTGATGGAAGCTCGGAGCAGACTCCCTAAGCCGGAGATCGGCCAGTACGGTCAGATTATGGAATGGGCTGTCGACTATGAGGAAGCTGAGCCTGGACATCGCCACATTTCACATCTATTTGCTCTACATCCGGGGGAGCAAATTTTGGCTCATCGCATGCCGGAATTAGGAGAAGGCGCACGGCGTACGCTCGAGCGGAGATTATCGCATGGGGGCGGACATACGGGATGGAGTCAGGCCTGGATTGCGAATTTTTGGGCGAGGTTAGGTGATCGCGATAAATCCCATAACAGCTTGCAAGATTTGTTGCGTAAAGCCGTTCATCCTAATTTATTCGGAGATCATCCGCCATTTCAGATTGACGCTAATTTTGGAGGGGCAGCGGCAATTCAAGAAATGCTGCTGCAATCGCACGGAGGCGAGCTGCTTTTGCTGCCCGCACTTCCTCCCGCATGGTCATCCGGCCTTATTACAGGCTTGCGGGCAAGGGGCGGGTTCACAGTTGATATCGAATGGTTGGATGGAAAGCTGATGGAAGCCAAGATTCGTACTGAAATCGGCGGGAAGCTTGCTATTTATAGCAAGGCACAACTTGGAATTCGTGATCTGGCAAATAAACTTATAATGGCTGAATGGACGGATTGCACCTATCAATTTGTAATGCCACCCGAAACCATGTATGTTGTTAAGCCGGCAACAGAGTGACACTTATAATTGGTAGACGGGGTCTCCATACATGTGAGACTAACATCATAAAAGAGGTTTCCAACGTCATAAACGAGGCGTGGGAAACCTCTTTTTGTATTTTAATCATGGATCATACGAAGTTCTTAAAAAAAGTCAAAATAATGCACATTCCTGCAAAAATTCATTCTCATTAGACGATCATTCTTTCGTTATGATTGAGCGTAACTAATAAAATGTTGAATGAAAGGGGCCTTGCATCGTGTGGAAAACGGCTATTGATGATGCTATTGCAAAGACGCTAAAAAATATAGAAAGATTTGAGGGGAAATTCCCTCATGTCAGCAGCAATGGAACCTATGAATTGAATGAAAATAATGATTGGACCAATGGCTTCTGGAGCGGGATGCTGTGGTTATGCTACGAATATACACAAGACGAACGGTTTCGGAATGCGGCGGATCAGACGGTTACAAGTTTTCATCAACGCCTGAAAGACCACGTTGTGCTCGATCATCATGATATCGGTTTTTTATACTCCCTATCCTCCAAAGCACAATGGATCGTGGAGAAGGATGAAGCAGCCCGACAATTAACGCTGCAAGCAGCTGATTTGCTTATGAACCGGTGGTGTGAACCTGGCGGCTATATTCAAGCTTGGGGACAAAAGGGAGATGCTAAAGAGGGCGGCCGGATTATCATCGATTGTCTGTTAAACCTTCCACTGTTGTATTGGGCGAGCGAACAGACAGGAAATTCATCCTATATGGAAGCAGCTCGTATACAAGCAGAAAAATCAAGGCGTTACCTAGTAAGAGGGGATGACAGCTCCTATCATACGTTCTTCTTTCAGCCAGAAACGGGTGAACCGATCGGAGGGGCGACGCATCAAGGGTATACGAATGGTTCAACTTGGACAAGGGGACAAGCGTGGGGGGTATATGGATTCGCACTCTCCTATCGCTACACGAAGGATAAAAAGTTCCTCGAAGCTTCAAAGCGACTTGCCCGTTATTTCCTTGAGCATTTGCCAGATGACCATGTAGCCTACTGGGACTTCAATGCTCCCATTGAGAAAGATACCTATAGAGACAGCTCGGCCTCTGCGATTGTAGCTGCGGGATTATTAGAGCTCCTATCCCTCATGGAGCAGCAAGACCCTGAACGTCTTTATTTCCAAGAACATCTTGAGAAATCAATGACCTCACTCGTTCAAAAATACGCGACGATTGGAGAAGAAGACGCAGAGGGACTGCTTAAGCATGGATCCTATTATGTGCACGGAGGATTGTCACCAGATGACTATATGATCTGGGGAGATTATTACTATCTGGAAGCGCTGATGAGGCTTGAGAAGGGTATCGGAGGTTATTGGTATGAAGGCAAATAACCAAGCTCAGTATGAAGATCGCCTATTTGACCTATTAAACCTAGATGATGAAGGGTTAGAAATGGTAAAGAAGGCCATCCTTCAGAATCAGCTTGATGATGCATTTGCAGTGCTAAAGCAATATTTTATAGAGCGTACTTCTCCTAGGATGTATTTGCAAAAAGAAGAAATCCCACAGGTTTGTGGCTATGTTCATGTACATTGTTCTGATGAAGTGCAGGAAGTGCTGCAAACAGCTGATGAGGTCGTATCGCAAACCTTCCTATTCCGCTTTCAGTGGGATATGGAGCGTACCCGTGTTCCTGTAAGCTTTGATCAGCTAATCGATTGGAATCACATTCAAGGTAATGATGTGGAATGGGCCTATATGCTTAATCGACACCGGTACTGGATTGCACTTGGACAAGCCTATCAGCTTACTGGAGATGTGAAATATGCGAGCACCTTCTGTCTACAATTAGAGGATTGGATTGATCGTAATCCCGTTCCTTCGGAGCAGACTAGGAGTACGTTAACTTGGCGCTCTATTGAGGCGGGACTGCGCTGCAGCAATTGGATCAAGGCACTGTCTTATTTAATTGAAAGCCAAGTTATGACGCCGCGTCTATTTGCAAAGATGTTAGTCTCCCTCCATGAGCATGCGGAATATTTAGCTTCATCATTCACAGGCTGGAGTAATATTAGCAACTGGGGTGTTATTGAAACGAGTGGATTATTCCAAATGTCCGTATTCGTTCCAGAATTTAAGCGAACACTTCACTGGCAGCAGCTAACGGCTGAGAGGCTGAGAGAAACGTCGCGACTGCAAGTGATGAAGGACGGCATTCACTGGGAGCAGTCCCCCACCTATCATCATGAGGTACTGAACTGCTTTCTAGACATTATGACTCTGGCTCAAAAAAATAAAATGACCATGGAAGCTAGTTTTACTCGTTCGGTAAAGAGCATGGCTGCTGCCTCTCTCTACTGGGCAAGACCGGATCATAGACAGGTGATGCTTGGTGATAGCGATAATAATGATATTCGGTCAGTTATGACGGCTGCTGCGATTATTTTCAAAGACCCCGTGTTTCGGTTTGCTGGATGGGAGAAGGTCGATTTTGATCAAGCTTGGAACTTCGGGCCTGAAGGTATTCGCTATTATGAAGATTGCCCCGTTCAAATACCGCCGCAGCAATCTTATGCGTTTGAACACTCAGGGCATTATGTGATGCGCTCTGGCTGGGAAGAACAAGCGTTGTATCTCTATTTCCGCTGTGGTCCTCTTGGAGGAGGACATGGGCACGCGGATATGCTTCATATCGATATTCATGCCTACGGCAAGGATCTGCTTACGGATCTAGGGAGATACAACTACTCTGATCATACGCCGCTGCGGAAGCAGCTTAAACATTGCAGCTCCCATAATACAACGGTAGTTGATGATATTGAATTTACGGAAGTTATTGATACATGGCAATTTGGGCGAATAGCTTCAAGAACAGGCACGGAGTGGATTTCCGAGCCGAATTTTGATTACGTTAGCGGGAGCCACGATGGATACATTCATTTGGATGATCCAGTCTACCCAAGCAGGAGCATCATCTTTGTAAAACCGTATTTTTGGCTTGTGGTGGATTGCTTTAGAAGCCAGAATGAACATACGTTTAAGCAGTTTTTTCATTTTGCTCCTGGACAACTGAGCTTATCGCAGGAGACGGGGATTTGTCGCACGACAAATGAGAATGATGCCAATCTTTGCATTATTCCGATCCAGACTGCTGGACTTAAGGCTGAGCAGAGCGAGGGTGTTATTTCGTATGAATATAATCTAGTGGAGCCTAACCAATATGTGACCTACGAGAGAACTGGATCAGGTACGACATCGATGATGCAGGTGCTTTACCCTTTACGCGCGGGAGAAACAAGCATTCCTATCGTTGAAAAAGTTCCAGTCTACCTATATACTGGTGAGTTGGCAGAGGACAACAGCGTAGAAGCATGCCGGATTGTGATTCCGCATTCAACAGAGCAATATATCATTGTTGTATGCCATAGGGCTCCATCCTCTCATATTGATTCATACATGGTTGACGGCACACAGATTTTTGGCGAAGTGGTGCTGATATCCTTGAAAGATAAGGTCAAAGAGATTACCGTTATAAAATAAAGCCTGAAACGCGAAAAAAAGCGATAAGCTACCCTGCTGCAATAGTCATGAAAGCAACTTGAAAGAGGCGCGGTAAATATGTCTAGGTTAAGCTATTATCAAAAAATTCAGCTGTCATTTCTCCTATTTATTATTGTTCCTATCATTACTGTATCTGTCATCTCATTTGTGCTCATTAAAGAGACGATGGTTGAGAAGCTTCAGCTGAGCAATGACAACTTCTTGAATGTCATGATCGAAGAGATTGGAACAACGATTGATGATGTTATATTCGCATCGCATTTCATAGTTAATGATACGAATGTCCGGTCAGATTTGAAAAAATTCGCGGATACAGAACGGTTGAATACGTATGCGGATTACACAAATTTCACGAACATAAGGGGAGTATTTTCTCTCATTACATCGAAACCCTTAAATAATAACATTCGAATGTATTTGGTTAATAGAAAAGGCTTTATTATTTCTTCGAATGAGGATGATTTGAATTTAGTTAATAGAAACCTAGACGATTTATATGAAAAAATTGATCTCAAAAGGCCGGAAACCCTGCAACGTCTCGGTATGGTTAAAGAAGAGTCCGATAAGGAAGGGACCTATTATATGGCAAGAGTGATTCATGATAATGATGACAAACGCTATCTATCGGTTCTGATTATTGGTATTTCAGAGTCATACTTTGAGAAAGTTCTAAAGCCCATTGAGTTTGGTAAAGTAGCGCTTTTTGATGCAGAGGGAACTCTTATTGCTGGAAGCACGGAGCTTCTGTCGCACGATGCAGCAGCAAGCAGAGATATTCTCCGTTCTGAAGTCACGTTAGACAAAACGGATTGGACGCTTGTTTATGAAGCGAATAAGGAAACCTTTACGGGGGAAATTTCAAGAACCTTCTATTTGGGTATTGGAGGCGTTATTTTCCTCTTTATTATTTTTTCCATATCTTCTATGTTTATTGCAAGGAGATTGCACAGGCCTATTCAAAAATTGCAGCGTGCAGTCAGGCAATTTGGGATGGGAAACCTTGATGTGAAGCTTGAAGTGAAAGGGAAAGACGATATCGCTGAGCTAGGTCATTCGTTGAACACGATGATGGAGCAGCTCAAGGGGCTTATCCATGATATTGAGCATGAACAGGAGCTGAAGAGAGTAATGGAGCTCGAGGCTTTGTTCATGCAAATTCGGCCGCATTTTCTAATTAATACATTGAACTCTATCAAATGCAGTCTCATCCTGCACAAGGATCTTCTGCATAGCAAAAGCATCGATTCATTAATGAGCTTGCTCAGAGCCTATCTGAAGGTAAATGAACCGACCTCATTGAAGGATGAGTGCGTGCTGCTCGGGCATTACATCGATATTATGAAGATCAGAAATGAAATGGTTCTTGAGCTTACGGTTGAGCTTGAACCAGGGCTGGAACAATTATTAATTCCGAAGCTGATGCTGCAGCCTTTAATTGAAAATGCGATTGTACATGGTTTGGTAGACAATCCTGCTGCCAAAATTTCGATCCAAGCAAGAAGAGTAGAGAACGGAATAATCATTATAATAGAGGATAACGGAAGTGGAATAGAGGAAGAACATTTAGCTGCACTGAACCATCATCTGCATTCAGTCGGCTCAGAGCAGTCCTCTTCTTATCAAAGGGTCGGCTTGATTAATGTGATTCAAAGGTCAAGATTAACATTTGGTCCAACGGCGGCGTTAGCTCTATATGAAAATGTACAGGGCGGGGTAACAGCCTTCCTTCATCTTCCTGTTATTGAACGGCATGTTTATTCTTCGGAGGGGTGAAACGGTGATGTATAAAGTCATGTTAATTGATGATGATGTCCCTATGATTCGGGTTTTGCAGCAAATGATCGATTGGGAGTCACTCCAGCTGCATGTAGTGGGGGCTACCTATTCAAGTGCAAAGGCATTGCATATGTTTGAAGAAACGTCGCCTGATATCGTCATCACTGACATTGGACTGCCGCAAAAAAGCGGTATCGAGCTAGCGGCTATTTTCCGCCGGATGAAACCGGATATTAGAGTCATATTTTTGACTTGCCACGAGGATTTTCATTACGCCCAGCAGGCAGTAAAGCTGAATGCCGATGATTATCTTCTTAAAGATCAATTAACAGCGGAGCAGCTTGAGCAAAGCTTAGGGAAATCCATACAATTGCTCAAAATGAAAGTCCCAAAGATCGACAATGAAGTATCGAACTATAACAGTGAGCTGTTCAAGCAAGGTTTGTTTCAAAGAGTCATTGATGGTGTTAATCCCACATCAACTGTGGGGTATGCAGCTCAGCTAGGCATCTCATGGGGATACCCCTTCTTTATGATGGGTGTAGTCCATATCAATTTCTCAACTTACGAATCGCTTTACGTTCAGAACAATATTTCGTTAATTTTTTATGCGATTCACAATATTGCGATGGAGCTGTCAGGTTCGTATGATGGAATAACGCCATTTTTGGAAAAAGACAATTTAGTTATTTTGTATAATTACCGAAATAATTTGGCGAACAATGCTTATCCTTATTTTCAAAAGTATATGCAGGAGCTGCAGGCTCTTTGTCTACAGTTTCTAAAATTGCAGCTTAATATAGTCACCGTGACAGATAAGATGGAGCTGCAATCCATTGGAGCCGTCTATCAGCAGGTGATTCAATATAAAAATGAGTTTTACAAAAGCAGTGAGTTTACGGTTACGAATATGAATGTCTTCTTACAGAGCATGTTTTTATCCTATCCGCTAGGGTTTCTAGATTGTTATAAATCAGATATTGAGCGTGCGATTATGAAAGGCGACTTTGACAGTATCCATAATATCGTCGCAAATATTGGAAAAAATGCAGAAGAGAATAGAGTGGAGCCAAGTGAGCTGGTTCAAGATTTATCAACACTCATTCGCAGCATTGATATAATGTTCTCAAGATGGAAGTCGGATGAGGGGATTTATATCTACCTGTCTTCTGCAAGGACTTTGCTCGATGTAACAGGATTGATTGAGAGAAA
Organism: Paenibacillus sp. FSL K6-3182; assembly: GCF_037976325.1. NCBI lineage: Bacteria > Bacillati > Bacillota > Bacilli > Caryophanales > Paenibacillaceae > Paenibacillus > Paenibacillus sp. FSL K6-3182. The sequence continues at coordinate 2,537,785 of NZ_CP150265.1, forward strand.
GCTTATTCACATTGCAAAAAACCGACAGAAGGGATTAGAACCCGTGATCCAGGAGCCGAAGCTGCAGGTGATTCAACAATATCTAGATAAAAATTTATCCGAAAACATTACCTCAATTGACATGGCGCGTCATTTGTATTTGAATTCAAGCTACTTCTCCCGCTATTTCAAACGACTGACGGGTGTGAATTTCACGGATTTTGTTCACCAGTATAAAATGAAAATTGCTGCAAAAATGCTGAAAACGTCCAACCAAAGCATCGAATCTTTAGCTATGGGACTTGGATATTCGGATAGAACTTATTTTTCAAAAGTGTTCAAAAAGTATATAGGCATGACTCCAAGTGAATATAAAGCAAATTATACGATTAACACTTATGTAAGATGAATAGACTGCAGCCACAATCGAAACCTGTTCTCCGATAATACCGGGGTACGGGTTTTTTTGTCGTTCCCATTGTTCATAACTCTAAGGTGTTTTCACTCATTACAAGCGATTTGGAAAGTCAAAATATTGCTCCTACGAAGTCATAATCCATCGTTCTTGTCCTGCGGATTTCTATTATCATTAGTATCAACTTAATAAATGTTGAGGTGATACGAAATGGAAGCTGCTAAACCAATCACAAACCCTGAAATTCTACAGAAGCCAAGAAAATTTTGGACTCCGAGGCGGAAAGAAGCATTAATCGGCTGGCTGTTTCTTGCCCCAGAAATCATAGGTATGTTATTGCTGAATGTATTTGCACTTGGGTTTTCTCTTTATTTGAGCTTTACTTCGTGGGACTTGTTATCAGGCATAGGGGGCATTAAGTTTAACGGTATCGACAATTATATTAAAATGTTTCATGATCCAACCATCATTAAAGCGTTGAAAAACAATCTGCTTTATACCGTGCTAACGGTGCCGGTTCCAATTGCGATATCGCTGGTACTCGCTGTTCTCATTCACAATAAGGTGTTTTGGAAGGATTACTTTAAGGTTGTGTTTTTCATTCCCTATATTTCATCCATTATTGCTGTAGCGGCAGTGTGGAGCGCATTGTTCCATCCTTCACTAGGACCGATTAATCAGTTTTTGATGGATCTAGGCATTTCCAACCCGCCTAAGTGGCTGGTGGACCCAAAAACTTCACTTATCGCCATTGCGATCATCACTTCTTGGGCAGGGCTTGGTTATACAATTATTATTTATTTGGCCGGTCTTACAAGTATTTCGAATGAACTATATGAAGCGGCGGATATCGACGGTGCGACTTCAATGACCAAGTTTCTCAAAATTACGGTTCCATTGCTTCGTCCGACAACGTTCTTCTTGTTTATTACGATGTTGATTGGTTCTTTTAAAGTATTCGATATTATCTCTTATTTGACAGCCGGGGGACCAGACAATTCTTCTACAGTCATTGTGTTCCGGATTTATGAGGAAGGATTCGTGAATTATAACATGGGGTACGCGGCTTCAATCTCATGGCTGCTATTTGCGATTATTGCTGTCATTACTGCGGTTACCTGGAAATTCAGAAATGAAGAATCATTATAAGGGGGAGGGGTCAGCTTGCTTATCATAAGAAAAAATATATCAAAAATAATTGTTACCATTATTATGGGTGCCATATCTATTTTCTTCTTAGTTCCATTCATATGGATGATTTCATCAGCGTTTAAATTTGAAAAGGATGTTATGCGTTTTCCCATTGAGTGGATTCCTAAAAATATTAATGTGTTGTACAATTTTAAAGCAGTTTGGATGGGAAATGTAAACTTTCTTCATATTTATTTCAATTCTATTAAAATAGCTTTAATTGTCACATGTCTCACATTGCTCTTTTCCACTATGGCAGCTTTTGCATTTACCAAACTCCGGTTTAGAGGGAGAGGCCTTGTATTTATGGCTCTGATTTCGTTCATGATTATACCGGATCAGGCCACTTTAATTCCTCGGTTTATGCTGGTTCGCTGGCTGGGTATTTATGATAGTCACTTTGCGCTTATTTTTATGGGGATGTTTTCTATTTATTTCACATTCCTGCTTCGCCAGTTCATGGCGGGGATCAGCGATGAGTATATGGAAGCTGCGAGAATTGATGGAGCAGGCCATTTAAGGATTTTCCGCTCGATTATCATTCCGCTTTGCCAACCGGTGCTTGCTACCGTCGCTATTATAAAGTTCATATGGTCATGGAATGATTATCAGAATCCGCTTATTTTCCTGCAATCCAAAGATTTGTATACGATCCCGCTGGGTATGAGCCTGTTCAGGGATGATTATACAACTAATGATGCCATTATGATGATGGCCGCGCTGTCAGCTATTATCCCTTTATTAATTATATTTATTATATTGCAGAAGCAAGTAATTAATGGAATTGCCCTTGGCGGAGTCAAAGGGTGATATTTGAAAAAAAGTCAAAAAAGTAATCATTTTACCTCAAAATTATACTCTTCTATGAATCGTCCAATCTTTATACTGATGATGAAAGAAGATGAGTCAGCTATTAAATAGGGGGGCAAAAAAATGAATCATAAGGGTAAACGCAAGTTTTTAGTTTCGATCTGTCTTTTGTTAGCGGCTTTTGCAGTGCTAAGCGCATGTGGAGGTAATTCTAATTCGCCTAAAAGCTCAAACGCTGCCGGGTCTGAGGGTACGGCGGACAAGCAAGTGACCATTAAGTATTACAATTTTGACAGTGCAGCTCAAGAGGTTGGTACAAAAGCTATGCTGCAAGAATTTGAGAAAGAAAATCCGGATATTAAAGTTGAGCATGTCATTCTTGTTCCGGGTAATTCCTTGGAAATGTTGAAAAAGCTTGATTTTCTAATCTCTTCGGGTGAAGCGGTCGACGTCGTAAACGTTCCGAGCGCGTCAGCGGTTATCGAAAGAGCAACTAGAGGCGCGCTAGCTCCGCTGGATGAATATTATGCTGCCAATAATCTTGTTGCTGCGGATGAATATTTTGTTAATCCAAAAGTGGGCGACAAAACTTACGGCATGCAGATGTCTACAGGTTACCAATTCATTTTATTGAATAAGGATGCCCTAGATGCAGCAGGCTTGCCAGTGCCGACATACGGTTGGACATGGGATGACTTCCGCGATTATTCCAAGAAGCTGACCAAAGGCGAAGGCGTGGATAAACAGTACGGTTCGTACTTCCATACTTGGGAATTGTATATGAATGCTCCAGCCCAAACGGTGATGAAAGATCCTTTCCGTTATGATGATGGAACGACGATTTTGGCTGATCCAACTTATAAATACTTCTTCCAGCTGCGCAAAGACATGGAAACGGTAGATAAATCGGCTAAGCCTTATGCGGATGTTCTTGCATCGAAGCTAAACTATCGTACTGAATTTTTCAGTGAAAGTGCTGCGATGATTCTTTCCGGAAGCTTTATGATTCCTGACCCAGGAAATACGGAGCAATATCCGCATGATTTCAAAACGGCATTTGCTCCAGTTCCACTTCCTCCTGCGAATGCGCAGCCAAAAGATTATGAAGGCGGTAAGTACTTTGTAGGTGGAGGGCATCTAGTAATGGGTGCGACTTCCAAGCATAAAGAAGCTTCATTCAAATTAATGCGCTTTATGACAACAACTGATTCGGAATCCAGAAACGAATTCTCTGGCTGGAAAAAATCAGATCAAAACGTCGTACTTGATCGTTTGATCGGAGCTAACGCTGATAAATATGATGTTGAATCGCTTAAAAACACATTGTTTGGCCCTGAAATTAAATATTTGGATGCTTCACAAGTGGTAACGACAAGTACTGCTGATTTGACCAAAGTTATCGGAGATGGCTTTAGCAAGTTTATGCTTAGCAAAGATTCCATTGACGATGTACAAGCATGGATGGTAAAAGAAGCGACGAGAATCATTGATGAGAAAGAAACAAAATAAAGTTAAGTGAATTGAAACCGAAATTGAGGAGCTTTGAGCAGTCTAGACATGGCTGCTGCAAAGCTCCTTTTTCTTATGTCGGATCAATGGCAACTTAGAAGTGCAAGGAGAAGGAGATGCAGCATGGCTAACTTATCATCATCATTATCAGTGCCAACCGAGCAGCAGCGTCGTTGGCAGGATCTTGAACTCGGAATGTTTTGTCACTTTGGAATGAATACGTTTTGTGATCAGGAATGGGGCGATGGAAATGACTCGCCTTCTTTATTTAATCCGGTCCAGCTTGATGCCCGCCAGTGGGTGCGTACGGCAAAGGCTGCAGGCTTCCGATACTTCGTCCTTACGGCAAAACATCATGACGGCTTCTGTCTTTGGCCGACCGCTACGACAGATTATTCGGTTGCCTCTAGTCCTTGGAGAGAGGGCAAAGGCGATATCGTAAGGGATTGTGCAGATGCCTGCCTTGAAGAAGGAATTGGCTTTGGTCTTTATTTATCACCTTGGGATAGACATGAACCATGTTATTCCGATCCAGAAGCGTATGATCTCTTCTACGCTAGTCAGCTGGAGGAATTGCTAACGGGTTATGGTCCACTCGTTGAGATCTGGTTCGACGGAGCGGGCTCAGAAGGAAGAGAGTATGACTGGAAACGAATCATGAGCTTAATTAAGCAGCATCAGCCCGATGCCATGGTGTTTAATATGGGGGCACCGACGATCCGATGGGTAGGGAATGAGGATGGTCTTGCCCCTTATCCTTGCTGGAATACAGCTGAATCTGCTCGGGTAAGCATGTTTAGTGAAGGAGATCTGAAATGGCTGCCAGAAACACCTCGCTGGGTACCGGCAGAATGTGATGTCCCTATTCGGAAGGACCGATGGTTCTGGCATCCTGAGGAGGAGCATCTGCTGCTTTCTTTGGAGCAATTAATGGATATCTATTATCGTTCGGTTGGCCATGGTGCAACACTGCTTTTGAATGTAACGCCAGATAACCGGGGGCTTATGCCGGAGGCAGATGTGAACCGGGTTATTTCGTTTGGAAACGAGGTTCGTCGCAGGTTTGATCATCCACTTGCCGAGCTGTTTGGCGAGGGAGAGGTTATCGAGCTTGTGCTGCCTCGGAAACTTATCATCGACCATATCATCACAATGGAAGATATTGCTTATGGAGAACGGGTACGGGACTATAAAATAGAGGTTCAAGCCGGCAATGAATGGATAGAAATGATCCGTGGGAGCGCAATTGGGCACAAAAAAATTGATCGCTTCCAACCAATTTCCACGGACAGAATACGTTTAACTGTACTTGAGTCGGTAGAACGGCCAATGATAAGACGTTTTGCCGTGTTTAATAGTAATTAGATTCATTGTTGACAATGGAAACTATAAAGGATGGGTGAGGAAACCATGAGTCAATTGGAGATTAGAGATGGGCAGTATTATTTGCAGGGGGAGCCTTACCGTATCGTTTCGGGTGCCATACACTATTTCCGTGTCGTGCCAGAGTATTGGATGGATCGTTTGCAGAAATTGCAGGCATGTGGATTTAATACAGTAGAAACTTATGTTGCTTGGAATGTGCATGAGCCGCAGGAGGGTCAATTCCAGTTTGAAGGAATGGCTGACATTGTCCAGTTTATTGAGCTTGCGGGACAAATGGGTTTGCACGTGATTATTCGTCCCAGCCCATTTATTTGTGCGGAGTGGGAATTTGGAGGATTGCCGGCATGGCTATTGAAAGAGAGCGATATGCAGCTTCGCTGCTCGGATAGTGCCTATTTGGCGAAGGTAGATCGATATTACGATGTATTAATTCCTAAGCTTGTTCCACTGCTCTCTACGCAGGGTGGGCCGATTCTTGCGGTGCAGGTGGAAAATGAATATGGCAGCTACGGCAATGATACCTCCTATTTAACCTATATTCGGGATGGGCTTGTACAAAGAGGGATAGACGTGCTGCTCTTCACTTCTGACGGACCTACTGACGAGATGCTGCTCGGCGGTACGATAGATGATGTTCATGCAACAGTGAATTTTGGATCGCGAGTTGCGGAATCGTTCGGAAAGTATCGGGAGTATAGAGAAACAGAACCGCTGATGGTTATGGAGTTTTGGAATGGATGGTTCGATCATTGGATGGAGCCTCACCATGTTCGTGATGCAGCTGAAGTGGCTGACGAATTGGATAAAATATTGGAGAGTAGTTCATCGGTTAATCTTTATATGTTCCATGGCGGAACGAATTTCGGATTTTACAATGGCGCCAATCATATTAAAACGTATGAGCCTACGGTAACTAGTTATGATTATGATGCACCGCTGAGTGAGTGGGGAGATGTGACGAGCAAGTATGAGGCGGTTCGCAGCGTGTTTGCTAAGCACGGCATAGAGCCAGGTTGTGAGATGCCGCAGCCGATTCCTAAATATCCATATGGTAAAGTGACACTGTCAGAGAGCGCGACACTGCTTGATAATTTGGACCAATTATCAGAGCCAGTAAAATCGACATTCATACAGCCTATGGAGAAATTTGATCAGGCGTACGGTTTTATTTTGTATTCGACATGGGTAAAAGGACCTCGATCTGGGCAGAAGCTGCATATTCAAGAGGTTCGTGACCGAGCGCAAGTATTTCTAGATGGCAAGTTATTAGGTGTTGTGGAGCGCTGGGACCCTAAGCCCTTAGATATTAGCATTCCAGAAAATGGGGCAAGACTCGATATTCTTGTCGAGAACATGGGGCGAATTAATTACGGTCCTCGACTTCGTGATCCGAAGGGGATTACGGAAGGAGTGCTCCTTGATAATCAATTTTTATACAATTGGACGATTCGGACGCTTCCCCTTTGTCCTGATTCTCTAACGTCAGTCCGCTACGAGACAACGAAGGATCATGATTTACGTGTAGAAACTCCGGCATTTTACAAAGGTTGTTTTGAAGTAGAAGAGATCGGGGACACTTTTTTAAGATTTGATGGTTGGAATAAAGGCGTAGCATGGATTAATGGCTTTAATCTGGGACGGTACTGGGAGATTGGACCTCAGCGTGCGCTTTATATCCCAGGACCTTTGCTGCGGAAGGGACGCAACGAGATTGTGCTTTTTGAGCTGCATGGCTTCTTGACTGAGCCTGTAATCACGCTTAGCGACCAGCCTGATCTAGGGGAATCCGCAGCGGTGGATGACCGGGTGTTAAATTTTGTGCAAGATGAGCAGACACCCTAAATCGAACTGTATCCCTAGTAATCAACCACGTCCTAAGGACGTGGTTTTTTTATACTTAAATTAATGCGTTTTTGAAAGCATTATTTTACAAGAGGTTTGGCGGACATATCAAAATCAACATCTTCAATAAATTCGATGATTTCCCCATTTGGGCTATGAATAACTGCATTCCTTATAAGAAGAGGTGGTTCGCCAAGAGAAAGGCAATCCGGTGCTACAAAAGGTTTTGCCCCATGAGCGAGTGCCTTTTGATACATTTCATCTACGTTATCTACATAAAAGGCGAAATGCAATAACGCTCCATGAGCGATATCATTTTCAGTTAATGCTTTTTTCCCTTGAGCGGGAATGACTGCATCGTTATCAAAGATCTCAATACAGGTCCTTTGGTCAGGTGAAACCAGCATGGAAGCTTCCTTAATTTGAAATAAGGGCAAACTCCAATGATGGCCTAACTTGAACCCTAAAACCTCAATATAGAATGCAATCGTTGCTTTATAATCTCTAGCTTGGATAGCTACATGCGAAAGGCCTTTTACGCTCATCTCTAATCGCTCCTTAAATAATATATGTAAATTATAGAGGCATTAAAGGATGAGAGACATGCAAAAGATAAGCATTTTATAGTAATATGGTTATAAAATATAAGGTATTTTAGATGAAAAGGTTTATTTCATGTTAATGATCAGGAGGCTCTTATTATGGAACATCCTATGGATGACATTGATAAAAAAATTATGGCATTACTTCAGTACAATGCACGGATGTCCATTTCTCAAATTAGCAAAGAGGTATCGATGTCGCAACCATCCGTTAAAGAAAGAATACTCAAGTTGGAAGAGAAAAACATAATCGCTGGGTACAATACCGTTTTTAATTTGCGTGAAATAAATCGAGGCACGACCACGTTTATTTTAATAAAAACAGAACATTGCAAAGAGATTACTGACTTTTGTGAACATGCTATGGAAGTAACCGATTTATTTCGGATTAGTGGAGAATATAATTATCTTATTAAGGTGCAAACCGCATCCATTGAGGAACTGGCTGAATTTCAAGATTCTCTAATCAAGTTCGGACCCTCAAAGTCTCATATCAGTTTGAAAAATATGTTGGAAAACAGGGTTTTAATCTAGTAGAGAGTAAGTGTAAATATGACGATATGAATGGTGCTAATCATCGGATGGATGGTTTAACTACCTACCCCTTCAATATTTTTGGGGGAGGGTTGGGAAAAGGTTACTCCAACGATAGAGCAGCTGCCTTTCAAAGGCGATACTTTAATTGGCAATGATGTATGGCTAGGACAACATGTCACGATTATGCCGGGGGTGAATATAGGTGACGGTGCGATTGTTGCTTCGAATTCAACTGTTGTAAAAAATGTTGAACCTTATACAATTGTTGGCGGAAATCCTACAAACGTTATTAAGAAGCATTTCGGTGATGAGATGATCAATCTGTTGTTGGAACTTCAATGGTGGAACTGGGATGAGAAAAAGATATTTGAGAATCTTGAGCAATTAGTATCGGTTAACGATATTGCCACACTAAAGAAGCTATTGAATAAGGAGTAGGATTTGAAACGAAACAGCAGAAATGCTGTTTTTTTGTTTTTTATTGTATGCATATTCCTCACAGTAAAACATTGATCACTTTGTAAATGACTCCTTAAATCGGTCGATCCACCAACGTCTACGAATTTCTTTTCCCCATTTATGACCATGAGCTCTTAATGTAGTTACTCGCCAGTACATCGGTGGGTGATCCATTATTTGAAATTCCATGAACCTTAAGAACCAAGGTGACCTTGCAAGAGAGGACTTTATTTCTTTCAGATCATTTTTCTTCATACTATACTCTGCAGTTTTTTTCATCGCTTCATCTTGGGATGCAGCAAGAGTCGCTAAGCTATTAGCCATTTGCATCGTTCCTCCATCAAGAAATGAAGCGCCTAGATGATCTGCCCTTACTTCCATCAATTGAGAACAAAATGATTGAAATACTGGAAATAGAATTATGAGTAACCAAACTGAAAAAAATAAAGGAATAGCTAAAGCTTCAATATCAGAAACTTGTTTGAAGATAATTAAAAGTGCAACAACCATAATTAACATTAATAGAATTCTATACAGTTGCCCATACAGGATATCTCTCTTCTTCACATGAACTGCTTCGTGGGCTAATATACCTTCAATAGCATCTATGGGCAATTTTAATGTAGCGGTTGTTAAAGTCACCATTGACCGTCCAATATTCATACCTGTTGCTAGCCCGTTGTATTGTGCGGAGTCAGTTTCATAAACTTTCACGTTTGGAATACCAGCTTTAGCAAATACCTTTTCAGCTGCTGATATCACTTTAGGATCGGTTGCAACCTTAGCATCCATGGCAACCTTTAGTACACGATCAGATATATATATATTAAATAACCAATAAATAATCGCTATACTAACCATCAACCACGCAGGAGTTCTAAAGGTATATAAGAGTAATATCATTCCAGTATAAGCGGATACCCCCTTTACTGTTACCGCAAAATAGAACTTGCCTAGGAGCCGTTTGATATTCCGTTTATGATAGAATGGCAGAACGGAAACCTCATTTTCAATAGTACTTTCAAATTTCATTTCTGAACCCAATTCGGTTCTCCACTTTTCTGTTTCTTTAATTGTCAGGTATACTGTTTCTCCTGGTAATTGAAGTCGCAGCACTTTGTTAAAGCTAGTTGTGAAGTCGGTATTTGATGTGAATAGGGTGAGATAGGGATGAAGCTTTAACAGGTCTACCGTTGATTCAATGGTTATCTCCTGTATATCTTTGATTGAAAATTTTCTTGAGTTCAAGCGGGAAATGATATATAAGTTGCCTTGTTGTTTAGAAAAATAGAGGCTAGTTGTAAAATATATCACAAGACGTTTAATCATTTCGGTAATTGCAATGAGCAACCCATATACAATAAAATATTTTAATAGGCTATATTCCGGTCCGTATATCAAAAATAAGGTGGCACCAGCAAATACAAGGATTGAAATTCCTAATTCCCCAAGTATCCGTTGATTATTTCGAATAATCCCTATTTCCTCGACTTCTAGTTGGATGACTTCTTCCATTAACTCGCTATACTTTCCCTGACCAGTCATTAAAAGAGACATTGATAAGTACCCAGCCGAAACAAACGCAAAATGAATGAAACCTTCTGGAAAGCCCTGTTGATAAAAGATAAATCCAATTGCTAAAATAGCTCCGGTAATTTCACTTGTATAACCCAATTTACTACTCCATCTTCCAGTTAAGACACCAACAATATTAATAATACAACCTAATAATAGATATAACATAGTTTCAAAAATACTTGGGAACATATAATGACCTACCCTTCTAACTAACTAAGCAGCACTTTTGTTTGATGTGGATGTTAACGTTTCTTTTTCAGAAGTGCACCAAACAACGAATAGAGAATGATGACAAGGCTGACTGTAGCGGTAATATAAGCAGCGCCATCATGAAGAATGAGATGTGGTTCAGCAGGTAGTATACGATCGGACACAAGAAAGAATCCAACATATACGAGCGAAATGATCGTTCCTAGTCCGTACATCATCCAGAAAGATATACGCTTAGAGGAGAAAGAACCAGCACGAAGAATAGTGAATAAAACATAGGACAAAGCTAGTGAGAGTGCTAAATACACGATATTCTCATATAGCGGAATGGTTAGGTGTCCACTGAAACCGTTTAGAAAACGCCAAATAAGAAGCAAAGGAACTAGGGGTGCTATTGTTTTTATTTGTTCCCATTTCGATGATTTAGGGAGCTCCTTGATGATCTCATTACAATAGGACTTAGGATCTTGGCCAAAGATTTGTTCGAACGATTTCCCCTCACGCTGAGCCATTAATAAATGATCTTCGAGTTCATTTAGGATCTCACTAGCTTTGGTATCCGGTATGGCAAAACTACTCTGAATGTAGAATCTCATTTCGTTTAAGAGGGTTTTATTTTTTTTGTTCAACATAAGGCATCACTCCTTTTCAATAATACTATTTACCGCATTACTTAGTTCGTGCCAATTTCCACGGAATAATTGAAGCTGCTGTTCTCCTTTAAGAGTTAGGCGATAGTATTTGCGGTTAGGTCCCGAAGCAGAGGGGCGTAGTGTACTTGCCACAATATTTTCTTTCTCTAGACGAAGTAAGAGTGGGTAGATGCTCCCTTCCTTCGCGAACACGAAGCCACTAAGAGCGAGTTTCTCCATAATTTCATATCCGTACGTTTCCTCTTCATCAATGACTGCAAGAAGGCATCCCTCAAGCACCCCTCTAACCATTTGAGTGAACACGAGCATTCCTCCAATCGTAGCCTCTATCTATATTGCGCAACAAGGTACCGAATTAAGAAATAGCTAACTTGCAATACAAGCTAGCTATTTCATACTATCCAATTGTTAATTGTAATGCAAGTTAAGATATTATCATTTGAGGGGAATTCTCTTTTACATATTGCATGAAAAGATTTTTGGATGATGAATTATACTCCGTGTTACGTAATTGCAGCAAACCGACTGGAATGGCTGAATCCTTCAGTTCAACGTGAATTTTCACAACATTCGTGGGTAACGCTGTTGAATCTAGAACGGCTCCAACGGAAGGTATTCTCTGAACGAATGAAGGAATAGCCGAAATTTGATTCACCGTATATAAAAAAGGGGTTTCGGTGTAATGGGAATATTGCTTAGCTAACCGCAGATAATACAAGCAGGTATTTCCTCCAACGATCATTTGATAGTTAAGCAGTTCTTCAAAGGATATTATTCCGTTTCTTTCAGCCAAGGGATGGTTGTTCGCTACAATGAAGGAAATACTCTCATTATATAGTGGCTCAAAGCTAAATGAAGAAAAATCGGTAGGCTCTCCGCATATGGCAAAGTCCAGTTGGTTCTGGAGTACCGCTCGTGACAAGGAGTCGGTGTTCCCACTGACAAAGTGACATGCTACTTTTGGTTTAAGTTCCTGGAATTGCTGCAGAGAGCTGGGCAGCACATGCTCGAATATCGATGCTAGCCCTCCGATGCGCAGGGAGCCAATCTCCTCTCTTTGCAAAGCTTTCGCTTGCTCAGTTACTTGGTTCCAGTGTTGAATGAGCTTGTCAATTTCGACGGCAAAAATTTGTCCAGAAGCGGTTAACTCTGCATCCCATCCTCGCTTAAATAGCTGGATGCCCATTTCCTTCTCCAGCCGCTGGACTTGATTAGTAATCGTAGACTGCGCGTAATTCAATTTCGTGGCCGCTTTGGTGAAGTTTCCTTCTTGAATAATGGTTCGAAACGTAATTAATTCCTTTAAGTCCATAGCACATATCTCCATCGGTATAATTGAATTAAAATATCATTTTATTCAATTATACAAATAAATTTGCGGGGAGTAAAATTAAGTTATCCCATTGAAGGAGTGATATAAAATTGCCATTCATCAGAGTAAGTTACATGGAAAACCAATATGGGAAAGAGCAATTGCCCATCATAAGCCAGGCGATTATGAATGCACTAATTCAGCATTTTAACGTGCCGGAAGATGATTACTTTCAAGTTTTCCATTCACACAAAGAAAGCGAGTTTTATTTTAGCCGGAATTACTTAAATATAGAGCGAAGTAACGGGCTGCTCTATATTCAAATTACGCTCAAATCCGGAAGAAGCACCGAGCAGAAAAAAAGCTTTTACGCAAAGTTAGCCGAACGATTATCAAATACGCTTAACATGAGGAAAGAAGACGTTTTCGTCGTACTGGTCGATACGGAATTCGAGGACTGGACATTCGGTAACGGCGTAGCACAAATGATCGAACGTCCAGACAACTAGGGGGAGGCATAATAATGAAGCATCGAAAAATCAAATCAACTGCCCGAGAATCATTTGGGGATATTGCACCTGCTTTCGTGCGCTATTCGGAAGAAGTACTGTTCGGGGACGTGTGGAGAAGAGAACAATTATCGCTTCGGGAACGCAGTCTCCTTACGATATCAGCGCTAGTCGCCGGAGGACTTACAGAACAGCTTTCATATCATCTCCGCCTTGCAAATGAGAACGGTCTGACCGAAGTAGAGTTGATCGAAGCGTTGACGCATCTCGCGTTTTACGCTGGATGGCCGCGAGCCGCGTCGGCGATTCAAGTTGCGAAGGAAGTATTCGAGGAGAAGACATAAAGATGGAACACGCCAATTCGGGCGTGTTTTTTTGTGTATATGGATGTCCATGGGTTCACTAGAATCATGATATACTAAAGCTTATGGAATAGTTAAGTTGAAGCCTAAGAGGAGGACACAAGCATGTCAACTGTGACCTTTTACCGCGAGGATTCGCTGCCTTTTTTGGAAGCAAAGCGATGTATGAGGAGCGATCTTGCCTATCAAAAGCATTTTCATGAGGAATATTCGATTGGACTTATAGATGAGGGTGAAACGAGCGCATGGTGCGATGGAACGCTGCTTCAGGTTGAAGCGGGAAGAGTCATTAGTTTTCCGCCAAAAATGATGCATGCTTGTCATCCTCTTGATGATATGGAGTGGCAGTACAAGATGCTTTTCATCAAGCCCGAATGGTTTAAAGGCCTTAATCATACAGAGCTTGGCCAGCTTGATATCCCGTACTTGCTGGAAGAGGGTAAAAATAATGCTTGTCGATTGCAAATAAACCGGACGATGGAGGCACTTATTAGCAAAGGTACTCCGCTTGAGATCGAAACGGCTTTAATTGAGCTGGTACAAGCACTCGTTAGTCAGAATACGGAAGATCTTGAACATGAATCACAGCGTAAACAGGATCAAAAGTACGTCAAACTCATTAAAGAGTATCTGCATGCACATTTTGACGAAAATGTTACGTTGGAGCAGCTGGAGAATGAAGCGGGTATCAGCAGATTTCATCTTGTACGTCTATTTAAGAAATGGAGTCATCTGCCTCCGCACGCTTATCAGATTTTGCTGAGAATCAATCATGCAAAGCTGGAATTGACCAAGCAGCGACCAATATCCGAAATTGCAGCAGAAGTGGGCTTTTATGACCAGAGTCACTTTTCGAAAGCATTTGTCAAAATCGTTGGGGCAACGCCGCAAAAATATGCTTTGTCTATTTGAAATTGAGCAATTTTATACAATACCTCTTCCTGTCTACCTTGTAAACTTAGATTTACTTGAATGAAGGAGTGGTAGGACCATTATGCATCACAGATCAGACTTAGAAAAACAATTTACAGCTGCGCTCAAATCTATCGCTCGTCGTCCTGACCTAAAGTCATATGTGGAGCAAACGCCACAGCTTAACCAAATGCTGCGACGTGCAGCTGCGCGGTATGTAACCGGTGAAGCAAGGCAAGATGGAGTTGAAGCAGCAAGCGAGCTTTCCGCCAAAGGATACGCGGTATCACTCGAGTATATCGGCGAGAATACAGCTGATGTCGCTGAATGTGAGGCAGCAGTTACAGAAATGATGACGCTCATCCATGAAGCTCGGCAAAATGAGCTCTCCGCACGAGTATCATTTGATCTATCACATATCGGGCTCTCGCTGGATACGGATCTTGCTTATTCGAATCTTATGAATTTAGCTGGGCAGGCGCAGAAAGCTGGCGTTGAACTATTCATTAGTATGGAAGAGTCCTCGAAGACGGACAGAATACTGTCTATATTTGAGCGAGCTGCTTCTATTTATCCGAATGTCGGCATTACGTTACAGGCGCATTTGAAAAGAACTCCGCAGGATTTGGCAGCTATATCCTCACCTAGCCGTATCCGCATCGTCAAAGGCGCGTATCAAGAATCCAGTGAATACTCGTTACCTCGTTCTCCAGCGCTAAATAATCGTTATGTTGAACTTGCCCAGAGCGCGCTCCGCCAAGGACATCGTGTATCGATCGCTACCCATGATGAGTCCATTATTGAACAACTTCTTAATCAAGGAGTGGGATCAAGCTCTAATGCTGAGTTTGAAATGCTGTATGGCATTCGTCCAGATTTGAGCAGCAAGCTGAAAGCAGCAGGACATCCGATAAGGATTTATCTTACTTATGGACATGAATGGTATTTGTACTTGTGCCATCGCATTGCGGAGTACCCGCCCAATCTTTTTCAAGCTGTTATAGATACGGTAAGTCATGAGGGACTCCAGCCTGTGCAGTCGTATGAGTGAAGGAACTGATTGGAGTGATGCTTTCGTTTTCGCGTGAGAGCAAATATGCTGAAGTACACTATAAAATAATCGTAAAACGCTTGAATTTTCGAGCGTTTTTTTGTTTTTTTGCTTGTTTATAGAAAAATGAGCACCTAAGGAAATTTATTTTATTGTTTGGGAGGTTTTGGGTACATTGGTCTAGAATTATAGATATAAGTAGTTCCAAAGACTATGTTTTAACCGTAAACTAATTTAACTTTCGCTTGATAAACGAACTGGAGAAGCCATAATGATAATTAATAATAACCCATCTGCTATTAACGCTCATAATAGTTTAAAGAAAAATAATATCCAAACGTCTAAAGCATCGGAAAAGCTGTCTTCGGGTCTACGCATTAATCGTGCAGCTGATGATGCAGCAGGACTAGCCATTTCAGAGAAGATGAGAGCTCAAATCAGAGGGTTAGATCAAGCACATAAAAACGTTCAAAATGGTATATCACTTATTCAGACTGCTGAAAGCGGATATCAGGAAATAACGGATATTATTCAACGACAAAGAGAATTGATTATTCAAGGTATGAATGATACGAATACGTTTGAAGACAAGCAGAAAATTGACCAAGAAATTCAACAGCTTAAAGAAGAAATAAATAGAATTGCTACCCAAACGGAATTCAATACCATTAATCTTTTGGGACGAGATGACTATCAAATATTAGCCGACCGTTCAAGTCATACGATTGAAGTAAATACATCGGGACCGTTTCCTCCAACGACTATAATTAATGAACGGACAACATCCTTTTTTCCTATTGGTATGACTGAGGTTCCCGTAACCGCTCAATCTTCGAATACGAATACAACGATCGGTAACGTTAACAATTTTAGCGCTTCAGTCACACCTATTACTTCACCTGATGGACGTGAGGGGTATAACAATTATGAAAAAAATGAACATATCCATACAGAGACAACAACTACAGGTACCTATTATTATGGAAGAGAACTAGTCAGCGATCCTAGATATAAAGAGCTTGATATTAAGCATCTTTCCATTAATAATGTGTTTTTTCAGACTGAGCTTATACCAAGTGGAACGACAGCTGGACAGTACCCTGATTTTGGTGGATTTGAAGATCGGTTCATAACTGTTGAAATAAACGGTATCTCTCATACCCTTGATAACTTTACTTTAACGAGTTCGACTATAACTTCGAGCTCGATTACAGCTGTTTATGAAAAAGATGGTATTGAAATCGAAAAAATTATGTCGACGGATGGGTCGGCTTTTAAAGCAGAGTTTAAAATTAGAAATCATTCCGGTGTAGATGATAAACAAATCAAATTTAGTGCTGGTTTTAAGCCGGAATACGACGGATCATATAATATTTCATCCTCCAGCGGAGTTCCCACAGGCGTTACTGCTAATCAAACGGAAATACCGAGTTCAGGGACTGTGTTTGAACTATCAAACGATCTTGTGAATTACGATTTTTCATTCCTGAATGGCGGAAGCTACGTTAAGCCAAATTCATTAACAACGGGAAGCGATATTTTGCAATCGTCAAACTCTGGCCCCAATGTTATTACTCCATCATGGGAAACGACGGATCTTGATGATGGCGCTGTTTTGGAATTTGGCATTGTGCTAAATCATTTTAATTTTAAGAAAGATGTTTACCTCGTAACGAATAAAACGACAAGCCAAATTGATTCTATTATTGAAACAGTTACTACGGACATAAAGGATGTAGACTATATTCCGCCTCGACTTGATATTCAAATCGGGGCAAATGAAAATCAAACGATGATTATTCCCCTTTTCAGTGTGAAGCTGGAAGGATTGGGTATTGCCAATATGTCTATTTTACCGCCGGCCATACCTAGTGAATCGCTAGCTCAAGCAGATCATGCCATAGCAAGAGTTACAAACTATAGAACGATTTATGGAGCATTGCAAAATCGATTAGAACACACAGCGAACAACTTAGGAAATTATGCCGAAAATTTAACCGCAGCAGAATCACGAATACGTGATGCTGATATGGCAAAAGAGATGATGGATTTAACCAAATCGCGTATTCTGAATCAAACGGCACAAGCTATGCTTGCTCAGGCTAATCAGAATCCACAGGCTATTTTACATTTGTTCCAGTAACATGAAACCTACCTTTATGGTAGGTTTTTCATGTTGTTAGGGCATCTGCATTTTCGCTATTGGTTGTGGATTGGTTAAATGGCTGCCGCATGGCAGGAGGATTGCTTTTAAGAGGATAAGGCATGGAAGAGCAGCAGTGAAAATAGTTTTCGCATGGATCGAGCGCCAATTTTGTTCATTAGATTTGATAGATGATTTTTGACCGTCTTTTCACTGATCACGCATTTTTCGGAGATCTCGCGATTAGTAAATCCATACACAACGGAAAGGATGAGAATTTCTGATTCACGCTGTGTCAGCCGATAACGAGTTGCAAAACTTTGCATTACAGAATTCAATCTTCGAATTAGAAAATCGTTAACATCTTCATTTTCTATATCGTAATTATTATTAAATATCGCTTCATATGACGGTTTCTTCACTTCATAGGAGAGTTTCACTGTGTATGCTTACCTTCTAGTATTAAGCGGATTGAGAAAAACACACTTAAAATGAGAAGCAAACAACCGATTGCGTTCCATACGATCAAAAGCATTTCTACAAGTCTCCCTTGAACTTTTTTACTCTCACCTGCAGAAAAAAACATTGCCACTCTTAATTGTTTATCCAACTTTTCTCATTATAGATAATACGAAAGGCTTATTCTAGATGAAGAAGATCATTAGAAAATCGCTTTTTCGTCATTTTTCGACTGCTTTTACCTCGAACATATGACTTAAGTCATGTTTATGATAAAATAAATGGTAAATCTATCATCCCACTCGGGGGCATTACTATGGATGTACAATTAAATAACAAAATGACTCACATCTTGTTCATCATTGTAATAGGAGCGACGGTTTGCTTATTGTTTCATACGAGCAAGCTATCTGCTTTACTTTTATTGCTGGTATGTACGTATATAGCAATCGTCCTCATTCGAAATTACATCATGAAAATCAATCTCGAGGGATGGACAGGCATCTTATGTTTATCTATACAATTAGCCTTGGCTTCTGTCATATCGATAGGGTCGGAAAGCTTTTTTGCACAAATTTATATTTTAATTCTCGTTGGAGAATTTAGCTTTTATCGCAGCAGAAACCTTTCGATTATCTTTACTACGGTGAGCTATCTCAGTTTTGTGCTAGGACTTTTGGTTTATCACCAATTCCCGCCCTTTAAAGAAATAGCTTATATGTTGCCTCGTATCATCGACTACTTTGCAATTTTTGGGATAAGCCTCCTTGCAAAAATTGCTTTTCAGCAAAAGAATCAGCTGGCTAAAGACAATGAGCAGTTGCGAATCGCATCCATTGAATTAGCAAAGAAAACACAATTACAAGAACGGACTAGAATATCCCGTGACATTCATGATTCCGTTGGACACACGTTGACATCAGCGTTAGCCGGCCTGCAAACAGCAGCACATGCGATTGAGAAAAACAATTATGCGATTGCAAAAGATATGATCAATAGAACGAAAGAATATATTGACAATGGTTTGGATGATGTGCGAAGCTCGGTGCAGCTGCTGCATGAAAATGTTCTAGATCAACCTTTTATACCTGAGCTTATTAAGCTGATCGATGAAACGATGAGACAAACTCAGGTGGAAATTACATGCGAGATTGATGCAGCATTGCCTAAACTGCAGCCAATAGTCGAGATAACGATTTATCGGGCATTGCAAGAAGGCCTTACTAATGGTATTCGGCATGGTTGCAGTACCCATTTTGAGTTTTCGCTAACTTATCGTGAGGGGCAGATCCGGTTTATTTTATCCAATAATGGAAAAGTTCCATCGCAATTTGTTCATGGTTTTGGTTTGAAAGCGATGAATGAGAGAGTAAAGGAAATTGGCGGAGAATTAACGATTTTGAACGAGCGTGCTGCCGATGGTGTAGCACTAGACATAAGCATACCTATTCAGAGGAAAACGATAGAGCGGAGGGAGCAAATTGTCTAAAAGAACGATTGTGATAGCAGACGATCAGCCCTTAATTCGCGATGGTTTGGCAGCTATTTTAAGTATGGAGGAAGAATATTTAGTTGTTGCTACAACGTGTGATGGGTTGGCAACGATAGCGCAAGTGCGATTGCACCGCCCCGAGCTGGTTTTAATGGACATCCATATGCCGAAGTTAGATGGTTTGGAAGCAACAAAACGAATCAAAACTGAGTTTCCGGATACCAAAGTGCTCGTTCTGACAACGTTCGAGGATGAGGAATACATATGGGAAGCGATACGGTATGGAGCTAACGGCTTTTTAGTTAAAGGGGTTGAGACTAAGAAGCTTCTCTCTACGATTCAGGATTGTTTAGAGGAGAGAATCAATTATCCCAGTCGCATTCAGAAACGTCTTGTACAGGCTCTTAACTTTCCAGAACAGCATGAACAAGGATCACCCAATGAAATTTCCGAGCCTTATTCAATCGAGCAGACTGATGACATGCTGAATGGTTTGTCCGCACAGGAACGAAATATTGTAATGCAGTTGAAACAAGGGAAGTCGAATCAAGCTATCGCTTCTGAATTGTTTTTAACGACGGGTACAGTAAAAAATTATTTGAGTGCGATTTACAAAAAACTGAAGGTTTCGAGCCGAACGGAAGCAATCGCATATCTTCATCATTCTTCGGGAACATCATCACCCCCGAGTTCTACGTAGTCGATTGCCGAAAAAGCTGATTTTGGGATAGCCCGAAGTCAGCTTTTTTGCGTAGTCGTACGAAGTATTTTATGATGCGGCGCCATGCTTATTTGTTTAGTTTTTTTCGAAACCATAATCCCGTTCGACCTTGCAAACTCTTGTTTTGTAGCTGCTATACCATTCCGCTATTCCTTGTTGTTGTGCGACCAAATGCCGTTCATTTTGTTTCCATTTTTGAATCGCTTCAAGGGATTCCCAATAAGACACGGTAATGCCTAGCCCTTCTCTCGCACTTTCTACACCAAGATAACCCGGTTGAACGGAAGCAAGCTTCACCATTTCATCCGCCATTTCCTTGTATTGGTTCTCAATTGCTGTTCGTTCTGATGTAAATATGACAGCATAATAAGGCGGTTGTGGCGTTTTAGCAATTTCACTCATGATTTGCCTCCTTGAATTTGTTCATATAAAGTTTAAAGAAAATAATTATACAGTTGTTCTTATCGAAAATAAACAACAGGATGAGCAGAAACCAATATGTGTATTTTGAAAAACATAACGTTTGTGCTATCATAGTTTGTTCCGAATATTAGATTGATGGTAGCAAAAGATTACATATTCCTACACAAATGAGTATTCGAGCAATCACATCAATAGATGAAATTACATTGTTATTAATTCCTTGCCTTGGGAAGTATAACTATGAATGGATTCTAAGAACGACATCGAGAGGGAAACAAATGGAGCAAATGATTCAAGATTTAATTGGTATTGTGAATGATTTTTTATGGTCAAAGCTGTTGATTGTTATGCTTATTGCAATAGGCCTTTACTTCACCCTGCGGTCAAATGTACTGCAATTGCGTATGTTAAAGGAAATGTTCCGTCTGCTGTTTGAGTCCACAAGCGGTCCGCGCGGCAGCATTTCACCATTTCAGGCGTTTTGCATTAGTATGGCAGCTCGTGTAGGAACAGGGAATATTACCGGAATCGCTATCGCGATCGCGTTAGGTGGACCAGGGGCTGTGTTCTGGATGTGGATCATCGCCATTATTGGTTCAGCCTCAAGCTTCGTAGAAAGTACGCTTGCTCAGGTTTACAAGATTAAGGACGGAGAGAGCTTCCGCGGAGGCCCAGCTTATTATATGCAAGCGGGTTTAAAGAAGCGGTGGATGGGCGCCTTATTTGCGATCTTAATTACGCTGTCCTTCGGGCTCGTATTTAATGCTGTACAGTCGAACACGATTACGATTGCTTTTGAGAACTCTTTTGGCACCAATCGAATGGCAGTGGGATTGATTATGACAGCGATATTTGCCGTTATCATTATTGGCGGTGTTAAGCGGATCGCCAAGCTATCCGAATATATTGTGGTTGTGCTGGCGGTTTTGTATATTGGGGTTGCTCTTACGATTGTTGTGATAAATATTACAGATATGCCGGCAGTGCTTGCTTTAATTGTAAAAAATGCGTTCGGAATAGAACAAGTAGCCGGAGGATCACTTGGCGCAGCGCTTATGCATGGCGTAAAACGCGGTTTATTTTCTAACGAAGCAGGGATGGGCAGTGCTCCCAATGCTGCAGCTACCGCAACGACCAGTCATCCGGCGAAGCAAGGCTTGATCCAAGCGCTTGGTGTTCTGTTTGACACCTTAGTCATTTGTACGAGTACAGCATTTATTATTTTGCTGTCAGGCGTGTATGAACAGCAGGGACTAGGCGGAATAGAACTCACGCAAGCAGCTCTGAGCGTACATATGGGTTCATGGGCATCGGGCTTCCTAGCGATCATGGTTTTTCTGTTCGCGTTCAGCACATTGATGGGCAATTATTATTATGGGGAAACGAATATTGAGTTTCTCAACACCAGTAAAGTCTGGTTATGGCTATACCGCATTTGTGTGCTGGCGATGGTCATTTTCGGGTCGGTTGCCAAAGTGCAGCTTGTCTGGGATTTAGCAGATTTGTTCATGGGACTGATGGTGGTGGTCAATCTCATCGCCATTACTCTTTTATCACGAATCGCCTTTGATGTGCTGCGTAATTATATGCAGCAGAAGAAGGCAGGGCGTGATCCGCAATTTGTGAAGAGCAGCGTCAAAGGTTTGGAAGACGTGGAATGCTGGGATGACAAAGACGTCAAATAGAAAGATTCATTTTTAAAAATAATAATTGGATAGCCAAAAGCAGTTTACTTCTATATTCTTCAGGAGTAAGCTGTTTTTATTTATATGAAGATATTGTCTATTTGGAAAACGAAGCTTATCCTAAGCGGCTCAGTTTTATTTGAATGGGTTGATAATCGATGAAATATCCGAACGGAATGAGGCGAAATATGATGGACATAACAAAATTTTGTGAAGGTATCAGGCTTGATGAATCGGCTCAGCAGCATATGTTTGCCTACCGTATGATGGAAGAGGAATACAAGGCATACAAACAGCATTTTCAATTAGATCGAGACTCTTTTTTTGAGACTGTAAAGCAAACAGGGAGCTATCGAAAATTATTATTATATTTATTTATAAGATTTGCAGTAGATGCCTATGAGGAGTATCGAATTCGAGGGATTGAGGATGTCGTTTATTACGATACCTTCTCTGATATCCAGATTTGGAGCCAAAACTGTTTGCGTGATTACGGTGAATACGGAATTGAAGAATACAACTGGATGAAGGAGCATGTTCAGTTGCGCTTATTCCGATTGGGAAGATTACAGTTTCAGCCACTCGCTCTGAATTCTGATGTAGTAATTAACGGGCAAAAGGTAGTTAAAGATCAAATTGTGCTCAATGTACATATTCCATCCGGAGAGCCTCTTGACCCTCAAAGTGTAGAAAAGTCATTTGTTTTGGCAAGAGCTTTTTTTAGAGGAATATCTCCGGTGTATGTTTGTCATTCATGGCTGCTTTATCCGGAGTTAAGTGAAGTATTAAGCGTTGATTCCAATATCATACAGTTTCAAAAGCACTTTTACATTTATGATGTTGATGCAGCCTCAAGGGAAGCAGAACAAAGGATATTCAACCAATTGAAAGACAATCCATTCGAATATGAAGAGCAAACTAGTTTACAGCGCAGCGCCAAAGCTTATTTGGTTGCAGGTCACAAGCTGGGGAGCGGTTATGGGATCAAAATAAATGGGGAGAGTTAGTATTTTTTTTCTGTAAGTATTGGTCATTGTCTGGTTTTTAGCTTATAGAAGTGGTTGAGGAAGATTAAACTTGAGCAATATGAGAAGATAGACTCGGTACATCATATAAATCGGAAAGGAGACCTGCCTATGCGCTACCTTTATGAGTTTATCGAGCATCAAGATGACCTGCCGATTCGTCTGTTCGTCAACAGTGTTGCACATGTTCATTTTCATTGGCATAAGGAAATTGAAATTATATATGTGCTGCAGGGCTCTGTCACCATCTATTTGGACCAACATCAGTATTTATTGCAGCAGGACGATATCATCGTTGTCAGCAGCATGTCTGTACACAAAATCGAACGAACGAGTCAGGACAATGTGCTGCTGACATTGCAGTTTAACCCGGAATTGATGGATGAGGGCTCGTTTATCGGATGCAATTCCTTGCAACAGACGGATGAAAACCGTGAAAATTATGATAAAATTCGCCGCTGCTTGGCGCAGATGGCATGGGAAGCAAGCAAGAAAGCTCCTGGCTGCCGCAACTATTCATTGGGTTTTCTCCATATGTTGATTGGCCATTTGCTGCGTTATTTTTCAACAGGCCTAATCGAAGCAACACTCTCGGAGGGAAAGGCTTTTGACTATAAACGGCTTAATCGCGTGCTCCAGTTCGTGGACCGCCATTACAGTCAGAAGATATCATTGCAAACGATTGCCGATCAAGAGCATTTAAGCCTGCATTATTTCTCTCATTTCTTCAGTGATAAAATCGGCATCCCATTCCAGAAGTATTTAACATTGGTCCGTTTGGAGAAAGCAGTCATTGAATTGACGGAGTCCAGCAAAAGCATGACGCAAATCGCGCATGACTGCGGATTCGCTAATGTGAAGCTGTTCAATAAATATTTCAAAGAGAAGTACGAATGTACTCCAAGCGCGTTTCGGGAAGCAGTGTCTTCAGCTATGCCTGCCTCGCCTGCGAGGAAGCCGATTACTTACGAGGAATCGTCAAGCAGTGATTATTATGAAACCGACACTATTCTTGCGATGGAATCATTGTACCGTTATTTGGAGCGGGATGAAGAAGGAACGAACGCACTGGTAGCGAAGAGTGTTGTTTATACCAAGGTTGACATTAAAGTACGCGTGGATGAATCAGGCCAACCATTCGTGCCCCATTGGAATCGGATAACTACTGCCGGCAGAGCTATAGAAGGGCTGCGAGCGGATTGGCAGGAGCAATTTCTGGAATTGCAGCGAAACCTAGCATTCACTCATATACGCTTCCATGGCGTATTTAATGACGAGATGATGATATACAACGAGACGGATGACGGCGAACCAATCTATAATTGGGCCTATGTTGATAAGCTATATGACTTTTTACTTCAATCGGGCATACGTCCTTTTGTAGAATTGGGCTTCATGCCAACGCTGCTGCGCCGTTCAAGCGAAACTATTTTTTTGTGGAAGGGCAATATCGCTCCTCCAGCTATCCAGAACAAGTGGGATTCGCTTGTCCGTCAGTTTGTTCGCCATTGCTTGAATCGTTACGGAATTGATGAAGTAAAGAAGTGGTATTTTGAGGTGTGGAACGAGCCTGATCTGGCTGGCGTTTGCTGGGCGGGAACGAAGGAGCAGTATTTTGAATTTTACAAATCAACTGCCTTTTCGATCAAATCGATAAATCTTGAACTGAAGGTAGGCGGCCCTGCGCTTGGATATGGATCACTTTGGAATGAAAGTTGGGCGACTGATTTTATGTCTTATTGCCGTGCTGGGAATGTACCCATTGATTTTTTCTCATTCCATGTTTATTCCGAATATCCGAATCTGAAGGACGAGGCTGACACGTTGACGACGATTATGCCGCCATCATTCTATCTCGACAGCGTGAATAAGTTAAGATCGCAAATTGGAGCATATGAAGCCCCGCCTATGGAGCTTCATATGACGGAGTGGAACTTCTCCCTCTATGACCGAAATTTGGTGCATGATACGATGTTTATGGCATCGTTTGTCATCCATCAAGCTCTTCAGACGTTAGGCACAATGAATTCGATTGCCTTCTGGTCATTCACTGACGTTTTTGAAGAAAGCCATGTCCCACCGTCCATTTTCTATGGAGGTTTCGGTTTAATTAATAGAAACGGCCTCAAGAAGCCTAGCTATTATGCATTTGAACTGCTTGCCAAGCTGGGAGAGAAGATTGTGACTCGAGGGGATGGTTATATCGTAACGAGTCATAATGATGGGAGCCTGCAAATTTTAATGTACCATTATGTGCATGTGGATCAACTATTCGCAAGCGGCGATTGGTCAGGTCTGACGGAAAAAAGCCGATACTCCATCTTTGAAGAAAAGGGTGACAAAGCATTTCTAATAAAGCTGCAAGGCTTGAAAAGCAGCTATAAAATGACGAGCTATCAGCTTGACCGAGAGCATGGCTCTGCTTTTGATGAATGGATTCGAATGGGAACGCCTGTATACCCATCGAAGGAGGAACTCAATTATTTGCAAGGCAAAACCGGTCCCGAAATGAAGACGGAGCTTATAACCGATGCGGAAAGCTATGAACATACATTCGTAGTTCCGCCTCACGGGGTTAGGTTAATTACGTTGTTAAAGCAATATTGAGCATGTCACAAGCTCTAAAAGCCAGCGCCCCAGCTATCGAGGGGTGTTTTTTGCTGTGCAATTCAAACACTTAGATGCAACTCTATGGCTTTCGAGAGCGATTCGACAAAAAACAGACCATCATGCGGCAAATAAGAACAAGAAAGCGCTAACAAATGATTTTATACTAAGTAAGCAATCACAAACAGAGCAGAATATAACATGTAGGGGGAATGAAAATGGATCGATTGATGAAGTGGATGACCGAGAAATTCGCGCCTCGACTCGAAGCATTTACCAAAAATGTATGGGTGGATTCAATTCAAGAAGCGATTATGGTCACACTGCCGATGATTTTCATCGGTTCACTGATTACGCTTGTTTCTATTTTGAAGGATTATATACCGGGAATGCCTGATTTGACGCCAATAACAACGTTTAGCTTCGGGCTTCTCGGCATTTTTATCGCTTTTCTCACACCTTACATGGTCATGCAGAAGAAGGAACGCCATAAAATTAAGCTGATTGCAGGTGCGACTGGTTTGTCGCTGTTCCTCATGCTGCTTAAGCCTACGTTCGGAGATGACGGAACAGTCAAGTTTGTGCTTGAGCGATTTGGACCGTCTGGGATGATCACAGCACTCTTAGTGGGAATTTCAGTAGCAGCTGTCATGAATGCGTTTAACCGCTTCTCTTGGTTCAAGAAAGATACAAATCTGCCAGAATTTATTGTGGACTGGTTTGACTTTCTCGTCCCTATCGCTTTGATTCTGACAGGTGGCTGGCTTCTTATTTATCAGCTGCACTTCGATATTTTCGCTCTAATCGTGAGCTTGTTTGAGCCGCTTAACACAATTAGCCAAAGCTTGGCAGGCTTCGTCTTGTTTAATTTCGTTGGTGTTGTACTCTATTCCTTTGGCGTGAGCCCGTGGGTAATCACTCCGATATTATATTCCATATGGATTCCTGCCATCGAGGAAAATGCTGCTTTGGTTGCACAAGGGATGGAGCCCGTGAACATCAATACGTTTGAAACTTTTTTCTCCGGCTGGGTAGGGGTCGGCGGTCTCGGCGCAACATTGCCGCTTGTTATTTGGTTCCTATTTGCAAAGTCGAAAAAATTGAGTTCAATCGGCAAGGCGACTATCGTCCCTTCACTGTTCAATATTAATGAGCCTGTCATTTATGGCGCGCCGATTGCTTTTAATCCGTTATTGATGGTGCCGATGTGGATTAACGGCATTATAACGCCAATTATAGTATACATCGTGCTGGATCTCGGCCTTGTGGACATCCCAAGTAAAGTGTTTCAACTGTGGTATACGCCAATCGGCTTGTCCACGTATTTATTGTCTGGCTTAAACGGACTTTTATTGCTTGCCCTAGTTTTGTTTGTTATTTTCGTCGTTTGGTTTCCGTTTTTTAAAGTTTACGACATGCAGGAGCTAAAGAAGGAACAGCAAGAAGCCGAAGGGCAAGAAGGATAGGCAAGATAGGAAAGAGGAGGATTACAAGATGAAGCAAGCAACAGAAACGATATTGAGAGCAATGACGCTGGAAGAAAAAGCTGATCTATGCGCCGGTCTAAACATGTGGATGACGAAGGAGATCGATCGTCTGGGGATCCCGTCTATCCATATGTACGATGGAACGAATGGCATACGTAAAACAAATAGTGACGAAGAAATAGGCATTACAGGCGAAAATTTACCAGCCACTTGTTATCCAACAGGCTCGGCTATCGGATCTTCGTGGAATGTGGAGCTACTGCATGAGGTTGGAGTCGCTCTTGGAAAGGAAGGGAGACAGATGGGCGTTCAGTTGCTTCTTGGACCTGGGATAAACATGAAGCGAACCCCTCTGGGTGGACGAAACTTCGAATATTATTCAGAGGATCCATGCCTGTCAGGGGAGCTTGGAGCCTCCTTCGTAAACGGCTTGCAAAGCCAAGGCGTCGGTGCGTCGGTTAAACATTTTGCTTGTAATAATCAAGAGTATGAAAAGATGGTAACAAGTTCGGAGGTTGATGAGCGGACACTGCGCGAAATTTATTTGAGCGCTTTCGAGCGGATAGTTAAAAAATCAAATCCGTGGACAATTATGTGTTCCTATAATCTGGTTAACGGTTCCTATGCAAGTGAAAACGAACATTTGCTGAACGATATTTTACGTGAAGAATGGGGATATGAAGGGGTCGTTTTGTCCGACTGGACAGCTGTCAATGATCGCATTCGCGGTCTTAAGGCAGGCCTAGATTTAGAAATGCCTGGGCCAGCCCATTACAATAGGAAAGCTATTGTTGAAGCTGTACAGGCAGGCAAGCTTGAAGAAGCTCTACTTGATAAGGTTGTCGGCCGAATCATCGAGTTGGTGCAAAAAACGACCGAAACAGGTATAAATAGAAACGAACAAGCAGCTATCGATTATCATGAATTGGCAAGGAAAGCGGCGTCAGAGAGCATTGTGCTGCTTAAAAACGATAATGATATTCTTCCGATTAACACGGCGAAGACAGCATCAGTTGCTATCATAGGAAAGTTCGCGAAGCAGCCGAGAATCCAAGGAGCTGGCAGTGCTAAAGTAACACCTTCCCGAGTTGATATTCCTTGGGAGGAAATGTGTAGAATTGCAGGTGATTCAATTGTACTGTCCTATGCAGAGGGTTATCCTACGGACGAAAGCGTGGATGAACGCCTCATCGAAGAAAGCGTCGAACTTGCGGCGAAGGCGGATATAGCGATTCTGTTTGTGGGACAACCTGAATATGCAGAATCCGAAATGCATGATTTAGAAGGTATTCATCTACCTATGCATCAAATTAAGCTAATTGAAGCCGTTTCCACAGTACAACCGAAATGCGTAGTCGTCACAAGCAGCGGATCAGCGCTTGCGATGCGTCCGTGGGTGCAGCATGTACCTGGCGTCCTTCATTCATGGCTTGCCGGACAAGGCAGCGGCAAAGCGATAGCCGACATTTTATTCGGGAACGTGAATCCTTCTGGTAAATTATCTGAGACTTTCCCTGTTAAGCTGTCCGATAATCCATCGTATATGCGTGTGCGGGGTGAAAATGGGAAGCTGTTTTACCGAGAGGGCTTGTTCGTTGGATATCGTTATTACGACAAGAAGGAGATTGTTCCGCAATTTTCTTTCGGGCACGGCTTATCGTATACGTCCTTCGTTTACTCAAATTTGAAGGCGATACAGCAAGAGGGTAAAATAACTGTCACTTGCAGTGTCGAAAATACAGGAGATGTGTTTGGCAAGGAAGTGGTGCAGTTGTATGTTCATGACGAGGAATGCGATTGGGTTCGTCCTGAAAAAGAGCTTAAGGCATTCACTAAGCTCGCCCTTGAGCCTGGCGAGAAGCAGGAAGTTTGTTTCTTACTCGAAGAGAGAGATCTTGCTTATTATAATACGAAATATAACAAATGGGTCGCAGAGACAGGTTATTATGAATTCGTAATCGGCAGTTCATCACGGGATATCCGCATTCGGGAGAGAGTGCTGTGTGATTTCGGCAGCGAAGAAATCGCTCTTCATAAGTTCAGTTTATTAAATGACTGGCTCAATCATCAAAGAGCGAAGCTGATTCTGACCGACTGCATTAACGAGATGAATCGCCATGTGTCCGACAAGGTATACTTAAATGAGGAGTTTGTCGGATTCTGGGGAGACTTTCCAGCCATTAAAATCATTCAAATGTTTGGTCAAAAATGGTTGACCGACAGATCGCCTGATCAAGTTATGGAGCAATTAATTCAAACGTTTGAGCTTGAACGGCATGATCGATAACAATGGATGTCAAAGGTTTAGAATAAGCAAAAAACAAGCGGCCTATAGAAGGACCGCTTGTTTGGTTTATGTCACCACATCAACAGCTGAAAATAAGTAGTTATTATTTCTGATCTTAGGCTGTTCTGGCCATGGTAATCTTCAAATCAATTAGAAGTAGAAAAGGAGTGTCCGTAAAGTTAGTATTATTGACTTGTAGGACACTCTTTTTTTGAAATTAAATTTAGTTATTGCTTAATTCAGGTTTCTTCTCTTTGCAATATGATGAAGCTCGCAGATGATAAATGCTTATGTTTTTGTTCGATAATACGCTCAACTTTGTAGTTGCTATAGGCTTTCAAATGATTTAAAATATCCCGATCTCGAATCGTCGGCACGAAGTTTGGCTCGTCGGCGCTAGTAATTCGCGTATATAAAATGACATGCTCCGCCTCGCATGAGAAAATGTCGTTCAATGTTTTGTTGAAATCATGGTCATCCGTAATATGGTAAAGAACGTCTAAACAAACGACGAGCTCGCATGTTAGATAACCATGGTTAACGAAGTGTCGAGGGTTGTAGGCGAGAAAGCTTTTGGAGCGATCACCGGCAAATATTTGCGCGCAAATATCGATGGAGGAATTGGCTACGTCCAAACCTAAATACTGTTCATAGCTCATTAACGATATTTGGTTTCCATCCCCGCATCCGAATTCGATTACCTTTTGAATCCCGTGTTCGCTTATAAAAGAATTAATTACCTCCGCTTTAAAGTCCGCCAGCACACCGTAAGAACCGCTGCCTGATGTGCCGCCTTGGGAGTAATTGTTGTCCCAATACGTCTTATAGTCAAATGGCGTCTTTTGTTCTTCGGTCATGTTGATCATTAGCCTCCTTTTATTTCATCCATTTCCTTGGCATCCACCATTATATGTATAACAGCTTTTAAGTGAACCGAAGCAAAGTCCTTATAATAGAAAACAACAAAATACTCAAAAAATAATAAAGAAAAAACTAAAAATGTGTTTTTAGTTGTTATTAGTTGTTTTTATGTTGACTTTGTAAAGGTAGGTGAGTATGATAAACATGGAAATCATGAGTCGGATTGGGGCAGCACTTAATTCATATAGAAGAGGAGAAATGATGAATGGAGAAAATAGCACGGGTGTTCATTATAGGTTGGGATGGAGCAGGGAATTTCGTGAAAGATGCGCATACACCTCATTTGGATCGATTAATTCGTACAGGTACGTTCACATTTGACGCTCAAACGGTCTCACCAACGATTAGTGCGCAATGCTGGGGATCGCTTCTTCACGGAGTAGGCCCTGAAAAACATGGTCTTACGAATGATATCGCCAGTGAACATGCGTTTCCCGAGCAATCGCAATATCCTTCCATTTTTCGAATCGTTCGGGATAACATGCCGGATGCCAAAATGGCGGCGTACAGCGTCTGGAATCCAATTAACGATGGCATTATCGAATCGACGATCGATGTGCATAAAGTATCGATGAATGACCGTGAGCTTTCGCTTGCGGCTGCTGAATATATTAAGGGGAATCCCGATGTGTTGCTGATGTTTATCGGCTTAGACTTGCCCGATGGAGCGGGGCACCAGCATGGATTCAATACACCTGAGCAGCTGCTTGCCATAGAAGAGACGGACGAAAGTACAGGAATCATATTACAAGCTATTGAAGAAACGGGGCTTCTGAAAGACAGCTTGATTATTGTCGTTTCCGATCATGGGGGCGGCGGAGAGCAGGCTTATCAGCATGGCAGCGATCACCCACTGGACAAAACGATCTTCTGGGGCTGCACTGGTCCTGGAATTAAACATAATGCCACGCTTCAAGGTGAGCTTATGATTACAGATACGGCGGCAGTTGTTCTCCACGCACTAGGGCTGAATGCAAGAAGCTGGGAAGCCAAGCTGCCTGAAGGCCTTTTTAATCCTTGATCTTATTTATTCAAAAGCTGAGCTTACCCAATAAACAGCGCGCCCTTAACTAAGGAACGCGCTGTTTTTTTGGGGATATAGACAAATCATTACTAAATACGTAATAAAAGAAGAGCTATTTTCGCTAAAATAGGTGGCCTTGCGAGTGAATCTGACAACATAAACAGGGGCATACAATCTGCACTTTAGAACTGCGAAAATTGCAAAAATAAGTCATTTAAAATAATAATTAACTGCTGTTGACTTCCTTCTAACGAGGAGGTAATATAATTTTTACAACATTGTATACGCTTACATTTTAAATAAATTTGTGAATACATATAGTAAGGAGGAGGTGTGTTTATAATTATCAGAAAATTCAAACAATGTTTTGGAGTATCCAATTTTTTTACGATGGGGAGTGAGCCGAATGCAAAAAAAAGAATGTGTAGCGATGCTGCTTGCAGGCGGTGAAGGAAAAAGATTAAGCCATCTCACGTCTAAGTTAGCAAAGCCAGCTGTGCCTTTCGGCGGCAAGTATCGGATCATCGATTTCACGTTAAGCAATTGCAGCAACTCAGGTATTCATACGGTTGGGGTACTGACTCAGTATCAACCGATGGTACTGAACTCATACATAGGAATAGGCAGCTCATGGGATTTGGATCGGAAAAATGGCGGAGTTACCGTACTTCCTCCATTTATGGAGCAACGAGGCGGTAGCTGGTATAAAGGGACGGCGCATGCGATCTATCAAAATATTCATTATCTCGAACAATATGATCCTGAATATGTTTTAGTTATTTCCGGTGATCACGTATACAAAATGGATTACTCCCTCATGCTCGAGCAGCACAAGGCAAGGAAAGCGGATGCTACGATCGCCGTAATTGAAGTCCCATTACATGAAGCAAGCCGATTCGGCATTATGGATGTGGATCATGAAGACCGAATTATTGAATTTGAGGAAAAGCCGAAGCTGCCCAAAAATAATCTCGCCTCTATGGGCATATATATTTTTACTTGGGATGTATTAAAAAAGAAATTAATTGCAGATGCGCAGGACCCTGGATCAAGCAATGACTTTGGCAAAGACATTATTCCATCAATGCTCTACAGCAGCCACTCTATTTTTGCCTATCGTTTTAGCGGCTATTGGAAGGATGTTGGCACCGTTGAAAGCCTGTGGGAAGCACATATGGACCTTCTTCTTGAAAATCCGCCGTTTACGCTTCATGACGCGAAGTGGCGAATTTATGCTAAAAACCCTAACAAGCCTCCTCATCATATCGCATCTACCGGCAAAGTGACAGGCTCCTTAGTGAATGAAGGATGTATGGTTTTTGGGGAAGTGGATCATTCCGTGCTCTTTTACGGTGTTCATGTTGGTGAAGGCAGCCTTATCAAAGACTCGGTTATTATGCCGAACGCAAAGATTGGGAGCAATGTCACGATTTATAAAGCGATCATCGGCTCGGGCACTGTCATTCAAGATGGCGCGATTGTAGGCAGCGCGGGTGATGCGGCTGAAATTACTCTAATCGGTGAAAACATGGTCATTTCTTCTCAATTGATATAGGAGTGAATGCGATGAATAATGTTCTAGGCGTCATCAATCTCAGCATTAACCAGCCGCTCCTGCATGAACTGACCTACTCCAGAGCGACTGCGACGGTACCTTTCGGCGGCAGATATCGATTGATTGATTTTGTATTATCGAATATGGTGAATTCCGGAATTAACAATGTGGCAGTACTCGCTCATAACAATTACCGTTCCATCATTGACCATTTGGGTTCAGGGAAAGAGTGGGATTTGGATCGGAAATACCGAGGATTGTTTATTTTGCCCCCTAACAATAGCAATGTTCCCGGCTTTAACGGCGATTTGCAAAATTTTTACGGTTCTCTCGAATATTTTGCCCGCAGCACGGAGGAGTACGTCATCGTTTCAAGCAGTCATATGATTTGCAATATCAACTATACGGAAGCTGTAGAGAATCATAAGCGCACAAATGCAGATATTACTGTCATCTACAAGGAAATGGACGTTGATCGTGACGATTTCTCTAACCTCATTACGCTGGACTTGGCTCGGGATGGGCGAGTCGTACGTATGACAGAAAATCGCCAGAACAAGGAAAGCAACAAAGCCTATATGCGGATGATCATCATTAAGAAAGAGCTGCTTATTAATCTGGTCAAAAAAAGCGTAAATCAAAACTACTATGACCTTGTCCGGCATGTCATTATTCGGAATCTGAACGAGTTAAAAGTGTATGGCTACGAATATAAAGGATACTTGGCCGTCATTAATTCCGTTCAAAATTATTTTAAGCACAGTAAAGAGCTGTTGAATCCTGAGGTATGGAAATCTCTATTTTACGAGCCGGGTGTTATTTACACCAAAATCAAGGATGAACCGCCTGCAAGATACGCGAGTAGTGCCATCGTTAAAAATTCACAGGTGGCTAACGGTTGTATTATTGAGGGAACTGTGGAAAACAGTATCTTATTCCGAGGCGTTCGGATCGGTAAAGGGGCCGTTGTTCGAAACAGTATCGTGATGCAGAAATGTGTGATTGATGAGGATTCTAGCCTTGATCACGTTATTCTCGATAAAGAGGTACATGTCACGCGGGGAAATAAGCTGGCAGGAGAGGAAATGTCACCTACCGTTTTCTCAAAGAAAAGCATAATATAAAACATACAGCGACCGCTTCTCGTTTTTTTACGGGAGAGCGGTCGTTTTGTATTTCAACTTACTGCATGCCTTCCATCGCAACTCTGGATTCGCTGCGCATGCGCAGCTTGTATTCTCGTGGTGAGCACTGATTTTGCCGTTTAAAGAGCTTATAGAACTGGGCCATGTTCGTAATGCCGACCTCGTAGCTGACATCCATGATGCTTAGCTCACTTGTCAGCAGCAGCAGCTCGGATCGTTTAATTCGTTTATAGTTGACGTATTCAACGAAAGAGACGCCCATCGTTTTTTTGAAATATTTAATGAAATAGTGGTAGCTCAAATTAAGCAAAGAACTAGCATCCTCTACGGACAGCTTACTGCTTAAATGGGTGTCCACATAATCGAGAACGGGTCGTAAACGATTTAGTTCAATTTCCTCTGTATCGTTCAGCAGGTTTCGGCTGTCGCTTCTAAGCAGCAGAAGCAGCAATCGTTTTATAATCGAGGTGATAGCAATCTCGTAGCCTCTCATCCTCGTTTGCGACTCTTTGAATATTTCCAAAATGAATGCATGGGTTTCTTGCTTGGCTATTTCGTTCATGTCAAAAATATAATTAAGCTTATCGAGCGGCTCTGTCAGCTCGGAGAAGCAATTCAAATAAGGCATCGTACTCTGGTCAAAATGTTTGCCCAAATCTATCTGAAATACAACATAGTGCTGTACTTCCGAAAGTGGCTTGTGGGAGCGATGCGGCTGAGAGGCGCCTAGCACCATAACATCGCCTGGTCCGAGGACGGCATAGCCGTGCTTGCTTTGCACACCTAAGTGGCCTTCAATAATAGCGAGGAATTCTACTTCTTTATGATAGTGCCATGGATGTTTCTCAAGTGTGCTGAAATAGTCAGCTTCGGAGTAAATCTCCCAAATTTTAAGAAACAATAGCGGATTTTGATAAATGACTTCTTCGTTGATCGCTTCGGAATGCGTATCAATGGCGGTTTTTATTATAGGCATATGCATGACCTCCATTTTGAAGTATACCACTTTTGGAAATGTTGAATCAATAAACGCGTCATTATTAGCTGTATTTTCAGCTCATTTGAAAAAGGAAGACACTTTTGAATATAAAATCAGCATGTTTAAGTATTACGTAAACGGCGCGAATTTTTTATACTAAGATTAACTGAATGAATAAGGAGTGTTCATATAATGGCAAAGGTAACGGTATGGAATGAAAATCGTCATGAGCAATTAAATCCGGTTGTAGCTGGAATTTATCCTCAAGGTATTCACGGAGCGATTGCAGCTTTTCTAACTGAAGCTGGCTACGATGCGGGAACGGCTACACTAGATGAGCCAGAGCATGGATTAACGGATGAGGTATTAAACAATACAGATGTACTCATATGGTGGGGACATCTTGCGCATGGAGACGTAAAGGACGAAATCGTTCAAAAAGTACAACAGCGCGTGCTGGACGGAATGGGCTTGATTGTTCTTCACTCCGGTCATTTCTCCAAAATCTTTAAAGCATTGATGGGTACAAGCTGTGACTTGAAATGGCGTGAAGCGGATGAGAAGGAACGCCTTTGGGTTGTAGCGCCAAGCCATCCGATTGCTGCAGGCCTTGGGGAGTATATCGAGCTGGAAAAAGAAGAAATGTACGGCGAGCATTTTGATATTCCTGCTCCAGACGAGCTTATTTTTACAAGCTGGTTTGAAGGTGGAGAAGTGTTCCGCAGCGGCTGTACGTTTACACGTGGAAACGGCAAAGTATTTTACTTTAGACCGGGACATGAAACCTATCCGACGTACCATAACAAAGACATTCAACGCGTCATTACGAATGCCGTGAAATGGGCACAGCCGGTAGACCGCAATCGCCCGGTTTATGGAAATGCACAGCCACTTGAAAAAATTTCAGTAAAATAAAGTTATAAAAAAAGTAATGTAACGCTTGGGATTTGAATCCCAAGCGTTATTTTGTTTTGAGCACTATTTTGAAACGTTGCATAAAGTCAAAATAGAGCATTGGCAAATGGGGTATAATCCACCATACTAAATGGAGTAATCGATCGGACTTGCCTGCCCGATTGCATAGATGAAATCGTTGTCGCACGAACAATACAATAAGCGTGCACTATATCTAAAGCCGGCTGCGTGCTTTGGGATATGGTGCTTTTTAATCCTATGACCGATTGTAAAGAAAGCAGCGTTAATCGTGTTGGCAAGCGGCAGTTTTGGCGAAAATAATGCAGGAAGTTGAAAACGGTTTATTGATCTTGCCAGCGCAACCGCCTAAGATAAATAAAACCAAACTCGCACGGCCTGCACATGAGAAGAGGGCATTGCTCCTGAAGAAGCTGCCATGCCTCGATACGGAAACGGTATCGGGGTTTCTTTGGTTTACATCACCCGGGAAATAATTACAGTGTGCTTTTGCAGAGAAAGTTAATGTGTTCGTTACATGGCTTTGAAACTAGGTAAAGGGCGGCTGTTCATAAACAAGAAAACGGCGCTAATCATAAGAGAAAAGGGTGAGGGCTAATGATGAGCAAATCGTGGTTTAATCGGCTGCTTCTTTCCTATATGCCGATATTTATTATCGTAGTTACCTTCACTTTTTTTGTGTTTTTTCAATTAATTAGTGAGCAGGGTCGGAAAGAAGCTATTAATGCTAACAGTATGTTGTCTTTGCAAGCGATGAGGTTAATCGACACGTCCTTGCGAGCGATAGATAACATGGTGATGAAGGAATCGATTAACAACAAGTCACTTATCGATTTTTTCAACAGCAACGAGAATGGTGACCCTTATATTAACATTAGCGCCGTCATGAAAATGAACGATATGATTTCTTATTATCCACTCATTGATTCTGTCTATCTGGTTCGCTATGAAGATCAGGTTGTGCTAAGTAATGCGACGGGCGGACATATCGACACCTATCCAGACAAAGCTTTTATTGAGCAATATCGCAATACGATCTCTCAGAAATGGACGGATAAGCGGTCATTTAAGCAATTTACGTTATTGGAGAGCAAAGATGTTGTCAGCCTCGTGAGAGGTGCTCCATTCATGACGGGTGAAAAAGGTATGATCGTTGTGAATGTCGCAACGGATTCTTTGGAGCGTTTAGTTCATGAACTTTACAATTCGGAAGTCAGCTTCATTCGCATCAAAGACGGAGCGGGCAATGAATTGCTTAATGAGGCAGAACCTGTAGATTCTATGCGCGTTTATGCAAATTATAAATCGAGTTATTCGAATTGGTCTTATATAAGCGGTTTTGTGCAAGGTACGTTTATTCAAACGGTATCGTTGCTCTATAATGTATGGTTTGTGATCGGGCTCCTGATGATCTTTGCAGGTCTCGTATGGATGATTTATATATCAAGGCGAAATGCGAAGCCGGTAGAGCAGATTGTGTCACGCTTTAGTGGATATAAATTAGCACTGGCGGAAAGTGGTAAAAACACCGGATCTGGCAGGATTAACGAGTTTGTCTTTATCGAATCCGCTCTTGATAATTTAACGGAGCAGGCAAAGCAATATCAGCAGCAATATAAGGAAGATCTTCATTTACGGACACGTAATCTATTCCATCAGCTTATTGAAGCTGGAGCGGAGCTGACGCCTCTGGAATGGCAGCGCGAAGCGCAGCGGCTGCAGCTTCCCGCGCCTGCGGATCGCCATACGCTTATTGTCATGGAACTGGATAAGTACGGAGAGTTTTGCAGCAGTTATTCGCGAAACGATCAAAATTTGTTGAAATTCGCTCTGCGAAGCATTACTTATGAGCAATCGTCACGCTTCGGATACGCGTGCTGGGCAGAATGGACAGCCTCTTCTCGTCTCAGTGTTATTTTATTTGAGAGCGGGAATGCTCCTGCTGCAATGTTAGTTCAGCTTTGTGACAGCATTCGGGCTTGGATTGAACAAAATATGAAGTTCACGATTAGTATAGGAATCGGTGATCCAGCCTTGCAGCATTCTGAAATCGCAAAGTCGTTTCAACAGGCTTTGGAAGCACTTAATTACAAAATGGTGCTTGGCGAAAATCGCCTTATTACACGCGAGGATATGATGAGTCAAGGCCAAGTTGAAGTATACGCTTATCTTGGAATGATTAGATCTGCTGTTTATGCCTTCCGCAAATCAGAAGCGAGTTGGAGAGCAGAATTAGACGATTTGTTCAGCCAGATGAAGCAAGGCTTGCTCACTAAGGACGAGATTATGAATGTTATTAATTACTTGCTCTATAGTTTGGGACGCGAGCTGTCAGGTCTCGGCAAGGAATTTAATCTTGTATGGGAAAGCGAAGCACTGCCGGTTCTAACGGGGAAATTGGATAACTGCCATTCTCTGGAAAATATGCACGAGGCGATCATCGGTAAAATGACCGAGCTTGAGCATACGTTTGCAGATATGCGTTACAGCGGTCAGCATGCCGGCATTATTCAGGAAATGCGGAGAGTTATTGAAGAGGAATATGTAAATCCGAATATGTCGCTTGAATATTTAAGCGAGAAATATGATATGAATGCCAAATATGTGAGCAAGCTGTTCAAAGAAACAACAGGCCAGAAGTTCATTGATTTCTTAATTGATATTCGGCTGAATGAAGCGAAGCGGCTATTGAAAGAGACACGGAGGACGGTTCAGGATATTGCAGAAGAGGTTGGTTACACAAGTGCGATTTCGTTTACGAGAGTGTTCAAGAAAGTGGTTGGATGCTCGCCAGGCGAATACCGTTCAGAGACGCTGAAGCAGCAAAATGGCTGAATATACATGGAGTTGAAAATCGTTAAGCGCAAGAATTATGTTAGTTCTTTTATCGAAAAATGGATGCTATAGGGACGGCAGCACCGATAGTATAAGGTGCTGCCGTTTCTTATGGAGCAGCGATGCGAAAAAGGTTAAGCGAGCAATTAATGTATCTTGTTGCATGGTGAGGGAAGCTTATAAAATGATCACATGAAAGCGCAACCAAAAATGAGAATGTTAAAGGAGGCTAGCCCTTGTCCAAACTTAATCATGAATGGCATTCCGTTCCGCAGGCCTTTGCACACCCAGCAAGAAGGTATGGGCCTCTACGCAAAATGGCTCGCCACTGGCAATTGTATTTCGTCATTTTATTGCCGATTGCTTATCTCATCATATTCAAATATGTCCCCATGGCGGGCATCGTGATCGCGTTCAAAGATTACAACGTCATTAAGGGCATCTTTGGAAGCGAGTGGATCGGGCTAAAATATTTCAAGCAGTTTTTCGAATCTCCAAATTTTTGGCTCTATATGAAAAATACGCTTGGCATTAGCTTCTATGGCTTGTTAGTCGGCTTTCCAGCCCCAATCATCCTTGCGCTTGCGCTTAATGAAGTGCGCAATGGACTATTCAAGAAAAGTGTACAGCTGGTTTCTTATGCACCTTACTTTATATCAACGGTCATTATGGTATCGATCTTAATTGTCAACTTGACCCCAAACGTGGGGATCGTCAGCAAATTGTTCCAAATGCTTGGCGTGGAAAACACAAACTTTATGGGTATTCCTTCATTATTCAAATCCATCTATGTCTGGTCGGATGTGTGGCAGCATACCGGTTACGGGGCCATTATCTATATTGCGGCATTAGCTGGCGTCAATCCTGAGCTGTATGAAGCGGCAAGGGTTGATGGGGCATCGAGAATACAAAAAATTATTAATGTCGATATCCCTAGTTTGATTCCGGTATCTGTCATTCTTCTTATTCTTAATTTAGGCAATCTGATGAAGCTAGGTTTTGAGAAAATTTATTTGATGCAAAATCCGCTTAACCTAGCGACCTCAGAAGTCATTTCTACTTATGTGTATAAAGTGGGCTTGCTGGGTTCGAGCTTCAGCTTCTCAGCAGCGATCGGAGTTTTCAACTCCGTTATTAATTTAACATTGCTGATTGTCGTCAACTATATCGCTAGAAAAATTTCAAATAATAGTCTGTGGTAATTGAGGCAGAAGGGAGACTTTATGAAAAAAAACGTTACCATTCGAGAATCAAACGGAGATCGTTTATTCATGGCATTCATTTATGCTTTTCTGACTGTGGTTCTATTAGTGGTGCTTCTGCCGCTTCTCTATATTTTAAGCTCTTCTTTTAGTTCGCCGCAGGCTGTCGTCTCCGGCAAGGTATGGCTGTTCCCGGTCCATTTCACGCTCGATGGCTACAAGGCGGTATTCAACAATCCGCAGATCGGCACTGGATTTATGAATTCATTGTTCTATACGGTAGTCGGAACGATCATTAATGTTATTCTGACGGTCATGCTTGCTTATCCGTTAGCGAGGAAAACGTTTTATGGAAGAAATTTTTACATGGTTCTTCTTGTTATCACGATGATGTTTGAGGGCGGGTTGATTCCGTATTATTTGGTTGTCAAACAATTGCATCTGCTGGATACAAGATGGGCTATGATTTTGCCGGGAGCTCTTGCCGTATTCCAAGTCATCATAGCACGAACCTTCTTCCAGACCAGTATTCCTGAGGAGCTGTCCGAGGCGGCGGACCTCGATGGCTGCAGCGACATTCGGTTTATTTTCAGCATCGTACTGCCGCTCTCGAAGCCTATCTTGGCCGTTATGATGCTGATGTATGCAGTAGGACATTGGAATGCATATTTCGATGCACTCATTTTTCTGCGATCCCAGGAATTGTTTCCCTTGCAAATCGTATTGCGTAATATTCTAATTCTAAATACGGTGGACGCGTCGATGATTTCCAATGCGAATCAGATGCTTGCTCAGCAGGGACTAAAGGATTTATTGAAATATTCATTGATTGTTGTTGCTAGCGGACCTGTACTCATCATCTATCCTTTTGTTCAGAAATATTTTGTGAAAGGCGTCATGATTGGTTCCTTGAAGGGATGAGTAAGAGGAATTCTTTTGGAGGGGGGATGGGTTGCCTTTGGGGCCGAGGCAATCATTCAGTTACGAACGTTACAGCATGCTGCAAGGAGTGACTAGGATATCACAAGGAGGAGTCGGTTTTATGAGAAAAGGATGGAAAAAATCCAGTGCAATCTTAATGTGTGTCGTACTTAGCTGTGTTGTTATTCTAGCTGCTTGCAGCAAGGATACGGGGAAATCCGGCAATGGAAAAACAGAGGAAACAGGGCAAAAAGAAACAAATGCTGTGCAAGAGGATCTTTTTACAGCTGTAGGTACGTATCCCATTGTGAATAAGCAGATGACGCTTAAGATGTTTGCTCCTCAGCTTCCTACGATCGAGAACATGGAGACGAATACGTACACGAAGTTTTTGGAAGAAAAAACGAACATTAAGATTGCATGGGATCTCGTCCCAAGTAATGCGCTTGAGGACCGCAAACAGCTGATGCTCGCGAGCGGTGATTATCCGGAAGTCATTTTGCAAGCTAATCTGACAAGAGAAGAGCAAATGAAGTATGGGAAGCAAGGCGTATTCCTTCCTTTAAATGAATTAATCGATAAGTACGCTCCTAATATAAAAAAAGCTCTAGCAGATATTCCATATATGAAGTCGTCTATTACAGCTCCAGATGGAAACATCTATGCGCTGCCGCAAATTAATGAATGCTACCACTGCGACAATGCTTTGAAGCTTTGGATCAATAAGGCATGGCTTGACAAGCTTGGACTCCAGCTGCCTACAACAACGGAGGAATTCTATCAGGTCATGAAGGCATTTAAGGAACAAGATCCGAACGGAAACGGAAAGAATGATGAGCTTCCGCTTACAGGGTCCGATGAAATGTGGGCTGGCAACGTGTCCGCTTTCTTGATGAATGCGTTTATAGTAGATGATTATACCGAGAAAAATGCCGGTACCTTCTTATCAGTTAAAGATAGCAAAGTCGACTTTGTTGCTAACAAGGATGAATGGAAGCAAGGGCTTGAATATTTGAACAAGCTGTACAAGGAAGGGTTGATTGACCCGGCAGCCTTCACGCAAAATGCGGATGCGATTCAACAGCTGGCGAACCGCGAGCCGGATAACATTATGGGAGCTGTAACAACCGCGCTTATAAGCTATGGCTATAATATGTCGGAAACACAGCCTAGGCACAAGGATTATGTGACGCTGCCTCCGCTGAAAGGACCAAGTGGCGTACAGCAGACACTTAACTTCGCGGGCATTAGCAAATCGCAATTTGCAATTACGAATAAGGCGACCGCAGATCAACAGATCGCTGCGATCAGACTAGCCGATTATTTGTACACGGAGGAAGCGATTGTGCTGCAAGAGAATGGCCCTGAAGGTCAAGGCTGGCGCAAGGCAGAGGACGGCGAATTAGATATTGATGGCAAGCAGGCTAAGTATGCTTATATTCAACGGGAGAGCAAGCAAACGCATAACGATGGCTGGGAGCAAATTGGGCCTTCACTTCGTACCTATGCATACCGTTCCTCTTGGATGGCTATTCAGGACCCGCTAGCAGATGGTGGATATGGGACACGTTTGAATACGGAATCGAAAAAATATGAGTCATTCCATTCCAAAGAAATGTATCCAAACGGCGTATTCATTGCGCAAGATGATGCGGAAATCGCTGCTCAGCTCAAAACAACGATTATTGATTATACAAAATCCAATATGGCACAGTTTATTACGGGCTCCAAAGACATTAGCAAGGAATGGGATGCTTATGTGAAAGGTTTTGACGGCTTGCAGCTTGGCAAATACATTGAAATTTATCAAAAAGCATTAGGCAATTCTTAATAACCGATTGGAGGAGGCATTGCAGCGATGAGCGAGCTAACCAGCGATAACGTGCTAGAAGAAACAGAAGAGCAAGAGCTGCATGAAGGTGTGCATAATTTTAGCAGCGAGCGTGATTGGATACGACCTGATAATCCAGTTACGCTTGAGCGACTGGAATGGTTTAAGGATCAGAAGCTCGCACTTATGATGCACTGGGGACCTTATTCCCAGCTAGGAGTTGTAGAGTCTTGGGCGCTAAGCGACGAGGATCAGGATTGGTCGCGCGAAGGCATTGACTGGGAGAAGGATGGCGAAGCATTCAAACAGCAATATTTTGATTTAAATAAGACGTTTAATCCGATTCGCTTTCAGCCAGACGTATGGGCAGATCTAGCGGAGGAGGGAGGTTTCAAATACCTCATTTTTACGACGAAGCATCATGACGGATATTGCATGTGGGACACAAAAACGACGAATTATCGCATCACTGATGAACAGACACCGTTTCATACGCATAAATATGCCGATATTTGCCGCCATGTATTTGATGCGTTCCGCGCGAAAGGATTGTCTATCGCGGCTTATTTCTCGAAAGCAGATTGGCATACGCCTTATTACTGGGCTCCGGATATGGAACGCAGCCTTACCAATACGCGGCGTGGACCTACTTACGACCCGCAGGAGCATCCAGAGCTGTGGAACAAGTTTGTCGCGTTTACCCACGAGCAGATTACGGAGTTATTGACGCAGTATGGCCGAATAGATGTGCTATGGCTTGATGCCGGCTGGGTAAAGCCGCTGCGGAGCGGCCAGGACATTCGCCTTGGCGAGATTGTGGAGAAAGCAAGGGAGCAGCAGCCATGGCTGCTCTCGGCAGATCGCACAGTAGGCGGACCGTATGAAAACTATGTTACCCCTGAGCAGACCATTCCCACCGAGGCGATGAACATCCCTTGGGAGAGCTGCATTACGATGGGGACGTCCTTCTCTTTCCGATATGAAGATAAATATAAACCGACGCGCCAAATCGTGAAGATTTTGCTTGAGGTTGTAGCTAAGGGCGGCAATCTCGCGTTAAATGTGGCTCCGCAGCCTGATGGCAGGCTTCCCGAAGGAGCTATCCAGCGCATGAAGGAGCTTGGCGCTTGGCTGAAGGTGAACGGCGAAGCGATTTATGGTACTCGCATTTGCGCGCCTTACTATACAGGCAGTCAAGCGTTCACGCAAAAAGGAGATTATGTTTATTGTGCCAACCACTATCCATCAGCTGATACAGTAGTTTCAGAGACGGTCTTTATTCCTTATGAAGGCTTGCTGGAGTCGATTGAGCTGCTCGGAATGGAAGGAAAGCTGAACTGGACACAGGATAATGAAGGGATTTCCGTGCAGCTGCCTGAAGCTGCTGTTAAGGGACCTGCACCAATAGCACATGTGTTTCGGATGTTGAGGAAAATTAAAGAATGATTCAAGCTGTGAAAATAACAAAAAGAGAAGCAAGCTGCTGAAGGCAGCATGCTTCTCTTTTTGTTATTTTTCTTTTTTTCTAATTTTTGTACTTATGGGAACATCAAATGTTACATAATCAACATTTCTAGTCAGCAGTAAATAGCGCATACCAGTAGCCGGATCACTAATAACAACGGAATCCAATCCAGCTGATTCAATGATTCCTTTAAATATTTTGGCA
This sequence comes from Paenibacillus sp. FSL K6-3182, assembly GCF_037976325.1. Lineage (NCBI taxonomy): Bacteria > Bacillati > Bacillota > Bacilli > Caryophanales > Paenibacillaceae > Paenibacillus > Paenibacillus sp. FSL K6-3182. Next base: position 2,582,446 of record NZ_CP150265.1, read on the forward strand.
TTCCATTCACGGTTGTTCTCGTAAGTCATATAGAAGGTAGCCGTTTTACCGCGATTTGATCGCAAAACTTGAACAAAAGCTGATTTTGAAGCATGGTTCTTTACTTGTTTCCTCATCATTGAATCTTCCTCTCAGCATATGGTTTCTATCATAATATGAGAGAGTTTTGTTTCGTTCTTGGACTAGTTGTTCATATTTCCGAAGCCTGCAATTACCGTGAATGAGCCTGTTGAATGAACCATTCAGCTAGATGCATAAGTTTTACTTTTTGATTTATCCCCGTACTGCCCTTAAGCAGGATGGCTGATCCAATTGGCATGTTTTGAGCTAACTTTCTTTTTAATCCGGAAACGGAGTGGAAATGGTTTGTCTTACTTTTGGAAAGTTCAGACTGAATGGCTCCTTTACGGATTTCTTTCGCATGGCTGCCAATCGTGTAAAGACGATCAATGGATTGCTCCATTAGTTTTTTTCCAACGTTAAAATGAATCTTTTTTGAATGCCTTCCGAGATCATGAATCTCTCCAAGTACAGCTATTTTTTTTCGCCTTTTGCCAACCTTCCACAGCAGGTCCAAAGCAGCATCTAATTCTGGCTTCGTATTGAAGCTATCGTCAATGAGAATGGTATTTCTAGGCAAACGATGGACAGTTAATCGTGCATAGGGCTGCTCATATTTTTTGAGCCCCCGTTTGATCTGAGGAATGGTACAGCCAAGCTGATGGGAAACAGCGATCGCAAACAAGGCGTTGTATACATTGAAATGACCAAAGCCAGGAATGAAAAATGCTGCATTTTCTTTGCCTAATCGAGCGTTGAAACTCATCCCATTTTTTAAATAACGGATACGATTTGCTTGATAATCAGCATGATTTTCGATGCCAATAGTCAAGATCTTCCCTTTAAACGATGCCAAATCGAGCAGCTTGGAGTATCTATCGTCTTTATTTATAAATAACAGCCCTGTTTGCTTCATCCCTCTAATCAGTTCTGATTTTGCATTAGGAATTCCACGTATTCCTCTTTTAAAATGGCCGACATGTGCTCTTCCTATCGTTGTGATTACACCGATCGAAGGCTTTATTAAGCGGCAATGCCTTCGTATGTCCCCAGCTTTCTTCATTCCGAATTCCAGGACGACCGCTTTATACGAAGAATCGATTTGTTTACTATATTGGGAGGTAAACCAGATATCGTTCCCATTTTGAAACGATTTAAACGTTTTCCGATTTCTTTCCAAGATCGAAGCGAGCATCTCTTTTGTCGTTGTTTTTCCTGCACTGCCTGTCACGGCAATTATGGGTCTGCGCATGAACAATCCTCCTAACTCTATGAATAAATGATAGTTTAACTAGAAACAAATCTATGAAATAGTCATATATTGTAAGGTGATTTAGAAGATGGACAAGAGGAGGTGATAGGGTGACATTAAGGGAACGTTTGTGGATGCTTGGTTACAAGGATAGTCAGCTAAAGAAGGCTTTGCTGGCCTTTCAACGTGATTTTCACACGAGCAAATCCAAGGCATTAAGTAAATTAACACTGCTCCGTTTAAGAAAGCTGACTGACGGAAATATGAAGTTGAATCTATTATCAAGAATCATTCACAGTGAATCTAACGGTGAGCCCTACCGTGGAATGGTTGCCGTAGGTGCAGTTGTTCTAAATCGACTGAAATCCCATCAATTTCCGAATTCACTCACCGCTGTTATTACTCAACCGTTAGCTTTTACAGTGGTACAAAATGGACGGTTTTGGCTGGAGCCAACTCTTCTGTCTTATAAAGCAGCCAAGGAAGCTTTCAGTGGTACGGACCCTACGGGCAATTGTTTATTTTTTTTTAATCCCGATTTATCCAGCTCCCGTTGGATTCTAAGACTTCGTCCAAAACTTAGAATTGGCCGCCATGTTTTTGCTTAGTTACACGAAGCGCTGGCGGCGATTGCTGCTCTTCCTTAACGGGTTACGCTTTCCAAGCAATTCACTGATGGTGACGAAATGATAGCCTTGTTTTCGCAGCCCATTGACGATAAGCGGTACGGCCTTTAAGCTTTGTATCCATGGGTCGCAGGCATGCAGAAGTACAATGCCTCCCGGGTGTGCATGTGGTATAACTCGGCGAACGATATCAGCTGTACGGGTTAATTTCCAATCCAAAGAATCGATATCCCAGTGAACAATCGTTTGGTTCATTCTCAGAAGCTGTTTTATGACACGGTCGTCAAAATCACCGCTTGGTGTTCGAATCATGTTAGTCCTGACGCCGGTAATATGATAGATTGCTTTCCTTGCGGAATGCACATCTTGTTTAATCCATGCATTGGAATGGCTTGTATAATTGTCATGACGATATCCATGTGAAGCGATCTCATAGCCCATACGTTGAATTTTTTTAGTAATTCGTGGATTTAACTCAGCCCATTTGCCGGTTACAAAAAAGGTTGCTTTTGTTACACCTAATCTGCGAAGCAGGAACAGCATTTTCATAGGTACTTGACTGCCATGAGCGATATTGATCGTTAAAGCGATATTTTTTTGGTTAGTCGGAACGTGTTGGATCACACGATTCGTATACATGGATAGGGTTCCTCCATTTTAGAGCAGCTCAAATTAATTTATGTTTTTTCAACTCGGTGATGATTTGAGCTGCGCGACTTTTGTAGCTATGCTTCTGAACGGCTAAGAAACCTTGATTTCTAATTTTTTCACGTGCTTTGGGATGCTTCAAATAATAACGAATCAATTGGCGAGTTTGTTTGGAAGAGCGTGATACGATAAGTTCTTTATTTGGCCGGAATAAACGCCGAATTTCTGGTGTATCACTTGTGACTAGAAAACCTCCAGATCCGAGAATTTCATAAGTGCGCTGGGTGACTTGCGTTAGTTGGTTTTGCGGTGCGAGTACAATTTTAGCTGAATTATATACTTTGTGTGCCTCAGGATACGGCAAATAGCCGTGTATCCATTTATTAGGAACCTCTACACCAAGGATGGGCTTCATTTCTTCCCATTGCTTGCCCCAAATATCTATTCTTGTGCCATCCTGCACCAGAGGACGGATTAAATGATTTAAGGATTGAATTCGGAAATGATGGGGATACAGCTTTAAAATCCGCGAATAGCCGTTTGCTACAACTGCAATATCACTCCTCAGCAGCTTGTTAACTGCTCCTCTACGGTGAACACTGCGGTGAAACCCAAAGTCCAAATGGGCGGAAGGTATGCCCATTTTTTTATAATCCTTTACTTTGCGGCGACATATCGTAAATACAAAATCCGGTTTAACAGCGCGTACATAAGGAAGTGTAAACGATTCATGATGAGTGGGGTCCTCGGTTGCCCAGTAAATATGGGGAATCCCCGATTTACCGACATATCGGCGAATCCACTTTTGCTTAATGGGAGTATGTTCACTGGTCCATCCCATGCTGATTATGAGCTCTGGTCGAAATTGGTTTAGTAAGGTCGGAAGATTTCTTTTTGTAAGGGGACCTGATATCTTCACGTTATGGCCAAGGTCCTTAAATCCATTCGGAAGGCCATGAACCCACATGGGGTGACTTTCCAGAAACAGTATCCGCATTATTTTCTCCTTCCTTTTAGGACTCCAAATACGTATCCCCGTCTTTTTAAGCCTTGTATGATGGCAGGCAATGCAGCAAGCGTGCTGTCTGAGAAATCGTGAAATAAAATGATCCTATCTTTATGCTCATTACTCTCCTTCAGCACTTTCTTAATGATTTGGTAGGGGCTGGGGAAAGGCGGACTTGAGTCGAATGAGTCGATATGCCAGTCAAAATCGATGTAGCCTTTGCGGGCAAGGGAAGTCTTTATTTTCTTATAAATTTGTTTGCCGCCATACAAATAACCTGGTGGACTTTCAGAGCCGCCTGGAAAACGATAGATTCGTGGTTTTTTTCCGATGGTGCGCACTAACAGCTTCTCCAATTGATAAAAGTCGGTCAAAAAAGCTTTTTTAGATGAGTAGATTTTAGCGTAATCATGAGAAAACGTATGATTGCCAATGCTATGTCCTCTATTTGCGATTGCCTGGTACATCCGAAGTCCGAAGCGGCTTGTATTGCCAATCACGAAAAAAGTAGCTTTTATTTTGTGTTTTCCTAATAGTTCGATTATTTTTTTCGTGTTAGGCAAAGGCCCATCATCAAAGGTGAGATAAGCGGTTTTTTTTCCTTTGCCAGCTATTTGGCTCATTTTCCTCAAATGATTCCCTGCTTCCGTAACGTGGACAGCATACTGCGGGCACGGTTCGTATAATGATGTTTTCGAATGTTCTTTTGCCCTGCAAATCTAATCTTTTCCCGTTCTAAATCATTTTCCAAATAATAACGAACCAACTTCAGCGTTTCCTTCGGAGAGGAAGATATCGCTGCATCGCGTCCTGCCTTAAGTAGTCGCCTAGTCGCAGGTGTGTTGCAGGTTAATAGAAATCCTCCTGAACCGACGACTTCATAGGTTCTTTGAGTGACCATATCCGTGTAGTTTTGCAAGCCCAAAATAATTTTGGCGGAGCTGTATACTTTATTCGCATGTTTATAAGGGATCGGTCCCTTGATGTGCTTTTTCGGAATGTTTTGACCAATAAAGGGTTTCATGCGGGACCAATTCTTTCCATAGAAATCAATTTTTTTACCGCTTTGAAGTAAAGGACGTATAAGAATTTCAATGGATTTGCGACGATAAAGCTTGGGGTATTTTCGCAATACGTCAGGGTAGGCGTTCGCTACGACGGCTATATCTGCTGCATATTTCAGGTCAGGAGGAATCCTTTTATGAATGTTTGGATGATACGCAAAATCCAAATAGGCTGCAGGGAACCCCTGTTTTCGAAACGCAACCGCTGTTTTTGCTGAAATGGTAAAAGTAAAGTCGGGCTTCATCCTCTTTAAGAGTGGCAGTGTAAATGTTTTGGTAAAGTTTGGATCCTCTGTTGACCAGTAAATTAAAGGAATCTTATATTTCGTTGCGAAAGCTCTCATCCGTTTCTGATTTTGTTCAGTTTGATCAGGGCCCCATCCTACATTTATGAGAAGGTCGGGTTTAAAGGAAGGCAATAAATTGGAGAGTGAGGAGCTTGAGACGGGTCCAGACATTCGCACCTTGTGGCCGAGATCGCGCAGACCGTCCGGCAGACCGTGTGACCATATTTGTCCACGCTCCAAAAATAGTATATTCAATTTGTTCACCATCCTGTTTGTAATAGACAGGCGTATAAGCAAACTCTCCGTTCAAATCATATAGATATGCATGGAGGGATACGATGAAAAATAGAAATGAGCCCATAAGCTGCGTAAATACGACGATGAAATGTGTGGCTTTAACGTTTGATATCGGTTGGGGCGGAACGATGACTACACCCGTACTTAACGTCCTGCAAGCCAATAAAATAAATCGTGCAACATTTTTTCTATCAAGCCCATGGGTGGAGAAACGAGCGAAGCTAGCTCGGAAAATAAATGCTTTCGGTTATGAAATCGGCTCCCATGGCGATAAGCATGAAAACTACACGGAATATAGCAACCGCTGGATTATAAACGAAGTGAAGAAGTCAGAATCGAAGATACGTTCAGTGACCGGGATAAAATGCAAGCTCTTTCGAACACCGAATGGAGATATGAATACACGGGTAACGAATGTATTGAGCTCGTTAGGTTATCGTACGATTTATTGGAGCATCGATTCGAAAGACTGGATGAATCCTGGCGTATCTGCGATCGTTCAAAACGCAACAAAAAATGTACGGGCCGGAGATATTATTTTGCTCCATGCAAGCGATTCGGCCAAGCAAACTGCAAAAGCGCTGCCGTTAATCATCAGCATTTTACGTAGAAGAGGATTTCATTTTGTGACGGTATCTCAGTTGTTGAAATTAAAACAAAACCACTAAATGATTTTTTCCTTTTTCAGAACGCTTAACAAATATTTGGCTCTATTCTTGTAGGAATGAGCAACGGCTGCGCGAACGGCATTTTGCCTAATATGTTCTCGCAATTTAGCATTTTTGCTGTATTTCTTTATCAGCTGTTCGGTTTCTTTTTCGGAGGAAGAGACAAGAAGATCTCTCCCCGGTCGGAACCATTTCCGGACTTCAGGTGTGTCGTCTGTAATGAGCAAACCGCCTGCTGCAAGAATTTCATACGTTCGTTGCGTGAGTCGGTCTTCGGCGTTTTGCGGTCCCAGTACAAAATCGACGGAGCCATAAACATTTATTGCCTCCTGATAGGGCAAATAGCCATGAACTCGCCGCGAAGAGACGGGTTTACTGAAAATTCGTTTCATCTTCTTCCAGTCGCGTCCGTAAATGTCGGTTTTCAAGCCTTGATTCAAAAAGGGATTCACTAAGCGGCGCAGCGATTGAAAGCGGTAATGATAAGGCTTGGTACGATAGAGCTTGTGATAGCCATTTGCTACAAGGGCAGCAGTTCCCCGATATTTTTGAATAGGCTTCGTCCTATAGTGGGTATCGGGATCGCTACCAAAGTCTAAATGTGCTGCTCGAATGGCATGTTGTTTAAAAATCTTTATGCTGGGGCGATGAATCGTGAATACAAAGTCAGGTTTCGTTCTTCGAATTAAGGGGAGCGAGAATATATCGGTATAGCCGGGATCTTCTGTTGACCAAAATACATAAGGTACACCGGATAGACGAGCTAGCTTTGCGATACGATGCTGTTGTTTTGCCGAGCTATTGGAAGGAGTCCAGCCCATCGCTATGATAAGATCCGGTTTGAATTGTTTAATTAAGTGTCTGGATTTCTTATTTGGATAACATGTTTTTACAACATGGCCGAGTTTTTCAAAACCTTTTGGCAATCCATATATCCACATGGGGTGGTCTTCAAGAAACAATATTCGCAGACGATCGTTACGCATATGCTGACTCCTTTCTGTTCAAATAAAATGAGGATAGGCGCGTTAGTAGTATATTCATCTGCTTTCGTGAGCGAGTAGACTTCGGCCTATCAACCGTATTTATTGTTTTATTTGGAGGCTTGGCAGAAAAAAACACGATGAGCAGAGGGCAATACGTAAAAAAACGATAACTACTTAAAAGAGACTCGTTGATATTTTTTTGAATCGCTTAAGCTGAAGACATATCTGCAATTTTGAAAGCGCATCTAAAAAAGAAGGTGAAACGGGAAGAAATAGCAGTTATACTAAAAAGAGCAGATTTACCAAAACAAATAGTGACAAGAGCACAAGCTGCCACTATGATCAGACGGATGCTTGCGAACGAAAAACGGCGGCCGCTTCTCGGTATATTTTCCGGGAGGAGGACGCCTACACTTTTTTACGATATGGCAAGGAGAAGCAGCTATGAACCTATCATTATCAGAGCCACAGAAGCGAGCCGTAAGTATGAAAAAGCTTTGGTCTTTTTTTCTCCCGTTAGGCATTTCGGCAAGCTTAGTTACGATTTCACATGTCATTATCAACAGTACCTTAAGCCGAGCGGCTAACCCTGAGAGCATCATTGCCAGCTATGCCATTGCGATGAGCTTGCTTGCTATTACAGAGAGGCCAGCCGTGCTGCTGCGGCAAACCTGCTCCACGCTCGTTCGCGACAAACGCTCGTTTAAATCGACGCTTACCGTGGCACAGCTTGTGTTTGCCTGCATTATGCTATTAGGTTTTATAATCAGCTATACCCCGGTTGGAACGCTTATTTTCAAGGGAGTGTTCGGGGTAAGTGAAGACAATGTCCATGATGTTATTCGTGTGTATAAGGTACTGATGTTCGTAAGCTTGTTCTCTGGCATTCGCTGTCTCTACCATGGTGTCATTATTTATAATCTGCGTACGAAATGGTTAACCATTGGCATGGCGATTAGATTGGCAGGAATGTATGCGCTTTCGCTTTATTTTATACATACAGGCGTTACCAGTGGGGTTGTTGGAGCGATTATTTTCTTATTCGGCATGATGATCGAAGCAGCTGTCAGCTATTCAGAAGGACGTTTACTGGTGCGAAAAATGCCCGAAAAGCTGGACAATCACCCTGTTGAAAACAAGCATCATGTATTTTCTTTTTACCGGCCCTTACTGTTATCCTCGTTTATATCCGTATGGATCGGACCGGCGATTAATGCGATGCTGGGGAAAACATGGGATGCGCAGCTAGCCATTTCATCGTTTGCTATTGCGGCTAGTCTAGTTATGCTTCTCAGCAGCTTTTTCAGTTATTTTCATCAAATTGTGATTAACTTTTATCGTGTCGATCCTTTAGCTGTCCGAAAGTTTATTTTAATGCTAGGTTTTATTCCTGCTATATTAATGGGATTGATAGCATATACACCCGCAGGTGTATTTTTACTAGAGCATGTGATCGGCGTTCATGGACGGCTGCAGGCTGAGAGCATACGAGTGCTGCAAGCCTTTGTGTTGTTCGCGCTCGTTATGCCTTGGCTCGATGTCATGAATGGACTCGTGTTTGTGAGAGGGCAAACGAAGCTGATCTTTGGTTCTCAAATTGCGAATCTCAGCTTTACCTTCATCACACTTCTAATCGGCATTGGGCTCGCTCCAGAATGGAACGGGACAATAGGGGCATGGGCACAATCGATCGGCATGACGGCAGAGCTCCTCTTCGTAGCGCTGGCGCTGAAATTTGTTAAACAGCATGATCCTGTGCCAATGGGTAAACGTGGATAGATTCACCCTGCAATATTCGAAATCGACTCATTAATCGACGAGGAGAATGATCATGGGAAATCGCATATATGAAAATCTATTGCCGGCACCGAAGAACGGTGGATTTAAAATGGATGGCTATTATATTTGGTGCGGCTCTGTTGTGCAAGGCGAGGATGGAAAATATCATATGTTTGCTTCAAGGTGGCCTAAGGAATATGGCTTTGCTGCACAGTGGCTGTTCAACTGCGAGATTGTTAGAGCAGTTAGCGATACGCCTGAGGGGCCTTATACGTTTGCCGAAGTTATATTTGAGCGAAGAGAGCGCAGTTACTTTGACGCTTTGAATCAACATAATCCATCGGTGAAATATTGGAACGGAACGTACTATCTTTACTATTTTGGAACGACTTATGGAGGGCCTATCCCAGCTGTGGGAGAGAAAATAAGTCAAGAAAGAGATGTCGAGGTTTGGAATCGAAAAAGAATTGGTTTAGCCACTTCGAAATCTATATTTGGACCGTGGGAGCGTCCAGATGCCCCATTGTTAGAGCCAAGAGCGCCAGGGCATTGGGATTGTACGATTACAACCAATCCATCAGCAGCTATACTGCCGGATGGGACGACGTATATGATTTATAAGTCGAGAGAATATGCGGGCTCTACCTTGCAATTAGGCGTTGCCCGTGCTCCTCGCCCTGAAGGTCCGTATACCCGTTTGCAGGAGGAACCGATTTTTCAGTTTGACAATCCAGACTTCCACGTCGAAGACCCGTTTCTGTGGTGGGAGGATGGGAAATTTCATATTTTAATTAAAGATGATTTTAAAAATGATTCGGGCGGTGTCACTGGCGATTGGGGAGCGGGCATCTACGCAACAAGCACCGATTGCTTGCACTGGGATATTTCAAATGATTCTAAGGCGTATACAAGAGATGTCCTGTGGGATGATGGCACAAGGACGGTTCAAGCGAACATCGAGCGTCCTAATTTGTTGTTCCATGATGGCAAGCCAACCCATTTATTTCTGGCAACCGGAAACGGGACTCAGCCTTGGGATTTCGAAGGGAACACTTGGAGTATGGTTATTCCTTTAAAGAAAACAGTGTCCGAGCATAGCTGAGAACAAGCTTTGATTTTTGCCTAAAGACTCTAATCATTCATTCACATAAAAAAGGCAAACGATCACTTTTGTTAAAGTGACTGTTTGCCTTTATTCATTATTTCTCTAATTTGCTCATTTAGTTTCGATCTGCTTACAGGTCTGTTTCTTTGCTCGTACGCTTGAAATCCTCGTCCCATTTGTAACGTTCATTATAGATTTCCATTACTTCTTGATATAAAGGGCTGGCGCCTGCGTGCGGACTGCTGTGAAGCATTTGATAAAGCCGCAAGAAACGGTCTTTAGGAAGCTTTCGTGCATAGCGCATCAGCAAATAGGGATAGAGTGTGATGTATCGTTTCATCCTAACTGCCGCACCGGCAACACCAACGAGAATGCTCTCGCCATGCTCCATTTTCAAAATCTGCGCCTCGTGAAGCAAAACATAACGGAATGTATTTTCTTTCAGCAAATCTCTTCTGATTTTGGCAAGCTCGCCAATATATTCAACGAGATCGGGATTAAAATGATCCATTAACAAGGGGTCCAGCATCAGATCCATATCCTTGCGCAAAACAAAGGATTGCAGCAGCAAAATTTGCTCCAGTCGAAGCTGGTCAGTATGGACAAGCGCGCCAATTTCACGCAGCATTTCATACGCAAGCGGTTTATCGCCGCTATGGAACACTTGAATAGCTGTTTCTCGGTCATTTACTAGACCTGCAGAGAGAGTATATGCCTCTTTTTGAAATATTTTTTGCAGCTGCAGGAGCAAAAGTGCAGGGGTCGACCGCTTCTGCAACGTCCATAATAGAGCGACTAGCAGCATTCCTCCGGCAACAATCAAAGTGGAATGCATTGCTGATTCGCTCATTGCAAATCCGACAATAATAATAAACAATGCAAAAAACCGCTCTTTCCACATCTTAAGCTTAAGCTTATAGGCTGCCTGAGCTTCAACATTTTTTAGGGCAAATTTGCCGCACACGGGGCACTGCGCATCACCTAGTACTGTAAAGTGGTTGCATCTCCGGCAAATTTTAAGTTTATTATAAGGATAGCGTGTTTTAATATAAGGGTTAAGTAGTACCGGCAGCTTCTTCATCATTCGCGATCACGCTGCCCGCTGCTTTTTAGTATGGAAAGGACAAGCTTGCTCAGCTGTTCTGGAGAAGGCGCCCGTCTCCGCTGTGCGCGATAGCTCATTGCTTTGATGATGACAAAAAGAAACAATAGTCCAAGACAAACGTAGGTAACCATATCCTATTCCTTTCTTACAATAAAAGTGATTTAACAAAATCTATCAGGTATACTTATTTTGTAGTATATCATCATACTAGTAGCAGTGACTAACAGTGACTATTGGACTAGCGAAGAAGAACCGTTTGTCCCATTACAAAGGAGTACAGCAAAATGAATAGATTAAAACGTTTATCATGTCAGCTAATTATGGTTTCTGCTATTTTGCTGCTGCCGTTCAGCAGCTTACAAACCGTGCATGCAGCGCAAGGCGACTCGCAAATCGATGCAGTACTTGTGCTGGATGTCAGCAATTCAATGAGCACAAGCGATCCAGGGAAAATTGGAAATGAAGCAATGAAGATGTTCATTGATATGCTGCCGACACAAGGCGACCGTGTTGGCATTGTGGCTTATACCGATGAAATTCAACGTGAGAAGGCGCTGCTGGAAATTCAGTCTGCTGCAGATAAAGATAAGCTGAAGGGCTTCATCGATCAGTTAAACCGCGGAGCCTATACCGATGTTTCTGTCGGAGTAAAGGAAGCGGTACAGATTTTGGAGGATGGTGCCGACCAAGATCACGAGCCGATGATTATTTTGCTAGCTGACGGCAATAACGATTTTAATAAGGCATCCGGCAGAACGCAGGCGCAGTCCGACGCGGACATGGACAAGGCGCTTAAAGAAGCGAATGATAAAGGCGTTCCGATTTATACGATTGGCCTAAATGCAAATGGAAAACTAAATGAATCTGCGCTTGCTAAGCTATCGGAAATAACCGGCGGGAAATCATTCGCGACCGATTCGGCTGACGATTTGCCGCGAATTTTGAGCGAAATTTTTGCCAGCCATCTTGAGCTGAACGTCGTACCGGTTGATTCTTTGACGGCAAACGGCAGCTATCAGGATGTGAAAATTTCAGTTCCCAACTCGAATGTACTAGAAGCAAATATTTCGATTATGTCGAGCAAGCCGGTTGAGGCGAAGCTCGTAGATCCATCTGGCAACGCTATTCCTATTCCTTCGAATGGCGTCTTGCTATCGAGCTCGAAGAGCTATTCCTTGCTGAAGCTGTTAAAGCCGTCGGAAGGCGATTGGAAGCTTCAAATCAAAGGCGTGAATCGCGATAAAATCGACATTAATCTTATTTTCAACTATGACTTAAGTCTTGCTATGGATCCACTAGCCAAAGCGACCTATTCCAAGGGCGACAAGGTGACGATCAATTCTTATCTCGTAAGCGGCGGAAAAAAACTGGAAGACACCTCCCAGTACAGCAACATGAGCGCGGTTTTACTCGTTAAAGACTTAGACACGGGCAAAACCGAGGAAATACCGATGGAGAATGCGGGCGACCATTTTGCAGGCTCCTACAAAATACCTGAGAAGCATGACTATGAGATTATAGTGAAGGCCAAAGAGAAAAGCTTTTTCCGAGAGACCGATGCGGTTAAGATTTCGGCAAAGGCGGGAACAACGGGGCAGACGCCAAAGCCGGAGGCAGATAAAGAAGAGAAGCCGTTCCCGGTTGTACCTGTTGTAATTGGCGTTATAGGTCTAGCGGCATTGCTTGCAGCAGCTTACTTTATATTAAGAGTGCTGAAACAAGCGAACCGTGGGTTTGTTGGGCAACTCGTCATTGAAATTCGAGATGAGAATACAGGTGACAAAACGTCGCCGCAGTACAAGAAGCTGACAGCCTTCAAAGGCAAGTTGCAGCTTCACCAGCTGTTGCAGCTAGCGCCTGAGCTGAAGGAAACCGACAAGGTCATTTTCAAGCCGGGAAGCAATGATCGTATCGTTCTGCAAAATGGTTCCTCCTGCACAATTGAGAAATCGGGACGAGCAGTGGATGCGACGCGTGCATTGGAAATGAAAAGCGGAGACCGTATTACGGTTTCATTGAAACAAATAGACAAAACGATATTCATTGAATATCTCGTATAAATAGAGCCCTGGAGGTAATGAAAAATGAAACCGATCGTAAGAGAACACATACAGCAGCTTGACGTTTCGCTTGGCGGAGGTATTGTCAGCGAGAAAATTCGGGTAGACACCATAGATAATCCCATTCTGATCATTGGACTTGGCGGTACCGGTATTGATGCGCTTCTGCGCCTGAAATACCAGATCAATCGCCGCTTTAAGCTTCCTGAGGATCCCGTTTCCAAAAGAAAACGCGAGAAGCCTGATAATGTGGAATTTCTTGCTTTTGAAACGAATGAACAGGACCGCAATAAAAAGTATAAAGGGATCGGTCTTGATCCTATTAATGAATTTGTGCTGCTATCTAATGCAGAGGTTGGAGGACTGCTGCAAAATCGCAGCATTTTGGAGCCGTACATCACGGACTGGCTGTCGCCAGAGCTAAGTATAACTGATGGCATGAATGGTGCAGCTGGCGTTCGACAAGCAGGTCGGCTTCTGCTGTTTACGAAGATCAATCAAGTGGTGCAGAGCATCGACAAAAAAATTAAGACGTTATCCGTCGGGACGAACAAAAAGCTGATGGTGTTTCTGCTAACCGGCTTGTCTGGCGGAACAGGAAGCGGCTGCTTCCTCGATATCTCTTATATCGTTCGAGGAATTATAGAGCGTGATCACGGATCAGCCGGCATTGACCGCGTTAATACGCTTGGTTATTTGTTTACGCCGGATATTAACCTTGCAAGCAAAAGCTTGAGCGACCATACACGTGAGTACATTAAGAAAAATGGCTATGCTGCACTGAAGGAACTGGACTATTGGATGAATGTGGACAGCCGCGGCGAGAGGTTTACGCAGCAATATGGCAATATTTTAAACGTTAATTCGCCGCTCCCACCATTTAATTTATGCCATCTCATCTCGGCTACAAATGCTGAGGGCAAGCTGCTTGAAAATGCTTATGATTATTGCATGAATGTAACGGCAGAGAATATTACGAACTTTATTTCCAGCGAGGAAAAACAATCCGGCGAGGAATTCGCTATTCATGATTATATTAGCAACATTCGGACCAATATTGCTCAAATGAACAAAATGTACCCGGCTAACTACGATTACAACATTATCGGAGCTTCTTCGGCGGTACTGCCGATCGAGGAAATGACGACTTATTTGGCTTACCGGCTTTTCAACAAAATGGACAAAATGTTTGAGAAGGCGCCGAGTCAGGACGATGTAGAGAAATTTGCCCGCAAGCTTGGCATTGATCTCGAAACGATGATGAAAACCTTTGACTCACGCGTACCTGAACCGCTGCCAGGCTTCGAGAACAGTGAGCGACTCAGCTACAATAACGTGGTGAAAATGCAAGCCGTAAACATGGATACGGAGCTGGAGCAAAACTTTTTGGCTCGTGCACGCGAGGAATATATTAAGGCCAAAAAACAGCTGCCAGGCGAAATTGTTGGGCAATTTACCGATCAAATTCGTCGTACATTTCTCCATCCAGAGCAAGGGCCATTTTATGTATCCCGTCTCCTGCATACTGAGAAAGGCTTCTGCTTGCTGAAGATGCTGCTCTCTTATATTGAGACGCTACGTGAAGGGCTGTCACGACTCCCTAAAGAGATCGAAGCAGCTAGAGAGCAAGCCAATGAGCGTATGGGCGATGCGAAGAGTGCGTTCGTATCCAAGGATAAGAAGAAAAACAACTATATCGAAGCAAAAATAAATGAGTACTGGCTGCTTGCTGACGTTGAGCGAATTGAGCAATTGATCGAATTTTATGAGGATCTCCACCAGCTGCTTAACAACGAGAATAACCGCATTTATAACGTATTTACTGAAATTTTGAATGTGCTTAATTCGATCTTTGCCAAAAATGGTGAAATTCTAACAAGCGGCGAGGAACAAGCGGATCATAAAGGAAACAAAACATACTATTGGAATATCGTAGGCGTACCAGACATCTCCGACGTTATCAGCCGTTTAATGGATAAGAAGGACGGCGATGATCTGATCCGCGACTTTACGCAGGAGCTTCTAGACCATTCGAATCTTTGGGTAAAAGAGCAGGAAATTGATATCGTCAGCTCGATTTCAGAGTTTTTGACGAATAAATTCGGCGATCTGATTACGAAATCGATGGAAGAATTCCTAGTTATGAAATACGGGAACGATGAATCGATTGAGAAGTTTGTTGAGCGTCATATCGCTAGCAAGCTAGATGAGGAAGCTGTGCCTGTATTCCATCTCAGCAACAGCTCAGGCAATTTGCATGTCCCTTCATGGGGATTTGTGTCCGTGCCTGTGCAGGCGCCGAGCATATTGAGAGGGATTCGGAACTATCAAAATAACTCGATAGGCAAATCCCACTTTACGATAAAGGAAAGTGAAGTGAAAAACCGAATTTTCTGGCTGAATACGAGAAATGGTGTGCCTTTGTTTGTTTATACGCCGCTGAAGGTATATGAAGAAAGCTATGAACGCACGATTCTTGATAAGGAAGGCATCGGCCGTCATTTGGTGCAGACTGATCGTGTCAATTGGACCTATTTGCCTTCGCCGATTCCAGAGAAATCATGGGGCGACACGTACGTCAACCCACGTGTGAGAAGCTATAATGCGAGGGTTCGCGCTGAGTTTGTCAAAGCCGAGAGCTTCCGTATTATTGAAGAGAAGGGCATAGACAATAACACGAGCAGCCGTTACTCCGTTCGCTTCACGAAGCCGTTCCAATTATCGGATGCGTTAAAACCGTTCAATATGCAGCTTGATGGCGCGAAGCCGAATTTAGGTGAAGTAAAGCGAGCAGTAAATGAGCTGAAGCGCCTTTTATCCGAGGGGCTGGAGCTTGAATCGACAAAGGATATTTTCGGCAGCTTTACAGAGGAGCTTGCACAAGAAAATCTCATTCGTTCGCCGGAGCAGCTAAGACGGGTTCGTGAGGAATTGGCGAAGTATGAATCCATTTCTGTAAAATTAGTCGAGCTTGAGCAGCTGCTTATGCAGCATCAAGATGATGAGAAGTTGCTGGATCAGTTTATTGAGGCGCTATACACAGAGACCATTTGCAAGAAAGGTGCCCTGTATGTTTATGATCGCGAGCCAGAGGAAGATGCATGGCCGCCTTTCGCTAATTTAATGAAAAGCAGCAGCTATGTTGAGTTTGAGGTGTTTGAGAGCTTCCGACAGCTGGATGAGAAAAACCGCAGCGTTCTTAGACGCAAAGCAGAGCGCAGAGTAACGGAGCTGACTGCAACGGAGGATACTTCAAAGCTGTTAGCTAAGCTTGAGGAGCTGTTCGGTACATTTCTTGATGCACGTGAGCGTCTCGAATACGAGAAGGTTGAGCTGGCAAATGGAGAGGAAATGCACCGGTTCTACCGGGAAATGTCTACTAAACTTAACGAAATTCGTAGAAAGTTGAAATAATGATGAGAGAATTGTTGGATCTATATGCAAGCGACTATTCGGCTGCTGAGCAGAAGCTAAGCGGCCTTGAGGATGATCAAAGCAGCATTCACTATCCAACCGTATTTCTATACATCGGAGATGAGGCAGGACATGCGATTGAACCTATGATTCAATCCAATGAACTGAAATGGGACAACAATGCCGGCGTTATTTATTTCCATGTCTCGTCGAGTGAAGCAAATGCTGCCTCTGGAAGTGCAGGTTATAAATTATCGTCATACCATGGGGCAAATCTTAATCGATCTGTCCCGAAGGTGACGAGGGTAGCGCTTACGGATGTTGTAGATGGCAAAACGGATAATCGCACCAAACGCAAAGATATAGGCACCGCATTCCATAAGGAAGGGCGTCATCTAGCGGATCTCAACCGTGCGCTGCGTCAGGTTAGCGATACAATTGCTGATTACGGCCGATTGTACGCATCTTTCGATCGCCTTCATCTTGCTGTCATTACAAGGGTTGATGATCCATTAAACGTGCTTGTTCCAGAAATATCGCTGCTTGCTCAATCGATTTTTTTGCAGCTGTTCAAATCCGTTCAAATGGATTTGTACGCTTTAATTAATGAACGTGAGCAATCAGAGACGTTTGGTTTGGCAAGCGCAGCGGGTATCAGCTTCCTGCGCGAGCTGGATGGAATGCAGCGGCCAGATTATTCTTTTTCGGCGAGGCTTCAGGTGACGGGTGATGGATTATCTATTCCGGTCACCCACAAGGCATCGCCATTATTTGATCTTGTTTATGTATTATCTGATCGCAATGAGCGGGGAATTACAACGCTTAACGGGATGCAGGATAACTATGAAATCATTTGCAATATTCTGCTGTTGAAAAACAGGAGGAGAAAGGAAACACAGGTACAATCGAGTGACGTAAGCTACAACAACTCTTCTTTCAAAAACAGTCTTATGACGGAATCCGGAAGACAGGGGTTCGTATCAGCGGGGTTGTCCAAGGTGAAACGACCGAATCATTCGATTGCGTTAACCGTCCTTTATCATTTCTTTAAACAAATAAAAGAGCGGCTGGAAATTGCTGACCTGCAGGGCAGCAAGGAAAAGCTGTCCTTCTTTGGGCTGGATTCAGCTGCGATGGACACTAGAATGCTCGATCTCGTACCAAGCGAGGACAGTCTCATCGATATGTCTGGTCTTCTGACGAACAACATTCGTTATGATCAACTGCGGCGCATGTCGCTGCGCGAGGCAGAGGAAGCCTTGTTCGGGGATGGCTGCACCATCTTCTTCCGTAAGCATTTCACTAGTTCAGCTGAGGTGAACTTAGGTTATGTGAAGGCTTCAGATGAGCTGCGAGCCACTGTAAACCGTAATATGAAAGATCAGCCATTGTATAGCTTTTTCCAGGTCGCCAAGTGGACAGACGAGAAAAACGAGACAGACAGCGTCATGACAGCTGTTCGCGCTCGAATGCGCGATTTGGTCAGAGAGATTGATATCGCTCAGGATGAGCTGGGTCGAATCCGCGAACAACGTGTGGATGATTTGAAATTTCAGCGTCTTCCATTTATGGACAAGCAAAATGTTCGATCCTTTATACGCGCTTTTTTTGATGCGGTGTACCGGCTGGAATGGCAGCTTTTACGACTTGAGACTGAGCTTGCGTTGTACCGAAAATTTGCTGCTGAGCTGGAGCGTCTTCATGAGAAATACCGAATTCGCGTAGAACAGATGGCGCTGCTAGAGGAAACGCTAAATGCGGCGGCTCAGCACAGTATCCGTTCAGCGGATGATTATATCGGGCAGAACATCTTCGAGTATTATGAGCGAGTCACTGCAGCTGTCATGAAGGATATTGAAGAGAAACGCGGCGCATCCATATTTTTTGAGGAACCATTTCTCGGCAATATGACCGAGCTTCTGCAGCAGGGAGATTCCGCGTTTCTGGAGCGATTAATGGAGATTTGCCGAAAGTACATTTTGACAGCAGAGCCTTTTGCACAGACTTTCGAGGAGGAGCTGCTGCTGCGTGCCAATGTATCCGTTGCATACAGCAATCGTAAAGCTTTATCGAGGGACGAGCTGTTTCACCGATTATACCGGACACTGGAAGAGCATGCGGTCGTTCATATTCGTCTTCTCGACTATACACATGAGCATCGTTATGAGGAAAAGTATCTGTTCGGAGATCGCGAGAGTGAATTTATCCGATATGCACTTGGCGTTGACGAATCTTCACGCATTTACAAGCTGGGGTGTGTACATGAGAAGCGCAGCAGCGGTGTAGAAAAGTTGAATATTATGGGCGGCTTTCATTTAGAAGATTTGATGTATTATCGAAACGGCAAAGTGTATTATGAGACCTATTTGCAAAATGGGTACGAATTTCACACGCTTGATCCTGCTCTGCTGCCTGATCTTCGCTGACCGATATACATCAACAATGCTGCGGTCCACTAGCAAGTAGAAAGGGTGCTGTTATTATGCAACGAAAAATAAATGGGCTTCTCTTACTGTTCAGCTTGATAGGAGGCGCAGTAGGATTCGTCATCGGGGAAATCATACTGGGGGCGCTGTCAGAAATCTGGCCGCGCTTTGCCGTCGTTGGGCTATACTTTGGCGTTCTTGCTTTATGCATTGGACTGGCCTGCCTGATTGCTGAAATGATTTCTCCTCGTTTGAACGGAACTTCGTGGCGTCAGCGTTATACCGGATTATCGTGGCAGCTGCTCGTACCAGCAACGTTAGTTCTGCTGTTTGCAGTCGGCGGATTGCTGCAATTTATTTACGGCGCACATTTTGGCGGTGCGAAGCAGGTAAAGGATATTGTGCTTGTTATCGATAATTCAGGAAGCATGCTGGAGACCGATCCTGATAACGAGCGTTATTCGGCTGCGAAGCAATTGATTCAAAACATGGAAAGCGATAAGCGTGTGGCGGTGGTTGCATTTCACAATACCGCACAATTGATTCAGCCGTTTGTTAAAGTAAGCACACAGGAAGAGAAAGATAAAGTAAATGCCGCAATCGACTCACTTGAGCCGACGGATGGCGGTACAAACTTTAGTCTAGCGCTTGGCGAAGCAATGAAGACGATTAAGGATAAGGAAAAGGCTGGGCGCGGGACAATGGTTATTCTGTTGTCGGACGGTTTCAGCGAATCCGATATCAATAAGCAAATTGCACAGTTCCAAGAGCAGCAAATTGTCATTAATACGGTAGGCCTTAGCGTTGCAGATTCCAAAGGCTCTGCCTTGCTGCAGCAAATAGCTGATTCCACCAATGGAAGCTATTACGATGTGTCGGAAGCGAACGGGCTGGCGCTCGTATTCCAAAATATTTACAATACAATCGATAATCGGACGCTTCTAACTGAAAGAACGGGATCGCTTGCGGACAGCACGCTGTATACACTGCTTCGTATTTTATCCTTAGCCATTATCGGTGCAGCTTTAGGAATGTCGCTAGGATTGTTTTTCGACAATCGGTTTTTGGCATTAAGCTTTGGGGCGGGCGGTATTGTAGGCGGTTTGCTGGCTGGCTTCATTTTGGACTCCGGTTTGTCCGGGGATATGCTCTCTGACGGTTTATCACGTCTATTCGCTGTTCTTGTACTGGCAGCCATTATTAGCATTTTCACACTTGTTGTTCCGATAAGGGATAATAACAGTACAAACCGTTATGATGGCGGCAGAAAAAACAGCAATAGAGATCAGTCCACAAAGGCGTTAGGCGAACGGACGAAGGACAGCCGCAGTCATGGATTTTAAACGATGCGGGAGGCGGATATAAAATGCGGTTTATCGATGCAGAGGATGGTTCTCCGATTATCAGCGGTTTAACTCGCGTGTTGGAGGAGGACCGCTGCACGCTGCGCTGGATTTGGCCGGGCGGTATAGAAGCGGTTTACATTGGGAAAACACCGGCTGAGCAGGCGGCGGAAAGCCCTGTGGATATAGGAACTGTCAAGTTATACACGAAGGCAGAATATAAAGCGAATAATGGCTATCATAGCCGATTAGAGGGCATCGGACGTTTGGTCTTTACGGTATATGCCGCACTGGAAGGGAGTGGCGGTCCGCAGCTCATCCTTCAGCCCAATCATGAGAACAGCATAGAAATAAGTGCTGGCCGAGCTAAGATTCATTATTCGATTACAAATAAGAGCGGTTTGTTCAGAAAGTTCAAAACGATTCAAATTCAAGTTTCAACAGAGGTACCGATTGGGAAAGACGTACTTTGTTATGTGAAAAAGCAGGGCAGCTATCCCGCGAATAAAGAAGACGGCATGCTGTATCCGTTCGTTGCGCCTTTCGCAGCTGGAAAAACCGTTTTGCCTGCCATTGAGGTTGGCAAACAGGATTTTATACGATTGTTTTTCACTGATGGCCGAACGTCTGGACAGATGTACGAATTGATTTCAGTATAAAGGAGGAAGATCGCATGGGTATTTTCGATCTTTTCAAGAAAAAGCCGGAAGCAAAGCAAAGGCCTTTGTTTTATGATATTGTTTGCCCCTATTGTTTTAGTAAATTTACACCGGATGAGGTTGTATTCCGCGCTTCACATTCCCGTGAGGATGATGAGGATTATGCGCTTGGAGAAGATGATGAGCTGAATAAGTATCGTGAGCGTTTTGGCCTTGATTCTGTACATGATATGGAAGCGGTTCTCTATCCAAACGACGTGCCTGAAGAGCATCGGATTTACTCAGACCATGTATTAATTGGAATTAATGACCGCTATGGCGAGCTGACACGCAGAAGACTTTGTCCAAAATGCCACAACGAAATTCCAGTAACGGCAGGCAAGGTGCCGAGCAATATTATTTCTATCATTGGCGCTTCACAAGTAGGCAAGTCGGTGTATATGACCGCGTTGATACATACGCTGCAGAACACGACAGCGGATCATTTTAATGCAGCCTGCATGCCGCTTAACGCTGAAATTAGCCGGAAATTCCGAACCTATTACGAGGAGCCGCTGTTTGAGCGCGGCGATCTGCTTGCGTCTACCCAAAAGGAAAAGATGCAGGAGCCTTTTATTTTTCAATTTGTTTTTAAAGATGAATCGAAGCCACCGCTCACTCTCGTATTTTTTGATGTCGCTGGCGAGGGCATGGTAGAGCAGGATTATCTTGGTTTGCATGGTCAGCATATCAAAAATTCAGCAGGCATTTTGCTGATGGTAGATCCGCTGCAAATTCGCTCCATTCGCGAGAAAATTAGAATGAATCTGGGCGATAAGCCCGGTGAATGGGTTTCCCAATACGACGAGCCGCGCGACGTTGTTCTGACGATGTTTGGCGACTTTATTGCTTATCAGGAAAACAACAAAACGGATATTCCGACCGCTGTCGTTTTAACGAAGAGCGATATGCTTCATTCCCTAAAGGATGAAGATGGTGAATATATTAAATCGAACAGCAATATTTTCAACAACATGGTGCATCGCAATTATTTTAACCTGACTGAGTTTGAGAATATTGATGGAGAAATCCGCCGTTTCATCGAGAAGGTTGATCGTCCCTTTAAAGGTACGATGGATGTTTATTTTAAGGATACGGCTTATTATGCGGTTTCCGCACTCGGCAGCAATCCCGTCGATCAGAAGCTGCAAACCGTCGTCAGTCCCATTCGGGTAGACGAGCCCTTCATTTGGCTGCTTTATAAGCTGAACTTCATTGAGGGGAGAAGAGAATAGTGCGCGATTCTACGCCCAGCAGGATGATTCAGCAGCAGATGTATGCACGGGAAAGACGCGGCATTTTCAGATCCACGGAAGGTTATGACACGATCGCCAAATCAAGCGGTTTGGAAGCATCATTTGTCAAAAAAGTGCTTCATCCGTTTTGTGTTTATGATGCCCCGACTGAGCTGGCTACCCGCGGTGAGAAGGACGGTTCCGCGTATCCAGAGACGATGCACCTACTTCATTTGGATAATGGCGATGTGCTGCTTGGCAGAAGCGTTTATCAGGCAGCCGACTTCACAGGTCTGCGCAGCGCGTTTTTTACGCATAACTTTATTATTCCAAGCGGTCATAGCAGCAAGCCTGCAAGTGATTATATGAACTGGCTGCAAGCCGCTTTCGCAGATCAATATAATATTGACAGCGGTACGGAAATAGCAGAGCTGCTAGAGCTTCCGATTCAGAGTGCAGCAGCGATTAAGCCGTCTGCTCGTTCGATCCTTTCTTTGCTGAACATTTCAGAAAAATCGTTTAAACAGCTGCTCTTTGCGGTAATGGCAGCAGTCGGAGGTAAGAAAAAGATCTATGTTTCGCTTGATGTACCAATCAAACAGCTGCCGGACAAGGCAAAACAGCTGCTTGGTGTGCTATATGCGAGTTTACCCTACGCCTTCCGCAAGCAGCTTGGTTTCATCACCTATGCGAAAGAACCGGTAAGCCGCAAATCGGTTCATCTTACGTTCGTAGAGCAAGGAAGCCTCCGCCATGGGGATCGCAGCATCGAGAAGGATTTTACGTTTGATTTCGGCAACGACCGAATGATGAATGTTGATCTGGACGGTATAGATCAGCCATTTTTGGATTTTGCATGGGATAACTTGGATCGTCCTGACCGTACGGATAGCTTCTTTCAATTCGCTGAGCTGATGCTGGCAGACATGGGGGAGGAGCGCGAACTCGCAGCAGCCAGTTATCATGAGCTATGCGTCGTTTACCAAATCGAGGAAGGCAACGAAAAGTTATATGAATCGCATAAAAGCGCGGTAATGCGGAGCTTGATGGATTATTTGCAGCCATCCGGCGCATTGGATGCCAAGATGCGCTTGAATGATTTATTTCTTTCTCGATTTGATTATGAGTTTGACCGCGCTAGGCAAGGAGTAGTGCCGGAAACCTTCATTGTAGATGTGTTTACACAATACTATCAAATTGAAGGTAAACATATCGAAAATAAGCTGGTTTCCTTTTTCATTTTGGCATTGCTAAATGCAAGAAAACAGAGTGAGCAAGACGCGGCGGCTTCCTTCTATGCGGCAGTTGAAAGCAATCCTGCTTTTAGCATAGCTTTTTTCACAAGAGTCTTAGTAGATGCGAAGCTAAGTGCAAACTTATTTATTCCATTCCTTGAGCAAAAGCTTAAAGCAGCTGCAGGAGCCAAAAGTGTTCTGCAGCTCATTGAGCAGTGGGGCAATGCTCATCCTAAGCTGTACGGTGATGAAGACTTTTTTGTGCTGGTCCGCCAGCAGCTCATCGAGAAGCTGAAACGGGAGCGCCACTCGCTGCCAGCGACGAGCAAAGCGCTTGAGCAATTGCGCAGCTTAGCAAGTGAAGGCAAGTTTGGCGTGCGAAAACAGCTGCCATCTCATGATGCGGTAGAGTTTTATACGGAGCTCGAGCTTGCAGCTTATCGAGCAATGTTAATTGAACTTGATATGGAAAGATTGACGAAGGATCAGCTCATGCTGGGCGAGTTTCTCAAATCGAAGGAGCAGCTGAAAAAATGGAATGGACAGCTGAACGATCCGAGGCAGAAATCAGCAGCGCTTGAGCTGCAGGCGCTTTACGAATGCTTCGCATTCCCGGAGCCAACGGTAGATTTATTCGATAATCTATCCCCAGCAGAGATCGACCGGGTGCAGCTCGTTGGTCGCCGATTGCTTGCCAATCAGCTGGAGTTAGCCGAATTTCCGCGTCTCGTGCTATTGTTTCTTCGCAGTTCGGATATGGAATCAGTGGATTATGCCACGCTCCTCAACTATTTGCAGCAAAACGCGTCTCAAAAAGATACGGTATATCTATTTTTCCGATGGGCAGAAAAACATCCTAGTTTCATGCGCTCAAGAGGTTTTGTTCCTGCCTATGTAACTGCAGTAGTCAGCTATTTCACAAAACATGACCGGGATGCATTTAAGAAACGAGCCAATTGGAAGCAGCATTTTGACAAAGCGGGTCCTATTCTTAAAGGTGTATATAAACAGGCGGAGCGCGAGCTATCCTCACCGCTGACTAAATTTTTTCGCAGGAATCGTAAATCGACGTTTATAACATCGTTATCGGCTATAGGTATTGTACTAATCGTAGCCGGCATTATGTTTGCCTTCGGCGGCAAGGATGATGTGAAGCCTGGTGGTGCTGTTTTGCCTGAAACGACTCCTGAACCGAGCATCAGCCAGCCGGATACAATCGTATACGTGGAGCAAAATGCTGCATCAGAGGGGAAGAAGGCTGCGACCACCCTCGTCTTCGCATTTAAGGAAGCAGCAGCTTGCGGACTGTTTAAGCCTAGCTCATTGACGGTAGAAACGCCGGATGCAGAAGCTGTTGCGTACACCACACTTGAAGTTGAATCTGATTGCAAAGCGGATACAGGGAATAGCAGCACGGAAGGGAATCAAGTTGAAAGCTCATCACAGCCGACGGAAACAACGGATTCGACTGCCAAAGAATCCGATAAGCCGACGCCAACGCCGGCTGAAACTGATTCACTGCCGACAGCTACCGATTCTCAGACGGAGCAACCGAGCAATACTGCAATAAATGAAGCAGACTATACGAACCGGGTTGTAGTTAACCTCGGTAAGCAGGTTGATATACCTGAGAAAAGCATTATCACGGTCGGTGAATCGAAGTATGAGATTTCCGTGCTGCGTGTTGCTGCGCCATAACCAAAGCAACGTATTTATAAGAATAGGAAGGGTTGTTCCGTTAGTAGTTTTACTACTGTTGGAACGACCCTTTTTTTCTTTTTAGCTAATCGGCTATTAAAATGATGAAAATGATTAATGTCATAAAAGTGGATAAGAAAGTTGAATTTATGATAGAGACATAGGGTCTGCAATATTTTACAATATCGGTACTACAACACGAACAAGGAGCTGTTTTTCGATGAAAGGTATTAATAATCCGATAGTCCCAGGCTGGTATGCTGATCCTGAAGCGAGAACGTATGAAGGCAAGCATTGGATTTATGCGACCAGGTCCATTACGGAATATACGAAGCAATTGAATTTGGATGCGTTCAGCTCAAGCGATCTGATCCATTGGGAGAAGCATGAGAGCATTATTGAAATGTCAGACTTTCCATGGATGTGGAGAGCGGTTTGGGCACCTACGATTACCCAGAAACGAGGAAAATATTATTTGGTTTTTGCAACAAACGATATTCAAAGCAACGATGAAATCGGCGGTTTAGAGATAGCCGTATCAGACCGTCCTGAAGGACCATTCAGAGGATATTTGGGAAAACCGCTCATTGATCGATTCATTCATTCCGCTCAGCCGATTGATGCTCATTTGTTCAAGGATGATGATGGAACGATCTATTTATATTATGGCGGCTGGCGTCATTGCAATGTAGCGAAAATGAATGATGACATGACGGGGTTCATTCCACTTGAAAATGGTGAAACCTTTCTCTCCATTACGCCTGATGGTTATGTTGAAGGACCTTGTATGATAAAGAAGGATGGACTTTATTACCTCATGTGGTCGCAAGGAGACTGGGTTAACGGTTCTTATTGTGTTGCGTATGGCGTGAGTGAGAATCCATTGGGTCCATTCGAGAATAAGGGTATCGTGCTTGAGCGACAAGAGCCTATTGCGGAAGGGCCAGGACATCATGGGTTCCTTCATTTGCCTGAGAGTGATGAATGGCTCATTGTTTATCATCGCCGTATTATTGGTGACCCTGAAGCGGGTAATCGTATGCTCTGTATAGATAAAATGATTATTGCTGACGGGGAGATAAAACCGATAGTTATGACAAATGCTTGGTAGTTGTTATCCCTTGAAATGTTTCTTTAGAAAAGCTATTATCGAAGTTAAAAGGCTTGTATTTGCTTGCAACTAGAGATGTCAGGCAAAATAAAATGTGGAAAGGAAGAGCGTGATGTGCCGAAATATTAAAACGTTATTTAACTTCGATCCACCGGCAACAGAAGAGGAAGTAGCTGCCGCTTCACTCCAGTTTGTTCGAAAGCTATCGGGATATCAGTCACCATCGAAAGCCAATGAAGAAGCATTCAATGTTGCGATACAAGAGGTGGCTGCGGCAGCCCAGAAATTGCTCGACACGCTAGTTACCCAAGCTGAGCCGCGTGATCGAGATGTCGAAATCGAGCGTGCCCGCGCAAGAAACGCCAAAAGATTCGGTACGGCGGAAGCTTAGCGGTTGGAGTTCTTATACCTCTTATAGTCAAATGAACCTCAGACTTCTCTGAGGTTTATTTGATTAGGACATCTATAAGGAGATAGTAAAGCCTTTTTTGTTATGATGATGAGGCTTTTGCTATTTTCCATTGTTCATGAGCAAGCTGTATTCTTTTCCATAGTTCATCCCTCTCTTGACGGCTGTAGTTGACGAGTTTCTCTTCAAAAACCTCACCCAACACCTCGAGCCACTGGGATTGACTCACTAATTCCGTCTGCCTCACACCGTCAGTTCCTCGTTCATTCCAAATGCAGCCTCGGATTTCATTACTTCCGCCAGCATGTCTGTTTCTAATTAAAAACATATTGATCCATGGAGATTCTGCGGAGCGGCTGTAATGCTCATGCTTGGGCTCAAACTCTGTCATATCCGCCAAAACGGCAGCATCATAATCCACGCCAACAAATGACGCAGATGGATCATGCTCTAAGCGCCATCCCTTTGGAACAACAAGAGATTCTGTTACTTTATAAATAAAAGGGTTTTGGTTATACGTTCCAACAAGAAGTGGCAGCGGCTCAAAAGGCATATCGCCTAATCCAACATCAATAATCCATTGTTCTTCTTCGTTGTTTTCGTTCAACAAGTGAGCGGTTAGTCCAAGGTGAAACGAGTTGATACGAGGCTCGGCACCTAGTGGCTGTACACCTGCCCGGTGGAATGAAACCTTGTAGCCTAATGAACGCAGAAGCTGGCTAAATGCGCCATTTAAATGAAAACAATATCCGCTTCTGCCATGGATAAGGAGCGGGACGGATTGATTGAGTTGAATTCCTGCGGGTTTACCTGCAAAAACATCAATGGTTTGCCAAGAAAAAACTCTTACATGGGCTCTATGAAGCTCAAATAGAAATGCCTTGGTCGGCTCCTGAATTTCTGAGATGCCGAGCCTGCTTAAATAAGCTTTTATTTCTTCTCTCGTCAACGGTTCCATAACGATTCACCTCTATGGCTCAAACATCGTTTTGAGCTTCTTTATTTTATTGCCTTTATCACATCCTAAACGAGAAAGAGCTAGAGAACAATGTAGAAATGCAAAGACTGTACCGGTACAGCGTCATTCAATGAATGGTTAGTCATGATGACCAAGTCCTTATACATATACTTTTTTGAAGAGCATACCGAGAGGAGACATCTGCGTGAATAATCAGGTGCGTTATTATAAGCCGTTTATTAGCCCTTTAGATCCCTGCCCGCCTATAAAAGTAAAAAGCTTCAGCACGCCGCCTCAATTATTTATTACCTTTCAACCGCCCAATTTACCTCAGTTTTCACCTCATGAAGCATTGAGATATGGTACACTCTGGCCCATTTTGTATAGCCCATATGATCCGAAAAACGACAGACAGGAAGAAGGTGATTAACGGTGGCAATCATACTTGATGAAGAGTATTACAAGCTGCTGCATGATTTGCAGGCGGTAGATTTTGTACTCGTGGAGCTGAATTTATATTTGGATACTCATCCTACAGATTCAAATGCCATACATCAATACAATCAGTTCGCACAGCTAAGATTGCCTATTGTACAGCAGTATGAATCGAAGTACGGGCCTTTAAAACATTTTGGCCAAAGCTTCTCCACGAACCCTTGGTCATGGAATGATACGCCATGGCCATGGCAGGTATAAATAGTGGATAGAGCCAGTAGGAAAACTAGAGGAGGCACCGTACATGTGGGTTTATGAGAAAAAACTGCAATATCCCGTTCGCGTAAGCAAATGCGATCCAATGATGGCTAAGTTTCTAATGGAGCAATATGGCGGTGCTGACGGTGAGCTTGCAGCAGCGCTTCGGTATTTAAACCAGAGGTACACGATTCCGGATAAAGTCATTGGATTGCTAACAGATATAGGCACTGAAGAATTTGCCCACTTGGAAATGATTGCTACAATGATATATAAATTGACAAAAGATGC
This sequence comes from Paenibacillus sp. FSL K6-3182, assembly GCF_037976325.1. Taxonomy (NCBI): domain Bacteria; kingdom Bacillati; phylum Bacillota; class Bacilli; order Caryophanales; family Paenibacillaceae; genus Paenibacillus; species Paenibacillus sp. FSL K6-3182. The sequence continues at coordinate 2,610,900 of NZ_CP150265.1, forward strand.
TACGCCTGAGCAGTTAAAGGCTGCTGGACTTGGTGCTCATTATGTGGCTCATGACAGCGCCTTGTTTTATGAGAATGCAGGCGGCGTACCCTTTACGGCTACCTATATTCAAGCGAAAGGCGATCCAATTGCGGATCTATATGAGGACATAGCAGCGGAGGAGAAGGCTAGGGCGACGTATCAGTGGCTGATTGACTTGACGGATGACGTGGATTTGCAGGATAGTTTGAAGTTTCTGCGGGAGCGGGAGATTATACATTCACTGCGGTTTCGTGAAGCGGTGGAGATCCTTAAGGAAAAGCGGGATGAGAAGATATTTTATTAGAGGTGAACCTCTCTGCAGGGTGCTGCGGGGAGGTTTTTTGTTATATTTACTTAATGATGTTTTTAATCTGACTTTATTGCAATAGGAAATTCGATAAATGGCCCACTTGGTTATTATGGAGCCGACCTAGATGGGCTTGATGATTGTTGTTATGGAGGGTTCGGAGTGACCAAGCTGGGCAAAATTCTATGAATTAATCGCTACTTTTTTTATGAAATTACAACAACTACCTTTACCTGTACATACAGCTGTACATATGTATACCTGTATGTACAGGTGCTGTAGTTGAACACAATTATTTGAAGCCCTGACTTATTAGAGAGGGTTTGTCACTTCCATTATATCAAGGAGAAATGAACTTTTATTACTTCTCCTCTATACTCCAAGTGAACTGATTACGTTCTGGGATCCATTTTCGTTATTTTTCCGGTCACAGGTTGATCCCAGTTCCATACAATCAACTTTACTAATAATTTAAAAACTTTATCCGGTGGGATGGACTGGAAAAATAAAATATTTTCAAATAAAAAAAGCAGTCAGAAACTTTTTTTTGTTTCAGCTGCTCTATGAATATATTTTATTGAGTTATTTACCCTCTAAATTAAATGCATTCCATAGTGTACGAAGTAATGATCTTAGTATAGCAGTAGAGTCTACGTTTGAAACAGGATCTATCCACAACTCTGGCAATTGAATGAAATCATCATCTATTTCATACTCCGATAAACGAAAAGAGTAGGAACTCGAATCTGCTTGCACTCCACGTACTCCGATCAGTTTACAATTGAATAGAAAGGATCTTGCATTTCCATGACTCTATAATTACGTAGATGCCTATCTAGATTAGTAGTTAGCTGTTGGGCAGTATAAGATAGTAACAACTCCACCGATGGATTGGTTTTCCTTTCATCTATCATGAATACGTTGGCACTACCCTGCTCAATAATACCGTTTCTGAATATCTATGTAAAACCGTGTTCTTTACCTGATGCACGATTTAATATGCCGTGCACATTAATAACAGGATTAGAACCAGAATCAGTAAATGCAGGAACTTGCAGTTCTATCTTCTTATCAATAACCGGATACTCATTCCCTATATCAAATGCTCCAAGTGGGACATAATGATTAGTAAAGATGGTGTTGGCAAATGATAAACATTTCAAGCTTTCTCGATCCTTATCTGGAAATTAGATCGACTTGGTCGGACGACAAAGCAGTTAATCGAGCTTTCGCATGACCTTAAAGAAAGAGGAGTCAGTCTGGATCATCACCCTAGGAGTAGATACAAGCACACCAGCTGGTAAGCTTTTTTTCGCTATTATGGCTGGTTTAGCTGAAATGGAGGCAGAGACAATTCGAGAATGAACCCAGGCCAGCTTACAAGCTGCTAGGGCTCGAGGTAGAAAAGGAGGAAGACCGCCGTTGGATAAGAGCAAAGTTGAAATGGCGTTGCTTCTGTATGAAAGTCGGAGATATACGACAAAAGAAATAACAGAGCAGACCGGAGTATCTAATGCAAAGCTATATCAAGTTCTCAAGAATAAAAAAGCTTGAAACTGAAATTTCACTTACAGGTCTATAATTTAAGATATCGGCTTCATCTGTGCGTCGTTGTTCCGAATCATATTTGTGCTGCTGTTCCAGCAAAAGAATTGGTTTCGTCTGCTCGAAAGCCAAAGGGGCACAAATTACCCCGGGAAAAATGCGGTTTATCGCTTTATCAACCACAGCGGATACGCTTGGCGCTGCGTATGTAAACACAGTTTTAAATATGCCGCTGTTGTTAGCTTCTTCGCGTATTTACCTTGCTGGGTTTCAGACGCTCGATCTGTGAATGTTCTCGTACATATTGGCGCTTCCCATTTACCAAACGAAGAAAATAGCTTATGCTTGTCCATGAGATGATCCTTTTCAGTGGATTATGGACAGGGTCACCTACCATATGTATTGTAAAGAATTTTTTTATGTGCAAGTTTTGATTAAACAGAAAGTTGTGAATATTCAGACAACATTAATGCAATGCTATTGAACATGAATAATACTATTCTGTTAAAAGAGGAAAAAATGAAAAAAAATAATGCACTGGTTTTCGAAGGGCCGACGGAAACGCCTGATTTTCCGGTGCGGATCTCCTACAACGACTCCCGGAATGTGGTGAATGATTCGGACAGGCTTGTGTACTGTCATTACCATTCCGAATATGAATTAATCTATGTGACCGAGGGAAGTATCATGATGGAGATCGATACCAATCTCATCCATGTCCGTACGGGAGATGCTGTCATAATCAACGGAAACGAGATCCATAGCGGTTATTGCGTGAATCAGGAGAATTGCCAAATGTACGGAATCATCTTCAAACTGGATATGCTGAGCAGTCATGAGCAAGACGCCTGTCAAAGCAAGTATCTCGATCCCTTTCTTTGCGGACAGTATAAATTCCCCTCTTATATTCCAAACGAATCCGGCTGGCAAGCGAAGGTGATATCCGAAATGGTTAGCATCGTCGAGATGTACCGGCAACAGCCCTTCGGTTACGAATGGAAAATCAAATCCTGCTTATTCTCCATCGTAGCGGAAATCATTGCGAACAAAGCATTTCTAGCCCATAACGAGCAGGCAGTCATACCCAGTGCAAAGCTTGAACGGTTTCAAAAATCCATTGCGTACATACAGGAACATTATTATAGCCACATTTCGATAGAAGATCTTGCTGGAGTAGCGGGGATCAGCGTGGATCATTTTTATAAAATTTTCAAGCAGATATCGGGGGAAACCCCGGTGACGTACGTCAACCGACATCGGACGCGGATGGCCGCCAACCTGTTGAAGTATACCGATTTATCCGTTCTAGACATTGCCCTCCAGACCGGCTTCGATAATGTCAGCTATTTTATCAAGACCTTTAAGAAATACACAGGCTTCACGCCAAGTGCCTGGAGAAAAATGGATTGAATGGAAACAAAAGGAGCACGACTCGCGTAATTCTGCTTTATGAGTTCGGGGGGGGAACCATATCGCGCAAAAATCTAACAGTTCTTTAAGACATTACATGAATAGCAAGTGGCTGTACCGGCGGAAGTACCGTCGGTCTTTTTTTGTGCCAAAAAACAGAGAGGAAACTAGAATGACAGCAACGAAGGAGAAACAACTTGAGGTAATCGCGACGGGAAAAACGGCTTTTCAGATTGAGAAGGATAAACTTCTCGATGCACTATTGCTTTGCGCGAAAGTAGTTCAGAAAACATCGGCGATTCCGTTATTTTCCTGCATCAAATTCGATTTTAAGGGTGAAACGCTTTTCATCATCGCGATGGATATTACCCAAGCAGTGCTTCGTATGTTAAAACTCACCAACGACAACTTCGTATACCAGTACTTTTTTATTTTTATTTTTCCTATTTAACAGAATAATTTTATATATAAATGTTTTTATGCGAGATATTACAGTTAATTAACATTATCCTTATACTATGCAAACGGAAGGACTTATGTTCAAGAAGAAAAAAAGAATTAATTAATCGGGAGGTTTGAAGTAATGAGCTATTTGGATATGTATGTGGATAACCGGTTCGTAAAAGAAAATGTCTTTTTGCAGATGGCGGCAGAAAAGGAAGATCTGCCGATTTTCGAAGATGTGAAGGGGGATTTGCCGAGACCGTTTTGGGAAGGCTATGAAAATGCCATTTCTTGCTATTGGAAAGCATGGGAACTGGCTTTTAAAAACCTGAGAAAGCCGACGAGGAAGAACGGTTTCGTTACGAACTACATTGACACCGCCTTTAACGATTGTCTGTTCATGTGGGATTCCTGTTTTATCTTGCTCTTTGCAAGATATGGAAAGCATGCCTTTGATTTTCAAAAGACCCTGAACAACCTTTATGCCAAGCAGCACGGGGACGGTTTTATCTGCAGGGAGATCAACGAGGTAGACGGCAAGGACCGGTTTCACCGCTTTGACGTGGTCAGCACGGGACCGAACATACTACCTTTAACGGAGTGGGAATATTATTTGAATTACAAGGACAAGGAACGCTTGGAAAAGGTGTTTCCGGTATTGGCCGCTTATCACTTATGGCTGAAGGAATTCAGAACCTGGACTGATGGAAGCTATTGGTCATCTGGCTGGGGATGCGGCATGGACAACACCCCCCGATTGGAAAAGAAATACGATCATTCCTTTTCCCATGGGCACATGGTCTGGGTGGATGCCTGCTTGCAGCAGATTCTAAGCGCTAAATTGCTCGTGAAGATGAGCGACGTTATCGATAGAAGACAGGAAATGCGGGATTTCGAGGAGGAGATCGTTATACTTACGGATTTTGTGAACCGTAATCTGTGGGATCACGACAGTGCTTTTTACTACGATCTCTGGAAAAGCGGGGAGCTGAACCATGTCAAGACCATCGGGTCTTACTGGGCTTTGCTCGCCGATATCGTCCCGGAGGATCAAAAGGACAGGTTCATCTCCCATTTGGGCAACGAAAACGAGTTTAAACGTCCCCATCCGATTCCAACGCTTTCCGCCGATCATCCTGAGTACGAAGAGGACGGCGGCTACTGGAGAGGCGGAGTTTGGGCGCCGACCAACTACATGGTGCTGAAAGGCCTTCATGAAAACGGGTATGACGCCTTGGCTCATGAGATTGCCATGAAGCATTTGGACAATGTCTTGAAGGTTTATGAGAGCACAGAAACCCTCTGGGAAAACTATTCTCCGGAGAAAGCGACTCCCGGCAACCCGGCCAAGTCGGATTTCGTCGGATGGTCAGGGCTTTCGCCAATCGCTATCCTTTTCGAATATGTCTTTGGCCTGAAGCCGGATGTGCCCAGTGCTACCCTAGAATGGGATGTAAGGCTTCTCGATGCCCATGGCATCTCCAGATACCCCTTCGGAAACGACGGTCTCCTGGAGCTCCGCTGTGAGAAGCGAACGTCTTCGAAGGAGAAGCCGGTGATCACTGCGGTATCCAATATTCCCGTTACCCTTGTAATAAAATGGGAAAATGGGGAAGAAACCTTAAATCTGGAGTAAGAGTACCTCTATATAAACGCCGATCAATGTACATTTTTATTTGGTGTTCTGGGAGGGATTCGTTCATGAATCAAACTAAACGTGTCGCAGGCATCTTCAAACAGGTGACTATCCTACAAATTAGTACCATTAGATTTTAAAATTTTATCATTCCATCTAAATACTACACAATGATAAATTGAGATTGTAAAATATCTTATTAGTACGGGGGAGATTACATCAATGCAATCTAAGAAAATCAAGCGTTTGATCTTGTTCATGCTTCTCTTTTCATTAACGGCTATTCCGTTATACGGTTGTTCAAGTAATAATAGCGAGCAAGCTGCAGAGAAGTCTGAGTTTAAAGATGGGAAATTTAATCCACCTGTTACTATTAATTATGTTCGTGAAGTTGGCAATGAAATCAAGTTTCGTGATGGGGAAACGATTAACGATAATGTGCACACAAGATGGGCAAAAGATGAATTGGGTATTATAATTAATCATCCATGGACAACTCCTGGTGGATCCGACCAATTTTCCCAGAAGATTAGATTGTCACTTTCCGCGAATGAAGAGCTTCCTGATGTAATGATGGTTAATGGTACACTGTTAACGGATCTTGTTGATTCTGGCAAATTCCTGTCCATCGATGAAGCGATTGATCAGTTTGCATCAGATCGGCTAAAAGCGCTTTATAAACAATTTCCTGAATCGTTTTATTCAGCTATGAAAGATGGTAAAAGATACGGTCTTCCTGTATTCTCTGGCGGTAACGGTTCAGATCCCGTCATGTGGATCAGACAAGATTGGCTTGACAAGCTTCAGATGAAAGCACCAACGACATTGGCGGAGCTTGAGCAATTAATGGACGCCTTCGTGAATAAAGATCCCGATGGGAATAACAAGAAAGATACGGTTGCACTTGCTATCGGAAGTAGCATAGCATCTTGGATTGCTGATTCAAGCTTTCTCTGGGGCGCTTTAGGTTCTCATGGATTGCCATTCAGATGGTATGAGAATTCGGAAGGCAAATTGCAATATGGGTCCATTGTTCCGGAGACGAAGGCCGCTCTTGGCAAGTTAAAGGAATGGACGGATAAAGGCTATGTGGATAAAGATTTTATGATCAATGATTCAGGCAAAGCTGCTGAGAGGTTTACAGCCGGCAATGAAGGAATCATCTTCGGGCCAGCGTGGATGGTTGGTTGGCCGAATCCAGATGTCCTCAAGAATGTACCAAGTGCAGTATTAAAGCCATACCCAATAGTTTCAGGACCTAATGGTGAAATCGGACGTACGGGTGAAGGCTTAACCGTTGGATATTTTGTCTTCAACAAAAATTTCAAACATATGGATGCGTTCTTCCGTTATCTAGATGCGCTTTATGGTTTTCAGTATGGGGATGAGAAGTACTTCAAGAATGGTTGGTATGAAGGATATGACTTTGTTATTAAGCCGGACGGAAGCGTTAGCTATGATGATAAGGATATTCCTGGAGGTAAACTGGATCCTTCGAAGTATGCGTTGACGAGAAATGCTCCAGATATCCCATTCAAAGCCTACGATACAATGAAGAAATTGTCCGATGGACTTGAACCAATAACGGTTTTTGAGAAACAATTGGCAACCAGTGTTAACGTTGATAGGGAAGCAGCGACTATTACGACCGATCAGAATAAGTATCGGATCGCGGATATGTTCACGGGTAGCCCAACAACTACAATGAAGAGCAAGAAACAGTTTCTGGATAAGATGGAGCAGGAGGTAATCGCTAAAATTGTTTTGGGTAAATCCCCATTGGATGACTTCGATAAATTCGTAGAGGAATGGAAGTCCGGCGGTGGAGATGATATCACGAACGAAGTGAATGAATGGTACAAATCTATAAAAAAATAGTATGAAGGGTTTCAAGACCTAATCAGTATCAATCTGATTAGGTCTTTTACTCAGCTAATGTCAAGGATCAGAAGGCTGAAAGTAGGTTGATGGCATATGTTTTTCAAAAAGAAAAGCATTTATACGAAGACGTTATGGAGCATATCACTGTTGGTTACGCTGATTGTCCTCTTATATGCATATTCAAATTACATGAGCTTGACTGTGATCAAGCATGAAATAAAAACATCAAATTTGAATCGATTATCGTTCCTTCGTACTCAAATGGATACAATGATGAAGCAAATAGATCAGTCTGTGTCGATTATAAGTCGGGACTCGGTGGTCAACACCTTCTCTTTGATGGACGATTCTGATTTATATGAATTTCTAATAACCAATCAGGAAATACGCGAGCGATTATTAATAAATAAAGCTGCCAGCAATTGGAGTAATGACTTCACGCTATATTTTTCAAATAAACAAATTATTAGTACGATGAGATATGCCCATCAATACAATTTAAAGGATATAGAAAAGAATTTATCCTTTTCTTGGACCCCTTACCTATGGGAATACGGGCAAATGAAAGAAAAACGTTTTATAAAGCATTTTGTATTGCCCGATACGAATGGTCTTGTAATCGCGGTTAGTTTTGAGGAAAGCAATATAGTTGAAATGTTGAATAGCTTTAAGAAGGCGAACAATGGAGATCCATTTCTATACACGAATCAGAAGAAGATCATACCGAACCGAACGGCCCAAGGGGCTTTGATCTCATCGGTATTGCGTTTATTTGATGAAAACTCTACTGGTGAATCCGGCTATCGCCAAGTGAACATAGACGGAAAAGCTTATTTATTTCTTTATGTAAAGCTACAGGAAACAGACTGGTATCTCATTGATTACGTGTCTCTGGACACTATCTTCAAGCCGATTGAGAGGAGCAGTTATTTATTTTATGCTTCTATCGGATTCGTTGTTATCACGAGTATCTTTGCATTATTAATGTTATATCGCTACGTTCAAATACCGATAAGGAAACTGGTTTCCGCAGTAGGGAAATTAAAATCGGGAGATTTTTCAACACGCATTCAAACCGGCTCTAATAATGAGTTCGGTTATCTATATATTCGTTTTAATGAAATGGCAGTTCAAATTCAAGAATTAATCGAAAAGGTATATGTTGAACAAATTCAGACGAGAGATGCGAATATGAAGCAACTTCAATCTCAGATCAACCCTCATTTCCTTTATAATTCACTGGAATATATCAACAGTGCGATACGTATGAAGCAATTGGATGCTGCGGAAAGAATGACGTATAATCTGGGCGATTACTATCGTTATATGACACGTGTGGAAAATCAAATGGTAACAGTAAGGGAAGAGATGGATCTAGTTGAAAATTATCTAGAGATTCAATCGATGCGTGCTAGTCGAATTTATTATGAGATCGAAATGGATGAAGTTCTTCAGTCCCAAGTCATCCCTCGTTTGTGTATTCAGCCTATTGTCGAGAATGCTCTTATTCATGGTCTTGAAGGAAAAGCGGGATACGGCACCATTCATATTAGGGGAATTAAAGAGGAGAATTACTATCGAATAGAAGTAACGGATAACGGTGTCGGAATGGAAGAGAAGGCAATTGGACAACTATTGAAGCAGTTGCAAACAAGGGATTTAGACAATATAAGTTGTGGATTGTGGAACGTTCACAATCGTCTGAGATACAAGTTCGGGGAAGACTCCGGTATTTTACTGAGAACCAATAAGGAAAGCGGATTAACCGTTATCTTACAATGGAAAAGTGCTGAATCCGTGTAAGTTAGAGGTTGATGGCGTATATAGAGGAGTTGATCGCTATGTATAGTGTATTGCTAGTTGATGATGAGATCCATCTAATTGAAAGCTTGGAAGAGACTATAGACTGGAAAGCGCTTGAAATATCCAATCTATACTTGGCTTATTCTGTAGATGAAGGCATCGATATACTTTTAAACCACTCCATCGATATTGTAATAACAGATATTCGAATGCCCCCAAAAAATGGGTTGGCATTAATACAAGAAATTTCGATTAAATGGCCAAGGATTAGATGCATTCTGCTATCAGGCTATGCAGAATTCGAATATGCCATCAAAGCTATTGAACTGAAGGTGATCGAATATTTGATGAAGCCAATACGGATCGATCAATTTATTCAAGCTGTTCAAAAGGCGGTTTCCCTTATTAAGGAAGAAGGCGAAAAGATCGTTTCAACCCAACACCTACAGCGTCAGATAAAAGAAAACTTACCAATAATTCGGGCAAGTCTGTTAAAAGAAATGCTCCGAGGTAGGAAATATACACATGAAGAACTTCTGGCGAAGCTGAGTTTTTGTAAATTGTCCTTTGATCCGCTACACGAATGCTCTATGTTCATCATTCGGTTGGAAGAGCCATTCGGCAACTTTCTAGACTCAGATCGAACCATTCTGGAATATGCCGTAGTAAACATAGTAGAAGAATTAATAAAACCGGAGTTACTTATGTGGTATTGCAAAGATATTCATGAAAATCTGGTGTTCCTTGTGCAAATGAAAGAGAAAGACCAGTCACCTCGAATCTCTGGACCTGCCAAGATCACCTTACTTGAGAAACTAACGATAGAGATTCAACATAATGTGCAGATTTATTTAAAAGGTCATATCTCTTTGATCGTGGGTGAATGGGTTGAGTTTGCCAATGGAATCGGACCTTTGTATAAGAAGTGTATTGCTCTTCTGAGGCAACATGCATCTGTTCAGGACGAAATCTTCATGACCATATATGATGTGAAAAAAAACTCCTGGGTGAAAGCATTAGACGGCTTATACGAGCCTCCCCTATTATCCCAGCTTCTTGAGGCGGGCAAATGGGATCTCATTGATGAAAAACTAGAACAAGTTTTTAATGAAATTAAGCAATTACAAAATTCTCCAAAAGAGCATTTACATGAAGCTGCCCTAGCTATCTCGAGCGCGATTATCCATATGCTTCATAATAATGGTTTAGTCCTTTATGAAGTGTTTGGAAATGAACAGCAAGGCTTCCATCATGTAAGTAGTTTCAATCAAATATATGATTTGGAGAGATGGACGTCCATTGTCTTTCAGCAAGTTCGAAAGCATTTCGAGGAAAAAACGCAGGAGAATAACGAATCCATCGTGGCTTCCGTTCACCGGATTATTCATGCATTACCCCTGCAGGAGCTGACAGTAGGGTTGATTGCGGATCAGATGTCGCTGCATCCGGCTTATTTATCAAAGATATATAAAACGGAAACAGGCGAGAATATATCAGATCATATTATCCACTTGAAGCTCGAACGTGCTAAACAACTGCTCCTAGGGACCAATGATAAAGTTTATGAGATTACAGATCAGCTAGGTTATCAGAACCCTCAATATATGATTAAGATATTCAAGAGGCATTATGGAGTAACGCCTCAAGAATACCGAGATCAAAAAACAAAATCTTCAGGTCATTAAAATCCTACCATTTGAGATGAGATTTGTGCCCTATAAACATCTATTTCTCGCTTGTTATAATGTTTGTACAAACAGAGAAAAGGAGTTTTTAAATGGGAAATCGTTCATTGTACAAGCGGAATTATCAGCTTTATCTGATGATCATACCGGGAATAATAAGTGCTTTCATTTTTTACTATCTCCCGATGGCTGGTGCTATCATGGCTTTTCAGGACTTTAAACCTTGGTTGGGTTTTATAGAATCACCATGGGTTGGGTTTAAGCATTTTCATACTATATTCCAATATGATGAATCTAAACAGGTCATCTGGAATACGCTGGTGATTGCAAGTTTGAAGATAGTCTTTGGATTAATTGTTCCTGTTACGTTCGCACTCCTGTTAAATGAAGTTCGAAATACGAAACTTAAAAAAACAGTTCAAACCTTGGTTTATTTTCCGCACTTTCTCTCCTGGGTATTATTGGGGGGGGTATTACTAGACATTTTATCTCCCAATGGGGGACTCCTGAACCGATTCATAGAAGGTGTTTTTGGAATTGAACCATTCTTTTTCCTAGGAGATGGCACTTCATTCCGGATTACGGTTATCGTGAGTGATGTATGGAAAGAATTCGGGTTTTCAACAATTGTATTTTTGGCCTCATTAGCAGGTATTAGTCCTACACTGTACGAAGCTTCTGTCATGGACGGGGCTAATCGTTGGAAACAGACCGTTCATGTGACAATCCCCGGCATACTCCCTATCATCATTGTAATGGGGACCCTCGCGCTAGGTAATGTTCTAAATGCAGGGTTCGACCAGATATTTAACTTGTATAATCCGTTAGTATATGACAAGGGCGATATTATCGATACGTATGTATATCGCATGTCTATCATTAATGGTGATTACAGCTTTGGTACAGCGGTTGGATTATTCAAATCTATTGTCGCTATGATTCTCATTATTATTTCGTACAGATTAGCTTATAAATTTGCGAATTACCGGATCTTTTAGCAGGGGGCAACGATATGAATAAGGTAAAGCGTGGATATTCTATATTTACAATCGGAAACAATGTGTTTTTAATTTTAGTCGCATTATTGTGTATCATTCCATTGATCCATATTCTAGCAGTTTCTTTTAGCGGACGCGCCGCAGCAAATGCCAATATTGTCGGCCTATGGCCGGTAGATTTTAATGTAGATGCCTACGTTAAGACGATAGGTAACGAACAATTTGTCAATGCAATATGGACTACGATTAAACGAACAGTTCTGGGCACGGCCATCGGCATGGCTATTACTATTTTAACCGCTTATCCGCTCTCTAAAGAAAGCAACGTATTTAAAGGTAGAACCGTATTCGCTTGGGCACTAGTGTTTACAATGCTATTTAGCGGTGGTTTAGTGCCAACATACATCCTGGTTCAGAAGTTACATTTGTTTAATACGATATGGGCGTTAATTCTACCCGGAATCGTAGGTGTTTATAATATTATTCTGATGTTGAACTTCTTTCGAATTATACCGAAGGAACTAGAAGAAGCTTCGCTGATCGATGGTGCCAATCACATAACGATCTTGCTACGTGTATACTTGCCTATTTCGTTACCGTCGCTTGCAACTCTCATACTATTTACTATGGTTGGGCATTGGAATTCATGGTTTGATGGATTAATATATATGACCAAACCAGAAAACTATCCACTTGCTACTTATTTACAAACGGTCATTGTCCAGCAAGATTTCAGTAAAATATCAGTGAAAGCTGAGGACTTGGCTAATATATCCCAAAGAACGGTCAAATCAGCGCAAATTTTTATTGGAATGCTACCTATTCTTCTTATTTATCCATTTTTTCAAAGGTTCTTTGTTAAAGGAATTGTTGTTGGGGCTGTAAAAGAATAGTATATAAGTCTTCATATTGAGGGGGAAGTAAGGAAGTCTTAGACTAGATGATATTAGTTCCTTATTGACTTACTATAATAAACAAATGGTTGAACCAGTGAACATAATCCCTGAGTTCAATATGAAGTTGCTCTGAATTAAAAAAACAACGACAACCAATTAACGTACAGAACTTGTTTTCAGCCTCCTGGAGAAACTATACACCTGAAATTAAATTAACGGGCACTTCGGTCGATTTGTTTGTCCGGGATCGCATATTATTGCATCCAGCTACGGGTCGGCAGCCAGTGTGTCTAATGTTGCGTTTCTAAGTTCTTCCGGCAAACAGGTTATTGTAGTCCTATTCAATGAAAACGAAGCGCCGCAGCCATTTACGCTGGTTTGGGATGACAAACAGGCAACAGGCATTTTGCACGAACAAAATGAACGGCGATAATCTCCGTTTCTACCGTTTGTAAATGCAGGCAAGCAAGATCGTACTCATCGAGCAGCTGCTTCAAGTGGAGCTTGTAGGCATGTGTGGCTTGCTCAGAACCCACAGATCTGCTAGCCAATGAGATAAGAGCTCGAGCTTTTCGATCACCAGAATGCCGTTTCATAAGCGTTTTCCAGCCCCGTAAGATATCTTGAGGCTGTAATTTACACAATTCTTCGGGCGTTGGGAAAAGACGAAGTGTCGCCAATGAACCGATACACATGATGTTTTTAAAAACTTGTCGTAACTCAGGAAAAACAACGTCGACCCAGCGGTGAATTTGGTTCTTCGCACTAACGAGTCTCGTTACGACAGAGTCACGGTTTGAGAGAAAGACACGTAGTTATTCAAATGCCGGGTGAAAGAGTAGTAGCCGTTTTTGACCATGTCTGCAATGACGAGAGCATCCTTTTTGTCACTCTTGGATGGGAATTGTCGCGGTTTTCATTATTCTTTTTCACGAGATGTGGATTGACTAGAACAACTTCAAACTGACGATTTGAGAGCCCTTTGGATAGATTAAGTCAGTAGTGTCTGGTAGGCTCCATTCCAACAATGGCTGCCGTTAAAGCGTGAGTGGTTTGCAGCGACTGGATCCACCGAAGAAGGCTGTTAAAACCTTCAATGCTATTGCTAATTATGCGAAAGATGATGCTTTTTGGTTGAAAATAATTTTTTTGACTAGTGGAGGTGAAGATTTTTTCGATATTAAACAAAATTATTCGAAATCGAAAAGCCTTACTGTGTATAGGAAAATCATCACTGTTAATTACTATGTACCAACGAATTTGCACACCTTGAGATGATTGCGACCATGATTTACAAGCTGACAAAAGATGCAACGCCAGAACAGCTTAAGGCTGCAGGTCTAGGTGCTCATTATGTGGCTCATGACAGCGCTTTGTTTTATGAGAATGCAGGCGGCGTACCCTTTACGGCTACGTACATTCAGGCCAAAGGTGATCCAATTGCGGATCTATATGAGGACATAGCGGCGGAGGAGAAGGCTAGGGCGACGTATCAGTGGCTAATTGATCTTACGGATGATGTGGATCTGCAGGATAGCTTGAAGTATTTGCGGGAGCGGGAGATTATACACTCTCTGCGGTTCCGGGAAGCGGTGGAAATACTTAAGGATAAGCGGGATGAGAAGATATTCTATTAGAGGGAACCTCTCTGCAGGGTGCTGCGGGGAGGTTTTTTCTTTTGCCTGCTGATGTTAAGCTAACAGGAAGAAGAGTGTGGTGGAACCGCTATTTATTATCGCTCTATCTTTTGCCAGAGAAACACGTCCGCTAAACCTACAATTTGATTGATTTAACAAGTCCAACAGGAGCTAAGCGGAATTTCAGCTATACGCTTATACGCAGTGGTGTACACAGAAGAGTTGGAAGCAAACCGACTTAGATGGAATGAAGTAAACCGAAGGACGTACGAGGTCGTTCATCCCTTTTGGGCGTATCAACGTTTTGTTCTTAACGAGAGAACATCAGATACCGGCATTAGAATGGGATTTGGACTTATGCAGGCTGGAATGAAATGTGTGGGATATGCGGAATGTGATACAAAATGCGAAACATGCCTAACATTCACGCAGCATGAAGCTCATCCTAAAAAAAGTATTACACAATCTGCCTAACGTGCGGATCTCCCAAAAAACAACCTACTCCCGAGAGTTTTAAAATCTTACATGATCCAAACGAAAGGATGTGGAGTGCTTATGTTGGTTGCGGGATTTCCTTGCCAGGCTTTCTCCATTGCTGGAAAGCGTGAAGGATTTAACGACGCTATTAGAGGGACAGTATTCTTTGAGATCATCAGGTTCGCATCTATTCTCAAACCTGAATTTATATGCCTTGAAAACGTCATAGGACTCCTCAGTCATGACAAAGGGAGAACGTTCGAGACTATCATCGGAACGTTGGATGAGTTGGGGTACGTGGGGGAGTGGTATGTGCTTAACAGCTCGGCCTATGTGCCACAAAACAGAGAACGAGTCTTCAGTGTCGCAAGTCTTAGAGGATCAAGTGGACGAAAAATATTTCCTTTCAGAGGAGAAAACAACAAGCCTGCTAAAGACTCTAAAACAATAGCTTCTAGGGTCATGATCGCTGGAAATGTAAATCCAAGCAGAAGAGGTATGAATGGCCAAGTAATTGCAGCAAACGGACTAGCGCCGACACTTACAACGAATAAGGGTGAAGGTAACAAAATTTTAGTTAATGTATCACAAAAGACAGGTGTCAACGAAGCAGGAGAAGCAGCTTGTTTAGATGCAAGTTATTTCAAAGGATTAGGAGCCAATCAAGCTCGAACAGGGGTCATTGAACCCATGGCTGTATTAACACCTGACCGCGAAGAGAAAAGGCAGAACGGACGTCGATTTAAGGAGCCAGGGGAACCATCTTTTACGCTAACAGCACAGGACAAACATGGAATCTATGATGGTTATCGTATTCGCAAACTGACACCTCTTGAATGTTTTCGACTGCAGTCTTTTCCGGACGATTGGTTTTATACACTCAAAGGATATGGGATAAGCGATTCCCAATTATATAAAATGGCAGGCAATGCTGTAACGAGCCGAGTTGCTTATGAAATCGGTAAACGATTGATGGATTCCTTCAGATTTTAATGTACTTGAGTAATGCAGTCTGTTCTGTGCTGCATTAATTTTTTGTATAAACAGTATCTACATTGTTATCTAAGGGTAATAAAAGTAGTACATGTTAGGTTATCAGCATTATCATTTCCCTCAACTAATAAAAAGAAGCAGCCGATCATTATGATTGGCTGCTTCTGTGTATTTTTGAACTATGGTTTCCCGTTAGTTCAACGATTTATTGATTTTAGACTTCAATTCTGTTTTCATAACAAGAAAAACACTAATTCAATCAAATCTTCCACATTGTTACTCCTCCATATTAGCAAACACCCAGACTTACTTACATCACCAATTGATTAGTTTACCATCTCTGAAGAACCCACAGCGTGGTCGTTCCGCCCCCAATTTTATCAACCCGAGGATCAACTCGGCAGCATGTTTTGGAGTTCTTGGAGCGGACGAACCTCCCATATCCGAGCTGACCCACCCTGGATCGGCTGCATAAATTTTTATATGTCCTTTGACTTCGGCTGCTGCCAATTGGGTCAATGCATTCATGGCAAGTTTGGAGATCTTGTATGCACCAGCACCTTCAGATGACATGGCACTCATGGTTCCATATTCCGAGGAGACATTAATTATTGTTCCATATCCTCGCTCTTCCATAAGTGGTACAAACGAACGCATGACATGATAAACACCGTATAAATTCGTTGTCATTGTGATCTCGAGAATTGTTGGATCCATCGATAATAAGTTGTTATCCCCGTCAAGATAAATACCAGCATTATTAATTAGTATATCTAATCGCCCAACGGTCTCTGTGATAGTCATTGCAGCTTGACGAATGCTTTCTTGATCCGTTACATCAATTAAAATAAAGGAGACATCAAATCCCGATTCGGCAAGCTGTTGCGCAACTGCAGTGCCCTTGTTTGTATCTCTGCTTGCTAATATGACCTTGAAACCCATGCAAGCTAATTGTTTGACGAGTTCATGTCCGATGCCACGATTCGCTCCTGTGACCAGAGCTACCTGCTTATCTATCATCATGAGCAACCTCCAATCGACCCTCTATTGATATTTTTGGATAAATGGACGCAATGCTTAATACAACGAACAAGATCCCTCCAAGTAAGACGTATGGCGCCCCCATTCCCGTTATGAAAAGCCCACATACGCTTGCGCCTATTGTTGTGCCCAAGTTAGCAGATGTCAGGAAGATTCCGTTTGCGAATTCAGGCGCATCCGGCGCTGAAGTGACAATCCAATATTGAGTAATATTGCCGCCAATCCCTCCCAATACTCCCCAGATCAGAATCATACAGACCATGGGTACGCTGAACTGGCCGAGGAATAACATGAGGATGTAGACGCCACCTAATACAAACGGATATCGCTTTATTGTACTTAATGCATGATGAGTAAGCAGTCTCCCTGCGATTATGTTTCCAATCATATTAGCCGCACCGTAAAGGAATAACATCAAACTAATGGTGTTCCAAGTCAATTGGGTCACGATTTCCAAGTATTCCGCAAGATAACTGTACACTCCGAACAAGGCTCCGTTCATGAAGATAACCGCGGCAATGGACAACCAAACTGCTGATCTTCTTAAGACTCGCAATTGAACGCCATAAGAAGGCTTATTCGCTACAGGCATAGACGGAACGAATAAAAGCGTTGCGATGAAGGCGGCTATATTTACCACCGCAAAGAACAACATCGCATAAGCAAGCGATGTTGCGCTTGCGATTATGCTGGCGACCGGTACCCCAATTACCATGCCCGCAGAAACGCCAATGAAGACTTTCGCTACTGCCTTTGATGCTTCTTCTTTGTTAACGGTAGCGGCTGCGACCGTAAAGGCCATGGAACAATAAATCGGGTGAAAAAAAGCGGGTACGACACGTGCAATCAATAACACGGTAAAGTCTGATGTAATAGCGGAAACGAAATTGCCCACAATAAAAATGCCAAGTGCAAGTAGCATGATTTTTTTACGATTTATCCCCGAGAACAATGAGGGCAAAATGGGACCAGAGATGGCAACCGCAAGCGCAAAGAGGCTAACGATCAGCCCCGCAGCGGAGATGCTGACCTGGAAGTGGTCCGAGATTAAAGGCAAAATTCCGATAACGCCCATTTCAGTATTTAAAATACCAAATACCCCAAAAGTTAATACATAGACAACTAAATGGTTGCGATTAATCCTCATACGCCATAGCTGACGAAAGCTCTCGGTAGGCATTAACTTGAGCTTGAAGATCGACAATCTTCTGCTCAGCAATACCCATCGCGTCAGCGCCTCCGATAAAGCGTTTCGGTGGATCAATCTCACTTACAATCTTGAGAATCGCATTCGCGAGCTTGGTTGGATCACCAGATTGTTGCCCATTTTGTTCTTTGAAAAATGACAGGAAGCTTGCTCTGCGATCCTCGTAATCTTCGAGTAAGTTTTTGGCGTAAGTCGACGAGGACTCTGTCAGAAATTCCGTACGGAAAAAGCCCGGATTGACAATCGTCGTATGAATGCCGAAAGGAGCTATTTCAGGTGAGAGGGACTCCATCCAGCCCTCAAGCGCGAATTTCGATGCACTGTAGGCTGAGTTAAACTCAAAGCCGGAAATGCCTGCACCGGAAGAAATCGAGACGATATGACCGGTACGCTGCTTGCGCATGACAGGCAACACCGCACGGGTAACGTTCATAGGCCCTATCAATGACACGTGTAATTGCTCATCGATTTGGACGGGGGTCAGTTCTTCAAAGAAACCTCCATAAAATTGCGCGGCATTATTAACAAGCACATCGATAGTGCCGAAGCGATCAATTGCAGCCTTAACTGCCGACTGAGCATCATCAGGACGGGTAACATCCAATTTAACGACCAAGGCATTCTCAGAATCACCGATCGCTTTAGCCACCGCGTCTGTATTGCGTCCTGTAGCCACAACCTTATGTCCTGCATTCAAGGCAGCTTTCACGATTATTTTGCCCATACCTCGGCCAGTTCCCGTGATAAACCAAACCTTTTCTCTAACCATGTTTAAAATCCCTCCGATTTCTTTATAACAATGTGGATCAAAAAAGCTGATTGTATTTATTTTAGACGTGCTATTATCACATAACAAATACTTATATCTCATAACTTGATATGCTTGAAAAGCATTTCTTGAACATGTAGTATGGAAACAAAAAAGGAGATATGTCGATGGAGGTAAGAGTATTACGTTATTTCCTTACTGTCGCTAGAGAAGGGAGCATTACGGCAGCTGCAGACTTTTTACATCTAACACAGCCAACCTTGTCCAGACAATTAAAGGATCTTGAACAAACGTTAGGAAAAAAACTATTTATTCGCAGTAGCCACCATATTGTCCTCACAGAAGAAGGAACGCTTTTGAGAAGAAGAGCTGAAGAAATCATTGAGATGGTTGATAAATTAGAGACTGAGTTCCGGTCTATGGAGGAAACTGTTAGTGGGGATGTATATATAGGTGGCGGGGAAACAGAAGCCATGAAACAAATTGCTCGAGTAGTAAAGAAATTGCATTCAAAATATCCGCATATACGGTATCATCTCTACAGCGGGAATGAAGATGACGTAACGGAGCGGATCAATAGGGGCCTGCTTGACTTTGGCATACTCATTCAACCGGCTGATGTTTCGAAATACAATTATTTGAATTTGCCCGCCAAAGACGTTTGGGGCGTTGTGATGAGAAAAGATAGTCCACTAGCTTGCAAGGATGTAATTCAACCCGCTGACTTACTACAAGTTCCGCTCATTTGCTCTAGACAGGCGCTAAAGCAAACATTTTCAAAGAATGATTTTGCGGATTGGTTTGGTGACGATTTCGATAAACTAAATATCATAGCCACTTACAACCTGGCCTATAATGCCTCAATCATGGTTGAAGAAGGCATCGGTTATGCTCTAACACTAGATAAGATCGTAAATACGTCGTTTGATAGCAACCTTTGTTTTAGACCTCTCGAGCCAAGAGTAGAGTCCGGATTGAATATGGTTTGGAAAAAACATCAGGTCTTTTCCGCTGCTGCAAAAACATTCTTGACTCATATTCAAGATTTCTATGGATAGTGTTACAACTTTCCAAAATTCCGCGGGCCACGACCAGCTCTGCCAATAAGTTCTACCCAATATGTTTATATATCGCAATAGGTCCAATCTTGAACCTTCTGCCAAAAGCGAGTTTACCTCTCGATAATAGTATGGTATACACGTTACCGCGCTTTATCCTTCTCTTCATCTGGCGACTGGGTATATGAAGACCAATTACTAATCAAGATTTCGATGATTATACCGTATCAAAAGTGTGTCCAGAAAATGAAACGTTCCAAAAATCAAATATACAGTTTTTGAAACACTTTATTGTGTCTTTTTTTAGTGTATCAAAAAGCATGCATTTTGAAAGGATAGGATGGTGACTAAGGCTATACCGGTATATAATTCAATCCAGATACTTCAATATGTGAAAAAAGACAATTTACCTTTCTTGTACAATAAGGGACACTCTTCTGAATTAACGTAATGGACAAAGAGTATGAGTTATAAACCTACAAGGGAGAGAAGACATAGATATCTTTATAGAGAAGGAGGAGTATTAATGATGGAGATGGGCTACGCGCGTGTTTCTACTAAGGTGCAAAATCCGGAAAGGCAACTGCTGATAAATTGAGCGGCAAAGACTTCAATCGACCTCAGTATCAGGCTAAGTGTCTTATGTTGAGACAAGGTGATTTAGTTTACATCCATTCGTTAGATCGATAGGGACGAGATTACGAAGGAATCATAGATGAGTGGGAATATATTACTCGTGAGATTGTAGCGGATATTGTTTGTTTGGATAACGAGCTGCTCTTTGATTCTAGAAAGTATCGAACCATGGGTAACTTCGGAAAGGTCCTGGAGAGTCAATTTCTTAGTTTGCTTGCCTATGTAGCAGAACAAGAGTGTAAAAAGAATCTGGAGCGACAAGCTGAAGGAATTGCAGTGGCTAAATCTGAAGGAGTTAAGTTTGGCAGGCCGCGAAAGGAAATTGAATCAAATTTTATTGAAGTGTATCAAGCTTGGAAAGCTTCCGTAAATCTATAGCGTATGTCACAAGGCAGATGGAGGAAAATATAAGATTTCTGCTTAGGCTACGCTTTAACGACTAGCAACTCAAATTACCGCTGGCTAGTCAAAAAGCCGAGCGGTTTTTTTGGCCAACCTGAGAGCGCATAGCTCGTTTAATACCTACCACAGACATCATAGCTAGTACGGTTAAGAGGTGTGCCATAACGCCGTGAAGCAATGTCGCCGTATGAAATCAAGACGTTGAGCATTGCTCTCTCTCCTTCTAATTTATTGTTGCCTCTGTGATTAAGAGACGCATACGCCAACCGTATCCTGCTCGGTTAAACCTTATGAGCAAGCTACTCGTGCGGCGGCTGTAACGGTTATCATCAGGGCATTATCTCTGTAGTTGCGAACAGCCCCAGTAGACTGAACATTTGAGAAATGTTTAGTCTGTGATGTTTTCTATGAGGCCAACGCCAGCCGTTTCACCCCATTCAGAAAAGAATCGTCGTAAGAACGCAAAATAAACTACGACATCACAATTAACTAATGGGTATTTCCAAGCCGGGTATCGAAGGTATAGGGGAGAATGAGACCGAGAAGAAGCAGTCCAGTATGCTGGCAAAAAATCGATTAGGAAGCGTCCCCAATGTTTGAATTAGAATTGAACTGACTCACTATCCGCATTGCAATCAAAAGTCCTTTGTCTTATTGGCGTCCTGCGTTTCAAGCTTCATCGTCTGCTTCTTGAACCTTCTGAATATTTTGCAACTCAGGAACCGAGAATATTGAATTATTAAGCGCTCTCTTGGATGATACAATGTTACTGCAAACAACCACAATAAAGAGAGGGGCATCATCCTTGAAAAAGTCAAAACTTGCTGCCATCGGCACAAGCGCGCTGCTCGTCACTGCCTTCCTTGCAGGCTGCTCATCCAACAACAATGTGAACACCGCCAGCCCGTCGGGAACTGCTTCAGGAAGCGCATCCACGTCGTCTACATCGGCTTCTGACAAGCCCACATCCGGCGAACAGGTCAAGCTGACCTTCTGGCGCAATTCCGGCAATGACGCCGAAAACTCCGCTTACGATCAATTGGTGAAGGCATTCAATGCGAACAATCCAGACATCAAGGTCGAGATGAGTCCGATTCCTTATTCGGACTACGATGCGAAGCTGCGGACCTCGATTGCAGCGAACAATCCGCCGGATATTATGGCAATCGATGCACCGAACATGGCATCCTACGCGCAATCAGGAGCATTGCAATCGTTGACGAATTATTTCAAGGTGGACGGCAATCTCGACGATATTCCGGCGGGTACAATTGGGGCTTATACTTACAAGGACAACATTTACATGGCACCGCTTACCGAATCGTCCATTGCACTTTTCTACAATAAGAAGATGTTCGAGGCAGCAGGTATTCCGCTACCGTCCAAAAACCCGGATGAGCCGATGACATGGGATCAAGTGCGCGAAGCGGCTATCAAGCTGACTGACGCGAAAAAGCGCATTTATGGCATCGATCCGGCCCAAGGCTTTGGGAACGCGGGAGCGGCCGCTTACTTCAAGTACCCGATCATCTGGCAGTTCGGTGGGGAGATCATGGACAAGGATGGTATGACATCTAAGGGCTACCTGGATATGCCGGAGACGAAGAAGGCGGTACAATTCTTCGCGGATCTGTATAATAAGGACAAAGTATCGTCGCTGGAATACCCGCCGGATCCGTTCCCTACAGGCAAGCTTGCGATGACGGTCGACGGCTCCTGGTCGTTGTCCTTCTTGGCCGAGAAGTTCCCGAATTTCAAGCTCGGTGAGGATTGGGACGTCGCGCCGCTGCCTAAAGAAACGAAGCAAGCGGTGGCCAACGGCTCTTGGTCCCTCGCCATCTCTTCCCAGAGTAAGAACGCGGACGCAGCCTGGAAGTTCGTGAACTACGTGACTGGAGCGGAAGGCTCCAAGCTGTACAGCAGCGTGACGAAAGATATTCCGGTTCGCTACTCCGTCGCGAAGCAGTTCCCTGAGCTGAACGAATATCCGAAGAACGTCTTTGTCATCCAGAACCAGAAATACGGTCGCTCGCGTCCGATTACGCCGATCTTCCCGCAGATGTCGGATGCCGTCAACAAGATGCTTGAAGACGTAACTATTGGTAAACGCAACGTCGATACGGCGATTGCTGATGCCATCAAGAAGATCGACAAGGCTTACGCCGATATGCCGAAGTAAGAAATAAAGGATAACCTGAAAAAGACGTCCGCTATTTGCGGATCGTCTTTTTCAGGCTTTTGCGTTCAAATAGCTCTCATCTTACATTCACCGGAGGCCTGACGACATGCTCTACTCGCTTCGAAGCCGACTTATGGTTGCTTTCTCCATCCTGCTTATTTTCCCGTTCGTTTCGTTGGTCTATATTCTGACTTCCGCGTCGGCGAACCTTATTAAGAATTCCCTTGAAATATCCGCTTCGCAGACGATCGAGCAGTATGCTTCCCACGTAACGACCTTGATGAAGCAGTTGGAGGATATCGGCAACCAGGTTCTCGGAAGCTCGATTACCCAGACTTGGCTGGCCGATCTGCGCAATAGCGAAGACCTGGAGAGAGAAGAACTGCTGGCGAAGCGCAGGGTACGGGATTTTCTGTCCTCCTATGCGGTGAATAATTCCAACGGAATCTCGATCAGTCTTTTTACTATAGCGAAGGGCGGATTGTGGAAGCAGGATCGCACATATGAACAGCAACCTTGGTTTCTGGATTACAAGGAGCAGAATGTGAAATGGACCGGGTCTCACCTGGACGAGGACCAGCCGGATGAGAACATGAGGAACCGCAATGTGAACGGCTACCTGCTGCCTCTTGTTGAGCTTCAGACGTTGACCAGCGTTGGCATCGTTAAGGTCAACTATCCGACGAGCGTTCTGCGGGATCCACTTGAACGGATTCATTTCGGCGAGACGGGCCGCGTCTTCCTGCTGGACATCGATGGGCGGAGCGTGCTAGGCCAGCAGTTTACAGGAGTAGCGGGCATCTTGCAGGAAGGGATAAGCAAGCTTGCCAAAGTCCGGCAGACCAATCAGGCGGGGAAGCGAGAGAGGGAGAGCGGCGTGTTAGCCGTACGAAATCAGGGCAAGCCTTACCTGGTCTTCTACGAGGAGCTGCCAGATCAGAACTGGACGATCATGGGCGTCGTGCCGGAACGGGAATTGTATGCGAAGCTGAACCGCATTAAGGAGACGATGCTGCTCGTAAGCGGAATTCTGCTGGTGATCGTGCTTGTCGTGGCATTCGGCCTGTCCAAAAGCGTCACGAATCCCCTTACGCGAATGGCCCGATCCATGAAGCTTGTGAAGCGAGGCGAGTTCGACGAAGCGATTAAACAGATGCCCAACACCCAGCGGGGGCACAGTGAGATCGGTTATGTGACCGGCGCTTTCGGACAGATGACGCACCGGCTGAAGTACCTGATCGAAACGGAATACGAGACGAACCTGAGGCGTAAAAACGCCGAATACAAAGCGTTGCTGCTGCAGATCAACCCGCATTTTTACAACAATACGCTCGAAATTATTAGTGGTCTGGCCGCTATGAAGCGCAATGACCTCGTTATGGATGCAACCGAGTCGTTGGGACAGATGATGCGGTATTCGCTGGATTTGAGCTCTGATCAGGTGTGGGTGCCGGAAGAACTCGATTATATCCGGGATTATTTGTTCATCCTAAAGCTAAGGTATGACGATCGACTACAGGTACGGATCGAAGAGGCGCCGGGGGCCCGTGAACTTAAGATGCCTAAGTTTATTCTGCAGCCCTTGGTTGAGAATGCGGTTAAATACAGTTTGGAAAACGGGGAAATAGCGATTGTTGAACTAGGTGCCGAGGCCCGCGACGGTTGGCTGTACTTGACCATCTCCGACAACGGAATCGGCATGAATGGGGAACTGGCAGCCGATTTGCAGAGGGGGCTGTCTGGGGCGGATACGACGGCGATCCTCCACACGGAGGGGAACAGCATCGGACTCCGAAACGTGCTGGCGCGCTGCAGGGTGCAATACGGCGATGCCTTTGAAGTCCACATTGCTTCATCACCGGATTTCGGCACAACGATAACGATGCGGTTGCCCGCAAGAAGGAATTGATCATCATGTACCGTGTAATGCTCGTAGACGATGAAGCCGGTGTTCGCAATAGCATCCGGGCGAAGATTGATTGGGAGAGTGCCGGATTCGTCATCGCTTACGAAGCGTCCGATGGAGAGGAAGCACTCCGTATGCTTGCCGAGGCGGTGGTTCGTCCGGATATCATCATCTCGGACATTAGAATGCCGAAAATGGACGGGATCACCTTCATCCGAGCTTGCAAGGAGGCCTATCCGGAACTGCGTGTTATCGTCTTGTCCGGCTATTCGGACTTCGATTATATGAAGTCGGCCATTCAGCTCGGTGTCAAGGATTACCTGCTGAAGCCTGTAGTGCGGGCGGAGCTCTCATCGCTGCTCGGGAAGCTGGCGGGCGAGTTGAAGGAGGAACGACTGCTGGAAGGTGAGCGCCAGCGGGAGAAGGTTCAGCGTAACCAGCAGCTGCGGCAAATGCAGGAGCATTTCCTCCTTCAATTGGTGAAAGAGGAAGGCGTAGGCGAGTCTGCGGTGAGAGATCGACTGCACCATTTGCAGCTCGCCAAGCTCGACGGCGAAGCGCTAAGCCTACGCTTTGCGACACTAGAGATGCGCTTGCCGCCGGGACGGCTGCGAAGCTGGGAGGGACGCCGCGATCTGCTGCAGCTGGCATTCCGCATGCTCTGCCGGGAGACGGCCGATAAGCGTGAGGAAGTGTACCCATTCTATGACGTGGGGCACCCGTCGATGATGTTTTTCCTGCTGGTGGACACGGGAAGTAAGGAGTCTGGGGACGCAGCCGCGGAGCAGTTCGTTCGCGAGCTGAGGCGCAATGCGGCGATGTACCTGCGGCTTGAGAGCGTCGGCGGCATAGGCGAGCCCGTGTCGGGGTGGCGCGAAGCGAAAAACGGCTATGCCAGCTGTATGCTGGCCTGGAGCCGCGAGACGATCGATGGATCGGCCACCGCATCGACCCAGCAGGGAGTACTGGATTGGGCGCAGTCATTCACGGCTGAGACGGAGCGAAGGCTGATTCAGGCGATCGAGACATTGAATCGGCAAGCTTTTTCCGCTCAATTACTCGAGCTGTTCCCGTCGAATCGAGACATGCCGATGTTCGCCTTCACCTTCCTGGCACTGCGGGTCATTCTAACCTTCGGTTCACTTGCGAAAAAGTTTGAACTGGGCGATACCTCGCTTCAACAGGTGCTATGGAATTGCCAAGCTTCGATTGCGACCTATCGGAGTCGGGAAGAGGTAATTGCGCAAATTGAACGGATCGCCGATTTGGTCATGGATGCGGTGCGAAGCAGCCGAACCTCTAGCGGCCAGCTGCAGGCGGAGGCGGTCCGCAAGTATGTGGATGAGAATTATCCTTACGAGTTGACGTTGTCTCAGTTGGCCAGTATGTTTCACATGAACGAGACTTACCTGTCGGGCTTGTTCAAGCAGAACGCTGGCGTTACTTTCAGTGACTATTTGACGCGGCTCCGGATGACGCGCGCCGCCGAGCTGCTGAGCGGGACAGATCTGAAGTTGACGGATATCGCGATGCTGGTTGGCTACTCCAGCTCCAGCTATTTCAGCACCTCTTTTAAAAAGTATTACGGCTGCAGCCCAAAGGAATACCGGGAGAAGCGGCAGACAACGAATGAGAGCTAACAGCTTTTATAGAAGAAGTCATCCCTTCCCACTATTCGCTACTTCCTCCCCCCACCCAGCATTTTAAAAGTTGCTCCCCGAGCATAGTGAAAGTCTTGGCCCTTCCCGCAGCCTTACAATAGAGGCAATCGAAACAAATATGGAAAGCTGCGGGAAGGAAGAATTCGACATGACAAACACGAACACGAGGCAAGACAGCCGCCAATCCGAGCATGAGGAGGCGCTTAAGATAGCGGAGGAAGCGGTACAGGCCGGAGCCGCTCGGGCGGCGCAAGATCCGTTCCGCCTGCGCTATCACCTGATGGCGCCGTCGGGCTGGATGAACGATCCGAACGGACTTATTCATTTTAAAGGCGAGTACCATGCCTTCTATCAACATTTCCCATTCGGTGATTATCAAGGCCCGATGTACTGGGGACATGCGGTCAGCCGGGACTTGGTGTGGTGGGAGCATCGCCCGGTTGCCCTTGCACCGACGGAGCCCTACGAGTTCGGTTCGTCTGAAGGCGGCTGCGGCTGTTGGTCGGGCAGTGCGGTGGAGCACGAGGGACAATTGGTGCTTTTCTATACCGCACACGTCGATGGGCGTACCCCGGAGGAAGTGCAGACTATGGCGACGAGCGAGGATGGAATCCGCTTCGTTAAGCATCCGGTGCCCGTCATTCAAGGCAGTCCGGACGGTGAATGCTTCGGCTTTCGCGACCCGAAGGTGTGGAAGCATGAAGAGCGCTGGTATATGGTCATTGGCTCAGGTAAAAACGGTCGCGGCCGCGCCCTCCTATACGAGTCTCCCAACATTTTGGATTGGTCGTACCGGGGTGTCGCGGCGGAGAGCGACGGGACGCAGGGAGATATGTGGGAATGCCCGGATTTGTTCCCGCTAGGAGGCAAGTACGTCCTAATCGTTTCACCGATGAACATGGACGGCGTCAAAAATCTCTACATGATCGGTGAGATGGACTTCGCTGCAGGTCGTTTTATCCCCGAGAGCAGCGGCATCATCGATGACGGACCGGACTTCTATGCCGCGCAAACGATGTTGGACAGCAACGGACGCCGCATCCTGATCGCTTGGATGGACATGTGGGGATCGCGACTCATTAAGACGGGACGCGCCTGGTATGGGGCTATGACGCTTGCCCGAGAGCTTCAGATGACCGAAGATGGGCGTCTGGCCTCGAGGCCAGTAGAGGAACTAGCTTCTCTTCGAGGACAAGAGATTTCGAAATTAGACAACGGACTCCATCTGCAGCCTGGCGAAGAACGAATCTGGTTGCTGCCGCCGGCCTTTGAATGGCAAGCCGATATTGATTTGTCTGCAACAGAGGCGCAGGAGCTTCGGATCTTAATTAGTGGAGCATGCGAGGATTTATCCGACGCTGAGTCCGTAAAGACTTCGCGGTCCGTCACAGACCAAATCACTAAGATCCGCTGGCTGGCTGCGCAGCGCCGCATCGAATTGAACCGCAATGAGGCGGGAATTGGCGATCCCGGCGTGTACGTATCCGACCTTCCGGCTTCTGCCGCCACTCGCCTGAGTCTCCGTCTGTTCTCAGACAATTCATCCATAGAGTTGTTTGTCAACGATGGCGATCGAGTGTTGACAAGCCGCATTTATCCTCTGGCTTCAGGACGCAGACTGGAGATTCAGGCGGTGGGAGGAACCATTGTTTTCGAAGCCATGCGGCTCTGGACTATGGATGGACTGGAGGTTAAGTAATGAGCGGGATTCCGAAAAAGTCTATGTCGGCCCTAGCCACGATCGCTATCGGCACCGTGGTTGTGCTCGCGATAGGAGGAGCGATCTGGATGTCGTTCCACTCCGATTCAATTAAAGATTCCGCTGGAAAAACCAACAAGGCGGAGGATATCTACGCGACGCCCGCACCTTTCCGATTCAACCCGATCGCGAATTATTACACGGAACGCTATCGCCCGCAGTACCACTTAAGTGTCGAGACCGGCAACATGAGTGATCCAAACGGCATGGTGTATTACGAGGGAGAGTACCATCAGTTTTACCAGAACAGCGGTCAGTGGGGGCATGCGGTCAGTCAGGATCTCTTGCATTGGGAGCATCTTCCGGTCGCCTTGATTCGCGATGAGCTCGGCGAAATATGGTCGGGCAGCGCGGTTGTGGACTGGAACGATACGAGCGGTTTTTTCCAAGGTAAATCCGGGCTGGTTGCAATCTTTACGCATTTCCAGAGCGGCGTGCAGTCGCAGAGCATCGCGTACAGCAGCGACCGCGGGCGCACCTGGACAAAGTATGAGGGTAATCCGGTCATTCCGAATCCCGGAATCAAGGATTTCCGCGATCCGAAGGTTATCTGGCACGAAGCGAGCAAGCGTTGGATCATGGTGGTATCAGTCGACAATCATGTTAGATTCTACTCATCGCCCGATCTCCGAAACTGGACCAAGACAGGTGAATTCGGCATAAATCAAGGTTCGCATGCCGCCGTATGGGAATGTCCAGATCTGTTCGAGCTTCCGGTAGACGGCAGTGGTAATCACAAGTGGGTGTTGACGCTGAGCGTCGGCAACAACGAGGCGACCAAAGGCTCGACAGCGCAATATTTCATCGGAGAGTTCGACGGAAAAACCTTCCATAATGATAATCCCGCCGATAAAGTGTTGTGGACGGATTACGGTAAGGACTTCTATGCGGCGGTCTCGTATTCGGACATCCCGGAGAAGGACGGACGGCGTATCTGGCTCGGCTGGATGTCCAACTGGCGCTACCCGTTTACGATGCCGACCGATCCTTGGAAAGGCAACATGTCCGTTCCCCGCGAGCTTACACTTCGCGATATTCCTGGTGAAGGGATCCGTCTCATTCAACAACCAGTCAAGGAACTCGATTCGCTGCGCGGCACCGTACTTAAGCTCGAAGCGCAGCAGCTCGCGACCAACTCGAACGCGTTCGGGAAGTGGCGCGGAACCTCTTATGAGCTGGATACGACTTTCACCGTTTCGGCTGATGCTGCGTTTGCACTCAAGGTAAGGACTGATGGTACGGGGGCGGAGGAAACCATCATCCGCTACAATGCCGCAGCAGGAACACTTACAATCGACCGTTCGAAATCTGGCGCTGTTTCGTTCGAGCCGGGCTTCGCGGAGAGCTTTGCGGCTCCGGTGAAGCCGTCTGCAGACGGAAGGTTACCTCTTCGGATCTATGTAGACGAAGACACGCTCGAAGTGTTTGCTGAAGACGGAGCGAAGGTGCTATCCGCCATCGTGTTCCCCGAGCCGTTAAGCAATGGCTTGTCGCTAGAACTTGAGCGGGGTAGCGTCAAGCTAGATGAAGCCTCATTCTACCCGATGCGCTCGGTGTGGCGTGACGAGAATCCTGATTCCAACGTACCGAGCCGCATCCTCATCGGCAAGGAAAGTGTGGACGTGGCGGTTGGCGCCCATGTAACCGTGAAGTCGTCCGTGCTGCCGCTGTCCGCCTCCCAACAGCTCGAATGGGCGTCCAGCGACATGTCAGTCGCTAAAGTGACACATGCAGCGGACGGCAACGGTGTTGACATCTCCGGCATAAGTGCAGGACAAGCCGACTTGATCGCGAAAACGCCTGACGGCAAAGTGACGGCGACGATGAGCGTGTTTGTCTTCGAGCCGTAAAGGGCGATAGCTCTCTGAATCAAGTTTATTCACCAAACCACCAAACTGAAAGGAAGGGAAAACCATGGCACACACCGAGCTGGCTCCATCGATATCCAAGCGCTGCAAAGGAAATCCCTTCGGCCGGGCACTGCGCCAGGAAGAGAGAACGGCTTGGCTGTTCATCTTGCCTGCGTTGGCAGCGCTTCTGCTCTTTGTCTTCTACCCGATGGTCCAAGCATTCTTCATCAGCTTCCAGAACTACAACATGGTAGGCGGATCCCGTTCTTTTAACGGCATAGATAATTACCGGACGCTGATGAATGACTCTGAGTTTCTGGCAAGTCTTCGGCATTCACTATTCTTCGCGGTCATTGTCATTCCGGTACAGACAGCGATCTCGCTAGGCCTCGCGTTGATGATTCAGCGAGCCGGGCGTTTTACAAGCCTGTTTCGCACGGCTTATTTTATCCCAGTCGTGATCTCGACCTCGGTCGCAGCCACGGTGTTCAAGCTCATCTACAACAAGGACTTCGGCATCCTGAATCAGCTTCTCAAGTCGATGGGACTGCCGCTGACGAACTTTTTATCCAATCCGGATACCGCGATGTACGGCATAATCATTCTCGGCATTTGGAAAGCATCTGGGTTTTTCATGATTATTTTTCTTGCGGGACTGAACAACATCTCTCAAGACTTATATGAGGCGGCTCGGGTTGACGGAGCAAGCCGAGCGCAGCAGTTCTTCCGCATTACGCTGCCGATGCTGAACCGGACGATGGCTTTCGTTGTCATCATGACGACGATCGATGCAATCAAGCTGGGTGGTATCGTCTTCGTCCTCACCAATGGAGGACCGAACGGGTCCACCCAGACAGTCGTGTATTACATCTGGAAAACGGCTTTTCAGCAAATGCAAATGGGCTACGGCACAGCGGCAGCTTTTGCTCTGTTCGCTATCGTGCTGATCATCTCGCTTGCGCAAATGACCTACTTCAATAAGAAAGCTGACTACTAGGGGGATTATTATGCGGCAAATGGGGTTTGCGCTTAAATACATCATGATGACGCTCATCGCCATCGTCTGCATCATTCCGATCGTATGGATGGTCGCTGGATCTCTGCGTCCTTATGAGGAACTGTTCCAATATTCATCGAGCTTGAATTGGCATATGTTCGTGCCAGTCAAGTTCACCTGGGAGAACTACAAAAACGTTATTTTCAGCGATACGAATCCATTCCTACGCTACATTTGGAACACAGTGATCGTCGCTGGATCCGTAACCGTCATCGTGCTCGTCGTAAGCGCCTTGGCCGCCTTCGCTTTCGCGAAGCTGCGATTCCGTGGCAAGTCGATCGTCTTCGCCTTGTTCATGTCGGCGATGGTTATTCCGGGTGAAGTAACGCTCGTGCCAAACTACTTGCTGATGAACAATTTCGGGTGGGTCAACTCGTACGCTAGTCTCATTGTGCCTTCCTCGCTGTCGGTGTTCGGCATCTTCCTGCTGCGGCAGTTTTTCGCGGACATTCCGAATGAGATTATGGAAGCGGCGAAGATTGACGGTGCTTCGGTTATGCGTGTGTTCATTAGAATCGTCGTTCCGGCGGCCGTTCCGGCGCTAATAACACTCGGCCTTATGACGTTTCTCGGCAACTGGGACTCGTATCTCTGGCCTCTTATCGTCATCAACGACGAAAAGAAGCAGATGCTTCAAGTCGCGATTGCGTCGTTCTCTTCGCTAGCCGGTACCGATTGGTCCAAAATTTTGGCGGCTAGCACGATAGCAACGGCTCCAATTCTGATTCTGTTCTTGTTTCTGCAGCGCTACTACATTCAGGGCATCACGATGTCGGGGGTCAAAGGGTAATGGGGCACAAAATTTACGATGCGGTGGCACTTGGCGAGTATTTGATCGATTTCGTGCCGGAGGGCGTATCGGTATCCGGGGAGCCTTTGTTGGAACGCAACCCCGGCGGCGCTCCGGTTAATGTACTGGCGGCGCTCGCAAAACTGGGCAACAAGACTGCCTTTATCGGCAAGGTCGGGCAGGATCCGTTCGGCGAGTATTTGCGGGATGTGCTGATCCGGCAAGGAATCGCAGATGAGGGGCTTGTGTTGAGCCGGGACGCACATACGACGATGGCGTTCGTACATTTGGACGAGCGGGGAGAGCGTTCGTTCCACTTCGCCCGTCAGCCGGGAGCGGACGCGCTGCTTACGGAGGCCGAAGTGCGGCCGGAACTTACAAGGGGAACGCGTCTGTTCCACTTCGGCTCCATCTCGCTAACATCGGAGCCTTCGCGCCATGCGACGATTCATGCAGTTGAGGCGGCGCGGCAAGCAGGCGCGATCATCTCCTACGATCCGAACTGGCGTCCATCTCTGTGGGAGACCGAGGAACTCGGGCTTGTATGGATGAAGAGTGGGCTTGAACAGGCTCACATTGTTAAGGTGTCGGATGAGGAACTGGCGCTGCTGACGGGCCTGCCTGACGCCGGCACACTGGATATTGCTGCCGGAGCCGAAGAGCTTGTCCTTCGCTACGGGCTGGACGTACTGCTTGTCACGCGAGGAGCAGCAGGGACGTATTATCGGACGGCGCGCTATGCCGGCGAAGTGGCAGCCAACCGTGTCGTTCCAGTCGATACGACCGGGGCGGGCGACGCTTTCATGGGCGCGTTTCTGCACTGTGTGCTCGGCAGCGAGACGAAGGCGGCGAACTGGAGCGAGGAGGAACTGCACAGAACAGTCGCCTTCGCCAACGCCGGCGGGGCGCTCGCTACGACTCGTAAGGGCGCCATTCATTCGCTCGGGACGCTGGAAGAAATCGAAGAGTTGCTTCTCGGGAGACGTTAACCCCGAAAAGCCAGAGTCAGTTGTCTGACTCTGGCTTTTTTTGTGCACCGTACCGTCTAAGAGGCTCCAGTAAATTAATTTGATCAGTTCTGAGAGTCTGATCGGTAATCTAAATGATATTTTGGAAATGCCACTGGATGGTTAACGTTGGATGTTCTCAAATATTGAAGGAGGATAAAAGCATAAAACTCGGGTTTATCGGATGCGGCGGCATTTCAGATGTGCATCTTAAAGGGATCGTTGAGTTATGAAAGGAAAACAGGCAACCTTCGAGCCGTCTATATCGATTACAAGGAGATGCTCGTACTTGGCTGCATCCTCCAGCATCTTCCATCCGAAGGACGGGGAACGTTAGTTGAATAGCTTAAGATGAAGCTTTCCGACCTCGTGAGTTCGGGTTTTTTGATTTTTTAGTCATGTTAATGGCCCGTTTTTTATTAAACTAATGGGAAGGTTAGCGCAAAAAAAGAGATTTACAAGCCGTATACTTAGTGAGTCAGCGAAATGAGATTAAGAGGAAAGAATGAAATATTTAACTAAAGAGTTGTACGAAGAAATGCAGATAAGAGGATATATGGAGTATTAAACAAGGTTCGGAGTGACCAAGCTGGGCAAAATTCTATGAATTAATCGCTACTTTTTTTAAGAAATTACATCAACTACCTTGATAACACCGTGAGCGCAGAAAAGACTTACAAGCACTGTTCAATATTGACCGATGATATAAATCTATACTGTATGAGAAGTGCGGTTCCCTCTGGCAGATCATCATTTTTCTATACAGGGGTTTCTTACAACACTACGATTTATTATTAGGTAACATTAACGCATTTAGCCCTTTCGGCAGTCCCTTTGGGAAAAGGGATTTATACGATTCTTTACTCAATTGGCATGCAGATACTGGATGTATCGATCCTGTCGGCCCGGCTCCTTCACGAATCGAAACAGGGTGGTGTTACGTTTGGCAATGGTCATTCAGTCGAAGTTGTGCTCCATGAGGAACACGAAAAAAATCCTTACCACTGATCCAGGGCATCTATAAGCACACGAGACGTTTCGTGAAGCATCAGGATCCTTTTCTTTAAACTCGCTTAAGACGCGATTGGGCAGTATGAGCAAGGAGGAGGCGAGTGCTTATATCCGCCACTGGATGAGCATAAGCCGGACGGAAAGCCGGTAGAACAGATCTATCTGAAGATTCTGCTTGCTGCCGCCGCTCGAAACCTAGAACTGATATAAGAAGGCGATGTCGTCCAGGTGCTTACCGATATGGATCGACAGCGAGACGTTACCAATTAACTCAAAATTTCCCCATACTCCCATTGTTGGCGTCTGCCGCTCCTTATTCACATGGCCTATAAGTCAATGAGAAGTAACATTTGACTCACTGACGGGCAATGAGAGCTAATTAAGTATAATGAGAAGGTGCTGCGGACATGAACAAAGAGGTGTTTCTAAAGGAACTCGATGAAATAGTAGAAGATAAAATGTTCATTGGAAATGATATCGATGACTTAGAAGACGAAATTTCACAAAACACATGGTCAATTTCGATGAGTCAACAGTTAGCTAGTGAGTTTACAGTTGGTGAGATAGGAAACTTTTTTTGTAATGTAATTACAAATAGAACTGAACAAATGACAAAAGCAGACTGTAATAGAATGCTTTTTTATGTATGGTTCGATTGGCTATCTGGAAGGTTGCGCTTTAATTTCATTTCAGACATCCATACAAAACTACCTTTTAAATGTGAAATTGAAACAGTAGAAAACATAGATTCGATAATAAATGTGTTTTTAAAATATCAGTATCATGATGGTATTCCTTTTGAGGAAGCAAGAGATGAAGATAAGCAAACTGTGGAAAATATAAAAGTAAATTCACTTAATGTTTTTTGTACGAATTGAGAAGTTAGAGGAACAAATTGATAAGCTAACAGGGAACGATAGCACAATAAACACCTATGATGAAGCTGCCGGAACGATGGGCAGCTTCATTACGTTAACGAGCAGAATACGTTAATCACCTCTGTAAGTAGAAAACCATTTACATAGTTATTTTTCTCATGCTACAATTTTCCATATTAGAAAGGATTGAGAACAATATAGTCGAAATAACTCTTATTCTCGAGCAAGGTCTTCACCTACTTTACGTGGTGTGGGTTCTCAAATTGATAGATGCGATTTTTAATATTACTTATTATGTAAAAGTACATGAAGCGTATATTGGGAGAGTTGAAAGATGATCGTTATAAGAAAGGCCTTGGCTTGTGATTTGGATTTCATATTTAGTATAGATTTTAAAAGTGAAGGAACGACAACAACAAATGCCGATAAGACACCTGAAGAAATAATGGAGCACCGGCATACAGTTTCTTCCTTTATAGAGAATGATGATAATGGAATAGGTGCATTTATTTGTGAAGACCAATCATACAAGAAAAAGATTGGATTATTGATGTATCGAGTAAGAAATCGTGACGATGTTCCTGATTTTAGTATTTTACGGAGGATAGATCGAGCTTTGTTTCCCGAAGATGGTCAGCTTATGGAAGTTTACCAACTATGGGTCGATAAAGATTATCGTAAACGAGGGATCGCCTACGAACTTAAGCTAAAATTAGAAGAGGAAGCACGAATTAAGGGTGTACAATTAGTCTACTCCCATACTGAAGAATCAAATATCCCCGTGATTAAAATGAATAGTAAGTTAGATTACGAAGTGGTATGGCGCGGGCCTATATGGGATGATCAAATAGTACGAATTGCATTTATAAAACACCTCGTATCGAGCTAACCGTTCACGATGTTGAATGGAGACAATAAGAGGCATCCGAGCACAAGTCCGTGAATCGGAATTATAGGACTGAGGTAACTTAATTCATTTTTAATCGTAAACAGCCTGCCAGATCACTCCGGCAGGCTGTTTAGCTATCAACACTTTGAATGCTATGACGAAGAATCTAAAAGAAACCTTGGATTTCTCAAAATCTCATCTACAACTTCCTCAATATCAGTGTGCGTTGTATTCATGATGTGCTTCTCAGGTGGATTTGACTTTAGTATCTCGTTAAGCCCTATAATACAACGATCACCCATTTGATGTCTAAGAGGTCTCTGACTATCTCTTCGTAATAACTCATTCTTGTCAACCAGCAATACAATAAATTTAATGTCAATGTTTAAATCTCTTGATGCTTCCATCATATAACTCGTTTTATCACTATAGGTAACGTAATAGTCGATAACAACATCATGATTATTATTCAAAAAATTCTTTGTTAAGGATAAAATGTTAAGCCATATCAAATTCAATTATGCGAACCATTTTTTGAGCCTTCATAAATACCTTAAACCCTTGTGCAACAAGGGTTTAACCTATTTCCCTACTTCGCTTTTGGTGCTTTGTTTTCGCATAACTTTGATTTTTTTAGCTTAGATATACGAATCAGGTGTTCACGGTTTATGCGCAGAAAAGGATTTGCGAACCTGAATTTCACGAGATATACGAAGCTGATACTGTCATATTACTTATGAAAGATATAATAGTCGTTTGCAACATGTCCATGCTTTCTCAAAGCGATAATGGGTTTACCGTATACATGTGAAACAGATAAAGGAGAACTAGCTTATAGCGAACCACAACATCATAAGCTGCAACCTCTGGGCAATCCAGCGTTTTTTTAATGCAGCCAAAAGGAATATTTTTGCAACCAATCGAACCACACATTCGTTATGTATAAGACCACCAACAACTTATATAATGGAGAAATCATGAGAACTTTCGAAATATTATTAACTCTTTTGTCTTTTGTCATGCTGTTTCAGCAAAAAATGCCGAGAAAGCTTGCGGCGTCAGCCGGATTTGCGAACATTGGCTTATTGGCGGGACAGCTTTTTTTTGAGGGGTACAGATGGCAAATGGTTTTGATCTATCTGATCTCCGTCGTCCTCGCCTTTATCGCGATCTTCGGAAAAAGGTTTCATATCAGGATGTGGAAGCCGTTGAAATATGGCTTGTATGTTCTAACAATCGCCATGCTGGCGGTCTCCGTCTTCCTGTCTGTATACCTGCCCGTTTTCGATTTGCCTAAGCCTGACGGTGCTTATTCGGTCGGGACGAAGATGTTTCATTTGACCGACCGTGGCAGAGAAGAAACGCTGACAAAAAATCCGCACGATCATAGAGAACTGATGGTCCAAGTATGGTACCCCGCACAAGGTTTGAATGGACAGAAACAGGCACCTCTCTTTTCCGAAGACGCAAGCACATTTCACGAGTATATCGAGAGGTTCGCAGATGGATTCGGCCTTCCCGCGTTTGCTTTGGACTATTGGCGCTATATCAAAACTAACTCATACGAAAACACCACGATTTCATTAGCTGAAGCCCGATATCCAGTCGTCGTAATCAGCCACGGCTTCGGAACAAGCCGGCTGCTGCACGCTTCCCAAGCCGAGCATCTGGCAAGTCATGGATTTGTCGCAGTGGCTATCGATCATACTTACAGCACAATGGCAACGGCTTTTCCAGACGGACGGGTGACAGGCTTAACAACCGAGCCATATATGAACGGAGTTTCCGAAAACATCAGCAAGCTCGGGAACATTTGGACGCACGACGCCGACTTTGTCATCAACCAGTTGGATCAGCTGAATCGTGATGCCTTTGAGGGAAAACTCGATATGGATAACATCGGGATGATGGGTCACTCATTCGGCGGCGCCACGGCGTTTAACGCCGCATATTCAAATCACAGAATTAAAGCAGGAATCAACATGGACGGTTCATTGTACAATGTCAACGACAAGCAGGCGATTTCAAAGCCGTTTCTGTTCATGGAATCGACCAGCTTTATGAACATCAAAAACAAGGCGCTGAGTGGAAAGATTTCTGATGAAGAAATCAAAAATTCGGGTTTAACGAAAGAAGAATTCAACAAGATGATTGAGGAACGAAAAAAGGAATACAAAATCATAGACCAAGCATCAATGGTGTATATTGAAGGTACGGAGCATTACAACTTCACCGACTTACAGCTTTATTCAAAACTTTTGAAGCAGCTCGGCATGACGGGCGACATTGACGGCGAACGAAGCGCGGATATCGTGAACCGGTACGTTTTGGATTTTTTCAACAAGCATTTAAAAGAAACCGGCGGTGGCTTGATCAGCAAGCCGAATCCGTCATATCCGGAGGTTGAGTTTCTGAAGGAATAAACCGAAAACTACAGAAAGGGTGCCGACGGTGGCACACTCTCTTTCTTATTAACATATACAACAAGGATGAAAGAACTAAATATTTTTCGTTCTGGCATGCTACAGAGATGCCTTTTCACTAATTGGCCGCTAAACTCGGCATATCGGAATTGTGTAGCTTGTAACTCCGCGTCATGCACGGCGTCGCTAAGATGCGTTTCATGTTTTCCACCGGACTCTATTTTTTATGCTGCTGTTTTATATCGCTGCTGAATAATTTGACATAGTAATCGACCATATCGAGGGTGGCATGTCCCAAAATGCGCCGAAGAGTCAACGGATCGCCTCCGTTCAAAATGTGAAACTTCGCCATCGTGTGCCGGAACGTATGAGGAGAGACTCTCACTCCCGAAATGTTTGCCGCGTGACCATAGGCATGCATCTTATATTGCAATGCGCGCGCGTACTGATTGGCTCATTATTGATGAAAGAACCTTTCAGGAACAAAAAGTCTCATTAGATATGTATACGAAATAAGCTTCGAGATTTACAATTCTGAAGAAAGAATTGCACAGCAGCGTTCCAATTGACGTTCATGATGAAGTGATCTTGGTTTTGCACTTCGCATATCCTTATGAAGTTATGCGAACCAAAACGGATATACGAAGGAGGAGGGGAGAACTCGTATAACTATGGGATATACGATTTCATATAACTTTCACGAAAAATCGGAATATTTGCAGTCGATTGGGATTGTTTTACAAATGACATGATCCCTTGATCCATAAGGGTTTATCGGGAATTTAGAGGTCTGGAATCACCTGCTTCCAGCTCGTATAACACCATATTCACGCTTCGGGCCATTCGGCTCTCGGTCCTTTAAGCTAACGGGAAACGATAGCTGAGTAATACACATTGATGAGCAAGGGCTAAGGTATCCTGCTCTTTTTATTAAGCAAACGGATAGGATAACGTGGTGGTCATTCCGAAAGAACTAAAGTTCTCCGTTAGAGCTAACCGTTGTATGCAAGCAGTAGTAACTTTTTTTATTTCCGCAACTTCTGACAAGTGTATCTTTCAAAACGCTATGACGGGTTTCGCTATTGCCGTTTGAGGGGATTGCGGAATGCGACTAAGCAAGCGCTCATGACCGCAGCCGAGCAGAACATGAAAAAGATTGCCCTTCTCCTAGAAAGGAGGGCAATCTAGGGAATATTCCTTTAACCTCTCTTCAAACCGTGTCTTAAAAAAGAGAAACCCATTGCATCGGAAAAAGCTTGGGTTTCTCTACAGCTGACAATTGATCTAATAAGATCAATTGTCTTTTTCATATTTAGGTACGAATGCTTTGGGCGGATGAAACTCTGACAAATAGCTTGTCAATATTTCCAGTAAAACAACTCGAAATCGTATGTTATAGTGAGTCTGAAGAAGGATGAGCAGAGAACATTAATGCAACGTTAGTAAAATGAGATACAAAGTAGCATATCGATGAAGGCGATGCCCATTCAGCATTTCATTTTAACACGCGTCCATCGACAGCTTAAAAAGCTGTCCCTCTAGGTATTCCACCTTGTGTGACAGACCTTAGCAAAGATGCAAGCCACTGATCTTATAAAGTTAGAATATCTACTCCCAGAGCTGGTAGCGTCATCTTCTGTTCCGATATCTCGCTCGTCAACAAGCTGCGATAGGGAACATCGAGAGTAACCTCTCGTTGCTCATTCGTCAAATTGATCAGGAACAGGAAGCTTTCCTCACCCTTCGTTCGAATCGACAGCTCCACACCTTCTGGCAGTTGGAGCTTGGGAGACAAGCCTTTTTCCTTCAATATCCCTTCGAACAGCTGATAGAAATACGATGGCTCCGGCCAAGTGCCGACATAATACACTTCACCTTCACCAAGCTTATTGACAGTAACTGCCGGCACACCTTCGTAAAAGTCGTTGTCATACCAGGCAATCGGTTCTGCTCCTCGCAATTCCAGCAAATCACACCATTGCTTCGCAGCGAATGTCTGTCCCTCCGCGTTCCGTATTCGATGTACGCTGTTGCCGATTGCATCATATTCACTCACGACAACACCCGCCGCTTCCGCAAGCAGCCCTGGCAGAGGCAGCATCTGACATACATTCCTCATGTTCTTCACGCCTGTCCGATTGGTGAGGACGACCGTGCCACCCCCGGCTGCGAATCGCTCCAGCCGCTGCGCTGTTTCTTCACTTAACAGAAAGAGGGAAGGGACAATGACCAGCTTGTAGCCATCGAGCTCCTCGGTCCAGTTGATAACGTCCGTACCGACGCCCATTTTCAGAAATGCATTGTGCATAGAGGACAAGTTGTCCATATAGTGCATCCCCCCTTCCGCTTGCGCCTGAAGGGAAAGCGCCGTATGCTGATCATGCGAATGCAGAATCGCAACCTGGGTAACGATTGTGGAGCCTGCCAGTAGTTCTCCTAGCTGGTTCACCTCGCGAGTAAGCTCCGCGAACTCCCTGAACCTGCGTCCAGGAACATTGCTATGGTCGATGAGTCCATGCCAGAACTGTTCGGCTCCCACGGCAGCACTCCGCCAGCGGAAATGGACGACCATATCGGCGCCGCGGGCGATTGTCTGCCAGGAACGAGCTCGGATCAGTCCGGGATAAGGGGTACGCTGAATTGGCATCCAGGCGCCTTGCGCTCCGCTCAACTGTTCCATTACCCAGAAATTGCGGCGCTTTATGCCGCGAACCAAGTCCAGTGTCAGCGCTCCGTTCCTCGGAAACCGATCGCCATGATCGCGATACAGCTCATTCGGATAATAATCGACAGAGGCGAAGTCCAGCTCTTTGTAGAGATCATAATAGTCCAGGCTATTCGGGAATTGCCACATGTTATGCGTCACGAATTTGCCGGGACAGTTTCTGCGTAGAATTTCAAGCTGCCATCCCAGCAGATAGCCTACGCTGTCCGAGCAGAATCGCTTGTACTCCAGAAGATAAGAAGGGTTCATCGGCTTGCTGGTACCGAGCGGCGTCGTTACCTCGGCCCAACTGCTGTACTCTCCGCTCCAGACGACCATGCCCCACTCCCGGTTTATCTCATCCAGACTGGAATAACGCTTCTGCAGCCAAGCGACAAATGCACGATTGCACGTATCACAATGGCATTCCTGGTAGTGCATCTCGTTATCGATTTGCCAGCCAATGACGGCGGGATGCTTCGCATAGCGCTGTGACATCACTTCGACAAATCTAGAGCCCAGCATTCTCAAGGAATAGCTGTTGTTGCAACGATGTCCACGCACACCCGGCCGGATGATTTGACGTTGCTCATCCATTGGCAGCACATCCGGATAACGGGTTGTCATCCAGTTCGGCGGCGTATTGGTAGGTGTGCATAACACGATCTCCATGCCGCGTGCGGCGAATACTTCTATAGCCGCATCTAACCATTCAAACCGATAATGACCCTCGGTCGGCTCCATTCGGCTCCAGGCGAACTCCGCGAATCGTACAACTGCAACACCCGTCTCTTGCATAAGCGCAGCATCCTTCTCCCAAAGCTCGGGAGTCCATTGCTCTGGATAATAATCAATTCCGATCTTAATCGTCATCCTGTAATCTCCTTTGTTCATCAATATATTGCGATTATATGATATATTAAGTGGAGTTAAAATCTTAAATAATTAATACAGTATAATAATATTAAGATAATAGGAGAGTTGGTCGCATGCCTCATCCCAATCGCGCTTTCCCAGTACTTTCCGCTCGAGACAAGCTGCTCCCTTTTTATTTGCTTGGCATTGGTCTGCATCATGACCAGGAGCATATTCGCCGAGACCCAGGCATTCTCGATTATCAGTGGATTCAATGCCGCAATGGCGAGGGCAAGCTCAAGCTAAGCGAAACGGAGTATATCGTCAAGCAAGGCATGGGCATGCTGCTGTTCCCCGGTCAGAAGCACGAATACTATGCTTTGTCGGGGAACTGGGAAGTCGACTGGATTATCTTTGATGGCAGCGGGTCAGCGAGCTTGTTTGAAACAGTCGGCATTGTAGACACATGCGTATTCGCGCTCGCATCGCCCGAATACCTTTTATCCCGAATGCGGGAGTTGCTGCAAGCTGCCCTTACGCCGCAAGAGCAAACGTTAAGCAATTACTCCTGTTCCGCCATCCTCTATACCTTATTGACGGAGATTATTCAGCGCGTCTCTGTCGAGGGCAGCGATACCGTCGGGCAGCAGTATGAGCGGTTAAAACCGGTCATGGATTACATTGACCAGCATTATGCCGAAGAGATTGCTTTGCATACGCTCGCCGGACTGATGTGTGTCACACCGGAATACTTCTGCCATTTGTTCAAGAAGACGACAGGCATTCGCCCTATCAGCTATGTCAATCAGGTAAGGATCAACAAGAGCAAGGAACTGCTGCTCGACAATGTGCAGCGCGGGATGCAGGACATTGCTCATCAAGTTGGCTTCGAATCTGCTAGCTATTATGGAGCTATCTTCAAGAAGCTGGAACGGCTGACACCTGGTGCCTTCCGCCGTAGCTATCAGAAGTCATAACATATGTGCTGTCTAAGTGCGTTCGGGGAGTAAATGTGTTTCTAGTTAACTTGGAAGCAAATTCATTGGACATAAAAATCGCGTTATCCAAATGGGATAACGCGATTTTTTTAGGATTTCAGTGAAATGCCAGCTTTGCTTGAGCAGGCATTAGGCTAAGATTACTTAAAGCACTCTGATAGGAAGATGCGGAAGAACAATGTAATGCCATACTGTATGCGTATATAAGTTTCGTCAGCAGCCTCAACGCGGACAACTTCTTCTGTAGACAAATCGGAGATTGGAGCAGAGCCCGGGAGTCGAATATATTTGACCTGAATTCGAAGATAACAACGTGCATGCGAGACTTGATCCGGGTCCGGGTTCCGGGGTGTTTATGAGCAAGATGATTAAAACGATCTGAACTGCAGGCGTTTCCTTTTATTTCGAACAGTGTTGCATTAGCGTGGTTTTTCGAAAGCGAAGCAGAGACCAATTTCATCTTATTCTAAGAGTAAAGGAGCTAAATATTTAAATGACTGTAACAGTAACGATACATTAAAGATCAGAATTCGCCTGAGAATATGAATGCCTTTTTGGTAAGAGCATTTAACTCTAAACAGCTGGTTTATATAAGCAACAAATATCAGAAAAAAGGCTTGGTAAATCTCTGAGTTTGGGAAAAGAATGAGAATGCTATTGATTTTTATAAAAAATGGGTTTTGTTCAAACGGGAGCTCACTCCTTTTATATGGGAGATGAAGAACACATAGATTTTATTATGACCATACACTCTTAGAACCTTAGTAAAGGCAGCAGGATGAATTATCATTGGGTTTCTGATCGGTAATTCTTAGGGGAAGCTCCTTTTATCTTTTTAAACATTTTGGAGAAGAGCAAAGGGTCATTGTAGCCGACAGAGCGGGAGATATCACCTATCGTCAGCTCAACATTCCCCATCATTTCACATGCTTTTTGGACCCTAATACGAATTAAGTATTCCTGGATACTAGTATTCATTTGTTGTTTGAATAACGAACAAAGATAGCTTCGATTGAGTCCGATGATGCGGGCAATGTCCTCAATGGTAATTTTCTGAGCAAAGTTAGTTTCGACGATTTCCTTCACCTTTTCTACGTAAATTTCCGCACGACTATCCTGTTGCTCAATTGGCGTTACCGGTCCATATTCTGCAAGTAGGGATAATAATAAGTAAAGCAAACCGGTCAGTCTTGTTTCTCTCGTTTTTTGATTTCCATTGGACTCGGCCATTAACATCAAAAATTTATAAATCATATCGTCTTTACCACAGTTGAGTATTGGGCATACCCTCGTTAATCCTGCTTGCTTGAGGAGCAATTCTGCCAGTGTTCCGTCAAAACCAAACCAGCAATATGACCATGGGATTTTGGAATCGGCTTGATAATAAGTAATGACAGCCGGGCATATAAGAAAACCCTGACCTTTCTGAAGCCGGTATTTGTTTCCATCGACTTCAAAAATCCCTTCTCCGTCCCAAATATAATGAAGAAGAAAGTGACTTCTTATGGCTGGCCCAAAAAAATGACTCGGAATACATTCTTCAATTCCAAATTGTGTTAGATACAATTCAGTGTGCTGTTTGCTTCGTGACAAATACTCAATCATGGTATAACCCCTTAATATTAAATTCCAAGCATTATAACATAATTAGTGAGCATCAAGCTATGTACTCAATATTAAGTATTGATATATTATTCCTGTATAGTTGACAAATAATCTATTAATTAGTACCAAGCTTAAAACCATATTTTATTTTGAGAACACTAAAACATTTGCTCCGAGAGGGTAGTGTTGAGAGGAGAAGTTTTATGGGCATCATTGTTCAAGAGAATACGGGGCTTTTTCACCTGCAGTCGGCCGGCATGAGTTATCTTATTCAAATTAAGGACGGATATCCTATCCATGTGTATTGGGGGGGCAATCTGAAGCATCGGGAACCCATGGCGGATTTATTAATTCACACTCCCGAGAAGGCTGGATTGGATCGCTTATTCCAAGAATACCCTCAATACGGGAGCGGGGATTTTCGTAACCCGGCTTATCAAGTAGAGCTTGAGGATGGAACCCGAATTACGGAGTTAAAGTACGTAGGTTATAAGCTCATTAAGGGGAAGCCCTCATTAGCTGGACTTCCAGCCGTTTATGTAGAAAATGAAGCCGAAG
This sequence comes from Paenibacillus sp. FSL K6-3182, assembly GCF_037976325.1. Lineage (NCBI taxonomy): Bacteria > Bacillati > Bacillota > Bacilli > Caryophanales > Paenibacillaceae > Paenibacillus > Paenibacillus sp. FSL K6-3182. The sequence goes on from NZ_CP150265.1 coordinate 2,655,876, forward strand.
CAGAGACTTTGGAGCTGGAGCTGAAGGATGCCTATTCGGGTCTAAAAGTAGTCCTTATTTATACTGTTTTTGTTGATCGGAATGTCATTATCCGTTCAACACGCTTGAGTAATGAAGGGGGAAAGAAGCTTCGGCTTCTCCGTGCTCTAAGTGCAAGTGTAGACTTCCTGGATAAAGGGGACTTAGAAATCATTTATCTTTCTGGAGCCTGGGCTCGAGAAGGTAATATGACCCGCAGAGCTCTTCATCAAGGTGAAACTCGAATAGATAGCAAGAGAGGCATGAGCAGCCATCAATTAAACCCCTTTTACGCGTTGGTCACTCCGGAAACAACGGAAAACCATGGTGATGCTTACGGCTTCAGCTTAGTTTACAGCGGCGGATTTGAAGCGGTTGCTGAAGTGGATTCATTCAACACTACGCGAATTAGCATGGGAGTGAATTCTTTTGACTTCACATGGCTACTGAATCCAAGTGATAGTTTCCAAACACCGGAAGTCGTTATGGTTTACTCTAAGCAAGGGTTGGGCGATATGTCGCGTACTTATCATCGCTTGTACCGGACAAGGCTATGCAGAGGGGAATATAGAGATAAAGAGCGGCCGATTCTAGTTAATAACTGGGAGGCTACTTATTTTAATTTTAATGCTGAAAAGTTGTTAGCAATTGCGGAAGAAGGGGAGAAGCTAGGAATTGAGCTGTTCGTCTTGGATGACGGCTGGTTCGGCAAGAGGGATTCGGATAATTCATCTCTTGGTGATTGGTACGAGGATCGCCGGAAGCTGCCGAACGGACTTGCTGATGTGGCGGAACGCATTAATCGGCTTGGGCTTAAATTCGGACTTTGGTTTGAACCCGAGATGATATCGCCGGACAGCGATCTTTACCGGGAGCATCCGGACTGGTGTCTTCATGTTCCTGGACGCAGGCGCAGCGAAGCAAGGTGGCAGCTCGTGCTGGATTATACTCGAAAGGAAGTTCGAGATTACATTTATGACTCCCTTTCAGCGATCTTCTCCAGCGTGCCGGTCTCTTATGTGAAATGGGACATGAACCGCGCTCTGACTGAAATGGGTTCCGCTTCACTGCCCTCTGAACGTCAATCGGAGACGGCCCATCGCTATGTGCTAGGATTGTACGAGCTGTTGGAACGCATCACCACGGCATACCCGAATATTCTGTTTGAGAGTTGCTCAAGTGGTGGAGGCCGCTTCGACCCTGGAATGCTCTACTACATGCCTCAAACCTGGACAAGTGATAATACGGATGCTGTAGAACGGTTAAAGATACAATATGGTACTAGCATTGTTTATCCTGTAAGTGCAATTGGAGCCCATGTATCAGCCGTTCCTAACCATCAAGTTGGACGGATAACGCCACTTGATTTTCGTGGGAACGTCGCCATGTCTGGAAACTTTGGATATGAGCTTGATCTAACCAAATTCAGCGATGAAGACAAAGAGATTGTCAAAAAACAAGTCATAACATACAAGCAAATTCGTGGATTAGTTCAAAAGGGTGACTTGTATCGCTTGAAGAGTCCATTTGAAGGGAACGAATCGGCTTGGATGTTTGTATCTGAAGACAAAGAGGAAGCCGTTGTGTACTATTTTCAAGTGATGGCCGTGCCGAATGCAACGCGAAGAACCTTGCTGCTTGATGGGCTTAACCCGGATCTTGAATACGAAGTTTGGTCAGGTAATTATGGAGAAAAGTCAAGCTATGGGGGAGACAGGCTCATGCAATTGGGACTACACCTAGCTTATCATCAGAAAGACTATGAAAGTGGATGGTTCAGACTTAAAGCAGTTAAGGCTGGGTAAGGCCTGACTTCATTAATGTTCTAGAGAAATTTGGTCGTCCGGAAAAAAATTCCGTTGGCTGAATCATATGAATGACATTGGATTGCTCGATCCGGAAAGCTTTGTGCAGAAGACTGACTAGTTTAAAGCTAAGGTAGCTTCGGGTCGGTCGTCGGCGGTGACTTCAAGGATTCAACTTTATATTATTTTACTTGCAATTATTCGGAGGTGCTGACAGGGAATTACAGTGAACCGGAAAAAGATGCTCTGAAAGCCTATAATATCGAGCATTGGAAAGACCTATTCCCTCAAGAAGAATTCAAAATGAGAGCATACGGAGCGGCATACACGATGTCCCTTCCATATGACGACCCAGCTGTTATCCTGGGGGCTAATGGTCTTCCAAGTAATTTATTTTGATTGAAAAGTTAAGGGACATTCTCCGTCCCAGCGGAGGTGGAACGGCCCTTTTTTATGCACTGTCTGATTTAATGCCAAATCTATACCTAATGAGGAAGTGACCCATGAGAAATCCGAATCTCGCTGCTATGGTACCTTGCAATCCGAATGCTTCTAAAGAAGTAAAAGCAGTACTACGGTACTTAAGCGGGATAGCTGGCAAAGCTATTATTACCGGTCAACACACGCAAACCAATTTGCAAAAGGAACTCCAGTACATCGAAAAGGTTACGGGGAGGCTTCCTGCGCTTTGTGGCTTTGAGTTGTTAAGTTATTCGCCGAATATTAATTATGAAAACAGCAGTCCAGAGTGCCTGCTTGAAATTGATGAGAACCGAAACACGCTTGACCGTGCTTGGGAATGGGCAGAACGAAAAGGTATGATCACCTTCACCTGGCATTGGTTCTCTCCTTTTGGAAGCTGGGATAAGGGATTCTATTCGAATAATACAACATTTGACGCCTCCAATGCTGTAATAGAAGGAACGGAGGAGTATGAGGCATTGATTTCCGATATGGATCATATGGCCGATATCCTGAAACCTTTTTGCGAGAATCGGATTCCGATTCTGTGGAGACCCTTCCATGAATCCGAGGGGGAATGGTTCTGGTGGGGTCACAAAGGGCCAGAGGTTGCAAAGCAGTTGTACCGTATTATGTATGACCGATATACACACATTCATGCTCTGAATAATCTAATCTGGGTCTGGAACTCACCTTTGGCGGAAGGATATGCAGGTGATGATGTGACTGATGTGATATCAAGAGACCTGTACCCTCCCAAGAATACGCATACGGATTTACAGCCCGAATATGAGGAACTCATGCGCATAACCTCAGAACCGAAGTTAGTTGCATTAGGAGAGATTGGGGTGCTGCCTAGCATAAATCAACTCTCTATAACTAGAATTCCGTGGGTTTGGTACATGATCTGGTCAAACGAATTTGGATCGACTGCAGAGTGGACTTCCGAGGAGGAACTACTCCAGGCTTACCATCATGAATATGCGATTACACTCGATAAATTACCCGTATTGTATTAAACCAGTTGAGTTCTAAACAGGCCGTCTCGGAATAAACGGAGACGGCCGATTTTTTTCATGTGTAGGTGTCACTACTACTTAGCGCTGTGTGGTACAGTCACGTTTACAGCAGCAACGCGCTTTTTCAACATTTTGTGGATGACGGTCTTGCCGGCTGTGCTGTTCGGTTGTTCATCGCGGGAAAACGATCTACGAAGACTATTTCGGTTATGCGGATCTGGCGGAAAAACGTCCGTTCGGCCCGATTATCTTTATGCAATGACCAAGGCAATCACCAACGAGTCCCATTCGAATTATGGATTTGTTTTTTAAGAAAAGAATCAAGTTCATCCGAATCTCTCTCGAGAGAAAAGACGAAGATTTTAACAAATGGCCTCATGGCCGCCTATTTTTGTTATCGAACAAAGAGCAAATCATTACGATGAAAATCCAATCAACGTTATATGGTTTACCTAACTGAAACCCCTTACAATGTATTACAGAAGGAGGAATGCGACATCATGTTAGCACAACTATACAAATATCGTTGGCAGTATGTCATGATTTTACCGGCTGTTTTGCTTTTGTTTCTATTTAATTATGTTCCTATGGCGGGCATTCAAATCGCATTTCGCGATTTTCAGATCGGGTCATCTATATGGGACAGCGCGTGGGTTGGAATTCAAAACTTCACGTTTCTGCAAGAGCCTCAGTTTTGGATTGTCGTGAAAAATACGTTGTTCATTTCGGTTTTGAAATTCGTATTCGGATTTCCGGCTCCAATTGTATTGGCCATTATGATTAATGAATTGGTGAGCGCAGGCTTCAAAAGATTCGTCCAATCGGTTAGCTACCTGCCTCATTTCTTCTCATGGATTGTCGTCGCTTATATTTTACAATCGTTTCTTACGTTAGACGGCGGCTTGGCGAATGATTTGATTACAAAAATGGGCGGAGAGCCTATCTTCTTCCTAGGCTCGGAGAGCTGGTTTCGGCCGATGATCGTCTCCAGCGGATTGTGGAAGGAAGTAGGCTGGAATACGATTCTTTATCTCGCGGCAATTACAGCCATTGATCCCCAGCAGTATGAAGCGGCCAAGGTGGAAGGCGCAGGGAAATGGGCGCAAATCCGGCATGTTACGCTGCCAGGCATGATCCCGACGGTTTCAATCGTTCTCATTCTTAGCATTCCAAGTTTGATTACCGTGGGCATGGATCAAATTTATCCGCTCTTGAATCCGGCGAACATGCAGGTGGCGGACGTTCTCGATACGTATGTGCTTCGAACCGGCCTTCAACAGGGGTATTTCGGAATGGCTACAGCAATCGGTCTCCTGTCATCCGTTATCGGTCTTATTCTAGTGGTGCTCACGAATCAGATATCTAGAAAATTGAATGGCGAGGGGTTATGGTAATCGATGAAACGTACATCTGGTGAGATCATTTCCCAAATCATTCTTATTGTTCTTATGCTTCTGCTGTGTTTATCCGTGCTCTATCCATTCGCGTATATGCTGGCGATCTCGCTGAATGAGGGAACCGACGCAGCGAAGGGCGGCGTATATTTGTTGCCACGGGCATTTACACTAATCAACTATGAAATCGTACTCGGTAACGAAGTGATTCAGCACGCATATCTAATTACGATCTTGCGTACTATCGCGGGTACAATAGCTGGCCTCATGGTCACGCTGATGGTGGCATTCGGCTTATCGTATACGAAGGTTCCATTCCGTAAATCGATTCTCAGCTATATTTTGCTGACCATGCTTTTCAGCGGAGGGCTTGTACCTCTTTATATCCAGCTTTATAATTTGGGGCTTATTAATAACTTCTTGGTTTATATCATACCTGGAATGTTCTCGGCTTGGAATATGTTTGTCATGCTGAAGTTCATTCAAGGCATCCCAGAGGCACTTGTCGAGTCGGCGGAGCTGGATGGTGCAGGGCCGTTCCGCGTATTGCTCCAAATTATCGTTCCGCTGTCGAAGCCAATGCTTGCGGCAATCGGATTGTTCACCGCTGTCGGCCATTGGAATGATTGGTTCGCCGGAGCGTTCTACGTCACTAAGCAGGATCTCATTCCGGTACAAACGTTTCTCCAGCAGTTATTGTCGGCGCAGGATATGTCAGCAATCCTGGGCTCGAACTCGAATCAGGAAGCACTAGCCAGAGGATCGCAAATGCAGAACGTGACACTCATGTCAGTCAAAATGGCAACCGTAATGGTAAGCGCGATTCCGATTCTATGTGTTTATCCGTTCCTTCAGAAGTATTTCGTGAAGGGCGTATTGATCGGCTCCGTCAAAGGTTAAGAGCCACCGTTAATGAGGGTATAGGGCTTCATCACATACCGTAACTTAGGTAAGCGAAAAGGGGAGAAAAGAAGCATGCAGAACAAATGGGTAAAGAAGACCGGTTTAATGGCTATGTCCGGTGTCGTATTGCTATCTGTCATCGCAGGATGTTCCGGTTCGAATGCATCGAAGAACGATCCGAAAAGCACGAACGCAGCGCAAGGCGGAACGGAAACGACAAAAGGCTCCAACAAGTTCAATCTATGGCTGGGCTGGTCGGCAACGGTTAATAATGATAGCCTTGTCCAAAAAAATTGGAAGGAAACGGAGCCAGGCATTGAGGTTGTGCTTGAAGCTACTCAAGGTGATGCAGTTACGGCGCTTAACTTGAAGCTGAATACGGGCGGCTTCGAAGATGCAGCTGTCTTCAATCGAAGTGAAATCGTGAAAGCAGCGATGATTCGCTCCAATAAAATTTTGTCAGTCGAGCAATATTTCGATATGCCTGATCAATATCCCAACCTTGCAGCGATTCCTAAGCAATATTTGGACCAAATGAAGGATGCGGACGGGCATATTTGGTCCATTCCAACCTGGTTCGAACAAAATCCTGACAATCCATGGCCGGGCTGGGCATCGCAAACATGGCTTGTCCGTACGGACGTGCTTGAGAAAGCGGGAATGACCACAACTGATTTGGCTACGATTGAAGGTGTTGAAGCGTACTTGAAAAAAGCCTCTGAGCAAAAAGACGCGTCAGGCAAGCCGCTGATTCCGCTTAGCTTCTTAATGGATCCTAACGATACGGCAGGCTGGAACGATGAAAATACGGTTTTGAGCACGTTTGGCGTAACGACGGGAGGCGGTATTATCCCGGTAGAGAAGAAGGGTGACGAACTTGTCCTCTTGTATGACGACCCACAGTATAAAGTGGCTTACCAATGGATGAACAAAATGTATCGTTCCAATCTGGTGGACCCAGAGGTCGTAACCGATAAAAAGGAACGCTACAAAGAGAAAAACAAAGCTGGACGCGTAGCGATGAACGTAGGCTCCTTCTTTAACGTGGATAATTCGATCTGGGAGACGTTGGACGGCCCGACTGAGCCAGGCTGGTTCTATCAAGTCGTTCCATTCCCTAAGGTAGAGGGCGTTGAGAAGCTTGGAGCGAACACTGTCATCAACCCGTATCCAGGATATGACGTCTACATTAGCAAAAATTCCAAAAATCTAGAGGCGGTTTTGAAGTTTCTTGATTACTCACTTAAGCCTGGAGCGGATCAGCAGCAAGTCATTAACGAAGGACCAGAAGGAAAGTTCTGGGGCTGGATCGATCAGCCGCTAGGACGATGGAATTATATTGATGCAGAATATGATAAAGCGCGTAATTCTGGCGAGCCTGCACAGAAAGCGAAAGTAACGCCAGAGCTGTATATGATTTCTTCCTACAATAACGACTGGTATCCGTGGTGGAATTACGGCACAGGTGATAAAGTCGGAAACGAAAAAACGTCGAAATTCACGGCAACGGTAGGACAGATGGGCGCCGTGCGTAGCACGCAAACCTATGACTTGGTTAAAGCGAAGTCAGGCGGTCTGCTAGAGAAATACTTGCCTGAGCTCGAAAATATTCGCAAAGAGTATAGAGCGAAACTCATTATGTCCAAAAGCGGCGAGCAGTTCGAAGCAACCTGGACGGCTTTCCGCGATGCTCTTGAGAAACGTGGACACTGGACTGAAGTTAAGCAAGAATGGCAGGAGCAATATGAAGTATTGCTGAAAGAGCAAGGATAGCGGTACACCAAAATGGAGCACTCCTTTCTGGGAGGTTGCTCCCTTTTCCATTGTTGCGAATGCGATTACAATACGGAAAGGAGGGATATGATGCAGTTTCGCCGCAGCCTTGAACGAATCGTTATCAAGTACACCCGGAAAATGAATCTTCGTACAAAAATATTAATTCTTTATGGAGCGATTATTTTTATTCCCACGATCTTTTTAGGTATCGGAGCGGGCTATCTTGCGCTTGAAAGCTTCAGAGCGAATTATTTGGTTACCATTAATGAAGCGATGCGCCAAACCGTTCAAAATATTGACTTCCGCAAGCAGAGCTATGATGTGCTTGCCACTCGGACGGCAACGGACGGGGAGTTGATCTCGCGATTAAGCCGCGATTATTCGGATATGTTCGAGCAGTTGAACACAGTCGAGTATGTCGACCGCTCATTTGTATTCACGAGTAAATATTTGCCGGGTATCGACGATTTTCGAATTTATCACATGAACCCGACGCTTGTGCAGGATGGACGATTGCTTTGGAAGCCGGAAGGGCGTATGTTACAGCCTGGCTTGAATGAAACGGATTGGTTCACCCAAACGGCCGAGGCCTCAAGCTCGTTAATATGGAGCAATGTAAACAAGGATAAGCTTGTTATCTCCCATAAAGTGATGAGTCCTGCCGGCAATATGCAGGGCATTATTTATATGCTGCTAGACTATAAATCGGTTTTCGGCAACCTGTTTAATCAGCCGTTCAGCGGTTCCGGTGAATTATCGATTATTGACGATTACGGCACGATCATCGTTTCCTCCGATCCAGAAAAAATCGGATTAAAGCTTCAATCGACAACGCTGAACAATCACTGGGAAGATGCGAGCTTATCTGATGGCGTAATGGTGGATGGCAATCTGCTTATGGTAAGGCCGATTGATTCGAACTGGCATGTGGCCGCGTTGATCCAGATGGATCAGCTTGAGCGCCAGTCCAAGATGATTTTATACGGCATCGTGGCTGTTATTTTCTTTTTTCTGCTTTGCTCTACTTTTTTAATTATGACGGTGCTGAAAAATGTTATATGGCGTATTCGTAAGCTTGGCACGCGCATGTACGATGTCAGTCAAGGACAATTCGATGTCAGTATTCGCAATACGGCTAAAGATGAGCTCGGCGATCTGGAAATTTTGTTTAATTCAATGTCCGGCCGTCTGGGTATGCTCGTTGAAGACATTACGCAAGCGAAGCTCAAGGAACGCGAGCAATCATTCAAAGCGCTGCAGGCTCAAATCAATCCTCATTTTATATACAATTCGTTAAGTTTGCTAAGGTGGCGTGCGCTGGAGCTTCAAGACGAAAAACAGCTGCGCACCATAGACGCCTTGACCGCCTTTTACCGTCTGGCGCTGGACAATAAAATTAATGTCATACAAATAAAGGGCGAGCTTGATCATGTGAGAGCTTATTTGGACATTCAAGAAATGCGTTATCCGGGAAGGGTGACCATCGAGTGGCATATCGAGCAAGAGCTGCTGGAGCTTTACACGATCAAGCTGTTATTACAGCCTATTGTGGAAAATTGTTATTTGCATGGCAACATTACAGGGAAAAAGGGCGGCGTTATCCGAATTTCGGCGCAGCTCGAACAAGAAAACATTCGATTCGAGGTGTTCGATAACGGAATAGGCATCTCCAGAGAGATGCTGGAACAGATTAAATTAGGCAAGCAGGCGGGGAACGGAAACGGATACGGTACGGCTAATATTCGCGAGCGGCTCCAGCTCTATTTTGAGAACAAGCATGAATTTACCATAGACAGCAAAGAGAACGAATGGACGGCGGCAACGATTATCATACCGGCAAGCGTTCATAAGCCGCAGATTAGGAAGGTGAGGTAATGTTGTTACAAGCGTTGATTGTGGATGATGAGCCTACCCATATTCAGGGGCTAGTGCGCTATATCAAGTGGCAGGAGCTAGGCTATGATACGCCTTTCACCGCAGAGTCCGGTCAAGAAGCGCTCGACCTATTGCGGAATACTTCTATTGATGTGTTGATATCAGATGTATCCATGCCTGTTATGACAGGAATTGAGCTTGTTGCAGAGGCTAAAGCGATCCAGGCGCAGCTTCAAGTGCTGATGATCAGCGGCTACAACGAATTCGAATTTGTACAGGAAGCGATGAACGTTGGGGCGCAAGCGTATGTGTTGAAGCCGATTAAAGTGGAAGAGGTAGAGAGCAAGCTTACCGGGTTCCGCAAGACATTAACCAAGTTAAAGCAAATTGAAAATCAAGCGCAGGAGCTGCAGCAGAAAGTATCCGGCAGCCTCGATATCGTCAGAGAACGGTTCGTATCCGATGTTATTGGGGAGGCAGGCATTCATGCCCAAATGCTGCATTCATGGGGCAGCCTGCTGGAGCTTCCAGCAAGCAACCAAGAAATCGGATTAATCGTTTTGGGCTATGATCACTTTCATTCCTCGGTGCAGGACGCAAGAGAGCGGGTTGTGATCAGCAACGGATTTTTGAGAACGGTCCATATCGGTTTAAGCGATTTTGATCAGGTTTATGTCGCAAAGACCGTCACCGATGAAATCGTGGCCTTACACATTAATTTAAGTCCGCTTGAACGTGCGTCAATTGAAAAACAGCTTGCTTTCATCCAAAATGTCATGCAGGAGCAATACGGCTCAACGGTTACGATTGGCAATAGCAGAGTATGCACCGCTTGGGAGGATGTACCGACGCTTTATAAGGAAGTTAAATTCATGATGGCAAGATTCCGCTTGATGGAGAGCGGGCAAATTCTGCACTATGATCGGATGGATGAATCGGAATTCCAACAATTTCGTCTGCGTGAAGAGATTATACCCGAGATTATACAGCTGACAGAAGATGCTGCCGATGCTCATAAGGTCGTTGACTACGTTAATAATGTGTTTGATATGCTGCTTCCTCAGCCTTCCATGCCGTTTACGTATATACAGGCGTTTGGCATGGCATTGCTTAGTGAACTGGCTCGCAAGCAGACATGGAATAAAGAGCTGGGCGGGGAAATGAATTTGGAGATGTGGCAGAAGCTGATCGATTGCAGAAGCGAAGCGCAAATTCGTGAAGTCGTGATTGAATACGTTCAACGCCATATGGTTATCGAAAAGAAAGGTGAAGCCAGCCAAAGGCATAATCTGATCGGCAAGGTTTCCGAGTATTTGGAGGCACATTTCCAAGAACATATCACAGTAAAGCAAATTGCTGAAATTCATCATCTGAATGCGAGTTACTTAAGCGTGCTGTTCAAAAAAGAGATGGGCAAAACGATATCTGATTTTCTACAGGAAACGCGCATGAATAAAGCCAAAGAGCTGCTTAACAATCCAAGCATCAAGGTGTACGAGGTATCTGAGCAGGTCGGATTTCAGACCGCAGCTTATTTTGCCTATTTGTTCAAGAAGACGACGGGCTATACGCCGCAAGAATATAGGGATTACCATTAAGGCATTTGCTAAGAGCTGGAGGCTATGAAAAAATGATGATAGAGTCAATTGCGGGAACGTGGAGATTTTGCTTGGATGAGACCAAGCAAGGCATTGATCAAAAATGGTATAACGAGCGGCTGCAGGATCACATTCAGCTGCCAGGAACCACCTCGGAGTATCAAAAAGGCGAATATAACACGGCCAAAGAAGTCGCTCACCTAACTGAGGCTTATCCGATAAACGGTTATGCATGGTACCAACGCGAGATTGAAATCAAGGCGGAATGGGCGAACAAGCATATCCAGCTGTACGTGGAGCGGACAAGAGTAACGAAGGTTTGGATCGGCGATGAACTGCAAGGCATGCAGAACAGCGTAAGCGCGCCCCATATCTATGAATTTGGGATCTTGACTCCTGGCACGTATACGTTAACCATATTGGTAGATAACAGCGGCCTGCCGATAAAAGGCGGTCATATGACATCATCCGATACGCAGACGAACTGGAACGGACTGCTCGGCAGAATGGAGCTTCAAGCAGCGGATTTAATCCGATTGGACAACATTCAGGCGTTCCCCGATGTTGCTAATAAGTCCGTTCAGCTCAGGTTTCAGCTGATCAACGATACGATGGACAATGCGGATACCCAGCTAGCTATCGCTTTAGTGGATATGATTGGAACAATCCAAGGCAACGCAAATGCTGCAACAGCAGTAAAGATCGCTATGATTCAGTCCGTACCGGGTAACCAGTCTGTTGAACTGCACTATGAACTCGGCGAAGATATCATGCTGTGGGATGAGTTCAACCCCGTATTATACCGCTTGCTTGTGAGTCTGGAGGCGAACGCTAACGGGAAATTGTATCGGAATGAGCAATCCGTAAGCTTCGGCATGCGCAAGTTCGGTACGGAAGGCACACAGTTCACGAATAACGGTCGTAAAGTATTTTTGCGAGGAAAACATGATGCGTTGGCTTTTCCTTTAACCGGTTATGCGCCGATGACGGTGGAAGAATGGGTCAAGGTGCTATCTATCGCCAAGTCCTACGGGATTAATCATTATCGCTTCCACACCTGCTGCCCGCCAGAAGCAGGATTTATAGCCGCGGATTTGCTCGGTATTTATTTCGAGCCTGAGCTGCCGTATTGGGGCGCATTTCAAGATCCAGCGGATGAAGACTATGATGAGGCGAGATCGGACTACTTGCGGGAGGAAGGATTTCGCATATTAAAGGCTTATGGCAATCACCCATCATTTGCTTTGTTTACGCTAGGCAACGAATTGCATGGCAGTCGCAACGCCATGTCGAGCTTGTTGAAGGAATATCGGGAACAAGATAGCAGGCGCTTATACGCTGAAGGGGCGAATAACTATTTCTGGTCGCCGGCTTTCTCGGAAGACTCTGATTTCTGGGTTACCATGCGAACAGGGCATGGCGAATCGATGGTTCGAGCTTCGTTCTCCCATGCGGACTTGCCCCTTGGGCATGTGCAGGATAGCTATCCTTCAACCTTAACGGACTATCGTGATAATCTTCCGGACATTCAAGTGCCTACGATAAGCCATGAAATTGGCCAATATCAATCCTTCCCAAACTTTGGCGAAATAGAGAAATACACAGGCGTCCTGAAAGCACGGAACTTAGAAGTGTTTCGCGAGAGGCTTCAGGCTGCGGGAATGCTCGATCAAGCCGATCATTTCTTCCGGGCATCCGGACAGCTCGCGGTTATATGCTACCGCGAAGAGATTGAAGCCGCTTTGCGCACTCCGGGCTTCGGCGGGTTTCAACTGCTAGATCTGCAGGACTTTCCGGGCCAAGGAACGGCATTGGTTGGCGTATTGGACGCGTTTATGGAATCCAAAGGCTTTATAGAACCGGAGAAGTGGCGCGAGTTTTGCTCGGAAATCGTTCTGCTGGCAAGGATTCCGAGGTTTACGTATACCCAGGAGGAGACGTTTGTCGCCGAGCTGGAAATCGCAAATTACGGGTCTGACTCGCTTGAAGCTATGCAGTTGGAGTGGTCGCTAAAGCAAGGAGACCGACTAATTGAGTCTGGAGCGATGGCGGCAAAGAATATTCAACAAGGGGCTTTGGAAAATGTGGGTACGCTGCAGATCGACCTGTCCGCAGCAGAGGCTCCCGCCAAGCTGGAGCTTACTCTGAAATGGAAGGGCAGCGACGTTATAAATCATTATCCGATCTGGGTATATCCGTCGGCGCAGGCAGAAGCCAAGCCGCAACAAGCTGAATTTCACTTGCGTAGAGAATTCAATCAAGAGGTAAGCGACATTCTCGAAGAAGGCGGACGTGTTTTGCTCATTCCCCATCAAGAGCAGCTATCCTCCCATATCGGCGGAGCGTTTGCTTCGGACTTTTGGTGTTATCCTATGTTTAGATCCATCTGTGAGGGAAAAAACGCGGCTCCAGCACCGGGAACGCTCGGAATCTTATGTGATGAGAAGCATCCCATGTTCGAGGCCTTTCCAACCGAGTTTCATAGCAACTGGCAGTGGTGGCCGATCCTGACCCACTCTCATTCGCTTATACTGGATAAGTGGCCGGAAGCGTTCCGTCCCCTAGTGCAGGTCATTGACAACTTTGAGCGCAATCATAAGCTTGGCTTGATCGTTGAAGCTAAGGTTGGCAATGGAAGCTTGCTCATATGCGCAAGCGACCTTATTGGTCACCAAGATAAGCCGGAGGTACGCCAGCTTTTTCATAGCCTGCTGCAATATGCGGCATCTGCGGAGTTCAACCCATCATTAGAACTCAGCTATGACCAGATTCGCAGCGTGCTGGATCCGAACGTGGAAAGCGATCGCGAGACGCATCGCGGTCAAGCGGTTATTAATCCTTCCTATCCGAATAATATAAGTTGAACTAAAGACACTTCTACATTCTGATGCAAAGACGATCGATAATACGCATGGGATTCTTTCATAATATTAATCATAACTGTCCCTACATTCTTCCGTATCTCAGCGGTTATGTGCTAAAACAAACTATTGATGTTGATGACATCTGCTCTGAGCCACTTCTTTAACCCTTCAACCAGGTTACTCTGTGGGCTGTACGCATCCCGGAGCTGGCCTGACCGTGTTAATCTTCAGATGGAGAAATTTCCGGAGAAGGCATGCCAGAGGTACTGGTTTGCGTGAACGATTCGCACACTCAATTCGCATTCTTAGCGTTAGAGAAACGGGGGTTTCCTATCCCCCAAAGCTGCGCGATAAAAGGTTTTGACAATACGTTCGACAATCTTCCTCTTCTGGTTAACGTGAACGTTAATAAAGAGCTTCTTGGCAAGCGGGCCGTAGACCAATTGCTTTGGAGAATGGCTAATTCGGTTCGGATTTTGAGAAATAGCTTATCAACGGTGATATCATTATGAGAGAGCAATTCTCCTAAGCTAAAAACGATTAAGTAATGAAAGACAGACACTCATTGTATTTATACAATGGGTGTTTACTATTAGTGTGGATCGAACTGCAGAGGATAGCTTTCCACTCTTGGCAGCAATGATTTACATAGGGTTGTGTCCACAACCTCAAAAAATTCGATAATACGGGTGAGGACTTAGAGGATTTGATTTCAATCGGCACCATAGCCCTGATCAAAGCTACGGTAAGTCTATTGACTTGGAATTTAGAAACAGTAAGTTTTAAAGGAGAAGTGTTTGGAGTTGCGAAAAACCCAGATGATGTGATTTTTCTAACTCCAATAGATCGAAACAAAAAAAGAAAATAACATTAAAAGAAGTTATTTCAGAGTTCATTATTTTGAAGAGCAACATTAGTTCTGTCTGATGATATGAATATCTATACAACGGAAGTCGCATAACATGTGGCTTTTTTATATATTGTCTAAATGAGTAGGATACCATAATGCCAAGTCAGTCTTGGAAGGCATTTGATTTTGATCGTAGATTGTATTAGGTTGAGACACAGAGGAGCCAAACGGCTTTGAAAAGATAAGTTGCTACTGCAGTGTGAGATGAGATTTTGGTTTTAGATTGATGATTTGTAGTCACATGCCCTAAAACCTAAAGTGTTCAAAATCGAAAAGCCTTACTGTGTATAGGAAAATCATCACTGTTAAATACAATGTACCAACGAATTTGCGCACCCTGAGATTATTGCAACCATGATTTACAAGCTGACAAAAGATGCAACGCCAGAACAGCTTAAGGCTGCAGGTCTAGGTGCTCATTATGTAGCTCATGACAGCGCCTTGTTTTATTAGAATGCAGGAGGAGTACCGTTTACGGCCGCCTATATTCAAGCCAAAGGCGATCCGATCGCGGATCTATACGAGGATAGAGCGGCGGAGGAGAAGGCTAGGGCGACGTATCAGTGGCTAATTGATATAACGGATGACGTGGATCTACAGGATAGCTTGAAATATTTGCGGGAGCGGGAGATTGTGCATTCACTGCGGTTCCGTGAAGCGGTGGAAATACTTAAGGATAAGCGGGATGAGAAGATTTTTTATTAGAGGGAACCTCTCTGCAGGATGCTGCGGGGAGGTTTTTATTTGTCTGTTGACAAGGAAAACGATACGCAAGAGCAATATTGACTATCCATAAACTACGTTGATAATAATGAGGTTGCTCTTTATATTGATTTTGCCGGTACGGAAAAGAGTTTTAAACTCAGGGAGGAATTGATTAATTCTGGGCGAGTCGTAAAGGTGCAAGGGGAGGTGTACTCTAAAGAGTATGGTCGAAACGGCTCGCTAAAAAATACATTATCACTGTATATACCTTAGTGAAATGGCGGCAACTATTTGAACTAAATGTAAGAGAAGGTTTGGAAATTCGAACATGCCAGGACTTTGGAAAAGTGATGGAGGAGCAATTTCTTAGCTTACTCGTATACGTAGCTGAACAAGAGAGGAAAATGCTATGCGGGAGGGAGCTGCCAATGCTAGAGTGCTTGTTCGGAGAGCAGTTCTGTCGTTTTAGCTGTCGTTCGTTCATAAATCATAAACAATGCCAAGGGGCTCTCTTTTTCTATATTTTAATAAGGCCTTTTTGGATTATCAGAATTGTCTGCTTGCGTAATAATTTTGACCATCCTTTTTAATAGATTTCATTAAAATGAAGTAGAAATAAGAGGAGGATGGTAGGCATGAACGTCGGATTAATTGGGTGCGGCGCGATGGGAAGAGTATACGTTGATCGTTTGATGAGGATGAAGGGAGTACAGGTAACGGCAGTCTGCCATCCCGAGTGGGCGAAAGCAGCTTCGTTAGCAGAGTTTTCGCAGGCAAGAATCTATACATCTTACAGCGAAATGATCACACGTCCGGATATCGATATCATCTGCGTGACTTTGCCGACTTACTTGCATAAGGAATATGTGCAGCTGGCTCTAGGGGCTGGAAAACATGTGATCTGCGAGAAACCGCTATCACTTACCGAGGAGGATTGCTGGGAATTAATAGAGACAAGCCGGGCAAAAGGTGTTAAATTGTGTGTCGCCCATGTCGTTAGATTTTTTCCGGAATATAAGGATGCCCGCCTGCGGCTGCAATCAGGGGAAGTTGGAGCGGTTAAGTCCGTGCGTACTATAAGAGCAAGTCTAACGCCAGCGGAGAACAGCTGGTTTCTGGATAAGCGAAAAAGCGGCGGTGTTGTGTTTGACCTTATGATCCATGATATCGATTACGTGCTTTGGCTTCTTGGAGATCAAATTACGCAAATAAGAGCTAAAATTGTAGCTCTCGAAGGTGGGGAGCAAGCGTTGGCATGGCTCTATTATGCTGACGGTACTAAGGTTAGCTTAGAGGCTGTTTGGGGGGCGACTGACTTTCATGCCGGGTTTGATATAACGGGAGAACAGATGGTTCTTAGTTCAAACGGCTTCAATGAGGATATTGTGAGCGATAATAAGGTGGTTCAGAACCATTCACCGGATCGAGGTGTGATCATACCTGAAAAGTCAGAGCTTGAAGACCCCTATTATTTCCAGCTGTCAAGCTTTATTCAGGCAATCGAGATGAATAGTCCGCTTCCTATAACGGCGGAAGAAGCTTGTTCCGCCGTTAGAATTGCAAATCGGATAGTGAGGTGCATTGAATCTTAATCCTTTGAAGCATCGAATTGAGGGGAGGAGGTTACTGGCTCCCTTAAGTGCTTTAGCCGATATTCGCGTGGTGATACTCCTTCGATTTTCATAAAGACCCTGGAGAAGGTGCGAAAGGATTGAAAGCCAGCTTCCAAGGAGGCATCCAGTATAGACATGCTTGTGTTCAGCAGAAGGCCGGTAGCTCTCCTAATCCGAAGGCTGTGCAAATATTGAAGGAACGTTGTTCCCATTACTTCCTTGAACGCTAGACTAATGGCGGAGACGCTGGTATCGAATTGGCTGGAGAGCATTTCAAGGGATAAGTCGTTAATATAGTGGGTATTCACGTATTGAATAACATTCCATATCAACTTTTTATTGCGGTAATTGGAGCTTGGCGGCGTGAGATTATTTCTTCTTTGATGAGCGCGGAAATAGATAATCAGGGCTTCGATCAGTTTGCTGCGAATATACGAATTTTTAGCCAGCTTGTCTTCTTGGTATTCTAGCCGCATTTTTTCAAGGCAGGCTCTCATTTCGGCATAAGGGTGTGAATCGAGATCTAAATAGGATGTGGATCCGTCATTCGTTCCTAAAATGATCGTGCCGAATTCCGCCTCCATTGTGGATCCAAACAGCAGGCTTATATCGAACATGCAACAAATCACTTCTACTCCAGTATCATCGCAAAATATTTCGTGCATATCATGGGGGCGTAAAAAAGTGACTGTTCCTGGTTGAAGTTTATGCGGACTCCCGTTTATGAATTCGGTTCCGGTTCCGCTAACGACGAGGGATAGTTCGAGCACATCATGGTGGTGCAAAGCATAATGCTTATGGAGCGTATGCGTTGTAACTACGCACGAAAACTTGCGACTCACTGCTCCAGATAAAGACAGAACATCTTCATATTCCGGAAACATTACCATGTCGATTTACCCCCCGATTTCTTCACTGTTTTCTTTTTATTGACCAGGTAAATAAAAAAAATGACCGAATTCTTTATGAAATGTATTATAACATAGAAATCGAAAGGAGTGATTCTGTGGAACTTCAATTGAGTGTCGGTACAGCCAAAGTCGATATCACTCCACCATTCGCTTTGCCGCTCGCTGGATTTGCCAGCCGGAACAATCGAAACTTCGAGAACATCGATAGCCGCTTGTACTTGCGAACGTTTTATTTCCAACAACACTCTACGGATGGTTCAAAGTTACAGTCGCTGCTCTTGTCTGCCGATATTCTGTTCTGGTCGGAAGAACTGGCTGATCAACTGCGCATGCGAATTGAGCGGCAGTGGGGAATCAAGGTGGACGCCATTATTCTACATGCCACCCATACGCACTCCGGTCCGGCCATTTCAATGCGAACAATTGGGATAGGAGAGCCTGATCCGAATTACCTCGTTTTTTTGGAACAAGCGGTAATGCAGAGTGTGGAACAGGCAGTAGGCGATGCCGAGCCTGTGAACATACAGATGGGAAAAGGCATATCCGAAATCGGCGTAAATCGCAGGAAGAAGAATGGGGACCAAATTGTGTTGTCTCCTAACCCCGAAGGAGTGACCGATCCTGAGCTAAGGGTATACGTCTTTACTACTCTCTCAGGGAAGAAGAAGGGGGTGCTAACCCACTTTGCCTGTCATCCAACGTTAACGGATCGCAATTCGGTATCCTCTGAATTTTGTGGTTACGCGATGGAACGGCTGGAGAACCGTTACGACTCCTTGACGGTATGCGCTTATCTTCAAGGCTGCTGCGGCGATATTAATCCCGTTAAGCCTAATGTTGCCGAAAGCAATCAGGATGTCATTTCCATCGTAGGACAAAGATTTGCTGACGATGTAGATGCGATCCTATCTGGAGAACTTGAATGGCTTGAACCCAATGTGTTGTCTAGTAGGCGGTCGATTGCAGTACTCCCCTTTGCAGAAATACCTACGAAGGATAAGCTGCAGCGAGTCGTGGATGAATCGGCTTCAGCCGACGTCCGCAAGTGGGCTCAAAGTTTCTTGGAGCAACCCGACAAGCTCAGGAAGCAATTCCGATTTGAAATAACAAAGCTAGAAATAGCCGAAGGGTTAACATTCATAGCTATGAATGGCGAAATGGTCGTGGAATACGGCTTGTTCTTGAAAAGCTGCTCCCCGGTCCTAGTCCCTCTGGCTTATAGCAATGGAATGATCGGATATATTACAACCGCTAATCAGCTGCAGGAAGGCGGATATGAGCCGATTGAATCCGTCACTTATTTCGGCCTTCCTTGTCCCTTCGACCAGGCTGTTGAAGCGGAAGTGAAAAAACAACTTATGGCTATTATCGATGAGCCAAAAAACGAGGAGGAGTAACAGCATGCAGAAGTTAAGATTAGCAATAGATGGTGGAAGCCCGATAAGAACGCACCCATTTCCCAAGTGGCCGATATTCGGAGACTTGGAAGAAAAGCTTATGTTGGAGGCCGTTAGATCGGGGAACTGGGGAGGTGTGGATCCAGATAAAATCAAATTATTTGAGGAAAAATTTGCCTGTCTGCAGGATGCGAAATACGCCGTAACAGTCAACAATGGCACAATTGCCATTAGCATTGCTTTACTGGCTGCAGGTGTAGATGCCGGCGATGAGGTTATCATGCCCCCTTATACGTTCATTGCTACCGCTACCGCAGCATTATTGATTGGCGCTATTCCAGTATTTGTGGATGTAGATGAGTCCATGCTGATCGATCCGGACAAAATAGAAGCAGCGATCACTCCAGCTACCAAGGCGATTATCGCAGTGCATATTGCCGGTGCTCCAGCCAACATGACACGCTTGCGGCAAATTGCGATGACAAATAAACTAGCTTTAATTGAAGATGCCGCGCAGGCAGTAGGAGCCAAATGGGAAGACCAAGGGGTAGGAGCTCTAGGTGATCTGGGTACCTTCAGTCTCCAATCCAGTAAAAATCTCAATAGCGGTGAGGGCGGAGTCATTGTGAGCAACGATGAGGAATTAGCCGATCATGTCTGGTCAATTCATAACTGTGGTCGTGTTCGCAACGGTAGATGGTATCAGCACGAGCGCATTGGCTGGAACTTCAGGTTCAGTGAGGTGCAAGCTGCGCTTGCGCTTGCACAGTTGAGCAGAGTGGAAGAACAGATGGAAATTCGCCAGCTCAGCGCAAATAATTTGGATGGACTCTTGCAACAAATTGAAGGAATCCAGCCCGTGAAGTATGATAGCAGGATTACGAAGCATGCGAACCATCTTTATATGTTCAAGCTGGATAGAGACATTACAGACAGAATTGTTAAAGAAGATTTTATCCGCAAGTTGAATGCAGAGGGTATACCGGCAACGGCAGGTTACGTCCCACTTAACAAGAATTCCGCCATTATCGATCGAATCCACAAGCTGGTTGGAGAAGTTAGGACTAACAGCTGTCCGGTAGCAGAAAAAGCCGCCGAACTTGAATTGCTCTGGTTACACCAGAACGTTCTTCTTGGATCCGAGAGAGATATGGAAGATATTGCGAATGGTATCAACAAAGTAATTCAATCCTATTTATAGTGCAATAGATTTATAAGTGAGTGCAGGCTTCGCAGTATACGGTCTAGTTTCAAAGGATTGGTCAAATGCTTTGAAGGATCGCGACCTCAGGCAGTTGACCGCCTTGCAAACATAAATAATGAACCACACTAGACGAGAGGGGTATCACTAAATGAAGAAAATTTGGGTTATCGTCATCGCATTAGCACTCATTCTTTCCGCGTGTTCTAGTAAGGGAAACAAAGGAAACGAGCTCAGTCCGAATAGTGAAGGGAAAGAAAGCACCGATAGTAATAATGAAAGCGGTACCAAAAACCCGGATTCGGGCAATAAATCCATAAAGGTACTGCTTTCCCATGCAGAAGCGGAGTATGCCAAAACTGTAAAAGCAGAAGATTCCTATATCAAAGAATTAAACAAGTTATCGGGTTATAATCTCAGTTTTGATTTTCTTGGACATTCAGACTACGATCAACAGCTCTCTCTGCGTTTTGTTTCTGGGGAATTGGCTGATTTGGTCCGGACGCCCAGTATCGATTCTACCATTCATAAGGATGCGGTTGAACAGGGTATCTTCAAAGAATTAGGTTCCTTGATTGATCAGTACGGTCCAAACCTCAAAAAACGCATTCCCGAAACCGCATGGAACAGTCCACGTGTACAAAAGGACGGGAAAATTTACGGCATTCCAGTTCTTGTCGGAACGGCAAACGACAGAATCGGTTTTATCCGCCAGGATTGGCTCGACAAACTTAACCTAAAGCAACCGGAAACGATTGACGAGTGGCTCAACTATTTCGAGCAGGTTAAGGTTCAGGATGTGAACGGAAATGGTGATCCGGACGACGAATACGGCTATACGATGTTTGAGGGAGTGGGATGGAGCTCGATGTTCTTCGGATCGTTTGGTGTTGATCCCGGAACCTGGCACATGCAGGATGGCAAGCTAATTCCTGATATGATCAGCCCTAAGATGAAGGAAGCAATTGAATTTTATAGAATGCTATATGAGAAAGGTTATGTCAATCGTGATTTGTTCACGAAGAAGGAAGCGGATTTCCGCGCAGATATTTATAACGGCAAGTCGGGAAGCTTTGCTGCCGCTGTCTATCAATACACACCAGACTTCAGTGCAACCAATGCACCGAAGAAGTTTGTCAACGAGCCGGACAAGGTCGAAATCTCGATGGTTGCTCCACCGGCGGGACCTAGAGGCGAAAGAGGCTTGGGACCCGTGTCCGACGGCATTTATTTCGTATGGGTGATTCCTGACAAAGTTAAAAATCCCGAAGAAATCATCAAGTATCTCGATTGGGCATGGAGTGATCCGGAGGCTGATAAGTTTTTCGCCTATGGAATTGAGGGCTCCAACTATACCGACGAAGGCGGAGAGCTCAAATATGATGTTTCGGCTCCCGTGAATGCGGACAAAAATGCGTTCCAAATGTTCCAATTGTCCATCAACCCCCGTGAAATCGGGTTCAACAACGATCTGGTATTAAAAACGCTGCCGGAATCGGAAAAGATAATTGCAGGCTATAAGCTCTCGGCGGATATTGCAATGCCGCATGATAGTCTGTATATGCCGCCGCTTGTCACCTTCCAGAATAACCCGGAGATATCGACTTGGGGAACGATGTTCGTCGAGATGTTCTCCAAGATCATGACGGGAAGTCAACCGATCGATGCCTTTGACAAATTTGTTGCGGACTGGAATAAACGCGGCGGAGATAAAGCAATTGATGAAGCAACGCAATGGTATAATGCGTTCCATAAATAACGATAATCGTGGATTGCGCTGCATGCCTCATGCATGCAGCGTGGTTCGCGAATGATCAGTAAAGCTGAAAAAGCATGTTGGCCATCCACAAGAATCGGCAGGTGATGTTATGAATAGGCGGTTAGTTTTACGCGACAAATGGATTCTCATCTTGTTCGCTTTGCCTGGATTGCTCTATTTTTTAATATTCAAATACGTTCCACTACTTGGCAATGTCATTGCCTTTCAGGACTATAACATCTTCAAAGGAATTTTACACAGCCCGTGGGTTGGCTTTGCTCAATTCAGGCGGATGTTCGGTTTCGAAGATTTTTATGAAGTGTTTCGCAACTCGGCGAAGCTTGGCGTCTATTCGCTGTTGTTCGGTTTCCCTGCACCGATCATCTTAGCGTTGCTGCTGAATGAACTGAAATCGATGGCGTTTAAGAGAATCGTACAAACTGTTGTCTACATGCCTCACTTCTTGTCATGGGTTATCGTCGGATCAATCTTCATTAATCTACTTTCTTACGATGGCATTATTAATACAATAGCTAGTCAAATGGGTATAGAAAAGATTGACTATGTAACGCAAGGAAACACTTTTATAGCCGTACTGATATCCACTGGAATCTGGAAAGAGGTTGGGTGGGGCACCATTCTCTATCTGGCGGCACTATCCGGAATTAATCCGAATTTCTACGAAGCTGCCATGGTTGACGGCGCCAGCAGATGGAGACAAATGTGGAGCATTACACTGCCCTTATTGATGCCGACGATGGTTGTCGTACTGCTTCTCTCGATTGGGCATATTTTGGACGCGAATGTAGAGCAGGTGCTGATTTTCCTGAATCCGCTAGTTAGGGATGTTGGAGAAGTGTTCGATACGTATGTATATACTTTCGGTTTGGTAGGCGGCCAGTACAGCTATACGACAGCAATTGCCTTATTTAAAGCCGTGGTAGGCATTGTACTTGTATTCGGGCTGAATGCGCTCAGTCGTAAAACAACCGGAGAGAGCCTTTACTAACTTAGGAGGTGGAATCGTGCGTAAACTTATTGCTTTTCAAGCCCTTTTGGTCACTATTTTGACCGCTCTAAGCTTAATCATGTTGGCTCCGTTAATTCACATCCTGTCGGTTTCCTTAAGTTCACCGCTTTATGCACAGGCTAAGTTAGTCTATTTCTGGCCCAAAGGACTGCAGTTTGCCGTTTACAAAAAAATAATTTCGATGGATGAAATGTGGAGGGCGATGGGCGTCAGTGTCTACATTACCATTGTCGGCACGTTAATTACACTGGCTCTCACGTCCATGATTGCTTTCGCGCTCTCTAGAACGACCATGCCAGGTCGAACGTGGATTATGCGGCTCATTGTACTTACTTTTATTTTACCCGCACCACTTATACCGGGCTTTCTGCTTGTCAAATCTCTCCATATGCTCGATACGCTCTGGTCATTGATGATACCGGGAGCAACAAGCGCCTTTTATGTGATCATAATGCGAACCTTTTTCCGGAATGTTTCCGGAGAGCTGTTCGATGCCGCGAAGATGGACGGCTGCAGCGAGGCGGGCATCTATTTCCGTATCGTGCTGCCCTTATCGACGGCTGTTATTGCCACCATCGGTCTCTTCCATGCCGTTTATCAATGGAACACTTACTTTTCCGCACTTGTTTTCATCAGGGACAAGACACTCTATCCTTTGCAGGTGCTGTTGCAGAACCTAGTCGCTAAGAAAGGTTTGAACAACTTCATGGGGGAGGTACAGTTCGAACTAAATATGCCTGTTACGCCAGAAATGATGAGCGCAGGTATTATTATTTTTGCTACGGTGCCAATTCTGGTCGTCTACCCGTTCCTGCAAAGATATTTTGTCAAAGGCGCAATGCTGGGATCGCTTAAAGAATAATAGAGGAGGTTATTAAATGAAACGTTATCTAGTGTATCTGACAAAAATAGTGATGGTTCTAGCTCTTGCCACAACCGGATTTCTCATCGGCCCATTCGAGCGCGCCAGTGCGGCGATTGCAGATATCGACAAGATCGTACCAACACCTCAGCAGGTTAGCTATACGGACGAGTTTTTGACGCTGCATGACGGTACTTCCTATAAAGCGACTATCGTTATCGGAAGAGATGCTTCACCGGCGGAGGAGGAGGGTGCAAATTTGCTACAAAGAGTCATTGCGCGCAAGAACGGTCAGCAAATTCCGATACTCTACGACGATCAATCCAATTCCGCCTATTCGGTGGTCATTGCCATCGGAACGGCGAATACCAATACCATTAACGGCAGCCACTCCATTGACGTTCCCGATCATAAGGAGGGGTATGCAATCGAGCGGGCGTTGGTCGGTAATCGGCATATCGTGCTAGTAACCGGTTACGAGGCTATCGGAGCCTATTACGGCTCGACGAGCCTTGCCCAAATGGTAGATTCGAGCAGCTCCCTAACTAGGCTACGGGTCATATCGGTTCGCGACTATCCGGATATGGATATGCGGATCATCAAGGACATCTACACAAAATTTCATAAAAATAATGAAGGCGAATTTACGTATTCCGACGCTAGAGACTGGATGCATATGCTTCCTTTGCTGAAGGTCAACGTGTTCAGCTTATCTTACAGCCATCTTTTACAGAAAGAAACTGGATGGAGAAATCCTAATGCGGATTACGTGAATGCGGTAAAGGAACTTAGCAATTATGAAAGGGATAAAGGGATCATCCAGCTTATGCAGGAGGTTAATCCCGGTTATTCGGGAGGCATGCCGACTGATGCGGAGTATAGCAAGCTGCTCGATTTGTTTAAATTATCACTAGATGAAGGCGCTTCCAAAATTATGCTGGCCTTTGACGATCAGGCATATCCGGATCCGGCGAAGCATCGGAATTTGGCTAATAAAGTACAAAAAAGTTTGACAGGTCAGGAAGGGTTTTATTTGCTGACGACACCGGAGAAATATTTTCTTGGTGCGACCGATATCAGCACTTACTTGAATACTTTTACGGACGGACTGATCCCGGAGATCGGGGCGACTTGGACAGGGTATGATATCTTCTCGACGGAGGTAACTCCTGCCAACGTATCTACTTGGAGAAACTCTTCGAACAATCCTTATAAACTGCCGTTCTATTGGCACAATGATTACGAACTGGCGGATACAAGATTGAATTTTAAAGATCCGATCGTACCGAAATGGGAGATAAACGATTATTACTTTACAGATGGAAGAGTTCCGTTTAAAACGAAAACACTAGTTCCGACTTTTCAACCTTTAACATTGCCGGGCGGTTACGTATGGAACGATATGCCGCGAAATACTTCCGAAGGCGTCATCGAAAATATTTTCCGGCCGACAACTCCGCATAAAATTTATGCTATTTCGATAGCGAACTGGATGTGGAATCCCGATGCCTACAAGAACGATGCGACAGAGTTTGCTCGTGCCAAAAAATATTGGGACACTATCGTATCCAATCCGGGTTTTAAGAAAACCGCTACTTCTTCATCGCAGTACAGCGCTGCCTATGCTTCCAATAAAGCCGTGGACGGTATTAACAGCAATGATTCCGTGGAGAATGCATGGGCTACTGCTAGCGGTGCTACGCTTAATTCTTGGTGGAAGCTGGACCTAGGCAAAAAGCAGAAGATGGAAGGCGTGCGAGTCAAGTATCGTGAATTTGAAGAAAAAGCATACATGGTACCGAGCTCGGTAACCGTGCAAATAAGCAACGACAACGTCAATTGGACAACGGTCGTCAATCAATCGACGAATGTTCCGCTGGAAAATTCAACCTATGCTTCCGAAGTGTACCTCTATCCTTTCCAAGGAGAGGCTAGATACGTGCAGCTGAAGTTTCCTACAGGCGGGCAAAACTCGATCATCGAGCTTTCGGAGGTTGAAATCGCGCAAGAAAAAGCGGTAACAGCATCCGTTAACCTAGCGATCGGAAAGCCTGCTTCCGCATCTTCTGTAATTGATAGTACCTATACTGCAGGCAAGGCGAATGACGGGTTGAATAGTCATGGAACCGCCAGTCCAAACAATGCGTGGTCCAGCGCCTCGGGTACGAACTTGAACAGCTGGTGGAAGGTCGATTTGGGGCAGCAGGAAAAATTCAAAACCATCGAGGTAGAATTCAGGGAATTTATCGCAGATACGGCCTATATGGTGCCTAAGACGATTACGGTTCAAACAAGCGACGATAATACGAATTGGACGACACTGATCGCAAGATCGGCTAACGTTCCTGCGACTGGTCAGACCTATGGGTCTTCTAAGTATTCCTATTCCGTAAACGGCAAAGGAAGATATGTCCGATTGCTGTTTGAGGACGGCGGCCAGGATAGTCTAGTGCAAGTGTCGGAGGTGGGGATCTACAACCGCAGTCTTCCTCAGCATCAGCGGCAGACGCTGAATGCTGCCTTCAAGAGAAAAGCGACGGCTTCATCGGTGTATTCGACGATGTATCCGGCAGCTAAGGCAAACGACGGTACGCACTCCCGCAGAACGGCGGAGAATGCATGGGCTTCAACCGCCGCAGGAGCGGTAAACTCATGGTGGGAGGTAGATTTGGGGAGAATAACGTCCATACAGGATGTGGCTTTATACTTCCGAGAATATCCTTATGGCACCGCATATACTGTGCCAACCAATATCACCTTTGAGGTTAGTAATGACAAGCTTGCCTGGACAAACATACTGAGCGCGAATAATGTACCTGCCGAGGGTCTGAATTACGATTCATCGAAGTACTCGTATACTTTGAACGCTTCGGGAAGGTATTTGCGGTTAAAATTTCCAGGAGGCGGTCAGAGCAGCCTTGTGGAACTATCCGAAGTAGAGGTGCGTTCGCCGTTGCTTGCCCGATCCGATTTCCATAACGTCATCTCTCAGGATGGCGCCGACGCATGGATGTATAAACATACTGACGGTTACTATTATTATACCCGGACGACGGGAAACAATGTGACGATATGGAGGTCCAAGACCCTGTCCGGTATTGAATCCGGAGAGAAGAAAGTCATCTGGACACCGCCGACCAATAACCCTAACGCGGCTAACTGTCAGGATGTCTGGGCGCCGGAAATTCATTTTCTGAACAATGCCTGGTATGCCTATTATTCGGCCGCGACATGCGGTGATAAGGGTTTAAACCATCGCATGTTTGTACTGGAAAATACAAACGCCGATCCGTTCCAAGGAACTTTTACCGATAAAGGGAAAATAACCGACGCGACGGATTTGTGGGCAATCGACGGCACCGTGTTGAATCTTGCCGGTCAGTTGTATTGGTTCTGGTCCGGATGGGATTCTCCGTATCAGCTTCGCCAGAACATCTATGTGGCATCGATGAGCAATCCGTATACGCTGTCAAGCGCAAAGACCTTAATATCATCGCCTACTTATGGCTGGGAGATGAGTCAGGGTGGTCCTGATTTACCTGATGTAAATGAAGCGCCGCAGCCTATCGTCAAAGGCAATAAGGTTAATCTTGTATACTCGGCGAATGGCAGTTGGAGCGATAATTACAACTTGGGACTGCTGACGGCAAGCACCACGTCCAACTTATTGTCAGCAGCTTCCTGGACGAAGAAAAACTCGTCGATTTTCAGCAGTGGAAGCGGCATCTTCGGACCGGGGCACAATAGCTTCACCAAATCGCCTGACGGCACGGAGGATTGGTTAATCTATCATACTGCTAGATTTTCAGGCGCAGAATGGACACGGAATGTAAGGGCTCAGCCTTTTACGTGGAATGCCGACAACACGCCTAACCTCAGCGTTCCGGTCTCATCGAATTTCCCGATCCGGACACCGTCCGGAGAGCCCGAGAGGAAGAGATATGAAGCCGAGGAGGCGAAGCTTGCGAACGGGGCAAAGAGAGTTCAGGAAGAGACGGCCTCAGGCCGCAAAAAGGTTGAAATCAATAATGTGAACAGCTATGTCGAATTCGATGTTACCGTCGCTTCGGCAGGTTCCTATATCCTGTCTGCAAGAACGGCTAACGGAGCTGGAGATCCCTACCATACTTCAACGTACAACTTGACTGTCAATGGAGGAGCGAGTCAAGCAGTCGATATTGTGTATTCCGATTGGGGAAACTGGGGGTCGACTGTAATCGAGAAAAACTTAACTGTCGGACATAATAAAATCCGGTTTACCAAAGGCGTTGATTACGCGGAGATTGACTATCTGGATGTTATGCTAAAACCTTAAATAAGAGCTTTTGGAAGGGGAAGCAGAGGAGAAGGCTAGGGCGACGTATCAATGGTTGATTGACCTAACGGATGACGTGGATTTACAGGATAGCTTGAAGTATTTGCGGGAGCGGGAGATTGTGCATTCACTGCGGTTCCGGGAAGCAGTGGAAATACTTAAGGATAAGCGGGATGAGAAGATATTTTATTAGAGTGAACCTCTCTGCAGGGTGCTGCGGGGAGGTTTTTTACTTTTGCCTGCTGATGTTATTAAGCTATCGGCAGAATAGTTACATAGACGTCAGAATTTTGCATAGGAGAATAGTCCACCATCCAATACTAATTGTGTGGAAAAGAGTCTAGATAAACAGTATACTAGCAATAATTGTTTTTTGTTGAGGTGAATATCAAATGGATGAAAACGATGAATCAAAACAGCTTGTATTACAAATCGGCGGTGCCTTGAAAAAGTACAGAAAAGAAAAAAACATGAGTTTAGACGAATTAGCGGAATTAACGGGTGTAAGCAAACTTACTTTGGGGAATATCGAACGTGGCGATACAAATCCAACTTTGGCGATTATATGGAAAATTTCAAAAGGCATGTCTTTACCACTATTGGCTTTGTTGAAATCAGAAGACCCTGTTAGTTTGTATCGAGCAGGCGAAGGACTGCGGTTTTCTAATGATCAAAAAAATTGGATCATTGAACCAGTCTTTAAACACGCAAGCAACGATATTGAAATGTGTCGGGCTTACTTACAGCCGAATAGCTCGTATCACCCTGAAGGTCATCATGCGAATACAACTGAAATTGCGACAGTAATGACTGGTTCCATTGAAATTCAAGTCAATGGAGAGGTTTACACATTGAATCAATATGATACGATCAGTTTTCGTGCAGATTGTCCTCACTCTTATACCAATCATACGAATAGCGAAACAGTGCTCCATATATGTTTAAAGTATGATTTCTAAAAGTCAGAAATCCTACTTATTTAATACAACTCCGAATTCCATGACGGGAATTCAGAGTTGTATTTTTGTTTTCAGACGATTTAATATATATTATACAATACCACTTGTTAAAAATAATATATTATACTATACTTTTATTATTCGCGCGGATGTTATTTCATAGCTTTTCAATCAGTAGGAAACAAATTATACGTATAAATTCAGGAAGGTGAAATGAAGAATGTCGAACAAACAAAATAAAAAAGCCGTACCATCTTCTATAGGACTGATAATTCTCGGCATTATTGTTATTGCAGCTAATTTACGTGCTCCCTTAACCTCAGTCGGTCCTTTAGTGAGTTTCATAAGGGATGACGTTCTTATTTCAAATACATTAGCCGGCCTGCTAACAACGGTACCTTTGCTTGCCTTTGCTTTATTATCGCCACTAGTACCAAAATTAGGACGAAGATATGGTGTTGAACGTATCATTTTGATTGCCCTAATCTTTCTGACTGTTGGCATTGTAATACGTTCTTTATCTGGCACAGCTAATTTGTATATTGGGACAGCAATTCTTGGATTCGCAATTGCCATATGTAATGTATTATTGCCAAGTTTAATCAAAAGGGAATTCCCAAATAAAATTGGCTCCATGACAGGTATTTACTCCATTTCAATGAGTTTATTTGGAGCAATCGCATCGGGAATCAGTGTACCGCTAGCCGTGAACGCAGGTCTAAAATGGCAGGGAGCATTGGGAATATGGGGAATTCTAAGCTTTGTATCGATTCTCTGTTGGCTACCCCAACTAAGAAATCAAACGAAGCAAACAACCACGATGAGTCAACAGATAGCCAGTAATGATGTGAATGTTTGGAAATCCCCTCTTGCCTGGCAAGTAACCCTGTTTATGGGTATACAGTCCATGGTTTTCTATGTGTTGATCGCATGGTTGCCTGAAATTTTAAAGCAGCAAGGAATTGACTCAAACCAATCAGGATGGTACCTCTCGATAATGCAGTTAGCTCTGCTTCCATTTACTTTTATTGTGCCCGTTATTGCTGGGCGCATGTCTAGTCAACGTTTGTTAGTGGTCATCATAACCATTTTGCTTTTGACGGGAACGCTCGGACTTCTATACGGAAGCTCCAATATAATTCTGTTATGGATAATAATACTCGGAATTGGTGGAGGCTGCGCCTTTAGTTTGTCCATGATGTTTTTTGGTTTACGTACTGAAAATGCGCATCAAGCAGCGGAACTGTCTGGCATGGCGCAATCGATCGGATATCTTCTTGCCGCAATCGGTCCTGCCCTTATAGGATTTCTGCATGATTTGACAAATAGTTGGAATCTACCACTGTTCATTCTGCTTGGCGCTTCGGTCTTACTCTTTTTAGTCGGTATAGGAGCAGGAAGAAACCGTTTTGTAGGTAGCCTAAATAGTTACGAACTGCCACAGAAAGGACGATGAATAGGTTTGACAAAATTATTGTGGCAATTGATAAAGCTGAAATAACGAACAAACTCCTCGATGCAACCGTTGAATAGCCTGAAAGAAACAAACTCAAGTTACCTTGGTTAATGTCAGCCAGGAATATGTATCGAAGGCTTTCGACAGCTAAATTGGCGTTCGTTGATTATCATTGAAAGTGGATAATCACTAACAAACAAAAAACTAGGGCCCCAAAGTGGCCCTAGTTTTTTTAGAAGCGTCAATCATGATCAGCTCAATCGATTAAATTAGCAATGATTTGACTCCTAATTGAAAAAACATGAGTGTTAATTAGATTCTATGAGTCCAGTTGTTATTAAATCTTCAATGTTCAGATACATGGTTCCTTTGTATTTCTTAATACGAATGTCACTTAAAGTAAAGTCGCCATCCGTCGCCTTTTTGTATTCCGCTGTCAAATTAATATCCACTCTGACGATTTCGAAGCCGACATATTTGCCTATCGTGATGATGTTGGCATTGCTATTGCCCAGTTTGCTTACGCCTTCGATTTCAGACAGCATAGATAATGAAATCCATCCCTTGCTCATCAGTGGCGGCAATGCTTCTTTATTCTCTGCTGCAGCTACATAATTGGCGTCAAAATAATCTGGATATCCTTTATACCCTGGTAGTTTGGATTCCTTCTCTGTTGGTGGCGCACCAACAACGCGGAATTCAGGGAAATTTGCAATTGTCTTGGTAATGGAATCGATCTCGGCTAACTCTTTTTGGGTATTCAGGGCGTTGGTTGCAGCGGGACCAAACGATATCACTCCATCAGCACTGAAAAATATCGGGATACCGTCGATCGTGTAAGAGGCCCCTTTAAAGGATGGACTATTAACTTGAATCACATTTGCTTCTGCAGACCAATAAACGGAGTTACCTGTTGCTTCCCCAACGATTCTAATTGGGATGTAAGTGTTGCCATTTTGAGTAAAGGGTTCTGCTTGCAATGCTTTCTTCTGGCCGTTCACAACTGCTGTTTTGTTGCCAATCGTAAATGTAATCTTTAAATCATCCTTTTTGCCCGTAACTTGTTTAAGTTTTGCATCGTAACCGATTTCCATTTTCAATTTTCCAAATAATTCTCTGAAGGGAACGAAGGAAACTCCATTCTTACTTACTGATTTAGATTTGAGCGGGACTCCATCTACAAAAATATAAGCTCCTTTATTGGCTGCTGATACAGGAATAACACCTATACTGAACAATAAAACGCAAATCATAGCAGTAATCGACAATCTCTTCAAAAAAACGCCTCCAGAACTAGATTTTATTTCCACTATTTACTATCTTACTATTATTTGGAACTCTGTCAATGAAAAAGATAGTTATTTTGTCGAAATATGACCCAAGCATTCAATGTTCTTTTGAATTCCCCCAAATGAAGAGGCTAACCCAACTGCAGCATAAGCTCATCAATTTTTTTATATACTTTGGGCTGTCGGTCGGTTCATGATCTCAGCATGAAAAAGCATCGACCACGCAAGTTTATGCTCAGCTCCGCGGAGAGCGTCGGAGAGAACGTTATCACCGATTTTTTTTAGAATTTAGTTAATCAGGTTCAATAGTATTGTTGGATGCCTTTAATTATTCAGTCCTTCATTGAATTAACGGGCAGGACAGTTTAGAGGTAAATATTTACATAATAACAAGTGGTCGGTATAATTTAAGGGTATTGAGCAAACAGCCAAAGGGGTGTTTTTACTTGGAATTTGGACTATCCCATAAAAAGTTTAACGCCAAAAGACCAGGGTCTCTTGTTGGTACAATTACCGGAGTCTTAGAACATCTTTCGTCATTGTATGCGAATGTTGGTGAGGCCACGGAGAAAAATGGCATTTGGTCTTTACGAGAAAGCACTCCAACATGCACTACATGTAACGGTACAGGTACTGTCATTGGCGATATTGATTCAAGTCGTATGGTCGCAACTGAGCTCTCGCTTAAAAAAGGAGCTGTGCTTTTATGGGCGGGTACTAACTGCGGACCTGTTGTAAAGATTAGAGAACTGGCTAAAATGATCGGGATTGACTTTGAACGCCCACTTGTTGATCAAGATAAGCAATTTACCGATATTTTACTTTACGGATATGATAAGGAACCTGTAACATACGTTTACAAGAAAAGGGAACATAAAAACTATTATCGTGGGTGCGTTTTCGATTTGAAATATATGCGTACTGCAGGAACAACTAGTAAAGGAAACCTTTGGGCCATAAAATTATTCTCCGAACATGGAAAGTGTCCAAATTGTACCGAAAGCTTGTTGGAACAGGAACGCTTCGTTATGGGGAATTCCCTTTCAGAGGTGTTGAGAATGCCGATCTCAGAATCACTATTAGTTGTCCAGAAATTACGTAATTGCCTCGACAAACAAGTATTAGATAATTATAACGAATTGATTAATGATCTGGAATTGCGTCTATCATATCTAAATAAAATTGGTCTAAAGTCTCTTTCGGCTTTCGATGTTAAAGTCTTGGTGAATCCGTAATTGGTTAAGCTAACGGTAACGATAGTCGAATAACGCACATGATGAGCAGGAACTACAGTGGCTTGCTCTTCTTATTAAGCTAACGGGCAGAATGGTTCCAATAAGTGGTATTCTAAGATAAGGGATTTGAACAGGGGGGGCAATGTTGAGGGAAATAAAGCATCCAGTTAAGAGTCCATCAAGGATTGGATCCATTATAGGCATGATTGCTATTATATCGAGTCAATCTATTCTTGTATTGAGAATATGGGATCATAGGGGTATATTCTACGCTTCGTTAACGGTGATTCTTCTATGTTTAGTTGTACTGTTACTCGCATTGTACAGAACATATTTTAAGAAAACGACCGTGTTATGCCTATCCAATGAGCAAATCATATTAAATGGGATTATAATTAATTCAAGGGATATTAAAGTGATAATGACCAGGGGGAACTTTAAACCTGTTATTGGGATATTACCTTACAGGAGGAAGATCGTCCCATTGGATATGGCATTTAGGTATTCAAAGGATGAAGATAGAGGTATCTCGGATTTAAAGAGCTGGGCAAAAATGAACAATGTAAAGATGGTTAATAAATCGTTTCAAACGTGGATATAAATGTATTCAAAAGCACTATTCGGTACGGTCATTATCTTATTAAGAGAATGTGCTTTAACCAGGATGACATGCTCGTTCGTTAAGCTAACAGGTAACGATATTTCAATACTGAAAGAGCTGCCGCTTGGCAGCCTTTTTTTCTACTAACGGGCAGTTTAAATTAATTCTCATGGAATAAAAATGGTATAATATTATGGAGTAATTTTGAATTGCGAGGTGGAAAATGGGGGTAGATTTCTCAGCTGTTCTTAAACACTCATTAGATGTTACAGACATAGAAGTTTTTAAAGAAGAGATTGTTAAAGGGACAAGATTTCCTAAAGCTATAAAGTGTATTAAAGAAGTTAATTTTCATAACCCGCATCTTGACAGACAATGGTTATTGAATCGTGATCGTATTAGTGAATCACATAACTTTGAGCCATTTGATCCCGTGTTAATAGGGGATGAAGAATATGTTGAGCTTGGAGGTTCTGGTGGGTTTCGATTTATATTTAATAAGCATATCTGTGAGTTCAGTCCTAGTTTTAGGTGGTATCAATTTATAGAAAATCAAGAGTTGCAACTTGAACTAAGGGCAATATGCCAAGAATTTGCAGACTACTTCGGTTATAACTTTGCAATATATATGGGAGATAATTATTGTGCGTTAGACTATGTTTTTGAAGGTCGCGATATGGATTATTATAAAGCCAATCTTAGGAGTAGATTCGGTAAAGCTAAATCATCTATCGGGGAATTAATACAGAAAACTAATAGTGGATGGGAATCAGAAGGCTATTTTATAGATGATTTTAACGATTTGCAACGTAATTCGTTGAGCTAAAAAGGAGAACGATAGTTCAACGGACCATAGAGCAGTTAGCCGGATGGCAACTGCTTCTTTCTCGTAATGCTAACGGGCAGATACGCAACATTTTTGTCTTCAGATTTCCACTTGACCCTTACGTAACGTAATGATTTATAGTGAACGTAAGAGATAGACGAAACACAGCCTACTGCCAAAAAATCGAACAACACAATTCGAAATCGGAGGAGAAGCAAACATGAGAAAACTCGTATTGTTCATGCATGTATCACTAGACGGGTATGCATCAGATTCAAACGGAGGACTAGATTGGATTCCGTACAACGAGGAATTAGAGAAATACGCCGAGGAAGTCGTAGCCGAAGTCGGCTCTCCGGTATACGGACGAACGACATATCGGATGATGGAGAGCTACTGGCCCTCGGTGCTGGACAATCCGGATGCATCGAGGCACGATATGGAGCATGCCACATGGCTGCAGGATGTTAAGAAGATCGTCATTTCCGACTCGATGGACATTGTTGAATGGAATAATACGGTACTGATCAAGGACAATATTGCAGATGAAATCAAG
Organism: Paenibacillus sp. FSL K6-3182; assembly: GCF_037976325.1. NCBI lineage: Bacteria > Bacillati > Bacillota > Bacilli > Caryophanales > Paenibacillaceae > Paenibacillus > Paenibacillus sp. FSL K6-3182. The sequence goes on from NZ_CP150265.1 coordinate 2,691,215, forward strand.
GCGCTCAAGGAGCAGCCAGGCAAAAATCTCGTTATCTTCGGCAGTCCGGGGGCGGCGAAGACGTTGCTTGAACTCGGCCTGATCGACGAATTCCTGCTGACGATTTGTCCAGTCATCTTGGGCGGCGGAAAATCAGTATTCCACGGCGACGGTGAGAAAATCAGGCTCAAGCTGCTGTCCAGCCGAACGCTCAAGTCGGGCATTATCGCGGCCCGTTATGAGTTGGAGAAATACTCTGCCGTGCAAGATGTTCTACTAACGGATAACGATAGTTGAAAACTAAAGGGCTGCCGCTTGGCAGCCCTTCGTCATTACGCTAACGAGCTGTATTGCTATTAAAACATACGAGGTTTGAGTAACAAAATGACTCCCTTGTATGATGTTATTGAGCACAAGATGCTCACCAGCTACCGGATTCAAAACAAACCAAGGAGACTATAAGATGAATATTACTCAAAATGAACGCATTAAACAAATTACTTCTTTTACTTTTTATTTGTTGGTGTCGATAACAAAAAATTAAAACAAGCAGCCCTAGCGCAAGACTATCTCGGGGTCGAGCTCGGAAGGCGGTATTTGTATGAGTGTAATAAGAGATGCGTTATTTGACTGTTCCAATTTATTGAACTGATTAGACGCTCAATAACTCTTGCCGCTCTATTCTTTCCACCTCATCATCATGTAAAGCTGCTCGACGCTTTAGGAGCTCATATGTCTCACTCCACTCGTCAGGGTACCTTGTCCATTGAATTCTCTTATACAATTCTTCTAGGGCAAGCTCTACTTCATTTCTAAATTGTTTCCATAGCTTCTTAGCTTTGTAATAGTCACCATTATTACAAGTAGCATTCACTACGTCATAACAAAGTTTATCTTTTCTGAAAATCTCCATACTGATTTCATCAACTGTAAAAAGAATTTCTTTTTTGAGTTTGGCGTCATTCTCCATAGTTGCAATCATTTCGGCCATAATAGAAGTTATATTGGGATTATTTTGAGCTGAGTGATTCATACATTCAGTGAGTTGGATAGTCATAAATTTTTCCCTCCTAGCAACGTTTTGTTACCATTCTGGTTTTATATAATACTTTTCGTTAGAAGGAGGGTTTTTTAGTCACTAAGCAAGTGAAGATAGCTACTGGTAATAAAAGGGGGAGTGAACATAATTAATGGATGAAGAACAAACATGTCAAGCACTTGATGACTTTTCGACTAATGAAACGATGGAACGGTTAGATAGAATGTAAGTGGATGAGCTCTGACCTTATCCTTCTCAGTATGTGAGAATCATCCAAAATCCTCGATTCAATTAGGGTTATCATTATATTTATGAAAAAGTTGAACTAACGGGACACGTTAGTTCAACACAAAAAGGAGCAGCTGCAGACGACAGCTGCTCCTTTTTTGATTACGCTAACTGGCAGATTTGCTCCATTATCGGGCATTATCGGACTATATTTAAGGGGAGCGAGGGTGCGGTTAATCCGAGGTGTTATGCAAAAGAAGATAATAGTTGGTTGAATCTATCGCGCTCCTCCAAAAAAGGGCAATGACCGCTGTATTGAAATGAAACAAGTTGCGAATTTTTAATCAGCTTATTTGTTTCCTGAGCTTGGGAAAACGGAACGACTTTATCATGAATTCCATGAATAATTAATGTGGGCACATCGATCTGTCCAAGATCGTTGTAAACATTCTCGTCTCTTAGCGTGACCATAATAGCGGAAGTCGACCAATTCGCAGCTTGTAAACCCATTAGAAAGAACCATTCGGATTTTGGTTCAGAAATGTACTGAAAGAAAAAAATCTCCGTTTGGTTTTGCAGCATTTTCGGACGGTCATTGTTTGTTTCTTCGATGATTTTATTCGTAAATTCTTTGGGAACGCTTGATGGAGACGCAGCGTCGATCAGGACGAGTTTAGATACCCCGTACCCTTTGTAACGAGCCATATAACGAATCGAGATCGCGCCTCCGGTCGAGTGTCCTGCTAGTATTATGTTTTTTAATTGTAACGCTTCGATGACCATACGAAGATCATCTGCTAATCTATCGAAACCGTAACCGTCGAATGGTTTATCCGAATTGCCGTATCCTCTCCAGTCCATTCCGATACAACGATATCCGAGCTTCGGAAGGTAATTGAACTGATATTCGAACTGGTTATGGTTTAGCGGCCATCCATGAATAAAAAGTATCGTTTTATTTCCCTTTGGATTGATGTCCTCTATAAATACTTTTACGCCCGGTTCCACAGTAACGAAGTATCCCAAGTGTATCACCTCAATTTTAAAAAATGTACTTACCTATTAAGATATTCGCCCTAGGCAAGGTGAATGCCCAATTTCGGCGTCAAATTAGGTTTAGATCGTACGTAGAGATTTCTGAGGAATAGCTTGAGTAAAACAACTTCTTCAGATCATTGAGCTAACGGGACACGATAGTTGAACATACTACGAGCAGTTTGCTGTGGCGGCTGCTCCTATTTTTTGTTAAGCTAATGGGCAGTTTAACTCAATAAAAACAAGAAAGCAGACGGTCCTTGTTATGGATTTTCTTATTAAATAAATTGCGTAAAAGCGCTAGTTGGCATTTTTTATGAGTTATGGTTTAGCAACAATAAGCCACACCTGCATTGAAATAGTCACACCGTGGTTCTAGTAATTTCGCTAATATAAAGCCATGCTTATGGTGAAGGGTTACAGTTGCCGATAGTTATTTAAGCATATCAAAACCAAATTATGATTTATGTCGAGCGACACCCTATAAAGTGTTAGATGAGTGGAGATGAAATTTATGATAAGAGTTGCAAAATTGGAGGATAGGAAAGATATAGCAAAACTATTGACGCAATTAGGCTACCCGGAAACCGAATTTTTTATTAAAGAGAACATGGAAAGACTTCTTACTGACCCCAACGAAGAATTAATGGTTTATGAAGATGAAGGACGTGTTATTGCCTGTATTTCCATTCATTATATTCCGCAATTAGGAATTAGAGGAGATATCGCATCAATTAGTTATCTTGTTGTGGACTCCTCAATTAGAAGTAAAGGAATTGGAAAGGAATTAGAGGGATTTGCCTCTGCCTCTGCCAGAAAAAGGGGATGTGACAGTATCCAAGTTCATTGTCATTCCAGAAGAATAGATGCTCATAAATTTTATGAGAGACAAGGTTTTAAGGAGGCTCCTAAGTACTTTTCAAAAATGTTAGACAAATGACGGCATAAACTCTCACTAACTTTTATTGAATCGACAGCAAAGTTTTAATAGGAGGGAATGATTTATTCGGCCAATTAATATTTAACTAACTGGGAACTATAGTTGAACAAACATGGAGTAGTTTGCTGCGGCAGCTGCTCCCTTTCTTTGTTAAACTATCGGGCAGGATAGTTCCAATATGTGTTAATCTTAATGTCAGAAGACTACAGCGACATCCTTTTCAAAAGGATCTTTGATGTAGATATAAAATTTAGTAGAAACCGTTAATTGAACGCGCAGATCTATTCAACATTTAGGAGTGATTTTGTAATGTATGGCTACATCGACCGCCAGGGCAACCAGGTGATCCCGACAATATACGAGTATGCTACTTCTTTCACAAATGGCATAGCTGCTGTTTACGAGAACAATAAAACGAAGTTCATTTCAAAATCCGGCGAAACTTTGCTGGATACAGAATATTTTGGAGTGAATAATTTTTCTTGCGGTCGTGCATTGTTTCAAAGTAATGGTAAATTTGGCTATCTAGATATACACGGTATGATTGTTATTCCTCCTAAGTTTGAACATGCTTATGATTTTTCTGAAGGATACGCCACCGTAGTTATACCTAATGGTATTACATCGGGGATTGCGTTCATTGATGTAAATGGGAATTTTATTAATGATCAGATATATAATAACTCCATGCACTTTAAAGATGGTATCGTATCTGTGCAGCACCCTTCTGGAAAGCACGGATGCATCAATGCAGCAGGCGAATACGTAATAGATCCTATATCCGAGGACTACAACTCCTTCTCTGACGGGCTTGCTCGAATAAGTGTAGAAGGAAAGATCGGATATATTGATTGCAAAGGTCAGATCGTTATTTCACCACAGTTTGGTTTTGCTGGTAATTTTCAAGAGGGAATGGCGGTAATTAGTAAACGTAATAAATTTGGATTCATTAACAGATTAGGTGAAGTCATAGTCGATACTAAATATAATGACGCGGAGAATTTTTATGAGCAGTTGGCCCCGGTCAAATTAGGAAGGAATTGGGGATACCTGAATCCTGACGGTGAATTTGTGATTGAACCCAAGTTTACGAGCGCGTCATGTTTTAGGGAAGGCATAGCATTTGTTTATGATAAGAAAAATATTACGATGTTGAAACGAAACATGGAGATGATCGAGCTAGGGGATCAGTACGAGAGGTTAGAGAGTTTTTCAGAAGGACTCAGCGTAGTGACAATACGAGAAAGAAGAAAAACATACCCTATCACTATTCATAGCACAGAAGTAACTTTCTACAAAAATTAACTGTCAGGATTTGAAACTGTAATTCAATAACTGCTCCATTTCTTTATTTAAGCTAACGGGCAGGATAGTTTGATCTCTTCACGAATACGTCAGATATGGGAAATTTACGGTCATCGCAAATAAGACGTTATGAGAAACTGCGGTAGTGCCATTAATTTCAAAAATCCATTAAGCTCGGAGTTGAAATATGAGTTTAATTCTTCCTTTGGATATTATTGAAAAAATACAGCAGGAATATAAGGATCAATACGATTTTGTTGAAGACCTATTAACTAATCAAAGTTTTTTCCACACCGAAGAAGAGTTTATATTGAGATTAATTAGATCAATTTTGTTTTTATCTGAAGGAAGTATTGAACAGCTTCAAAAATATCTCAACATTGCAAAAATAGATTTTAGAGATGTGTTCTATTGGGCTGAATACGATCAAAATAACAAACAAATACGGGATTTTAAAAAGCCATTTAAAGGGGAATACAATTAAACGTTGAGCTAACGGGGAACGATAGTTGAACATCCAAAGGGCTTCCAAGCGGAAGCCCTTCATTAAGCTAACGGGCGGTTTTGTTGAACAAGTTGCAAATTTAACATTTTAAAGTAAGAGCATTTCTTTGTAATGAGAAATGTTTTTTATTTTTATATAAAACGATATTATTTTATCGTAAAACGATAAATTTTGTGATAAAGTAAAAACTGACATTAAATAAGTGAGGTGCAGTTTATGAAACGAGGAAATACACTCTTTTTGAAGATAGCTGTTATTCTTATTGGAACCCCAATTCTTGCTTTGTACATATTTTTGGTGCCTAAGATTGGGGATTTTGCTGAAGAATTGTATCCAGAAATGGCTTATATGAAATCTCTCGTCTTAATCGATATGTACTCAGCAGCGATTCCTTTTTACTTTGCTCTGTATCAAGCTTTTAAACTTTTAAGCTATATAGATAAGAACCAAGCGTTCTCGGAATTATCGGTAAAAGCTTTAAAGAATATAAAATACTGTGCCATCACAATCAGTACCTTGTACATGCTAGGTATGCCACTCTACTATCTCATGGGGAAGAGAGTTGACCCTCCAAGTTTCATACCAATGGGATTGGTCATTATTTTCGCCTCTATGGTGATCACCGTTTTTGCTGCTGTTCTCCAAAGACTTTTACAAGAAGCTATTAATATAAAATCAGAAAATGATTTAACGGTCTGAGGTGGAGCATATGGCAATTATTATTAATATTGATGTGATGTTAGCAAAACGAAAAATGAGCGTAACGGAGCTTTCAGAGAGGGTTGGAATAACTATGGCGAATCTTTCCATTCTTAAAAATGGGAAAGCAAAAGCGGTTCGTTTATCAACATTAGAAGCGATATGTAAAACCTTGGATTGTCAGCCAGGTGATATTTTGGAGTACAAAAGCGACGAAGACACTCCATAAAAACAGACAACAAATTTATTTAACTAACGGGGAACGAAAGTTGAACGGACCATAGAGCATCTAGTCGATGGCAACTGCTCCTTTCTCGTTAAGCTGTAAGGCAGGATAGCGTAACCTTTTATCGCAGATAGAGTCTAAATTATTACATATTCAGTATTCATAAACGAGGTGAGCTAATAATAGAATGAAAAAACGAATTTTACTTTTTGTTGGTATTTTTGTGTTCTTGGCAATTATCGGCGGTATTACATTGCATAATTTTGCTAAAAACCTAGGCGAAAGTTACAATCAAATAGGTTAATGGGAAAAGAGGGCTTACAAATCCTGGCGTTAATCAAACGGGAAACGATAGTTGAATAATAGACATTAATGAGCAGGTACTACGGTATCCTGCTCTTTTTATTAAGCTAACGGGCAGGTTTGAGCAATGAAAAAGCTGCTTGGATACTGGGCAGTGAGTGATTATACGGAATAATTGCTACTGAGTCAATTTATCCCATTTTATAAAAAGCCATGGCTGTTCCTCCCATTACATAAGCCAGATGCAAGCTATATGAGAGGACCGATACCGGAGATACTTTCCTTGTACAATCGCTAAGACCTAAGTGAGAAATTACGGATTCGCAATTAATAATAAATGAATAGCAGCAAGAATTCCCATCGGATAGATGATTAAACGAGAGAATGTATTTTTAAATTCATTGCGGGAGTGCTTTTCGTAAAATAAGTGCAGGATCGAATGGATCATGAGAAAGATGTCTATCACCCAAAACGTAATCGTCTGATATTGGCTAAAAAGTAAAGCGAGTATGATGGTGTACAGGGGGAGATGGATAAGGGTGAACACTTTATAAGCTTTTGCATCATCCATATCTTGTAGAACGAAAAATAGTTTCCATTCCGATCGTCGAATTGCATCCATTTCGTGCAGGAGAAATAAGGATAAGTTAAATAAAAATAGCAACAACAACAAATCTGGCATATCAAACCTCCAAAAATTTTATATCAAACGTTTACTATAGCGTAATAAACAAACACATTTAAATATTTCCCTTGGTTAATACGTAAAGCTGTTCGAAATGTAACAAGTAAAGCTATATCTGTCAGAGTAATGTGGAAAATTTAAATGAACATGAAAAAAAGCATTCAAAATGACAGTGAAAATTTGATCAACACGATAAAAACGACGGTTGAATTTGATGCCATTTTTTAATTAAGTGTATAATAATGGTAAAACAATTTCTTGTGTTAGCGTTTCATTGAACACACAGGATTATTTAGTTCTCGTCACGAATACCATAAATATGGAAATTTCGTGAAGTTCGTAAATAAGACGATATAGGAAATCCACTTAAAGATCTTTTGTTATGGAGGTGTCTCATGGAGGATGAATTAAATCTCATAGAGGATGAAATAAAGCGAATTAAGAATAATCAATCGAAAATAATATTCTATTTCATGCTTTCGATTGCAATAATTGGATCAATGATAATATTGCTTCTGAATATCTATCGCTTTACTTTAGCTGATATCCTCACTTCCTTTATTGCGCCATTTATTGAGATACTGGGTTATATTATTTTCTTGATTTGTTCACTGATTGTTTTTGTGTATTTTGTCGTAAGTAAATCCTTCAATAGGGCAAGAAGAGGAATACCTTTTTTGTTGAATCTAATTATTTTTATTTTGGTGTTAATTGTTCCTTTTACCTCAATAGTTTTAGATTTAGATTATCGCTTCAATAAGGAAGAAAGAGAAGATGTAGTTCGAATGGTATTGGATGGCACACTGAAACCGAATGTATCTGATAATGAAAAATTGATTCGTTTGCCAGAGGAATATAAGAAACTTTCCAAAGGCGGTGGTGAGATCGTGGTTCAAGGATACGGACAGAGCGATCAAATTCTTTTTTTTGCCTATCGTGGAATATTAGGTAATATGGCTGGATTTATTTATACCGCTAATGATAGCGCCCCTGATGAAATGCTTTTTGGCGGAGACTTTATGGAAGTGAAAAAACTGAATAAGAATTGGTATTCGGTTAGAGCTACGTAAAATAGATTTCATATATGTTCACGCAAAAGATCGTTTTCACCGATCCTCAGTCAGCAGAGGCATTTCGAGTTAACGGATTCATGAGGACACTTACGAGAGTAATTCGTCGGATGGCAGTAAATCATTACGTTAACGGGACGTGATAGCTCAATAAAACACGACGGCAGCTGCAGAAACAAAAGCGCATGTACGACTGAAACAATCGTACTCGATATAACGTTCTTAAATGTGAGGTGATAATTCATGATTAAATGGGTGTTAACATTAGCGGCAGCATTAGTGCTGCTATCGGGCTGCAGTGAGAAGTCGGGCAGACCTAGTGACAATATGACTAATCCTACTACTGCTCCTGCACCGGGGGAGACGTTTACGCCTTTAGCGAAGCCGGAAGCGTTTCCCGCTGTGTCTAACCCTTATGATGCCGACCAAGCAGCGGAGAACGGCGATATCGTGAACGTTCACGGGAAAATGTACAATATCGACAAGTGGAAGCTGTTTCTTGCGAATCTAGATGTTGGCGTGCCGGATCAAGTGCGTATTACGCAGTATACGATTGAAGGTGACCCGATCTTCTATGAGCTAGTCTATGACGGGGCTGAAGTGATTACGTATACGTACGACAACTCGCGTGACGGGTTCGGCAGCAATGCAGGTCGTCCGAGCACGTTGTGCCGAGGCATTGAGCTCGAGGAGGACAAGGAGTTAGGCTCCCATTACAAGCTAACCGGATGCGATTCTGAAACCAGTAATACGTTCTGGTTTACGAACGTAGAGTCGGAAGCTGAGCAGGGCAGCCAATAAGAACAATATACTCTTCCTTCATTTAGCTAACGAGGAGCGTTAGTGCAATAGCACATAACGACGAGCAGGCACTGCGGTAGCCTGCTCGTTTTATTAAACTAACGGACAGGTTAGTTTAATGAAATTCTCGAATACGTTATATATGGAACATTCTCGAAGTTCGTAAATATGACGTTAGCTGAATTTAAATAAATAGTAGTAGGGTGAACCCAATGACAAAAACATTTCAGTTTGAAACAAAAACAATACAGGGAAATGAAGAACTTATTATTGACATACAACCAATAATTAATGAATGTAACAAATTTCTGATTCTTACTACAACCAGAAAAATTATCGAATTGAATACAAATGAGAATGTGTTTAAAGAGCTATTTATTTTTGATAATGAAGAAATAATATTTGAAGAGAAAGTGTCTCTACTTGTCTCGCCAAATGCTGAGTTAATTGCTGTATATAATACTTTTGGCAGACAGGGAATTGTAATAGATATTACTTCAATGAAGACCATAATGCGATTTAATCGTGATGATTATTATAATGAACAAACCATTTTTCCGGTTGCATTTGTCAATTATGATGCTCAACTTTTATTAATTCATGGTACAAAGTGGAATCGACTGGATATTACAAATCCAATCGTTTATCAAGTACTAACTGATAGAAATGATCCGGAATATGAATTAACTGAAAGTAAATCAATCAATTCAGAACATTATTTAGATTATTTTCATGGACAACTCGTAGTTTCACCTGATAATAAATGGATTGTTGATAATGGATGGGTGTGGCACCCTGCGGGGTGTGTGACAGGTTGGAGCATTCTTGAATGGATAGAAAATCGATGGGAATCGGAAGATGGAATGAGCAAAAAAAATCTCTGGAGTGGAAAAGAGGATTGGAACGATCCATTATGTTGGGTAAGTGATAATGAGATTGGATTAGTAGGTAGAAACAATTATGATTTCATTGATGAAGATGAGCCACATGGGTGGATTTTCAGAGTGATTAATCGGGAGACAGGAAATGTAGTTAAGGAGTTTCCAATAGAGTCAGGTAATATTTTTATGGATACATATTTGTTCTCTTGTTTAAAGGAAACAGGAATGAAAATATATGATATAAATAGTGGAATTGTACTGTTCGAAGACGAGAAAATAAATCCATGTAACTATCATCATAAATCTAAAGAGTTTATTGGTTTTGATAATGAAAAAATAATGATCTATAAGTTAATCGAAGAAGAATGTAACTGTAGCTAACACAGACACATCTTCGAGGCTTAGTTGTTCGAATGGCAGTAAATTAAGAAGCAGCCGATGACAACGATCGGCTGCCTCTTGATCGTAGACCTAACAGTGCTATAAGTAAATATGATAAATAATTATAAAAATTTAGAAGTTAGGCACTAGTATTAAAAGCTCTATCATTCATTTGAAAAATGATAATTTCGACGATGTTGATCTAAATGGCGATTTAATGATGGATAATTCATAACTGGAATTGTCCGAATGATTAGCTCAGTCCAATTCTGCGCGAGTGAACAGATCGTAAATAAGCACTTCATCCTCACAAGCGAATTTGAACGCCCATGCGAACTGTTCTAATGCGGCTCCATTACTCGAGTAGGCACAGAACATATCTGCTTCCGGGTCAAAATGAATCGTTTCCGCGAGTTCCGGCATCCGCTCATTCAAGAACACCGCCGCCAGTGAAGCCCAGTCGTAACCGTTGCCTTCGAACCCCTCGTCCGCCCGGGTGCCGAATAGTTCGGCCAAATAGCTACCGACCGTCAGAATGACAGATTTGCCGCCATTATTTTGTTTCACGATGGTAAAGGGGGCCACATCCTTCGTTTCTCCTGCAGCTGACAATGACTGTGCAGCTTCCGCTTCCGCGGAAAGCTTTGCTATAACCGCACTGCGTGCCTCATCCGTGAAGCGGAGAACCCTGTTCTCCTCAACGATAAGGCCTTCCGCGATCCGCCCATCCAGCCAATCGCTGATGAAGCCAGGAGCGTACCCTCCTTGGCCGAATTCGCCGCCGAAAGCGATCATTTGCTCATAGGTATCCAGATACTGCTGACGGCTGGTAGTCGGGTAAGCGTTGGTGTATAGCCAGAACTGGACATCGTACATGAGATGAGACCGTTCATCCGCATGAAATGAGAAATGGTTCTTCTCCTGGACGATCCGGGTACAGACACTGCGTATTTTGGACTCCAGCCCGTCAACCTCAGAGGCCAGACCGCAGAGTTCCGTGAGCAGTGGAGAGAATTTTCCTTCAGCCACTTTGCGCAGATCGTTCTCTTTATCTTCTTCAGTAGTGTCGTAATCCTCATCATTCACCAGACCACGGATGAACGACTCGAAGTTGGGTGCCAGGAATGTGATCTCGTAATCATCTTCCTGATCGACATGAATGACTTCAGGTTCGCCGTCCTTCCCACAGCGACGGTAGTCCAGCATCACAACATCGTGCCCTGCCGAAGGGCAATCACAGATTACCACGCCGATATCCGGATAACCCCATTCTTCAATCATGAATGGACTGCCGAGATCACCGCAGATAGAGTAGCTTTTATCGCGTCCGATCCCCATAATTCCTGTTATAGCAATATGATCCTCAGCCCAAGAGGTAGCTTCATCTGTCGGAAAGGATGTATTATGGGGAATGCCACCGTTCTGATGCTTCATCAGAGCGATGTAGGCTGCCGGTAGCTTATAGCCGAGTTCTTCTTCTACAGAAGAAATCAGCTCATCTGTAGGCGGATCAGAGACATATTGTTCTCTAGCATAGTTACTGTCTTCCCAGAAGCTGTCGAGATCCATACCTTCAAAAGGGATCGCTCCCTGGTCTTTCTTTTGTTTGCTGAGTGTGCGCAGGGATTCAGCCTTTTGTTGTTTTTGCCATTTGCTATGGCTCCAGTCTAACAATCTGGCTGAATGCTGATCGTCAGGATCCAGCTCTAGCGCGGTGCTTAACACACCTGCCGCTTCCTCATACCGCTTCATATAATAGTAGGAATAGCCTACGCGAAAATACCACAACGGATCATTTTTTCCCTGCTCAGCAATGATAGCAAACTGTTCCAGTGCTTTTTTATACAAACTCAGATTGTTATAAGCCCGACCCATGCTGCTGATCATATCGTAATCTCTGTTCGCTGGAGGAATCTTCATCAGAGTGTCTACGATCTGCTGGTGTTCGTCATCCTCGTGCCACTGCAATATCTGTGCGCTTAGCTCTTGTTCCATCGTTGTCGTCTGCCTCCTAAGTAAAATATGATTTTCTCTATTTTACCAGAGAGAAAGCTATGAATGGAAATGTTAGCGTCAATACGCAGTCTGCGTCGGTCTGCCCCAAAAGGGCAGTATACAGCTATAGGAAATTAGTGGTAATCTAGTTTTGTTATTTTAAAAAAGGGGAGGACGATATAGTGGCTCCAAAACATATAGTTTCTGCGGCAACAATTGTAGTTAATGAGCGTAACGAAATATTATTGATAAAAGGACCTAAACGAGGTTGGGAAATGCCAGGAGGGCAGGTTGAAGAAGGTGAATCATTGAAAGATGCAGCGATAAGGGAAACAAAGGAAGAGAGCGGTATAGATATAGAAGTGACAAAGTTTTGTGGTATTTTTCAAAATGTAAGTAGTAGTATTTGTAACACTTTATTTTTAGGCAGACCGGTCGGAGGAGAATTAACAACTACCGCTGAGTCTTTAGAAGTAGGTTTTTTTCCAATCGAAACAGCATTAGAGATGGTAAGTTGGGGGAATTTCAAGCAAAGAATTGAGCTTTGCTTGAATGAAGAACTTCATCCCTTTTATGTTGAATTTTCCATTCCGCTTAAGGATTGCTAGAGCGCTATAAGTTTATTCCTTCGGAACTAACGGGTAAGTATGATTTATTGGTCGTTGAAAGAACGATCTTAGTATGACACGATGTTACAAAGGACTTAAAGTTGGTAATCAAATAGCAAAAAGCCATCGTTTTGGTCAAACTAAACGATGGCTTTTTTTCTTTTCATCAGGTCCGGTTTAAGTGGATATAAAGGATCAATGCGAGTTATAAAGTAGAAATGTCAATAACGAACCGATACCGCACATCACTTTTGAGAACACGTTCATACGATTCTTCGACTTGGTCTGCACTTATCACTTCAATCATAGGGGAAATACCGTGTTCAGCTGCGAAATCAAGCATTTCCTGTGTTTCACGAATTCCACCAACAAGTGAACCTGAAATGCTGCGACGACCCATAATTAAGGAAAATACGTGATACTTATCTGGTTCGGCTGGTGCACCAACATTTACAAGTGTCCCATCAACGCGCAGTAGTGATAAATACGCATCAACATCCAGATTTGCAGACACGGTGTTTAAGATCAAATCAAAACGACCCGCTAATTCTTTAAATGTAGCAGGTTCACTTGTAGCAAAGTAATGATCTGCGCCAAATTTCAATGCTTCTTCTTTCTTATCAATAGAGCGACTCAATACTGATACTTCAGCACCCATGGCATGAGCAAATTGAACTGCTACGTGGCCAAGACCTCCCATTCCGACAATGGCAACCTTCTTACCTGGGCCAGTATTCCAGTGTTTTAAAGGAGAGAATGTCGTAATGCCGGCACATAATAGTGGACTTGCCACATCCATATCCAGACCGTCTGGGATACGGACAACGAACCCTTCCTTTACAACGATTTTTTGGCTATATCCTCCGTATGTTGGATTACCATCATAGTCTAGACCGTTATATGTGTTGACTACACCCTTCGTACAATATTGCTCTTCTCCAATGAGACAATATTCGCATTCTCCGCAGGAATCAACAAAGCAGCCAACGCCAACACGGTCTCCAACAACAAACTTGGTGACCTCTGTCCCTACTGCTTCTACGACTCCGGCAATTTCATGACCAGGAACCATGGGGAATATTCCGCCACCCCATTCACCGAATGCACTGTGAATATCAGAGTGGCAAATGCCACTAAATTTAATATCTATTAAGATATCGTTTGGCCGTAAATCTCTTCGCTCAATAATGATCTTTTCAAATGGTGCTTTTGCACTTGGGACACTTAGAACACGTGTTGTAGAAATGTTTTTATGATTATTACACATAATAGATAATACAATCCTTTCTTTGGTAAAATAATAAGTTGATTGAAGAAGTAACTCGGATCAACTTATTTTAATAGCAAGATTAGCTTAATCCTTAATGTGGACTTTAAGGCAAGGGCTTTTTGAAAATTATTAAAAAGTTCTTATTTAAGATTCTCTTTGTAGTACTTCTTTTCTAATACATCGTAGTAATCTATTTTCAAATCAATTTTTATAAAAGCGTTATCCAAGTCTCGTTGTTTCTCCATCATTTTTTCTTTATGCTTTTCAAATATCTGTTTGCGTTGCGAGGCTGTGCTATCTCCTACTTTTGTTAATTCCACGATTGCACGTAACTCTGAAAGAGGGATGTCAGTTTTCCGTAAACATACAATAAGCTCTAACCATAATAAATCTGCTTCGTTAAAAATACGATTTCCATTTTCATCCCTTTTTATAAAAGGTAAAAGACCTTCTTGTTCATAATAACGGAGTGTATGTGCAGGCAAACCTATCTTATCTGCTGCTTCTTTGATATGAATTTCCATTTGAATCCTCCATATATCCTTATAATTATTTTGCTCTTATTAATGTGATCATCAGTTAGGTTTTATTATAGACCTTAAAGTGCACTTTAATGCAACAGCGCTTTCTCATCTTGTTCTAGTGATTTTAGATTATCGCTTGACTTAAAGTCGACTTTAAGAGTTATTGTTGCTTTGTTTAGAAAATAGTAAAGATACAAGGAAGGCTGGAGAGGCTTTTTATGGATAAACGAAGTAATTTGCTTATATTTATATTGGCGGTAGGAGTTTTCGGTATTTTGAATACTGAAATGGGTGTTATTGGTATATTGCCTTTGATAGCTGATTATTATGATGTCAGTGTATCAAAAGCTGGATTGTTTGTGAGTCTCTTTGCACTTGTGGTTGCAATTTCTGCTCCAAGTATGCCGCTATTGTTTTCAGGAATAAATCGCAAAAAGGCAATGTTACTTGTACTTGGTGTGTTTGTTTTGGGTAACTTAGTCTCGATAATTGCATCTAACTTTACAATTGCATTAATTGCTCGTGTGATTCCAGCTATTTTTCATCCCATTTATTGTTCAATGGCATTGACAGTAGCTGCTAACTCAGTGAGCAAAGAAAAAGCTCCAAAAGCTGTTTCCAAAATAATGTTGGGAGTATCTGCAGGTATGGTACTTGGTGTGCCAATTACTAGTTTTATAGCTAGTGAAACTTCGTTTGAAATGGCCATGTTATTCTTTGCTATCATTAATGCTTTAACATTCCTTGCTACATTGCTATTTGTACCATCTATGCCTGTTAAGGAAAGACTCACTTACGGATCACAGTTAAGCGTATTGAAAAATTCCATTACTTGGATTTCCATTGCCGCAGTTGTTTTTATAAATTCAGCAATATTTGGGGTTTACAGTTACCTTGCTGAGTATCTTGAAACCATTACTAATATTTCAGGGAAAACGATTAGTTTAATGTTAGTAGTATACGGTGGGGCAAATGTTATTGGAAACATTGTGGCTGGGATGTTACTTACTAAAAATGCCATCAAAACAGTAGCAATTTTTCCTTTCACATTAGGAGCAGTTTACATCTTGTTATTCTCATTTGGACAGTTCACTGTACCTATGGCTATCATTACTTTGGTTTGGGGAATATTAGCTGGTATTGGAGGTAATATCGCTCAATATTGGATCACGTCCGCAGCTCCCAAAGCTCCTGATTTCGCTAATGGATTATTTTTATCATCTGCTAATATAGGAACAACAATTGGTACAGCTGTAGGTGGATTATTTATATCAATAATCGGTACACAATACATTGTAGTAGGGGGATTACTATCATTGATATTGGGTGCGGTGTGTATTTTGCTAAGAAACAACATATTTAGTCCTAGAAAACAAGTTTCTATAGAAGAAATTTAATCCTGATTTTCAAATGTGCTGTGAGATGTGGGAGGGTTGACCGCCATTTTTTTCATTCACAACTTCGTTCCATCTAAATGTTATCTGAGAAGAAGAATACTTGGTCAAAATCTAAGAAAACGTGAGCATTTAAGAGAAAAGCGATTCTCCATATAGGGAGGTTAGCTTGGAAATGATCAAATCAAAAACATGAAATTAGAAAACCGTAAGTTACACTTTTTGGATAAAAGTAAATGAAATATAATGTCCTAGGAACGACTTAAGAGAAGTGACACAAGAGTTTAATAATTAAAAAATACACTTCACTAAATGAAAGTAATGAAATTAGGAGAGTGACGTGAGATGAACAGTAAAGAAAGCTTTTCGAACCGGGTTGATTCATATTTGAAGTATCGCCCGAGCTATCCGAAAGAGGCTGTTGATTATTTGTATGACTATGTCGGTTTGCGTTCGAACAGTAAAATAGCTGACATCGGTTCCGGTACAGGCATCTTTTCAAAACTACTTCTGGAACGCGGAAGCTATGTGATTGCGGTCGAGCCGAATCAGGCAATGCGGGTAGCCGCCGAGCAAATGTTAGAAAGCAATCCGAACTTTCAGAGTATATCAGGTTCTGCAGAATTCACTGGATTACCGGATCAGTCGGTTGAGTTTATTGTCTGCTCACAAGCGTTTCACTGGTTTGATCGCTTAGCAGCGCAAACCGAGTTTCGTAGAATTCTACAGCCGGGCGGGAGAGTAATACTAATCTGGAATTCCCGTCTTACAAGAGGTACTACATTTCGTGAAGAGTACGATCAACTGCTCCATACATACGGAACCGACTACGTAAAAGTTAATCATAAAAACATTTCTCAGTCGATGCTTCACTCTTTTTTCAAGGAAGGTACGATGCATGAGGTGCGATTCAGAATGAGCCAGGAGTTTGATTTCGAGGGCTTGAGAGGCCGGTTGCTACCATCTTCCTACAGCCCTGTACCTGGGCATCCCAATTACAAACCGATGATGACGGATCTGCGAAATCTATTTGATAGGAATAATCAGGATGGTTTTGTTCTATTCGATTATGAAACTGAGATATTTTGGGGAGAAGTATAGATCAAACTTCGATTATAGAGAATCATTTTGCTAATGGAGAACGCTAAATATATTAAAACTTCTCATTAAAAGAAACTATAGAATTATTAGGTTTAATGGGAAGTTTTATTATGAATTTAGGTGAATTGTTGAGACTGTATGTAGTCGATAAGCAGATTAAAGGATTTAGTCCAAACACTATAAAAGCATACGCCTTACAGCTACAGATGCTGGCTTCTAAATTTGGCTTTCCCTACTATCAGGTGATCATTAAAGCTTCTATTTGGCCCATTAATTAACGGCACTTTTTTCAAAATATTAGCCACTGTTACTCAAATAAAGATCAGTACAACTTAATATTGAACTTTATAAAAAAGGAACCTTTTATTATCGATGTGCGTCTATATTTACAGGACAATGATCTCCAGTACAGGGAGTTGATTCCTGTTTTAACGGTCTTTTTGGAAAGGAGTGCTCGAATAAAAAAATGTTGGATTCTTGTTTTACTGACGGAGAATGATAGTTGAATCATACTTAATGTTGAGCAGGTGAGTGTTAGCCTGTTCATTTTTATTAAACTAAGAGTGATGCAATTGTTGATAAAAATTAAAGGCCAAATGCAAATCATTTGGGTGGTGGGTAAACTGTTTCCTATAAAATTAACTCTAACAATGATAGTTGTTGCTACCCTCATTATTGGATGTATATCACAACCAGTAAGACCAGATGATAAAGTTATTGAGGCCTTTATTAGTGAAAATAACATTAACGTAATTGAGTTGGTGAAGTACAAGGAGTACACAGCAATTGCATATAAGAACGATACAGAGGTAGGTTTCTACTTGGATCAATCAGGTAATGGAACATTTTCGAAACATTGGGAGAATGTAGAGGGGGCAAAGATTCCACAGCGATTCATTGGAGGTTTTTCTGACAAATACTTAGTTGAATTTATCATCGATGAGAGTATTTTAAATAAAATAAACACTTATACAACCAGAATAGGAACCTTTACAAAAGAACCAAATCAGAAGTGCTTTATATTTCCTACAGGAACTGGTGGTATTCAGTATTTTGACAAAAACAATAAACCGATTGAATTTTAGGAATTAAAATGGGTTGTACTAATGGAGAACGATTGTTCAATTTTAGAGAGATACTACATGGCAATAACTAAAAGGAGTCTAAGAATGACAAAAACGCAACTGCTACTGGCTGTTCAACTGCTGGTTTTCGTTCTTGCCGGTTGTTCTGATAACCAGGAAGATATCGCCTCAAAGAATAACCATACCAACTTATCTGTTTCGCCTACCCAGAATATCGAAAACACCATTGATTCTGGAGAACATTCGAATTCAAGCCGACCAAATTCATTGATCGAAAACGGCATCTCCAATTTGGAATTGACCCTGCCGAAGGGATGGAGCCTGAATATGGAAGACCACTTTGGCGCATCCCTCACCGACGAGAATGGAATCAATCTCGGAAGTGTTGTCACGTACCCGTATACTGACGATTTCAGTTTTAACATGTATAAGCCGAACCATAGTGAAATTACATATGAAGAAGTAATTGATACTTCCATCGGTAGCGGCAAGCTGTATACGCTTGACGCGGATAACGGTACGGCAGCCTCAGGTCTGACCGGCACGCATGACGTCTATTTCGCAGTCATACCTATTCAAGACAAAAAAATATATGTATTGGAATTCACGAAGCATGATAAAGAGGCATCGACCAAAAAACAATTTATCAGTTTACTGAATGGGTTGCAGTTAAAAAAGTGAATGTCAGCCAAGCGGGGCCTTTTGGAACTGAACGTAATCCTTTTTATAATTAGTGGAATGTAGATCTTAACAAGCAACCAATATTTCATTAAACTAACGGGCAGAAGAGTGTGGTGGGCAATTTATTATCGCTCTTTCTTATGCCAGAGTAACACATTCGCTTCACCTACAATATGATGAGTCTAGAAATCTAAAGAGGTGAGTCAATGGCAGTCGTAAAAGCAAGGCAACAGGATATTAACATGTTGGCAAGGTTGCTTCGAGCTGAAGCTGAGACCGAAGGCGAAATGGGAATGCTGCTTGTTGGAAATGTTGGCATTAACCGAATAAGAGGGAATTGCTCCGATTTTAAAGATATCCGGACAATTCCCCAAATGATCAACCAGGAGCATGCGTTCGAAGCGTTGCAACATAGTTTGTACTATCAAAATGCAAGAGACAGGGAACGCCGTCTGGCGCAACGGGCAGTGAATGGGGAGCGGAATTGGCCAGCCAAATTCTCCCTATGGTATTTCCGTCCAGGATCGTTCGAAAATCCCGGTCCATGTCCGCCAACTTGGTATAATCAGCCGCTCGCAGGACGGTGGAAGAAGCACTGCTTTTATGAACCGACCGGGGAAGAATGTGAAAATATCTATAATACGTTTTAATTTTATAAATGCAAAGAGCTCATTAGTATCTCATAACCCGACTTGTCACAGCCATGTGTCGGTTGACAACAACTTAATCTCATTAAGTGCCGCGTAAATCGCGGCTTTTTTGTGTTTAGTGGAATAAAGTTGTTGTTGGGTTAGAGATTGAACTGACGAATAACTATACCTCAACATTAACAAAGACAAAGCTGTCGATTTTGTACGATTATACATGTAACTCATATGAATATACATGGATGAGTACTATTATTTTCTCTACAATTAGACAATAGGTCTTGTGAGTTTTGGTGATGGACGGTATTTTCACATTCCTAAATAGTGTAAGTTATGATATTTTCGAAAGATTGTAAGCGCATACGAAGACCCAATGAGGATACAAGCTTTCTTATTAGGTTATTTTCAGCTCAGAAGGAATTGCCAAGGGGAGATAAAATTGCTTAGAAAGTCTTTTTTCACAAAACTACTTATCGCTTATCTTATTATTGTATTCGCTTACACTATGATTGCGGTCTGCCTGTCTTTCTTTAAGGACAGCCAAAGAGTGCGATCGGAATTGAGTCAAAACCAGCAAAATTATCTCATGCAATCTCGCGACAATATTGACACCAAACTCGGCGTTTCTTTCAACTTAATCGCGCAATTGAAATTAGATGAGCATGTTGTTAAATTCGCTGAAAAAGATCGTAATTACTATGAGATCACACAAACTTCTTATGCATTGCAAAATCATATAGACGCATTCTCTGAATTCGGCTATAGCATCGATCTAATGAAGACTAACGACGATTTGGTCATTACGCCGCAAATTTCATCGGATAGAAGACGCTATATGGAAGATATGGGAATAACGTTACGCTCAAATCAAGCTTTGACGATAAACGGGGGAAGCAATTGCTTGCCTATCCACTGCGAGAACTTGATGAACAGGCAACCGGGGACTATACGAAGCTATCCAATGATGAATTTGATTTCCATTTGATTCGCTCAAAAACGATGCCACAATGGACGTATATGTATGTTACACAGAACTACTCGTTGGTAGATTCCTTTTCACCGAATTTGAAAGGGACTGTGCTTTTATTAGCCATTCTTATCTTTGTGGGACTAGCATTCGCCTATATGGTTTCCAAGCGCATGTACCGACCTGTCGGTCATCTTGTCGGATTGTTCAAAAGCTACGGGGAACCTACGGGAGCAGACGAATTCGCCTTCCTGAATGAGACGGTGACGAGTATAAGTAAGGCTAATGAACAGATGAAAACCGCGTTGCATGAGCACAGGCTTTCAATGAGAGACAAGTTCCTGCGGGATTTGCTCTATGGACTCGTTCCTCCTGACAAGGTGGATGACCTGCTAAATACACATCAACTGCAAAGCCTATCTACCGCTTTAAGCGTTTGCGTAGTTTCATTCTCGAACGATAAAGAATTGGAGGAGCAATATTCGAAAGACGCAATTCTTACGATAAAATCAAAGACTTCTTTGATCATTCATGAACAAATGAAAGTCTATTTCCCTTGCGAGCTGCTTGATCATGATTTCACCAAATTTGTCTTCATAATCAAGGATTCAGATACGGAATCCATTCAGAAGAAGCTCATGAAAGCGATGGCTCAAATCGAGGACGCACATGCGTACGGATTGACTGCAGCTGTCGGCAGGCCTGTAGCCTCTGCTGGCGAAATTGACCGCTCCTTTATCCAGGCACTTGATACTCTGAAGAGAAAATCGGCAGTTGATAAGACTTCCGTCATTACTTATAAACAGCTCAGTCAAGTTCAGATGGTCAGCTATTATTATCCTATCGATACGGAGCGAGAGCTGATCAGCTATGTGATTCGCTGCAAGCGGGAAAATGCATTACATACACTAAACCTCCTTCTATCGGAAAATTTGGAGCAAAGACAGTTAACGCCGCAGCAGCTCGACCAGTTCTGTTTGCTTGTATTAGCTACTCTGAGTCGAATTATCCAGCAACTGAACATGTCCTTCGAAGAGTTTGTTCAAGCTCACAAAGAATCTTTGGACATCGTTCAGAACGGCGAATCGAAGGAACGAATGGTTTCGGCCATCACGACCCTGTTTGGCGCCATGATTGATACAATTGATCAGCAAAATGAGATGATGGATAACAGCACGGTCCAACGTATGATCGAATATATACATGACAACTACAACAAGGATTTATCGCTTAGCATGATAGCGGAGGAGTTTAACTTCTCTCCTGGTTACGTCAGCATCGCGTTCAAAAATCATTCCGGCGAAAATTTTAAAGATTATTTAAATTTTTATCGCGTGCAGCAAGCGAAAGAAATGATGCGCCAGCAGAAAGATATTAAGATTGGCGATTTGGCACTGATGGTCGGTTGCAACAATGCAAACACGTTTATTCGAATGTTCCGCAAGTATGAAGGTTTAGCTCCCGGCCAGTACGCAAAAAAGCTTAGCGAGAAGTAGTAAGGCTTCATACAATGAGAATCGTTGATTCATAAAAAGCCGCCTAGCCTAAGTGCCAGGCGGCTTTTGTATATTCGACTGACACTTTCCTTAATGAAGGGAAATTGTTGATACATGAAATAATGCACATTATGGACTACGACATAAAGAGTTGATGCTAGATGAAATAATGGCGATAGACAGCGCTTTCATTCGTATCTATAGTTTGAATTGCAACGCTGACCTTTCAAATGGGAGCGCTCCTAAGAAAATCAGCTAAACATCATTGCGAGAGGAGAAGAGGACGCGTGCTGCTTAACTTTAAACAAATAAAAGCCAACCTGATCAGGGACCGTTACCTTTATCTGCTCCTGATACCGTTCCTGGCTTGGTATATCATTTTTGCGTATAAGCCGATGTATGGCTTGCAAATCGCCTTTAAGGATTTCAGTGTATATAAAGGAATCGAAGCGAGTCCTTGGGTTGGGTTTGAACATTTCGAGACGTTTTTTAAAAGTCCATATTTTTGGCGGCTATTAAAAAACACCGTGTTGCTCAGTTTTTATCAATTGCTGTTCGCATTTCCAGTGCCGATTATCCTCGCTTTGTTACTAAACGAATTGAAGAGCGGGATTTTCAAAGCAACAGTGCAGACTTTTACGTATTTGCCCCATTTTATTTCGGTCGTTGTCGTAGCTGGGATTGTTACCAACTTTTTGGCTCCTAGCAACGGTATTATCAATATCCTCATTGAGATGGTAGGGGGCGAAAAGCAATACTTTTTGACCAATCCCGATTATTTCCGTACGATTTTTATCGGGTCCATGGATATTTGGAAGGAAGCGGGATTTGGTACTATCATCTATTTAGCCGCTTTGTCTGGTGTCAATCCTGCCTTGTACGAAGCAGCGGTTATCGATGGAGCTAATAGATGGAAGCAAACATGGCACATCACACTTCCCGCTATCATTCCGACGATCGCAATCATGCTTGTCATGAAGGTGGGTTCCATGCTGGAAGTTGGATATGAAGCGATCATTCTTCTATATCAGCCGGCTACCTATGAGGCGGCCGACGTTATTAACACCTACGTGTACCGGTCCGGTCTTCAGGATGCACGTTACGACCTGGCGACAGCGGTGGGATTGTTCAATGCCGTCGTTGGATTTATTCTCGTCGTATTTGCCAACAAGACGAGCAAGAAGTTAACGGAGACTGGATTATGGTAGGTGATGGAAGATGAAAAAAACCAGAGGCGAAAAGCTGTTTTATATTTTTAATTGTGTACTTCTTGGAATTATCGCTTTGCTTGCGTTGTACCCGTTTGTTTATGTCTTATCTGCATCGATGAGCTCCTCCCAATCGGTCGTTACAGGCAAGGTGATCTTGCTGCCGCACGATATTAACTTTGACTCCTATGCAAAGGTACTATCGGAAAAGGGAATTTGGATTGCCTATTTAAACACGTTTTATTACACCATTTTCGGTGTAATCGTCAATTTAATTCTCACCATTTGTGGTGCCTATGCCTTGTCCAAGAAACGGGTTATGGGGCGTACGGCCATCAGCTTCTTTATCGCGCTGACGATGTGGTTCCAACCCGGCATGATTCCGACCTATCTTAATTTTCGAGATTTGAACATGCTCGACAGTAGATTTACGATTATTATCGGTTTCGCGATTACGACTTTCTATGTCTTCCTCATGAGAACGTTCTTCCAGACCATTCCGGAGGAACTCGAAGAAGCGGCAAAGGTTGATGGTGCAAATGATCTTACGATCTTATGGAAAGTGTATTTGCCGCTGTCCAAAGCTTCGCTTGTGACGATCGGATTGTTCTATGCGGTACACCGTTGGAACGGCTATTTCTGGACGATGATCCTCCTCAGCGACGAGAGTAAGGTACCGCTGCAAGTCCTGCTAAAGAAACTTATCGTAGAGATGAACGTGAGCGACGAGATGGGCAATATGGCGATATATTCAAAGGAAACAATTATTTATGCAACTATTATCGTTTCCATTATTCCGATTGTTGCAGCCTATCCCTTCATTCAGAAATACTTTGTCAAAGGCACCATGATCGGCTCCGTCAAAGGCTAGTGGCTGCTTCAATCTTTTTATTATGAAATCAAGAAACCAATATTGGGAGGTCATAAATGTGGGTAACAAAAAAAGGATAAAAGCATCTGCCTTAATCATGGTGACAGTCGGTATGCTGCTAGCGGGCTGTAGCAACAATAATGTGCCGCAAAATAGTGGAAGTTCGGCGATTGATTCAAAAGAGACGGATACAAAGCAGCTATCCGGGCAACTGATCGCAAAAGACCCACTTGAGCTGACGATCCATATGCATTACTCAGATAAGTTTATTTTCGACGATAACTGGCCCATCTTCAAAGAAGCGGCAGCGATGACCAATATTAAGTTGAAAGGAACGGCATCATCTAAAGCTTCGACGAATAGTAAAGAACTGTTCAATACAATGATGGCTTCTGGGAAAATTCCTGATTTGGTTCATCATCAAATTAAGGAGCAGTACGACAGCCTTGGGGTTGAAGGAGCCTTTCTTGAGCTAGATGGACTGATTGAAGAACATGCCCCGAACATTAAAAAGTTCTTTTCCGAACATCCTGATGCAGCCAAATATATGAAAGCCAATAACGGCAAAACGTATTTCCTTAACTTTACTCCGGATGGACCGGCTGCCAGGGGCTGGTTTGTGCGCCAGGATTGGCTGGAAAAACTGGGACTTGAGCAACCGAAAACGGTAGATGAGCTGTATGTACTATTGAAAGCATTCAAAGAAAAGGATCCGAACGGCAACGGAGCAAAGGATGAAATTCCATATTTCAGCAGGTCGAAGCTGGATGGAATTTACGACCTGCTGATCCAGTGGGGTGTGCAGGGCGGGGCCGATGCGGCCAAACGTGGATTTTACGCGGACAACGGTGTCGTCAAGTACGGCATGTATGAGCCAGGATATAAGACGGCAATCGAGAATATTGCGAAGTGGTACAAGGAAGGCTTAATCGATAAAGAAATTTTCACCCGCGGAGCGAAAGCGCGTGACATTTTGCTCGGAGACAATGTCGGCGGCATGACACACGATTGGTTCGCCAGCACGGCTAATTTCAATGATATTCTTGCGTATAAGATTCCTAGCTTCTCCTTTGTTCCGATGACGCCACCAATGAATACCGAGGGCAAAGTCGTCGAAGAGAGTTCCCGTAAAGGGACGCATGCGAGCGGATGGGGAATCTCAGCGAGTACCAAGCATCCCGTCGAAGCGATCAAATATATGGATTTCTGGTTCTCCGAGGAGGGTCGGAGACTGATGAACTTTGGCATCGAAGGAAAGGACTATGACCTCGTGGACGGCAAGCCTAAGTTTAAAGACTCCGTATTGAAAAATAAAGAAAAGACAGTTATTCAACAGCTTCAGGAAGAGGGAGCTCAGATCGAGCTTGCCTTCCATCAAGACTATGCTTACGAAGAACAATGGACAAACGCGACTGCGTTGAAAGGTATCAAGGAATACATTGACAATGGTTATATTATGCAAGCCTACCCGCCGATCTCGTATACGGATGAGGAACGGACCAAATTTGAAGAGCTAAACGCGGGCGTATTGACCTACGTCGAGGAAAAGCTGCAGAGATGGGTGCTCGGCGTAGAACCGATCAACGATGAGACATTCAGCAAGTATATTAAGGAGTTGGAAGACTTAGGCATCAAGCAATTGCTTGAACTGGAACAAGGTGCATATGACCGTTACATGAAATAGTTGGAACCCCTCCCTCCGGAGTTGTGATCATTTCGGAGGGAGTATTCCTTCTGAATTGTACACGTTATCGAAAATCTGCTAGGGAGCATAGAAATGAAAATAATATGATGGAGATGAAGAAATGAATCTGCAATCATTGTTGATTGAGCCGATAAGTACAACAGAGCTGCTAGCTAACTTGCGTTCGCGGCTAGAGCCGATGGAAGATAAAGCCGCCTATATAGCAGCCCATATGCCTGATCATGTGCGCGAGACGATCGCGAATGCCGAACTCGCTTATCGAGGTATGATTATGCTTCCCGGTACGGGGGGAGTCAGGGAGTTTGTAGGGCACCCGCCTAACTGGCTGGAGCGCAGACATAATGATAATGAATATTTATGGTAGCTGAATCGCATGACACATTGGCAGGACTTGCTGGAAGCCTATTCTCTCACTAAGGATGAAAAGTACGGTCTCAAGGTCATCGACGAAATGATGGACTGGATCGAGCTAGTCACTATTCCCGAGGACTTACTCGATAAGCCGCTTGACTATTTTACGGAATGCCATCCGCTCAGGGTTTTGGAGATTGGTATTCGAGCCTACAAAATTTGGCCGCTTATCCTGGAGCATCTAGGTCATTCGGAGCTGTTTACGGAGGCAGTGTTGGAGCAGTATTTAACGGTCATTTACAAGCAAATAAAAGCTCTGCGCAGCGTGTCGCCTCAGCTGTGGCCTAAAGCGGATCATAATCATTATTTAATGGAGTGTTTGGGTCTTCTGACGACGGCACTTTATTTTCCCGAGCTGAAAGAAGCGGAGGAATGGAAGGCTTTTGCGATCGATGGCATCGAAAAGTGCAGTATAGCGCAGCTGA
Organism: Paenibacillus sp. FSL K6-3182; assembly: GCF_037976325.1. NCBI lineage: Bacteria > Bacillati > Bacillota > Bacilli > Caryophanales > Paenibacillaceae > Paenibacillus > Paenibacillus sp. FSL K6-3182. The sequence goes on from NZ_CP150265.1 coordinate 2,717,680, forward strand.
CGGAGGACGGCGGTCAAATCGAGGGCTGCCCATCGTATCATAATGGCTGCATGTTCTGGTTCGGGCTGGCTGTGGTTATGGCTAAACGCTTCCATTTTCAGTTCTCACCAGCGTACATGGAGCGGTTTAGAAAAAACTTGGATTACTCGATCTACTCGTTAAGACCAACCGGGAAATGTGTACCTGTCGGCGATTCCTATGCGAATCCCCTTGCTGTAATGTCCGGCGTCTATGGGTATTTTGCATTGGAGGATGTATCCTGGCTCGGACTTGCAACGAATTTAATCGATGTGACCGAGGTGGTACGGGAAGCAAGCAAGCATGTATGGAGGGCGCTCAATGTCCGCAAATTCGTGGAAGAGCTGTATTCTCTGCAGGGCAGACAGTTTGTATTGGATAAGCCCACGACGTTTTGGAATCGCACGTTGCATCAAGCGATTATCCGCAGCGGCTGGGATTCAAAGGCTCTCAGTTTTTTGTTTACATGTAAAAGCCCTGTTCAAAATGCCCATGCCCATATTGATTTAATGAGCTTTGATTTTACTGCGCTCGGAAAAGACATGATTTGCGATCCCGGATTTTTTTGTTATCGAGATGATGAGGACCGCAAACAGTTCAAGAGTTCAAATTATCACTCTACGCTGCTAATCGATGAGCGAGATCATTTCGAGTATATTCGCCCCTTTCAATACGGACCGCAAAAACCCGGCGGAATCTACAATGTGGAGGATAGAGGTTTCTACAAGCTCGCCAGCGCCTGCCATACAAACTACGAACCGGTGATTCATCACAGGCATATTTCACTGGTTGATAATCGGTTCGTTCTTATTGCGGACCTTGTAGAAGGGCTGGATAATCATAGCGTTCAGCGCTATTTCCATCTGGATTTTGTCGAGGTAAAGGAGAACTTGGGCGGCGTGATTGCGACGAGCGAAATTGCGAATCTGGCGATTGCGACAAGCCATATAGGGGAATTGGATTTTCTACAAGGAAGGTTGTCTGATGAGACCGATCTCTCAAGGCCTTCGACAAGGGTACGCTTCCAAGATAGATTCAGCGGTACGGTTGCTTTCTTGACGGTGCTTATTCCTTTCCAAGTGGGGCAGCAGCCTGCCGTTCAGATTGTTGAAACAGCGGATGGTGTATTTAACTTCGAGCTTGGAGAGCGATACTTTGTTTCGATACACGAAAGAGATATGCGCATATCCAAATAGGTTTGAAAAGGCAAAACCCTTAGAAAGATATGAATAGGAGTGAAAAGATGTTGAACCTACAGACTGACGATCAAATTTGGGTTGAAAATGTTATTTCCAAAATAACAGCCAAAATGGGCGCAGTAAGTGAAAGATCAAGCAGCAAAATTCCATATACCACTAGTAACGGTGAGCACGATAACCAGATCAAGAAAGATATCAACTGGTGGACAAATGGATTCTGGGGCGGCATGATGTGGCTTATGTACCATGAAACCGGGGCTCAGGAGTACAAGGATATCGCCAATTTCACGGAAGATGCTTTGGATGCTTGTCTCCATCAATTCTACGGTCTGCATCATGATGTCGGTTTTATGTGGCTGCCTACGAGTGTGGCCAATTATAAAGTTACAGGTAATCTGGAATCCCGCAAGAGGGCACTGCATGCCGCCAACTTGCTTGCTGGACGATTAAACTTGGTGGGCGGGTTTATCCGCGCTTGGAACGATGATACAACCAGCGAAGATACGAGAGGGTGGGCGATCGTGGATTGCATGATGAATCTTCCTCTTCTGTATTGGGCGAGCGAAGAGACCAATGATCCGCGATATGCGCAAATCGCGATGAAGCATGCGGACACAGCTCTCGATGCTTTTATTAGGCCGGACGGTTCCGTGAATCATATCGTGGAGTTCGACCCATTCAAGGGAAGCGTTGTCCGAACTTATGGCGGTCAAGGATTCGAGGAAGGCTCGTCGTGGACGCGTGGGCAGACGTGGGCTTTGTACGGCTTTATGATCAGTTATAAGCATACAGGGAAGCAGGAGTATTTGCAGGCAGCCAAACGCGTGGCGCATTATTTTATGGCGAATACTCCGGATAACGGCATTATTCCGATCGATTTCCGTCAACCGAACGAGCCCGCTTACGAAGATTCCACGGCAGCGGCGATCGCGGCTTGCGGACTGATCGAAATCGCCAAAGCAGTTGGCGAGTACGAAAAGGAAGTCTATCTGAAGGCCGCACTGAAGCTGCTGAAAACGTTGGACGTTTCTCGCTGCGACTGGACGACGGATTCCGATCATCTGTTGATCAATGGTTCAGCAGCGTATCATCATCATGACATTCATATTTCAATCATTTATGGCGACTATTACTTCATGGAAGCTGTTTTCAAGCTAAAAGGGAACGACTTGTTTTTGTGGTAGTAAAATGATGAGAAACAACGAGAATATCATCCTAGCAATAAATTGTAGTAAGTAAGTTGAAATGCTAGATCTGTTGGTTAGCTTGAAATATCGCGGGAGCAGGAGAAGTGCATTCACTGCGTTTTCGGGAAACGGTAGAGATACTTAAGGATAAACGGATTAAGAAGATATTTTATTTGGGGTGAGCCTCTCTGCAGGGTGATGCGGGGAGGTTTTTCCTTTTGCCTGCTGATGTTGTTAGACTAACGGGCAGTTTAGGTTTAGCATAGAAATGGCTAAATCGAAAACATGAAACAGAAAACCTGAAAGTTACACTTTTTGAATAAAAGTAAATGCAATATAATGTCCTAGCAGCCTCCTAAATGAAGTAAATGCTGAAATTAGGATTCGAGGACAGAATGGACATCTACGATCTTATATTGAAGAAAGAATTGAAAATAATGGCAAGACACTGTTAGCTGAAAATTTCGAGTTTACTTGGGTGACAGAAGATGACAAGACATAAAATATTACCTTTCCTAATTGATTTATTTGTGAAAAGTAATTCTGCATTTTTTCAAAATACTCAGGAAATCGCTTAAGCTAACGGGGATAGATAGTTGATTAACATATGGATGAGTAGGCGCTATTAACGGAAAACATAGTAATTATCAAGAGGTGATTAGAACTTGTGGAAGTATATTGAACCGAGTTATTACATCGCGTTAGAAAGCTGTTTAAAGGAATCATGTGATGGAGAGAAAATACTTGAGGAAATAGTTAACGACCATTTGCAGAAGAGTAAAGGGGGCAAAAGTGAAGAAAGTAAATGGCTGGTTATTGATACATATCAGTTATCGTGGAACTGGGATGAGTATATGAGATTCAGAAGAAAAAAAGGGAATTTCGAAAAGGAAGGACTTAGAATAGATGAATCCTATTGATGAATCGTTATAAGTCGTTCAACTAACGACACAGGATAGTTGTGCAACGATAGAGCGGATTGCTATGGTAGCTGCTCTCTTCTTCATTAAGCTAACAGGCAGGATACTTGAATTTGAATCATTTGGCGAATAATATTAGAATTAAAATTACTTAGATACTGGAGAATGTAACAATGCAAATTCGTGAAATTGAAGAAAAGGACAATCAAACAATAGAGCGAATTATTAGACGCTCATTGGAATCATTTAACCTAAACATTCCGGGAACAGCATATTTTGACCCTCAACTCAGCAATCTGGCACAATATTACAAGGAACAACCAAATTCAAAGTACTGGGTTGTAGTGAATGAACAAAACGAAGTGGTAGGCGGTGTGGGGATTGCACCTTTTGGGCAGAAACCGGGAATTTGTGAGTTGCAAAAGCTATACATTACACCGGAAGCTCAAGGTATGGGTCTGTCGAATGATCTTATGAAAGTAGCACTCGGCTTCGCCAAGGAACACTATACACATTGTTATTTAGAAACATTGATGAAACTTCAAGCAGCAAATCTCCTCTACATCAAATTAGGTTTCCAACAACTTGAAAAACCATTAGAAGGTTCAGAGCATAATGCTACAGATGCTTGGTTTATAAAAGAGTTATCGATTTTGGATTAGTGCATTATCCCGAAGGTGATGTTAGCACATGGCTGGAGATTTTTAGAACGATAGTTCAATGAACTTCCAGATTTAATTAATTTAAAATAAAAAAAGTGATTCAGCTATTGGAACACGTTAGCGTGAAAACAATGAGTAGTCTGCCGCAGCAGCTGCTCATTGTTTTTTCTGTTACTCTAAGGTTGTTTTTCATGTACTTAATCCTATGGATTTGCTTTCTAATTTCAACGAGACAACAAAGGAGCACGGGGCCTTCCTACTAGACTTGTCTTCTGTTCACTGAGCTGAGAAAGAACCTACAGTATTGTGCAGTAAATGTCGGGAAGGGAATTACCTTCTCTGCTATGCTTTGAGTAACGAGGGGAGGCGATATGATGGATATGCTGGCGAAACTGAACAAAGCTTTAAGCTATATTGAGGAGAATCTTACTGATCATGTGGACTACCAGGAGGCTGCGAAAATTGCCTGCTGTTCAGAATATCATTTTACACGGATGTTCTCATTTCTTGCAGGCATTACTCTGTCGGAATACATTCGCCGAAGACGCTTAACTTTGGCAGCACTCGAGCTAAGCCACAGTGACATCAAGATCATCGATGCTGCGATGAAATACGGATATACTTCGCCGGATTCCTTTGCTAGGGCTTTCCAAAGCATGCATGGGATTAATCCCTCGGAAGCCCGAATCCATGGACAGTCCCTCAAAGCCTTCCCGCGGATGACGTTTCAACTGACTATCAAAGGAGGAAGTGAAATGAATTACCGTATTGAAGACAAAGAGGCTTTTCGCATCGTGGGAATCAAAAAAAGAGTGCCAATCGTATTTCAAGGGGTGAATCCGGAGATTGCAGCGATGTTTGAAGGGCTCACCCCAGAAATGATTGATAAGATTAAGAGTTATTCGAATGTTCAACCGTCAGGACTAATCAGTGCATCCACGAATTTCAGTGAAGAGCGGTTTGAGGAGAAAGGAGAGCTCGATCATTACATTGGGGCGGCCACAACGAAAGATGGGGATGGCTTAGCCCAGTTGGAGGTGCAAGCCTCTACATGGGCTGTATTCACAGCCGTCGGCCCTTTTCCAAGTACTCTTCAAGAGATGTGGGGTCGCATTTATTCCGAATGGTTTCCATCCGCGGAATATGAGCTAAGCGATGGGCCGGAAATGCTCTGGCATGAGCACAAAGATGTAGCATCACCGCAATTTAAAAGCGAAATATGGATACCCATCATAAAGAAGTAAGCAGCGGGAGCGTTAATGAAGCAACAGAGAAATATAGTTAAATGATAGACAGTGATGAGCAGGTACTACGGTAGCCTGCTCATTTCATTAAACTAAGGGACAGGATAGTGGAATTATTCCTTGGGGCAAACGTAAGATATGAATATCAATTTTGTGAAAAAAAGGGGTGATTTGGTGGTTATATTAGGAATTTTTGCAATCGTATTTTCGATTTTCTTCATATTTTTATTAATTTTTGGACTTATACAGTGCAGGAAAAATAACTTCATTGCAGGCTTTTACTTCTTTCTTATTATTTTAATATTGAAGATCTATGATTTTATTGCACCTTTTACAATAAGTCGACTCATTAATTCTTATGATGCGAACCGTACTACACTACCGCTTGGAATGACATTTGGAGAGATGATCACAATACTGAATATCATCCCTAGAATCATAGAAGTTATTGCTTTTATCTTACTAGTTGTCGGACTATACCGAGTATGGAAATCTAAGACATTAAAGCTATGAAGCTGAGATAAGTGATTGTGCTAACGGGGAGGATTGTTTATTGAATGTGCGAAATGCTTAAAATGTTAGGTGTTTACGAAGTTCGCAAGGAGCATGACCTGATCATAAAATAAGCCTTGTTTCAAGGAGGAAAAACATGGATTACAATTCACCAATTGAAGCGGCGTTAGAGGTGAAAAGATGGCCTAAGGATACCATAGCGACGGGTCATCGTCATACCGTTGGTCTTAAATCGGACGGAACGGTGACGGCAGTGGGTGATAATAAATATGGACAATGTGATGTGAGCGGCTGGAGCGATATTGTGGCGATTGCGGCAGGTAATGTTCATATGGCAACGAACACAGGTAATGCGCATACAATCGGGCTTAAATCTGATGGTACGGTGGTGGCTGTGGGTTGGAATAAGCATGACCAATGCAATGTAGATGACTGGAGCGATATTGTAGCAGTTGCGGCGGGATGGCGTCGTAGCGTGGGGCTTAAATCTGATGGTACGGTGGTGGCTGTGGGCCGAAATAATGAAGGCCAATGCAATGTAAACGGCTGGAGTGATATGGTGGGAGTATCGGCTGGTGACTGGCATACCGTCGGGCTTAAATCGGGCGGCACGGTGATGATTGTGGGTAATAATCAGTATGGCCAATGTAATGCAAGCGACTGGCACGACATAGTGGCGGCAGCGGCAGGTTACCTTCATACCGTTGGGCTTAATTCTGACGGAACGGTGATGGCTGTGGGTTTGAATAAGCATGACCAATGCAATGTAAGCAGCTGGAGCAGTATTGTGGCGATAGCAGCGGGTAGTAATCATACAATCGGGCTTAAATCTAACGGCACGGTGGTCGCTCTGGGTAGGAATGAACATGGCCAATGCAATGTAAGTGGCTGGAGCGATATGGTGGCAGTAGCGGCAGGCTGCGCTCATACACTCGGTCTTAAATCGGACGGCACGGTGGTTGCTGTGGGTGATAATGAATATGGCCAATGCGATGTAAGCAGCTGGCGTGGCATTCAACTGCCGGGCAATTAGATTCAATTTTGATAATACATATAAAGTTTTAAGTCGGTGGGACGTCTGCGTGGAATGTTTCATGCACCCATGTGTGATAAAATTTGGGTATGATTATGGAGAAATATGAGAGAATGCAGGTGAGAGATTGAACTATATTTTCGTTAAACGATTTGGAATATTAGTAGCAAGTCTTTGCATCTGGTTTATCATTCACACTACTTTCGTGATAATAGATGGGTTGAACGATGAATTGAAACCTGTTGACGCAGCAGTAGTATTAGGAAATAAAGTAGAAGTTAATGGACGGCCTTCTGAGCGGTTAAAATCAAGATTAGATAAGTCCGTAGAGCTTTATAAAGGGGGCTACTTTACTTTTATCATTGTAAGTGGCGGTATTGGTAAGGAAGGTTTCGATGAAGCAAAGGTTATGAAATCTTACTTAATAGATAAAGGGTTACCGGAAGATAAAATTATAGAGGATAATAATGGGTACAACTCATATATGACCGCCCAAAATACGAGCAAGATTATGGATGAATTAGAATTAGACTCTGTTATGGTTATTACTCAATATTTTCATGTATCTAGAACAAAATTAGCGTTTAGAAAAATGGATATTAAAGAAGTGTACTCAGCTCATGCCAAAGTCTTTGAGTTTAGAGATATTTACTCCTTAATACGAGAATTCCCAGCATATTATAAGTATCTCTTAAAATAATGATATAAATAAAATGATAACCTTACCTGCATTCATGTAGGACGGAATCAGCTTTACAACTAGTTAACTAACGGGCAGATTAACGCTATAAACCTCTTAGGATTAGTATGCTTAAGTAAAAGAAGTATTCTCATGATTTATCAAATGTAAATAAATACAAATTCCACTTCAGTTAATCCATTTTCTATACATATTTTTAATAGTATATTGAGGTAAATAAAGTGATTATTCACTTTGATAAATCGGAAATTTTTTGTCGGTATCATTTTATGGCTTCGTAAGGATTGCAAAACCATCGAAGTATGGGAGTTTAAAACAGATGTTGTGGCGTAGTTAGTTTTATGAAAGGAAGGTATAGGGGTGAGTATTTATTACGCTTCAAGCAAAGAGGATATCACTAAGGATGCACTCCAAGAGCTATTTCTTTCGGTAGAATGGGAGTCTGGCAAGTATCCAAACGAGCTTTTACAAGCAATCGGAGGGTCTCATTCAATTGTTACCGCTTGGGAAGAAGGAAAGCTTGTAGGTTTAATAAATGCTTTGTCAGATGGTGTTTTAACGGTATATTTTCATTATATGCTTATTCATCCGAGTTATCAGAGTATAGGTATAGGTAAGGAAATGATGAATATAATGCTTGATAGATATAAAGGGTGTAAAACAAAAGTATTAATTTCTTATCCTCATGCAGTGGATTTCTATAATAAATTTGGCTTTAATACAGAGGATGGAGCTACACCAATGTTTATCTCAGAGTTGATATGATTGAACTAACAGTGAACAATAGTTCAATAATTAAAGGGCTGCCGTGAGGTAGCCCTTTGTTCAACTAATGGACAGTCAAGAGACGTTATTTAAAAGGAAAGTAATACTTAAACTAAGGAGCGAATATGTGTGATCATTCAATCTATCACAATATTATGGGATAAAAAGGTCAGAGGAGCTCCACACTCTACTTTGAGGAATAGATTTAGCAAGTCGTTCTCAATTCCAGATAAGCTGATAAATTATATTGGAAGCACTACGATTCCTTTTCAGGAAATACTAATTACTCAAAATAAAAATGGATTTGAAATTGAAAGTAATAAAGTCGAGTATCTTGACTCACACCTAAATGATTGGAAGATAGCTAGTACTGAAATACAAAACAAGGTTGACGAACTACAAGTATATTTTAAGTATTCTGATTCTTGTGGCAAACCTGTTCGTTATGATTCAAGATATCAATACTTATCTGAAAATGCGTTTATACTTCAAAGTAGTGAATATGGAAGGATTATCTATAACGGTAGATTAGTACACGAAGATACAGGAGATTGGATTTATCAGTTAAAGATATTGAATATTTATAATGGTCATAGTGATGACAAAGAGATTTTAACAAAGAAATCACCTTCGAAAGATTATAAACAAATAGAAGTGCTTTTTTAGTATTTCACGAAGGCATTCCTATCATATAACATCATATTCACGCTTCGAGCCATTCGGCTCTCGGTCCGGCAGAATTTAGAAGTTGATTCGAAGATGGCATTGGCAGCAGCAGGGGATTGGAATCAGACGAACAAACCCTCACCTCATCACGATCGAACCATTGAGCTAACGGGACACATTAGTTCAATAAAATAGCGACAGTCTAGGACTCTTTATTTTCTCGTCCTTGGCTGCCGCTATTTCAATTTCTAAATTCAGACCAAAACTTATTTACGGAGTCTTACGATATGACAACTCGCAAAATCGGGTGGAATAAAGACATCCAGTCTAATACTTTATGTTCTTTTTACATATCGAATCATGACTGCTTTTTTCTTACCATGGAATTGAAAATTTATGACGCGTGCTTTTCCAATTCAACGTACCGGTCACGACTAGAGCAGCAAAATAAAGTAACAAGGAACAGATGATTGAAATGATTACGCACCATAACTGCGGCATACCGTGGCTGACTAATTGGTTATAGGTCAAGTGTCCGCATATTGCCATTAACATCATGCAGATCCCAACCTTGATATAAGGACGAATACTCCCATAAAATCCGATCGAACTCGAGATGGAAAAAAAGTTCAACAGTGTTTGTATCAATATGCCAATACCGATGCCGAACGCAACACCAACGATTCCTAATTGACTGCCTAACACGAAGACCGAGACACCTTTGAAAACAGTGGCTATTATGTAATTCCATAGTGCTGCTTTCGCGCGACCGAGGCCAAGTAGAATCGCATGAAGTGGAGCGTCGAAATAATGTAGAAAAAACATAGGCGCTAGTATTTTTAGAAGTAATCCTGCTTCAGGCGCATTATAGACTTGTGTCGTTAGTGGAGTTGCCCATTCGTACAGAATAACGGTCGCTGGCGCGCCGATCAGAAGCCCCAATATCATAGCCTGATTCATCCTCTCATGTATGAGCAAACTATTCTTGTTCACCGTGGCCTCACCAATCGCGGGAATAAGAGCGGTGGATAAGGATTGCGTGATAAAGCTTGGCATGAATAATAGCGGAAACACATAGCCGGCCAGCAGACCGAATTGCTTTGTGGCTAAAGCTGTGCCGATGCCGTACAGGCCCAGGCTGGTTGTAATAAGAAGCGGCTGGAAGGCGTTGTATAACGAATGAATGATACCATGACCAGTCGTCGGAAGTCCGATTTGCAGCAGCTCGCCGAGTGTGCTTCTTCCTTGTTTCAGATGGCTCGCCCAAGTCTCGCCCGATACCTTCGATTCACCATATAGCTTGTAGCTTGTCATCAGAAATAAGAGGCTTATTGCTTCGCTGACGACAGAGGCAGCCATTGCACCAGCAGCTGCATAAGCAATTCCGTAAGGCAGCAATAGGTGTACCAACGCTAGCACACACGCGATTTGAACCGTATGCTCCAGCACATCAGAAGCTGCAATGGTCTTCATCTGCTGCATGCCCCGAAAATATCCCTTTAATACGGCGGAGACTGCGATAATCGGTGCGATCGGTGTAATCGCTAGCATGGCGTAATAAGCCCGCTGGTCGCTTAACAGAATAGACGCGATCCACTCTGATCCAAGTAACGATATAGTCGTGAGCGCTACGCTCAAAACGCCCGTAACAGCGAGCGAGACATACAGAATGCGCCTCACTTTCATCCGTTCGCCGCGGGCCTGGGCCTCTGCGACCAACTTGGAAATGGCCACCGGTAATCCAAGCTCCGTAATCGTAATGACGAGCGGAACAAGCGGATGCGCCATCATCAAGATGCCGATTCCCTCTGCGCCCAGTACGCGAGCTATATACATGCCGCTGATAAATCCTAGAATACGATTGATGAAAGCTGCAACAGACAAAACCAGAGTACCTCTCATAAACGATTGCCCGAGTTGTGACATGACCTGTGTCCTCCTGTTAATCGAATACATAAATGTATTCAAAAATTTGAAAAGCATGCGAACAAGCTCAAGACGCTAGCCAGGCGCCAGCGGTGTCTTAAGAAAATAAAGTCTTAGGCAGACGGTGCTTCATTAAGCTAACAGATAAATAATCATCAAGACGAGGCTGCCGGAATAAATCGGCAGCCTCGTTGAGCTAACGGGCAGTTTTTTAGGGTGGACAAGAAAAGTGAGCTGCACGATCAGTCTCGCGAGTGGTAACCATGGTTACCACTTTATGGTTACGTGCTAAATAAACGTCTTACAAAATTGTAAGGTAGATGTAAGGCAAAGCGATAGCTTAGGCCAGTTTTACAGGATAATATTGGAATAAAAAAATAGAAATTTTTAAAAGGAGAATTGAGATGAGGCTGTTTGAACTATTGCTTTTGTTGTCAAACATCGGTTTGTTTGCATTAACAGTCCTATTTAAAAAAGGACGGGGTAAAATTTCAGTATTCGTTGCAAGCGGGATCGCCACACTTTTACTGGTCATTCATTGCACGGTGGAAGGATACAGAGTTCAGCTATTTTTTCCGTATTGCATAACGATCATTTTTTTAGCCATTTCAGGTTATAGCTATTTTAAAAAAACCAGCCAAAAAAAAATCCCGCGATTCATGTTGGGTTCAGCTAATACCGCTATAGCGTTAATGCTGGTCGTAACAGCGGGTCTTATGTATGCTTTTCCTGTATTTAAACTGCCTGAACCGACAGGCGAATTTAAGGTAGGAACACAGACACTTCATTTCGTGGATACAAAGAGGGAAGAGATTTTTGACGAAGCCAGAGAAGGAAAGAGAGAATTAATGGTTCAGGTATGGTATCCGGCTCAAGCTGGCACCGGAAAGTACGCTCCCTTTATTCCCGATCCCCAGATTTTACGTTATATGGCCGGGAATTATGGCCTTCCCGGGTTTACTCTTCAACACCTGAAGTACGTATCCGGTCATGCTTATTCGGGGGCCGAAGTCTCTTCGGCACAGGCTTCATACCCGCTGATCCTTGCCAATCCGGGGTTCGGCTCCTCTAGGTTCCTCCATACGTCGCAAGCCGAAAATCTCGCGAGTCACGGATATATCGTGGCAGTGATTGACCACACCTACAATACATTTGCAACCGAGTTTCCGGATGGTCGAATCACCACCAGCACAACCAACGACTTATTCTCGCCCGACCATGATTACAGGACGGAAAGCGGAAATCGCGACAAGTTGGGAAAAGTTTTAACCGACGATGTGGCGTTTACGCTGGACCAATTCGAGCTCATCCAATCGGGGCGGATTCCAAGTGATCTAAAAGGGAGGATTGATCTCGGCCACGTCGGGGTGTTCGGTCATTCCATCGGCGGAGCGACGGCCTATGACGCTTCTTACGATCCGCGAATCACGGTTGGAATAGACTTGGATGGAGCGCTTTATCGACTGCGCGAGAGAGAGGGTCTGCGTAAGCCGTTTTTGTTCATGAACTCGCAAAGCGAATTCGAAAGATTAAAAATGGTGAAGGATAACCACGCCTATACGGAGGCAGAGCTTAAACGTATGGGAAACACAAGAGAGTGGATGGATCAAGTAACAGAAGACAAAAAGGTAGAGCTTGAACGGATGCGCGAAACGGTTGACGTAGGGGGACAATCCCTCTATATCGACAATACGGAGCATTTGAATTTTACCGATGTACAGTTCATTTCTCCGATTTTTAAAATACTGGGAGTTACAGGAAAGATTGCGCCCGAAAGAGTGAACTCCGTTATCAATGCCTATATGCTGGATTTCTTCGATATTTATCTAAAAGATCAAGGCGGAATCTTAATGAAAGGACCGGATAGCCGCTTTCCGGAGGTGAAGTTCGTTACCTCGCTGCTGTAATTCCGATATCAGGTCTCATATTAAGCATTAAGGGCTGCCATATGGCTGCACTACGCTAACGGGCAGTAATGTCCAATAAATAGGAAAATGTAAATGATTATTTTTCTCTTTTTTTGAATTATAAATTCAGAGTATCATTGACTAGATAAATGGTCAGCTCCTTACTTATATCAAAATAAATCTTCGGAGGTGCAAACCGGTCGCGTTCATTAAATAACACAGAGGCAACTTGACTTCGATTCCTCTCAAAAGACTGCCTTCTTTAGAATCAGTATCATACCGCGTCAAAGGGACTTTAGCATTCGCTGCTTCCAAATCTGCTTTCTTAAAATTTTGAAATCGGGCATTCAACTTTGACGCCTACCTTATTGATTGCGGTGGCGAACCGCTAGAAGCCCGGTGTCGGCGAAACGACAAGCGCGACTGCCGCACAAGTCCTGTCCAATATCGACCGGAAGGAGCATCATGAAAATGCTACTGTTGTTCACTCCGTTTCTTCTCCTAGCGTTCACCGCCCTCATTCGGGCGGTGTTTACGTTCGCGCGAAAAGCTGGGGAAAGCGAACAAGGCGAAGGATTAACGTTAACCCGGCTTGTAGACGGCATTCTACTTTCGATCGCCTCTTTTCTCCTGATCGTCGGCTTCGTATTTGATGTGAAAGGGGTACCAGGAGGTGCGCCGTTGAAAATGTACTCAGAAACCGGAGAGCCATTATATGCATACGCATCTCTGTCCCACAAGCATAGTGCCGTGCTTTGCGTTGACTGGTTGCTCGGCTTCTGTTCCTATTGGGCGCTGAGAATCTATCATAGGAAGCTTTCTCCAATTGTATATACTTGCTGCAACGTCTTTTTGGTTCTTTGCATTTCGCTGACCGCAGTCTATTTCATTCATACCGGCTTTTCCAATTACGATTTTAATGAGATCTTCTCCGTGTTGCTTCTTCAAACCGGGAGCTTAACGTCTTGCTTGCTGTACCTGGCGCAGCTCAAGCGCTCATTGGACGTATGGAAGGCGTTCGGAAAGGGGGAAGATGCGGAGACGATGCCCGCCTGGCAGCGGCCTCTGCATCGCTTCATCATCATGCGTCACCGGGCAATTCCGGCGCTATGGATCGCACTGCTATTCCCCGTTCAGCTTGTTGTTCAATTGCTTCTAGTCTTGTTCGGGCAGCGGCCGGATGGCGTAGTGCGGGCGTTTCTGGGTACGAGCGGCTTCTACTTGTCGAGGCTGCCGGCGCCACCGCCGGAAATGGTGTCGGGGGATGGCCATTATTTGTGCACCGTCGCCGCTCTGGGACATCGATTCCTAGTGAAGCCTCTTAGGCCGGGAATCCGGCACGGCATGTCTATTACTGTGAATCGCCAGCTGATGATCGCTAACGCGTTCGAAAATGTGCTGGAACAGTACATGCCCGCCTGCCACCGGACGATTCGCCGACTATACGACAAATACGGCTATCCGGTAAGTCGGCAGATTCGCACGAAGACAGCAGCGGATGTGATCTATGTGGCGATGAAGCCGCTGGAATGGTTCTTTCTGCTCGTTCTGTATACCGTCGACATTCGCCCGGAAGACCGGATTCAAGTGCAATACAGTGGATTCGGTAAAAAGATTAGTCGACCGGACGCCGAATTGACAGGGTAAAGCAGAAATAAAGTGTCGGAATGGATAACAATATTATTTACTCAGCAATGAATCATGAGGCATTATTTTATTCAAACGGATTTAAGCTAACGGATAAAGTTAGTTCAATTAATAACAAAGGCAATCGACCAAAATAATCGGTTGTCTTTTCTACACTAACGGTCGTAAACAATTATAATTTTGCAAAAGATTGATGATACTCTAAGTTTTTATCCACGTCCAAAATAAAAAACTAACGGCATACGTTAGTGAATTAAAACAAAAGAACCTCGGGCACTGCTTCTTGCAAGCAGTGCCCGAGGTTCTTAATATTGGAAATGCCCTTAAGCGGCGACGTCGCGTCTCGTAAACAGCAGCCAAGCTAAGAATTGAAATACGATGTAGTAGGCGACAAGCATCATAATCGAGAACGTCATCGTCATTTCCGGTCTTAGCGGCGACGCTCCTTGCATATATTGCGTCAGGTCGATGTTGGAGAAGAGCAAATACTTGACCCAGCTATAGCCGCTGAGAAGCGCCGATAGCGTATTGCCGACCAGCATGAACAGAAGCGAGAAGGCTATGGCCATCGAAGAGCTGCGGAACGCGGACGAAATCATGAAAGCCATCGTTACGTACATGAGCATGGATACGATCGAGAAAGCGTATTTCTCCAACGAATTCAACAAATAGGAACTTTCTTGGATAACTCCGGCATCGGTAATTGATATTTTCGCTTGGCTTGTTCCTTCGAAGCCTTCGAGAATACCTCCGGCCGCGTAAGCAGACGCAAATGTCAATATGAGCAGCAGAAGCGCGAACCCAAGCGTGGCGATGTATTTGCTGATCATAATCTTCGTGCGCGAAGCTGGACCGACAAGCAGCAGCTTGATCGTGCCCCAAGTGAATTCGGCCGCAATCATATCGGCAGCGATAATGACGGTTAGAATCGTCGCTAAAATAATTAAGTATGATGATGTATCTACATAATTCCACAATGACAATTCGTTAGGATTTGTATTTTGTTCCAAATAATATTCATTGAGCTTGATTTCGTTAGTGAAGTATGTTTTGTCCTCTACCGAGAGTTCTTTGTTTTCTTGAAGCTCCTGCTGCATGTTGATATTCCGTTCGGTCAGGTTGTTTTGCCAGTCGATCGTATTATTTTTGCCTGATTCCCACTTCATGATGCCGCTCATCAATGCGATTGTAAAAACGAGGAAGGCGATCATAAGCCATGTACGAGGACGACGATATATTTTCATATTTTCGTTTCGAATTAAATTAGACAGACTAGACAACCATCTCACCTCCGGTAATTTCCAAGAACTGTTCTTCAAGCGACTTCTGCGCCACTTGAATGCCGAGCACGTCAATCTCCGAGCTTACAAGCAGCCTTGTAATATCGGGGATGGCAGCTTTGTCAGCCGCAATTTCGAGCTGATTGCCTTTCACCGTAATGCGGGTTGCGTCGAAGATAGCGGATAGCAGCTGTTGAGCGGCAAGTAAATCGCCGACTTCGATAACGATCTTCGACTGTATTGAATCGCGAGTTTCCTGCAACGAGCGAATATCGATGAGCTTGCCGGCTTGTATTATCGCAACCCGGTCGCACATAAGCTCCATTTCGGATAGAAGATGGGAAGAGACGATGACGGAGATGCCTTCTTCTCTCGTCAGCTTGCGCAAATAATCGCGCAGTTCTCGAATGCCTGCAGGGTCGAGCCCGTTTGTCGGCTCATCAAGGATGAGCAACGATGGACGATGCAGAATCGCTTGGGCAACGCCAAGCCGCTGCCTCATGCCGAGAGAGTAACGCTTAACCTTCTCGTGAATACGGTTCTGAAGTCCGAGAAGCTTAACGACCTCATTGATCCGTTCCTTCGTAATGCCTTTATGCCGACGGGCAAAATGAACAAGGTTTTGATAACCGGTCAAAAATTTATACATTTCCGGGTTTTCGACGATCGCTCCTACATGCGTCATAGCAAGCTCGAAGTGCTCGCGAACGGATACGCCTTTAATTAGGGCCTCGCCCTTCGACATCGATATCAAGCCAACAATCATCCGTATTGTTGTCGTCTTGCCGGCACCGTTCGGTCCGAGAAATCCGAATACTTCTCCTGCGGGTATATCGAAACTAAGATTGTCGACGAACTTACGTCCGCCAATCGATTTGGTCACGTTGCGAAGCTTCAAAACGGCTTCTGTCATGCGTTAAAACCTCCTAGTATTATCTTACATATGGAACTATACTGGAAGTTGCTTTGTCATAAAATAGACCTTCGATCAGGATTTCCCCCCTGCTTAGGTCGAGTATGAACGTTTTTCAAAGCATTTTTTAAACAAATATCTAATAATATGCTTGATAAAACAACTATGGATTATTTACAACATAATGAGGTATCTCTCGAATTTGAACTGGAGGGTATAGGTGCACTTTCTGATCATTACCCTGACTAGACAAAAACCGATAGATGATTACTTTTTCTATAGTGTCTATCTTTCGGGTTGCAGTTCAGCCACTGCAGCTGTTAATCTAACGGGCAGGTTACGCTAATGAGTATTCGTTCCATAACGTGGGCCGATATCTTGTCAAAATTACATTAGAAGGAATCCCTGTTGTCAATAGAGAAGTCATTTAAATCAAATATGCTCGATGCAGGGAGCTAGAATAGGAATGAAAAAGATCTTCATTATTGGAGTTGTAGCAAGTGGTAAGACGACATTGGCGAAACGCTTATCGCAGAAAGTTAGTGTACCTTGTTATGAACTTGACTCCATAGTCCATCATCAAACACCCACGGGACGATATAAACGTTCAGCAGAAGAACAAATTGAGGTTATAAAGGAAATAGATATACACGGTACATGGATATTTGAAGGAACAGATAGAGAGTCCTATCAATGTTTGTATGAAATGGCCGATACAATCATATTTCTTGATACTCCATTGTGGACGCGAAGGATAAGAATCCTAAAGAGATTCCTTAAGCAAAATCTTGGTATTGAAAAGTGTCATTATAAGCCAGACATGCTGATGTTGAAGATGATGTATAAATGGACAAGGGATTTTGAACAAAATAGAAGCGGTTTCGAAGCTAAGTTAAAAAAATACAATGAGAAAGTGATCAGGTTAAGAGATAATAACCACCTGGACTTTACCTGAACGAATATGACTAAGGGATGGGAGACGTTAGTTGAACACCGAAGGGACTGCCGCGTGGTAGCTTATCGTTACGATAACGGGTAGTTATGCTTAACAAGATACTGTTGTAAAATGAATACTTTAATTAATCTAAAACAGTTGGTATTGGTGATCTTTATAAGGAGTTTTATGCGAAAACTAAGAAAATACCTGTTGAATCTAGCTTTGGGTGAGTTAGTAGCGGCTATTTCTTTTTTGGTTGTATTTAAACTGTATCTAGATTTAGGATTCGCAAGCTTGCTTGCATTTTCATTTCTTGTGTTGCAGTTAATTCAAGGTGTGCTGTATTGGGTATTTAGATCTCAATCATTAGGTAAAGAGAAATCATTGTTAATGTGGAAAACCCTAATCATGCTTAGAAGAATTAATCTTCTTTTGGCTGTGTTAATTGTTATTTTGTTGTTAATGCTTGCACAGAATAAAAGAGACCTAATTTTTGGTATGTTGATTTATGTTTTTTCCGTGATAGAATACATAAATTACTATTGGTATCGTTTAAGCTATGGGAAGTCGGGTTTCAATATTAAATTGCTTATTCAAGCTGGTTTAAAGCCTTCGAGTATTCATAAATTTATAAAAAGAAAATAATTCTCTAAACTATCGGATAATAAGAATTCATTCACAAAGGGCTACCGCTATCGCTATAAGAGGTAGCCTTTTCAACTAACGGAGAACGGTAGCTGAATATTGTTGAATGATGCCTTGTTTACAGTGGGGTCAGGGGTACGATTTCTTGTCGCGCGAATGGACGAGGACGTTGTCGGCACCATTTCGATCGAGCCTTGCAATGATGATATTATTCATTGTACAGGTGACCGAATGAAAAACATTTTTGGTCTTGACAGTTTATATGTGCTACGGGAGCATCAGTGTCGGGGAATCGGATCTGCTTCAATAAAAGGTATGGCTAACTGTCCGGCCAAACGTGAAATTGAAAGTTTCTGTCCGGATAGCGGTTGTTATCGACATGTTCCAGTTCAATCGATGTATTAGTATATAATGATAATTGAATAGGAGGGCGTTATCTAAATGGTATATATAGAAACAGGATTAAAACTATTTGTGTTTATAATAGTTATTTCTCTATTCTTTAGTTTGGTACGGTTCCTTGTCCAAAAATATCTAAGTGATTTCTTTCAAGGTTTCTCTGAAAAAACATTAAAAGTATTTAGGTTACTTAAAGGAAAGTTTCAAAAAACAGGCTGACCATATGATTAGCGTTTTGAGAAAACGATCTATTTTAAGCATATGCCCAATAATGCTGAGCGTAGAAAAAACGTCAAATTGTTGGCGCAGCGCTATTTATTTGGCAGGGTATGTAAATCAATTTGTGAAAGTTTCAAAAAACATAAGGGAAGAGGCATCATAGCTTTATGAAACTAGGATAAAGGTTAACACAAAGGAAACCACCTAGTATTTGACATATAACTTTTCCATATGTTAGCATAAATTTAACTTATACGAACGGAGGGGTTACGTGTGTTGATCTAATTCTTCGATACTTTTTGCACAATGAATTGGTTTGTGGTTTAAGACTATTTTGTGTGCATCGTAATCGAAGATTAGTTTGCCTACACGGTAACCTAGTTTAGTTTTATATCATTGGGAGAGGGGTAACCTTACCTCCATGCCATATAAACTAGATACAAAGGAAATGGAATGAACCTTTTATGATAAAGCCGGTGATTAGACTGATAGTCTTCCATAGGGTAATCATAATACTGTGTTCATTCTCAAATTCTTTTTCGATTACAGTATGCGCACAGGCCTATGGCCTGTGTTTTTTATTTTTTAAGAAACATTGGAGGGTTTCATATGAACCAACAACTAATAAAAGTAAATGGGATTAACATATGTGCAGACAGTTTCGGAAAGCCAGATCATCCGGCCATCTTGCTAATTATGGGTGCTCAATCCTCATTGATATGGTGGGAAGAAGAATTTTGTCAGCGTTTGGCAGATGCAGGACGTTTTATCATTCGTTATGATAACCGAGATGTTGGACGTTCAACAACTTACGAGCCTGGTCAACCGGGTTATACTTTTGAAGATATGGCAGATGATGCAATAAGAGTATTGGATGCTTATAATTCGCGCATTGGCGGAAAAAGAATTTGTTAGAAGCAACAATATCGCCAGCATGTGTAATCACGCCTTACTGACAGGTGGGGAATCCTATTTGGTTAGGACGAGTGAAATCATTGCACCTGCTCTGATTGTACACGGTACTGAAGATCCCATTATCCCTTATAAACATGGAGAAAATCTTGCTAATGAAATTCCGGATGCGGTTTTACTGACATTGGAGGGTACTGGACATGAACTTCATTATGATGACTGGGATAAAATAATTACTTCTATTTCCAAGCACACATCAATATCAAATTAATACAAGCCGATTTATCGTATGGTAATGGCTTAGTTCACGTTTTCTCTATGCGGATCTTCTCCATTTGAAGTTATGTTATACTTGTTAGGAAAAGGGGGTGCTTACTGATGGAGAATCTCTTAAGATTATCTGGTACTTCTTCCACTCATGCAAAGCCTGTTATTGGAAAAGCGTTACTTTGCGTGGGGCGAAACATTTTATAGCGCTGAATAAGCTTTTCTAATATTTTGGCTTTGCACCTTATTTTTAATTGTCAAAATAAGGAGCGGGCGAAGTTGAAATATATTAATGCAAAAAAGATATTGCCTGAAGAGCTAATTTTGGAAATTCAAAAGTATGTTCAAGGAGAGGCTCTTTACATTCCTAAGCAAGAAAAGGAATATAAGAACTGGGGAAGCTTGAGCGGTGGTAGACAGTTACTGGATCAGCGAAATGCCGCTATTAGAAATGCTTTTATGAGTAAGAGCAGTATCGAGCAGCTTTCGAAGGAATATTTCCTCTCGATAGATACGATTAAGAGAATTGTGTATTCACATAATGAATAAAGAATAAAGGGCACTGGTGAGAATTTCTCATTAGTGCCTTTTTTGTGTTAACAATGAATCTAAGCCGTTGTTGACATATGAATAGCTGTCTACATTATTTAAAATAGGTTTAGCATGTGAGAGTGTACATGATAGTTGGAAATTAGCTGACGAAAGAAAGTTAGAAAGGGGTTAAATTTGTGCATAAAACGATGAGCAGCACATCATAATGAATGATGTGTATAGATAGAAAGCGAGGAAGTTAAAAACCATGAGTGAGCAAAAAAACAGAAGCAGACATTTAGTTGATCAAGAAATTATCAGCGCTGTTGATTTATTTCCAACAACTGATCTTTCTGAATCAATGTTAATAGAATCGCGCACAAATCAAGCGAAAATGCTGCCGCAAATAGATGTTACGCAGTTGTTCCCAGTTACTTTTGAAGAAAAAACAGTACCAAGTTATTTTGGAGGTCCAGATATTCGCATAGAGATCATTAAACCAATCCAGCCAAAGCACAAGAAGTTGCCATTATTTTATTCTATTCACGGCGGCGGTATGGTTATGGGAAGTCCGGTTGGTGATCGTACAGCTAATGCTTCGCTTGCTTCCCAGCATGGTTTTTGCTGTGTATCTGTCTATTATCGCTTGGCACCAGAGCATGCTCAGCCTAGTCAGCTACAGGATTGTTATTCGGGCCTTAAATGGTGTATTGAGCATGCCGAGGAATTAGCGATTGATTCTCAAAAAGCGGCCATATCCGGCAGCAGCGCAGGTGGAGGATTAGCAGCGGGTCTAGCCATTTACATTCGTGACCAAAAGGAATTTGATATTCATCATCTAAGGCTGCGTAATCCAATGCTTGATGACCGTACAAGTATTGCGCCAGAACATCCCTATGCGGGTGAGTTTGTTTGGACAAAAGGAAGCAATTATTTTGGCTGGAAATCTGTTTTAGGGCATGAACCTGGTAGTGAAGAGGTCAGTCAATATTACGTGCCTGCGCGTGCAAAATCACTAGCCGGTTTGCCACCCACTTATATAAGTATAGGCAGCATTGATTTATTCATCGATGAAGCCTTATTATTTGCAAAACAACTGGTCTTTGATGGTGTGTTAGTGGAATTACATGTATACCCTGGGTACCATCATTTGTCCCCGATGTTTCCAGATGCTCATTTTTCAATAGAAGGCTTCAAATCCAGTGAATGGGCTTTGCTGAAGGCGCTGAATTTACTTTAAAGCGGAACGCATTTCTGACGAAGCCAATAGGGAACCCCAAAAGTCTGATCCATTCAAACTGAAAATAAACCTCTCTACAGGATGCTGCGGGGAGGTTTTTTTGCTCATTCTTGTTATTAAGCTAACGAGCAGGAAAGTTCAGTATATCTAACGAATTTTTAGATTAATAGTTGTTATCGAGATTCTTTAGATGGAAGATGGCACTTCAACCCTCATATGCCTAAGAACGGCGAACGATTGATTAAATATACATTAAATATGCAATTGCAAATGGGTGGGATTATTATTTAGATAAGAAGCCGCTGATAGTCGAACAAGGTCATGGCAAACAAGAACGCATTAGAATACAACAATAGGGCTGGCATTGTATAACCATGAGGGGTGAGTAAAATACATGTATATCATCTCAGCTGTATTGTATTTCCTGACGCATCACCCGTTCTGGTCATTGTTGATAATCTTATTTTTCAGCTTTGCCATGGGGATCTTCTTATCGATATGGCGTAATCATGGAAAATGGTTTTTCATACTGCCGTGTTTGGGGCTTCTGGCAGCAATTCTCAACATCTTTGTCACGCATTATCTAAATTCATTATTTCTTAACGCAGTTGGAACGGAAAGTACTGCAATCATTGTTTACGCAGAGGAAACTAACTCCCTTTACAATGATCAATATGTTTGGAAGTACGAAGCGGTCCTCAAAACCTCCGAGGGGCAAGATATGGAGGTGAGTTTCACTACCATGTCCGCCAGTATTTATCCGCTGCGTAATGCCATTCTTATTCCGCCTAAGGGTGAAGTTTTCGTCGCCAAGTATGTTCCAGGTTTCGAACGTAATCTCCTCATCATGAGCGATAAGTCAGAATACGGGAAGAAATGGATAATCAATAAGGATTTGAAACCAATTATTAAAGCCGAAGCCAAGCTTGCAACAAACTCCGCCAACTCAAAATTCATTTCGCAATACCGCCAAGCGCTTCAGGAGTTTATCGAAAAACACCGCAATGGGCCCGATCCAGCCCTAATTCGTCAGTATGAGCAAAAACTCGAAGTACTTGAGGCGACGGAACGTGAGAGACAATCTGAATAGTATTGAAGGGTTCTAATTATTTATATAACGAGGCTGGCTACGGATATATTGGTTGTTGAGATAACGGGACACAATAGTTGAAATATAAAAAATGTGAGCAGACACTGTGGTGGACTGCTCATTTTATTAAAAAGGACTTGACTATAACACTAGTGTCATACTTTATGATGAACTAAGAATACAAAGAAAGGAGGTTGAGCTATGAAAATGAAAATAAGTCAAATAGCGAAACAGACCGGCACTAGTATTCGATCCTTAAGACATTATGAGAAAAAAGGGTTGATAACCGCTTCTCGTCTCGACAATAATTATCGCGAATTTGATGATTCTATTGTCGAAGTTATTCATACGATTCAACTCTATCTTAATTTAGGACTTACAACGGATCAGATAAAAGATATTATGTATTGCCAATATCTGGGTAACGACGAATTCGGCGAAAAAGATGAGTATTGTGATGAATTACTTCAAATCTATGAAACAAAACTGGATGAAGTTATTCGACAACAGAAAGCTTTAGCAGATGCGGAATTAAGCTTGAAAAAGCAAATCAGTTTAATGAAAAACCACCAAGATAAAAGAAATCAAGGAGGCTGAGCCATGACGGTTTTAGTAACAGGAGCGACCGGAAATGTGGGTCGCTATATCGTTGAAGAACTCGTCCGAACAGGTCATAATGTACGTGCGTTGACGCGTAACTCGGCAAAAGCAAATTTCCCCAAAGAGGTTGAGGTTGTATATGGCGATCTTGCTTCTCCAGAGACTCTTTTACCCGCGTTGAAGGGCGTTACAAGCATGCACTTAATCACTTTTAACAGTGAAGGTTTTGGCTCGCTGCAGACTGGACCTGAAATTGTTGAACTGGCCAAGAAAGCTGGAGTAGAGCGAGTCACAGTATTGTGGAGCGGTGTGAACGGACCCGTGGAGCAGGCCGTGGAAGCGAGCGGTCTGGAATGGACCTTCCTCCAGCCGCCTCCAGAGTTTATGTCCAATACACTTATCTGGGCAGAGTCCATTCGTTCGGAAGGCATTGTGAAGGAGCCGTTTGCTGATTCTTTGGATGCGATGATTCACCCGGCCGACATCGGCAGTGTCGCTGCAACCGCACTGACCAACACCGGTCATGCAGGTAAAATCTATACGTTGACCGGACCTGAAGTGCTAACGATACCAGAGAAGGTCCGCACGATCAGTGCTGCAATCGGGAAGGATATCCAATTCGTCGAGCTCACCGAAGAGCAAGCACGCGAACGCATGCGGAATAAGGGAGCTCAAGAGGATGTTATTGATTTTGTAGTAGGCTGGCATGCAAACCCTCCTAAATCTGCATATACAGTGGTTCCTACCGTTGAACAGGTCACTGGCCGACCAGCACGCACCTTTGCCCAGTGGGTGTCAGAGCATGTGCAATATTTTAAAAATCAATAAATTGAGGTATTACTAAGCAGCTACTATAACGGAACGAGAAGATATTTTATTAGTGAGAACTTCTCTGCAGGGTACTGCGGGGAAGTTTTTTTGCTTATTTGTTATTAAGCTAAAGGCCAGAATAGTTCCAATATGTGTTAAAATTGAGTGACGAAAACAGTTAAACTACGATTTTTTTCTGAGGTGATTCAGTACAATGAGCTTAAACCCTTATGAGGTAAAAACAAAAGAGGATATGCTTCATTTTGTATCTTCTTTAATGAGCGATTTGGATACAAATAAAAATGATTGGGAAAATCCTACGAGTAATGATTATTTATTAGTCCCATTTTGATAGATTAATTTACTTTAAGAATACCTTAGTAGAATGATGACTAAGTTTGTAACTAAGACGTTCATATATTTTAAAATAAGGTAAAGATATTTTTGGAGGAAAACAATATGACTTTTGAACTGGTTATGATTATTGTTTTATTTCTTTTAAATATTCCAATATATAAATTTCTGTTCCGTATTTTCTTTGTGGATGAAAATGATTATAACGAATCTATTAGGCATACTTTCACTCCTAACATAATTTCGTTTTTTAGAGGAGAATATTGGAAGGATAGAATTAACACAGCAAGACTTCAGTTTTTTATACTTATTTGCATAGGAATAGTTGTGTTGGAATACATCGTTTTGAATAAGATAATTGATGTTTTTCGTTAAAAGGGCATGACACTGCGTGACCAGGACTGGACAACGTTCTCAGATAAATAAGGCTCTCTTGCGCTAACTAGGGAAGTTAGTTGAATAAATCAAAGGATGAGTAGGGACTTCGGTGGCTTGCTCATTTTATTAAGCATATAATGATATGCAAATAGGGGGATTCTCGATGAACATGGATGAAAAATTGTTTCATTATTATCTTGAACTCAAAAGTCCCGAAGCTGGTGAGTGGAACTCATCACCACCCTGCATCCACACTGAATTGGTGACAAGAGATTACGTTAGAAAAGCATTCCCCATTACAGATGAAATGCAAGTATGCAATGTCGGTATCGGTACAGGGGATTGGGATGACTACCTTGGATATTGGTTAAAGGGAAAGGGGAATTTAACGAGTATTGATATAGACATTGAAATATGTGAAATATTCTCGTATAGGCAACAGAAGGAAAGACATCCGAATCCTTCAGAAGTTTTGTGCAAAAATATTTTTGATTTGGATTTGCCTATAGAAAAATATGATCTTGTGACATTAATAGGATCTGCTATACACGAGACTGGGGATTTTAAAAAATGTCTGGATTCATGTTTTAGATTGTTAAAGCATGGGGGATATCTAATGTTTATGTCTAGCTTAAAATACCCAATAGAATTAGTTTATGAATACATAAGAAATAGTAGCTGTCTCCTAGAACAAAAGGATGTATACGAAGTTTTTCCTGAATATTCTTTTTACATTTGCAAAGTCAAAAAATGATTTAACTGACGGTACAAGATAGCATATGAAAATCAGGATGAGGCTGTTGAATGCGTAGATCAGAATTAATGGTAACTGAATCTATGATCGAAAAATATTGAAAGCATATTTAATGAGGTGGATTATGTTCGAGTTGAGTAGGAACGAATTTTCTAAAGTATTACCAATGTTTTCAAAAATCCAAAACAAAGCAGTCTTTGCCTTTTCTGTAATTGAACATGTGCAAAATGGAAGGATATTTGTAAACAGTAGATTAGATCCGTCTGCTGCTTTTCTTACAAGTTGCGGTGGATTTTATTGTTTAGTTGGTAATGCCTCAGATTGCACATTTAATGACGCTGTAGCTAACTTTCTAAATCATAAAGATAACCACATTGGGTTCTATGCACTGGCGATGTTCACAGACGAATGGGAAAGAGCTTTCCAGAAATATCAACTAGAACATGCAAATAAAATAAAACGTACTTATTTCCGATTTAATGATCAAAAGTTTATTGAAAACAGTAAAGACATACATATAAATATCGATGAAGGACTGAAATATGAAGTACTAAACGAAGATATCTCGAATAGATATCGCGAGGATTTCTACACATACTATAAGCTAGTGTGGGATTCCAACGAGCATTTTAATGAGCGCGGCATCGGACATTTTATTACAAAAGAGAATAAAATCATAAGCGTTTGTTCATCTCCTTACGTTGGCGGAGGTTTTGCTGAGATTGATATTATTACAATTGAGGAACATAAATGTAGAGGGCTCGCGACAAAAGTTGGTATCGAGTTTATCAATGAGTGTCGTAGTAAAAGACTACTGCCAAACTGGAGTTGTCATTCAGATAATCAAGCATCGATATCTCTTGCAAATAAATTTGGATTTGATCAAATCGCAGAGCATCCGATGTATTGGTATAACATGTAGCGTGGCGAGAGCCCATTGAAGTAGGGAGCGCATTGAAGGCGAGGACATCTCAGATATTTAAAGGTTGGCAGCATGATCAATATAGGGAAAAGAAATTGTAGAATATTTTGAGATTAGTCTCCATAGTATAGAAAGGAAATTTTATATTCTACAAACTTGCTTCGTTAAACTTGTTATTGGACGGTGACGAGATATGAAAAAAAGGTATTTATTAATAATGGTACTAATGACTTTTACGGTTCTTTCATTAACGGGCTGTGTACCTGGAGATGGCGTAAATAATGCTCAAAATCCTGCAGGTTTTTTCTGGGGGATATGGCATGGCTGGGTTGCTCCTATTTCAATTATTATTGGCATTTTCAATCACGATATTAGAGTATATGAAATTTACAACTCTGGCTGGTGGTATGATATAGGTTTTTACATTGCTGTCATCAGTGGCTTTGGGGGAATATCACTTTCTCGACGAAAAAAAGTAAAACGAGAAGAATAGCTGTTTGTATAATTAGCTCGTTAATCTAACAGATATGGTGATTGAATAGAATAGAAGAATGAGCAGGCGCTGCGGTAGCCTGCTTTTTTTTTAGCTAACGGGCAAATTAGTTATAACCGAAAATTACTAACTACGCATTGAATTTACTAGTTATAATTATAACAATTATTCATTAAGTGGAGGTGTTTCTGTGCAAGAAATAGACTACAGCACTTACTTTTGGCAAGACGAAGCTATACGATTGAGGGGAATTTCACTAGAAGATTGGGAAAGCTGTTATGTAAGTGGATATGACACTCCTGCGCGTCGATTGTTAGAATGTGCAACAGAATTGCCGCCTACAATATCTGAAGCAAAAAGATTTGTTGAGGAAAATACGGACTTTTCATCAACGAACAGTAGAATTATGTTTACCATTGAAGACCTGAATGGTGTAAGTGTAGGCGGTATTAATTTAAATAGCATTGACGAGAGGAATGGAACATTCAGCATAGGCATCGTGATTGATAAACACTACCGAGGTAAAGGATATGGAACCAGGGCAGTACACATGCTCCTAAGATATGCTTTCTTCGAGCGTAGACTAAATAAATTCAATGATTATGTTCTTGAAGGAAATGAGCCATCGGCTAGTATGCTTAGAAAAGTAGGGTGTGTTCAAGAAGGAATCAGGCGTCAAGTGTTTTACATAAACGGAAAATATCATGATTCCATCTTGTTCGGTTTAACGAAGGATGAGTATGCGAATTTTCTTCACAAGGACCATCAAAATACATAGCCTGGTTAAGCTAACGGAAGAATAGAGATTGATAAACATGTTAGTGCGCTTTTTAAAAATATAATTTAAACTCCTAAACAATTTGGAATGTTAGAGAGGTAATTAATGAAAAATATAAATGTTGATATTGTTGTAAGATTAATAAATGAACAATTCCCAGAATGGTCTGAGTTAGAAATCAGACCTGTAAAATTTAGTGGGAATGATAATAGAACTTTTCATTTAGGTGAACATATGAGTGTAAGATTGCCAAGTGCAGTATCCTATGCTCCTCAAGTGGAGAAAGAGCAAAAGTGGCTGCCATTGTTATCAAAAAAACTTTCTTTACCCATTTCCATGCCAATAGCTAAGGGGAATCCTAGTGAAGAATATCCTTGGCCATGGTCAATCAACAAATGGTTGGAAGGAGAGACATTGTCTCAGGAAAATTTAAATGATCTTAACCAATTGGCAATAGACTTGGGTTCTTTTTTAATTGAATTACAATCGATTGACTCAAGTGAAGGTCCTTTAGCTGGGGAGCATAATTTCTATAGAGGCGGATCTATAGCTGTATACGATGAAGAGTCGAGATATGCAATTGAGAATAATAAAGATGTTTTTAATGAACAGGTATTAAAAGAAATTTGGGAATCGGCCCTTGATTCTAAATGGGAAATGGAGCCGGTTTGGGTTCATGGTGATATTGCACCAGGAAATATACTCATTCAAGACGGAAAACTTTATGCAGTCATTGATTTCGGTATATTGGGCGTTGGTGA
The DNA here is from genome assembly GCF_037976325.1 of Paenibacillus sp. FSL K6-3182. Lineage (NCBI taxonomy): Bacteria > Bacillati > Bacillota > Bacilli > Caryophanales > Paenibacillaceae > Paenibacillus > Paenibacillus sp. FSL K6-3182. The sequence goes on from NZ_CP150265.1 coordinate 2,746,350, forward strand.
TCCGGCTTGTGATGCTGCAATGGCTTGGACATTTTTTGATGAAGAGAGTAGAAAGATATTCAAAAGTGTATTAAATATGGATGAAGGAACTTGGAACCGAGCAAGAGGATGGGCGTTATGGAAGGCGTTAATAACCTACAATGGTAATAAAAATACTAACAAAGCTATTGCAGACGAATCATATAAAATTATTAATATAATCTTAGACGACTACGAATCAGAGAAAATTGAAAAATAACTTTAGCTGCCGTTTAACAGAAACTTTGTTTTTCATAGTGGAGTTTCTTTTAAATGATTTGTACATGAGTAAGAATTACAATGAGCAGGCGCTGCGGCGGCCCGCTCATTTTATTAAGTTAACGGGCAAGCAAGTTCAATTGAGCAGCGTTATGAGTTATAAGGACCGATGTCAAAACAGTACAAGCTGCAGGTCTCAAATTGATAACCGAACTTCTTCTCCTACTTCTGATTTTGTTCGCCATAACAAGACTAATGATAAAATCACAATCACCAGACATATCCAATACACCGATCGAAATCCTGTAAACTGGGCAATGACTCCACTGCCGAGCGTTCCTGCCAGCCTACCAATAGTGGAGGCGTTGGTATATAGCGTTGTAGCTACTCCCGGTGAATCAGGCATCATATTCGTGAAATAGCTAAGTCCATTGCCCATCACGATTGCCACAAACGTTGCCTGCATAAGCTGCGCTATAATCAGTTGAATCGGATCGTTCGAAACACCTAAGGTGACGAAATAGAAAATAGCAATAATGCTGCCAAACATTAAAAGAGTGTGATTTGATATCTTTCTACCATACGCACCCAAGATCAGCATAATAGGAATTTCAAAGCCGGCACAAATACCGACCACTAACCCGACATCCGTATGTGTGCCTTTAAGCTCGTTCACAATAAAGAGCGGCGTGTTGATTAAATTCATCGCGTTAACCGTGAACAGAAGAATAAAAGCGATAAACGGCAGCCTGATCTGCCTGTTAATGAGCAAAGAGGTACCGACTGTGTTGCTCAACCCGGTTTTTTTTGGATTTGCTTTCCGGCTTGAAAGAAACAGGAATATAAGAGATGCTGTCGTAAGATAGATGGTGGATGTCACCAGAAAGAGACCTCTATACCCAGTCGCCGCCAAAAGAAGAGTCCCTGCCAATGGTCCAATTAGAAATCCCAGAGAAATTAGAGAGCGTAATGCAGACATCGCTAACGTTTTGTCATCGGATTTGCTTTCATTGGCAGATTCCTGTGCATAAGCATAAATTTGCGGTATGGAGGCAGCGCCAAATCCACTCAATATACTGACCACAATCAGCAGAATAAAGAAATTATCGAATGTCAAATACGCAGCATACACCAAAGCAGACGAAAGCATTGCTGCAATCAATATCCATTTCCGGTCTAGACCGCTATCCGAACGTTTGGCAATGAGCGTGTTCACCAAGATACCGCTTAATGAACTTACTGCCATGAACACGCCGAACGCCCCAGTGCTCATTCCTAAATCTTCTGTGAAATAGAGAGCTAGATAAGGCGTTGTAATCGATATTCCGATCCCTATCATTAGCATGCAGATGACGAATAAACGATACCCTTTAATTTCGAACAATTTTTTAAATCGTGCGAGCAATCTCTGATCCTCCTTCTCCCTTCCGAAGATAGTTAGATATCGAGTTTCCGGGTACCGATCCATTTCACCATTTCTGGGTCCCGATGTGAAAAGAACTGGCTCTGTTTTGTATCTAATGAAGCAATTGACTCCATATCTTTAGGGTCTAATTCGAAATCAAAGATATTGAAGTTTTCTATAATTCTTTCTTTACGAGCCGACTTTGGAATGACAACGACTTCTCTTTGTGTTAGCCAACGCAAAACTACCTGAGCAACGGATTTATTATGCTTTTCGGCTATAGCTACCAATAATTCATTTTGAAACAAGTTATTTTTCCCTTCAGCAAATGGCGCCCAAGACTCGATCTGAACATTGTTCTCTTTCATGAAGGCTGCATTTTCGATTTGCTGGTTGAAAGGGTGTGTTTCCACTTGGTTTACGGCAGGAACAACTTCATTATGAATAATCAAATCTATTAGCCGATCCTCATGAAAGTTACTTACGCCAATTGCACGAACCTTTCCTTCACGATAGAGCTCCTCCATAGCGCGCCAAGAGCCATGAACATCGCCAAAGGGCTGATGAATTAAATACAAATCCAGATAATCAAGCTGCAATCTTGTTAGTGATCGTTCAAATGCCCTCTTTGTGCGCTCATAACCTGTATCCTGTACCCAAAGCTTTGTAGTGATAAATAACTCTTCTCTTGCTATGCCACTGCGTTTTATTGCTCTGCCCACCGCTTCCTCATTTAAATAAGAGGCAGCCGTATCAATCAGGCGATAACCTGCTTTAATAGCTTCATGAACGCTTTCTTCACATTCATTTGCATCTGGGATCTGAAAAACCCCAAAACCGAGAGTAGGCATTTCAACACCATTGTTTAGAATTACTTTTTGCACGGAAAGACCTCCATTATTACCGATTACAACCTTATTATGCACTGGATTAAAAAGAGACAGTTATCCCATTCGTATCAAATGTTTGCCTAATCCTCTCACTACCGCTTATGTAACAAATGCATATGGTCTATAATTGAACTATAAAAACAACGTCGTTGGAGAGGCCAATGTCTGAAATAATCATGAAACAGCAGAATGAACTCGCCGAAATCATTAAGCGTTATTCTGGAAAAGACGGTGTACACCCTACCGCTATTCCATCCTTATTTTTCATCCATATCTCAAATGTTAATGTACCTAGGCATGGAGTTTACAAACCTTCCTTATGTATAGTTGTCCAAGGTGCGAAGGAGGTCTGGTTGGAGCAGGAGCACTTTAGATACAGTCCGACTGATTATCTTGTTGCATCAGTTCACTTGCCGGTCATAGCCCAAGTTACTGAAGCGTCTCCCGACGCACCTTATCTGGGTTTTAAACTTGAATTTACACCAAGCCAAATCTTAGAGGTTCTACAAGAGTCCGAAAAACAATTGAAATCGAAAGTAGATTCAAAGCGGGCAATGTTTGTCAGTCAGATGGAATCAACTTTGCTGGATGCGGTGCTCAGATTAGCTCGTATGTTAGATAATCCCCAAGATATTCCGGTTCTTGCTCCATTATTTACGAAGGAGATTCTGTATAGGGTGCTGGAAGGTGAGAATGGAAATGTTTTAAAACAAATTGTAATGGAGGGCAGCTCAGTCCACCATATTAGAGAGGTTATTGAGCGGATCATGAATCATTATGATCGCAGTTTCCGGATTGAAGAGCTTGCCGAAATAGCGAATATGAGTGTCTCCTCGTTTCATAGGCATTTTAAAGAAGTAACCGCTATGAGCCCAATTCAGTTCCAAAAACAGCTGAGACTGCAGGAAGCTCGTCGCCTGCTTTTAAACGAGTCAACAGATGCCACTGATGTCGCATTTCGAGTAGGCTATGAAAGCCCCTCGCAATTCAGTCGAGAGTATTCCCGAATGTTTGGCTTTCCTCCAAGACAGGATATAAAGCGGCAGAAAGCTTAAAAGGTTAGAAATAAATCCGAAACCAGATAGGTAAGGAAATACTTAGAAAGTAGACATAAGCCAATTTTTTTCTTTTTTTGGTATTTTATTGATTAGTAACCGCTGCGGCTATTAAACTAACTGAAGGATCAAATGAAAAATAAAATGTTAATAAAAAAGAGAATATAGTTGTTGAAGTCAAAAAAATATATTTTAGGAGTGTCGCTAATTGATTGGTCCAGATATAAAAAGTGTTTTCCCAATGAAGGATATCAGAAGCTTATGTTTTCTTAAAAATATAGTGGTTAATCCAAATATTGAAGTTGGAGATTACACCTATTATGACGATAATAATGATCCGTTAGGCTTTGAGAAAAACGTTCTTTATCATTTTGATTTTATCGGTGATAAGCTGAAAATCGGAAAATTTTGCGCTATAGCATCAAGCGTCAAATTTATTATGAATGGTGGGAATCATAATACAAACTCGTTTACAACCTTTCCTTTTGGGGCATTTGGAGGAGAGTGGGAAGCCGGCCTAAAGAATCTAAGTGGTGGTTTCAAAGGGGATACAGTTATAGGGAACGATGTTTGGATAGGCTATAATGCTACAATTATGCCGGGGATTCATATTGGTGATGGTGCGATAATCGCAACAAACGCAGTTGTAACTAAAGATGTTCCGTCTTATTCCATTGTTGGAGGTAACCCAGCAAAATTAATCCGTAATAGATTTGACCAGGAGACTATTGATATTCTCAATACTTTGAAGTGGTGGAACTGGGATGTTGAAAAAATAACTAAATATATTCCAATTTTGACAAGCAATAATACGGATGATTTAAAAGAACTACTGAAGTCATTATAATAACGGTATTACGCTAACAAGGTAAGATAGTTTAACAAATAAGGAGCAGTTCATATGGCGACTGCTTCCTTTTTCATTAAGTAAGCTGGAAGTTAACGCAATTGTCAGGATGGAATCGTGGACCGTTTCACGTATTTTAAATGTATATATTTTGAAGAAACAGAGGTCTGTTCATAATGATAACCGCAAAAACGGAAAAAGATATTAAAATTGACCCTGATTACTTACAGTCACTATTACGGCGAGTTGTAGCTTCTCAAAATTTACAGTTATTATCGTGGAATTTCAGCCCTCTTGGAAAAAACAAGGAAGAAAGTTCGGTTTATAGGGTATCTTGTATAGCTCTGGACAACGATAGAAAGCAAAATTATACAATGATACTCAAGATATTAAAACCTGATCCTATGCGTAATCAAGTCAATCACTACTACTACTGGAAACGTGAAGCTCTGGTTTATAATTCAGGGATTCTGAATCAATTGCCACTTGGTATAAGGGCTCCCTTATGCTATACAGTAGAAGAGCATCCGGATGAAAATGTCTCGATCTGGCTCGAGGATATAGCTATTGAAAATGTCCAAAGTGAATGGTCATTCAAGCACATGTGTAAAATATCCTATTTACTTGGCAAATACAATGGCGCATACATAACAGGGACACCTCTCCCAACTGAATCTTTTTTATGCCACAATTGGATGCGTTCTTGGGTTGAGGTGTGTACTGCTTATGCTAAACCCATTGAGGAGCAAAAAGTTATTTGGGATTCTTGCTTGATTGATTTTAATGGTAAGAGCACTATGTGGGAGCTTTATCGTATCACTAGAGACCGAGTAAACAGCTTGCTGGAGACATTAGAATTACTGCCTCGTGTATTTGCCCATCAAGACGTACACTGGGATAACATTTTTATAGAGCAATTGAATGGAAATGATTCATTAATAGCGATTGATTGGCAGTTTGCAAGTATTTCAGGTGTAGGGGAAGAGCTTGGTCGAATGTTTGGATATGCGTTATTAAAAAAGAAAGTTCCCGTTAACAAGGTAGCAGAGTATAAGGAAGAATTATTTCTAAACTATATGCAAGGACTCAGGGATGAGGGATGGGACGGGGATTTCAAGCTTGCCCGTTTCGGTTTTACTGCGAGCGCATCGCTTAGGTTTATCATGGTTATTGATAAGATGCTTAGCAATTTAGAAGTAGACGATAAAATAAACCAAAAAGAAAAATCAAGTCATCCGTTGTTAGTAGCTCAGATACTGCTTGATTTGGCAGAAGAGTCTTGGAACCTAAGAAGTCAAATGCTATAGTGCTTTTCGGGGAAAGGATGGGAAATGAGTGACAGCATCACTTGATCGTTATCTCAATGACAAGTTTCTAGGACTAAAATTGGAATCCCCTCTATTTTATAACGCGGATGTAGGCATTCGATTTGAAATCGGTGACCCGGATCCTTTGGTTTCTGATGAAAAATACAGAGAACAAGTTCTCTATCGTACTAATCAACTATTTAAAGAAACGCACAGTGAAAGTGATGAAATATTTATTGTTTTATTTCTTAGTTTTAGAAGGAAGAGTAAGCCTTACAAGATAAAATTTTTTAAAAAAGGCGTTAAAAGCAAGGGAACTTTAAAAAAACTTAATTGTAACAGCATTACGGGATCTGATGAAGAGGAAGATGGATGGGTAAGGTTCCGTTATGTACTGAGTTGCAAAACATCAGATATTAAGCCTGCAATGTTTCTCTTCGCCTATCATAGAATATTTTTCGTGAATACAACTCGTAATACGATTTTTTATTTATATGACAGCAGAGGTTTAGATATTGTTTCTAACACAACGGCACCTCTCCAGGAACTTTACATAAATTATAATCACTGGATATTAGATTACGATAGAGAGAGTATCGACTCCATCTTCAAATCGTAAGTCAACTTCATTTCTGTTCTTTTAAGCCAATCGGCAGGATAGTTCAATAAGATTAGGGAAATATGATTTTTCATATTGGTTGGATATAAACAAGTTCAGACCTAACTTTGTTCTATTCAATGAAGCCCCAAAATATTTGCCACATAGAACCATAGCGAAATAATCGTAAGTTCTGCAATAATATACTATAGGAATTTCAATTTAAGATGTAGGCTATGAGAAGAGCTTGAAAGGAGTATTCTCATGGATTTTACATCTTTTTTGATTTACTGTACGATTGCTACGTTTACACCTGGACCTACCAATATCGTCATATTATCCACTGTGCATAATTTCGGTGTAAAAAAGGCAATGAAGTATTCATTTGGAGCAACAATTGGTTTTGCCTCATTACTTGTTACTTCTGCTTTGCTGAACACGATTCTCATAACGATTATACCGAAAATAATCATTGTGATGCAGATCATTGGAAGTGGTTATATGTTTTATCTTGTTTATCAAATTTACAAAATGGATGCATCAAACGGAGCATTAAACCAAACGGCTACTTTCTTGTCAGGGTTTCTTATGCAGTTTTTAAATCCAAAGGTAGTATTATTTACATTGACTGTGATTCCAACCTTCATTATGCCTAGCTATAGCACAAGTTCTGCAGTCACATTAAGTATTTTAGCTATCACGTTAATTGGTTTTTTGGCATTTATGACATGGGTTCTCTTTGGTTCGATCTTCAAAGCGTTTTTACAGAAGTATAATAAGACATTTAATGTATTGATGGCGTTATCTCTCGCTTACGCTGCAATCATGATCTGGATGTAGGCAAGTGATGAAGAGGTGAATGGAATGAACAAATTTATTTATCGAAAATCAGCGGGTATTACGGTGCTGTCAGCGAATATGACTGATTTTACGTATAAAAAACATGCCCACCAAGAGTATGCCATGGGTGTAACTTTACGTGGAATCCAAAAATATAATTTGGATGGCACTTTACAATTATCCCACCAGAATGGTGTTATGTTTTTTAATCCGGAACAGGCTCATGATGGAATGGCGCAGGATAAGACAGGTCTGGATTATGTTATGATCTATATTGATCCGCAATTGTTTTTGGAGGTTATTGAGAAAAAGGATATCGTACGTTTTCCTAAACCTGTTGTGTATGATGATCGACTAAAACAAGGGATATTAAATCTTTCCTACGCAATATTGAGCGGAAAAGACGAGGCCATTTGCAGTGAATTATTCGTATCCCTCACTGATTGCCTCGTCCAAACGAAGTTTTCGACTGACAACAAGAAGGATACCGCACTAATTCACAAGGCAAAGAATATGCTTCATGCCAATCTGGAACAGGTATTGAAACTTGATGAGATTTGTAATGAACTTCATTTATCAAAGTTTAAGTTTATTCGCTTTTTCAAGGAGAATACTGGTATTTCACCGTATCAATACTTTCTTAACTGCAAAATCGAACTTGCTAAACAGTTGATCGAAAAAAATAGAGATATTTACTCTGCAGTGGCTGCATGCGGTTTTGTGGATTTAACCCATTTAAATAAACATTTTAAAAGTGTATATGGCACAACTGCTTTCGAATATATGTCATATTTGAATTAGAGGGGCGATAGGTGCCTATGACAGTAGGTGAGATAATCTATAACCACTGGGATTAGACCTGTTATTCTCAATCAAATATAACTTATTAATCATTAAAACGAGGCTGCCGGTATAAATCGGCAGCCTCGTTGCGTTTACGAGCAGCTTAGTTGGGATGAAAATGTTTATTTTGGATGATATACCATAAATTAAAACATTTTTGGATATCTAACGTCTATACAGTTATGGTTTTCAAAATTAAAGAAAGGAGTTCTTAGAAAATTATGGAGGTGTGTAATTGAAAACACTATATCTAATACTAGGTGGAATCATTAATTCATTTTTAGCGCAGATGTTTCCATACATTATAAAAATCAGTGCATCATGTATATATGTAATAGGTTATTTTATGGGATTTCATGACGGTTCTGATATGAGAGGTGAAGAAGATGTAATAATCGTCCTTCTTCCCATAACTCTTTTATTATTAACTTTATTTCTAGCTATTTTAATATTTAGCAATCGAACAATTTTCAGGAAAATAAAGATAAGAAAATCACGTTTCGTTTTGTTCAGTTTTCTTTCCTTTGTGCTTTTTTTTAGTTTAAGCATGATGATTTTTGACTCTCCTAATCTTACATAACGACTTGAGATAAAATTGATAATTATGGAGGTTTAAAAGTATGGATGAAATAGTAGGAGAATGGTCTGCAGATGCTTTATTTGATCCGGGACCTAGCGATGAGATCATTTATTTTCTAGAACACGGAGATGGGTGGATAGAATACCTAAATTGGTCACTCTCCGCAATCGAAACATTTAGATGGTGGCGTAATGAGGAAGGGAGAATTAATATTAAGGGAGAAACCATTCATTCAAACTCTGAACCTCTGAGAAAGTCAAACAAAGTACATTCAAATTTATTAATAAGTATTCAACAAGGAATTACCACATTAGATAAACCCATAACTATCCTTACAGTAGAAAACGATAAGCTATATGAAACAAATAAATATGGTCTAGTGAATAAAACAATAGAAAAGGATTATTTGGCTAAAAGACTGCTACTTTTAAATAAAAGATAGTTTAACTGTGAACGACTGTTTGAGTTAATGGGTAAATAGTTAAAAAAACAATGAGTGGCTGGAGTGTATGCGTACGGTGGATAAGCAGATCGTGGAGCGATATACAGCTTATCTGGTGCTAATCGCAGTGTTCGCCGAAAAAATCAACTAAGATGAATATCGCCAGTATGATCAATCGATGTTAGGCATAAAAGAGGAATGAATGGAGAGGATTTCGGAATATTCCGGAGGCCTTTTATTCTGTTTGTGTAATGTGCAAAATTGTAAAAACCGACTGATTTCATAAACAATGAGTACCATAGTTCAACAATCACAAGAATGAGGGGAACAGCAGGTAATAGTAGCCATCATGAGTGAGCCAACTGGCATGGTAATATCTTGTGAGGGTATATCTATAAATTTGGGTGTATACAATGAATTTGTTAAGATAAAAAAGTAATTTTTAATAGAGTTTTTATGCAAACTGTACAATCCATAAAAATGCAGTACAATGGAACCTATGAGAAACTGATGAAAAAGTGATGACACGGTATTAGTCGGTGTCCATCAGCTTGGAGCGGCAAGCAATCCAGTGGATTTATTAATGATCTGCTTATTATTAAAAACATAATAGTAATATGATGAAGTGGGGTATTCCTTGATGACAAATAGTGGACTGAATCTTAAGGTTGATGGATTTATAGGTAAATCTAAAAAGTGGAAAGAAGAATATAAAAAGTTGAGAAATATTGTACTTGACTGTGAGCTGACCGAAGAATATAAGTGGATGCATCCTTGTTACACGTTTCAGAATAAAAACATAGTTTTAATCCACGGATTTAAAGAATATTGCGCACTTCTGTTTCACAAAGGCGCCTTGTTAAAAGATCCCAATGGCATCCTAATCCAACAAACAGAAAATGTACAGGCGGCGCGCCAAATTCGGTTCACCAGCGTTCAAGAAATAGTTGAAATGGAAGCTATCCTGAAATCCTATATTAATGAAGCCATTGAAGTTGAAAAAGCCGGTTTGGAAGTGGTTTTCAAAAAGAATACAGAATACATAATTCCTGATGAATTTCAAAACAAATTAGATGAAATGCCTGCCTTGAAAACTGCTTTTGAAGCATTGACGCCGGGACGGCAAAGAGCGTACATTCTTTATTTTTCTGAACCTAAACAATCCAAAACTCGCGAGTCAAGGGTTGAAAAATATAAGCAGCAAATTCTGGATGGAAAGGGTTTAAATGATTAGGATGTGTATTTGTTTTCCTGTTCGAAAGAAATAGAAGAACCCAGTCGCTAAATACCATTTAGCTAATGGGACTTATAATGAAGTCTATTGGCTTTTTAAACTAAACGGTAAAAGAGTGGTTTTATGTTCATTGTTACTGTGGAGATGACTCAGGAGCGAAAAGATCAGCTGCTTAACTGGGTTGACTCACATCAGAAGGCTACATTGGAAAATGATAAGGGAATCCTGGCAGGGCTGCAATGGATGGTTGATAAGTTGGATTTAACTGATCATCTCTACTCAGAGATGGTTGTAACAACTCCTATTATTATTAACCAAACTATTATTGATGAATGCAAGAAGAAGTTTGAAGAAAATTGGATTCATGCGTTATGGAATAGCGGATTTGCTTTGGCAGTTTTTGCGGTTTTGGATCTATTCAGCATTCAAATTGTGGAGTTTCCAACTGCAAAAAGAAACTAAAAATGCTTGAAATACATACGTTTTTATAATTGTATATTAAATAAAGCATTCTTATATAAAGCGTGGGCTTCGTGGTTAGAAGGAATAATATAATGGGGTGGCTAATGAAAAAACAGCAATTAAGAAGAAGCTTAAATTACTCAGCACTGGGTCTTTTAGTTGCCTATTTAGCGGGAATAGTTATCGTACTCCTCATCTTTAGTATTAAGCGGTTTGATGAAGATTTTGAGTTCATATTTACCTTTAACTTTTTATTATGGGGTGGAGTTTCTTTGTTAATCTCTGTTTTCTTATTGATGGTTACTAAGTTAATAGTAACAAGAGGTTGAGGCTTAACAATGCAATGGCGAATTTAACGGAATCGATGAAGAACTGATTTTGCGGATAAGAACAGATACCAGCTCTGCTCCGCCAGCATGGGTATTGTATAAAATATTTGATCTTATCAGTAAGTTGGTTATAATAGGTTTATATAATTAAACGAATGAACGGAAGTGAAGTGTATGAGCCAAAATACTGAACATATTGTACAGCAATTTAAAGATTCCATTCCCTTGCTGGATGTTCTTACAGATGAAAAACGTCAAGCCATAATTTTGCTGCTTGCACAGCATAAAGCTGGACTTAATGTCAATACTATAGCGGATCAAATTGACTTGTCCCGGCCTGCCGTCTCCCATCATTTGAAGGTATTAAGACAGTCTGGTTATGTTAGTTACGAGAAGAAGAGCGTAGAAAATTACTATGTCCTGACTCTCCGCAAACCATTAGAGCAACTTAAATCTTTAATTGAGGCTATAGAAGCTCAGTGTAGCGGATCTTTGCAATCTTCAATGGAATAAAATGAACGTTTGCTTCATTAGTCCATTGGAAAAATGTTTTTTTGCTCTATACGTTTATATGTTTAAACGAATGATCTTAATAGGAGTGATAATAATGAAGGCTATAACAATAGAGAGATATGGAAAAAATATCCCCTTAATAATGACGGAACGACCAATGCCTACAGTGGGAGAACATGATGTGTTAGTAGAGATTTATGCGGCAAGCTTAAATCCTATCGATTTCAAAATAAAAGAAGGAAAAGTAAAATTACTGCTAACGTATGACTTTCCTTTAGTTCTCGGAAATGATTTTTCTGGAGTAGTAACCAAGGTTGGTGAACGCGTGAGCACATTTAAACCCGGTGATGAGGTTTATGGAAGACCTCGCAAAGACAGGATCGGAACGTTAGCTGAATATATTGCCATTCATGAAGATGATATTTCTCTTAAACCAGAAAATCTAAATTTTGAAGAAGCGGCGTCAATCCCACTGGTCGGACTTACGACATACCAAGCCTTTTACGATATTTTGAACCTTCAAAAAGGGCAAAAGATTTTGATTCATGCAGGATCTGGAGGGGTAGGAACATTTGCTATCCAACTGGCCAAATTGATGGGCGCTTATGTCGCCACAACAGCAAGTGATAAAGGCTATGATTTGGTCAACTCACTGGGCGCCGATCAAATCATTAATTATAAAACAGAGAATTTTGAAGAAATGCTTACAGGCTATGACGCGGTGTACGATACCTTAGGTGGGACAGCATTGGAAAAATCATTCCAGGTACTGAAACCAAACGGTAAAATAGTATCCGTCTCCGGCCTGCCCAATTCCAGATTCGGCAAGGAAGCAAAATTAGGCTGGTTGAAGACGGCCGTTCTATCCATTGTGAGTCGTAAAATTACAGCCCTAGAGAAGAAAAGCGGTACGAGATATCATTTCCTCTTTATGAAACCAAGCGGAGCGCAATTAAAGATCATTAAGAAGTTTATAGAAGAGGGTCACATTATTCCGGTTATTGATAAAGTGTTTGATTTTAAAGATACAGGACAAGCCTTTCAATACCTTGAAAGCGGTAGAGCTAAAGGGAAGGTAGTCGTTAAAATAAAGTAAGTTTTACCAAGTAAAATAGTAGAATGATAAAGGCGGCCGATATAGGCTGCCTTTTCCGCTTATATACATATTCATAAATAGTCTGTGGGAGGCACTATAACACTTACCTCTTTGAGCTTCGCTTCTCATCCAACTGCTTCTGTATTTCTTTCCGTACCTCTTCGATACCTGCTTGTTTTAGCTCCTGATTAAATTTTGGTAGGATTGTGTCAACATCGACAGTACCGGTCATAAGGCTTGGATAGTATTTTTTCCAAATCATCTCGATGTTATCGGTTTGGGCGGTCAGCTTAGATAGATCAGGCGTGAAGCCAAGAATGGTGGACTTGATTGCTTCAGCGTTGTATTTGCGGAATTGATCCCACTTATCGAGCGGTTCCGGGTTATCGCCGCCTATAGTTTTCAAGATAAACCAGTTACCCTGTGTATATTGTACTCCCGCATAGCTCGCTGGTGCATCCGGGATCGGGTTGCCTTGGCTATCTTTGCCGGGAATGGGGATCGCTTGCCCATGTTCACCTAGCGTGTAATGCAATCCTTCAATACCATAGTTAAATAGGTTTCGTATTTCAGGGTCTGTATTGAGCAGGTTCAGGAACTTAATAGACTCAATAGGATGCTTGGTGTTGGCATTAATAGCCATGATTCCTCCACGGACGGATTCCGTAGTGACGACACTAGGGGTTACAGGATTCGATACAACCTTGTACCCGCGATCCTTACTCCAATTCGTATCCGAGAGTGGGCCGCCGCCTGAGGATTTCCAGAATACCTGATCCCCACGCTTAAGACCGCCAGGCTCCCGCAGTGCAGCATCCTGGTTAATGAAGCCCTCTTTATAATAACGCCGCAATGTGTCTAATGTCTGCCGGGCTTCCTTCGTTTCAAAAATATTCACGACCTTAGAGTTAGGGTCCAGTGATTTCACCATTAACGGAACTTTATGATTCAAAATATACTCGTAGCCATAGAGAGCAAAGAAATTTTGTGAATCCCGATCCAATTCCATTGGTATATAGGTTGGTTCATTCTGTTGAATCATCCGGAGCAATGGTTCTAGCGATTCCAGCGTATTGTATTTGGTAATGTCGATATTGTACTTCTTAATGATCGAAGCAGGGTACATCCAATGATCACGTACAGCCAGCTCTTTATTGGTCGGTACACCATAAATGCCTCCATCATTCATTCGTACCCCTTGCCAGAAGGTGGGGTCAATCGTGTCGTACAAATCCTTGCCTAGACTCAAAAGGTAGTCATCAAGTTTCAGCCATGCACCGCGCATAGCGGTAGTTGCATAATTGGGGGCAAAAGCAATGTCGAACTGGCTTCCTGCGGATATGAGCGTGTTCAGCCGATCCTCATACTCCTGCCAACCAACCTTAATATAGGTGATGGTCACGCCAATTTTACGAGCCATAATTTCATTGATTTTATCGTTTACGAGCTTCAGATCTTTGTCAGGCTCTCCAATTGTGTAATAGATCAGATTTACCGTGTCCCCATGATATTTATCAATGTTGTTTTTGCTAGCTTGACGGGAGCAACCGGTTGTATATGCTGTGAGCAGCAGTATAATACTGAATGTAATGAAGATATATCTGTATCTAGAGCGCTTTTGCATCGATATCCGCCTTTCTGCCGAGTTCGTTGTTAACCTTTTCCCCGCAGATCAGAGGGAGACTTTCCGAAAAAGCTTTGAAAATGTGTATAAAAATAATTGAGATTGTTGTAGCCGACGGAAAGCGCGATAGAAGAAATCTTCTCATCTGTCGATTGAATTCGTTCTTGAGCAAGCAGCATACGGTAAGCCATTAGATATTCTGAAAATTTCATATCGGATTCTTTAAGAAATAATTGTCCAAGATAGGTACTGTTCATCTGGAAACGTTCTGCCACTGATTTTAAAGTAATATTCTGAGCATACTCCGTCTTGATCATGAGCAAAATGCGGTTGACCAGCTTGGATAAGCTGTCATAGCTTACACCGAGTACCGGGTCCTTGTTCAGGCTCTCGCAGCTAGCATTACCTATCGTACCATGGAGATCTTCAACAATAATTTTCTCAATCACTTGCTGCAGCTTTGTACGATCCAAAGGCTTAAGCAGATAGTCTTTCACACCACAGCGAATGGCTTCTTGGGCATACTTGAATTCACTATAGCCGCTCATAATCACATATTTGGTAGGGATTTGTAGCTCATTAAGTCTATGAATCGTTTCATAACCAAGATCCTTGCCAACACAGACATCAAAAATAGCGACATCAGGCAGCAGGTCTACAACCTTGGACATGGCGGCTTCCGTAGATTCGCACGTATCTATCCGACTGAAGCCATATTGTTTCCAGTCGAGGATTCGCTTCATCCCCTCCAAAATCTGTGGTTCGTCATCCATTATCAGCAGTTTGTACATGTTCAATCACCTCTTTTGGAATCCGTACAGAAATCTTAACTCCAGCTTCCTCATTATTTCCAATCTCTATATAAAAGCTTTTCCCGTAAAAGAAGTGCAGCCTCGTGTAGACGTTGCGCAAACCGATACTCTCGGAAGAAGTATCATCCTGGTTGGACAGTGTACTTCGCACTGCATTTAAACGCTCCGCCCCAATACCGCGACCATTATCCACAAATTCCAATACATAATAATCTTCAGCTTCCCAGCCATTAACGATATACAAGTTAAACTCATTGCTAGCGCTAAAGCCGTGGATGAAAAAGTTTTCAGCCAAAGGCTGCATCCAGAATTTCACGGTAGGAATCGAGAGCAGCGCAGGATCTACATTGACCTGATAAAAAAAACGTTCTGGATATTTAAACTCCATAATTTCCAAGTATTTTTGCAGCAATTCCAGCTCACTTGCAATCGAAATAATATTTTCCTTCTTGACGATTTCGCGATAGAGCGCCCCTAAGGTAGCAATGGCATCAGCGGTATCTCTGTCCTGATTAACCAAAGCAGTGGAGCGGATGACCTCTAACGTATTATAAAGGAAATGAGGATTGATTTGATTTTGAAGCGCTTTCATCTCAGTTTCTTGCTGTTTTAGTTTAAGTAAATATTCATTGCGGATATGCTTATCTAACTGCTCAATCATATCATCTAGTTCCCTTGCAATCATGCCGTATTCATTTCGACGATAACGGGCAGGGCGATTAGGTGTGAAATTAGCTGATTTCACGCGCCCAATCGATTGAATAATGCGGTGCAGGAAGCGGAAATCATCCCGCATATTATACACAATAAGCAGTAGTACACTTATCATGGTCGTTAATACGATCAGAAAGATGGTAATCAGCATTCTGGCATGCTGTTTAATCAGCATGGATAAATCAACGATGCTAACGAACTTGAAATTGAACTTGGTGGATGGAAAGGTAATATAAAAGATATGCTTGAACAAGCCCTGCGAAATAACGCCATGACTGCGTCCATTCGCCGCCGCGAGACGCGATAATTCCTCTAAGTTCTGATCCTGCCCGCTGCCGATAAGGTAGACCTCACCAGAAGTGCTGACTGCAGCAGCTTTTCCCAATCGATAATTTTGTATAGATTTAAAGACTTGATCACTGCTGACCAAGAAGCGCAGCTCCCCTAATTCCTTAGAGCCCAGTGATGTATCCGATAGTTTCTTGCGATATACGAAGCCTTTTTGAATCGTATCGTGAAAAGCTTCGTCTGTATTTGGAAGACCGAATATGAAGCTTGCAATTCCGTTTTCGTTAAAGCGTACAACATTGCTATACTGATTGGTATGCAAACTAACCTGCGTAATTTCACCCTGCGCCCAGCTGTACAGGTAGGTTTTAATATCCTCTGGGAAGGATACCAACGGCTGTGAGAACTCGCTGTTTTGCAGACTATTGGTTAAATAGCCTTCAACGCTGCTGTTCAAAAAGCTGCGAGCATCTTCCATTAGACTATGATTGGAGTATATACGCTGCATGTAAGCCTCAATTCGGTCAGCATCGTACTGCAGCTCATTCTCTACACCTGCGAACGCATTTGCAGCCTCTAAACGAGCATCACCAACCCACTGATTCAGCAGCATGACACAGGTCAGAATGCCAAGGGCGAGTCCGATAGTTACGACAAAGACGACATAGGCAATAAACTTGTAACGATAAATTTTAATTTGTAAAAAAGAGCTCATATGGCACCTCAATTGCAGCAGCTCGCCTTAAAGCAAGTGGTTTCCATACCACTTTATCATGATTAAGCGAAGCTTCATAGATAGCAAGAAATAAGCATCCCATACAGAGTGTCTCAATATGGGATGCTTATTCAACTTGCTTAACTTACTTGAAGTAGTTATTGATTTGCTCTTGAGCCGCTTTCATAATCGTGTCCATGCCAGCGGACTTTAATTCAGCAGTAATTTTCGGAATCATTTTCTCCGGATCGGATGCGCCTGTAATGAGTTCATATTTGTATTTATCCCATACGGACTGGCAATTTGCTACTTCAGTCTGAAGATTGCTGATGTCCAGTGCGAAACCTAGCACAGTGGAGGATGTCGCTGCGTCATTCAGCTTTTTAACTTGATCCCATTGATCCTCAGGAGCACCTTTGGTAACTGCTAGATTAAAGAATGTACCTTGGGAGTATGCAGCCAGCGGCCAAGTATCAGAAGTACGCTCGATAACCTTTTCGCCATCCACATTTTTGTAATCTACGTCTAGCTCGCCGAATGCAAGCATATTGCGTAGTTTTGGATCAGTGTTGACTAATTCGAGGTACTTCAATGCTTCTTTCTTATATTTCGAATTCGCAGAAATCGCATTCAAGGAGCCTTGGATTGTGCTTGTTGTATAAATAGGGCCAAAGTGTTGAACCATATCATATTTTTCAACAGCATCATTGATTTGCCAGCTTACTTCTGCACCCGGAAATGCCTGAGCTGCAAAGAATGGTCTGCCTTTTTCATTCTCTGTTTTAGTCGGAGCATCTGGGTTGATGATGCCATCTTGGTACCATTTATGCAGGAGCTTCAGATCGGCCATAACATCAGGCTGCTCAAGAACAGAAACAACCGTACGTGATGCATCGTCAGCTTTTACGCCAACTGGAGTGAAGCCTAGTGTTAAATCATCATAATTGTTAAAGAAACCATTCAAGCCTTCACCTTGCGTCATCGGCAATGGGTAGAAGCTTTTGCCTTCGCCGGACTTGATGTTGTGAAGTGGTTGATCAAGGTCCTGCAGGGTTTTGATGCTGTTGATGTCAATATTGTACTTTTGCACGTATTTATCATCGTACACCCAATATTGCGTTAGTGCCGAATCCTTATAAGTAGGAACGGAATAATATTTGCCGCCAATTTTCGTGCCATCCCAAACCTTTTCAGGAATCAATTTGTATAAGTCAGGCGCATCACTTTGAACTAAATCAGTGATATCGGCGAAAGCTCCCATAGCCACTTGCTTGCTGTATTTACCGCTGTTTGTGAACATAATGTCGAAGGGTTCGCCAGTATTTACAATCGTGTTGATTTTGGTGTCCCATTCACCCCAGCTGGCTACTTTGATGTCAATTTTCACACCAATTTTCTCCGCTGTATATTCATTCATAGCATCAATCGCTTTGCCGAAGTTATTAGGCACTTGGCCGCCGATCGTCCACCAGACGAGCGTCGGAATATCCTTGCTTGGTGCTTCGCTGTCCTTTGGCGCGTCTGTCGTTGACGGAGCGTTTGTTGCAGCTGGTGAATTCGAGCCGGAGCAGGCTGCTAAGCCACTCACCATTAGTGTGAGAATACAAAGCGTAGAGATGAACTTCCAAGATTTCTTCATTTCATTTCCCCCTTATTGAAGTTGTGTCACCGTAAGCGTTGTACAGTGATCTATCATAAACCAAGCAGGCTTGGTTTATTTCGTTGATTATCCTTTAACTGCGCCAATCGTTAACCCGGAAATGAAATATTTCTGGAAGAACGGATAGGCGAAGGCTACAGGCAGAACAATGATAATCGCTACAGCCATGCGGGCAGATTCCTTCGGCATCGTTGCGACGAGCACGGCATAGCTTACGCCCATACTAGCAGCGTTTTTGGCAAGCGCATCGACATTGCTCATCAAGCTGTTAAGCAGTGCCTGCAAAGAATATAGGTTCTGGTTGTTGATGTATAACATCGATTGAAACCAGTCATTCCAATAAGAGAAGCAGAGAAATAGTCCAATGGTTGCAATGACCGGCAAGGAAATCGGCAGAATGATGGAGAAAAAGATTCGCAGCTGGCTCGCACCATCAATTTCAGCAGATTCAATCAGCCCGTCGGGAATCGTGCTTTTAAAGAAGGTTTTACAAATGATAACGTTAAATGAAGAGACGGCAAGCGGCAGAATAAGTGCCCAGACGCTGTCTTTTAGCCCTAATAGATTAGTATTAATGAAGTAGCTGGAAACAAGACCGCCATTGAATATCATAGGGATGAAAACGACCCAAGTTAGAAAGCCCTTCAGTTTGTAGTTTGGGCGAGAAAGGACATAGCCCATGGAGGTGGTAAGAAATATACCGAGCACAGTACCAACCACCGTAACAAGAGCGGATACGCCGAGCGCCCGCAAAATCATCGTTCCTTGCTTGATCACATAAGCGTATGCTTCACCTGATAGTGCAACCGGCAATAGATGATATCCTGTCTCACGTATGGAGTTCTCACTGGAGAGTGAAATGGACAGCACTACAATTACGGGTATGACGCAGATCAGCGCCAATACGATAAAGATCAGGTTGAAAAATAAGTTTACAACGTTGCTTGTACGGTTGAATTTCTCAAGACCTGTTTCGTAAGTCCTTCTCGTTGACATGGTCTTACCTCCTTACATCATCGCGCTATCAGGATCGATTTTGCGAACAATCCAATTAGCGATTAGAATAGTTGCACAACCCAGAACGGACTGTACGAATGCGGCAGCAGCGGCCATCCCTAAGGTAGCGGATTTCAGTTGTTTATACACCATGACATCGATGGTGGTAGACACGTTAAACAATGAATTGGAATCTCGCGTGACCTGAAAGAACAATCCGAAATCGGTGTAGAAGATACGTCCAACTGCCAGAATGAACAGCATGACGATAACGAGTTTGAGCATCGGCAATGTAATAAAACGTGTTTGCTGCCAAATGGAAGCGCCATCAATTACAGCGGCTTCATAGTACGTGCTGTCAAGGCTTGTGATGGTTGCCAGATAAATGACCATGCCATAACCTAAGCCTTTCCATACATTTAAGAGAATTAGAATGTACGGCCAGTAAGCCGGCTCCATGTACCAGTTAACAGGATCGCCGCCCATGTTGACGAGCAATTGATTAAGAATCCCTTTATCAAAGCTTAGGAACGCCCAGCCTACAGCAGATACGACAACCCAAGATAAGAAATAAGGGAGGAACATCATCGTTTGATAGACTTTGCTTGCTTTGCGGCTGTGGAGCAGCCCAATCATAATAGCGAAGAGAACGGGCAACACAATTCCTAGAACGATAAAAATAATGTTGTATCCAATGGTGTTTCGAATAATGATCCAAGCATCATTTGACTTGAACAAGAACTCAAAGTTTTTGAAGCCTACCCAAGGACTATTAAATACATTGCTCAAAAACCCGCCGCTAATTTTGAAGTTTTTGAAGGCAATAATGATCCCGAACATAGGTAAGAAACAAAACAGGATGTACCATATCGTTGTAGGCAATGCCAAGAGGGTGAGTTCCGTATCCTGCTTGTGCCAACGAATTCGTAAGCGCTTTCTTTTATCTTGAAGTTCAACTGTCGATTTCATGCCTTTTACTCCTTTCGGTGTCTTCTCGGATGTGTTGCACTTGTTAAGCTCATTGTATAATAGGAGGATTTAATGCTTCTAGATAACAAACTTGATACTATAGTCAACAAACGTTAGATTCGATCATTCTGTTTTACAGAACCTTAAGAATGGACTCAAAGCTTAATTCCAATATGTGTTAAAATAAATGGATAATTACGTGAATGGACTTGAAAAATTAAGTTAGGAGTGTGGATAATGGGTACATTTCTTTCAAATATCCAGGTTTTCACCGGTGTGCAAGATAGCGCAAAGTTGCTCGAAGAGCTGGTGCTTGCCGTAAGAAATAGGCTGGTAGGGGACGAATATGAGGAAACAGGCAATGCTGAATCGGCCGACCGCTCCCTTAACTAAAGGCGATTTGGGAGAAAGAAAGGGTCTTTGCTGAAGACGCGCTGGCGCTGGCAGCGGAGCTGCTGGATATTCCGGTTGAAGCGGCAATGCGGGGTTATGAGACGGATTCAGATTTTAACCAACATACGAAGGTACTTCATTTGCGCAGCAAGATCCGCTTCACGGATCATTTTGAAGAAATCAATGCACCCAAACTGGCATTCTCAAGCTGGAACTCCTTCGCAGCAGGGGATGTTGGCATTTCGTCAAAGGTTTTATTCGGCCTAATTAATCAAGGGCAAGCCTTTACTGGACTTGATGTGCTGCTTTGGGGGACGGCTCTTGAAGAGAAGTTAATTGAACCAGGACCGGGGATTCTGATTTGCACGTCGAACCAATCCCATACGCGGCGTGAATGGAACAGTGACCCGCAGCCGTATGAGTTCGAAGTAAAACAGCCGGGAATGGAGCAACGATTGCAAATTAAGGGATACCGCTATGAATATCCAGAAATGTCCTTTCCCGATGGGTATATACAGATGATGAATCCAGAGACAGCTGCTAAGCTAGGCCTCATGCGTAAGTGGATGGACAGTTTTAATCAAAATGGCTATTCGTTTCAGCTTTCGTTTACAGGAAAACGGGTGGGCAAATTCGATCTATTCATTGCATTTTTTCCGAGAGAGATTGGGGAAGGCCAGCTGGTTAAAAGCTTGCCAGTATTTATTGGTGTAAAACCGGATAAAGGTTCAATTTAAAAGTACGGACGGGCGGCTAATGTAGTTAGTGACGTCGTTCCTGATCATAGTTTCTTTTGAAATAACCGGGATTGACCCCAGTTATGGACTTGAAAGTTTTGGATAAGTGATGAACGTCAGTGAAACCGCAATATTCACTTGTCTGCTGCAGGGACATGCCTTCCTTCAACAGCTCCTGAGCATGCTGGATACGCAAGTTTAGTAAGTATTGATAAGGTGTCATATTGAATTGTTTCTTGAATAGTACTGTGAATCGAGAGGGAGAAAGGTCTGCTCTTTTGGCCATATCGCTAACATTGATAGGTTCTGAGATGCGAAACGCTAAATAGGACGTAATCCAGTTCAAGAAAGGACGACGAGATGACGAGGCAGCTTGTGGCTTCATATAACTTTTGAAAATCACGCTCAGAAATTCATAAGCCAGCTGATTGGCTTCCATGATGCCTAGATAGGTTTGTGATTGCCAGCATTCTATGATTTTGAAGACGAGGTCACGCAGCCTAACGGAGTGCGGAGTTTCTAGTTTAAATGGAATGAGCAAGGAATCGCATTTATGCAATCTAGGTTGTGAATAGGTGGAGTAGGGGGACATGTCCAATTGTCCTGGTCGCGTGATAAAGCTCTTATCCTTCTCTGGATTATAAAAGAAATCCAGATGCACGTAAGGATTGATCGTATCGGTAATGCCTTTGATTGTATGTACGTCCCCGGGCTGAAGCAAACAAAGATCTCCTGCATTCAGGAGATGAATTTTACCGTTGACCTCGATTTCGAATGAACCCTCCTGCACGTAAAAAATGATATAATCCAGCAAATTGCGCTCGCCAAGGAAAAAGGGCGGACGGATCGCATAATCTGATTCGCGAACATAGGGAGCGATGACGTAGTCCTCTAATTTCATCGTTATCTGCCTCTTTCATGATAAAATAATCGTTTTATACATAAAAAATAGATCTTATATATACAGGAATAAAGCTTATATTCCATTAAGATGAAGGTAGATTGCTGTTCAAGTATACCATGATCTTAAGGGAGGGTATAAGCGTGAAAAAGGCGTATAAGGGTACTAAAATGAGAGAAATAAGTTTTCCGCTTGGAGGAATAGGCAGCGGAAGCATCGGTCTTGCAGGCAATGGCCGGTTGGTGGACTGGGAAATATTCAACCGTCCAAACAAGAAGAGTTTCAACGGTTTTAGCCACTTCGCAATAAAGGCGGAGCGGGAGGGAAAAGTGCTGGATGCGCGGGTGTTGAACGGCGATTTGCAAGCGCCATACGTCGGCGAGCATCTTCGCGGTGCTCCGCTCCATAGCGGATACGGATTCGGACCTGAAAGCCAGACGATGGCGGGTATGCCGCATTTTCGAGAGGTCGAATTCAGGGGCGAATTCCCGTTGGCAGGCATGTCATTCGCGGAAATCGATTTCCCCGGGCGAATCGAATTAGTGGCCTTTAATCCGTTCATACCGCTCAAAGAGGATGACTCGAGTCTTCCCGCGGCTTTTTTTGAGTGGGAAGTTGAAAATACAAATCATGAAACGATTGCATACACGTTATGCCTCTCGGCTGGCAACCCTATTCCGACGGAAAAGGTAAATCACCGATACAGCATGATGGAAGGCACCGAAGGCGAATGCATACACATGATTAAGCTAAGCTCTGACCAGCATGACGATGCGCACGATCAGTTCGGCGATATCACACTGTCAACTGATGCACCAGATGTCAGCTACCAAGAATTCTGGTATCGCGGCGGCTGGTGCGACAATCTCGAGATGTTCTGGCATGATTTCACGCAGCAAGGACATTTGCAAAATCGTCAGTATCCCGTGACTGAGCCGCCTTTGGTACGCAAAGACACGGCATCACTTGCCGCTCATATTGAGCTGAAGCCCGGAGAGAAGAAAAAGATTCGATTCACGATCAGTTGGAACTTTCCAAACGTGGAGAACTATTGGAATCCCAATCCGTTAGGCTCTAACAGCTGGAAAAATTATTATGCGACGCTGTTTGAGGATTCCAGCGCATGCGCGAAATATGCGTTTGACCATTGGGATCGTCTTTACAGCGAGACCGTTAGGTTCAAAGATGCGTTGTTCTCATCGACGGTACCAGATGTTATCAAGGATGCGGTGTCTGCAAATTTATCCGTGGTCAAATCGGCTACAACACTACGTCTAACCGACGGTTCCTTCTATGGATTCGAAGGCAGCATCGAAGATACTGGCTGTTGCGAAGGTTCCTGTACGCATGTATGGAATTATGCTTATGCTCTGCCCTTCCTGTTCCCACGCTTAGAGCGCAGCATGCGGGATTTAGATTTTAAATACAACAAACGCGAAGACGGGAGAATGTCATTCCGGTTAATGCTCCCGCTCGGACGCGAGCGGATGGATTCCCGTGCTTGCGCGGATGGACAATTCGGCGGCGTTATTAAAGCATATCGAGATTGGAAAATATCGGGCAATACAGAGTGGCTTACGTCCGTCTGGCCAGAAATCAAGCAAAGCATTACGTACGCTTGGGCCGATACTAACGAGGACAAATGGGATCCAGATAAAACGGGCGTATTGTCGGGCAGGCAGCATCACACTCTTGACATGGAGCTATACGGACCGAATTCTTGGCTGAGCGGATTTTACTTAGCGGCCCTTAAAGCGGGAGCGGAGATGGCGGCATTCTTGGGTGAGAGTGAAACTGCTGACGAATTTGACAGCCTGTTTCAATCGGGGAAACGATGGATCGACGAGTATCTGTTCAATGGCGAGTACTACGTGCAACAAGTCGATTTATCGGATAAATCGCTGCTCGATAAATTCGACACGGATACCGTCAGCACGTATTGGAACAATGAACGAGGGGAAATCAAATACCAGATTGGGGAAGGCTGCGTCATTGACCAAGTCATTGCACAATGGCACGCTAATTTATGCGGTTTGGGCGAAATTTTCGATAAGGAACAGATGCGTACAGCTTTGAAGTCGTTGTATCGGTATAATTTCAAATCCAGCATGAGGCGGGAAGCGAATACTTGGCGCTTGTACTCTCTTAACGACGAGGGCGGACTCGTGATCTGCACTTGGCCAGAGGGCCGACATAAGCCGGCGATTCCGCTGACTTATAACTCGGAGACGATGACCGGCTTCGAATACCAAGCGGCTGCGCACATGATTCAAGAGAGTTTCATCGATGAGGGGGTTTCCATCGTTCAAGCGATCCGGGAGCGTTACGACGGCGAGAAACGCAATCCGTGGAACGAGATCGAATGCGGCAGCAACTACGCGAGATCTATGGCCAGTTACTCCTTGCTGCAAGCCTTCAGCGGCTTCGAATATGACATGGTCGAAGGCATGATCGGATTCAAACCTGTTCAGCCGGATGTGGATAAGTTTCGTACGTTATGGTCGCTTGACATGGGCTGGGGCGTCTACGAGCAAAGCGAGACACAGACTCAGCTGCAATTACTGGGCGGCAAGCTGGTCGTAAAATCGATTGGATTACCCGAAGATAGAATCGAAACGATTAAACAAATCGAATTAGGCGATGCTAGTTTGGTTTATATCATCGTAGAAGATAGGATTCATTTTGAACCGCCGATTATCATTGATGCGGGAAACATGCTTGTAATTAAGCATGCTTAGAGGCAAGAGGTTAGTTTTATTCAGTCTGACAGAACGTATCCTACCTCATTAAGTTAACTATTTCGACCAAAGCGGCATTTGTACGTATGCTTGATATGCGTTTTAACATCCAGAAAAGCTCTAGTTTATGGGCATTTGCGAACTTAAGCCTATAACCACTGTTCTCAGAAACGGTGGTTTTTTGTTTTAGTAGTTTACTATTTTGGAATGAACTAAGAATGAAAAACACTTGAACAACTCGGTGAAAAGTATAATATGGAAATGAAGCTATATTTAATAAGAACTTGGGGACTGCGTGAAGCAAGCTGTTAAGGTATCGTTGTGCAAATAAAGGAGGAGCGTACATGAGGATGAGTCAAGACGCTGCTGTTAAAAGCCAATGGGTGGTGGAGGTTCGATGAGGATTGACGATCAAGAGTATATTTCGAGCGAGCTTCTTTTAATTTTGGAAGCGGTTGCAGATCAACTGATTCCAGGAGATGTATGGCCGTCGGCGACCGATGGAGGAGTTATAGCATACCTGAAACGTATTGCTGCTCAGGATACCGCTGCCTGGACGGATCTAATAGAACCAGGACTTCGTGCATTGGAAGCAGAGGCATTAGCTCTCCATAACCAACCATTTTCGGAACTGTCGCCTCATGAGAAGGATCGATTGTTGCGCGACGTCGAGCATGATTCTTTTGGCGGCTGGCCTGTTTCATCCAAACGTTTCTTTGACACTTTATTATGTCTGGTCGTTGAAGGATACTATGGAAGCCCGGAGCTGGGCGGGAATAGTGAAGGCAGATCATGGGAAATGATCGGGTTTCGTCCGGGCACTGTCCCCGAAAACATTGACACGGCCCCAGAAATAGATTTACCGCAAAAAAACTTCGATCAGCTTCGGGACCAATATGATGTGGTCATCATAGGTGCTGGCGCTGGCGGCTCGGTTGCGGCGGCTGTATTAGCTGAATCAGGGCTTCAAGTTCTCGTTATTGAGCGTGGAAGCTGGCTTCGTTACAGTCAGGTAGGCAGTGATCATTTGCGCAACCATCGCTTTAGCAAATATGGTCATAACACTGGACCAGGAATGGAAGGCAACCCTCGTACGATTCTATTGGCGGGCGGAGATGAGCGAATTACGTCGCCTATTGATGGGGACTATCATAATAATGCAATGACACTGGGTGGAGGGACACGGGTTTACGGTGCGCAGGCATGGCGATTTCATCCAGATGACTTCCGCATGGCGAGTCGCTATGGAATACCAGATGGGAGCTCGCTGAGCGATTGGCCGATTAGCTATGAAGAACTTGAACCGTATTACATGCGGGCAGAGTGGGAAGTTGGCGTCTCTGGTGATGGGAATGCCCATTCTGGACGCGGGAAGCGACGACAGGATTATCCAATGCCAGCGCTGTCACGTACGCTGGAGGCAGAACGTCTAGCAAGAGCAGCAGAAAAGTTGGGATGGGAAGCGGGTCCGGTGCCGCTGCTCATCAACTCCGTTGATAGGGACGGTCGGCCAGCTTGCGGCCGGTGCGGACAGTGTGTTGGATTTGCCTGCCCGACCAATAGCAAGAATGGCGGGCATAATACGATGTTAGTGAGGGCACTCGCAACAGGTAACTGCGACCTGATCTGTGATACCACGGTGGAGCGCATTGACACCGAGGGTGGAAAACATGCTACCGGGGTTCGTCTCGTGCAGCAATTGGAGGGCTCAATCCAGCGACGGATAATACGGGCGGGGCATGTTGTGGTTGCCGCCGGAGCTATCGAAAGCGCACGCCTCCTTCTCAACTCGGCAACGGAATCAGAACCGGATGGAATCGGCAATCGGAGCGGACAAGTAGGAAGAAACCTTCAAGGCCATGTCTACTCTGGTGCTTACGGCCTCTTTGATGAACCGATTCAAGACGGTCTAGGTCCGGGAGTGAGCATTGCCACTTTCCGCTTTGACCATAGTAACGAGGGCATTATCGGGGGAGGGTTGCTTGCTAACGAGTTCACTCGGTTGCCGATTATTCACTGGTATCGAGCGCTTGCCCCGAATGCGGCGCGATGGGGGAGCGCAGGCAAGGAAACCATGCGGCAGAGCTTCTTGCGCACCAGCCAAATTCAGGGGCCGATCCAAGAGATCCCGAGCGCGGAATCCCGAGTACGGCTATCAAATGCGATAAAGGATCGCTTTGGCATACCTGTTGCTCAGCTCTCGGGTAGCGTCCATCCTGAGTCGCTGCGAGCTTCAGCCATGCTGGGAGAGCAAGCAGAGAAGTGGCTTTGGGCTGCTGGGGCAAGTGAAGTTTGGCAAACTCGGGCAGGTGGCGGGCTTAGCGCAGGACAGCATCAGGCAGGTACACTTCGCATGGGCAATGACCCTTCAACTTCCGTCACTGATCCCTTAGGTCGTGTACATGGATACGACAATCTCTGGGTGAGCGACGGATCTGTGCACGTGACCAATGGCGGTGTTAACCCGGTGTTGACGATCATGGCTTTAGCTTTCCGTACTGCAGAGAACCTCGTGAAACAAGGGTAGCGAAAAATTATAGAAGCATAGTAACAAAAAAATGAATCATAAAAAGACTCGCTAAAACCTAAGATGGTCATCTTGCTATCAGAGATGCGTAGTGGAAGAACTGCATCTGTGCAGTTCAAAAATAGGGAGGTAATCATGTCCATTATACGCCTTGCTACCCTGGAAGATATCGATGAACTTGTTCGAATGCGCTGGGAGTTCTCGGAAGAGGAGAACAGCGATAGTACACTAAACTATGAGGAGTTCCATCAAACTTGTTATGAATTCTTAGTTAAAGCAATGAAAAGCGGAGACTGGTATATTTGGGTAGCAGAAGATTCAGGAAGCATAGTGTCACATATGTATCTTCAACTCATTCATAAAGTACCGAGACCCGGTAAATCCCCGGACCCTTATTATGGATACGTGACCAACGTATATACGCGACCTTCATTTAGAAATCAAGGAATCGGCAGCGACATTCAACTGGCCATGGAGCATTGGTCAAAAGAAAATAAAGTCGAGTTCCTTTTGGTTTGGCCGAGCAGCAATAGTGTGCAATTTTACTCCAAAAATGGCTTCTTTCGCTGCGATGAAGCGATGGAAAAGCATTTATAGTTTTATAATAAGAGCAGGAGCTGCGATAGCCTGCTCTTCTTTTTTTGCTCGATCAGAAAATAATCAGATTTCTCTATTCGTATTCGTCCACATCCGCTAAGATAGGTTAGTACTTAAAAAGATTGATAGCGGGGGTTCAGCACCCCAATCGAAAAGGAGCACTAACCATGATTAAACAAGTACTAGGATTACAACAGAAAGAAGGATCTGCTGAAAAGAAGGTTACCTGGCTGGAATTGTTTTATGATTTGCTTTTTGTAGCGGCAGTTTCAAAAGCAGCTCATGTGTTGCTGCATGTCGAGAATGGCTCCATTCCAGTAGAATACTTAGGGAAATTCGTACTAATCTTCGTTCCAATTTGGTGGGCTTGGGTGGGACAATCGCTTTTTGTAAATCGCTTCGGACAAGATGTCTTATCCCACAGAATATTTCTCATTCTACAATTATTTTTTGTATTAATAATGACGGCCAGCTTATCGGTTGATTTTGATCAATATTATGTTTCATTTTTAATAGGCTATATTGGTTTAAGAGCTATGACGGCTATTCAATATTTAGCGGTTCATAAGAAAGAAGAAGCACATAAAAAGATCACTGCTCATTATTTAGGGAGTCGCTTTTGGATTGGTTTGGTCATATCTGCATCATCATTATTTTTTGACTCGTGGATACGTTATGCCGTTTTGTATGCAGGAATAGCTGTAGACATATTGCTGCCTTTAATCGGTCGAAAATATTTAGTGAAAAGCCCGGTAAATACTCATCATTTATTAGAACGCTTCTCTCTGTTTACGCTTATTCTGCTTGGCGAATCCGTAATCAGCATACTAGCCGTATTGCAGTCCAGCAACTGGACGTGGCAATCTATCTTATTTGCGTTAATTACTTTTGTGTTAATCATCGCTATGTGGTGGCAATATTTTGATAACGTCGAGAAGAAAGTAAACAAATCAATAGAGACTGCAGGACAAACGATTATTTATGGACATTTATTCATTTATTTATCGATGTGTATGATCGCTGCTTCGATTCAGTTGTTATTTTTGAAACAATTAGATTATTTATTTATGTTAGGTTATATGTTTGGATCTGTATTGCTCTATTTTTTTTCAACCTCATTAGTTTTCCATAAGTATAGACATGAACATCAAAGACTGGGCATATCACATTTAGCACTTTTCTTAGGGCTGCTACTCGCTTTTTTTACAGTGGATTTGTTTCTTGTACTTCCCAATTACATAATCATTGGAGAAGTGATGGTGTTTTTTGTTGTATATGCAAAATTAACAACGCAAAACGTGAAAAAGCCATGAGCACGGATCATTGCTGAACGGTGCTCATGACTTTCGACTTGTATACTGCTTGCTACGGGCTGATGATACCTTTGGCCCGAGCGTCTTTCAGCCACTGCGGGTATTCATTGAATAGTCGATCATACAGATCCTCGTCACTAACTTGGTCCAAATCATCCAGCGCAAAAAAATCGGCGTTATCGAGTACTCGTCCCCTCAAATCATCGAGCTTGCGCAACACGCCGAAGTCGGCATTACCGAGGCCGACAAATTGCCAAAATATATTTTGACCGGAGCTATCAATAAGCAGCTTCGAAATTTTCTTCGTTTCATAGATGCCGCCATCGCTGAAGAAGACAATATAGGTTGGCATTTTTGAAGGCTCTTCTTGTGTATACTTCTTGATTATATCGGCCATAACGAGAGGCTCATTATTACCTGCCCCGAGGCCGCCAAATAGGCGAGGGGCCGGATATGTATTTTTAACATAATTTTCGTATTCATTTTCGTTTACGCTCTTCATTCGTTGACTCTTCGAGGCAAAGAACCAGACATCCATCATGCCATCGTCATCCATGCTTGCAGCTACTGCAAGTACCCGCTCAAATGCTCGCTGCACCACGCCTTTTTCGTAGAGAGCATACATGGAGCCGGAGGCATCGAATATAACAGCTACCCGCGCTTTTTGCTGATCGATATTTTTTTTGCGAAGCGATATGGCCACCTTTTGCTTCAACAAATCAATTTTGTTCAAATTAATTTTAGATGGCGCTGCACTTGCCGAGGAGCTCGCTGCGCCTGAGCGTGCAGCTTTGATTTCGGATACAGCTTTTGAGCGTGACTGATCGGCTTGAATCGTCGGAGCAGTTGGGGATGGGGGACTGCTTGTATCTTCTTCCTCAGCAACGTTTACGCCATGAGCTTCCGCGAGCGGTTTCAAACCACCATGGAAACCTTTGCCAACTGCACGAAGCTTAAAGCCGCTTGAATGCAGGTACAACTCGGCGAGCACTAGCGAGGTTTCAGCATTTCCTTCTGTTATTTCATATACAACTTTATTCACCGAGGTTTCGGCTGTGATTTGGCATCCCTTTACATCTGCGAACGTTCCCGGTCCATCAAGGGTGATCGCAAATACGCATTTTTGAATTTTCGATGACTGGAGGGCTGAAAGATTAATGATGAATTCACTATTCCATTTGTCTTGTGGAGTGAATTGCACGATGCGCCCAGGATCGGCAGGCTGGTTGTAAAATACGAAATAATCATCGGATGAAACTTTACCGTCAGAGCCTACCATAAAGCAGCTGACATCGAGCTCTGCTGGCGAATGCTTGCAGGAAATGGCAACCTTCACCGAGGTCGCGTCGCCAAGGGGAGCATTGGCGCCTGTTATTAATTTAATCGTAGAAGTACTCATACGTTCACTCTCCTTGTCTCGTACTGAGAATGTGAGGGATAACCTGCATATTATGGAAACCTTACACTGTAATGGTTGAATTATATCATAGGATTGAATAGAGAACTATTCTAATAGATGGGTGTGATTTAATAGATTATCCATGCTTAAGAATCAATCTGCTTAGCTTATGTCCGGTGAGAATGGGTTGGTTGTTGGAATTTATAATTTTGATTCTACAAGCTTCCAAGCTTCACTCATTCTTTCTATTCCGTCTGTCAAATCATCGTCTGTGAGGTGGGAAAAGCCGAGGCTTATGCCAATCCGATTACGGTTCGTTCGATCTTTCACCCACTCGACGCCTGCTTCCCAGCAAGCCTTCTCAAAAGCATCATAATCCTCTTGTGCTCCTGTCCACCAACCGAAAATATGCAAACCTGCATCTCCCTCAACCCAGCGAATCGGAATGGTCAATCGTTTCAACGCGTCGCGCAAAAGAGTGAATTTGTGGCTGTATATTCGCTTCATTCGTCTCAAATGCCGTTCATACAGCCCGCTGTTCATGAACGAGGCGAGTGCCCGCTGCTCAAGAATCGCGCTTGGATGCGGCTCATATAACGCCTTTGCTCTAGCAAAGGGCACGACTAAAACTCTCGGCAGAACAACAAAACCAAGCCTTATATCCGTCATCATCGTTTTGGAAAATGTTCCTGTGTATATGACGAGATCAGCTGAAGTATCCAAACTTTTGAGCGTCTCAATCGGTTTGCCTCGGTGGCGGAATTCACTGTCATATTCATCCTCGACGATAAATGCACTCTGATCAGCGGCCCATTGGAGCAGCTGCTGCCTTCGCTTCATGTTCAACACAGCCCCCGTTGGGTATTGGCGATTCGGTGTAACAAAAAGCAGCTTGGCATTCCACGGTTGCGGAACTAGTCCTTGATCGTCAACTTCACCTTCAATCAACATTGCTCCTGAAGCAAGCACAGCTTTCCGAATCCCGTAATAACCGGGGCTTTCGGCTACGACGGCATCCCCAGAGCCTGCTAAAAGCTGTGTCAACAAGGCAATTGCTTGCATCGATCCGTTTACGATCGCAATTTGCTCCGATTCAACAACAATACCCCGATAGCGCTGAAGATGCTTAGCGATGGCTTCGCGCAAAGTTTCCACACCAAGCGGCTTGTGTGCATCGATATTAGCTTTTTCTGTCATTTTCCTTGCTTCATCATACAGGCACCGATTCCAGTCTTCCTTCGAAAACGAGCTCATGTCGGTTATTCCTAGTTGAAAGGATATTTTCTCGGAACATTTTGAATGCTCTGAACCATCATTTACTAATGTCTGATGGCTATCCGCCCCATCAATGTGGGTATCTGTTTCCCTGACATGAACTGCCATGCCTGCAATCCGCTCACCCCATTCAGACAATTGTATTTCTCTGTTGGCAAAAGGGAGCAAAGAAAGGTTCGTTGTCTGATAACTAACGTATGTTCCGCTGCCGGTCAAGGGAGCCACATACCCTTCAGCTGCGAGTGCTTCAAGTACATTCGAAACTGTACCGCGTGAAAATCCATACATCCTCGCTAGTTCCCGGCTTGAAGGAAGCTTATCCCCATGGACAAGCTTGCCTTCCATCAAAGCATCCCGCAGCGCAAGGTACAACATCTCATATTTGGTGGTGTAACGTTCCTTATACGGCTCTAAAGCTAAATAAATAGTCATGTTTGCTTACCTGCCGTTTCTAAAGTGGTCTAATGAAATGGATCGAAAATGGATCTATTACTAATCCGATATGCATCATATAATGACAACAATCTCACATTTTCAGTAAACAAGCAATACGGAATCCATACCTTAGCAGAGATACTATTCTTATATAAAATCGGAGGTCACGGTAATGAATACAGAAAAAAACACATTGCAAGGAACGCGCGCAAAGCTGACCTTGTTGGAGGAGCATCATGCTGGCATGCTGCTGGAAGCGGCAAAGGACACACCGATTTGGGGTGTGTCTTTGAAAGGGATTTCTTCGTTAGCTGACGCCGAGCAGTATATTGGGCAAGCCAAAAAAGAAGAGGCGGCGGGAACCTGCATTCCTTTTGTTATATGGGATCAGGTACAGAATAAAATCGTTGGGAGTACCCGATTTTTCGATATTTCAGCAGAGCATCGCGGTTTGGAAATCGGCTATACCTGGATGAACCCCAGCGTTTGGCGGACAAGAGTGAATACCGAATGCAAATATTTGCTGCTGCGCGAAGCATTCGAGAATCACAACATGATCAGAGTACAGCTTAAAGCGGATCTTCGTAATACGAGGTCACAGGCAGCTATTGAGCGCATCGGTGGCATTCGAGAAGGGGTGCTGCGCAACCATCGCGTGTTAAGTGATGGCTATATTCGCGATACAGTAATGTACAGCATTACAAATCAGGAATGGCCGTCGGTTAAGGCAAGGCTGGAGTCTTATCTCTCTAAATAAGAATGGAGTTAGACCTTTTTATTTGTAGATAATGAATAATTTCTTGACAACTCGAGGTGGAATAACGATGCACGAGGGAAGACACGGACTCATAGGGCATCATCAGCACAGAGGACACAGAAACCGGGGACATGAACACGATGGTAGCAAACATGAGCGTTCTTCAAGCGCTCAAACCTTCCGCCGAGGCAGAGCGATTGCATTCCTTGAGAGACTTCAAACGAAGCGCTCTACTTTACTGCATCAACTGAATCAGCCAGAATACGACGCCATCAAACTAGTTATAAGTGGTGAATTAAAAGCAACGGATGCGATTATTCAGGAGTTTATCCATTCGTTTGAGCTTCGCGAAGCAGCTCCTGAAAGCGACAATAACAATAATGGAGAAGATGAGAAAAATGACAGTAACTGAAGCAAAAAGAACCCGCAGAAGTATTAAATCATTCCGTTCTCAGCCCATTTCCGAAGTTGATTTGATTTCTTGGCTTGAGACTACCAGCTATGCGCCTAACCATCGCTTTAACGAGCCTTGGGAGCTCTTGTTTATTGGGCCAGATACAAGAACTAAATTAAATCATAAAACGGACTTTGGCAAAGCGCCTGTCGTTATTGGAGTATTGTCTAAACCAGGTTCGACTTCATTTGAACGCGATGAGAATGTTATGGCTGTCTCTTGTTTTGTACAGAACTTCTTATTAGCCGCTCATGAAGCTGGTGTTGGTGTGTATTGGGCATCTCTAGGGGCTTTGGCTCACAACCGCACCTTTCTAGATGTGCCGGAAGATTACGATGTTATTGGTATATTTGGAATTGGTTATCCAGCAGAAGTTCCAAATGCTAAGCCAAGAACATCAATTGCTTACAAGATTACGTATCTCTCTTAATAATAAACCTCTCTACAGTATTGCTTGGTTGTGGGGAGTTTTTTTGTTATTAGTGAATGATCTAAAGCAAGAAATATTCACTTTGACTAGCCACAGCATTACGATATATTTAAAGCAATTCCACAAATTGAAACTCAAACAACAAATAATTAATATATAAAGGTTGTGATTCCATGCTAACGCCCGTCACCCTTCGAGGGGATCTAGTCCATCTCGAACCAATGACGATGGACCACGTCGATGCTCTCTGCTCCGCCGCCTCGGAAGATCGGTCACTTTATACGTATACCAATGTGCCAAATGGGCGGGTGGATACCGAACGATATATAGAGGGTGCGTTAATGTCTTACGAGAAAGGCCGTGCAGTGCCATTTGTAGTTCGTCATCTTGAAACAGAGCGGATTGTTGGCACCACAAGATTTCTGGATTTAGAAGTTTTCTCATGGCCGCCTCCATGGCCTCCAGGCGTTGCAAGTGGACCATCGCCTTCGGATGAGAAAACGCCAACCGTGGCCGAAATCGGCAGCACTTGGTATGCAGCATCAGTTATTCGTTCAGGAGTTAATACACAGTCTAAGCTTCTTCTGCTTACCCATGCGTTTGAAACGTGGAAGACAACTAGAGTTTCGCTCAAAACAGATGCTCGCAATTTACGTTCTCGTTCAGCGATATTACGGCTTGGTGCTGCTTTTGAAGGTATTCGAAGGGCACATGTCCCTACAAGTGATGGGGGTATTAGAGATACAGCTTATTATTCGATACTTGCCGAGGAATGGCCAGCGGTGCGAGCCAATCTTCAAGAACGTCTTCAAAGAGGATCAAATCGTTGATATTTTAGTAAATGTCGCATGTGAAAATAAACTGAACAAATAGTAATCTTAAAAACGAGCTCTTAACTTCAAATTAGCATATCTGAACTTGAAAAACAGTACCTTCAGATGAAGGTAAGCAAGTTAGGAGGGAAAAGAATGTGGAAACCATATCAAGAAATACTGAATCATGAGGCAGATTTTAGGGTTAAATATAGGTTCTATTCTCAAGAAGAAGGGGGCAGGAAGAAGGCTGTATTTCAAGGTTTACGCACTGATTTCTTTTATGATGTTAATGATAGCAAGGAAGGTATTTTTTCTGCTACATTTCCAGAGTTTGAAGACGAACATGGAAATATTATATTAAATGATGCTAGACCTGTACCAATAGAAGGTACAGCTAAAATGTGGATTGTTTTCTCTCAAATGAGAAGAGAAGTTCACGTGAATAATATTAAAATTGGAATGATAGGTTATTTCATGGATGGTCCGAAGAAAGTGGCGATTGCTGAAATTATTGAGATTTTAGGGCTGCATTCTAATGCGAAATTCATAAAATAACAAATGATCTTCAATTGAAAAGTGATTTTTTAAAATATAACCTCTCTAGCGTGAAGATACACGGTATAGAGGTTTTTTGTGTTTTATGTAGTAAAGAGCGTTGAACAAAAAGAGTGAGCTAATTTGTTGAGAAAATTTATATTTAATGATACTCTAAATTTAGGCAATGCCTAATTATTTTAGTTGTTGCCTAATGCGGTGTCGAGGGGTGTTTAACTTGCTTGAATGGATGCTCAGAAAAATGATGGCTGATCGAGGAATATGGACGGGTGCAGCGCTGGCTCGCCTGCTGGAGGATAAGGCTAACTATAACCTTTCTGCTCCTTCAATCAGTGCTCTAATATCAGGTAAACCGAAGCAAATGAAGGCTGAAACGTTAGATGCACTTTGTACTGCATTAGAATGCAAACCTAATGATCTATGGGTACATACCCCAACTTTGCAAGTCAAGGAGGCTTAGTTTGTGGCTATAAAAGCAATTCTGCCTTTTGGTGATCCTGTTCTTCGAAAGAAAGCTAAGCCAATTGAAAGCATTACTCCGAAAATTTTAAAGCTTTTAGATGATTTGGCTGAAACACTCTACGATTCGAATGATGGGGCTGGTCTAGCTGCTCCTCAAATAGGCATTTTAAGAAGAGTGATTGTCATGGATTGTGGCGATGGGCTAATTGAATTGATTAACCCGGAGATCGTCTATCAAAGCGGCGAACAAGCTGGCTCTGAAGGGTGTTTATCTCTTCCTGGATATTATGGCATAGTTAAAAGGTCACAACATGTGAAAGTGAAAACGTTAACTAGATCAGGTGAAGAGCTCGTTATTGAAGCAGAGGGTTTTCTGGCGAGATGCATACAACATGAGGTGGACCACTTAAATGGAACGCTTTATATCGATCTTATCCAAGAGAATTCTTTTTTTATAGAGGGGACGAATGAACGGGCAGATCTTATCGAGGCATGCAAGTTATCCTATACAAATTTGTAATAGAGGATTGTTAAAATTCAATGTTATCTCAACCTAAAACGAGCCACTAGAAACGATTCTAGGGCTCGTTATTTTTTGGATAAGACCTTCAAATTAAGACAGGCTATTTGGAATTACAAGTGTTGGATCAGTTGCTTAACGAGCTTCTCCAAGTAAAGCTGGTCAACCTCGTCAAAACGATTAAGCTCAGGACTATCTATGTCGAGAACGCCGAACAACTCGTCGTTTATAATAATTGGAATAACGATTTCGGATTGGGATGCGGCATCACAGGCGATATGTCCCGGAAACTCATGCACATTTCCAACTCTCACAGTCACTCTTTGGCTGGCAGCTTTCCCGCAAACGCCCCGATGTAGAGGAATGCGGACGCAAGCGGGTAATCCTTGAAAAGGTCCTAGGACTAGTTCTTCTCCCCGATACACGTAAAATCCAACCCAATTAATACGATCTAAAAATTGATTAAGCAAGGCCGATGCATTGGACAGGTTGGCAATTACATCAGATTCACCCTCCAGCAAAGCTTGAAGCTGCCGGATGGCCAAATCGTATTTTTGCTCCTTTGATCCTTCGTATTGTTCTGGATGAAACATCGTTCGACTCCTTTATTGTAAATGGGATTAGTTTATCATTTTTTGTTGTACATCACATTTTAGCATACTCCCTAATAAGATTTAAACATTTCGAAATAACCGGCAAATGAAGCAGTGGAAATCAAATGGATTAATTTTCAATGGGAGAACGCATACTAACAAAAAAGGAGTGATGGTTATGGAAAATAATAAAGACAATCCGAAAAAAGACTACAAGCCAGACATTACGAATTACGATTATGTTTGGGGCAGTGACCAAGATGAATATGTGAAAAACGACCAACCAGCTGACGAAGCAACAAAGCAAGAAATTGAACTTTCGGAAAAATGATTTAGTAGCATGTATATTTAAATCATAAAAGAGGCTGTCCCTAAAGCAATTTCCGAATCATGCAGCCCCCACTTTTCACGTAATATGCTGGCAAAAAAGAACCTTCAGATTCACTTTCATAGTGGTTTTGAAGGTTCTTTTGCACATACTATGGGATTCACTCACTCCGGTTTACCCTGCTGGGATATCCCCTATTCTAATTCGGCAAATATGCACTTCTACATTGTTCTTCATTATTTTCTATCCTGCATATTCGCAGGATAGCGGAATCATTCTCATACTTACGTGTAGCTATACTGTATTTCCTACAACATAAGCGCTCTAAAACTACTAAAATGGCAGATCATATAGAAAGTTATTCCATAAATACAACATAGATCTCCAACACAGCTAAACATGGGCGAAGTTCCTGCAATTGTGCAGGATAGCTGAACATTGATCGCGGAGATTGGTGTTGGAGACATCTCAAAATAGCATCAAAACAAAGAAAAAGTGTAAGGATATGCGTTGTCGGTAAGACGAATGATTGAACCTGAAAGTATATTCGGGCAAATCAAGAATAACCGGGGATTTCGGCGTTTTCTGCTTCGCGGCTTGACTAAGGTAAGTCTAGAGGTCGGCTGGCTTTCGCTTGCCCATAATCTGATGAAGCAAGCAAATAGTGACCTGAATAGAAAAATAGCCGAACAGGAATAGCTCTCCTGACGGCTATTTTTCATATTTTCCAATATTTCCGTTTAAAGTGAGCTATCTCTTCAGCGAGCTAAACGCACGCTTTTGGGACAGCCTCTTTTTGCTATTTGCAACGATTAAAGATGATTTCGCCAATTTTTTTGTATCCTATGGAGTTGGGGTGAATCAAATCCTTAGACCAAAAGGTATTGTCTTCAGCCATTGGATGATTCCAGAAATCGATAAGCATTAATTTGTACTCGCTGCTAAGTGAACGTACGACTTCATTTGCTTGTAGCAGCTGTTCTTTTATTACTCGTTTTTTTTCATCAGGCAAAGGCAATCTAGCTGTAAAGTCGGGAAGATTTCCGATTATAACAGCAGCACCTGACTTGCTTAACGCATCTACCATGAGCTCCATTTCCGACTTATACTCATTGAAGTTCCAGCGGCCTTTTAAAATATCATTTGCGCCTGCAATTAGGCTGACTAAGTCGGGCTCTAGTGCTAGAGCCTCTTCCAGCTGCTTTAAGCGAATTTCTTTGGTTATCAATCCACGTTTAGCCAAATTGGTGTATTTTAATGCGGGCTCATGCAGCTCGGCGAAGTGATGGACCCAGCTCTTTAATGGGGTCTCCTCAACTTCATCACCAATACCTTCCGTAAAGCTATCACCTATAGCTACAAAGTGTTTCCACATATCGGGCACCTCTTTCTATTTTATGTATACCTATAGTATAAGACACCGATGTAATGGAGTCGAAGACTAGATGAATCAAGCTATTGATTTATCTAGTCTTTTTTCTGTTCAAATGTTAAAAACGTCAATGTTGAAATCACATGAAATCGCTTAACATTAAACTAGTGTTTGTATTGCATTTGGGCACAATCTTCTAAATAATGAAAAAGTGTATACGGTAAAGCTGCATCATTTGAAAGTGGAAACAAAAAACGAGTCTAAGCTGCTGCTTCTTGGCAATCTTAGTAAAAATGGAGGCGGTACTTATCCGTACAGGGTTTAGCAGAATAAAGAGCTCACTGTTGCTTCGCTTCGCGTTATTGCTGGCATTGTTGCTGATTCCGATTATCTTGATCGGGAACAACTTTTATTCTGGCGGCAGGGAGCTGCTGCGAAGGGAAATATCCAACTCGATGGAGTCGAGGGTTGATGCGAATATACGTGCGATGGAGAAGGAAGTCGAAAGGATTCAACTGCTGCAGTTTGAATTAATTAACGACGAATCGCTGAACAAGCTGGCGGTTATTCCAGACTACATGAATCAATATGACAAAAGCCAAGCCATTTTAATGGTACAGGACAGGCTGTTTGCACTAAAAAACAGCAGCGTCTATATATCGGATGTGTCCGTACATATTCCCTCCCTTAACCGTACGATATCCGCTATGCAGGGAACGAGCGCGATGATGCATGAACAATTTAATGCTACTAGTGAGCTGGCTAGAAAGAGTCCGGGAAAAGCGATCTATTTCCTCAATCATATTCCGTATATTGTACTTGTTCACGAGGTGCGTGGTTTGTACGAAGCGGAAAATGCGATGTATTCCATTATTGTGGAGCTCTCACCGAATGAGCTAAGCAAATCACTTTCCTCTTTAGAGAGCAGCGAGAATAGCGGCTCCGTTCTAAGCGATCCGAATGGCGATTTTATTATTCGCACTCATCATTATGAGAATCCCTATTTGGATCAGTACATCGATCAATATAAATCGGGCGCACCGAATGAATACGAGAATATTAGGAGTGTCGGCGAGGGAGATGATAGAGTGCTCGTATCCTCTCGGTTCTCTGAGCTTCTCGGGTTCTCGCTCATTCATTTTGTTCCTGAGAAACATTTGTTCAATAACTTACATCGATACCAGCAGCTGTTCTGGGTGTTAATTGCCGTATTCCTCTTCTTTATTATTGTTTTGTGTCTTTCCTTGTACCGTATGATCCATCGGCCG
The DNA here is from genome assembly GCF_037976325.1 of Paenibacillus sp. FSL K6-3182. Taxonomy (NCBI): domain Bacteria; kingdom Bacillati; phylum Bacillota; class Bacilli; order Caryophanales; family Paenibacillaceae; genus Paenibacillus; species Paenibacillus sp. FSL K6-3182. Next base: position 2,786,675 of record NZ_CP150265.1, read on the forward strand.
CTGCTGGCGCTTCTGCGTGCATTTAGGAAGATGGAGAAGGGCGAATTGGACGTAACGATTACCGAGAACAGCCGCAGCGAGTTCGGATATTTACTCCAAGGCTTTAATAAAATGTCCCGTTATATGCGGGATTTGATTGAACAAGTATATACGCACAAAATATTAGTTCAACGAGCTGAGCTAAAGCATCTACAATCACAAATTAACCCGCATTTTCTATATAACAGCTATTTCACGCTCTATAACATGATTGCGGTGGAAGATCATGACAGTGCCAAGCAGTTCGCTTCACAGATGGGCAGCTATTTACAGTACATTACCCGCAATTCCTCAGATGAAGTACCGCTTTTCGAGGAGGCCAAGCATGCTACAATTTATGCTGAAATTCAGGGCAGGCGCTTTCGTCTGCGGATGAAGGCCAAGTGCGGCGAAGTTCCAACCGCTTACCTTGAGGTTAAGGTACCGCGCCTTATTCTTCAGCCCTTAATCGAAAACGCTTTCGAGCATGTATTTGATCATGTGGAGGAAGGCGGACTTCTGTCTATCACTTTCGAAGAAGCAGAGGATTGTTTGTTGATTCGTGTGGAAGACAATGGCCTATTATTGGATCAGGAACGGCTGGAGACGCTAGAGAAGCTGCTGAGAACGGATGAAAGTACGATTGAAACGACCGGCCTGCTAAACATACACCGAAGGTTGCGGATGAAATACGGGGAGCGAGGCGGAATCGTTGTGGAGCGCAGCCGCCTTGGAGGATTGGAAGTTCGTTTAACCATATGGAAGGAGGACAATGAGTATGCTTAGATTGTTGATTGTTGATGACGAGCCCGATATTGCGGACGGCCTCTATACGCTTCTGCAGGAACGTTTTCCGATCGAGTTCGAATTGTATAAGGCTTATTCTGGAAAGAGCGCTCTCGAATGGTTAAGGAGGGGAAGATTTGACATCGTAATGACCGATATTCGGATGCCTGTTCTAAGCGGTCTGGAGCTTCACAAGCATATTCGCAAGTTATGGCCTAGATGCAAAGTTGTTTTTTTGACCGGGCATAGCGAATTCGATTATGTATACGAGGCTATCCATTATGACAATACCAGCTATCTTCTTAAGACGGAGGGCCATGAGAAAATTTTGGATACGATTGGCAAGCTGGCAGAGGATATCGCCGGAGAACAGCAGATTGAAGGTCTTATGGGCAAAGCGATGCAGCAGATGGAGCAAACGCTGCCGCTGCTTCAAAACGAGCTGTTAAGCGAACTGCTCTATGATGAATCATTTGATAGGCACAGCAAGTCCAATCAATTCGAGGAGCTGGGTATTCCTCTCGATCCGAAGCGTCCAGTCCTCCTAATGATGGCTAAACTGATCGGATTGGATTCTGGATCGCGGCAGTCTGGAAAAGCGCGGCTGCACGCAGGGATGAAGGTAATCGAGGAGCAGTATGGTTATTCCCACCTGCATATGAAGTATATATTTGTGGACAAGGAAACAATGGCCTGGTTCATACAACCGGCAGCCAGTCATCTAAGCGAGCCGATTGAACAATCTGCTTTGTGGAGCGACACTCGTCTAGCGGTTCGGGAATATGCGGAGAATGCAGAGGCTGCCTTTCAGCTCACTTTCCATATTTCACTATTTTTTCTGCTGGACAGGTCTCCTTGCGAGTGGGATGACATTGCCGACCGATGGGCGATGCTGGAGCATGAGTATCATCGTCAATCCGGTGATCGAAACGGTGTTGTTCAAGTTGAATTCGGCGAGACCGAGCTTTACCTTGCGAAGATGCTGCGCAAAACGGATTTGTTTGGCGAATATTTAGCAAGCGGCCAAGCCGAAGCATTCGATTCGGCCTGGGCTCGCTTCAAAGCTGAGCCTATGAGAATGGAATCGGTTTACTCTGCGCTATCGCTTGTTTTCCTGCGCCATATTCATCGATTTAATTTGCAGGAGCGCCTATCGGTACGCATTGATTTGTCGGTATTAATGCAGCCGGCAGCTGATCAAGTTAATCTGTCATCATATATGGATTATTATTATCGACTTGCCATGACGATTTTTGAGATGCAGCAGCAGGACCAGGCTGAACGCCGCGACCGGACCATTGATCTTGTGAAGAGCTATATTCACGATCACCTAGGAGAGGATCTCTCTTTGGTGCGTTTATCTGAGATTGTACAATGGAATCCGTCTTATTTATCCAGAGCATTCAAAAAGGTGACGGGTACAAACGTGCTCACTTATATCCATGAGGCTAAGCTGAAAGAAGCGATGCGGATGCTGCTTCAACCAGATCTGAAAATTCATGAAATAAGTGCCGCGCTTGGCTTTATTTCACCGCCCCATTTTACACGATTCTTCAAGAAAGCAAGCGGTTATACCCCACAGGATTATCGATCGCTTGAAGAACGATGATGGATGGGCTTGCTCGGCAAATTTTTGCACATAGGTAAAAAATAGATAAGCAGAAGTAAAGAAATGGCCTGTTACGTAAGTCGATGTAGCGGGCTTATACTTTATTCATGCAAGTGACAGCGTTTACAACAAAAGGGGGATTGAACATGCAACACAAAAGCTTTAAGCGATATTTAATTCTCGCTACAGCAGTCATGCTTCTCTTAACATCAGCATGCAGCACTACGAATAACGGAGCGAGTGGAAACAAGGGTAAGCAAGAAAACACTGCAAACACAGGCGACAGCAAGGGCGCAGCGAATTCGACAGACAAACCAGCCGAAGGTGTTCCGCTGGGCAAATATGAGCCTGCAATTGAGGTGACAACCGTAAGATCGCTGCCGCCGTCGATCAAGTTCGAGAAGGGCGACAGCATAGACAACAATATTTGGTATCGCAGTTATGAAGAGGAGCTGGGTATTAAGCTGATCAATAAGTGGAGCGTTCCACAGACACAGTGGCAGCAAAAAATGAATGTGACCATCGCATCTGGTGATATTCCTGATATTTTGACGGTGTCAGCTAATGAGCTGAAGCGCCTTGTCGATGCCGATATGGTCGAGGACATGACGGAAGTATTCGAGAAATATGCTTCGGAGAAAACCAAGCAAGTCATAAGTAATGATGGAGGCAACGGAATGAAGGCCTCCACCTTCGAAGGCAAATTGCTTGCGCTGCCTGGTGTTACCTTCACAGGTACCGGTGCGCAGATGTTATGGATTAGACAAGATTGGCTGAAGAAGCTTAATTTGCCTGAGCCCAAATCGATGGAGGACGTATATCGCATCGCCGAGGCGTTTGCGAGTCAAGATCCTGATGGCAACAACCAGAAGGACACGATAGGGCTGGGTGGAATCAATAAGGATTTGAATTCCTTAATGGGCTTCTTCGAGAGCTTCCATGCCTATCCAGGCCGCTGGGTCAAAGATGATTCTGGACAGCTCGTCTACGGAGATATACAACCAGGGCTCAAGCCTGCGCTGCAGAAGCTGCAGGATCTGTTCAAAGCAGGTCTGATCGATCCAGAATTTGCGGTCAAGGATCAGGCTAAAGCATACGAATTAATTGCCGGTAACAAAACGGGCATGTTCTACTCAGGCGAGGGTGCCGTGTGGTGGCCTTTGACGGATCATTATAAGAAGGAAAAGTCGGATTGGAAGCCGTATCCACTCATTTCCTTTGACGACCAGCCAGCAAGTACCTCAGGCGGCATTCCGGTTGGGAATTATTATGTCGTTCGCAAAGGGTTCGAGCATCCGGAAGCGCTCGTAAAGCTGCTTAATTTTGCAGTAGAGAAGCAATATGGTCCGGAAGGACGTCTGGACGCCTATTGGTACGGGGGAGAAAACAAGGAAATTAATGTTGCGGCATTTGCAGCTGTTATCATAAGTGATCCACTGGAGCTGATAAATATTCACCGAGGTGTTCAGGAATCGGTTGATGCAGGGAAGTATGTAGATAATCCGATTGCCGATGTAAAGCATCATTATGACCTCTACCAGTTGTGGTTATCGGGGAAATTTATAGACAGCAACGAGGAAGGGCAGGCCTGGTCTTCCTATAAATGGGCTGGACCAGGAGGCGGTATGAATGTAGTCAGCGACTATGTGAAGGATAACAAGTATCTGGTTGATGAATATTCGGGACCAAGCACGCCAACGATGACAGCCAAGAAAAGCACACTGGATAAGATGAAGCTGGAAGTGTTCACGAAAATTATTATGGGGCAATCGGATGTAAGCGAGTTCGATAAGTTTGTAGCGGATTGGAAGAAATTTGGCGGAGATGCAATTACGGCTGAAGTAAACGAATGGTATAAGGCTAAACAATAACCTGAGAATGGAGAGGAAGCAGCTCGAATGGCTTGCTTCCTTTCTTACTCTATCAGCTTAGAAAGGAATGATCATGTTGCAAGCGGCGACCGTCAAAAGAAGACGATCTTGGAAGAAGCATCTACCTCTGCATCTTATGCTGGTGCCCGGAATTCTATTGTTAATCATGTTTCATTATATCCCTATGGCAGGAATCGTCATTGCCTTCCAGAATTTCATTCCTGCTAAAGGCTTCTTCGATTCCAAATGGGTGGGTTGGAACAATTTCGAGTTTATGCTCCAAATGCCTGGGATTGGCCAAGTGTTATGGAACACCATTTTTATTGCTTTTCTGAAAATCATCTTCGGTCAAATTGCCCCTATTGTGACGGCATTGCTGCTTAATGAAGTGCGGAAATCATCGATCAAGAGATCGGTGCAGACACTTATTTATTTGCCGCATTTCCTATCGTGGGTCATTCTTGGCGGCATTCTGATCGATATTCTCTCACCATCACAGGGACTACTGAATGAAGTGATTAGCTGGTTTGGAATGGAACCGCTATTTTTTCTTGGCAATGATAAGCTGTTTCCTTATGTGCTCGTTGTCACGGATGTATGGAAGGAATTTGGATTTGGCACGATTGTTTATCTCGCTGCGCTTACAAGCATTAATCCTACATTATACGAAGCCGCCATTATGGATGGGGCAGGCAGATGGAAACAAACGATTCATGTGACATTGCCAGGCATGCTTCCCATCATCGTGCTGCTCGCGACACTCGGGCTTGGGGGCGTACTGAATGCAGGCTTCGACCAAGTATTCAATTTGTATAACCCGCTTGTCTATCGTACGGGAGATATTCTAGACACTTTTGTTTATCGACTAGGTCTTATCGATGCTCAATATGCGGTTGCGACAGCTGTCGGCTTATTCAAATCTGTGGTCTCTTTGATTTTTGTAGGAGCCTCGTACTGGCTGGCTTATCGTATAGCTGGATACCGTATTTTTTAAGGAAAGGAGAGACCGTTATGGACATCAATGATTCACTGGGACGGAAAGTTTTTCTTATCTGCAATAATGTTTTCCTTATTACGTTAGCTGTTGTTTGTTTGCTTCCTCTAATTAATATATTAGCTCTGTCGTTTAGCTCAAGCTCGGCGGCGACGGCAGGGGCGGTCAAGCTGTGGCCAGTTGATTTTACGCTGAGCTCCTATAAGTACGCACTGTCCAAACCGGAATTTTTACAGTCGCTTTTTGTTTCGATTGTGCGGGTTGTCCTTGGTACGATTATCAGTTTATTGGTGGTTGTTATTTCCGCGTATCCGTTGTCGAAGGAACGGACGGACTTTCCGATGCGAACCTTCTATGTTTGGTTTTTCTTTGTAACCATTTTGTTTAGCGGGGGATTAATCCCAACCTACATGGTCATTCGAAATTACCATATGCTTGATACGATCTGGGCACTTGTACTTCCAGGCGCTGTGGCGGTGTTCAACATCGTGCTGCTGCTGAATTTCTTTCGCGGTACACCAAAAGAAATTCAGGAAGCTGCACTTGTTGATGGATGTACAGAGTGGCAACTGCTCTGGAAAATGATGGTTCCCATCTCGATTCCTGCACTGGCGACAATTTTGTTGTTTACATGCGTAGGCCAGTGGAATGCCTGGTTCGATGGACTGATCTATATGAACTCTCCTACGAATTATCCGTTGCAGACGTATCTGCAGACACTTGTTGTAAGCACGGAGTTGTTTACCGCAGGGGGAAACCTGACAGCGGAAGATATGAAGGCGTTAGCTGAGGTATCCGACCGTACAACCAAAGCTTCTCAAATTTTTCTAGCAGCACTGCCTGTGCTTGTTCTGTATCCGTTTTTGCAAAAGTATTTCATGAAGGGCATCGTGCTGGGCAGCGTGAAAGGATAGATTCAAGAATTATTATGACTTCATATCGGGAGGAATGGTTTGTGATGAAGATGAAGCTATTACTTGTGTTGCTTTTGATGGCAACCTTTTTGAATGTTGGGGAGGCGCATGCTGTGAGTCAGGAAAATAAGCAGATCTCTTCCAAAATCGTTACTTGGGAAACGCCTGATTGGCAGCAAAAAAACAAGAGCTTTTCGGTTTGGATAAGAGAGAATGGCAAGAAAACGTGGAAGGAGCTTTATGTTTATAACGTAAAGAACGGTGAGCAGAAGGAGCAAGATGTACCTACGGATGCAGCTATGGTTAACGTAGACTTTACAGGTACAGTTGAGTTTAAGGTAACTTATAACACGGATAAAATCAAAGATTATGAAATACGCCCTTCGGCTTATGGAATAAATGCTAAAAAAACAGAAGGAAATACATTAATCTTTTCGCTCACGCAAAATAATAAAGCTCCATTAAAGCCCACCATTATGGTGAATGGCAGCTGGAGTGAGGGCAATTTGCATATCCTTTCAAACATGCCTGAGAACGATGCACCTTCACAGAATGCCGCAAACGTTTATGTTATAAATCCTGGCGACCCGATCCCGCTTTATTTGCCAATGGGAAAAGATACGTATTATTTTAAGCCGGGCGAGCACGAGCTGCCAAAAGGGATGTGGGTTGAGCTTGATCTCGAGGAAACCGTTCAACTGGAAAAATTTGATTTGGTGCAGCAGCTAACCGACTCCCAGTGGTTTGCAAAAGGACCCCAACGATTTGTGATTGAGGCCAAGGAGAGAAAAGACGACCCGTATGTAAAAGTATACGATGGGTATGAGAATAATAAGGAAGGAACAGTCACCGATTTATTGAGCAGCGTGAACGCGAGATATGTAAAGCTTGTCCTACTAGGTAATACCGGATCAAGTCATTATGTAATGACATCATTGGCAAGCGAATTTAAGCTTTATAAAAAGGGAGACGATTCTACAAATATTGCAAAGGGCAAAGCGGTAAATGGGGCATTCCCCAGTTACTCCAATATGACTGACGGCAATGATTCTACTCATTATATGTCGTCTACTGGTTATGGCAATTGGCATGCAGGAGAAGCGTTTTATATCAGTCAGAGCGATACGACTGTTTATTTGGCACCAGGCTCGCTTGTCAAAGGGTCAATTTCTGCAGATGATCTGAGCAACATTACAATTAAAGGCCGAGGTATCATGTACGGTGGTGATCTTTTGCGGCCTAGAAATTACGCTGAGGGACGAAGCGGGGCGATATGGATTACGAGAAGCGCTAATTCAAAGGTAGAAGGCATTACACTGATCGATTATCCGATGTGGTCAGTCGTTATGAACTTTACGGATCAAACGTCGATCAAAAACATAAATTTTTTCGGTTCGATGGTTAATGCTGATGGCATTCACCTCTCAGGCAGCAAAAATGCGCAGGTTTCAGGCGTCTTCATAAGAACGACGGACGATAATTTTGTCATTTATCATTATGGTGAGAGTTCAAATATAACGGTGAAAGATTCTATATTCTGGGCAGATAATGCTCGTCCTATTTTGCTAGGCTTGGGAGATACGCCAAATGCGACGATCGATAAGGTTAACTTTGAGAATATCTATATTTTGAATCAACGAGGCGTATGGGATCTGAATAAATATAATGGTGCGATTCAAATTTGGGCAACAGGAGGGAACAAGATAAGCAATATTGCCTTTAAAAATATTCATATCGATGAGTTCGAAGCTCCGGGGGACTCTATGCTTTTTCAAATCAAGACAGATGAGATGGCTGCTGGAATTGCGCCTGGTTCTGTGAGCAACGTCTCCTTTAACAACATTATCTACCGCGGCAAGCTTCCACGAAAATCTCTTATTAGCGGCGTTGACGACAGCCATAATGTGAGCGGGATCGTATTTAACCGTTTTAAAATAAACAATACGTTATTGTCTTCTACTAACATGAAACAGTTTATCGAATTTAAGGGGAAGTATTCGGATATAAAATTTAAATAGCATCAAAAAAACGGAAAATAAGCTGCTGACCTGCCTGTTATGGGCAGGTTTTTTTGTGTTTGCTATCAGGAAGGATGCATGCGTTCACGGAAAGCGGTAGGGCTGATTTTCTCATATTGTTTAAATAATTTACTGAAATAAAAGGTGTCTGAGATTCCGACATCTTGAGAGATTTCTTGTACCGATCGATTTGTACTTTTTAATAAAAACTTTGCTTTTTGAATTTTTAACATGTTCGTATATTTGATGATGTTTGTACCTGAATATTTCTTAAAGATTTGACACAAATATTCATACGTACGATCCATGCTGCGTTCTATTTCTTCTTTTGACAGGTTGTCGGTGTATGCTTCATCTAATAGACGAACCAATTTCCGATAAATAACAAATGATTCGGGAATGTAACGCTGATTTTTGGATTCGACTAAAATGGACAAAGCAATGGATTCCAAAATTTGCGCAAATTGCAGCGTGGAGCGAAAACGAAAGTATACTTCTGGTTTTGAGAAGGTCTCCAGCAGCTTTTCGAATTGGGAAAGAAGTTCATAAGGACGAGGGAATTGAAAATGCCTAGGCAGGATCAATTCATCGACATGCTCATATTCAAAGGTACGTAGATCCTGGTGCTCCAGCAGCGAATAATCGATGCCAGATGCCAAGTCTCCGACTTCCTTCAGAGAAGGCGTGCAGGAAAATTGAACCCAGAAGAAATTGGCTTTGGGGTTCGTTTTTTTCCAGCTGTAATGCCGCTCCCACGGTTTTAAAATGAAGATATCTCCGGAGTTCAGCTCGAGCTGTTCGGATTCCACTTGCAGATAAATGGGTCCTTCGGCAACGACCATCAGTTCAAAAAAAGGATTGGAATGCTCCATCATATAGAGGTTATCATTGCCCTGTTGTATGCCAGCCCATCTCACATCAAGGCTCGCGAGCCTCGACATCGTAAAAAAAGACATGAAATCCCTCCCGTACCTATTCAATATGATCAATTAATTATAGGAGATTATGGTACCTCTGACAACACTGCGAACATACGAATATGAACCGATAGAATCGATGAAATGGAACGGTTTTTTTTAACATTATTTATTTTTAAACCTTAACAATGTCGATGTTTCTCGTACTGTTTCGTTGATAAACTCATTGATGTAACCACTATGAGAATAAGAGGTGCAACGATGAAAATTTCATTAGACCAGTATAAGAACAAAGTGCGCGGATGTTGGATCGGGAAAAACGTCGGAGGGACGCTCGGAGCGCCATTTGAATGCAAACGCGGGGTGCTTGATGTCACTTATTACACCCATGATCTGACGCAAGGAGTCCTTCCTAACGATGATTTGGATTTGCAATTGGTGTGGTTAAATGCAGCAGAGAAACACGGGAAAATGATTAATTCACGAATATTGGGCGAATATTGGCTGTCTTATATCGTTCCTAACTGGGCCGAATACGGTGCAGGGAAAAACAATATGCGGATGGGAATCGTGCCGCCGTTATCCGGTTATGTAAACAATAAATTCCGTGACAGCAATGGGGCTTTTATTCGCTCGGAGATATGGGCATGTCTCGCACCCGGCCATCCGGATATCGCTGTGAAATATGCTTTTGAAGATGCGGTTGTCGATCACAGTCACGAGGGTGTCTATGCGGAAGTGTTCTTCGCAGCCATCCAAAGCGCCGCTTTCGTAGAGAGCGATACGTATAAGTTAATCGACATCGGACTTTCATACCTTCCAGATGATTGCGGATCTGCAAAAGCGGTTCGGACAGTTATAGAATGTTATCGTTCGGGTATGAGCTGGCAGGAAGCTCGAATTCGTGTGCTGACTGAGCTTCCTGGCAGCTTCGGTATTATCGGGATGACTCCGGAACTGTTGACGGATGAAGTTCCTGTCGGGGAAATGGGCTGGGATGCGCCAAGCAACGTTGGAATTACTATCATCGGCTGGCTTTACGGAGAAGGCGACTTTGGCAAAAGCATTTGTATCGCGAATAATTGCGGTGAAGATACCGATTGTACAGCGGCAACACTTGGCGCCATTATGGGGATTATTGGCGAGCCTGAGCGTGTGCCGTCGGAATGGCTGGAGCCTATTGGGGACGAGATCAAAACCTTATGCATCAATCTGGGAGATCAAGGCTTAAAGATCCCGAAGACGGTGATGGAACTTACGGATCGCATCTTAAAGCTGACACCGATTTTTCTTGGAAGCGAGTATTGTGACTATGTAAATGCGGAACGCGGATATACAATCGAGACTAAAGAGGATAAGGATCTATATAATCATCCGAAAAGAGTAAACTGCTGGGTTTATCGTGAAACCTCCGATTTGTTCAAGCAAAGCCCATTTATGGTCCACTACGACTTTCAAATCTTTTCTGTCTATTTGGATTATCAGAATGAACCCTTTGTATCGGAGGCTCAGCCGAAACGGTTCCGCCTTGTCTTGGACAACCAGCTGTTTATACAGCAGTGGTTAAACGTCAAATGGCATTTGCCGGAGGGTTGGACCGTGTCTCCAGGACCGAATATTAGCGTACCGCTTGAGCAGTATCACTGCAATGTTGGCTATAATGAGCTTTTCTTCGAGTTGACGCCTAATGCATTAAAGGAGCCGCGGTATGATCTGATCGTCGAGATCACATCGGCTGGACGGCCTACGAAGGGTCTAATTCCCATCGTTTTATTGAATGTGCCCCAAGCTGCCGAAGAAGAAACTGTATCTCTTGTGGAGGATCGTTCAAAGGCTCCTGCCGCCCACATGATCCGATCAGTTATTTAGTTAAGCTAAGCGGGTGAATCCTAATCCTACATTTTACTATTGTTTGTAGCGTATTTTAGGGGGGGAAAGTTTTGAACACAAATTCATTCAATGAAACAAATGCCACAAGGATACCGCCCAAAATATTCACATTCAGCGATGCTTGGACGGAATGGCTGCAAGGTAGCAAGTTCCCGATTGCTTTCTTCGGAGATAGTACTGTGGACGGTGCGAATACGTCGGGTTGGGTTGCCAATACGATTGGTTTGGACAGCACGTCACCGAACACTTTCTCGAAGAAGCTGGAGGAGTTGCTTAGGCAAGCTGCACATAATAATATTTTACGTATTTATAATTCGGGATTTAGCGGTACGAATGCAAGTTGGGCGGTAACCATTCTAGAGATGCAGTTCGGAGCAGCATCCGACTATCATGACGTACAAATGATCGGAATCGGCTTCGGTATTAACGATCGGCTTCTCTACAAAAATGAAAAAGCTTATCGGGACGGATTCAAAGCTTCGATCAAGCAGATTATTAATTGGTGCTACTCAAAAAATATTCAGCCGTTTCTACTGACGACCCAAGCGATTGTCGAACCCGGGGTAAAGACCGAATATGCAGAAGATTACAAGATGAGAACGAGTGAACATATCGCTTGTATAGCTAATGAGGTCAAAAGAGAACTTGCAGAAGAGTACGCTCTTCAGCTCATTGACATGAACAAGTATACGGAGTTGTTTTTACAATATTCCTCTATCAGTACGCAACGGATTATTTCAGATCGACTGCACTTTGGAGACATTGGACATCAGTATGAAGCAGAAGTACTCTTCTCCTGCCTATCCCCTCGTACAATCGTCGTAGATGGCTATACCAAAATTGATTATTCGAGTCAAAAAATTAAGGACAGTGTACCAGATGACTGGTTGTCCATGCCGAAGGTGCTGACGGATGGTTTCAAAGTTTACGTTGACTATACGAAGGCAGATATGGGGGACATGATTATCATGTCTGCATCGGTTTTTGTTAACGCCAAGCGGAAGCTGACGTTGAAGGCTTTTAGGGGGAGCTCGCCGGATACCTATGTGAAAATAAATGGAGTTCCTCTAAGGTTAACTGGCTCTGAAACAATCATCGATCAGTTGGACCAAGGGTTGTATAACCTGGAAGTGTTTACAGGGGCGTCATTGAAGGTGGACTTTAAAGGCTTCATTCTAGAATAGAGTAAGTGTTGACATACCTATAACAGCTTGGAGGCTAAACAAATGACAACTCCGACAGTGATTTGGCCAAAAGGTGCACCTCATATTATTAGTGGAGAACCGCAAGGAGACCCAACATTAACTCCTTATTTGGTTGAAAGTGCTGTTCCTACAGCAGCTATTATTGTATGTCCAGGCGGTGCCTATGGCATGCTGGCAGATCATGAAGGTGAGCCGATCGCCCACTGGTTTAACAGTATAGGCATTTCTGCTTTCGTGCTGAAGTATCGGTTGGCGCCTTACAAGCATCCTGTTCCAATGCTTGACGCTCAGCGTGCCATCCGTTATGTACGTCATCATGCAAAAGACTGGAATATTGATACGGAACGAGTAGGTGTGTTAGGTTTTTCCGCAGGCGGTCATCTTGTGTCCACAGTTGGAACACATTACGACAGAGGGCGAATGGGGGATCTTGATCCAATTGAGAGGGAAAGCAGTCGTCCTGACTTGCTTATCTTATGTTATCCCGTTATCAGTTTTGGAGAGTTCCGTCATCATCATTCCATGGTCAATTTGCTTGGGGAATTTTCTTCTGAGGAGCAAAGACGTGACTTATCCAATGAGCTGCAAGTAACGGCGGATACACCACCTGTTTTTCTGTGGCATACGGCAGATGATGAGGCCGTTTCGGTGGAGAACAGCCTTCTCTTTGCACAGGCATTAAATAGGCATTATGTTCCTTGTGAACTGCATATGTTCGAGAGTGGTCCGCACGGTATGGGATTAGCCGAGAACGATGCAAGTGTCGGAATGTGGACATTGCTGTGCAAGGAATGGTTGAAAAAACGAGGCTGGAGAGTAGTAGAGGGAAAAGCTCCATAATAATATTTTTACAACGTTGAAAACAAGCAGCAGCTCCTATCGAATGATGATATGGAGCTGTTGCTTGTTTTTAGTTGATTTCAAATAGATGGTGGCCGAGCTGGAAAAGAATCATGGTCTTGTAGAACTTACCGCCTACTCTTATAGACTTGATTTTCTCATTAATTAAACATTATTATATATAAAGTATATGAATGTAATAGTGATTATGAAATAAAACCATAGGAGGATTATATGAAAAACTTTATTATTTTTGGAGCGAGTAAAGGACTCGGTGAAGCATTCGTTAAAGGATTACCGGAATCGGGGGACAACGTATGGATAGTTTCCAGAAGCAGTCCCAATGGTTTGGGACTTAACGATGGTGTTCATCGCTATTGGATTGAAGCTGATCTAGCGTTGAATGAAGCAAGCGATAGAATTGCGAGTAGATTACATGATGTCGTCATAGACGTATTCATATATAATGTTGGGATATGGGAAAGCAATGGATTTATGGATGACTACGATTTTGAGAAAGATGATCCTAACGAAATCGTTAATATTATAAATGTAAATGTAACATCCGCAATTACTTGCATCCAGAAGCTGCTGCCGAATTTAAAAAAATCAAGCAACGCAAAAATTTTCTTCATCGGATCTACATCAGGTCTCGAAAATAATGACAGTACACAAATTTCATTTGTAGCCTCGAAATTCGGATTGCGTGGAGTAAGCAATTCTTTGCGGGAGCATGTGAAGAAGTACGGAATAGGTGTAACCTGTATAAACCCAGGCGAAATTGCAACTCAGATCCCATATGAAGATGGAATAGAGAAAGTTTTATCGGCTTATAATGGGACACAGATCCCCCTTCAGGATATTGTATCTTTGGTCAAATGTGTGATGAATCTCTCAAGGGCTTCCTGTGTGAAAGAAATAAATATTCCAGCCATGCTCAGCACGAGTGTATGATTGCACGGACAAAACATGTTAATGGGAGAAAAGAGATGACAAATCAAGATGAATATTGGAATTGATGCTGGCGGGACACTTATCAAAGTCGCATATATGAAAAATGATCTGCTCGAATTTGAAAAGTTTCCTATTGCTGATTTGGAGCATGTGGCATCTTGGATAAACGGATTAGATAACATTAAGATCTGTACGACTGGCGGTAAAGCCACTTTTTTGAGATCGTTATTAAGTCAAAAAGCTGAACAAATCGTTGAATTTGAAGCAACATCGAATGGTGTGCGACATCTTCTTGCAACGTGTGGAATAACGGAGGAGTCATACATATTAACGAATGTTGGCACCGGAACTTCAATTCACCATATAGACAAAAGCGAGCAGCAGCGCGTCGGCGGTACCGGGGTCGGCGGCGGCACCATGATGGGGCTATCACAGCTGCTTACAGGGTTAACTGACTATGATAGCATTGTACCTTTAGCTGCTAAAGGTATACGAGATCGTATAGATTTAAAGGTAAGTCAAATTTATAAGGGGACAGTGCCCCCTATACCGGGAGATTTAACAGCCAGCAACTTCGGGAATGTTGACCCTATGGTATCGAAAGCAGATTTGGAAAATGAAGAACTACTAGCTTCTGTCATTGGAATGGTAGGGGAAACGGTGGCGACCGTTAGTGTTCTTGCGGCCGGACAATGCGGCGTATCCTCTGTCGTATTCATCGGTTCGTCGTTTATTCGAAATGAATTTCTTAAAGAAGTGGTACAAAGCTATACGAGGCTTAGAGGGGCAAATCCCATATTTCTCGAAAATGGGGAGTATTCAGGTGCCATTGGCGCTTTGCTGCATGTGAGTAAATAAACACAGCTAGCAAGTAGAGTATTCAAGGAAATGATAGTTCAACGAGACATCTATGATAGCGCTAACAAAAGTGCTTGCCAGTCCTCTGAAGTTGCAGTAAGTTAGTAGTATAAAGGAGGAATGAAATGATGGAACGGACTACTCTTCATTTACCCAGAAGTCAGCCGGAAGCACAAGGAATACCCTCCGCTGCTGTAATTGCCTTTTTAAATACTGTAAAAGAAAAAAAGCTGGAACTGCATAGTCTTATGCTGCTTAGACATGGACAGGTAGTAGCAGAGGGATGGTGGAAGCCTTATGCATCAGATATTCCTCATATGCTGTTCTCGCTTAGCAAGAGCTTTACCTCAACTGCCATGGGTCTCGCTGCTGCTGAAGGGAAATTGTCGTTAAACGATGCGGTTGTATCGTTCTTTCCGGAGGATGTTCCAGCCGAGATGAATTCTAATTTAGCTGCGATGGAAATCCGTCATTTGCTGATGATGGGAACAGGCCATGATCAGGACACAACAAGTAAGCTGCAGCAGTGTGAAGATGGAAATTGGGTCAAGGCGTTTCTGGATGCTCCTGTTGAGCATGCACCTGGTACACATTTTGTTTATAACAGTGGGGCTACATATATGCTGGCAGCTATACTGCAGAAGGTGACTGGTCAAACGCTTCTTGAATATTTGCAGCCGCGATTGTTTGAACCGCTTGGCATTGAAGGTGCGACATGGGAATCTTGTCCTCGGGGAATCCATGTTGGCGGGTGGGGGCTAAACATTACCACGGAGGATATTGCTAAGTTTGGTCAGCTATATTTGCAGAAAGGCGTGTGGAATGAACAGCGTCTGCTACAGGAAGATTGGGTTGATGAAGCGACGTCAGCACAAATATCCAATGGAGAAGGTGGAGTGAGTGACTGGGCACAGGGTTATGGCTACCAGTTCTGGCGATGTCGGCACGGAGTGTACCGCGGTGACGGTGCATTCGGTCAATTTTGTATCGTAATGCCCGAGCAGAATGCGGTGCTGGCAATGACAAGCGGTACAAATGATTTGCAAGGTGTCCTGGATGTGGTATGGGATCACTTGCTCCCAGCAATGGAATCTTCGTCACTTCCTGCAAATCAGGATGCACATTCGAAGCTTGCGGATGAATTGCAGCAGCTAGCGCTGCCGCTGCCGCAGCTGCCGCCGGATTCACCATTGGAAACCATCATTGACGGCATTGAATATACGCTGGAAGACAACGAACCGCTTTGGAAAAGCATTTCTATATCCTTCGAGGCTAATAAAGCTGTCGTCCTTCTGAGCAAGGAGGATGTTGAATATACGATTAAGCTTGGTCGAGGTGCATGGGTAGAGGGAACGACGCCTCTGTTTCAGGGAGAATATCAACGCTTCGTTGGCAGCTTTGCTTGGGAGCAGGAAAACACGCTTCAGCTGACCTTGAGGTTAATCGAAACGCCTTTCTCTATTCATGTCCACATTTTATTTGATGGTGACAACGTTGTATTAAGTCAAAACTCAAATGTATTAACTGAAAAGTCTGAAATTCGTGGACGGAAAACGGATGTGAAATAGTTAAAAGCCGCATTAAATGCGGCTTTTTTTTTTGAGATAACTGTGATTAACGTAACATTATTGATAAGTTGTTTGATATTTATCTTTTATGCTAGTTTCGGGAACAATCCGCCTTGTATGCTGTCTCCTGCTGCTAGACCCAATCCTTCCGTACAGCTGTGCGGCTTTCCGCTAAATATTGTGCCATCCGGCATGAAAATAATAGCAAGCGCGCGCCGCGGTTTATCGGTATGATTGGCATTCGCATAATGGAACGTCAACCCGTCATGAAAGGTACAGCTTCCGGCTTTCATACGCACGACCACCGCAGTGTTTCTATCCACGTCTTGAGCTCCTGCATCGGCAAATATATCACTTGGAGCAACTAAGTCGATGCTTTTTAAATTTTTTATTTTTTGCGATTTTGGAACAAACATCATACAGCCGTTGTTCTCATCCACATCATCCAATGCGATCCAAATAGAGAATGCTCCGCTTTCCTGCATCGGCCAATATGGCCAATCTTGATGCCAAGGCGTTGGCTTGGAATCATTCGGCATTTTCAAGAGGGCATGATCATGAAATAAACGGATTCCTTCAAATCCAGTAAGCTGCTTGCCCATATCTGCAAAACGATTGCCTAACACGAACCGGGCCATTCCGCCATGATCTCTCCAAGTGTTTACACGCTGATTCAGCACTTTGAAGTAAGAGCCGCCAGCTTGGTCCGTCTGAATGGAACGCCCTGTAGTATCACTCATTGCTTCTTCCAAATACGTCCTCAGTTCTTGCAGCTCGTCCTCGGAAAGCACATTATCCACTTGAACAAAACCGTTTTCCCGATAAAAAATGATTTGCTTTTCAGTCAAAACCCTCTTATCATTCAACATAACCATTCTCCCTTTTATATAAAGTTGTTAGGTTTACTTTACGACAGGGAGCTGTTCGAATTCTTGGATGATCTACAAAAAAAGTAGGACGATCTGCTAAGGAGGATGGACTTGAATTGTCTATTCTAAATGGAAATGCATTTTTCGAGGACAGAGAGTTTCCTTTTTTTATACAGCGCTATCAAATTAAAAAAGGTGAGGTCATTCCTGCGCATACACATGATTTTGTTGAGCTTGTGTATGTGGCTAAGGGCGGAGCGCTGCATGAAATGGCCGATCAACGATATCCGCTTGCAACCGGTGATGTATTCGTAATCGAGCCACAAACCTATCATGGCTACTTTAACACCGATGGAGAAGAAACCATCGTATATAATCTCCTATTTGAGAAGCAACTGCTTCAGAAGGAATTGGGCGTCCTGCTGCAAATACCCGCCTTCATCAATTTCTTCTATCTCGCTCCTTTTCTAAGAAAAAACGCCTCTTTTGTACCGCATATTTCATTGAACGAGCATCAGCGGGGGCAATTGGAATTTCTTCTCCAAAAAATTCACAAGGAGTTTTATGAAAAGCCGGTAGGTTATCAGCTCGTCATAAAAACAAATTGGATCGAGTGTTTGGTGTTGTTAAGTCGTTATCAGGATAACAATGAGAACAATAATAATAGTCCGCTGCCGAAAGAGGAATGGATGAGTTCTATTTTGCATTTCTTAGAACAAAATTATCGACAGCCGTTATCGTTGAATCAGCTATCCCAAACCTGCGGCATGAGCGTGTCTTCCTTCACGGCAAAATTTAAGAAAGCGACAGGCATGAGCCTCATGGACTACAAGCACTCCCTTCAAGTCAGGCATGCTTGCGAATTATTGAAGGATCACCGCAATAAGGTTATACATGTCGCATATAGTTCCGGATTTCAAGATGTCAGCTTCTTCAATCGGATTTTTCGCAAACACATGAGTATGACGCCAAGACAATTCCGCAATGGATTGTAGCGTTATTATGGCGGAATTGGTTGAATATCTGGAAGCAAGAGTGTAAGGTTAATGATGCTGGACTAACAGGCTGATCAGCATAAGAACAATAGTGGAGGTAACTTTATGAGTCAACGCTATAGAATTACAAGGACAATGCAAGAGCAGAACCATTTGGAGCAAAATATATCTTTGGAAGAGTGCAAAAGTTATTTTGCTGCCAAACCTGATTTTTCGTATACATCCGTTTTCACTGTAAAAGGGGAAACTACGATGTCTATTGATGGTGATTTTTTTATGTGGAGCTATGGCGATATCACAATCCCGTTCAGGCATTATCAGGGAGATATATATGTGTCCGGAACGAATGAAGCCGTGATCCCTAAGATGATTGAGGTTGCGAGCGAATTGGGTGCGGACGTGGTGGAAGGGTAAGAAGCAATATTTTATGTACTATCGTGAAAAATAAAGCCTCCTATCCGTAAAGTGATTTTACTGGCAGGAGGCTTTTTTTAATTGATGATTGAATGGATAACTTTATTGTACAATCGTTTTTGCAATAAAGGCCAGATCAACAATATCGATGACGCCATCATGGTTGATATCTGCTTTTTTGATCGCATTCCAATCAGGGCTAGTTGAATTTTTGCCATAGCTGGCTGCTGCAATACCAAGATCACCAACGGTCACTTTTCCATCTGAATTCGTGTCTCCTGATGTTGGGACATGGACTGCGTTTTTAAATGCTTGGAGTGCTTGATTCAAGGCGGTAACCGCTTGATCAATTTCCGCTTGGTTTACAGCTTTATCGGCTGCTGCTTTGGCAGTATTAATCGCTGCTTGCAAAGCGGCTTTGGAACCAACAGGGTATTGTCCTGGCGAACTGCCTTCTACAGCTGCTTGAACGGCTGCCTCTGATTGTGCAATTAAGGCATTCAAAGCTTCTTTGTTCAGCTCATTCGTGCTCGTGACTTTAACATTATGCGTGACAGGAGCAAGTGTGGTCTCCACGCCTGCTGAATTGGCAAGCTTCGCTTGCGAGAGTGTAATACTCGTATTAGGTGACTCTTTAATCGCTTTCCAGTGTAATTTAAGCAATTCTCCATCGGCGATGACAGCATGATCTGCACCTTCACTAGCAAGCAAAATCCGAATTTGTCCGGGAACGTCCGTTTTAGAATCAATAACGATAAGACCATTCTTTATGGACTCCGCCGAAACAAATGCGAGCTTGTCGGCATCATAATCAAATGTGAGATCCTGAGCATAAATGGCATCCTCCGATTTAGTCGACACATGCGTTAACCCGTAATTTACTTCGAGGCTTTCGCCTAATGAAAGGTGTGAAGCACCTGTAAGTGTCCCCGTTAATTTGTTTTCAACAGGGGGATTGAGGTTAGGAACATCGGCCTTATACATCGTCAAAAAGTCCAAATTCACATTGCCAATCGAACCATTATCAATACGATAGCTGATCACATTTTTGCCAGCCTTTAAGCGTAAACGCTCAGAAGCGGTAAACCATTCATCCCAGCTGATCGCCGTTTTATCTGGGCCTATCGTTTTTACTTGTATGCCATTTACATATACATTGATGTTTGCTCTTGCCGGCAGCTGCGTCGTAGGATTATTTGTGGATTCACCATCGACCTGAACGCCATAAGCGTATCTAACACCCACGATGTAATCACCATCTTCAGCCGCATTCACTACAAAACTGGCTTCTGCACCAGCTTTTTTGGGTAGGTTAATATAACCCGTTCCTTGATAATTTACATGGCTGTTGTCTTTTGTAATCTCACCATAAAGAATAGCATCTTCAGCTTGATACATATCTCCGAGTCCTAAATCACCAGAAGGCAAGTCCTGCCATTCATATGGCGATATAGGTACACCGAAATGCGGTGTTCCATCTGCATTCCAGCCAAATTTTTGAATATTGACCTGCCGCCACCAGTTTCGCCCAGTATCTTGATATACGCGCGAATGATAAATCATCCAATCTTCCTTGCCATCTGCCGATTTGACAAAACCTGCTCTGGCAGGGCCGGATACATCATCTGTAGCAACGAAAACATCATTTGTACGCGTCCAAGAATCTGGGTTCAAAAAATCGCCATCGGTATTCATAAAATAAGATAAACGATAGCCATTTGATGCATAATCACCTTCGGACATGGTAATAAACACTTTCCCATCCTTTTGCAATACACGAGGGCCTTCTCCGCCGCCTCCTGGCAGGAAGGAGCGGTCTGCTGTAATTGTATAGGGGTTATCCATTGGCGCAATTGCCGGGCCAATAGGTTCGCCGGAGCCTAAAGTGCCCCAAACCGCATATAGTTGTCCTTTGTAGTCGAAGACCGTGAAATCATTGGCTTGTTTATAAACGCCGTTTTCACCTGCATAAATGGCACCTTTATCAACGTACGCTCCTTGCGGGTCGTCTGTCACAGATTCCAGAACCGTTGCCATATGCTTGTAATCAAACTCTTTTAAGTCAGCACAATAATAGATATACCATTTGCCATCAAAGAAGAAGAGCTCAGGTGCAAAAATCCGAGTTTGTGTTCCTTGGGAATCGAATACCATAATTTTTTCGCCTTGGTCTAACAGGGTACGAGACTTGGATACATAAACTTTATTGTTGGAGTCTAAATTGCTTGAAGAAACAAAGTAATAAAAACCATCTTTGTACGTGACAAAGGGGTCCTGTCCTTGATACAGCGGGTTGTTAAATTTATCAGATACGGAGGAGCTAGTAACTCCCATCTCTTTCATAAAGTCAGAACGGGCAATCGATACGCTCTTAATGGCATCATCAAGCAAACCAACCTTATCTAAATCACTAATTTCTTTGTCATCAATAGTGGCAAGTAGCTCTGCCGCAGTTATTTTTGCAGCGCTTAAGTTGTTTACTACGCTTTCTGCTACTTTGTCTGCAAAGTTTTCTGTTAAATAATCTATCTTTTGAATTTCTGCGGTCAAATCAGCTTTTTTAGTCGTGAGCACACGATCTGTAGGCAAATAAAGTGCTGATTCAGGCACGACCTCTCTGCTTTGGCTAGCGCTTTCCCATTCCATCTTAAGCCAAGTGCCTCCCCAGCCTTGCAAGTATTCAACTTTAATATCGTAATGCTTGCCTGCATCCAATGAAATGGAGGTGCTAACTTGTGGTTTTTCCCATGCCTGCTGCCAGAAGTCAATGATTAATGCTCCATTAACCCATAGTCTGAAACCATCATCACCAACCATATGGAAGGTGTAGTTTTCTGTATATTTTGGAACGATTGTACCTGTGAAACGTGCTGTATTAAAATCGGGTGTTCCGGAGAGCTGATTGAAGATGCTTGCAAAAGAATCGCCATTTAGATTGGAGACCGCTCTTTCTCCTCGAAAATCATTAAAATTAAAAATAGTAATATCTTCACGATTGTTAGGGTTCTTTTCACATTTAAAAAACTCGCCCAGCAATCCGTGACCGTCCACAGCTGCATCAGCAGCACGAGCATTTGCGGGTATAACAATCGTGCCTGCAAAAACAAACATAGCCAAAAGTATTCCTAGTACTCTTTTCATCGTTAAGCCTCCTGATTTCTCATTCTTATCATGCAAAGTAGGGAAGTATTGCTCCACAGCTGCTTCTCAAATTACCTCCTTTTCTCGTCCTATTGTTTGCTTCAAATTTACCATTTTTTATCGATTATAGATTTGTGAAATACGGGCTTTTTTTGCGTTTTTCTGTCCTTTTATTTATCAGATGGAGGGTTTGTGTTAAAGTATGGAATATTAGCGAAAGGTGGAGTAATGATGGAAATAGAAATTGATCAGAAGGGGAATTCCAAAGTTGCGATTATAGAGAGCACAGAAATTGTAGTAAGCGACGTGCAAGGGGCACTGGACTTGATGGCAACAGTGAATTATACAGATGGCTGCCATAAACTATTGATCCATAAAGCGAATATAACAGAGGAATTTTTTGATTTAAAAACAAAGCTTGCCGGGGAGATTTTGCAAAAGTACACAAATTATCACATTAAAATCGCAATCGTTGGAGATTTTGATGGTTATGAAAGCAAAAGCTTGAAGGATTTTATTTATGAATGCAATAAAGGCAAGCAGGTTTTCTTTTTAAAAGATAAACAAGCTGCACTCGACGCACTGCACAATGTAAATTAATGGTATAAAGAAAAAGGCAGCCAAGGGTAATTGGCTGCCTTTTTCTCATGAAACAGCTAGCTGCTTCTGTTTCTTATTGCTACCGTGCCATCCGGATACGAGAACACCGAGTAATACAAGCGCTGCGCCGATATAACCTTTGAATGGCAATATTTCATTGATGAACACAAACCCGAACAAAGCTGCAAACAGCGGTTCGAGCGAAAAAATAAGCCCGGTTCGGATAGGAGTCGTATATTTCTGAGCCAAAGGCTGAACCACATAGCCAAATGCACTGCACACGATACTTAATACGAGTACGGCTACCCATCCTTCTGATGTATGAGGAAGTTTGGGCGTTTCGAATAGAAAAGAGAAGAACAAACCATAGGCACCTGCGAATCCCAATTGTAAAATGCCTAAGTTCAACGTATTCGTTGTTTTCGCCGCAGAATCGGTAATTAGAATATGTATGGCATACAATAGGGCCCCCATAATACATAAGAAATCTCCCGGATATATTCTCAGCTCGCTGTTTAATGTAAGAAATCCAATACCTATAATAGCAAGGCAAACCCCAATGACGAGGCTAAGCTTAAGTTTTTTCTTGAACACGGTGACATAAATTAAAGGGACAAATATAACGGTTAAGCTAATTAAAAATCCGGCGTTAGAAGTTGTGGTCGTTTTTAGACCAAACATAATGCCTGTAAATACACCAAATAATAATAATCCAAGTAATGCTGCATATTTTAACGTTTTCAGGTCGGTATGACGCAAGCTTTTGTGGAAGAGGGCGGCCGATAAAAGAAACGCAAACCCGCAGCGAAGAGCAATCAAATTAAATTCTTCAATCGAATTTAGTCCCAGCTTCATAAAAATATAGGATGAACCCCAACATAACGTAATCATTAAAATAAGAAAATCGGCTTTCAGCGGCTTCAATCTGTACCATCCTTTGTTTAGCAAGTGTTAGTAATCGAACCGGGTGGATACCAAGTACTAACACAGTATACTAAGGAAGGATTAACAAGTATATTGAATGTTTGTTATGATATACATTAGTAAATTTCATGTTAAAGGCGGGCTATCGATGAGTATTAATAAATACGAAGTTTTCATGAAAGTAGTTGAACAAGGGAGTCTGACAAAAGCTGCTGATCTGCTAGGATTCACGCAATCGGGCGTAAGTCATATGATCAAAAGCTTGGAAATAGAATTGGGTTTCGCCCTCCTGCTCCGAGGACGGTCGGGGATAAAATTAACGGCAAATGGAGAGCAGATGTTAAAGCCAATTCGTGAAATATTAAACTGGAACGAACAATTGAAGCAGGTAGTGTCATCGATTCATGGTTTGGAGGCAGGTACAATCCGTATAGGCACCTTCACCAGCGTATCCGTTCATTGGCTTCCTGGCATGATTAAGCAGTTTCAAAAAGAGTATCCGACCATTGAGATTAAACTGATGGAAGGCGACTATCAGGAAATAGAAAGCTGGATTGAAGAAGGTCAAATTGACTGTGGCTTCATATCTATTCCAACTCGCGGCACATTTGAGGTTATTCCTCTAAAGAAGGACCGAATGCTGGCTATTTTACCGCTGGATCATCCTCTAAGTGAGCTGTCCTATTTGCCTTTAGCCAAACTCGAAAATGAACCGTTCATCATTTCAAGTGAAGGTTCTGATTATGATGTCAGACGGGTTCTGGATCATGCGTCGATTAAACCCAATATTAAGTTTTCGTTAGGGGATGATTTTGCGATTATTGCCATGGTGGAGAATGGGCTTGGCGTCAGTATCCTGCCTGAGCTTGTTCTTCAAGGGCGCGACCATAAGGTGTGCGTGATGGAACTCGAGGAGCGCAGTTACCGTTCACTCGGAATTGCCGTCCAGTCCATGAAAAATGCATCACCTTCCGCAAGGCGATTCGTAAATTATGTCCAGCAATGGTTGGAGAATTGGGAGCAATAAGAATCAGGCTGATCGCACGAAAGAACAGGAAGATAGTAGAGTTTAAAGGAATTTCATAGTAAAATATACTAAAAATTAAATAACCAAGGGGGTTGCTGATTGTGATCATTGAGACGGAACGGTTAATTTTAAGAGATTTTGTGACCAATGATTTCGAAGATATACATGTGTATGCATCGAATCCGATCGTAGTGAAGTACATGTTATGGGGACCAAACTCGAAAGAGGATACACAAAGCTATATGAATATGATAGCCGATATGCAAAAGCAACAGCCTCGACTTGGTTATGAACTCGCAGTGGTCATGAAAGAGAACAATCAGTTGATCGGTGGTTGTGGAATTCACATTATCAAGCCTTCACAAGGAGAGCTTGGTTATTGCTTTAATCATAACTATTGGGGAAGTGGCTTCGCATCAGAGGCTGCGGCTGCCTTGCTTGAATTTGGATTTCGTGAGCTCAATCTTCATCGCATATTTGCAACCTGTCGCCCGGATAACATTGGATCGGCTAAAGTGCTGCAAAAAATAGGGATGAAATATGAAGGACATATTAGGGAGCATATGCGCCATAACGAGAAATGGCATGATTCCTATCAATATTCCATTTTAGAAAATGAATATGTCTAGAAGAGCCACTTTCAAAAGGTGAGGTGACAATGATCATGGTTAGTGAAGAGGATAAAGCAATCATTAATCATTATGTTGCTGCTTATAATTCATTAGATGTAGCGGGAATGGTTAAGTTTTTGCATAACGATATTATATTCAGGAATGTTTCCAATGGCGAAATTAACACTGAAACCAGAGGTATACAAGAGTTTATACAATTGGCGGAAAAATCCTCAAAGATGTTCTCTAGCCGCTGTCAGACAATCATGAGCTATCATGCTGTAGAGGACAAAGTAGAAGTGCAGATTGATTATGAAGGAACACTTGCTGTTGATTTGCCTAACGGATTAGGCGCGGGAGACAAAATACAGTTAAAAGGGAAATCAATATTTGGGCTGGTAGACGGAAAAATTTTTATGATAGAAGATTATAGTTGAAGATAATTGCTAACAGAATAACATTCATTGGAGGTGCTTCACCGTGAAGACAATAGGTCTGATAGGCGGCATGAGCTGGGAGTCATCTGTGCTCTATTACCAAACCATTAATCAAAAGGTAAAAGAAAAGTTAGGGAAACTTCATTCTGCAAAAAGTATCATGTATTCAGTAGATTTCGAAGAAATCAAGACTCTCCAGGAACAGGGGAAGTGGGACGAAGCAACTGCCATCATGATTGATTGTGCACAAAAACTAGAATTAGCCGGAGCAGAGTTCATTATTATTTGTACGAATACGATGCACAAAATGGCCAAAGAAGTAGAGGATGCGGTATCCATCCCACTGCTTCATATCGCAGATGCGACAGCAAAGGAAATAATTAAAGATGGAATAAAGAAGATTGCTTTGCTTGGTACGGCTTTTACAATGGAACAGCAATTTTACAAGGGAAGACTAAGCGAAAAGTTTGGGCTTGATGTCATTATTCCTAATGAGTCAGAACGAAAGATTATACATGATATCGTCTATGAAGAGCTTTGCCTTGGAATTATAAACGAACAATCCAGAGAATCATATTTAAAGATCATTAATCGTCTTAGTGAGCAGGGAGCAGAAGCTATTATTCTTGGGTGTACAGAAATAACACTGCTCGTATCGCAAGAAAATTGCAGTGTGCCTTTATATGATACAGCAAGAATTCATGCGGAGTGTGCAGTTGATTTTTCTTTAAGTGAGGAAATTTCTCGCTAACGTTCAGAGTTGATATCATCAACTTATGACATTGGTATGGCTTATTCGCGACTATCTAGTGCATATGGAACATCATATAAACAATCAGATATTAAATTAATGCAAATGGATGAAATGAAAAAGGCGACCGCTAATGGTCGCCTTTTATTATACGATCTACTTGATCTTACAAATCTCTTTATCCATAAGCAATTTAATAAATAATCCGCCTTGAACGGTACGGTTTTGGAAGCCTACCATCTTTGCAGTGCTTGTTGAATACCAGTCGCTCATTGGAACGCGGCTCTCGGTTTTATCATATGCATGCCAGAGGCGGTCTACAATGGAATTGAAATCTTCCTTATTGTCGCAGAGCGTCGCACTCCAAACGATCCAATCCGATTTGGTGTAGGTGTCACGATTATCAAGCATGAGGCCAAACTCACCTGAATGTTTCTCCAAATAGGCTTTAGTCTCAGCTTTAAATGTATCTTTAGGGAACAATTCGAGACCGAATAATTGATCCCATACCGCATTGTATTTCATGCTGAAGGAATCAGGACGGTCAAATGCTAAACGATAGGTTCCGTCTTCATTAGCAGCCATGACGAGCCAGTTATCTATCATTCCTTTTGCAACATTCATTAATTCCTCTGACTTTTTCTCGTCTCCAGCCATACGGTTTAGAATCGCAAAGCTTGCGATACCCATAATAGCCTTAATCGATAAGTTACAGTTATGCGCGAGATGCCCTGCAAAATCATCCGTACACAGCTGGTTGTCAGGATCTACACCATTGTTGATTAAATAATTGCACCATTTCTCAAGATGGTCCCAGTTCTCTTTGGCAAAAGATACATCATTCTCCGTGACCGCAACAGCAGCTGTGCAAATCAGCATATTTCCACATTCTTCAACGGGCATTTGCCAAGTAGGGCATGTGCCGTGACTATAGACTTGGCCGTTAACGAGTGGATAGGTTCCCGCATCGTGTGGTGCAAAATCATAATACCAAATATCAGTAGCAGCGTATTTAAAAATAGGGCGCAGCATCCCTTTAACGAGCTCTGGGTTGTAAATCAAAAATTGCGGTATGGATGGATACGTAACGTCTACCGTAGCTGCACAGCCATTGCTGAAATTTTCTTTGGATATAAAGAGAACGTTTCCATCGGTATCCGCACAAACCTTATGACCTGCAATTGCTTGTCTGTAGGCTAAGGATACTAGTTCCGCGTACTTCTCATTGCCTGATTCTGCAGCTTCTGCAAATAGAGTGGATGAGAACTGTTCACACTTTTCAAATAGGTTGTCGTACTCAGATAGAGCCTGCTTCAAGGCATCTTCGATGGTTTCACCGTCTTTTTTCCAATAAGCATTAAGCGGCTCATTAAAATACTCAATCGCTTTGATATCATCATATGCAACAGCAAAAAGCGCATTTGCGTTTTCGCCTGTATTTACAGGGATAGACAGCTCAATGTTATGGCTTACCGTACCGTATTCATGTGTATTGGCTACATCGATGACAGAAGCCTTTTCATGATTAGAAGCGAGGTATAAATAACCCCAGTTAATTCTAAGATCATCACCAGCTTTATTTAAAACATTTTGAAATTTGCTTCCAATCTTGCCGCATGTAAAACCTGGCTCGCTAATGTCTTTGTAATCGACTGGGAATTCATATTTAAAGTTTTGACATAACTCATCATCGACATTTATTTTTATAGTCACATCATGTGCTTCGCCATTGTTAGATTCGGCTTGTACATGAATATAAGAAACGGGTCTAGACATAAGCTTTAAATCATCCATTAAAAGAGGGGTAGTAAACGTAACGAGTAAATTGATTTCATCAGATGTAAAACGATATTTGCTGGATAATGCATTAATATCTACGCTTGTTTGTTTCATTTTTATACCATTATCATTGCCGCCCATAAAACAATATTCTTTTCCGTTAACCACAGCGGTACCGACTAATTTATGAGGTTGGCCCGTCCAATGTTTGGTATCAGCTTCGTTCAATTCGTTAGCCATAGACCAAACAGAAAAATAAGGGTCTACAGTTATAAGTGGGACAGCTGGAGCTCGCATAATCATAATAATTCCTCCTAAGTTAGATGAAAATGAATGAAATGCAAAACGATTGAATAATGTTATCTGTTGCTGTAATATACAATTTATCATACAAATTACGGTCTGATAATAGAAGTTATCACAATAGATGTGAGGAATATCACAATGAAAGAAACTGTTTATAGCTTTTGGCATCTGCTAGATCCTAAACTTCCATTGAATATCGTAATGGCAGGAATTTCTTATTGCGATAAGAATTATATCATCGAGAGAAAAGGTGAAAATTTATTTTCATTCGAGTATATTATGGATGGAAGCGGTGTGTTGGAGATAGAATCCCAAACGCTGTATCCTCAAAAAAATGATGTATATCTCTTAACTAAAAATAGTTATCATAAGTATTATTCCAGCGAGGAAAATCCGTGGGTTAAAATATGGGTCGTTTTTAATGGGGATTTTGCAGAAAGTTTATTTAAGCATTACTTGCCAGCAGACACCTATATTGTGAAAGATTGCAACATTCTTTCTTATATGAATGAAATTATTAATATTGCATCTGCCAAGCAAAAAAACTACTCTGATATTACAGATGAGATATCAGTCATTGTGTTAAAAATCATATTGCATTTAAAAAACCATTTGGAAAATAAAGTGCTCTCTATTCCTGAGCGCATTAAACAATGTTTGGATTTAAACATCGAGAATGCTATCGATATTAACGATGTTTCATTGCAGCTTGGATATTCGAAAAACTACATTATTAAATTATTCCGAGAATGTTATGGTATAACGCCTTATACATATTTTCGCAATCGCAAAATAGAGCTCGCCAAGCAATATTTGCTTAACACGAATCTAAACATCAACGAGATATCTACAAAGTTGAATTTTGCCGACCAGCATTATTTCTCTTCATCATTTAAAGCCATTGCAGGCATTACGCCTTCGGAATATAGAAAAAATAGAACTAACCAATTTATAGAGGCGGAGGGGTACTCTTGAACATCTACGTAGTCAGACACTGCAAGGCAGAAGGGCAATCGCCAAGTGCTAAGCTTACTGAAGAAGGTTATCTGCAAGCGGAGCGGGTAGCTGAATTTCTGCATGGCAAACCTATCGAACATATCATTTCGAGCCCGTTCCTAAGGGCCATTCAATCTATTTCTCCATTAGCTGAAAAAATTCAGGTAAACTGTCATGTGGATGACCGCTTGTCAGAACGGGTTTTATGTGGCGAAAGCAATGTTAACTGGCTTGAAATGCTTCGTCATACTTTTATAGATCTGGAGATGTGTTATGAAGGCGGCGAATCCAGTACTTCTGCGATGAATCGTGCCTTAGCGGTAATAACCGATGTGAGAAATAGCGGGTTTAGCAATGTGGTTATCGTTACGCATGGAAACTTGATGTCCTTGCTGCTTAAGCATTATGATACTAAATTCGGTTTTGAAGAATGGGCAGCCTTGTCTAATCCTGATGTCTATCATTTGCAGTTTGAAGGTGAATTGCCAATTATACAGCGAATATGGAATGGCTGAGCTAGATTATTAATATTACAAGGAGGCGATAGGTTTGTACGAATATATGTATGTTGAAACGTCATTGGGTGGGTTTTTCTCCGAGGCAAAACATCGGGAAACGATCGATGAATATGCAAAAGAAGGATGGAGATTAGTGCAGGTTTTACCGACACATTATAATGGTCATGGAAAACCAACGGCGTATGAAATTATTTTCGAACGTTTAATATCAAATAGGGACGCAAACACGTAAAAGTGTCGCATCCCTATTTTTTTTCAATCTTTCATTAAACAAAGTTATTTTTCACTTCCAGTATTTCTCGATAATAGCATCACGGCCAGAATATACTCTTGATTCCTTATAGAACTTTGGATTTTTACGGTGATAATTCTGGTGATACTCTTCCGCCGGATAGAATACTTCCGCTTCTTGAATCTCTATTACAATCGGTTTGTCAAAACGGCCGCTCTTCCCAAGCTCTTCCTTGGATAATTGAGCAAGCTGGCGCTGTTCTTCTGTGTGATAAAAGATGGCAGCACGGTATTGGCTTTTGCGGTCATTGCCTTGTCCTACAGCATCTGTAGGGTCAATTTGCGGCCAGTAAAGCTCAAGCAGTTTTTCATATGGGAAGATGTCCGAATCATAAGTGATTTGTACGACTTCCAAATGACCGGTTTCACCAGTTAATACTTGCTCGTAAGTAGGGTTCTCTAGCGTTCCGCCCATATAGCCGGACAGAATGCCATGTATACCGGGCTGTTCTTCAAAAGGACTTACCATACACCAGAAACAGCCTCCGGCAAACGTTGCTTTTTGTATCACTTGCTCTCCCCATTTCCTTAACTAATTAATAAAGCGTTCGTAAGAACACTTATTATAAGCTTGATCATTTCATCAGTCTATTGCTTTGGTGGCTTCATAAGAGACATTGTCTAGAAATTCCAAAGCTTTTGCAGTAAACTAATTGAATCTAATTATATCTATTTATAATCAAATAGTACATGACATTCATTTGGAAGTAGGGGATTACTTATGATTTTTGTTTTTGATTTAGATGGAACCATTTGCTTTAAAGGACAGCCTGTTTCAGAAAAGATGCTAAGTGGTTTGGAGGAATTAACGCAAGCAGGGCATGAGGTTATTTTTGCTTCCGCTCGTCCCATTCGAGATATACTTCCTGTTCTTCATCATCGTTTTCACAATTTTTCTCTTATAGGAGGAAATGGTTCTCTTATTTCTAAGGATGGCAGCATGATCGCTATAGAAACTTTTAATGAAGATTTAAGGCTTAACATGCTGAAGTATATTGAAGCGCATCAAGCGACATATTTGATTGATAGCCATTGGGATTATGCCTACACCGGTTCTTTAGAGCATCCGATATTAAAAAATGTTGATGCCTCCAAGCTTGCTAAGCTTGTTGCAGTAGAGTCGCTGGAAACCATAGTCAAAATACTAATCCTTACCGCGAATGATATGGAAGTTTTGGAGCAAAAGCTTGCAAGCCTAGAAGTTGTTATTCACAGGCATCGTAATGAAGGTGTCATTGATATTAGTCCAACTCATATTCATAAATGGAGTGCTCTGCAAAAATTAGGGGTGGAAGCCAAACAATTTATTGCATTTGGGAACGATGCCAACGACATTTCGATGTTTCAAAACGCGAAACATGCGGTTATGATTGGCCATCATGATGAGCTGGCTCCTTATGCATCGGAAGTAATTCCGCTCGCGGGCAATTACGAAGAACAGATCGTAGAGAAACTGAAGGAGCTTGCTGGCAAGCATGTTCCATTGAATTCATAGATGCTGGTTGCAGTTGAGTGATAATTTTTTTTAGAGAATAGCAACGTAAGGAGCTCATTATGGAGGAACAATGGATAATTGCAAAATATGATCCAGAATGGAAAAATCGATTTTATGATATCGCTCTAAAAATAAGAAATGCTTTGGGAGATTTGGTCGTTCGTATTGACCATGTTGGCTCAACTTCGATTGTTGGTTTAGATGCGAAGCCCATCATTGATATTCAATTATCCGTTATTGATTTTGAAACGATCATATACCATAAGAGTGAGATGGAGAAAATAGGTTTCGTATATCGAGAAGAAAACGCAGATAAAACGAAAAAGTATTTTCGAGAAATACCGGGCAGTCGAAGAACGCATATTCATGTACGGCAGTCAGGTAGTTTTTCAGAACAATTAACTTTATTGTTTAGAGATTATTTGCGTGCGCACCCTGAGGACTGTTTAAGATACGCCCAGGAGAAACATCGATTATTTGAGCTTTATAAGGATGAACGCTCCAAGTATGTCGAAGGCAAAGGGCCAATCGTTTGGGATATTATTCAGAAAGCACATATTTGGTCGCAAGAAGCGGGTTGGAAACCATCCGCTTCAGATATGTGAAGAAGTACTTCTTATTAAGAAGGGAGGAGCAGCATGCCAAGGCAGCTGCTCCTCTTCTGCATATATAAAATTTTACGATATTACATACCCGATTCTTTAACCAGGCGCTTGACCATGGAATGAAGATTCAGCGATTTTAAACTTAAGCTCAGCTCATGGTTAAAAAAGAGGATCAAACCTGACTTGTTGTCTGGATTAAACATCGTAATCGTGAGCACTCCGGGATCAGAGCCGTTGTGTCCGATAACCTTGCCCTTGCTGACACCTTTCAAGTAAAGACTATCCAGCGCTGAATAGCTCCATCCGAGTGCCTGATTGCCATTATCCGATTGAGGTTTGAACATCTCATCAAGTGTGGTCTGCGATAGGATGGTTCCTTTCTCGGCCTTCCCGCCGTTCATGATGGCAAGATAGAATTTAGCAAATTCAGTAGTCGTTGTCTTCAGCGTACCGTCGGGATAAGTCGGGAAAGAATAGGGCATCAACGGTTTATGTTTTGCATCATATGGCACGGCAAGCACGTTATTGCTTAATAAATCTTTATGCAGCCATTTGGTATGCTTCATGCCCACCGGGTCAAAGATATGCTGCTGCGTATAATCCGGAAAAGGTATTTTGGAAATCTCTTCGACTAAATAGCCGAGTAAACCATATCCGACATTGCTGTAGCTGAACGCCGAACCAGGTTTATCTTTCGTAAAGTTTTTTTCTTCGTCGTACCATTTTTCTCCCGGAACGAGAAAATCCTTCATGAACTGCGCGAGTGCAACCGTTGAGTCACCACCACCGGTGTTCGAAGTATAGAGGCTGTCGTACAGCTTCCAATTGTTATCGATTCCTGAAGTATGGTTTAACAGCATGCGGAATGTAATAGGAGTGTCTGGAAATTTAGGATGAACAATTCTTATCGGCAAAAACGTATTTATGTCATCATCCAGCTGAATGGTTCCTTTCTCAACAAGCTGTATGACGGCCGTAGCAGTCACGGTTTTGGAAACGGAGGCAATCTGAAATACCGTGTCATTTGTGATCGGTATATCTTTTTCCCTGTCAGCGTCTCCGTAATTAATAATGCGATCAATTTGATTGTCTTTGATTATTGCGATGGATACGCCTGTCATGCCTGATTTCTTCATTTTGACTTGGACGAATTTCTCAAGATCCTTAGGGTTAGAGAAATCAACCTGAATGAAAGTAATCGTTGCTAAAGCAATGATGAGTGCTCCCAAAATAAGTCCAATGATTTTCCAAACCCGCCCCTTCTTCCTTTTCTTCTCCATCTTGACGCCACCTTCCGCCGTTTCTCAGGCCGATTATTAATAACATTTCTTAACTTTACCAGATATAGTAAAAATTAAATTCGCACCGCAGTCGAGTTTGCTGCCTCGACTTTAGACTAGCTCGTGCTGGAGGTTTGAATTATTATTCTTTTGTTTGTATAATGATTCAACTGGAAATGATGGACACTTTAATTTAAGGAGGATTATATGAACACCATCGTCTATATGGTTAGGCATGCTGAATCACCATACGATGAAGGAACTGAAAGAACAAGAGGACTCACCACAAAGGGCAAGAGCGATGTTGAAAAAGTTACAGAAATTCTTAAAGAAGAAGGAATAGATATTATTATATCTAGCCCATATAACCGAGAAATCTTGAGTGTTGAGGGATTGGCACAAAACTTGGGATTGGATATCGAAACATTTGAAGATCTCAGGGAAAGGCATTTTGCTGGAGAAATTATTGAAAATTTAATGTCCGTTATTAGAGAGAAATTTTATGATTTTGATTATGCTTTACCGGGTGGGGAGTCTAATTCTGATTGCCAGAATAGATCGATATCAGTGATAAAAAACATATTAAAAGAACACTCTGGGAAAAAAATAGCGATTGGAACACATGGTCTTGTAATGACTTTGATGATCAATTATTTTGATTCAAGTTATGGTTTGGATTTTTTAAATCAATTAAAGAAACCAGATATTTATAAATTAAGTTTTGAAAATTTAGAACTAAAAGAGGTAATAAGACTATGGAATGAGGATTTTTTTATTTAGCTAACGGATACGTTCGCAAGAAAATGTTTTTGTTTACCTATCCTTACATATGAATGGCAGCCTATGACGTGTTTTATCGTCCAAGGCTGCCATTTTTTATTAGGCTGATCCAAGACATGATTTGAACTGAATCTGTGCAACTTGCTCCTTTTGGAATATTAAATTGAAATTAGTACCAAAATAGAGTGAGGATTTACGGATTGTATAGATATGGATGTGATATCATTTGAGCGGTTCGGGTAATAAAATCAGCTTTGTGCAAATATTTATGATGTTTTCATTAATGAATGGCCTTGCCAGCCACGTTATTGTAAATCCGATGATTTTGTCTGCATCCAAACGTGATTCGTGGATTACTGTACTGATTACAGGTGTGTTTTTTCTTATTTGGATTTTGCTATTGGTCTGGATAATGAACCGATCAGGTCAGCAAGAGTGGAAAAAGTGGCTATCCCGCAGGAGTTCCCCTTTTGTTTCTTGGCTTCTTATCCTTCCCGTTTGCATTCAGATGTATCTCATTGGCGGTATGACCGTCATCCATACGGCTACATGGCATGTTACAAATTATTTGCCCTCTACTCCTAAGATGCTGCTCGTTGTCTCACTGGTATTATTTT
The DNA here is from genome assembly GCF_037976325.1 of Paenibacillus sp. FSL K6-3182. NCBI lineage: Bacteria > Bacillati > Bacillota > Bacilli > Caryophanales > Paenibacillaceae > Paenibacillus > Paenibacillus sp. FSL K6-3182. The sequence continues at coordinate 2,821,553 of NZ_CP150265.1, forward strand.
GTACAGCCATGTCTATGTGGGGATTAAAGGTCATTGCGATCGTTGCAGGTGTGTTGCTTCCGCTTGTTGCTTTGTTAGGCATTTTTGTCGGTTCATTCAATTCTCCAATGAAAGATTTTTCGTTATTAAAGCCTGTACTTGAGCATGGATGGGGCCCGGTTTGGAACGGGATGGTTTATTCCGGTGCAGGATTTGTGGAGTTGATGGCGCTTATCGTGCTGCAGCATCATTTGAAGACGAAAGTTCGAGCTTGGCAGCTGCTTTTATATGGCGTATTTTCCATCGTCATTTCACTGGGACCTATCGTTGGTGCGATTACAGAGTTTGGACCCATAGAAGCATCCCATCAAATGACTTCGCCTTACGAGCAGTGGAGGCTCGTGAAAATTGGGCAATTTGTTGAGCATCTAGACTTTTTATCCATCTTTCAATGGCTGTCTGGCGCGATTGTTCGCATAAGCTTATCTGTGTATTTATTCGTTGAATTGCTTTCTCTTCGTCAAGCACGCAGTCGACACTGGGCAATAGCTATCATTATGGTGAGTTATATCCTTCTGTCACTGTTTCGAGTAAACGAATATACCTTTTATTTATGGATGGATCGTTATTACATGCCAATCTCGCTGGTGGTATTGTTGTCCTTCTCATTCTTATGGATGATTGCCGCCCTGTTCTTAGGATCTGCCTCAAAGGAGGGAAAAACATGAATGGACAAGCGCAGTCAAAGCCAGAGAACTGGAATGAGGAAAGCTTAAGGGATCTCTTTGCGGGGGCATCAGATGTCAAAATCCAAGCTTGCCACTTCGGAGAACAAGAGATCGTTGAAGTTGTAATTGCTTTTGCAGAAGGTCTGAGCCATTCAGCGGATATTGGTAAGTTTATTTTGCCAGAGCTTAATCGGCTTTTTAAAGAACAGGGCTCGTTCAAGGACCCGATTGTGCGGTTGTCCAATGTATTGTCGATTACAGAATTTACAGAAGCGACAAAGGATGCGTTATCTGAGGCTATTTTTCAAGGGGATCTGCTGCTTATATTCACACAAGAAAATAAAGTGGCTTTTGTAAGCATAGCAGATAAGCCAACAAGACAGCCATATGAATCCAGTACAGAAATTTCGGTTAAGGGACCAAGGGATGGGTTCGTTGAAGATATTACTGTAAATATTGCCTTAATCCGTAAACGGCTTCGAAGCCCTTCTCTCCATGTAGATAATTTGACAATAGGACGAAGAACAAAGACGCGGATTGGGGTTCTTTACTTTTATGACATCATTAATCCCAAGATATTGGAGGACTTACATGCGCGATTGGAAAAGATTGATATTGACGGTTTAATCAGTATTAGTCAGCTAGAGGAATTGTTGTCTGACTTTAAATTCAAGCTATTGCCGATTATGGATTTTACCGGAAGACCCGATTATGCCGTCCAAAGCTTGCTTTCGGGCCGTGTAGTACTCGTTATTGATGGATTGCCGATGGTGTTAATTGCGCCAGCTGGCTTGTCCCTTATTTTAAAGTCTCCAGAGGATGCCCATTTCAACTATGCGTATGTTTCGTTCTCAAGAATAATAAGAGGGATCAGCTTATTCTTGTCTATCTTTTTGCCAGCTGTATGGGTTGCGTTAGTGTCATTTCATCAAGATCAAATTCCATTTCAAATGATGGCTACTATTTCTGTGACTAGGCTGGGGCTGCCGCTTTCTTCGCATATGGAAATGTTTTTGCTGCTCATGCTGTTAGAAATTTTTAGGGAAGCGGGAGTAAGGCTTCCTAACGCAATCGGTCAGACACTGACGTCAATTGGGGGGTTGATCATTGGGGATGCAGCCATTCGAGCGGGTTTGGTCTCGCCTTCAGTAGTCGTAGTTGGTGCGATTACCGCCGTTTCGGGCGTAACTCTAGTGAATCAGACGTTAAGCACGCAGGTTAGTATTTTGAGGCTGTTCTTTTTTACACTATCCGCAATTCTTGGCATGTACGGCGTGATTTTAGGTATGGTACTGCTCATTGGTTACATGGGTACTATAAAATCATTTGGCGTAAGCTATTTGGCGCCTTTATCTCCGCTATCCGTCAGGGAGCTGCTTATTTCTTTCCTGAGATTGCCATGGGATAAAATCAACAAACGACCTACCGCGCTGCAAACGAAAGATCCCGATAAGAAGAAGGAGGATTAGACATGTATATTTTCCGGGCAATAAGCGTGCTTCTGTGCAGTATTATGCTTCTAAGCGGTTGCACGAGTATGCCGGAAATTCAAAATATGGCATATGCGACGGCTATTGGTGTCGACTTTAAAGACGGGAAATGGATTGCCTATACACAAATCCTCAATTTCTCAAACATCTCGCATAGTGAACAAGTCAGCCTTGGTAAAGCTGTCCCTGTATGGGTAGGCAAAGGGGAAGGGAAAACGATGGCATTAGCATTAACAGACATTAGCAGAACATCCCAGCTGCAGGTGTTTTGGGGTCATGTTAAAGCTGTTGTTATGACAGAAGCGGTGCTCAAGAAGGGTGTCACTGATGTGTATAGCGCGATTAATCGGTACAGGGAAGTAAGGTACAATATTCTTATCTATGGAACAAAGAGGAGCCTGCCAGAAATATTTATTCAGAAATCGATTCTGAATTTATCCCCATTGGAAACGATCATGTTTACGGCTACTCAAATGCACTCAGTCGTTTCAGTAGTCCTTCCTGTTACCGTAAATCGCGTGATTGCGGATTTAAATGAACCTGGAGAGCCGGCAATGATTCCATCACTTGACCTTGATTCTAAAGATTGGTCGGAAGACGAGCAAGCAAAGCCGATGTTCAGCTTGTCAGGTGGTTATTTTTTCAAGAAAAATAGGATGATAGGATGGATGTCAGCACGGGATCTGCAAGGGATTAGGTGGGCGGAAGAAGGACTGAAACGTATACCGCTTCAAGTTACTGCCCACGGCTCACCGGCTGCCGTTATTGAGATTTCATCTCCGAGAATGAAAATTAGACCCGTAACGGAAAAGGGAGAAACTCGCTATAATCTTGTAGTTGAGGCAAAGGGCATTGTCATTGAGCTAATGCAAGACGTAACCATAAACCATTTGAAGGAATGTACTGCTGATGCCATCCGCAAGGAAATTACGAACACCTATAGTAAAGCGTTAAAGGTCCAAATCGATCCGTTTCATCTCAGACAATCGCTTTATCAGTCATCACCCGCGGAGTTTCGGCGCTTGTCCAGCATCGATGATTTTTTCTTGAAAAATGATTCTATCAAGAACATTCAAGTAAACGTCAATCTAATGAATACGGGGAAATATAAGGGGACAAAAAATTAATTGAAGCAGACATTTGGACTCTAAGCAAGATACCTCGCAACTCTTGTAACAAGAGCACAATCATGAAGCCTCTACTAATCATAGATTAAAAGGAGCATGATAGTGGGAGGTGAGCTTTAATGGAGGAAATGTATCGTTTCGGCAGAAATAATATGAACTGTAGAGTCCGTGTTCGGACTCGGGATGGCCGTTGCCACGAAGGCGTTATCGTAAATGTTGATAGAAACAATATATATTTACGGACATCGGACAGGGTTAGAACATCAGCATATTATGGTAATGGGTACGGTAATGGATATGGTTATGGGTATGGTTATGGTTTTGGGGCAGGTCTACTGACTTTGTCATTGTTTTCGCTTCTTGCTATAGCTTTGATTTAAATAAAGAAACCTCAAGTCCATAGCGGCTTGAGGTTTCCTTGTTTTATAGCAGCAAGACGAAATAACTCACCCCATGTTTCGGTTAAGGAAGAATGTTTCCTGCAGCACGATAAATGGCATACCATTCTTCGCGTGTCAAATGAACTTCGCTAGCATTGCAGCAATCGTTCAGGCGGTCAAGATTCATTGTACCGATAACCGGTTGCATATGTGCAGGGTGGCGCAAAAGCCATGCAATAGCAATTGTCGTATTGCTAACATTGTATTTTTCAGCATTTTCATCGATTTGTTTATTCAATTCCGGGAACTTGTCGTTTCCAAGGAATACGCCTTCAAAAAATCCATATTGGAAGGGAGACCAAGGCTGAATCGTAATATCGTTCAGTCTGCAATAATCGAGGATACTGCCATCACGGTGCACAGCAGCATCATTTTCCATATTTACGTTAAATCCGCTCGAAATCATAGTTGCGTTCGTAATGCTTAGTTGCAACTGGTTAGCGACTAGAGGCTGCTTCACCGATTTCTTCAGAAGTTGAATTTGCATTGGTGTTTGATTGGATACGCCAAAATGGCGTACTTTGCCTGAGCTTTCAAGGCGATCAAAAGCTTCAGCTACTTCTTCCGGCTCGACCAATGTATCTGGACGGTGCAAAAGCAGAATGTCCAAATAATCCGTTCTCAGTCGCTTCAAAATTGCATCTACCGATTCTAAAATATGTTCTTTGGAGAAATCGAACATACCAGGACGAATGCCGCACTTAGATTGTAAAATAATTTTCTCGCGAACTTCATCGTTCATATGAATAGCATCTGCGAATATTTCCTCACAAGTTCCACCGCCATAAATATCAGCATGGTCAAAGAAATTCGCACCTTTATCTAGCGCCGTCTGAACAAAACGTTCGGCACCAGTCTTGTCGAGCGAATTAATACGCATGCAACCGACTGCAATCACCGGCACCTCTAGTGTACTGCTTCCAAGCTTCATCGTCCTCATGATTTAAGTCCTCCTTCGAGATTGGTTAACTTTGTTTGATGGATTCATCGCAAATAGAAGAGTGTTCTATTTGTTGCTGCACAAACTATGTAAACGCCTTCCTAAAATAATTGTGCCTTATGATTGTCTCACAAAAGGCCGCCGTATTTCAATGTTTACAAAAAGGATAAAATGATATATGTGTCCGCTGGTCGTGAGCACGGCATCTCTTTCAACGCGCTCTGGTATTTACATACAAACGTGAATTCGGTATTCTGGAAAAATAGTTTCAACTTGGAAGGTTATTAATCACGACTTTTTATTAAATGGAGGCAGCAAATATGGTGACAATTGAGGAGTTCATGAAATTAGAAATTCGTATTGGTACGGTTATTCATGCAGAACCTTTTCCAGAAGCTCGAAAACCTGCAATAAAATTAGAAATCGACTTTGGTGATTTTGGTGTCAAACATTCCTCGGCACAGATCACAGAACGGTATGAACCAGAACAACTTATTGGCCGTCAAGTTGCCGCAGTTATGAATTTTCCTGTTAGACGTATTGCGGGCTTTAAATCCGAGGTGCTTGTCATTGGCGGAGTCCCATCGGAAGGTGATGTAGTTCTTTTAAAGCCGGATCAACCCGTTCCGAATGGGACACCAATTGCGTGAGGAAGTTCATCAAAAAAGAACAGGTTGCCGATATAATCGGCAACCTGTTTAGCTTTCCACGTTCACACGTCGACAGCGATCGTAGCAATTAAAGTTATAGGGCTCCATGTCAGCTTCGATTTTTTTGGGTACATAACCATCGTTTGTTAAGCTGGTAAGAAGTTTAGTTAAATGCTTTGCTGTTTCTGGTAGGTCATGCATGAGAACGATAGGGGTTACATCATGTTTCTCTAATTTTTGTATTTGTGAAATTGTCGTTTTAATATAATCTTTGCTTGAAATAGACCAGTCGCTGCTGTCCACGTTCCAATCCCACAATTTATACCCGTTGTCACTTAAAACCTTCCTGAATGAATCCGTTAAATAAGGTACACTGCCGTAAGGCGTACGAATTAGAACCGTTGAGATGCCTGTAATTTTCTCAAGTGTTTTTTGTGCTTGATTCATTTCATCCAGCGCAGATTGTTCCGAACGGTAAAATCGATTTTTATTGTGTGTGACACCATGCAAAGCTACGGCATGTCCTTCTTCTACAATTCGTTTAACGATTTCTGGGGACTGTCGCATTTTTGGTTCCAACATAAAAAATGTAGCTTTTACGTGAAATAGCTTCAACGTATCCAAGATTTCATTGGTAGCTGAAGAGGGGCCATCATCAAAGGTTAAATATATCGTTTTATTATTTTTGTCATCATCGATTTCGGAAGGCTGCTTTACAGTAATTAAATTTGTTTCAAGTTGTTCATCTGTGTCATTTACAGTGGCTTGGATAGGATTTGGTCTGCTGCTGCATGCAGATAATTGAGTAACAATGATTAAAATAATACAAATGGCAAGTTTTCGCATGATCTAATTCCTCGTTTTGTATAAGATGTTTTGATTACGATGGTTCTTTTGTCCTTTCTTTTTGTACTGTGGTATATATCTTTGGGATGTCTGTTTAGTCAGTATAAAAAATAAAAGTGTCAGCACTATGGCTAACTTGTTTCTATGTTGTAAAATCTCGCGAAAATCGACATCAACTACTGATTATTGATTTGTTAATTGGTAACACTATGTAAGAAGAATGATGGACAGGCTTTGGCCATCAGTGATGAAGCAGATGGATTTTTTAAGGGGACAGCGGCACTCTGAGACTATTTAATATAAGTCTCATCATCCGTTGTCCCCTTTATTGATTGACCTGCTTTGATAACCAAACGGCTGTTATTAAATCTATTTACGTTTCTTTTTTAGAAATTTTCTAGTTAAATTAACTGATATTGATCTTAAATCAGAGGAATCGGTTGAATTCTGACCAGAATCGCTATTATCGCTGCCGCTGTCACTATCGCTGCTGCTAGAATCACTGCTGCTTCCTTTTCCGGCTATATTGGTTATGTTGATGTTTATTCTGCCAACATTCCCAAAAATAATCGTGCCTTCGTTTCTTTCAATGATGACACGTCCCAATTCGCATCCCATAGTAGCTCAGCATCCCTTTCTTTCATCACTATTTAAAGCAGCTTGACTGTAGATGGTTCTTACTGACTATTCTATGAATGAACGAGTAAATAGGTATTGGCTATTTGTAGAGTTACAGGAGCCTTTTTTTAGTCTAAAATCTGTTTTTATTATGGGATGTGGTATAAAAGCTCTCATTCTATTGGATTTTTCTGGTTTTGCGCAAGAGCAACAAAATTAGTTTATTCAAACTCTATTGGTGTCTGGGAAGATTTCTTACACGGGGCAAGACTGTTTCTCTAGACCCACATGAATTTCGTTTTGTATAATGACACGGTACCTTTAAGGCTATAGAAGATAGGAAGTGCTCAAGGATTGACTACTCAAATGGATGCAACAAACAAGCAATCAACTTTCGCGATTTGGAACAGCTTAATTAGCAACATTGTATTGACCGTCATGAAACTTACTGTTGGTTTGCTGTTTGGCAGCCAAGTGCTTATTGCAGATGGCGTTCATAACGCAGGAGATGTATTTGCAACTGCAGCAGCATTAGTCTCAATGATGATATCAAAGCGACCGCCGGATGAGGATCATCCGTATGGACACGGAAAAGCAGAGGTTATCGGAGCAGGGATTGTAGCGGTTGTACTTGTCCTTGCTGCGCTCTATATGGGCTATCACTCCGTAATGGCAATGATGGAACCGCCACATAAAGCAACACTGCTTGTCCTTATTGCAGCAGCCGTTTCACTCGTATGGAAACAGTGGCTTTATGTTTACACTATGCGAATTGGCAAAAATACGAATAGCAGCGGCTTAATCGCCACTGCATATGACCATTTAGCAGATGTATACGCATCACTGGCAGCAGTTATTGGTATTGCTCTAGCCATGTTAGGTGAACATTACAATATTCATTTTCTAAAATATGGAGATCCTTTCGCAGGAATCATTGTTGCTTATTTTGTCCTAAAGCTGGCCATTCAAATGGGGAAAACCTCTGTTGACGTATTAATGGAGAAAAATATTGATGAAGTGAGCATGGAGCAAATTTCAGAGCTCGTTAAGTCGATACCTGAAGTAAAGCGAATTGACCGAATAAGGGGTAGAGAGCACGGACATTACATTATTGTAGATGTAAGAGTAGGCATTCCGGCTGAATTAAGCGTACAAGAAGGCCATGACATTAGTAGAGAAATTAAACGTGTGATTCAGTCGCAAAATCCGATGGTGGAAGAGGTTCTTGTTCATTTAAATCCATGGTATATGGAAAACACTCAAAAAGAGTAAAGGTAGTTAAGCCGATACGAATGCAGAAAAACGGGTGCTGTGGCATCCGTTTTTTGTTTGTTTTTCAACAGGTTAAGAATGATAGAAGAATGAATGGTTCCACTCCGCTGTATACCTAAACGCAACAAAGGCTCGCGATTAGTCGTCTATCTTCTAATTGGAATATTTAGCATTTGGAGGGTATAGATGAAGAAACAATTAAAAGGCAAAGCCGTCGTAATCGTTATATTCATTGCTTGTTGCATTCCCTTACTTTTATGTTGGGGGTTGTATATCATCCTAAGTTCTCCGACGATGCACTAAATGACTCGAGATCTGTCATGATAAATAAATGATATTTTTGAGTTCAGTAAACTTCAGTTATAGGCATTCTTTATTACCCAAGCTGCGAAAAAGTCGTTTATGATGTGTATTGTAGCTATCTTTATAGAAGGAGTGATGCGTTATGAGAAATCACCGGTTTCAAATGATCGATTTGTTCGAGAGGTCTATCACTTAGGGAAATCCGATAGATGGTTTTTCCTGAAATACAGGGAGGAATCCAGAAATGATTACATTAAAGGCATTAGACATTAGTAATTGGGAACAATGTGCACAGCTTAAACCAAAACCAGAGCAAGAAAAATATATCGCACCTAATATTTATTCGATCGCTGAAGTGCAATTTTTAAAAGGATTTGTAACGAGGGCGATTTACAATGATGAAGTTATGATTGGTTTTACAATGTTTGGGCTTGACCCAGACGATGGGAACTACTGGATTTATCGGTTTATGATTGATGGAGCATTTCAAGGACAAGGTCATGCTTCTAAAGCAATGCTGCTGGTTATTGATGAAATAAAAAATGCAAGTGACCGAACGGATGTTATTGTTCTTGGATATAAACCGGAAAATGAGCGAGCGAGGAAGCTTTACTCAAAAGCAGGTTTTAAAGAAGAAGGTTATGCTCCTTGGGGAGAAGTACTTGCGAAGTATAGTTTCAAGCAAGCTGTTCACAAGTAACAAAAATCAAATTTCAAATAGCAAAGGCTGCCGTCCTAAACGAGACGGCAGCCTTTGCTGAGTTCATATAAAAGAATCTTTAGGAATTATGATACCTAAATCATAATATCGATATGATTATTGCGGATGGATCGTTTAGTATAAGCATAGGAGTGTCGAAGCTGTAACCAGCTCTGATTTTCAAGAGGAGGAATTGTGATGTCCATGCCGACTAGCGATACATTGGCAAGAAAGAAAGTTAGAGCAATAATTACTGGTTCTACTGGAATGGTGGGAGAGGGGGTGCTCCATGAATGCCTTAATCACTCTGAAGTGGAGCAGGTATTAGTCATAAATCGCAAGCCATGTGGCGTAACCCATCCAAAACTAACAGAAATTATGTTACCGGACCTCTTTGATTTATCTAGTATTGAATCTAGGTTAATCGGCTACAATGCCTGTTTCTTTTGTCTAGGCGTATCGTCTGTAGGTATGAAAGAGGTTGAATACAGCAGAATTACATATGATTTAACCTTATATATAGCTAATCTGCTCTCCAAATTAAACACGGATATGACCTTTTGTTATGTAACCGCGGGAGGAACAGACAACACGGAACAGGGCAAAAGCATGTGGGCACGGGTGAAAGGGAAAACGGAAAATGATCTGCTGAAGCTGCCCTTCAAGGGAGCTTATATGTTTCGACCAGGCTACATACACCCGACAAAGGGATTAAAAAACGTACATCGCTTTTATGGGTTGTTAACTTGGCTGTACCCTGTATTGCGGCCTATTTTTCCGAAGCATGTCATTACGTTAAGAGAACTGGGCATAGCGATGATTCATATCGTAAACGATGGTTATGAGACTTCCATATTAGAGAGTAAAGATATGGCGAAGGCGGCTAGATTAAAATAAAGCTTTATGGATATTCAAACGAGAACAAAGCTGAATCCTTTGTGATGCGGCGATATGGTGGTCAAGTAGGGCCTGCGATTGAAGGTGATCAGGTTTCATGAGCAAGCATGTTGTGTTGTTTACTATTTTAGGTTTATTTTCGATCTGGGGCTGCGTATATGTGGGTAGCCTTGCTCCTTCGCTTTGGAAGCAGAAAAATTTTAGAGGAGCCATTGGTGTAAGCATATTAGCGGGCATCACGTTAGTTGTTCCTGTTTTAGTCAGAATGATCGGAGAGGAATAAAAAAATAAGGCCTTTGCTAACTGCAGAGGCCTTATTTATATGGTTGCCGCAAATAAGTAAGCTGTTTCTTTATCCAGTTACAGCATCTACTCGTGATTGATCAGCATTAATGCATCGTTTGCATACTGTGATCGATGAGCCGTTTTTTGTCGCTCGCGGATAAAGCAATTTGATTCTAGTACGATTGCAAGTAGGGCAGGTGCCTCTGCCGCGTGATGGGAGGTTCCAAAGAGTCCGTCCTCTTTTTGATTTTGCCATCGATTATTCCTCCTTTCCGTTCAATTACTGGTTAAAACAATTTGTTTCAATAACTGTATTTTAATTCCTGTTCAGGTGGGTTTGATAGATAATAAATGACTATAATTAAACTGTTTCTTTTTTGTCGCCTATTTTCAAACTAGCAGTGAGCAAAATGAAGATGATGATCATTAGCACGGCTAGCGCCGGAGCAAAGTTATCAAATAGATCGGATGTGAAACCGATAAATAGAGGGCCAATGGATCCTAATAAGTAACCGCCAAATTGCATGACAGCTGATAATGATGTCGCTTCTTCCGCACTTTTAGCCTCTTGAATTGGAATAAGGATTGCTAGTGGAAACAGACCGCCAGCACCAATACCTAGAAAAACAGCAGCAAACCATGGAGAAAAATGCAAAAGCAATAAAACAATTCCGATCAGTTCTGCAAGACCGCATACGAGCAGCCAAGTTTTTCTGTGGCCAGTTTTACTTACAAGCATTGGAATGAAGAAGCTAATAGGAATTTGAATAACAGTAAATAATGTAAGGACAAGACCGGATTGCGAATGGCTTAAACCTAACGATTGAGCAATGGGAGCGAGCCAAGCAGTTATCGAATAAAAAATAGCGGACATACAACCAAAAAACAAGGTAAACAACTGTACACGTTTATTTTTGACGAACAAGGATGAGATCGGAATAACGGTACTATTTGTTCCTTTTTTCTTTAAAAGCGGGAGAAGCAATAGAGAAGCGGGCAGTGCTAGAATGCTCCAGAAGCTTAAAGAGTTCTGCCACGATTCATTTAGTTTATGGAATAACGGCACAGAGAAGCTGGACGCAATCGCAGCTCCAATGACCATAGCTACAGAATATACTCCTGTTATGCCCGGCTTATTTGGAAAGTGTTTTTTTATAAAGCCTGAGATTAATGGTCCTGCAATTCCAATTCCAATACCCGTGAATAGCGATGTAGTAATTAAGAAAAGACTGCTATTTGCGAATACACGAAGGGAAGTGGCTGTCAGGATCAAGAGCATAGCCGCAAGCAATGACTTTTCTATTCCTAAATGGGAATTCAGCTTTATCGCCAAAACAGCAAATATCCCCATACAAAGAACTGGCAGTGTCGTCATCAAACTTACGGTGACCCCGCTCATTCCTAAATTGGATTGAATAATATCAAATAATGGACCGACCGAAGTAATCGATGGTCTTAAATTCAAGGATACAAGAAATATAACTAAAATAAGATACATATAACGCATAGGAAACATCCCCTTCTTGGTTGTTGCACTCATTATAGTTTTGTATTTATAATAGTTCAATACTATATATTCTATAGAAACGATAGCATCAAACTATCATAAAAGAAGGGTTGTTACTATGGAGATTAGACAATTACAATACTTTCTTATGTTGTGCAATGAATTGCATTTCTCTGAAGCGGCATACAAATTAGGGATTTCACAACCGACGTTAAGTCAACAAATACGAGTGATGGAAGATGAGCTAGGCGTTCCTTTATTCGATCGGATTGGTAAAAAAACGGTTAAAACCGAGGCGGGAGAGCTTCTTGAAAGCTATGCTTTGAACATTGTTCAACAATTAGAAAACGCCAAAAAGGCGGTATCCGATCTTACCAATCTGGATGCTGGTCAATTGCGAGTAGCCGTGCTGCCATCGGATCTCGATTATCGTTTAACTTCATTGCTCGTTGATTTCCACAGGGAACTGCCAAATACAAAAGTTCAAGTGATACCGTCGATTGATATTTCAAATAAAGTGCTGAACAATGAGGTTGATATTGGTGTTGGTCTAGCGATTCAGTCAGATCCAAGGTTAACTCGCATTCCTTTCTATACCGAATCGTACAGCTTATACGTAAATAAAGAACATCATTTAGCGGCGCAGGATATTATTTTGCCAGAACAATTATTAGAGATCCCTTTTGTAATGTTCCCCAAAGGTTTTTATGGACGCGATTTAATTGACACATGGTGCAAAGAGCAAGAAATATCTATCCACACCATTATGGAGACAGGGTCTGTTACATCTTTGTTTCAGCTCGTAATAGAAGGAATTGGAGCTACCATACAACCAAGCCAATTGATTGAAAGCTTCCACTCGGTGAATATCCATGCGATTCCGATTAAACATTCACCGACGCGAGAGTTAGAAATTTTTTATCGCAATGATCGATATTTGAGTCGAGCAGCTAAAGTTTTTATGAAGAGATTGGAACAGTTTTTTTGAGGATGTAGTTGCAACTCCGTTTACTTTTATGTAAAAATTTAGATGTGGTTGATTGATATAGCTGAGGGGAGAGGATCATTTGAAAGAGGAAACCGTAATAGAACTGATCGAAGTAGCGCCATTTAAGGCGCTGGCAGTGCGGACAGGAATGACGCCAGACAAGAGTGGAACAAGGGTGGCTTGGAGCAAGCTGGCGGAGCTAATGCCGCTGGATGATGAACGGCTGACTTCAGTACAATCAGCGTTTGTATTCATCCCGCAGCAGCAGTGGGACAAGGAAGTGGAAACACTTTGGGTCGGTCTTAAGGTTAAAGAGTTTGGCATCGTGCCCGAAGGCGTTGAAACGCTTGAAGTTAGCGGCGGACTGTGTGCTAGCGCTCGCGTGTATGGCGATGAGACGAGCATGTGGGGTGTTTATGAGAAGATGTTCTCCTGGCTGGAGCAGTCACCGGACTACGAGCTTGATAAACGTGATGGTGTACTCGGCATGGAGACGGTTCCGCTCAAGCCAATCAATGCGTTGACCATTCCTTATTCAGACATCAAAACCTTCGATTTCACGATGCTCTATCCCGTTCGGCAGAAGCTGGTCAAATGACATCTATTGCTTCATTTGATATCGCCGCTGTCTCTAATGATCACATTAACGGTAAACTCTTGCTTTAACGTTGGAAACCATACTGTTTTCCAGTTTTCGCTTTGATTCTCCGTCATCTTATTGCGGTAATATTGTCCCAGCCCCAATATATCTGATTTATGAGCTTGAAGTCTGCTGAGTAGATTAGAGTATCTCTTTATCATTAGTGTTTCAAGCGCTTTTTCAACCTCTGCATTTGTAGGGTTTCCCTTCTCTTCTTCAATAACGCCTATTAGTTTCATATGGCTCTTGATGTTTGGAGTGGAACCAGACCAACTCGCTTCATTGTGAACACGAGCACTATCGATCATAACGGTTGCATTATTCATGAGTTCAACCGTTCCTCCTGAATATTGGCCTTGGTAAAGGTTGTAAATCAGAGTCTCTTCAATTGACATTTTCCCGACCATACGATCCCTGTTCATTATGGCAGAACCGAGGGACATGAAGGGCGTAGTAACCCCTTTCGCAATAATTGGGATTGCAGTATCCTCTGTTTGTACATACATTCCGCGGTAGGCTTCCCAAATGTGAATAATGGAAATATTCGGTGTCCAACCAGACTCCTTGCCAAAAAAATCATAAGCGGATAAACCGATATTCACCTTTTTCTTATCGTACATTAGCTGTGAGAAATCTCCAGATACAATAGCGACTAATGCTTTCGGTGAAATTTCTCTTGAACGGATAACAAACTCGATGGCATCTTTAATGCTCTTTCTTGCCGTATTTTCGCTTATGAGCAGCAGCTTTAAGTGCAATAAATCAACACTTTCCTCTGCCTGGGTTCGGAGAATATCAATGGCCTTGTCGATGGATTTGGCTTCTGCTTGCAGCGTTCTTGTTGTGTTGTTTTGTTGGCTTGGAATGCGTAAAAAAACTTGAACATTGCCCTCCTGGCCTTCCGTTATTCCCATAATGACAGGCAGCATACGTTTATTAATGTCTTTATTATTCCAGCAGCCTCCTAATACGGTGAAGCTGCAGCATAATAATATGAACGCAATAAGAGGCTTATATCTCATGCCAGCTTCCTCCTCTTTACCATACCCATAATGAAAATAGCTAAAGGTATCGCGAAAATACAGTAAAAGCGGAACCATGTATCCATATTGATGAGAACTTGAACAGAATTCCAAGTGGGAAGAAACCCTGCAAGCGCAACGACTGAAATAGCGAGAATGATCACGATGACGGGTATAGAGGAAATAAGATAAAGCTTTTGAATTAATTGGATCATCATCCAAAGTAGAAGAGCAGCATAAACAAAAACAGAAATGAGCGTACATGTAATAAAAAATAATGTTAGTCTATCAAACATAATCCAACTGATATCGATGGAATCCATGGATATGATGGTTGGGAATTGAAAGCGAGACGAGGTTTCGCGGCCGAATATAAAAAGCGGAATATAAACGAGAGCAATATAAAAAAATAGCAAACTCACATAAGTTAAAAAAATGGATTTGCTTTTTTTTAATATTGGATATTTATAGAGAGGGATAAATCCTAAGAACAAAAATCCAGAGTGTGCAATAAAACTCGAGTAAAAATCAGCGCTGGTCATGAAAGAAAAGGTTTTATCAAACAGCGGATAACCATTCTTTAAATCAAAATTGCCAAATGAAGTGAAAAATGAAAAGAGCGTCACAGGCATACAAATGATAAAAAGAATAAGAGTTGCTCTTATGATCGTAAGAATTCCTTTCCAAGCCGCATATAGAGGCACGAGTACCAATAATGCAAGTGACCATAGCGGGTATTCTGGAAGGAAGGTCACGGTCAGCATTTCGGAGTGAACCCGGAGAATGACACAAACATCGATAAAGAAGAACAGGAGCAACGGGGCAAGAATGAAGCGTGCAGCCCATTTTCCTGTTATTTTATTAAAAATATCGACAAGATCCATTTTTGGAAAACCAGCAAGACCTTTTAGATACAGCCACATTAAGATCCATTCCAACATAAATCCGATTAAAATAGGCTCCCAATGACCGCTTTTTGTAGACGCGATCGTTTTTTCAGGGAAAACTAAAAGAATGGTAGCAATATGAACTAAAAAAAATGTAGTTAATGGTGCGAATTTACTCATTAGAACCTCCAGATTTTATACTCGAGTTCACATACGGGTAGTGGAAAGTAGTCATACTTGATAAGTAAAAACAAATCCAGACGACCCCAACGAGCGTGCCTAGCAGGCCATAAACCGCGCTGATTAACAAAACAACGTATTTTAGGATTCGAATCATATACGCATTTTGGTAGCTGACTAACGTGAAATTGGCGATTGTTGTCGCAGCTAAAATAATGATCAATAAATTACTGACCAATTTTGCCTGAACAACGGCTTGGCCAAGTATAATTCCCCCTACCATCGTAGTGGTGGGTCCTATACTCTTTGGAAGTCTTATGCTCGCTTCGACAACCATCTCCAAAATGCCAAGCATGAACAAAGCTTCGACGAGTGCGGGATAAGGTACACCTTCTCTGCTTAGTGCCACAGATAAAGCCAGTTGAATACGAAGAACCTCTGGATTGACCGCGACCAAGGCAACATAAAGACCTGGTGCTAGAAGGCTTACGAACAATCCGAGAATCCGTACCATGCGTATGGTAATCATATAAACGAATGGATAGTTGCGATCCCCTTGCATACTCCAAAGATCGGTCACAAAACCAGGCATAGCCATTGCAAAGGGGTGATGATCCAAAAAAATGATGATACGGCCTTCCATTAAATGCCGAACGGACTCTGAAGGAAGCTCAGTTGAAAGGAATGGAGGGACAAGGCTGTACTTTGGCAGACCTAGCATTTTTGATAAATCTTGAATGCTTTCAACTTCAGTATCTTTATGTTTCTCCAAAAGAGAGTTGATATGGTTTACAAATTTTTTTTGAGACCTGCTTTTTATGTAAAACATGCTGATTTGGCGTGGATTAAACGAGCCTACTGAATAAGAACTGACGATTAAATGATTAGCTGTTATTTTGGATCGCAACATGCCGATATTCGTATTGATATCTTCCGTAAACGCATCGAATGATGATGATAGTACACTTTCAGTTTGAGGGGGGCTGATTGCTCGGGAGATTTGCGGATGCAATAAATTAAGCATTAAAATGGTGGAACCGTCTTCAGAAAAAAGGCCAATTCTCCCTCGTAATAATGATTGTGCGATCTCATCAAGAGATTTCACATAAGCCCCTCCAAAAGTAGAAAAAATCTGATCGAAAACATTGATCGATTCATTGGCATAGGGTTCGAGCAGAAGTAAAGAGTTTCTAGACTCATTAATGTTTACTAGAGATTCAAAATAGCAAAGTTGAATTTTTTTGTTATGAATGAGAAATTCCTCTTTGACGAAGTCTGAGCTTTCTTCGAAATATTGGTTTACTTGATCATATAAGTTCATGGATAATGGTTGATTCATGGTTTACCACCCCGTAGTTAAGGCCCTCCACAAAGCGGAGGGCCTTTGGCTGTTGTTTAGAAGTTGCGTTGACCTAATTGTTGTTCAGCAATTTGGACGAGCTTCTTCGTAATATATCCACCGATTGAGCCTGCATCACGAGTCGATAAATTACCGTTATAACCATCTTGCGAGAACTGTACACCTAATTGCTGTGCTGCCTCTGTTTTCATTTGAGAAATGGCTTGTCTTGCTTGCGGTACGACTAAAGTATTCGAACTTCTTCTGCTCATGTTTTATCACTCCTTCATGGGATGTAAGGTTATTATGGTTTGTAAATTGTAAATGTATGCAAGTTTAAAACAGATTTTTCGAAAAAATTACAATGCTTATAAAGATGAGTATAATGAGTATTGCATTGATGCGGAAAATGGCATTTCATACACAAATAAAAAGCTTAGGAGTGATGGTTTGTGAAAGGTGAGAAAATATATCTGTCTCCATTAGAAATAAAGGATACCGAAGAGCTGCTTGCAATTAGACGAAGGAATTTTCAATTTTTTCAGCCATTTGAGCCTATAAGGCCAGAGCATTATTTTACGATCGAAGAACAGAAAAAAATGATTGAATCAAGCTTGCAAGCTGCGGCTAATGATCAAGGTTTTGTGTTTGGCGTGTTTCTTAACGAGTCGAATAAGCTTATAGGGAGAATCGAATTATCAGGCATCGCGCGAGGCCCTTTTCAAAATGCGTATCTGGGTTACTTCCTTGATCAAGAGCATAACGGCAAAGGTTATGCGACTGAAGCCGTATCATTATGTGTCAAATTTGCGTTTGATCAAATCGGCTTGCATCGTATTCAAGCTGGAGTGATGCCAAGAAACTTGCCATCAGTCCGAGTCCTTACGAAAGCTGGCTTTAGATTCGAAGGACTTTCCACTAAATATTTGAAAATTAATGGCGTTTGGGAAGACCATGCGATTTATGCGATTATTACTGAGGATAGAGATGCTGCTCAGTAGAAATCCATCAAATAAAATGGGATTGAAAAGAGAAAATGATCCGCTTAGCTGAACCTTATTTTTGGGAAATGTTTCAAATTCGCATAGGGTGTGTATTAGCCTAATAGAATGAATTTAAACAAACAAAGAATGGGGTAGTGATGTTCAATGAAAAAAATGTGTTCACTTATGCTAAGTTTGTTTCTGGTAGCCGTTGTTATTGCAGGAACAAGTGGAGGAACCACCGCAGAAGCCGCTGTCAAAAAAGAGTATCTTGAAATTTCAAAAAACGTCGTCTATTACGGACAATTGAAAAACGGCAAACCGCATGGAAAGGGAACAATGTCCTGGTACCAAACAAAAACGTATTCAGGTGATTGGGTGGACGGCAAACGAAGCGGGCTTGGTAAATTTGTGAGCAGATCTACAAGCGAAGGCACAGAAATTACATACGATGGCGCTTGGAAAAACGATATTAAATCAGGCAATGGTTCATTGAATACGAAGATTATCCGCTCGGATGGCAGTGTACAATCTCATAAGATCCAATTCGGTCAGTTTACGAATGACAAATTCACAGCAGGATATTCCGTATTGCATGTGAAAGATGAGCCAGCATATAGCTTTAACTACAAAGATGCAACGATGAATCTTCAAGTGATCGGTACGAATGTGAAGATGAAGGAAGCATGGAAAAATGGTACTTTCTCAACCATTCAGTTTATGAAGGGCAAAGTGATGAAGCATTACGCTGTCGCATTCAACGAAAACCCTTCTTTGGTAAAACAGAACAAAGCGACACTTAAATATTTACAAGGCATTCAATCACAAGTAAACACGCATTTGATTAAGTTTGAAAGCTTAGCTAAGCGGGTGCCTTTGGCTTAATGCATAATAGATTTTAAGCGGATGGCTCCTTATTTGAAGGGGCCATCCTTTTTTTAATCTTCCTTCACGTTTGTCAAGTACTACAGAAACATGGTACTAGGTGGATGGTGGGGTGTTGTGTATAGTTAATTTATCCATACAACGCGTGGAAAAGGTACTTCAGGAGGGTGAATAGTTGCTGTGAATACGACAGTAATAAGAAATGGTGAGCTGCAATGGAAAGCATCCATCCTGAAGCAGCATGAAACATATGCCTATCAAGCGGCTTATTATTTGCTTGAAGATGAGTTCCTTGCAGCCAAAGCAGCGATGGATACACTTGCAGCATTGATTCGTGATGAAGCTTTTTTTGTTAAGGAAGCCGTGCTTCAGCAGAAGCAATTGAAACAATTGGTTATGAAAATATCGCTGGGCATTAAAGCTTCACACCTGCAAACTTCAATTTAACAATATAACAATAAACCTCAAGCTTATGCTTCACTCTCCTCGTTATTTGTTCTAAATCAAATCAATTCTACGCCAAGTCCAATTTGGATTTTTTCTCTCCCTGCCGTTAAAGCTCATTTTCGTAATCAACTCTGATATGATATAGTTTTTATGTAAGATAAAGACAATTCATGCAGGAGGATGTGGCAGTATGATCATAGACTTGACGCATATGATTCATGAAGGGATGCCGGTATTTCCGGGGCACAAAGAGACGACTCTGGTGCAAAGCAGTCATTTTCAAAGTGATGGGTACAATAACCACCAATTATCGATTAATATGCATGCAGGCACTCATATCGACGGCCCGATGCACTTATTGGACATTCAGAAATATATGACAGAAACCTCAGTCGAGCAATTTGTTGGAGATGGCGTGCTGCTGGATGTAACTGGAGCTGCAGTAGTCGATTACAAAGAAGAGTACGAAACACGTATTCATGAGGGACAGATCGTTATTTTACATACTGGGCACGGCGATTTTTATGGGAAACCTTATTATTTCAGCGATTATCCGGTTTTGACCGCCGATTTTGTTGATTTGCTTATTCGAAAAAAGGTGAAAATGATCGGTTTAGATACACCTTCGCCTGATCGCTATCCTTTTTCGATTCATAAAAGCTTGTTTGGCAGCAATATTTTTATTATAGAAAATTTAGCGAATGTGAAGCGGCTGATTGGCATTCAAGCTTTTGAAATTATAGCATTGCCGCTCCTTATTCAAGCGGACTCATCCATAGCACGAGTGATCGCACGCGTAAAAGAATAACGATATAATGAGACGTAAAGCAAGCCCAAGCTTTCAACTAAAACGAAGGAGGATGATGTTTTTATGGATATTATTTATCATGGACACTCTTGTATTCAATTGATCGCGGGGGATAAATCGCTTATTATCGATCCCTTTCTGAGAGGCAATCCGCTTGCTACTACGAAAGCGGAGGAGATAAAGACGGATGCCGTACTCCTCACTCATGCTCATATGGACCATATTTTAGATGCGGATCAGATTGCATTAAACAATGATGCTCCTGTTGTGGCGAACCCGGAGCTCGCGGCTTATATGTCATGGAAGGGTGTAAAAACGATCGGCATGAACATTGGCGGAACGTTAGATTTGGGATTTGCCAAAGCTAAAATGGTACAAGCGTTCCATTCCTCAGGGATCGTTGTCGAAGAGGACAAAACCATTTTGTACGGTGGCATGCCTGCCGGTTACATTGTAAATATGGAACAACTAAATGTTCTTCATACAGGTGATACCGCTTTATTTGGCGATATGAAAATGATTGGTGACCGTCATTCGATCGATATCGCTTTTATTCCGATTGGCGATCATTATACGATGGGGATAGATGATGCGCTGCAAGCGGCAATATGGTATAACGCGAAGCTGGTTGTGCCTGTACATTACAATACTTTTCCTGTCATTCGCCAAGAGGCTGAAAGCTTCGTGCAGCAGCTGCAAGACAGAGGGATTAACGGAAAAGTTCTGAAACCAGGCGAGAAAATGACGGTATGACTAGGCATGTAATTTACATTGTCACATGTGTTCTTATAATCGTAATGTCAGTGTGTTTTCTTTGGTACGCGCTATGGGATGCGAGTCAGCCCAAAACCGGACCTGTTGGCAACGGCGTTCATATGCCTACTTTCCAAGACTTATGGCCGATATACAGTATGATGGCAATGGGTGTTTTGAATTTGCCTGTGGCCATTATGCGTTATTTGGAATATAAGAAGACGCAAGAGAAAGATGATGTAATGAAATAAGGCGTTTGAGAGTAAAAAGGATTGACAGCGATTTCACGTTTTGTGTATGATGTACCTGTTAACGCGTGTTCATAATGTTCAAAACAACATAGAAATAAGTCCTATTTAAGAAATAGGATTTATTTTTTAACATATATAAACACGTGTTCACAAAAGGGATGCCGTGATAGAAGTGAATGCAGATTTTAGAAATTATACTTATATAAGGCGGTAGATATGAGATGGAAGCTGCACAAGAATCCCGAAATAATGAAGAGCGCACATTAGTCAGTTTGCTTGAAAAGATCGATGTGAAAACTGGCGAACGCAAAGTTTTGGCTGAATTTAATCATTTAATTGAAGCGCCAAACTGGACCAAAGACGGCAACCATCTTATTTATAACAGCGGAGGTTTGCTCTACACCTTTGAGCTAGCAACTGGGGAAAGCAAGCTGATCGAATCGGGGTATGCCAATCATTGCAACAATGATCATGTATTGTCACCTGACAATACACAATTAGCGGTAAGCCATCATACGCAGGAAGATGGAAAATCACGAATTTATATATTTTCATTATCTGAAGGTTTGCCTGCCCTAATTACACCGTTAGCACCAAGCTATTTGCACGGTTGGTCTCCTGACGGCGCCTCGCTCGCTTACTGTGCAGAAAGGAATGGTCAGTACAACATTTATACGATACCGGCTCACGGCGGGATTGAAGCACAGCTGACCGATACGACTGGTCTAGATGATGGACCGGAATATTCGCCGGACGGCCTACATATTTGGTTCAATTCGACAAGATCTGGCTTGATGCAAGTATGGCGCATGAACGTCGATGGAAGCGAGCAGACTCAAATGACATTTGATGAGAGCAATAATTGGTTTCCACATGTGTCTCCCGATGGTGAATCCGTTGCTTATATTACTTACCGCAAGGGTGATGTTGAGCCGAACGATCATCCTGCCAATAAAGATGTTGAAATTCGTCTAATGCCAAGCAAAGGCGGACCACATGCTGTCATTGCTGAATTATTTGGCGGTCAGGGCACAATCAATGTGAACTCTTGGTCGCCGGATAGCCGCGAGCTCGCTTTTGTTAGCTATAAATTTATATAATTATTTTTGTTTGAAGGAGCGAATCCATACATCATTTAGAACGAATATATGCTTATAGTAGCATGACAATATTCCTGCTCTTCTCACTAACCGTGAAGGAGCGGGATTTTTGTTGTGAAATATTTTTTTTCGACTTCTTACTTCGACAACGTTTTATTATTCATGAAGCTATACTAAACAGGTGCTATTTTATTGACAGCGGAGGGTTGCTCATGACTAATTCGAATTTCAGAAAGCGGATAGTTTGGTTCATTAACAGTGAGAGCGAACGAGTGTTAAGTAATTTGAAGAGCGGGGCAGTTAATAAAGAGAATGCATTAGGAAGCTTTAACACGCTGTATCAGATCGCTTCATCAACAAGAGATACGGATACGATGGTAAGCTTGTGCGAAATGATCGACAAGGTAAGAGAATCGAATCATCGATCTGGATTATTTCATTTTACTGAGATGCGCAAAGGATCATTTTATTGACTCTCTATCGTTTTCATAGGCGATTTCAAAGAAAAGAGACCGATTCCGGTCTTTTTTTGTTGATTCAATTATTTTCTGCGGGGTAAGTATTATTTAAGAATACTCATAAAACGAAGCTGAAGGGAGCACTGAGCATGAATAAACCTACAAAAAAACTTAATAAATTGCTTTTGATAACGATGATGAGCATCGTTGTTATTTTCACCGCTTCCGCTTGCAATAATGATAAGGATGTTAATAACAATGGCAACAGCAACGTGATTGAAGACGGCGCCAATAACACCCCTGATACGACGGATGATGCCATAACAAACGATGATGCTACAACACCTTAAATACGCATTTCTATGTAAAAGTGAACTAAGAGAGAGCCTCTGAAAGAAGGCTCTCTTTGTCTTTCAACTATTTTTTTGATTTTTTCTTTTTTGCTCTCGAAATATAGGATCTCTCGCTTTTATGGCGTTTATGCGAACGGTTTGATCTGTTTTCTTGTTCGCCACCTACTTGATTTTCATCAACATAGCAGTATTGATAAAGGTGTTTTTCACAAGGAACACAGTGATGACGTGTAACAACGTTTACTTGGTGAACTACCTCTACGATTTGTGGATGGAAAACATCTCTGGTAACCGTTACTGGAGGATCATATACCCGGACTGTCGGACAAAATGGTCTGCAAGACAATATTGTCAGCTCCTTTCCTAGTAGTCTTCTATACAATATGAAACTCCCTTATACAATGCTTGTGCCACTGCCTTGCGAGACAAATGAGGATAGAGAAGCGCTAGGTTAATTCAATGGTTCGATCAAAAAAAACTAGAGATTGGACTTCTGATTGAAGTCTGATAATATGGGAGCAAGGCCTCTACTCTTAGAGGCCTATATTTTTATAAGGAGGAAGCAGCAAATGATGCGAATCATCGTCCAAACCTTGCCGCTGCGCAATACGTCTTTAGGGGGTGAAGTATACTATGAACCATAGTCTCCCCTTAGATACCCTTAGAGATCAACTAAGGCTTCAGCTCGTAGTTTTGGGTGAAGAGAAGCAAGCTTTTCTTGATGCACATGCGCCCAAACAGGAGTCAGAGCGTAAGCAAATCTATCAATTTATTACCGAATATGTACAGTTTGTCGAGAAAGAGCTGAAATCATCGGATGAGCGATTGCCATCAACCGTATTTATAGGCTGCGAGGTTACCATTTCTTATTTGGATGACGCTACCTCAGATACGTTCAAAATTGTTTATCCCCATGACGCAGATCCGGAGCAGAATAACATTTCGTTCCTCTCTCCTGTCGGAAGACAGCTGCTGATGAGCCGCATAGAAGATATTATATCGGTTGAGACGCCAGCTGGAGCTATGCGAATGCGAATGCTTCATATTCAATAGCACTAGAAAAAAACCGCTGAAGCTATAGCTTCAGCGGTTTTTTTAGTATACTTTCTATCATTCTGAGAGGCAGAATTAACCTCTATTATTTTGAAGTCTGATCACGTTCCAAGATGCTTTGCCGAGCATCGCTTTAACGTTTCCATTATCAGCTTTGGCAGTGCCGCGGTTATGAGGTACGACGTTGCTTGGGTTCGTTTTCGTATTATTTGCTTTCAAGTCATCATGCTCCAGAACGATATGCTCGATAATGCTTACATCGCCGAAGCTGCGCACATCTACATCAAGCTCAAGTCCTTCGGACAAATGACGATTGACGGCGAAAATAGTAATTTCACCTAGCTCCTCATTGAAAACGCTGATTGCTTCTAAATAAGGAACGTCAGTGAAGTCCTTGGAATCGTATTTCGGTGATGAAATAATCGGATGAAGCACGGTTCCTCTTCCATAGACGGAAGCGTGAAGATAAGGATAATAGGTCGTTTGCAGCCATAATGGCCCGCCGGTCTCTGTCATTATTGGAGCGATGACATTAATCAGTTGAGCAATACATGCCATTTTTACGCGGTCTGCGTGTTTGAGCAGCGTAATCAGGAAACAGCCTACAGCCAGTGCATCCTCAAGTGTATACACATCCTCGAATTCAGGTGGAGCTACTTGCCAAAGCTCTTCTGCTCGGCTTGTGCCGATCGAGTTCCATACATTCCACTCATCAAGCGAGAGCATCAGCTTTTTCTTGCTCCGTTTCTTTGCCTTCATATAATCGCAAATGGCTGTTACGCTGTAAATGAACTGATCCATATCAAGCGATTTTGCCAAGAAGTTGGAGGAATCGTTTTCGTTATTGTTGTAATACGTATGAAGCGATAGGAAGTCCACTTGATCATAAGTAAGGTCAAGCACGGTTGCTTCCCACTCCGCGAAAGTGCTCATGCCGCTGGAAGAGCTGCCACAAGCAACAAGCTCGATGGATGGATCGACCCAGCGCATTGCTTTGGCCGTTTCATTCGCAAGTCTTCCATATTCCACTGCAGTTTTTGCCCCGATTTGCCAAGGTCCGTCCATCTCATTCCCTAAGCACCATGTTTTAAATTTATGAGGCTCTTTATAGCCATGTGAAATGCGAAGATCGCTGTAGTAAGACCCTGATGGATGGTTACAATATTCAACAAGGTTTCTAGCCGCATCAATGCCGCGTGTTCCAAGATTTACAGCCATCATCACTTCTGAGCCGACAAGCTTCGCCCAATCTGCAAATTCGTTTGTTCCTACTTCATTCGTTTCTGTTGTCCACCATGCAAGATCAAGAAGACGCTTGCGTTCGGATTTAGGCCCGACGCCATCCTCCCAATTATAGCCGGATACAAAATTTCCTCCTGGATAACGTATAATTGGCACATTCAAAGAGCGAATGGCCTCCAACGCATCGCTGCGGAAGCCGTTCACATCTGCGTTAGGATGGCCGGGCTCGTAAATTCCCCCGTATACCGCTCTGCCTAAGTGCTCAATGAATGATCCATAGAGCCGTGGGTCGACTGCGGAAAGTGTGAAGTTTTTATCAATATGCATGGTAGATTTCATAGACATGAATAATTTTCCTCCTAGTTGAATTAATGTATTAACTAATTCATATTTGTTGATTTAATATCTAATATTTATCATAATAAATAAATACATTCAATACGATTGTTGTGAATTGCTTTAGGATTAACTAAATTACTAATTGTAAAAGCAGGTGAGTTTCACATGTATTTATCAACCGATGCAGCTTCGCTGCGTGTATACGAAGCGCTTGCGAGCGAAGTGCGCTTGCAAATTATTGATTTGCTGAACAACAAAGAGATGCATATAAAGGAGCTTGCTGCAGAGCTGTATTTGAGCAGTGCAATTGTAAGCACCCACGTCAACAAGCTGCAAAATGCCGGCCTAGTTAGTTATAGGATGCGCAGAATAAATGGAGGGACTTATAAATATTGCTCCTTGTCGACGGAGTATCTCCAAGTTAAACTGTCTAAATATGCAGAGAGTTCTACAAAATATAAGGAAGTATCCATGCCGGTTGGTCATTATACGGATATTGAAGCCGCTCCGACCTGCGGCATTGCATCGACGGAGAAGATGATCGGGCATTATGACATGCCCGCTTATTTTATGGACCCTGAGCGTGTTCAAGCAGGGATTTTATGGTTCACTAGAGGTTTTGTTGAATACAAAATTCCTAATTATTTATTTAAGGATCAGGTCGTACAGGAAATTGAAATATCATTTGAAATTGGATCAGAGGCACCCTATGTCAATGAGAATTGGCCGTCAGATATTCAATTTACTCTGAATGAGCAAAAGCTTGGCATGTGGACGAGTCCTGGCGACTTTGGCCGGATGAGAGGCCGTTATTCACCAGATTGGTGGCATTCTGACGTTAATCAGTATGGCCTATTAAAGGTGCTTCGAATAAATAAAAAAGGTTCCTTTATCGATGGTCAGCAAATTTCTGATATGACGATTGATGATGTATCATGGAATCGTTCGCAGTGGACATTCCGCATAAGTGCGGATGATACGTCGCAGGGCCGCGGCGGTCTCACCCTTTATGGAAAAGGTTTCGGGAATTATGACCAAGATATTGTTATTCGCATCTATTATGAATGATTGCCTTCTTATTTGACAGAAAAAATGACGGGGATGGCGGAGGTTTACGAATGGAAATTTCATGTCGTGTTGTTATTGTAGATGACGAACTATTAGTCAGGCAGGGAATTAAGCATCTGTTAAATTGGGAGCAGGAGGGCTTCCAGATTGTTGGAGAGGCATCCAATGGAAAAGAAGCGCTTGAGCTGATTGAGCGCGTCGAGCCTCATATTGTGATCACGGATATCGTTATGCCTGTTATGGGCGGAGAAGAGTTAACTCGTGCAATAAAGGCAAGATATCCAGAGATTGAAGTCATCATATTGAGCAGTTATGGCGAGTTTGATTATGTGAGATCGACCTTTCAAAGCGGCGTAGTTGACTATATTTTAAAACCTAAGCTTGAAGCTATTCAGCTATTAGACACGGTGAAACGAACGGCGCAAAAAATTCCGTCTCTGAAGCTAATGGAATCAACTAACGAGGCTTTATCCGTTAAACATATTGTTGAGAAGCTAATGTCCGGTTACGAAATCGATGTGGATGACCATGTCCTTGCAGAAGCATTTCCTCATAACAGCTATCGGCTGATTGGGGCAGATTTGAAGTCTCTGAACAGCATGAGCAGAGAAAGATATGATGATTCCTATTGGGTCGACAAAATGAAAGCGGTGCTCAGCAGCGAATGTCCGCAGGCGGTTTATTTTGCACTGCCGGTAGAACCTAATATGGCTACGCTACTTGTCAATATGGATCAAAGCGAGCAGCATAGCTTGGTAAGAGCCGGCAGAGAACTTGCTGCTTGGTCGGGAGAGCGGCTGAATGAGATTGGATGGACGATCGGTGAGACATTTGATGATTTGAGACAGCTTGGCTCGAACTACAAGAACAGTTTTCTGAAATTAAACTCCTACCGTTACTTTCTTCCGTCCGCCAATCGTTTGATCGTACATGGCGAGCTTCCAAAAACCTCGGATGAAATTGATGTCTTCAACATGAATCAATTTACAGAGCTTTTGAACAGACGGCAGTTCGATGAAGCGTTTGGCGAGCTGCTCAATTATGTGAATAGCTGTTCAAGCCAATATAAAACCGATGTTTTCGAGTTTAAGTCCTTCTTAGGCAATGTCATTTTCAATATAACGATTTTACTGGGCCGCCTGGACCCCGCGATGAAAAAACTAGATGAAACGAAGTATGCCTATTTCAAATCCATAGGTGAATCATCTCATGTTAACGAGGCAGCTGCGATCTTACAAGCGTTTATTAACGAAGTGAATGACGTGGTTCAGGTGAGAGGAGCCGCAAGCAGCAATCCGAATATGACGCTGCTGCTGCAATTTATTCGGGAGAACTATGCTGAGCCGCTTAGTCTGACGGAGATCGCCAAGCATTTTCATTTTAATCCATCGTATTTGTCTAGTTATTTCACCGCGCATAATAAAGAAGGCTTTAGTGAATATTTGAATAAAATCAGAGTGGAGAAAGCGGCTGAGCTGCTGCAGCAAGACGCTGCGTCCATATCTGAGATTAGCGGCATGGTTGGTTATTCAGATCACAGTTATTTCACGAAAGTATTTAAGAAGCTGACAGGTCTGTCGCCTAGTCATTATAGAAAACAATACTTGGGCAAGAAGAGGGATTAGGTTATGAGAGTTTTTTTGGACAAATTTAAATATCACGGCCTATTTATAAAAATGTTTACGGTTACGCTTGTAAGCATCATTGCGGTATCGCTGCTAACCTCTACCGTCATGATACAAATGTCAGAGAAGCTGTTCATGAATACCTTCAGCATTACAAATTCCAAAATCATTAGTCAAATTAAAGCGAATTTTGAATCCTTCAACTATTCGATCGTCACCGCCTCCAATAATGTGCTGCAAAATGGTTCGATAAAAGGTTTCCTCACAAAGCCGGATAAAAACGCTATTACGTCGGTTGGCAGTTATTATGAGGCCAGTATGCAAATGAAACGGATTCAGTCCAATGTCGCTGCGTACCCCGTCACCATTACGATCACAGGGATAAATGGCAAAAGCCATTCGACAGACAGCTATTATTGGCCGAGCTCCTTGGAGAAGCTAAGAAACAGCCGCTTAACCGAGAATACGCTAGTCGCGCCAAAACGGTTAATCTATCAGTTGGATATGGAGAACATGGCAGACTCCTCTGCAGAAGATCCGATCATTGTTGCATCAAGGGCACTTATGGAAAAAACGAGTGCGAAAAAATACGGCATTGTTTATTTTGCAATAAAGGAAAGTGAATTTAAACGGTTCTATTCAAGCTTCACAAGCAGAGGCAATGATGTCGTTATATTAGATCGATCTGGTTTGGTCGTTTCGAGCAATCGTCATGAGCTTATAGGAAAACAAGAAGACGCTCTGCTCGGTTACGCCAAAGAAATTGACGAGCAAAAATTAGATTTTAAAGATGTAAGCGTGATGGGGAAAAGCAACTTGGTGCTCTCTCAATATCTGCCGGTTTATGATTTTTACCTCGTTAATTTAATCGATAAGCAAGCAGTGCTCAGCGAGATGGTTGATTTTAAGACTGTCGCGCTTATTTGCATTGCCATTGTTTTCAGTGCACTTATTATCGTATTTCTTATATCAAGAAGATTGACGAAATCGTTGACGATGCTCGCTAGACAAATGTCGCGTATTACGGCCAATCACTTCGATAATTATATTAACGTCACAGGCAGCTATGAGATTAAGCAGCTCGGAAATGCTTACAACTATATGTTGGATGAACTAAATGATTATATTAAGCAGCTGATTCAGACGCAGAAGGACCAGCGCAATGCAGAGCTTTCAGCGCTGCAAATGCAAATTAATCCTCATTTTCTTTATAACACGTTAGCATCCGTCAAAATATTAGTACAGCAGGGCAACAAGGAAAAAGCAGCAGCCACGATCAATTCACTTATTTCACTTTTGCAAAATACAGTAAGCAACATTAGCGAGACAATCAGTGTAGCCCAAGAGCTCGTTAATTTAAAACATTATGTTTTCATTAACCATGTTCGTTATGGCGAGCAAATTGTCGTCAATTATTTTGTTTCGAATGATTGTTATGGGTATCATTTACCGAAGCTCATCATCCAGCCATTTATTGAAAATGCTTTCTTTCACGCCTTCCAAGAGCGAAACGATGGACATATTTATGTGCTTTTCTCGCGCGAGGATAATGCATTAGTGATTGAAGTCGTCGACAATGGGGTTGGCATGAAGGATTATGACCATGAAAATCAGGACAACAGCTCGAGCAGCGGCAGCCATTTTTTCTCTGGAATTGGCATTCGAAACGTTCAAGACCGGATCGTATTGCTCTATGGAGAGGAATTTGGCGTTGAAATTGTAAGTGATATCGGTGAGGGAACACGGGTGAAAATTAGGCTTCCGCTCAAATCCGCCTAAAAAAAATACCAATAAACAAAATAAGTCACAATTACATAATAACGATTGGAAAGGTAACAATAGAATGACAAAAGCACACAAATATATTGCTAACGGGTCAATTTATCGAGTTGATATAATTAAAATCGTTAG